>NZ_NEJA01000006.1:0-541983 GCF_002112915.1 Pseudomonas sp. B34(2017) | reverse complement strand
TCTTGATTCCAGGGCATGGTCAGCACCTCCTGACCATGATTGATACCTGTAAACCATGTCCCCGGTCTCAAACGTAAAGGATGTACCCGGTCTTTACCCACCCTAACCCTCTCCCGGAGGGAGAGGGACCGACCGCAGTGTCTTGCGTCATACATCGACCTGAAAAAGCCAGTCGATTATGGATTCAAAGCCGATCATTCACGTCAGCGTATCTCTCGAATATTCCCCGATCAGTTCCCTCTCCCTCCGGGCGGTCCGACGTTTCGGGAGGGTTAGGGTGAGGGGCTTTTCAGCCAAGCAACTCGCTCATGGCAATGATCTGCTCCGCCACCTGAATGAGTTTCTGCTGGCGGCTCATGGCCTGGCGGCGCATCAGGGTGTAGGCCTCTTCTTCGTTGCAGTCCTTCATTTTCATCAACAGGCCCTTGGCCAGTTCGATGCGCTTGCGCTCGGCCAGTTGCTGGTCGCGGGCCTGTAGCTGGGCGCGCAAGGCCTGATCGCTTTCGAAGCGGGCCATGGCCACGTCGAGAATCGGCTGCAGGCGTTGTGCGTGAATGCCTTCGACGATGTAGGCACTGACCCCGGACTTGATCGCCTGACGCATCACGCCGGGGTCATGCTCGTCGGTGAACATCACGATCGGCCGTGGCTGGTCGCGGCTGACCAGCACCACTTGTTCCATCACATCGCGGCTCGGTGACTCGGTATCGATCAGGATCACGTCCGGACGCACCGTTTCGACGCGCGCCGGCAGGTCGATGGTCAGGCCCGACTCGTCGATCACTTCGAAACCGGCCTCGGTCAACGCGGCTTTCAGGCGCCCGACTTTTTTCGCGGTGTCATTGATCAGCAGAATGCGCAGCATGTTCGCGGTCTCCTGTCAGCGGCGGGCAAGAAGTGGCGCGCTGTCGCTCAGCGCGTGGAGCTTGAAGCTCCGGGCGTAGGCGGCCGGGTCGCTGCCGTCCCAGATTTTGCCGTCGATCAACTGGCTGCTGCGCATGTCCTTGCCCCAGGCTGCGACGCCCACAGCAGTCGCCGCGTCGCGATAGATCTCCAGTTGCTGCACCTGCCGGGCGACGGCGAGGTAGTCCGGGTCATCGCGCAGCAAACCCCAACGGCGGAACTGAGTCATGAACCACATGCCGTCCGACAGGTACGGCAGGTTCACCGCGCCATCGCCGTGAAAGCGCAGGGCGTGCGGGTCTTGCCAGCGATTGCCGAGGCCATCGTCGTAGTCGCCGAGAAAGCGCGGTTCGATGCAGGAGGCCGGGGCGTCGAGGTACTCGGCGGCGCTGAGAAGTTGCGCGGTGCTGCGGCGGTTTTCCGGGCTCTCTTCGATGAAACGGCTGGCCTCGAGGATCGCCATCACCAGCGCGCGCGCGGTGTTGGGGTATTGCTCGACGAAGGCGCGGGTGCAGCCGAGGACTTTTTCCGGGTGATCGGGCCAGATGGTCTGGCTGGTGGCCAGGGTGAAGCCTAGATTCTGCTGCACGGCGCTGGCCGCCCACGGCTCGCCAACGCAGAGACCATCGATGCGTCCGGCCTGCAAGTGCGCGACCATTTGCGGCGGCGGCACCACCACGCTGTCGACATCCTGCAACGGATGAATGCCCTGGCTCGCCAGCCAGTAATAAAGCCACATGGCATGGGTGCCGGTCGGGAAGGTCTGGGCGAAGGTCAGTTTTGCGCGGGTTTGGTGCACATGATGGTGCAGCGCTTCAGGACCGGTCACGCCCAGGCCCTGCAAACCGTGGGACAGGTTGAGGCTCTGGCCGTTCTGGTTCAGACCCATCAACACCGCCATGTCGGTTGACGCGACGCCGCCGATGCCCAGATGCACCGCGTAGATCAGGCCGTAAAGGCTGTGGGCGGCATCGAGTTCGCCGCTGACCAGATTGTCCCGCAGGTTGGCCCAGGAACTCTGGCGCTTGAGGTTCAGGGTCAGGCCGTAAGGCTGGGCAAAGCCCTGAGTGGCGGCGACCACCAGCGAGGCGCAGTCGCTCAGGGCCATGAAACCCAGGTTGATCGCGCTTTTTTCCGGGGCATCGCTGCCGTTGACCCAGGCCAGCGGCCCGGCGGAGGTTTGAGTCATGAAAGCTACCCTCAAAAAAAACGTCGTCCCAGGCTTTGCCCGCGCAAAACCGAGAGACGACGCCATTGTCTTTGCCTGCGCGCCACCATTGGCCTGCGGGCTGATGCCGAGGAGGGTGCAAGGCATATGCCATGCGCACCGATTTAACCGTGCGCCTCGCGCGGCGGGGGGATGCCCGGCTATAATCGCCGCCTCTTTTCGCCGCCCGAGTCATAGCCGCCCATGTACACCCTGGCCCGTCAGCTGTTGTTCAAACTTTCCCCGGAAACCTCCCACGATCTGTCGCTGGATCTGATCGGCGCGGGCGGGCGTTTGGGCCTCAACGGCTTGCTGTGCAAGGCGCCGGCGTCGCTGCCGGTGAGTGTCATGGGCCTGACGTTCCCGAACCCTGTGGGTCTGGCGGCCGGTCTGGACAAGAACGGCGCGGCCATCGACGGCTTCGCCCAGCTGGGTTTCGGGTTTGTCGAAATCGGCACCGTGACCCCGCGTCCGCAGCCGGGCAACCCGAAACCACGGATTTTCCGCCTGCCGGAAGCCGAGGCGATCATCAACCGCATGGGGTTCAACAACCTCGGTGTGGACAACCTGCTGGCGCGGGTGACGGCGGCCAAATACAAAGGCGTGCTGGGGATCAACATCGGCAAGAACTTCGACACCCCGGTCGAGCGTGCGGTGGATGACTACCTGATCTGCCTGGACAAGGTCTACGCCCACGCCAGCTACGTCACGGTCAACGTCAGTTCGCCGAACACCCCGGGCCTGCGCAGCCTGCAATTCGGCGACTCGCTCAAGCAATTGCTGGCGGATCTGGCCACGCGCCGCGCCGAACTGGCCCTGCGCCACGGCAAACATGTACCGCTGGCGATCAAGATCGCGCCGGACATGACCGACGAAGAAACCGCGCAAGTCGCCCAGGCATTGATCGAAACCGGGATGGACGCGGTGATTGCCACCAACACCACCCTCAGCCGCGTGGGCGTCGAAGGCATGGAACACGGTGACGAGGCGGGCGGTCTGTCCGGCGCGCCGGTTCGCGAGAAGAGCACCCATACCGTGAAAGTGCTGGCGTCCGAGCTGGGCGGCAAGCTGCCGATCATTGCGGCTGGCGGCATCACCGAAGGCAAGCATGCGGCCGAGAAGATCGCGGCTGGCGCGAGCCTGGTGCAGATCTACTCCGGCTTCATCTATAAGGGCCCGGCGCTGATCCGCGAATCCGTGGACGCGATCGCCGCCAAGCGCTGATTGGCCGGCATAAAAAGGCAGGCATAAAAAAGGGCTCCTCGAAGGAGCCCCTGGGCCGTAGCCCGCCGTCCGGGAAGGACGTGCATGGTGATCAGGTTGTTACGAAATCAGATTGTCGTGTCGCAATAAGTGCCCTGTGTCAGCCGACGGCGTGAAGTTCGTTGAGTCTGTGGATTCCCGCAGTGCCGGTCATACCGTCCCAGTTGTCGCCGCGTCCTTCTCGCCAGCCGTTGATCCAGGCTTGACGTACCGACGGTAGAGTAAATGGGCAAAGCTCACGGGATTTGCCACCAACGCCATATTGATATCCGCGCAAAAATGCTCTTTCCAACGGATCACGCTTAAGTCTTCTCATAGGGTGTTTCCCTCACTTGTTGACTGTTTTTGTCGCGTCGACCTCAATTGAGGTCTGGCAGAAAAACTCTGCCGTTGGCGGCTCGCTGCCGGCGTGGCGAGCCAAGGTGTTGACGCCGTTGCGACGTCAACCTGTGTCCAGTTCTAACCAATGAGTCACATCGATGGAATGACCGTTTTGTCATAAGGACGTAACGAAAAAGATGCTATGGCCATAAGTAACCGCGTATTTATCCAATGTTTGTTGGCCAAACCCCGGTATGATCGGCCCCGCGCTGGATGATGAGGTTAATCCTTTAGTGAGAATGACCCACGTTTGCGCTGGGGTACTATTCGACGAAGGGTTGCTTTGAGTCATTTTGTTGCTTCAACTTTTTTATCTGTCCCGGCATCTAAGCTCTTTTAACCCGAGCAGCGGGGATGGAACGGCACACCTTCGTGCCACGCGGGCGCTCTTGTAGAAAAGCGCCTGATTGAAAACCGGATCGGCAATGCGTTGCCGGTTCATCAGCCAAAGGCTCTGGAAAAACCATGTCCGACCGTTTCGAACTCTTCCTCACCTGCCCCAAAGGCCTTGAAGGCCTGCTCATCGAGGAAGCCGTCGGGCTTGGCCTTGAAGAGGCCCGCGAACACACCTCCGCCGTGCGTGGCATGGCGACCATGGAAACCGCTTATCGCCTGTGCCTCTGGTCGCGTCTGGCCAACCGGGTGCTGCTGGTGCTCAAGCGCTTCCCGATGAAAAACGCCGAAGACCTGTATCACGGCGTACTCGACGTCGACTGGCAGGACCACATGCTGGCCGACGGCACCCTGGCGGTGGAATTCAGCGGTCATGGTTCGGGCATCGACAACACTCACTTCGGCGCCCTGAAGGTCAAGGACGCCATCGTCGACAAACTGCGCACCCCGCAGGGCGACCGTCCAAGCATCGACAAGCTCAACCCGGACCTGCGCATTCACCTGCGCCTGGATCGTGGCGAAGCGATTCTGTCCCTCGACCTGTCCGGCCACAGCCTGCACCAGCGCGGTTACCGCTTGCAGCAGGGCGCTGCGCCGCTGAAGGAAAACCTGGCGGCAGCGATCCTGATCCGTTCCGGCTGGCCGCGCATTGCCGCCGAAGGTGGCGCGCTGGCTGACCCGATGTGCGGTGTCGGCACGTTCCTGGTCGAAGCCGGCATGATCGCCGCCGACATGGCGCCGAACCTGCGTCGCGAACAGTGGGGCTTCACCGCCTGGCTCGGTCACGTGCCGGCGTTGTGGAAAAAACTGCATGAAGAAGCCGTCGAGCGTGCTGCTGCCGGTCTGGCCAAGCCGCCGCTGTGGATTCGCGGTTATGAAGCCGACCCACGGCTGATCCAGCCGGGCCGCAACAACGTCGAACGCGCCGGCCTGAGCGAGTGGATCAAGATCTATCAGGGCGAAGTCGCGACGTTCGAGCCGCGTCCGGACCAGAACCAGAAAGGTCTGGTCATCTGCAACCCGCCGTACGGCGAGCGTCTGGGTGATGAAGCCAGTCTGTTGTACCTCTACCAGAACCTCGGCGAGCGTCTGCGTCAGGCCTGCCTGAACTGGGAAGCGGCGGTGTTCACCGGCGCGCCGGACCTGGGCAAGCGCATGGGCATCCGCAGCCATAAACAGTATTCGTTCTGGAACGGCGCGCTGCCGTGCAAGCTGCTGTTGATCAAAGTCCTGCCGGATCAGTTCGTCACCGGCGAGCGTCGCACTCCGGAACAGCGTCAGGCCGAGCGTGAACAAGCCGCTTACGACCAGACGCCGAACGAGCCGCAAGAGCGCAAGTTCAACAAGAACGGTAACCCGATCAAACCGACGCCGGCCCCGGCGCCAGTGATCGAGCAACCGCGCCTGAGCGAAGGCGGGCAGATGTTTGCCAACCGCCTGCAGAAGAACCTCAAGGCCATGAGCAAGTGGGTCAAGCGCGAAGGCATCGACTGCTACCGCGTCTACGATGCGGACATGCCGGAATACGCCATGGCCATCGACCTGTACCACGACTGGGTACACGTTCAGGAATATGCCGCGCCGAAGTCTATTGACCCGGAAAAAGCCTCGATCCGCATGTTCGACGCGCTGGCGGCCATCCCGCAGGCGCTGAACATCGACAAGAGCCGCGTGGTGGTCAAGCGCCGCGAGCGTCAGAGCGGCACCAAGCAGTACGAGCGTCAGGCTGCCCAAGGCAAGTTCAATGAAGTGACCGAAGGCGGCGTGAAGTTGCTGGTCAACCTCACCGATTACCTCGATACCGGGCTGTTCCTCGACCACCGGCCGATGCGCATGCGGATCCAGAAAGAGGCGGCCGGCAAGCGCTTCCTCAACCTGTTCTGCTACACCGCGACCGCCAGTGTGCACGCTGCCAAGGGTGGCGCGCGCAGCACCACCAGCGTCGACCTGTCGAAAACCTACCTCGACTGGGCGCGCCGCAACCTGTCGCTCAACGGTTTCTCCGACAAGAACCGTCTGGAGCAGGGCGATGTGATGGCGTGGCTTGAGAACTGCCGCGAAGAGTACGACCTGATCTTCATTGATCCGCCGACCTTCTCCAACTCCAAGCGCATGGAAGGCATCTTCGACGTGCAGCGAGATCAGGTGCAGTTGATCGACCTGGCCATGGCGCGTCTGGCCAGCGGCGGGGTGTTGTATTTCTCCAACAACTTCCGCAAGTTCCAGCTCGAAGACACCCTGGCCGAGCGTTACGCGGTCGAGGAAATCACCGCCAGCACCATCGACCCGGATTTCGCCCGTAACGGCAAGATCCACCGCGCCTGGAAAATCACGGCTCGTTGACACTCTGCAACATTGGATCCACAGAGCCTTGATTTTTAAAGGCTCTTGGATCCGTTCAGAACTAGCCAAATTAGTGGCTAATAGCTATAACTCACACACGGCCGATGGGGTTTTTCCCGCAGATGCTGACGTAGTGAGTGGCTTTTATGTCGTTGCACCCCGTGCGCCCGAAGATATTGGGTTTTATCAGCGAAGAAGTCTCGGCCTGGCTGGTCGCGGTGCTGGTATTGCTCGCCGGCGGGATTCTCACGGGGCTGCTCGCCTGGGGCACCCTCAATCAATTTCATAGCCAGTTGCGCCAGCGCTTTCAGCTACTGGCCAACGAGCGCTACAGCCGCATCGAAGAACGTTTTCAGGATCAGGAGCAACGCCTCGATGGCTTGCGCCGGTTCTTCGCCAACTCCGAATCGGTGTCCCGCGCCGAATTCGACGGCTACACCCAACCTTTATTACTGCGTACCCAGGCCTACTCGTTTGCCCTGCGGGTAAGCGGCGCCGAGCGTGCAGCTTTCGAACAGCGGACGCGAGATGAAGGCCTGAGCACCTTCAGCGTGCGCGAACTGAATGCTCGCGGCGAACTGCAACTGGCCTCGGCCCGCGATGAATACGTAGTGGTGTTGTACAGCCAGACCCAGAGCCGGCTTGGCGCGCCGCTGGGTTACGACTTGCTGGCCCAGCCATTGCGCCGCTCGACCCTTGAACGCGCCGACCAGCTACGCGGTCTGGCGGTGTCGCAGCCCATGCATCTGGTCGGTATCGAGCCGGCTTACGCACGCGGCGTATTGTTGGTGGCACCGCTGCTGCGCGAAGGGGAATCCAGATCATATGGCTATGTGATGGCTGTCATCAGCATGCGACAGCTGCTGGCAGACGGCTTGCCGGATGCACTTCATGACTATCTGTCGGTACGCATCCTCGATCTGTCCACCAACGATCAGCATGAAGTGTTGTTCGAGTCGACCAATGAACCGGTGCCGAGCGATCTGTCGGCTACGCGATTGGTGCGCATGGCTGATCACGACTATCAGGTGGATATCCTGCCCAGCGAAGCGTTCATGCAGGCCAACCATTCGGCAGTGGGCAGCGTGGTGGTGCTGGGCGGGTTGCTCAGTCTGCTGTTGAGTGCGCTGCTTTATGTGCTGGTCAGTCAGCGCCAGCGCGCGTTGCGCATGGTCGAGTTGCGTACTCAGGAGCTGCATGAACGCGAACAGGAACTGCGCGGCACCCACGGCCAGTTGCGCGGAGTGCTCAACGCGGCCACCCAAGTGGCAATCATCGCCACCGACCTGCGCGGTGTGATCAACACGTTCAACCCCGGCGCCGAGCAGATGCTCGGTTATCTCAGCAACGAAGTGGTCGGCCACATGACCCTGGAAAACCTGCACTTTCCCCGGGAACTGGTGGCCCGCGCGGCGGAGCTCAGCGCCCGCTATGGCAAGACCATTCCGACCTGCCAGGCGATGCTGGTGGAGGGTGGCGAAGTCGGCGGGCACGAGGCGCGCGAGTGGACGCTGGTGCGCAAGGACGGCAGCCACATTCCAGTGAACATGCTGGCCACGCCGGTGCTGGACGAGCAGGGGCTGTGGGTCGGGCACCTGGCGATCTGCATCGACATCACCGAACGCAAGCGCGTGCACGAAGCGCTGGCCGCGCGGGATGTGCTGTTGAAGAAGCTCAGCGCCCATGTTCCCGGCGGGATCTATCAATTCAAAATGGAGTTCGACGGACGCTTCAGCGTGATCTACGCCAGCGACGGTATCCGCGAAATCTACGAGCTCGAGCCGGATGTGCTGCTGCTCAACGCCGAAGCGATCTTCACCCGCATCCACCCGCAGGACGTCAGCCGCGTGCGCAAGTCGATCCGCGCTTCGGCGGACAATCTCAGCCCGTGGCGCGAGGAATACCGCGTGCAATTACCCGGGCGCGGCCTGCGCTGGGTTCGCGGCGAGGCGACCCCGGAGGAGCTGCCGGGCGGCGGCGTGCTGTGGCACGGTTACATTTCCGACATCTCCGACCTGAAACGGGTGGAAGAAGAATTGCGCGCGCTGTCGGTGACCGATTCCCTGACCGGCATTCACAACCGGCGCTATTTCCAGGAGCGCCTGACCACCGAGATGGCGCGGGTCGAGCGTGGCGGTGGCGAGTTGTCAGTGATCATGCTCGACATCGACCACTTCAAACGGATCAACGATCAGTACGGTCATGCGGTGGGCGACCGTGTGTTGCAGGCGGTCTGCGAACGCATAGGTCACCGGCTGCGGCGTACCGACGTGTTCTGCCGGTTGGGCGGCGAAGAGTTCATGGTGCTGTGCCCGGACATCGACGGCGATCACGCCCACATGCTGGCCGAGGAGTTATGGCACAGCCTGCGCAGTGCGCCGATCGACGTGGTGGGGGTGGTGACGGCCAGTTTCGGGATTGCCAGCTGGCGACCGGGGGAGGGCGCGGATGCGCTGTTGTTGCGGGCGGATTCCGGGGTGTATGCGGCGAAGCAGGGCGGACGGGATCGGGTCGAGCGGCAGATGAACTGAGCCCCTCTGCCACCTGATCGTTCCCACGCTCTGCGTGGGAATGCCTCCCCGGGGACGCTCCGCGTCCAGTGACGCAGAGCGTCACGGGCTGTATTCCCACGCGGACGGTTCGACGCCTCGACGTGGGAACAATCATTTACGGGGATTACAGAACCGAAGCAGTCTGCGGCGTCCGCGGCTGTTTATAGAGATCCAGCAGCACCTGATCCAGCACCGACGACGCGCCGAACGGGGCCTTGTCGTTGAGGATCGCCACCACCGCCCAAGTGTTGCCGTTGACGTCGCGGCTGAAGCCGGCGATTGCCCGTACGGTGTTCAGGGTGCCGGTCTTGACGTGGGCTTCGCCGCGCATCGCGGTGGTCTTCAGGCGTTTGCGCATGGTGCCGTCAGTGCCCGCGATCGGCAGTGAACTGATGTACTCGGCAGCATATGGGCTGTGCCAGGCCGCTTGCAGCATGTTGGCCATTTCCCGGGCGCTGACCCGCTCGGAACGCGACAGACCGGAACCGTTCTCCATCACCAGATGCGGCGCGGTGATGCCTTTCTTCGCCAGCCACTGACGCACCACGCGTTGCGCGGCTTTGGCGTCATCGCCGTCGGCGTCGTTGCGGAATTTCTGGCCCAGGCTCAGGAACAGTTGCTGAGCCATGGTGTTGTTACTGTACTTGTTGATGTCGCGGATGATTTCCGCCAGATCCGGCGAGAACGCGCGGGCCAGCACTTTGGCGCTGCTCGGCGTCGGGGCCAGACGATCCTTGCCCTGGATGCTTCCGCCCAGTTCCTTCCAGATCGCCCGCACGGCGCCGGCGGTGTAGGTCGCGTGGTCGAGCAGCGACAGATAAGTCTGCGAGCTGCAGCCTTCACCCAACTGGCCGGCCACGGTCACGGTCACGCTGCCATCGGCCTGCGGCACCGGGTTGTAGCGCACGCCGCCGGTGCATTGTTTGGAGTTGAGCGCTTTGACGGTGTTTTCGATGTTGATGCTGGCGATCGGCGGTTCGACCGAGATCAAGACCCGGCCATTGTCGTTGCGGGCCACGAAGCGCAGGGCCTTGAGGTTGACCAGCAGCGAATCCGGCTTGACCAGGAACGGCTTGTTCTCGTCGTTGCCGTCATCGTTGAATTCCGGCAGTTGCGGCTGCACGAAGAAGCTGCGGTCCAGTACCAGATCACCGGTGACCTGGGTTACGCCGTTGGCACGCAGGTCGCGCATCAGCAGCCAGAGTTTTTCCATGTTCAGCTTCGGATCGCCACCACCCTTGAGGTAGAGGTTGCCGTTGAGGATCCCGCCGTTCAGGTCGCCGTCGGTGTAAAACTCGGTTTTCCACTGATGGTTGGGGCCGAGCATTTCCAGCGCCGCGTAAGTGGTGACCAGCTTCATGGTCGAGGCAGGGTTGACCGACACGTCGGCGTTGTACACGGTCGGCGTGCCCGGACCGTCCAGTGGCACCATCACCAGCGACAGGGCAGTGGGCTGCAGCTTGCTGGCCTTGAGGGCTTTTTCGACGTTGGGGGTCAGGGCGGTGTTGATGGTGGCAGCGGAGACGGGCAAGGCCAGCGGCAGAAGAAGACCGGCCAGGAGCAGAGGACGCAACGATTTGATCATATGAAATAAAACCCTACAGCCGAGGGGAAAAAAGACGAGGACATGGATGAAAAGGCCCTCAGTGGTCATGAAAGTGTCGGCATTATGCCCCAAGCTGTTACAGCTTGTGCCTTTCGCAAGGGCGCCAATTCGTTATTTTTTTACAGGCGGTCGCACGCACGTTCCAGAGAGTCGGGCAATCGCCGGCTTAAACTGGTAAAGTGCCGGCCGTTATTACTTAAGAGGATTGTTCCAATGGCGACTAACCGTTCCCAGCGTCTGCGCAAAAAACTGTGCGTCGATGAATTTCAAGAGCTGGGTTTCGAACTGAACCTGGGCTTCAAAGAAGACCTGTCCGAAGAAGCCATTGACGCTTTCCTCGAAGCATTCATCAAAGAAGCCATGGAAGCCAACGGTCTGGGCTATGTCGGCGGCGACGACTTCGGTCTGGTTTGCCTGCAGAAGCGCGGCTCGGTCACCGAAGAGCAGCGCGCTGCTGTTGAAGCCTGGCTGAAAACCCGCTCCGAGCTGACCAGCACTGAAATCAGCCCGCTGCTGGACGTCTGGTATCCGGAAAAGCCGATCAACGCGGCCAAGTGATACTGAAAAAACGGCGACCCGAGGGTCGCCGTTTTTTTATGCCTGCTTTTTATTCAGGCCTCAAGCCTTGCGCCAGTTGAGGATCAGCAAGGTCAACACCCCCGCGACAATCCCCCAGAACGCCGAACCGATGGAAAACAACGTCAGCCCCGACGCCGTGACCATGAACGTGATCAGCGCCGCTTCCCGTTCCTTCACCTCGGTCATGGCGATGCTCAAGCCGTTGATGATCGAACCGAACAGCGCCAGCGCAGCAATCGACAGCACAAGTTCCTTGGGCAGCGCGGCGAACAGCGCCGCCAGCGTGGCGCCGAACACCCCGGCAATCCCGTAGAAAATCCCGCACCACACCGCTGCGGTGTAGCGTTTGTTGCGATCCTCATGGGCATGGGGCCCGGTGCAGATCGCCGCGCTGATGGCCGCCAGGTTGATGCCGTGGGAACCGAACGGCGCCAGCAGCAAGGACGCGATGCCGGTGGCGGTGATCAGCGGCGAGGCCGGGACGTTGTAGCCATCGGCGCGCAGCACGGCGATGCCGGGCATGTTCTGCGAAGTCATCGCTACGACAAACAGCGGAATGCCGATGCTGATGGTCGCGGCCAGGGAAAAGTGCGGCGTGGTCCAGACCGGTGTCGCCACTTCCAGATGAAAGCCGCTGAAGTCCAGCAAACCCATGAAGCCCGACAGCGCGGTGCCGATCAGCAGCGCGGCGAGCACCGCATAACGCGGCGACAGGCGTTTGACGATGAGATACGTGAAGAACATCCCCAGCACCAGACCGGTGCGGTGCTGTGCGGCGACGAAGATTTCACTGCCGATCTTGAACAGGATCCCCGCCAGCAGCGCGGCGGCGAGGGAGGCCGGGATCTTTTTCACCAGCCGTTCGAAGCTGCCGGTCAGGCCGCAGATCGTCACCAGCACGGCGCAGGTAATGTAGGCGCCAATCGCTTCGCCATACGTCACGCCGCCGAGGCTGGTGATCAACAGCGCCGCGCCGGGCGTTGACCACGCAATCGTGATCGGCGTGCGATAGCGCAACGACAGGCCGATCGAACACACCGCCATGCCGATGGAAATTGCCCAGATCCACGAGGAAATCTGCCCGCTGGTCAGGCCCGCCGCCTGCCCGGCCTGGAACATCAGCACCAGCGAACTGGTGTAGCCGGTCATCATCGCAATGAACCCGGCGACGATGGCGGAGGGCGATGTGTCCGCCAGCGGGCGCAGTCGGGTATAGGTAATTTCGTTCATGACAGCGGCGTTCCTTGTTCAAGCCACGGATTTCGGGTTTAAGCCTAAACTCAAACGTAACGGAGCGTTGCAATACAGCCGAAGTCGCAAACAGCCGTACAGTCGTGTTGCCACCTTCCATTGTGTACAATCGCGCTGTTTTTTACGCGATACTTGCCAGCGACCCACTGTGCCGTATTACAGTCACGGTCAATTCGCCGCCGTTCTTCCCGACTCGAGTGCCCATGAACGAACAGTTGCAACCCCTCAAGAAACAACCGCGAGCAGGCAAAGCCGGCCGCAGCGGAACCCAGGACGATATTGTCTATGCGCATATCTTCGAGGCCATCCTCGAACAGCGCCTGGCGCCCGGCACCAAGTTGAGCGAAGAAGCGCTGGGGGAAATTTTCGGGGTCAGCCGCACCATCATTCGCCGCGCGCTCTCGCGTCTGGCCCATGAAGGCGTGGTGCTGTTGCGGCCGAACCGTGGCGCAGTCGTCGCCAGCCCGAGCGTTGAAGAGGCGCGTCAGGTGTTCCTCGCCCGACGTCTGGTGGAACGCGCGATCACCGAGCTGGCGGTGCAACACGCCACCGCCGAGCAGATTGCCGAACTGCGCCAGATGGTCAACGACGAACGCGACAGCTTCTCTCGCGGCGATCGCGGCGCCGGCATCCGTCTCTCCGGCGAATTCCACCTGAAACTGGCCGAGGCAGCGAAGAACGCGCCGCTGATCAGCTTCCAGCGCAGTCTGGTTTCGCAGACGTCGCTGATCATTGCCCAGTATGAAAGCGGCAACCGCTCGCACTGTTCCTACGACGAGCACACCCAGTTGATTGACGCCATCGAAGCGCGCAACGGCGAGCTGGCGGTGGACCTGATGATGCATCACATGGATCACATCGACAGCAAGCTCAACCTCGACGAGGAAAGCGCTTCGGACGATCTGCATGCAGTGTTCTCGCACCTGTTGCAGACCAAGAAGCCGGGGCGGCCGGCGGTCAAGCTCTGAGGCGAATCGACAGGCAATAAAAATCCCCCGGACTGCAAAGTACCGGGGGATTTTTTTTGTCCGTCTGATCGTTCCCACGCAGAGCGTGGGAAAGATCGAGCAATCAGTTAGCGCTGGTGTACCAGCGCACCTGCTGCATAAGTCTGAGCCACAGTGCGGTCATCGCCCAGGGTCATCAGCACAAACAGCGTCTCGGCAATGTTGTTGGCCTGCTTCAAGCGGTAGCTCAGCAGCGGCGTAGCGTTGTAGTCCAGCACCAGGAAGTCGGCGTCGGAGCCCGGTTGCAGGTTGCCGATCCTGTCTTCCAGACGAAGTGCCCGCGCGCCGCCGAGGGTGGCGAGGTACAGCGACTTGAACGGGCTCAGGCGCGCACCTTGCAGCTGCATCACCTTGTAGGCTTCGTTCAGGGTTTGCAGCAGCGAGAAACTGGTGCCGCCGCCGACGTCAGTCCCGAGGCCGACGTTCAGTTTGTGCTTCTCGGCCATCGGCAGGTTGAACAGGCCGCTGCCGAGGAAGAAGTTCGAGGTCGGGCAGAACGCGACTGCCGAACCGGTCTGCGCCAGGCGCGCGCATTCGTCATCGCACAGGTGCACGCCATGGGCGAACACCGAACGCTCGCCGAGCAATTGATAGTGGTCGTAGACGTCCAGATAGCCCTTGCGCTCCGGGAACAGCTCCTTGACCCACTCGACTTCCTTGAGGTTTTCGCTGATGTGGGTCTGCATGTACAGATCCGGGTATTCGCTGAGCAACTGGCCGGCGAGGGTCAGCTGTTCCGGGGTGCTGGTCGGCGCGAAACGCGGGGTGACTGCATAGTGCAGACGACCCTTGCCGTGCCAGCGCTCGATCAGCGCCTTGCTGTCAACGTAGCTCGATTCCGGGGTGTCGGTCAGGTAGTCCGGCGCGTTGCGGTCCATCATCACCTTGCCGGCGATCATCCGCAGGTCCAGCTTCTCGGCCGCTTCGAAGAACGAGTTCACCGATTGCGGGTGCACGCTGCCGAACACCAGCGCGGTGGTGGTGCCGTTGCGCAACAGTTCCTTGATGAAAATATCCGCCACTTCATCGGCGTGGGCCTTGTCGGCGAACTGGCTTTCGCAAGGGAAGGTGTAGGTGTTCAGCCAGTCCAGCAGTTGCTCGCCATAGGCGCCGACCATGCCGGTCTGCGGCAGGTGGATGTGGGTGTCGATGAAGCCCGGGGTGATCAGCGCATCCTTGTGATGGGTGATCTCGATGTCCGCCGGCAGGCTCGGCAGCAGTTCGCTGGCGTGGCCAAGGGCGCTGATCTTGCCGCCATCGACCACCAGCAGGCCGTCCTCGAAATACTCGTAGGAGGCTTCGATGCCGACCTCGGCGGGGTCGGCGATGCTGTGCAGGATGGCGGCGCGGTAGGCTTTGCGAGTCAGAGGCATGAGGGTTCTCTAATCAGTTTGAGGCTTTGAGTGTGGCGGCCTGACTGCGGCGCGAAACCGGCAGCAGTTTGGCAATCGGTTCGGCGCTGGCGGTGTGCTGGCCGAAATTGGCGTTATAGGTGGCGATGATTTCGCCGGCGATGGAGATGGCGATTTCCACAGGCAACTTGCCTTTGACTTCGCCGATGCCCATCGGGCAGCGCATGCGTTGCACGACGCTGGCGTCGAAACCACGATCACGCAGGCGGTGTTCGAACTTGGCCCGTTTGGTCTTCGAGCCGATCAGGCCGAACCAGGTGAAGTCGTTGCGCTTGAGGATCGCGGCGGTGAGTTCCAGATCCAGTTGATGGTTGTGGGTCATGACGATGCAGTAGCTGCCGGCGGGCAGATCATCGATTTCATCCACAGGCTCCTCGGCGACGATTTTGCGCACGCCGTGGGGAATCTGCTCGGGAAATTCCTCTTCCCGGGAATCGATCCAGCGCACCCGGCAGGGCAGGCTGGCGATCAGCGGCACCAGCGCGCGGCCGACATGACCGGCGCCGAACACGGCGATCTGTGCCTGCACCTGGCCCATCGGTTCGAACAACAGCACCGTGGCGCCGCCGCAGCACTGGCCAAGGCTGGCGCCGAGGCTGAAGCGCTCAAGATGGGTGTCCTGCCTGCCGCTGGCGAGCATCTCGCGGGCGATCTGCATGGCTTTGTATTCCAGGTGCCCGCCACCGATAGTATCGAAAGTCTGGCGGGCGCTGACGACCATCTTCGAGCCGGCATTGCGCGGCGTCGAGCCGAGTTCTTCGATGATCGTCACCAGAACGCAGGGTTCGCCCTGGTTCTGCAGGTCGGCGAGGGCGTCGATCCAGTTGTACATATCTCACCTCTCAGATCGTTCCCACGTCGAGGCGTCGAACCGTCGCGTGGGAATGCATCACTGGACGCTCCGCGTCCGCTGTTCAGGATGCGACGCAGAGCGTCGCGGGCTGCATTCCCACGCAGAGCGTGGGAACGATCATCAAACAACCTCGGTTTCAGCTTCGACGGCTTTCACCGCCTTGAGCTGGCGCATCTGCTCGCAGCCCCACAACACCCGCTCCGGGGTCGCCGGCGCGTCGATCTTCGGCTGATGTTTGTAATCGCCAAGGCTGGCCACCGCATCCTTGATCGCACACCACGCGGCGATGCCGAGCATGAACGGCGGTTCACCCACAGCCTTGGAGTGGAACACCGTGTCTTCCGGGTTCTTGCGGTTTTCCACCAGCTTCACCCGCAGGTCCAGCGGCATGTCCGCCACGGCCGGGATCTTGTAACTGGCCGGGCCGTTGGTCATCAGCTTGCCCTTGTTGTTCCACACCAGTTCTTCCATGGTCAGCCAGCCCATGCCCTGAACGAAACCACCCTCGACCTGGCCGATGTCGATGGCCGGGTTCAGCGAGGCGCCGACGTCGTGGAGGATGTCGGTACGGAGCATCTTGTACTCGCCGGTCAGGGTGTCGACGATCACTTCGCAGCACGCCGCGCCGAAGGCGAAGTAGTAGAACGGCCGGCCACGGGCCTGGCTGCGGTCGTAGTAGATTTTCGGGGTCTTGTAGAACCCGGTGCTCGACAGCGACACCTGATTGAAATACGCCAGCTGGATCAGCGCTTCGAAGGTCAGGATGTGGTCACGCACCCGTACGTGGCCGTTGTGGAATTCCACGTCTTCTTCGCTGACCTTGTAGTGCCGCGCGGCGAATTCGACCAGACGCCGCTTGATTGTCTCGGCAGCGTTCTGCGCCGCTTTGCCGTTCAGGTCGGCGCCACTGGAGGCCGCGGTCGGCGAGGTGTTCGGCACTTTGTCGGTGTTGGTCGCGGTAATCTGCACGCGGTCCATTTCCACCTGGAACACTTCGGCCACGACTTGCGCGACTTTGGTGTTCAGACCCTGGCCCATTTCCGTGCCGCCGTGGTTCAGGTGGATGCTGCCGTCGGTGTAGACGTGCACCAGCGCACCGGCCTGATTGAGGAAGCTGGCAGTGAAGGAAATGCCGAACTTCACCGGGGTCAGCGCCAGGCCTTTTTTCAGGATCGGGCTGTTGGCGTTGTAGCGACGGATCGCTTCGCGGCGCTCGGCGTACTGGCTGCTTTCTTCCAGTTCGGCGGTCATCTCTTCGAGCATGTTGTGCTCGACGGTCTGGTAGTAGTGAGTGACGTTGCGCTCGGTCTTGCCGTAGTAGTTGGCCTTGCGCACGGCCAGCGGATCGAGGTTCAGATGACGGGCGATGGCGTCCATCACTTCCTCGATCGCGACCATCCCTTGCGGGCCGCCGAAACCACGGTACGCGGTGTTCGACGCGGTGTTGGTCTTGCAGCGGTGACCGTTGATGGTCGCATCGCCCAGGTAATACGAGTTGTCCGAGTGGAACATCGCCCGGTCAACGATCGAGGCCGACAGGTCAGGCGAGCAGCCGCAGTTACCGGCCAGATCCATCGCTATGCCGTGCAGGCGCCCGGTGCTGTCGAAGCCGACGTCGTACTCGACGTAGAACGGGTGACGCTTGCCGGTCATCAGCATGTCTTCGACCCGTGGCAGGCGCATCTTGGTCGGCTGGCCAGTGAGGTGCGCGATCACTGCGCACAGGCAGGCCGGGCTCGCGGCCTGGGTTTCCTTGCCGCCGAAACCACCGCCCATGCGACGCATGTCGACCACGATCTTGTTCATGGACACGTCGAGGACTTCAGCCACCAGCTTCTGCACTTCGGTGGGGTTCTGGGTCGAGCAGTAGACGATCATGCCGCCGTCTTCGGTCGGCATCACCGAGGAGATCTGGGTCTCCAGATAGAAGTGTTCCTGACCGCCGATGTGCAGCGTGCCTTGAATCCGGTGTTCAGCCGTGGCCAACGCATTGACTGAATCGCCGCGTTGATGGGTATGGCTGTCGAGCACGAAGTGGCGTTTGCGCAGGGCTTCGACCACGTCCAGCACCGGCTCCAGATCTTCGTATTCGATGATTGCGGCCATGGCGGCCTTGCGTGCGGTTTCCAGATCCTTGGCGGCCACGGCCAGCACCGGCTGACCGACGAACTGCACGTCATCGATGGCCAGCAGCGGATCACCCGGCAGCAGCGGGCCGATGTCTTTCAGGCCCGGCACGTCTTCATGGGTGATGGCGATGCGCACGCCTTCAAAGGCGTAGCAGGGCTGGGTGTCGATGCTGATGATTTTCGCGTGGGCGCGATCCGACAGCCGCGCGTAAACGTGTAATTGATTGGGGAATTCCAGGCGGTCATCGATGTACTGCGCTTCACCGGACACATGTTTGGCGGCGCTGTCGTGCTTGACGCTGCGGCCGACGCCGGTGGTCAGGTCTTTGGCGAACAGTTCAGCCAGTTCAGCTTGCGTTTTCTCTACGCCGTGATGGTTAGACATAAGCGGTCACCCGAGTCTCGATGTGCGGTGTTTGCAGTTCGATGAAGTATTTGCGCAGCAGGTTCTGCGCGCTGAGCAGGCGATATTCCTTGCTGGCGCGGAAGTCCGAGAGCGGGGTGAAATCCTCGCCCAGCGCGGTGCAGGCGCGTTCGACCACTGCGTTGTTGAACGGCTGGCCGAGCAGCACGGCTTCACAGTGAGCGGCGCGTTTCGGGATCGCGGCCATGCCGCCGAAGGCGACGCGGGCGTCGGTGATCACGCCGTTCTCGACCCGCAGATTGAAGGCGGCGCAGACGGCAGAAATGTCATCGTCCAGACGCTTGGAGACTTTGTAAGCGCGGAAGCGCTGCTCGGCCGTGGCACGTGGGACGATGATTTTCTCGATGAATTCGCTTTCCTGCCGCGCGGTGACCCGGTAATCGATGAAGTAATCCTCGAGGGCAAGCGTGCGGCGGGTCTCGCCCTTGCACAGCACGATCTGCGCGCCGAGGGCGATCAGCAGGGGCGGCGAGTCACCGATCGGCGAGGCGTTGCCGATGTTGCCGCCCAAAGTGCCCTGGTTGCGGATCTGCAGGGAGGCGAAGCGGTGCAGCAGCTCGCCGAAGTCCGGGTACTCGGCGTTCAACGCTTCGTAGCAGTCGGAGAGGGCGGTGGCGGCGCCGATTTCGATGCGATCCTCGAAGTGCTCGATGCGTTTCATTTCGGCGACGTTGCCGACGTAGATCATCACCGGCAACGTGCGGTGGAACTGAGTGACTTCCAGCGCCAGATCGGTGCCGCCAGCCAGCAGGCGGGCCTGTGGATAAGCGTCGTAGAGATCGGCCAGATCGGCCACGGTCAGCGGCACCAGGCAGCGTTTGTCGCCGCTGTTGAGTTCGCCGATCGACGTCGGGGCAATGGCTTTGAGGCGGGCGATGGTTTCCGCTTCACGGGCGTCGAACTGATCCGGTTGCTTGGCGCAGCAGGATTGCTCGGCAGCGGCCAGGATCGGCCGGTAGCCGGTGCAACGGCAGAGATTGCCGGCCAGCGCTTCGTGGGCCTTGGCCTGATCCGGTGCATCGCTGTTCTTTTGCAGGGCGAACAGCGACATCACGAAACCGGGGGTGCAGAAACCGCACTGCGAACCGTGGCACTCGACCATGGCTTTCTGCACGCTGTGCAGTTCGCCCTTGTGCTTGAGGTCTTCGACGCTGATCAATTGTTTGCCGTGCAGCGACGACACGAATGTCAGGCACGAGTTGAGGCTGCGATAGCGAATGTGTTCGCGGCCATCGTCATCCGTCTGCAACTCGCCGACCACCACCGTACAGGCGCCGCAGTCACCGCTGGCGCAGCCTTCTTTGGTGCCGGATTTACCCACGTGTTCGCGCAGGTAGTTGAGCACAGTCAGGTTCGGGTCCAGGGCGTGCTCGCTACGGAGTTCCTGGTTAAGTAAAAACTGGATCACGGAAGGCCTCGCAGACTCATTATTGTTGTTGAGCGACTTGAGCCGAATTTAGCAGGTCTGACTTTTCGGTCAATGGTTTTCTGACTTAAAGGTCAGGAAAAACCGTTTTGTCGCTCAACCACGTGTCTCTTCAGTATTGACCCTCATTGGATCAAGCGCTTTTTTGCGGGATTCGTGCCAAAAACCGCTGTGCGGGCACTCCGCCATGACCGCGCATTGCGCTACACTGCGCCGCTTGTGCAGATCGAAGAGTTTGAAGGACAACCATGACGTTCAAGGCGCCGGACAGCCTCGCCGAGCAAATCGCTCACCACCTCGCCGAACGGATCATTCGCGGCGAAATGAAGCCGGGAGAGCGCATCCAGGAACAGAAGGTCACGCTGGCGCTGAACGTCAGCCGCGGTTCGGTCCGCGAAGCCTTGCTGATCCTTGAGCGCCGTCACCTGATCGCCATCCTGCCGCGCCGCGGTGCGCACGTCACTGAGCTGACGGCGCACAAGGTGCAGAGCCTGTGCACGCTGATGAGCGAGCTGTACATCCTGCTCGGCAACGCTGTGGCCAATGGCTGGCAGACCCAGGCCGACATGGCGCCGTTCGTGCAGATCCAGCAGCGCCTGACCGCCAGCTACGAGCGTCAGGACATCCGCACCTTCGTCGACGACAGCTTCAACGTCATGCGCGCCGCGTATCCCTTCGCCAACAACCCGTACCTGCAGGAAACCGTCGAGAACCTGCAACCGGCCATGAGCCGTGCGTACTTCCTCGCGCTGGAGCAGCGCAAGGCCGAGATGAGCGAGTTCCTCGACCTGTTCGAACGCCTGCTCGCCGCCGTCCTCGCCCGTGACCTGCCGCAGATTCGCATCGTGCTGACGGCTTACGCCCAGCGCAGCTGCGATCTGGTGGTGTCCGCCCTGACGGTTGCCTGACCTTGCGGCTCAAGTGCATCAAGCTGGCGGGGTTCAAATCCTTCGTCGACCCGACCACGGTGAACTTCCCCAGCAACATGGCGGCAGTCGTCGGGCCGAACGGTTGCGGCAAGTCGAACATCATCGACGCCGTGCGCTGGGTGATGGGCGAAAGCTCGGCGAAAAACCTGCGCGGCGAGTCGATGACCGACGTCATCTTCAATGGCTCGACCAGCCGCAAACCGGTGAGCCAGGCGAGCATCGAGCTGGTGTTCGACAACTCCGACGGCACGCTGCTGGGCGAGTGGGCGGCCTACGCGGAAATTTCGATCCGCCGCAAAGTGACCCGCGACAGCCAGACGACTTATTACCTCAACGGCGCCAAATGCCGTCGTCGCGACATCACCGACATTTTCCTCGGCACCGGCCTCGGCCCGCGCAGTTACTCGATCATCGAGCAGGGGATGATCTCCAAGCTGATCGAGTCCAAACCGGAAGACCTGCGTAACTTCATCGAAGAAGCCGCCGGCATCTCCAAGTACAAGGAGCGCCGGCGCGAGACCGAAAACCGCATCCGCCGCACCCACGAAAACCTTGCCCGTCTGACCGACCTGCGCGAAGAACTCGAGCGCCAGCTCGAACGCCTGCACCGTCAGGCCGAGGCCGCCAAGAAGTATCAGGAATACAAGGCCGAAGAACGCCAGCTCAAGGCGCAATTGTCGGCCCTGCGCTGGCAGGATCTGAACGATCAGGTCAGCCAGCGTGAATCGATCATCGGCAACCAGGAAATCAGCTTCGAAGCGCTGGTTGCCGAACAGCGCAACGCCGACGCGGCCATTGAACGCCTGCGCGACGGTCACCATGACCTGTCCGAGCGCTTCAATCTGGTGCAGGGACGCTTCTATTCGGTCGGCGGCGACATCGCCCGGGTCGAGCAGAGCATCCAGCATGGTCAGCAACGCTTGCGCCAGTTGCAGGACGATCTGAAAGAAGCCGAGCGCGCACGCCTCGAAACCGAATCGCACCTGGGCCACGACCGCACCTTGCTGCTGACCCTCGGCGAAGAACTCGATCAACTGACTCCCGAGCAGGAAATCACCAACGCCGCCGCCGAAGAAGCCGCCGCTGCGCTGGAAGATTCCGAAGCCGTGATGCACGGCTGGCAGGAGCAGTGGGACGCCTTCAACCTGACCGCCGCTGAACCCCGTCGCCAGGCCGAAGTGCAGCAGTCGCGCATCCAGCAGCTGGAATCCAGCATGGAGCGTTTGGCCGATCGGCAAAAGCGCCTGGGCGAAGAGCGGGCGCTGCTGTCGGCCGATCCGGAAGATGCGGCGATCATGGAGCTCAGCGAGCAGCTCGCCGAGTCCGAAGCCACCCTTGAAGATTTGCAGACCAGCGAAGAAGCCCAGGTCGAAAAACTTGAGCAACTGCGTCAGGAATTGCAGCAGGCGCTGACCGCGCAGCAGCAGGCGCAAGGCGATTTGCAGCGCCTCAATGGCCGCCTCGCATCGCTGGAAGCCTTGCAGCAGGCCGCGCTCGATCCGGGCACCGGCACTGCCGAATGGCTGAAGGAACACAACCTCGCCGAGCGCCCGCGTCTGGCCGAAGGCCTGAAGGTCGAGGCCGGTTGGGAGCTGGCGGTGGAAACCGTGCTCGGCGCCGACCTGCAAGCGGTGCTGGTGGATGATTTCGACGGCTTGGATCTGTCCGGTTTTGCCCAAGGCGATCTGCGATTGCTCAGCCCCGGCAATGACGGTGTGCGCGTGGCCGGCAGTCTGCTGGACAAGGTCGAGGCGCAGGTCGATCTGTCGCCGTGGCTCGGGCAGGTCAAACCGGTCGACAGCCTTGAACAGGCGCTGGCCCTGCGCGGCCAACTGGCTGCCGGGCAGAGCCTGATCAGCCGCGACGGGTACTGGATCGGCCGGCATTTCCTGCGGGTGCGCCGCGCCAGCGAAGCCGAAAGCGGCATGCTCGCACGCGGCCAGGAAATCGAATCGCTGCATGCGGAACGCGAAGAGCGCGAAGCCACGGTCGAGGCCATGGAAACCCGTCTGCAAACCCTGCGCGCGCAACAGCGTCAGCAGGAAAACGGTCGCGAACATTTGCGTCGTTTGCTGCAAGACGAAGCCCGTCAGCAAGGCGAGTTGAAAGCTCAACTGTCCGCCGGCAAGGCCAAGGCCGAGCAGTTGAACCTGCGTCGCACCCGCCTCGACGAAGAGCTGGTCGAGCTCGCCGAGCAGCGCGAGCTGGAACACGAAAACATCGGCGAAGCGCGGATCCTGTTGCAGGAGGCCCTCGACGCCATGGCCCTCGATACCGAGCAGCGCGAATTGCTGCTGGCTCAACGTGACAGCCTGCGCGAGCGGCTGGATCGGGTGCGCCAGGAAGCCCGTCAGCACAAGGACCACGCCCATCAATTGGCCGTGCGCCTCGGCTCGCTGCGGGCCCAGCATGATTCGACTCGCCAGGCCCTTGAGCGTCTGGAAATGCAGGCCGAGCGCCTCACTGAAAAACGTGAACAGCTCAGCCTGAATCTGGAGGAGGGCGAGGCGCCGCTGGAAGAATTGCGCCTCAAACTCGAAGAATTGCTCGACAAGCGCATGAGCGTCGACGACGAACTCAAGACTGCGCAGATTGCTTTGGAAGACGCCGATCGCGAACTGCGCGATGCAGAAAAACGCCGGACCCAGGCCGAGCAGCAATCGCAATTGATCCGTGGCCAGCTCGAACAGCAACGCATGGAATGGCAAGCCCTGACCGTGCGCCGCAAGGCCCTGCAGGATCAATTGCTGGAAGACGGCTACGATCTGCACGGCGTGCTCAACACCTTGACTGCCGAGGCCAGCGAGAAGGCTGCCGAAGAAGAACTTGAACGCATCGCCGCGCGGATTCAGCGCCTGGGCGCGATCAACCTCGCGGCGATCGACGAATACCAGCAACAATCCGAGCGTAAACGTTATCTGGATGCCCAGGACGCCGATCTGGTCGAAGCCCTGGAGACCCTGGAAAACGTCATCCGCAAGATCGACAAGGAAACCCGTAACCGTTTCAAAGATACCTTTGATCAGATCAATGGTGGTTTACAGGCGCTTTTCCCAAAAGTTTTCGGTGGCGGGCGGGCGTATTTGGAACTGACGGGCGAAGATCTACTCGATACAGGGGTGACGATCATGGCGCAACCGCCCGGGAAGAAGAACAGCACCATCCATTTGCTCTCCGGCGGCGAGAAAGCCCTGACCGCGCTGGCACTGGTTTTTGCGATCTTCAAGTTGAATCCGGCGCCGTTCTGCATGCTCGATGAAGTTGACGCACCACTGGATGACGCTAACGTTGGACGCTACGCACGATTGGTCAAAGAGATGTCGCAGACCGTGCAGTTCATCTATATCACCCACAACAAGATCGCCATGGAAATGGCTGACCAGTTGATGGGTGTGACGATGCACGAGCCGGGTTGTTCGCGACTGGTAGCCGTGGATGTCGAGGAGGCGATGGCGATGGTGGACGCCTAGCGGCGCAGCTTCGAGCGATAAGCTGCGAGCTGTAAGAGAAGAGCTTGTAGCTCGCAACTTGCAGCTGAGCTGCGCAAAGCTGACGACAGGTGGGCTATTTGAATGAAAGTGGCAATTCGACACAATTTGCGCGGCGATTTCGACAGACGGTGTAAAGTTGTCTTTGGTCGTGCTAGTTTAATGTCAATTTTTCGTATACGTGGGCAAAACGCCTGTCAGAACATAGAGTTGGCGCCACGTTTTAAAGCGGTTTGCACAGTGTAAACCCCTTATTTTTCAGCATTTTTTATAGAGGCACGGGATTACATGGAAATCGGTCTGCGCGAGTGGCTGATCGTCATCGGCATCATTGTGATAGCCGGTATTCTTTTCGATGGCTGGCGCCGTATGCGCGGCGGCAAGGGAAAACTGAAATTCCGTCTTGACCGAAGTCTGTCCAACCTGCCCGACGAGGACACCAGCGCCGAGCTGTTGGGCCCGGCCCGCGTGCTGGATACCCATAAAGAGCCGCAACTGGACGAGCACGATCTGCCATCGGTGAGCATGCCGGCTCGCGAGCCTCGCGAATCCGGTTCCAAGCGCGGCAAGCGTGGCAGCAGCGGTCCGGCCCAGGGCGACCTGAATCTCGATCTGGACCTGGACGGCGGCCCGAGCATCAGCAGCCGCGACGATGATTTTGTCGAACCTGCCGCCAAGTCTTCGCCGGCAGTGGCCGACAAGGATCAGCCGCAGGCAGAAGAAGTGCTGGTGATCAGCGTGATCTGCCGCGACCCGGCCGGCTTCAAGGGCCCGGCACTGCTGCAGAACATTCTGGAAAGCGGTCTGCGTTTCGGCGAGATGGATATTTTCCACCGTCACGAAAGCATGGCCGGCAACGGTGAAGTGCTGTTCTCCATGGCCAACGCGGTCAAGCCGGGCATCTTCGATCTGGACGACATCGACCATTTCAGCACCCCGGCGGTGAGCTTCTTTCTCGGCCTGCCAGGCCCGCGTCATCCGAAGCAGGCCTTCGACGTGATGGTCGCGGCAGCCCGCAAGCTGTCCCAGGAACTGAACGGCGAATTGAAAGATGACCAGCGCAGCGTCCTGACCGCGCAGACCATCGAGCACTACCGTCAGCGCATCGTTGAATTCGAACGTCGCGCCCTGACCCAGAAGCGTTGATTGAAAAGGTTGCCTCGCGATAAAGAGGCAATCGGCAAAATAGATTGAGCAGCCTCGGCTGCTCTTTTGCTTTATGAGAGAACATCCATGACTGCCGCCAAAGACCGCATTCTAGAGCTGCGCGCTGAACTCGATCAGCACAACTACCGTTACCACGTCCTCGATGAGCCGAGCATTCCGGATGCCGAGTACGACCGGTTGTTCCACGAGCTCAAGGCGCTGGAAGCGGCCAACCCGGAACTGATCACCAGCGACTCGCCGACCCAGCGCGTTGGCAGCGTCGCGCTGACCGCGTTCACCCAGGTGCGTCACGAAGTGCCGATGCTCAGCCTCGGCAACGCCTTCGAGGAAACCGACATGCGCGAGTTCGACCGTCGGGTGACCGAAGGTCTGGACCTGCCGGCCGGTGACCTGTTCGGCGGTGGCGCGGCGGTGGAATACAGCTGCGAGCCGAAACTCGATGGCCTGGCGGTCAGCCTGCTGTATCAGGACGGCGTGCTGGTGCGCGGCGCCACGCGCGGCGACGGCACCACTGGCGAAGACATCAGCGTCAACGTGCGCACGGTGCGCAACATTCCGCTGAAGCTGCACGGCACGGGCTGGCCCGCGACCCTGGAAGTGCGCGGCGAAGTGTTCATGTCCAAGGCCGGTTTCGAACGCCTCAACGCCTCGCAACTGGAGGTCGGCGGCAAGACTTTCGCCAACCCGCGCAACGCCGCCGCCGGCAGCCTGCGTCAGCTGGATTCGAAGATCACCGCCAACCGCCCGCTGGAATTCTGCTGCTACGGCATCGGTCAGGTCTCTCACGACATCGCCGACACTCACATCGGCAACCTCAAACAGCTGCAAGCCTGGGGCATGCCGATCAGCCACGAATTGAAGCTGGCCAAGGGCATTGGCGAATGCCTGGATTACTACCGCGATATCGGCGAACGCCGTAATTCGCTGGCCTATGAAATCGACGGTGTGGTGTTCAAGGTCAACAGCATTGCCGATCAGCGCGAACTGGGTTTCCGCGCCCGTGAACCGCGCTGGGCCATCGCCCACAAATTCCCGGCCATGGAAGAACTCACCGAACTGCTCGACGTGGAATTCCAGGTCGGCCGCACCGGTGCCGTCACACCCGTGGCGCGCTTGAAGCCGGTCAAGGTGGCCGGCGTTACCGTGGCCAATGCCACGCTGCATAACATGGACGAAGTCGCCCGGTTGGGCCTGATGATCGGCGACACGGTGATCATTCGCCGCGCCGGTGACGTGATCCCGCAAGTGGTGCAGGTTGTCACCGAGCGTCGTCCCGAAGACGCGCGGCCGGTGCAGATTCCCGAGAGTTGCCCGGTTTGTGGTTCCCATGTCGAACGCACGCAACTGGTCAAACGCAGCAAGGGCAAGGAAACCATCAGCGAAGGCGCGGTGTATCGCTGCGTCGGCCGACTGGCCTGTGGTGCACAGCTCAAGCAGGCGATCATTCACTTCGTCTCCCGTCGCGCGATGGACATCGAAGGTCTTGGCGACAAGAGCGTCGAGCAGTTGGTGGACGAAGGTCTGGTCAGTTCGCCGGCCGATCTTTACGCCCTTAAGTTCGATGACATCGTCGACCTCGAAGGCTTTGCCGAAGTGTCGAGCAACAAGTTGCTGACCGCTATCGAAGACAGCAAGAAGCCGGGGCTGGCGCGCTTCATTTATGCGCTGGGCATTCCGGATGTCGGCGAGGAGACGGCCAAGGTGCTGGCGCGTTCGCTGGGGTCGCTGGAGCGCGTCCAGCAAGCCTTGCCGCAGGTGCTGACGTACCTGCCGGACATCGGTCTGGAAGTGGCGCACGAGATCCACAGCTTTTTTGAAGATGCGCACAACCAGCAGGTGATCGCCGAGTTGCTGGGCCACGGTCTGGAAATTCAGGATCAGGGCGAACTGGGCGCCGAGTTTGCCGCGAGCACCACGCTGGGCGGCTTCCTCGACAAGCTGCACATTCCTTCGGTGGGGCCGGGCGGGGCGCAGAAGCTGGCTGACAAGTTCGAAACGCTGGAAGGGGTGATGAACGCGGACTGGCTGGACATGCGCCAGGCACTGCCGGAGAAGCAGGCCAACTCGGTTCGCGAGTTTTTTGCCTTGCCCGAGCATCGTCAACTGGCTGAAGCGGCCGAAAAGCAACTGCGCGATTTCGGCATGCACTGGCAGAGCGAAAAGAAAGTCGTCGAAGGCTTGCCGCTGGCTGGCGAAACCTGGGTGCTGACTGGCAAGGTCGAGCTGATGAGCCGCGATGTCGCCAAAGAACACCTGGAAAGCCTCGGCGCCAAGGTCGCCGGTTCCGTGTCAGCCAAGACTCACTGCGTGGTCGCTGGGCCGGGCGCCGGGTCGAAACTGACCAAGGCCAACGAGCTGGGTGTGAAGGTGATGGACGAAGAGGCCTTTATCGCGTTCCTGAAAGGGCACGGTATCAGCGCCTGATGATCGTTCCCACGCTCCGCGTGGGAATGCCGCCCCGGACGCTCCGCGTCCGCTGTGACGCAGAGCGTCACGGTATGCATTCCCACGCAGAGCGTGGGAACGATCTTTGGGCGGGAATGATCTAGTCTTGGCAAGCCCAAGGGAGAGATCGCCATGTACCGCTTTTTCGAGCAGCTCAGTTCCCGCATCGTCGCGCCGTTGATGGGCGAATCCTCGCGCAACAGCAAAGTCTGGCCGTGCCGTTGCGGCCAGTCGCTGTTCTTTCGCAACAGCCAGTGCCTGGCCTGCAACGCGGCGCTGGGTTATCAACCGGAACACAGCCGGCTGACCTCGCTGCAACCGGGGCCGCAAGAGGGCACCTGGACGCTGGACGTCGATCCCGACGCCGGGCTGTTCCGGCGCTGCGCCAACCTCGACACCCCGGCCGCCTGCAACTGGCTGCTGCCCGCCAACGATCACGACAGTCTGTGTGCGGCCTGCGCTCTGAATCGCACCATTCCCGATCTGTCCGTCCCGGAAAACCCCGAACGCTGGCGCAAGGTGGAAATCGCCAAGCGGCGACTGGTCGCGCAACTGATCAGCCTTGGACTGCCGGTCATCCCGAAAACGCTCGACGAAGCCACCGGCCTGGCCTTCGATTTCATCGGCGTCGATCTGCAAGGCAACGCGCCGATGACCGGCCACGCCAACGGCCTGATCACCCTCGACATCGCAGAAGCCGACGACGCCCACCGCGAGCGCGTCCGGGCGCAGATGCACGAACCTTATCGCACGCTGCTCGGGCACTTTCGCCATGAGGTCGGGCATTACTACTGGGATCGCCTGATCGACAACGGCCCGTGGCTCGGTTCCTTCCGCAACCTGTTCGGCGACGAACGCGCCAGTTATGCCGAGGCGCTGGAGCGGCATTATCAACAGGGCGCGCCGGCGGACTGGTCGCAGCATTACGTCAGCGCCTACGCCACCATGCACCCGTGGGAAGACTGGGCGGAAACCTGGGCGCATTACCTGCACATGATGGACGCGGTGGACACGGCGCTGGGTTTCGGCATGAGCGCCCGGGAGATGGACCTCGACTACCAGCCATTTCCGTCGAGCACGCTGTACGACCCCGAACATCCCGGCGGCGCGGCGTTCCTGTCGTTCGTCAACGCGTGGATCGAACTGGCCGGCATGCTCAACGAACTGTCACGCAGCATGGGTCAGCCGGATTTCTATCCCTTCGTCCTGCCGCCGGCGGCAATCGCCAAGCTGCACTTCATTCATCTGGTGATCCAGCAAGAGGGCGGCCGGGCGGACGAGGTGCTTCAGGCGCAATAGCAAGTGCTTGAAGCCCTTCATATTTTTAATCTGCAACGAGCAGTTGTAACTTCGTCTCAGATAGGTACAATGGCGCGGCTCGCCGACAGGCGAGTGTCGTTATGGTGACCCTATCGGTCCCCCCGCAACGATTACCCGTGAACCTGGTCAGAGCCGGAAGGCAGCAGCCACAGCGGGAACATTGTGTGCCGGGGTGTGGCTGGTAGGGTTACCACCTTAACGAACATCGAACGAATCAACACCGAACTGCATGGGTTTCGCCCACTGCGGTTTTTTTATGCCTGCGATTTGGCGTTTCGTACCCGAACCCCTGCTCGCGAAGGTGTCGACGCCTCTTCAATCCCGCATACTCGCCACCACCGAAATAAATGAAGAGTCTGGCCAGGATCGACCTTTTAAGGTTTGCGCCCAGGCCGCGAGGTTTTATGCTCCCGGAACATTCCGATCTATCCAGCCCTGTGTTCTTGCCCGTCACGGATGAAACCTGCGCGAACCTGTTGCAGGCGGGTGGCGCAAAAGCGCTCGAAAGCCTGACCGATCCCGAATTGGCGGCAGTGCTGGTCATCCAGAATCTGGTGCAGACGAAAGAGCAGGATCTCGGCGCCGTGGCGGCAGAGAAAATTCTGGCCAAGCTCTTGTCCTGGGCTGCCGAAAACGGACAGTCAGCGACTGCGAGCCTGCTGTCCGAAGCGCAGCGATTGTTCGACCCGCGCAAACTGTATTTCGGTCTGAAGGTCCTGAACCCTCTGAACCTGCGTTTTCTGTTGGCCGAAGAAATATCGGCCCGCGACTACTTGTTGCCCGATGGCCAGTGGGATTTTGAATACAAAGTCCGGCGCCATCGCAGCCATGACCCGTTCAGCCAGCCGATAGTGACGCCCCGACAGCGCGAGCGCTGGTTGAGCCCGGCACAGGACAAACTGGTCAGAACCTTCCGCGCCAATCTGGACGAAGACCTGCATGTACAAGGCTACGCAGGGATCGGCAAAAGCCATCTGCTGGTGGCGTTGCTGGAGCATCTGCGCCCGGAAAAGACCCTGTTGCTGGCGCGCACCCCGGCCAAGCTCGAAGTCCTTCGCCAGCGCATGGTGGGGCCGAGCGAGAAGAAGGCCGGCAAGACCTTCCTGGCGTTTGCCCAATCGCTGATGCTCGGGCGCAGGCCTCAGGCTGAAGGGGCGACTCGGATCCTCAGTCGCCAGGCGCTGGCGCAGGAACTGAATATCTTCGGCTTTCGCCACCACGACGGACCGGCAACCCTTGAACTCTGCCTCAAAGTGATCGAGCGCTATTGCCGCTTCCGCGATCACACCTTTTCGGCGAAGCATCTGCCGCATTTCAACCAGCCGCTCTCCAGCGTCGACGCTCAAGTGTTGCTTGAGTATTCGAGCCGGGTGTGGGGCTATCTCGAACTCAACCCGGCGTGGGGCAGCCAGACTGGCTTCGAAGCGCTATTGATGATCAAGCGGGCCTGCATTGCTGGTTGCGTGGTGCCGGCGCGCTACACGCACGTGCTGATCGACGAGAGCCAGGACATTCCCGGGTCGCTGTTGCAGATCATCGAACGTGGCCGCCAGGTGTTGATCACCCTCGGCGACGAGTACCAGCAGGCCAGCGGCGTACCGGTCAAGCGCCACCGCGAGGTTCGCCAGAGCGATATCAGCTATTCGGTGCGCTCGGGCCGCAACGTCGAACGGCTGGTCAACCCGCTGATCGCCCGGCACTCGCAGAAGGGCAAGATTCCGTTCGAAGGCGCCAGTGATGCTGATGTCATCATCAAGGAATATCCGGAAGGTTTCGTGCCGCCCGAGGGCTGCGTGGTCCTGACGGCATCGCCGTGGGACACGATGATCTGGGCCATCCACCTGCACGATGCCAACTGCAAGTTCAGATTCCCGGACAAGCGCACCCAGGATGAACTCAAGCATTTCATGGCTACCGCCATCGAACTGTTCAAACCTGACTTCTACCGTTCCGAATTCAGCGAAAACGGCGTGCATCCGTACTTCAGCGACCTGCCAGACTGGCAGGCCGTGTGCGACGCCAACCGGTTCGACGAGTCGTTTCTGCGGGTCAAGGCCAAGCTGGAAGACGGTTTCATGATTGCCGACCTGACACGCCTGAACCGAATGATCGACAACGCCGGCAACGGCTGCCTGCTGATGCTGGCGGAAGAGGCGGGGGGCATGGAATTCGACAAGGTGCTGCTGACGCCGGGGCTGCTGACCAACGAGAAATTCAAGGACGCCTACGCGTTCGATCAGCGGATCTGCGCCGTGTACATCGCCATCTCCCGGGCCAGGCTGAAGCTTTACGTGCCGTACGATGTCGTGGCGTGGGTCGAGTATCACGAGTACCAGCAGTTTCGTGATGCGGCGGGGCATTGAGGGTCTGGCTTACGGCTCGCCGCCCGAACCACCGGTATACAACCGGATAATGTCATCAATCTCCCCCGACATTTTCATCCGCAGCAACGTCCTCAATATCTGCTGCACCGGCACGTTCGGATCATTGCGTACATAGCAGCCGACCTTCTGCTCCTGCAACACCGCCACCGCTTGCAGTTGTTGCCCCGGCAGCAGGCGCTGGTTGAACCAGTCCAGGGTCCATTGATTGCTCACGGCGTAGCGATAGCGGCCGGCCAGCAGTTTGTCGAGCACCTGCTCCTGATTGCGCGCGTCTTCGCGCCAGAGTCGGTCGGCGTCGAATATCGGTTGCAGCGTGGGGTAGCTGTAGCCGAGCACGGTGCCGATCGACTGGCGGGGCAGGTGGGCCGGATCTGCGCTGGTTGGTTGGTCCTGACGGCTGATCAGCAGGTCGCGCTGGAAGAACAGCGGGAGGCTCCAGATGTAATCGCCGGACAGGTTCGGCAACCAGGATTGTGCGGCATAGCAGCGCACGTCGACTTCGCCGTGTTCCATGGCGTTCTGCACCCGGGCGCGGGGCAGGACGTGAAATTGTGCTGGCACGCCGACTTGGGTCGCCAGGCTGAGCATCATGTCGTAGAGGATGCCCTGGGTCGGGCGGCCGCGTTCGATCTGCACCATCGGCATCGCCCAGCTGTCGGCAACGGCGAAGCGCAGTGGCGGTTGCGACGCCATCGCGCTCAGGCTGATTCCCAGTATTGCCCCCACGGCCCACCGCATAAACGCTCCGGTAATTCCCGATCCCGAACCGATAAAAGCCCCTGCCCATGCAGCTTAGCCAGAATAGACGAGCACACCGGATGCAATTTTGCCCTTGCTCCGCTAGCATTAGCCGCTTCTGCTTCCTTTGCCGCGACGGTTTTCGATGAGTTATCAGGTTCTTGCACGTAAATGGCGTCCGCGCTCGTTCCGCGAAATGGTCGGCCAGACCCATGTGCTCAAGGCTCTGATCAATGCCTTGGACAGCCAGCGCCTGCACCACGCCTACCTCTTCACGGGTACGCGGGGCGTCGGCAAGACCACGATTGCGCGGATCATCGCCAAATGCCTGAACTGTGAAACAGGTATCACTTCAAGCCCGTGTGGCGAGTGTTCGGTGTGCCGTGAGATCGATGAAGGCCGTTTCGTCGACCTGATCGAAATCGACGCCGCGAGCCGGACCAAGGTCGAGGACACCCGCGAGCTGCTCGACAACGTGCAGTACGCCCCGAGCCGCGGGCGCTTCAAGGTCTACCTGATCGACGAAGTGCACATGCTCTCCAGCCATTCCTTCAATGCGCTGCTGAAAACCCTCGAAGAGCCGCCGCCCTACGTCAAGTTCATCCTGGCGACCACCGACCCGCAGAAACTTCCGGCAACGATTTTGTCGCGATGCCTGCAGTTCTCCCTGAAGAACATGACGCCTGAGCGGGTGGTCGAGCATCTGACCCACGTTCTGGGCGCCGAAAACGTACCGTTTGAAGACGACGCACTGTGGCTGCTCGGCCGCGCGGCCGACGGTTCGATGCGTGACGCCATGAGCCTGACCGACCAGGCCATCGCCTTCGGTGAAGGCAAGGTGCTGGCCGCCGACGTGCGGGCTATGCTCGGTACGCTGGATCACGGCCAGGTCTACGACGTGCTGCACGCGCTGATCGAAGGCGACGCCAAGGCGTTGCTCGAAGCCGTGCGCCACCTGGCCGAACAGGGGCCGGACTGGAACGGCGTGCTCTCGGAAATTCTCAACGTGCTGCACCGCGTCGCCATCGCCCAGGCCTTGCCGGAAGGTGTCGACAACGGTCATGGCGACCGTGACCGGGTGCTGGCACTGGCGCAGGCGTTGCCGGCCGAAGACGTGCAGTTCTATTACCAGATGGGCCTGATCGGTCGCCGCGACTTGCCGCTGGCGCCGGACCCGCGAGGCGGCTTCGAAATGGTCCTGCTGCGGATGCTGGCCTTCCGGCCGGCGGACACGGCGGACGCCCCGAGGCAACCGCTAAAGCCAGTGGGGATCAGCCAGGCCACAGTTGATTCCGCAAACTCAGTGGCTGCCGCGACTAAACCTGCGCCGGTAGTTGCTGCGGCTGTTGCACCCACACCCGCGCCAGCACTGGTGGTTGCGCCTGCTCCCGAGCCTGCACCGGTTGCCCAGGTGATTGTGCCGGAACCCGTTCCTGAGCCAGAGCCGGTCGCCGTTGAAGAAGTCGTGGACCTGCCGTGGAACGACCCGGTAGAACCGGCGCCTGTGCAGCAGCCAGCCGTCGAGCCGGTGCTGGAAACCACCGCCGAACAGCCGGACCTGCCGCCAATGCCGCTGCCGACCCCGGACAGCGTCGTGCCGGACGCTCCGGAATGGGCCGCCGCGCCAATTCCCGAGCCGTCAGTAGCCGACGTCGATGCCGCCACGCCGGGCATGGACATGGACGACGAGCCGCCGCTCGACGAGGATTACATCGAGCCGGACATGGATTCGGCCTACAGTTACCTCGACGATCTGGCCAGCGAACACGCCGCAGAACCGACTCCCGAACCCGAGCCGGAACCTGCCGCCGCACCGGCCACCGGTCTGGCCCTGCAATGGCTGGAGCTGTTCCCGAAACTGCCGATTTCCGGCATGACCGGCAGCATCGCCGCCAACTGCACGCTGATCGCGGTCGATGGCGACAATTGGCTGATGCACCTGGACCCGGCCCACAGCGCCTTGTTCAACGCCACCCAGCAGCGTCGCCTGAACGATGCGCTGAACCAGTTCCACGGACGCACGCTGACCCTGACCATCGAGCTGATCAAGCCCGAACAGGAAACCCCGGCCCAGGCCGCGTCCCGGCGCCGTGCCAACCGTCAGCGCGAGGCTGAAGAATCGATCCACGGCGATCCGTTCATCCAGCAGATGGTCCAGCAGTTCGGCGCGGTCGTGCGACACGATACTATTGAACCTGTCGACGCCCTGGTCAGTCAGGGCTAATAACTGAGGGCGTCCGGCCTGTATGGCCGGGCGCTGTTTTGATCCAAGTACTTTTGAGGTGATTCCCATGATGAAAGGTGGCATGGCCGGCCTGATGAAGCAGGCGCAGCAGATGCAGGAAAAAATGGCCAAGATGCAGGAAGAACTGGCCAACGCCGAAGTTACCGGCAAGGCCGGCGGCGATCTGGTCACCGTGGTGATGACCGGTCGTCATGACGTGAAAAAAGTCAGCATCGACCCGAGCGTACTGCCGGGCCTGGACGAAGACGACCGCGAAGTGGTCGAGGATCTGGTGGCTGCAGCCGTCAACGCCGCCGTGCGTCAGATCGAAGCCAACAGCCAGGCCAAAATGGGCAGCATGACCGCTGGCATGAACCTGCCGGCCGGTATGAAACTGCCGTTCTGATTCGCCTTTGCGGGTTGGATGAGCTACAAAAAATGCCGGGCATTGCGCCTGGCATTTTTTTTGGCCTGTTGATCGTTCCCACGTCGAGGCGTCGAACCGTCTGCGTGGGAATGCAGCCCGTGACGCTCCGCGTCCCAAATCCAACGCCGTACACGGAACGTCCGTTAAGCTATTCCCGCGTGGACAGATCGAGACCTCGACCGGGCAACGATTATCAAGCGGAACGCACCATGCCCACCAAGGTCTGCTCCCTATACCGCCGAATTCATCATTCAAAGGAGACGCTGACATGTCCGACCCTCTGACCCTCAATCAACGCTTCGTCCTGGCCTCGCGGCCGGTGGGCGCGCCGACGCCCGAGAATTTCCGTCTGGAGCGCGAGGCGCTGCCGGACCTTGAGGACGGCCAGGTGTTACTCAAGACCCTGTACCTGTCGCTCGATCCCTACATGCGCGGACGCATGAGTGACGCGCCGTCCTACGCGGCACCAGTACAAATCGGCGAAGTGATGACTGGCGGCGCTGTCAGCCGGGTCGAACAGTCGCGTCATCCGAAATTCCATCCCGGCGATCTGGTCGTCGGTGCCACCGGTTGGCAAAGCCACAGCATCAGCGATGGCCGCAACATTATCCCGATTCCGTCGGGCCTGCCGAGCCCGTCGATGGCGCTCGGCGTGCTGGGCATGCCGGGCATGACCGCTTACATGGGTTTGATGGACATCGGTCAGCCGAAAGAAGGGGAGACCCTGGTGGTCGCCGCCGCTTCCGGCGCAGTGGGCTCGGTGGTTGGCCAGGTGGCGAAGATAAAAGGCCTGCGCGCCGTCGGCGTGGCCGGTGGTGCCGAGAAGTGCAAATACGTGGTCGAGGAACTCGGCTTCGACGCCTGCATCGATCACAAGGCGCCAGACTTCGCCGAGCAACTGGCCAAGGCCTGCCCCAATGGCATCGACATCTATTATGAAAACGTCGGCGGCCACGTTTTTGATGCCGTCGTGCCGCTGCTCAATCCCAAGGCGCGGATCCCGCTGTGCGGCCTGATTGCTGGCTACAACGCCTCGGAAGCGCCGAAAGGCCCGGACCGCTTGCCCGCCTTGCAACGGACCTTGCTGACCAAACGCGTACGGATTCAGGGTTTCATCGTGTTCGACGACTACGGCGACCGTCAGCCGGAATTCATCAGCGCGATGGTGCCGTGGGTGCGCGATGGCAAGGTGAAATTCCGCGAGGACGTGGTCGAGGGCTTGGAGCAGGCGCCTGAGGCGTTTATCGGGCTGCTGGAGGGGCGCAACTTCGGCAAACTGGTGGTGAAGGTCGCCCAGGACTGAGGATTTGACGCTGGCCGGAGGCGCGGGTATAAACCGCGTCTCGTTGTTTTGTCGGACTTTTCCCCATGAGCTTCAGCCCTTTGATTCGCCAACTGATCGACGCCCTGCGAACTTTGCCGGGCGTGGGTCAGAAAACTGCCCAGCGCATGGCGTTGCAGTTGCTCGAACGTGACCGCAGCGGCGGCACGCGCCTGGCCCAGGCGTTGAGCCAGGCCATGGAAGGGGTCGGACACTGCCGCCAGTGCCGCACGCTGACCGAAGACGATCTGTGCCCGCAATGCGCCGACACCCGCCGCGACGACACGCTGCTGTGCGTGGTGGAAGGGCCGATGGACGTCTACGCGGTCGAGCAGACCGGCTTCCGTGGTCGCTACTTCGTGCTCAAGGGGCACCTGTCGCCGCTGGACGGCCTGGGCCCGGAAGCCATCGGCATTCCGCAGTTGATGGCGCGGATCGAAGAGGCGGGCACCTTCACCGAAGTCATCCTCGCCACCAACCCGACCGTGGAAGGTGAAGCGACTGCCCACTACATCGCCCAGTTGCTGCAGAACAAAGGCCTGATCGCCTCGCGTATCGCCCACGGCGTGCCGTTGGGTGGCGAACTGGAGCTGGTGGACGGCGGCACGCTGGCCCACTCGTTTGCCGGGCGCAAGCCGATTTCCCTCTGAGTCACACAATCCTGTTGAAAGCCAAGCAAGCGCTCGGTTAAGTTCGGCGAACCCTTCCATGGAGTTCGCCGATGCCCGCCTTCCAGGAATACTTCGACCCCAGCCACCAAATGGTCCGCGACAGCGTCAGACGTTTCGTCGAGCGCGAGATCCTGCCGGACATCGATGCGTGGGAAGAAGCCGAGAGCTTTCCCCGTGAGCTGTACCTGAAGGCCGGTGCGGCCGGCATTCTCGGCATCGGTTACCCCGAAGCGCTGGGCGGCAGTCATGAAGGTGACCTGTTCGCCAAGATCGCCGCCAGCGAAGAATTGATGCGCTGCGGCTCCGGCGGGCTGGTGGCGGGGCTCGGCTCGCTCGATATCGGGTTGCCGCCGATCGTCAAATGGGCTCGGCCCGAAGTGCGTAACCGCGTCGTCCCCCAAGTACTCAGCGGCGAGAAAGTCAGCGCGCTGGCCGTCACCGAACCGGGCGGCGGCTCCGATGTCGCCAACCTGCAGACCCGCGCCGTACGCGATGGCGACCACTATCGAGTCAGCGGCAGCAAAACTTTCATTACCAGTGGCGTGCGCGCCGACTACTACACCGTCGCAGTGCGCACCGGCGCGCCCGGTTTTGGCGGCATCAGCCTGCTGCTGATCGAGAAGGGCACGCCCGGTTTCACCGTCGGCCGGCCGCTGAAGAAAATGGGCTGGTGGGCGTCGGACACGGCTGAATTGTTCTTCGATGATTGCCGGGTGCCCGTAGGAAACCTGATTGGCGCGGAGAACATGGGGTTCGCCTGCATCATGGGCAACTTTCAGAGCGAACGTCTGGCGCTGGCGCTGATGGCCAACATGACCGCGCAACTGGCGCTGGAAGAAAGCCTGAAGTGGGCGAAGGAGCGTGAAGCGTTCGGCAAACCCATCGGCAAGTTCCAGGTGATCAAGCATCGCCTCGCGGAAATGGCCACGGCGCTGGAAGTCTCGCGGGAGTTCACCTATCGGCAGGCGGCGAAGATGGCGGCAGGGCAGAGCGTGATCAAGGAGATTTCCATGGCCAAGAACTTTGCCACGGACACTTCGGACCGGATTACCAATGAGGCGGTGCAGATTCTTGGTGGGCTGGGTTATATGCGCGAAAGTCTGGTGGAGCGGCTGTATCGGGATAACCGGATTCTGTCGATTGGCGGCGGGACGCGGGAAGTGATGAACGAGATCATCAGCAAACAGATGGGACTGTAATCTTCGGTGTTTGATCGTTCCCACGCTCCGCGTGGGAATGCAGCCCGGGACGCTCCGCGTCCCTTCCAAAGCCGAACGCGGAGCGTCCGTTGAGGCATTCCCACGCAGAGCGTGGGAACGATCAGGCGCGGGGTTTTACTTATCAGTCAACGCAAACTGCGTCAGGCAGAACGTTGGAATCCCCATGTCCTCAAGACGCTGCGAACCACCCAGTTCCGGCAGATCGATGATCGCCGCCGCTTCATGAACGCGGGCGCCCATGCGGCGGATCAGGTTGGCCGCTGCGATCAGCGTGCCGCCGGTGGCGATCAGGTCATCGAACATCACCACCGAGTCGCCTTCGCACAGGCTGTCGGCGTGCACTTCCAGAAACGCTTCGCCGTACTCGGTCGCGTAACCTTCGGCCAGCACGTCCGCCGGCAGCTTGCCCTGCTTGCGGAACAACACCAGCGGCTTGTTCAACTGATAGGCCAGTACCGAACCGATCAGGAAACCACGCGCATCCATCGCACCGATGTGGGTGAAGTCGGCCTCGACGTAGCGATGGGCGAAGCTGTCCATCACCAGGCGCAAGGCCTTGGGCGACTGGAACAGCGGGGTGATGTCGCGAAAAATCACGCCCGGTTTCGGGAAGTCGATCACGGGGCGGATCAGGGATTTGATGTCGAAGGAGTCGAAGACCATCGTCGAGGTGTCCTGGCAGGGCTGCAAACGGCGCAGTATACCCGCGGCTGAAACGATTCGCTCGGCCGCGGGTCGAGATCAGACTTCGAGCGAGCCGCCGGCCAGGGCGCAGAGCTGGATCGGGTCGAGGATGTGGATTTCCTTGCCCTCGGCGGCGATCAGTTCGTTCTGCTGGAAGCGGGTGAAGACCCGGGACACGGTTTCCACCGCCAGCCCAAGATAGTTGCCGATTTCATTGCGCGACATGCTCAGGCGGAACTGATTGGCCGAGAAGCCGCGAGCGCGGAAACGCGCCGACAGGTTGACCAGGAAGGTGGCGATGCGCTCGTCGGCGGTTTTCTTCGACAGCAGCAACATCATCTGTTGGTCGTCGCGGATTTCGCGGCTCATCACGCGCATCAGCTGACGGCGTAGCTGCGGCAGTTGCAGGGCCAGCTCATCAAGGCGTTCGAACGGAATTTCGCAGACCGAGGTGGTTTCAAGGGCCTGGGCGGAAACCGGGTGTTTCTCGGTGTCCATGCCGGACAGCCCGACCAGCTCGCTCGGCAGGTGGAAGCCGGTCAGTTGTTCTTCGCCGGTATCGCTCAGGCTGAAGGTCTTCAGAGCGCCGGAGCGTACTGCATAAACGGAATCGAAGGTGTCGCCCTGGCGGAACAGGAACTCACCCTTTTTCAACGGGCGACCCCGTTTAACGATTTCGTCCAGCGCTTCCATGTCTTCCAGATTCAGCGAAAGTGGCAGGCAGAGAGGGGCCAGGCTGCAATCCTTGCAATTAGCCTGGTTGTGAGCGCGCAGTTTAACTGGCTCGGACATTTCTTAAATCCTTGTGGGAAAACACACATAAGGCGTAAGGGTAACCCAGCGGAGGACATTCAGGCCAGCCTGTGGCGAGATTGCCCGGCCGGCAAAACGCCGCAGGGATGACGGCCGATAAACGTGTCTCGGACGGCGTGCAAGGCACCGTTTCGATGACCGCTATGGATACGCAGCCCCCTGCGTTGTTGATGACAAGTCAGATCACCCGGGAAAAGCGTTGGCGATTCTGCTGTTCCAGATACGCATCGAACACCATGCACACCGAACGCACCAGCAGTCGTCCGGCCGGCAGCACGGTGATGCGTTCGCGATCCAGTTCGATCAACCCGTCCTGCGCCATGCCCTGCAATTGTGGCCAGAGCGCGCCGAAGTAGCCCTGAAAATCGATGTTGAAGCTGCGCTCGATCTCGGCGAAGTCCAGGCTGAAATTGCAGATCAGTTGCTGAATCACTGCGCGGCGCAGGCGGTCGTCAGCGTTGCACACCAGGCCTCTGCTGGTGGCGAGTTGCGCGCCGGCGAGGGTGTTCTGGTAGTGATTGAGGTCGCTGCTGTTCTGGCAGTACAGATCGCCGATCTGGCTGATGGCCGACACGCCCAGGCCGATCAGGTCGCAGTGACCGTGGGTGGTGTAGCCTTGGAAATTGCGTTGCAGGGTCGATTCTTCCTGAGCAATCGCCAGTTCATCGTCGGGCAGGGCGAAGTGGTCCATGCCGATGTAGCGATAGCCGGCGGCGGTCAGTTGTTCGATGGTCCGCTGCAGCATTTCCAGTTTCTGCGCCGGGCTCGGCAGTTCGTTGCCGTTGATCCGCCGCTGCGGCATGAAGCGTTCCGGCAGGTGTGCGTAGTTGAATACCGAGAGCCGGTCCGGTTGCAGGCTGATGACTTCCTCGACGGTGCGGGCGAAATTATCTGGAGTCTGCTTGGGCAGGCCATAAATCAGGTCGATGTTGATCGAGCGAAATTGCAGGGTGCGCGCTGCGTCGATCACCGCGCGGGTTTCCTCCAGACTTTGCAGGCGATTGACCGCCCGTTGTACCGCCGGGTCGAGATCCTGCAGGCCGATGCTGACCCGGTTGAAGCCCAATTCGCGCAGCAGGCCCATGGTCGACCAGTCGGCTTCGCGCGGGTCGATCTCGATGCCGTAATCGCCAGAGTCATCGTCCAGCAGATTGAAATGCTTGCGCAGGTGCGCCATCAACTGGCGCAATTCATCGTGGCTGAGAAAGGTCGGCGTGCCGCCGCCGAAGTGCAGTTGCTCGACTTTCTGCGCCGGGTCGAGGTGACAGGCGATCAGCTGGATTTCCTGCTCGAGCCGTTGCAGATAGGGCAGCGCGCGGCCGCGATCCTTGGTGATGACCTTGTTGCAGGCGCAGTAGTAGCAGATGTTCGCGCAGAACGGCACGTGTACGTACAGCGACAGCGGGCGCAGGGCCTTGCGGCTGTCGCGCAGGGCATGAAACAGGTCGAAGGTGCCGACCTGACTGTGAAATTGCACGGCCGTCGGGTACGAGGTGTAGCGCGGCCCCGCCAAGTCGTAGCGGCGGATCAAATCGGTGTCCCAACGAATGGCGTCGAGCATGCGGGCATTCCCCCGGATAGGCTGGCAGTGTGCCGAGTCTAGGGGAGGGCGCGAAAAGGCATCTTGATTTGCATCAACGGGATCAGTGGCCCATCAGCCAGTGCTGGTGCGGCCCCGGCAGGGTCCAGATACCGAACAGGATCACCAGCAGACCGCCGGCCATGCGCACGCTGCGTTTGCGCAACAGCGCCGTGACCCGCTCGGCCGCGAGGCCGGTGGCCAGCAACACCGGCCAGGTGCCGAGCCCGAAGGCGAGCATCAGCAATGCACTGTCCAACGCATTGCCCTGACTGGCCGACCACAGCAACGTGCTGTAAACCAGCCCGCACGGCAGCCATCCCCACAGCGCGCCGAGCAGCAAGGCCCGGGGCAGGCTCGACACCGGCAGCAAGCGGTTGGCGACGGGTTGAATGTAACGCCACAGTCCTCGGCCAAGGCTTTCGATGCGGGTCAGACCGCTCCACCAGCCCGCCAGATACAGGCCCATGGCGATCAGCAGCAACCCGGCCAAAACCCGCATGAACAGCGCAGCGGGACTGTTGGCCACCGCCCATCCCGCCAGCCCGATCAGCAGACCGGCCGTGGCATAGCTGAGGATTCGCCCGAGGTTATAGGCCAGCAACAATCGAAAGCGTCGGCTGCGTTGTTCCTTGGGAATCGCCAGAGTCAGCGCGCCCATCAAGCCGCCACACATGCCCAGGCAATGGCCGCCGCCGAGCAGGCCAAGGATCAACGCAGACACCAGCAGCGGCGCCAGTTCAAGCATGAGGTGGCGCCTTGTCGTCCGGTTTGGCGGGGTTGGCTTCGTCCACAGCGGCAGTGTGGTTCGGGTCCTGGTCGTCGAACAGGATGCTGTGGGCCGGACCGTCGAGGTCGTCGTACTGGCCGCTGTCCACCGCCCAGAAGAAGATGTAGACGGCGATGGCCACGATCAGCAGCGCGGCCGGAATCATCACGTAGAGAGCTGGCATCTGTACTCCATGCCCGCGCGGCTCAGGCCGGCAGCGGGCGGGTTTCTGACGTGGCGCTGACGGCCGGCGCACTCGGCAGGCGAGTCAGGCGCAGGGCGTTGAGTACCACGGTCAGCGAACTGATCGACATGCCGACGGCGGCCCACACCGGAGTGATCCAGCCGAGGGCGGCGAACGGCAACATGAGGCCATTGTACAGCGCGGCCCACAACAGGTTCTCGATGATCACCCTGCGAGTACGGCGGGCCAGCGTGAAGGCTTGTACCAAGGCGTCGAGGCGGTTGGACAGCAGCACCGCGTCGGCACTGGTTTTCGCCAGATCAGTGGCCGAGCCCATGGCCACGCTGATGTCCGCAGCGGCCAGTACCGGCACGTCGTTCACGCCGTCACCGAGCATCAACACCTTGCGGCCGTCCTTGTGCAGTTGTTGCAGCACTTGCAGCTTGTCGTCCGGGCGCAGACCGCCCCGGGCCTCGTCGATACCCAGTTCGGCGGCGACACTGGCGACCATCGGCGAACTGTCGCCCGACAGCAGCAGCGTGCGCCAGCCGCGCGCCTTGCACGCGGCGAGCAGGGCGGGGGCGTCGTCGCGCAGACGGTCGTCGAGGGCGAACCAGGCCAGCGGTCCGTTACTGTCACCGAGCAGCAACCATTGCCCCGGTTCCTTCGGCATCGAGGGCACAGGCACGCCGCTGAGATCACAGACAAAATCCGCCTGGCCGATGCGCAAGCGTTGTTCGCCAACCAACCCTTCAAGCCCCAGGCCCGGCGTGCTGTGGACCTCTTCGGCAGCCAGCGGTGCGCGACCGAAGGCGCGGGCGATCGGGTGTTCGGAACGGTTTTCCAGGGCGGCGGCCAGGCTCAGGCATTGATCGTTGTCGAGGGCCCCGAGCGGGCGGATCGAACGCAGTACCAGTCGGCCTTCGGTGAGGGTGCCGGTCTTGTCGAAGATCACCGTGTCGATCTGATTCAAGCCTTCCAGCACATGGCCGCGCGTCAGCAGCAGGCCGAGTTTGTGCAGGGTGCCGGTGGCGGCGGTGAGGGCGGTCGGCGTCGCCAGAGACAGCGCGCACGGGCAGGTTGCAACCAGCATCGCGAGGACGATCCAGAACGCCCGTGACGAATCCAGTTCCCACCACAGCAGGCCGATGGCGGCCGCCGCGATCAACGACAGCAGCAGGAACCATTGCGCAGCACGGTCGGCGATTTCCGCCAGTCGTGGTTTTTCCGCCTGGGCGCGATCCAGCAGGCGGACGATGGCCGACAGCCGCGTGTCCTGGCCGAGTGCCTGCACCTCGACGGTCAGCGCACCTTCCACGTTCAGCGTACCGGCGGTGACCGCATCGCCCTTGGTACGCGGTTGCGGCAGGTATTCGCCGGTCAGCACCGATTCGTCGATGCTCGACTGGCCATCAAGGATCTTGCCGTCCGCCGGCAGCACCGAACCGGGCTGCACCAGCACCCGGTCACCGAGGCGCAGTTCGCTGAGCAGGATCCGCTCGCTCTGGCCGGCGTCGTCGAGGCGCAGGCACGAGGCGGGCAGCAGATTGACCAGTTGCGCGGTGGCGGCAGCGGTGCGCTCGCGGGCGCGGCGTTCGAGGTAGCGCCCGGCGAGCAGGAACAGCGCGAACATGCCCACCGCGTCGAAATACAGCTCGCCGACCCCGGTAATAGAGGTCCAGATCCCGGCGACGTAAGCCGCGCCGATCGCCAGCGACACCGAGACGTCCATGGTCAGATGACGGGTGCGCAAGTCGCGCATGGCGCCTTTGAAAAACGGCGCGCAGCTGTAGAACACGATCGGCGTGGTCAGGAACAGCGCGACCCAGCGCAGGATCGTATGCAGCTCCGGGCTGAGGTCGATGTTGAATTCCGGCCAGGTCGCCATAGTCGCCATCATCGCCTGGAACCACAACAGCCCGGCGACCCCGAGCTGGCGCAGGGCCAGGCGGTTTTCACTGGCCAGTTGTTCGCTGGCGCGGTCGGCCTGATACGGGTGTGCGGCGTAACCGATGTGGCGCAGTTCGCCGAGGATCTGGCTCAGCGGCAATTGCCCGTCAGCCCAGCGCACATGCAGGCGATGGTTGGACAGGTTCAGCCGCGCCTCGGCCACGGCGGGCAGGGTGCGCAGGTGTTTCTCAATCAGCCAGCCGCACGCGGCGCAACTGATGCCTTCCATCAGCAACGTGGTTTCGGCCAGCTCACCTTCGTGGCGCACGAAGGGTTGCTGCACGTCGGCGCGGTCGTACAGCTCAAGCTCATCGACCAGTTGCACCGGCAGCGCTTCGGGGTTGGCCGAAGCTTCGCTGCGATGCTGGTAATAACTTTCCAGGCCGCCGGCGACGATGGCTTCGGCCACGGCCTGACAGCCGGGGCAGCAGAACTCGCGGGATTCCCCGAGCACGACGGCGGTGAAGCGACTGCCGGACGGGACGGGCAGGGCGCAGTGGTAGCAGGGGATTGGAATGGTCATGAGGCGTTCCGATGATCGTTCCCACGCTCCGCGTGGGAATGCCTCCCCGGACGCTCCGCGTCCGCTTCGGCTGGGACGCGGAGCGTCCCTGGCGGCGTGCCCACGCAGAGCGCGGGAACGATCAGAGTAAGGCTTATTTCTTCAGGTCTTCTGCACCCTGCAACGGCTCATCACCCAGCAACAGATCCTTGTCATGGTTGACCAGCTCTTCCTCGAACATCCGCCACACGTGATCGTCCTGAGTGCCCAGCAATTCAACAAAGCGCCGGCCTTCGACCTTGTCGCTCAACTGGCCAATGTAGCGGCCCGTTTCAGTCTCGCTGCGGGCCAGGACGATCTTGCGATCCTTCTCCGGCTGGGTCGGCGAGATCAGGTTCAGTTCCAGGGTTTTCGGCTGGCTGTCGCCGCTCAGGCGCAGGTCGACTTCGCCGGTGACATCATCCAGGTGCACAGCGGCGCGCATCTTCAGGGTCTGAGCCAGCAATTCACGGTCCAGCGAACGATTGATGCCCTTGCCGGCCTCGTAGTAGTTGTCGTTGACCAGGTTGTCCGGGTTGTTCACCGCGATGGTCACCATGGACAGCGTCAGGGTCACCGAACAGGCCAGAATCGCGATGATGATCCATGGCCAAAGGTGCTTGTACCAGGGACTTGCGGCGTTTGCTGCGGGCATGTTCAGTTCTCTCAACGATTTTGTGGGCCGATGAACCGGCTCTTGGCTTCTACGTGGACGCTGTCGTCATCGGCATCCCTGAGGATGAATTTCACCTCGTTGGTGCTCGAAGGCAATTGTTCAGGCGCGCTCGACAGCTCGACCGGCATGCTGAAGATTTCCCCGGCCGGCACCTTGATCTCGCGTTTGCCTTGCAGGCGCAGATCCGGCAAACCGGCGGCTTCCAGCACGTAGGTGTGGTCGCGCTGATCCTTGTTCATGATCTTCAGGCTGTAGACGTTTTCGATCCGGCCTTCGGCGTTTTCTCGGTACAGCACGCGGTCCTTGCTGACGTCGAAACCCACCAGCGAACGCATGAAGAAGGCCGTCACCAGCAGGCTGATCATCGCCAGCAGCACCACGGCATAACCGATCAGGCGTGGCCGCAGTTTATGGGTTTTCTGCCCGGACAAGTTGTGTTCGGTGGTGTAGCTGATCAGCCCGCGCGGGTAATCCATCTTGTCCATGATGCTGTCGCAGGCGTCGATGCACGCGGCGCAGCCGATGCATTCGATCTGCAGGCCGTCGCGGATGTCGATGCCGGTCGGGCAGACCTGGACGCACATGGTGCAGTCGATGCAGTCGCCCAGGCCCTGAGCCTTGTAGTCGATGCCTTTCTTGCGCGGACCACGGCTTTCACCGCGACGCGGGTCGTAGGAAACGATCAGCGTGTCCTTGTCGAACATCACGCTCTGGAAGCGTGCATACGGACACATGTAGATGCACACCTGCTCACGCAGCCAGCCGGCATTGCCGTAAGTGGCCAGGGTGAAGAAACCGACCCAGAAATACGACCAGCCATCGGCCTGGCCGGTGAAGAATTCGATTACCAGTTCGCGGATCGGCGAGAAGTAGCCGACGAAGGTCATGCCGGTGACGAAGCCGATCAGCAGCCACAGCGCGTGCTTGGCGAATTTACGCAGGAACTTGTTGGCGCTCATCGGCGCCTTGTCGAGCTTGATGCGCTGGTTGCGGTCGCCTTCGGTGACCTTCTCGCACCACATGAAAATCCACGTCCATACGCTTTGGGGACAGGTGTAACCACACCAGACCCGGCCGGCATACACGGTGATGAAGAACAGACCGAAGGCGGCAATGATCAACAGCCCGGAAAGCAGAATGAAATCCTGCGGCCAGAAGGTGGCGCCGAAAATGAAGAACTTGCGCTCCGGCAGGTTCCACCACACTGCCTGGTGACCGCCCCAGTTCAACCACACCGTACCGAAATACAGCAGGAACAGCGCCGCGCCGCCCATCATCCGCAGATTGCGGAACAGGCCGGTGAAAGCACGGGTGTAGATTTTTTCTCGAGAGGCGTAAAGGTCGACGCTGTTGTTTGCGTTCTTACTGGGTGGCGTGACGTCGTGTACCGGAATCTGGTTGCTCATCATTGCATCCCACGGCAGTGGAAAAATGCCTCGGTCGATACGTGCCGGCCGGGGTCAAAAAGGGGTGTTGCGGTGGCGCAATGATACGCCTGTACTACCGACGAACGGGTGCGACCTTTGGTCGCGTTGGGGAAAAATCATGAATGGTGTAGCGAATGTAACAAAGCATGATGCAGATCAATTGACTATAGACGATGGGTGCTGCTGACATCGCGACGGCTCAGTCACCCAAACCCGGAAATTGCCGCCGCTTTCATCAATCGGTCAAAGCAACCGGCCGCCGCCAAGGCTGTCCATCCCGCCGGTACTGCGCTTTCTGTCGGCAGTGGCTTCGTTCACGATGGATCGTGTTTGTCGTCTCAGGCTGTCGCTGTTGGCTTCGTCAATTTGTGGCGTCTGTTCACCCATTTGAATCGGCTGATCAGTTTCCTGATTCGGATGTTGTTCGTTCATCGGATAGCTTCCTTGCAAGATGAGTTGTGAGGTAGGCAGCCCATCGGCTGCAGCAGGACGTTATCGCTTGCCAGCCAATGTGCCCATCGAATTTCAGTTGCGAGATGTGAAGCTGAGATGCGGGTCTTTCATTCCCACGGATTGATCAGCGCAACGCCGCTGGATTCAAAGTCGGCGACATTGCGGGTGACCACCGTCAGCCCATGAACCAGTGCCGTCGCGGCAATCAGCGCATCGCTTTCATTGGCCTGATCCGGCACATGAATGCGCGCGCAGCGCAGGGCGACAGCTGCATCGACCGGCAGGATTCGCGCATCGAAGGCCGGCATTACGTGGCGCTTGAGCCAGGTGCGCAGAATCTTTCCCTGAGCCGGATCACGGCGCTCCATGCGTAGGACGCCGGTCTCCAGTTCCTTCAGCGTAATGGCCGAGATAAACATGCGAGGGGCAATGATCGTTCTGGCCCAGGCGACAACGTTCTTGTCGGCCTGGGGTTTGCGCAATTCGGAAATTACATTGGTGTCTAGCAAATACATTCAGGACAGGTCCACAGGGCGGTGAGTGATCACGGCACGCTCGGTTTCGAACTCGATGTCTGCCGCTTCAGGCATGACCAGCAGATCGACGATGCTCGCGTTGAGGCCGGTTAGTTTTTCGTACTCCTCAATGCTTAGCAGTACGTGGGCGGGCTTGCCACGATCCGTGATGATCACCGGCCCATTGCGTGCGGCTTTTTTGGCACTGCTTGTGTCCTGATTGAATTCGCGGCTGGAAATGGTGGTGATGGCCATCATTGCGACCTCTCCTGAAAAAGATATGTAGCAACGTTACTACCTCATGCCTCGTCTCACAACCGGGAAGGCCTGACGAGCCTGACCGCTGGTCGGGCATTCAAAAAGGCAGAAACAAAACGGCCCCGCCAATTCTCATTGGCGGGGCCGCTTTGTTTGCTTCAGGCGTTGGCCTTACTGGGCCTCGGCTTCCGCTGGTTTTTCACCGTGGGACAGGCTGTAAACGTAAGCCGCCAGCAGGTGAACCTTGTCGTTGCCTTGCAGTTGTTCCTGGGCAGGCATCTGGCCCTGACGGCCGTAACGGATGGTCTGCTGCAGTTGGGCGAAGCTCGAACCGTAGATGAACGCGGCCGGGTGGGTCAGATCGGGTGCGCCCATGGCTGGCGTACCTTTACCCGCCGGGCCGTGGCAGGCCACGCAGTTGGCGGCGAACAGTTTCTGGCCATTGGCCGGATCTGCCTTGGTGCCTTCCGGCAGCTTGCGGCCATCCAGATTGGTCAGTACGAACGCAGCCACATCGGCCACGCCTTGCTCACCGATCACTTCAGCCCAGGCCGGCATCACCGCGTGACGACCGCCCATGATGGTGGTCTTGATGGTTTCCGGCTCGCCGCCCCAGCGCCAGTCGGCGTCGGTCAGGTTCGGGAAGCCATAAGCGCCCTTGGCGTCGGAACCGTGGCAGACCGAGCAGTTGGAGGCGAACAGGCGGCCACCCATTTTCAGGGCTTGTGGATCCTTGGCGACTTCTTCGATCGGCATGGCGGCGAACTTGGCGAAGATCGGACCGAACTTGGCATCCGAACGCGCCATTTCCTTTTCCCACTCGTGAACGCCGGTCCAGCCGGTCTGGCCGTTGGCGAACGCGGTCTGCTTCTCGGTATCGAGGTAGTTGTAGCCCGGCAGCAGGCCTTTCCAGTTGCCCAGGCCCGGGTACAGCACCAGATAACCCAGAGCGAACACGATGGTGCCCACGAACAGCATGAACCACCATTTCGGCAGCGGGTTGTCGTACTCCTCGATCCCGTCGAAGGAGTGGCCGACCGTCTCGTCCGTCTGCTCGCTGCGCTGGCCCTTGCGGGTCGACAGCAGCAGCCAGGTCAGGGAAAAGATCGTACCGAGACTGAGGACTGTGACGTACAGACTCCAGAATGTAGTCATTCTTTGTTACTCCTAGAAGCTTGCTCGACGTGCTTGATGGCTTCGGGATCATCCGCGAAGGGCAGCAAGGTCGCGTCTTCAAACTCCGACTTGCGCTTGGGGCTGAACACCCACAACGCCAGGCCGATGAAGGCAACCATCACGACAACGGTGCCCAGGCCTCGAATCATCCCGATATCCATCAGAATCACCGTTTGCTTTTGATGATGGTGCCCAGGCCTTGCAGATAGGCCACCAGCGCGTCCATTTCGGTTTTGCCCTTCACGGCATCTCTTGCACCGGCGATGTCTTCGTCGGTGTAAGGGACGCCGAGCGTGCGCAACACTTCCATTTTCTTGGCCGTGTCTTTGCCATCGAGCTTGTTTTCTACGAGGAACGGGTAGGCCGGCATTTTCGACTCGGGGACGACGTTGCGCGGGTTGTACAAGTGCGCACGCTGCCAGTCATCGGAGTAACGACCGCCGACGCGGGCCAGGTCCGGGCCGGTACGTTTGGAACCCCACAGGAACGGGTGATCCCAGACGCTTTCACCGGCGACCGAGTAGTGGCCATAGCGTTCGGTTTCGGCACGGAACGGACGGATCATCTGCGAGTGGCAGCCGACACAGCCGTTGGCGATGTAAACGTCGCGGCCTTCCAGTTCAAGGGCGGTGCGCGGCTTCATGCCTTCGACCGGCTTGTTGGTGACGTCCTGGAAAAACAGCGGAACGATTTGGGTCAGGCCACCGACGCTGACGGCGATGACCATGAAGAAGGCCAGCAGACCAATATTCTTCTCGACAGCTTCATGCTTCATCAGTGAGCTCCAACTACGGCGATCTTGGCGGCGGCTTCGGCTTCAGCCGGGTTCGAGGCGCGCACGGTGCGCCATACGTTGTAAGCCATCAGCAGCATGCCGCTGGCGAAGAACGCACCGCCCAGGGCACGGACGATGAAGCCGGGGTGGCTGGCCTGCAGCGCTTCGACGAACGAGTAGGTGAGGGTGCCGTCGTCGTTGATTGCACGCCACATCAGGCCTTGAGTGATGCCGTTGACCCACATCGAAGCGATGTACAGCACGGTACCGATGGTCGCGAGCCAGAAGTGCGCGTTGATCAGGCCGGTGCTGTGCATCTGCGCGCGGCCGAACAGTTTCGGGATCATGTGGTAGATCGCGCCGATCGAGATCATCGCTACCCAGCCGAGTGCACCGGCGTGTACGTGGCCGATGGTCCAGTCGGTGTAGTGCGAAAGCGAGTTGACGGTCTTGATCGCCATCATCGGACCTTCGAAGGTCGACATGCCGTAGAACGCCAGCGATACCACCAGGAAGCGCAGGATCGGGTCGGTGCGCAGCTTATGCCAGGCGCCCGACAGGGTCATCATGCCGTTGATCATGCCGCCCCAGCTCGGTGCCAGCAGGATGATCGACATCGCCATGCCCAGCGATTGTGCCCAGTCCGGCAGTGCGGTGTAGTGCAGGTGGTGCGGGCCGGCCCAGATGTACAGGGTGATCAGCGCCCAGAAGTGCACGATCGACAGACGATAGGAGTAGATCGGACGTTCGGCCTGTTTCGGCACGAAGTAGTACATCATCCCCAGGAAGCCGGTGGTCAGGAAGAAGCCCACGGCGTTGTGGCCGTACCACCACTGGATCATCGCGTCGGTGGCGCCCGAGTAGGCCGAGTAGGACTTGAACAGGCTGACCGGCAGCGACATGTGGTTGACGATGTGCAGCATCGCGGTCACCACGATGAACGCACCGTAGAACCAGTTACCGACATAGATGTGCTTGGTCTTGCGCTTGGTGATGGTGCCGAAGAACACCAGTCCGTAGGAAATCCAGACAATGGCCAGCAAAATGGCGATCGGCCATTCCAGTTCCGCGTATTCCTTGGTGGTGGTGTAACCCAGCGGCAAGGTAATGATCGCGCCGACGATCACCGCTTGCCATCCCCAGAAGGTGAAGGCCGCGAGGCTGTCGGAAATCAGTCGCGTCTGGCAGGTTCGCTGCACGACATAGTAGGAAGTGGCAAACAGTGCACAACCACCGAAGGCGAAAATCACCAGGTTTGTGTGCAACGGGCGCAGGCGTCCAAAGCTCGTCCACGGCAGACCGAAGTTCAACTCCGGCCAGACCAGTTGCGAGGCGATGAAGACACCGAGCCCCATGCCAAGGATCCCCCAGACCACCGTCATGATGGCGAACTGGCGGACTACCTTATAGTTATAAGCAGTCGGACTGATTGCTGTGCTCATTCTAAGGTTCCACGGTTTGGGTGTTTTATTAGGATTAAAATCGGCCGCAAGTATGTAGAAAGCAGGGGGTCAATGCAACGCGCCATGACCTGGGTCAATGCTTTCCAACGCTGATTCTGCGGCCTTTCCATGCGCCGCGTAAGGACAAAATTGCCCTCGGACAAAATGTCGCAGCGGACGAAAAAAGCGAGGGGTCCCGGTCGGATGTAACGGGGTGTGTTCGAACGCTCGGTTAGGGTGACGGACGGTAATGGGCACGACAGCCGGTATCTACCGGCCTTTGCGGCCATGTCAGTCAGCCGATTCGTTCAATTCCTCGCTCGGGGTCGACCTGGAACCGGCACGGGCCAGTCCGCATCGAGCAAGCGTAGACCCGAATCCGGGTAACCGAAAGGAGAGGGGGTGAAGGGGTGCGACAAAAGGAAGCAGCTGCAAGCTGCAAGCTGCAAGCGACAAGACGAATCATGTCGCCTGCAGGATTGTATACATTGCTTGTGATTTTACTTGGAGCTTTCAGCTTGAAGCTTGTCGCTCAATTGCTCAGTATTTTTTGACAGACTGTATACGTAAGCGGCGAGCAGTTGCACTTTATCGTTGCCCAGCAGCTCGTTCTGAGCGGGCATGTGGCCTTGACGGCCATGGCGAATGGTTTGCTCGAGCTGGGTCAGGCTGGTGCCGTAGATGAAACCGGCCGGGTGCGTCAGGTTCGGCGCGCCCATGGCTTCGGTGCCCTGGCCGTTTGCCCCGTGACAGGCGGTGCAGGTTGTGCTGAACGCCTGCTGACCCGCTTGGAGATCAGCCTTGTTGTCCGCCGGCAGTGGCAGCCCCGCCAGTTCATGACGCACATAGGCGGCGACGTTTTTCACGCCAGTCTCACCCAGCACTTCACCCCATGCCGGCATTGCCGCCATCCGGCCACCCATGATGGTGGTCTTGATGGTTTCGGCGCTGCCGCCCCAACGCCAGTCCTTGTCGGCGAGGTTAGGGAAACCGAACGCACCCTTGGCGTCCGAGCCGTGGCACACCGAGCAATTGGAGGCGAACAGACGGCCACCCATTTTCAGCGCCTGCGGATCCTTCGCCACTTCTTCCACCGGCATCGCGGCGAACTTGGCGAAGATCGGCCCGAACCTGGCGTCCGCCTTGCTCATTTCCTTTTCCCATTCGTGGACGCCGGTCCAGCCATCCTCGTAGCCAGGCAGGATGCCTTTCCAGTTGCCCAGGCCCGGATAAAGAATCAGATAGCCCACGGAAAACACCAGCGTGCCGGCGAACAGCATGAACCACCACTGCGGCAGCGGGTTGTCGTACTCCTCGATGCCGTCGAAGCTGTGGCCCATGGTCTGGTCGACGCTGCCCTTGGTTTCGCCCCGACGGGTGCCGACCAGCAGCCAGGTCAGGCCGATCAGGCTGCCGATGGTCAGTACGCAGATCCACGTACTCCAGAAGGTGGTCATGGCCGGGTACTCCTTGTTTCATTAGCTTGGGTAGTGTCGGGTTGTGGCTCGTCGGCAAACGGCAGCAGGCGCGCTTCGGCGAACTCCGGCGTGCGCTTGCGGTTGAACACCCACAGGGTCAGGCCGACGAAGGCCACGAACACCACGACCGTGCCGAGGCCGCGAATCAGCCCCGCGCTCAATTCAAAGACCATGGCTCACCTCTTGCTCTTGATCGCAGTGCCGAGCACTTGCAGGTAGGAGACGAGGGCGTCCATTTCGGTCTTGCCCTTGAGGCTGGCCACCGCGCCGCTAATGTCGTCGTCGGTGTACGGCACGCCGAGGGTGCGCATGGTCTTGAGCTTGGTTTCGGTGTGGCTGCTGTCGACCGGTTGGGTGACCAGCCATGGGTAGGCCGGCATTTTCGATTCCGGTACAACGTTGCGCGGGTTGTACAAGTGCGCGCGGTGCCAGTCATCCGAGTAGCGCGCCCCGACGCGGGCCAGGTCCGGACCGGTACGTTTCGAGCCCCACAGGAACGGGTGGTCCCACACGCTTTCACCGGCCACCGAGTAGTGCCCGTAGCGTTCGGTTTCGGCGCGGAACGGACGGATCATCTGCGAGTGGCAACCGACGCAGCCTTCGCGGATGTAGATGTCGCGACCTTCCAGCTGCAGCGCGGTGTAGGGCTTCATGCCCTCCACCGGTTTGTTGGTCACGTCCTGGAAGAACAGCGGGACGATCTGGGTCAGGCCGCCGATGCTCACGGCGAACACCATCAGCAGCATCAGCAGGCCGACGTTCTTTTCAATCGTTTCGTGTTTCATGGCGGACTCCTCAGGCCATCTGCGCGGCAGCAACGACGTCAGCAGGCTGCGAGGCCCGCACGGTGCGCCAGGTGTTGTAAGCCATCAGGAACATGCCGCTGAGGAAGATCGCCCCGCCGATCAGCCGCACGACGAAGCCCGGGTGGCTGGCCACCAGGGTTTCGACGAAGGAGTAGGTCAGCGTGCCGTCCTCGTTCACCGCACGCCACATCAGGCCCTGGGCGATGCCGTTGACCCACATCGAGGCGATGTAGAGCACGGTGCCGATGGTCGCGAGCCAGAAGTGCGCGTTGATCAGGCCGATGCTGTGCATCTGCTCTTTGCCGAAGACTTTCGGAATCATGTGGTACAGCGCGCCGATGGAAATCATCGCCACCCAGCCGAGCGCGCCGGCGTGTACGTGGCCAATGGTCCAGTCGGTGTAGTGGGAGAGGGCGTTGACAGTCTTGATCGCCATCATCGGACCTTCGAAGGTCGACATGCCGTAGAACGCCAGCGATACCACGAGGAAGCGCAGGATCGGGTCGCTGCGCAACTTATGCCAGGCGCCGGAGAGGGTCATCATGCCGTTGATCATGCCGCCCCAGCTCGGTGCCAGCAGAATCAGCGACATCACCATGCCCAGCGACTGCGCCCAGTCCGGCAGCGCGGTGTAGTGCAAGTGGTGCGGGCCGGCCCAGATGTACAGGGTGATCAGCGCCCAGAAGTGCACGATCGACAGACGATACGAATACACCGGACGTTCGGCCTGTTTCGGCACGAAGTAGTACATCATCCCGAGGAAACCGGCGGTGAGGAAAAAGCCTACGGCGTTGTGGCCGTACCACCATTGCACCATCGCATCGGTTGCACCGGCGTACACCGAGTAGGACTTGGTAAAGCTCACCGGCAACTCAAGATTGTTGACGATGTGCAGGATCGCCACGGTGATGATGAACGCGCCGAAGAACCAGTTGCCCACATAAATGTGCTTGGTCTTGCGCTGCATGATCGTGCCGAAGAACACGATGGCGTAGGCGACCCAGACGATGGTGATCAGGATGTCGATCGGCCATTCCAGCTCGGCGTATTCCTTGGAACTGGTGTAACCCAGTGGCAGGCTGATGGCCGCCAATAGAATCACAAGCTGCCAGCCCCAGAAGCAGAACGCGGCGATTTTCGGCGCAAACAGCTGGGTCTGGCAGGTGCGCTGCACCGAGTAGAACGAACTGGCGAACAAGGCACAGCCGCCGAACGCGAAGATCACCGCGTTGGTGTGCAGCGGGCGCAGGCGTCCGAAGCTGGTCCACGGCAGGTTGAAGTTGAGTTCGGGCCAGACCAATTGAGCCGCGAGAAAAACCCCGAGCCCCATGCCGACGATGCCCCACACCACCGTCATAATGGCGAATTGGCGGACCACCTTGTAGTTGTAGGCGGTACTGATAGAAGTGTTCATGGTTCCCCATCCACGGTTCAGCCGAAGTGAGCGCCAACAGCGCGTCCTTCGCCTGGAGTTATAGGCAGACTAAAAGCGAGGCAAGCATGGACAAACAGCACAAGGCCAGTATTGACGGGGATCAATGGGCGCAGTGCCTGCGGGATCACGGGTGGCTTTGGGATGCCGCTGTTGGCGAGGCTTCGGCGACGCTCATCCTGGCGCATGGGGCGGGGGCGCCGATGGATAGCGACTGGATGAACGATATGGCTGGGCGCCTTGCTGGGCTGGGGGTGAACGTGTTGCGGTTTGAGTTTCCTTATATGGCGCAGCGGCGGGTTGATGGGGTCAAGCGGCCGCCGAATCCTGCGGGGAAATTGCAGGAGTGCTGGCGTGAGGTTTATGGCTTGGTGCGACTTCATGTCGCTGGGGTTTTGGCGGTTGGCGGGAAGTCTATGGGGGGGCGGATGGCCAGTCTGCTTGCCGATGAGCTTGGCGCGGATGCGTTGGTTTGCCTGGGGTATCCGTTTTATGCGGTGGGGAAACCGGAGAAGCCTCGGGTTGAGCATTTGGCTTCTTTGCGGACTCGGACGTTGATTGTTCAGGGGGAGCGGGATGCTCTGGGGAATCGGGACGCTGTCGAGGCTTACGATCTATCGCCGAGTGTTGAGGTGTTTTGGCTGGCCTCTGGGGATCATGATTTGAAGCCGCTCAAGGTTTCCGGGTTTACGCATGAGCAGCATTTGGCTTTGGCGGCGGAGAGGGTTGCCGGGTTTCTTCGTTGAGGTTTGGTTTTGGGGTGTATATCCGTTGCTGCGGTTATGGCTGCTTAGGGTTCCGCCCTTACGGCGGGTCACTTTTGGCAAACGCCCCAAAAGTAACCAAAAGGTCTTGCTCCTACGTCCGGCCCGCTCGCTGAGGCTCGGGGTTCCTTCGCTCCGGGATTCATCCGGGGGCATCGCCTCCGGTTTGCTTCGCTGCACCTCCTCTCGATGTGTTTGGCTTCGCCAAACGGTCGCTGCGCTCCCACCCCCGGATAAATCCCTCCACTCAGCCTTCCGAAGTCGCCCGTGGATCAAGATCAAAAGCTGCAGCCGAGCTAACGCTCATCCTGTTGAGTGGTTAGGAGCCGATTGAAGTGCTGTTCAAAACCTGAGTTCAACTCGGTATCCCACGTCGGCGTACCTCGCCCAAACACTCCGTCAGTCCCCTCTCCCTCGGGGAGAGGGCTAGGGTGAGGGGTAAGGATTTCACTGACACACCACAAAAACTGAAAGCCCCCCAGCCCGGCATTTCCAGCGAATAAACACGATCGCGTCACCACGTTTAAAGTACACGAACCGTTACGCCATAAGGGCTACAACACCTTGCGTCGTTGCCTACGCGTACGCCAGAATCCGCCGGCTTACGCGGTTTGGAAAGGGCTATATCGTTTCCCTGTCACTGAAAAACAGTGATCGGGTTTGGTAGCCCGCTTCGAAACCGTCGTATGGCGTCACCATATGCAGTCCCTTATTTGGGGCTCAGATTTTATGGTGGGCATGCGCGGGGCTCCTTTGTGAGCGCCGGGTTTCCCGTTTCGACCGGTCTACCAACCCGCGTATGGCCACCACCCTTCGTTTGGTAGCGAGGGTGATGGCTCCTAAATATTCGAAACTGGAGTTAAATCTATGTTCAAAGCCACGCCTAACCCACCAGAAGCCGACCCAATCCTCCAAGACCCCGAGCTCGAGTCCCAAAAGACAAAAGAAGCCGCCGACCGCGCACTCGACTTTTACCTCGGCCCCGAAATTCCGAAGTACTTCCCACCCAAGGCCCGTCCCATCTACATGGTCGATCCCACGCTCGATGACGAAACACTGCTTGTCGAAGCCAGTGAATCACTGTCGTCAGCCAACGCCATGGCCGGCAATATCGCCAACTCGGTAAAAGGCCCGGAACGCAAACCGCTGCTGGCGCTGCAACAGCTGATCATGTTGAACGAGCTGCTGGTAAATCGACTGCTGGACAGGCTGCGCTTGCCACAGTAATCGCTGGTAACCGCGTGTAACGCCAAATCAAAAACAAAAAACCGGATAGCTCTCACTATCCGGTTTTTTGTTATCACCCACTAAATACATTTTCCGAGAACTGGCCAGCCAGTTAATCAAAAGTCGTCGAGGTCCAGATAGATGACTTTTCCCACGACCCATGGCTCAACAATCTCGTAATGCACCGTTCGCAGAAATGAACCCCACTCACTCCGGTTATGGGCATCCGGGCCAGTGATTGTCAGCAAAAGGTATTCATCCCGGAAAGCATCGTAGGCGTAGATAAGCCAGAAGTCGTTGTCAGGATCGTCAACCAGGGCAGTTCGATAATACTGGCGGTCTATTTTTGCCCACCGCGCCTGGGTCGCTTGGGTACTGGCCAGGTGGATGTGATGCATATCGCTGAGGTCGAGTCGTTCGTCTCGCCCAAAAATAGCGGGCAGTTCGCCGCACACTTTGTAGTTATAAAAATGAGCGGCGAAATTTTTCCAGTTGTTGATTTGTTCGAAAAGCGCAGAGATTTTGACTGCTGGCATCTATGGCTACTTTGTTATGGGTAGCTTGCCAGTGATCACATATTTATCGAACGCTTTCTGCCCATCACGCGCGGCTTGCCGGACATCAAGAAAAGTCAGTTCATCGCGAATGACTTTTTTGACTGGCTTGTCGATCTTTCTGGTGGTGGCCATCGGAGCCTCCAAAGGAGATGTATTCATACTGACCAGCTTAAGGGATTGGATTTCTACCGGCAAACGATAGAGCCGACCCCAAAGGTGCACCAGTCAGCGGATTCTGGCGTTCTTGTAGGGCATAGCGCCCCTATGTGTAGTCACGCGGTGAGCCACAATAAAAAACCCGGAAGCTCTCGCTATCCGGGTTTTTTCTATTGCAGAACAATCAGCGGTTAAACCGCTCCACCAACGAGTATTGCGTGTTGGCGGTCTTGGTCAGCTCTTCACTCAGCAACGCCGAGTTATGCGCCTGTTCCGAGGTCTGGTCCGCTAGTTCCGAGATGTTGCTGATGTTGCGGCTGATTTCTTCAGCCACGGCACTTTGCTCTTCGGTCGCGGCGGCGATCTGGGTGGTCATGTCGGTGATGTTGGCCACGGCTTCGCTGATGCCCACCAGTGCCTGGTCTGCTTCCAGTACCCGCGCCACACCTTCTTCCGCCTGGCGATGGCCGGCTTCCATGGTTTGTACGGCGCTGGATGCAGTCTGCTGCAACTTGGCGATCAGGGCGTGGATCTGGCCGGTGGATTCGCTGGTGCGTTGTGCCAGTTGGCGGACTTCGTCGGCGACCACGGCAAAACCACGGCCCATCTCGCCGGCACGCGCTGCTTCGATCGCGGCATTGAGTGCCAGCAGGTTGGTCTGGTCGGCGATGCCTTTGATCACGTCGACCACGCCGCCGATTTCGTCGCTGTCCTTGGCCAGTTGGGTGACGGTCAGGCCGGTTTCACCCACGACTACGGACAGACGCTGGATGGCTTCGCGGGTTTCGCCGGCGATGTCGCGGCCGCGGCCGGTCAGACGGTTGGCTTCCTGGGTGGCGTCGGCGGTGCGCTGGACGTGGCTCGCCACTTCTTGCGTGGTGGCGGCCATCTGGTTGACGGCGGTGGCGACCTGTTCGGTTTCCACGCGCTGACGTTCCAGACCGCTGGAGCTGTTGTGCGCCAGGGCGTCGGATTGCTTGGCCTGATCGGTCAGGTGCTCGGCGGTGTCCTGCAGACGGGTCAGGCAGGTTTTCAGACGCGCTTCCTGGCTGAGGATCGACATTTCCAGACGCGCCTGGGCGCCACGGCTGTCGGTGTACATCTGCGCGATCAACGGGTCGGAGGTGGTCTGCTCGGCCAGACGCAGCAGGCGCTTGAGCCCGCGTTGTTGCCATTGCAGGCCCAGCAGGCCCAGCGGCACCGACAGACCGGCGGCGAGGGCGAAGCCCCACTGCGAGTTGAGGGTGGCGCCGATCATGAAGCTCAACTGGCTGACCAGAATGAACGGCAGCCAGTCCTGCACGATCGGCAGCCATTTGTCGCTCGAAGGAATCGCCGACTTGCCCTGGTTGATGCGTTGGTAGAGCGCTTCGGCACGGCGGATCTGTTCGGCGGTGGGTTTGACCCGCACCGACTCGTAACCGACCACCTGACTGCCATCGAACACCGGCGTTACATAGGCGTTCACCCAGTAATGATCACCGGTCTTGCAGCGATTCTTGACAATGCCCATCCATGGCAAGCCTTGTTTCAGTGTGCCCCACATGTGCGAAAACACCGCTGCCGGGACGTCGGGGTGACGGACCAGGTTGTGCGGCGCACGGATCAGTTCCTCACGCGAGAACCCGCTGATTTCGACGAAAGCGTCGTTGCAGTAAGTGATCACGCCTTTGGCGTCGGTTGTGGAAATCAACCGTTGCTGAGCCGGGAAAGTCCGTTCGCGTTGTGTAATGGGCTGGTTGTTACGCATGGTTTTTCAATCCGCAAGGCTTTGAAAGGTTGTCGGCGGGGTCGGCCATTTATTGAAATTTTTTTTCATTTATAAGTACGGCGTCGCAAAACGGCCCTTGCTTCAACCCGCGAGCATCGGATAGGTGAACAGACCGAAATGCAGCAGGTTCAGGCCAAAGTGCGTGGCGATCGCCGCGCCGAGCCCGCCAAAACGGTAGGCCAGACCATAGCCGACACCCGCCAGGCTCGCCAGCAACACCCATTGCCAGCCGGCGCCCACATGCACCAGGCCGAACAGCAGGGACGCCAGCAGCAGCGCGAGGTTGTCGCCGTAGGGCAGGTGTTTGAAACGCCGGCTGAGGCCGCCCTGGATATAGCCGCGAAACAGCGCTTCTTCGACCAGCGTCACCAGCAGCAGATTGTTCAGCACCCACAGCCATGCCTGATCCGGCCACTTCGGCGCCCAAGTGATCATGCCCAGTAACACGGCGCCGCCCAACGCCAGAATCACGCTCAGCGTCAGTGCCAGCGCGGTGGCGTACACCGTCAGGCGCAATGAGCGTCGCGCGACGATCCACGGGCAGACCAGTAGCAGCCAGAAGCCAATCAGCGGTTTGTCGAGATTCAGGTACATCGAGAACGGCACAGCGTTGTCGGTGAAGCGCTGGGGCTCGATGGCCCGGCCGTTGTAGAAACCCGGCAGCCAGTGCAGGGCCAGCGCCAAGGCCAGCACGATAAACAGGCCATGCCCGAGATAACGCCCGACCGGCACGGTTTGCTGGCGCACGGCGTAACCGGCGAAAACCAGCAGTGCAATGGAGATCAGCGCCAGCCAGCCGAGCTGGCCGAAACTCGACGCCAATCCGTAACCAAGGCTGAGAAGCCCGAGATAGAGCCATGGCAGAGCTGTCATGGAAAGTCCTTGTGCACGATTTGTGGACAGGCTTTCTACACGGGTGGGGACGAGGGGACAAGTGAAGGTGTAGGGCTAAACCGGGACGCAGGCCCTGCGGGTTGGTCCCCGCAGGGCCTATGTTGCGCACGAATCAGCGCAGATTGAGCTTCGCCGCAGCACGCTCGGTGATTTCAGTGCGCAACTTCAATGAAGGCGCCGCACGCTTACGCGCCTCATCGACAACCGCACTCGGCGCCGTCTCCGGGCTGCCCGAATCAAACGGTGGCGCCGGCGCATATTCCAGCTGCAACTGCACCAGTTGCGCCGTATCGACACCGACCAGCTCTTGCGCCAACGTCAGGGCAAAATCGATCCCCGCCGTGATGCCGCCCCCGGTAAACAGATTGCCGTCGCGCACCACCCGATCCTTCACCGCAATCGCGCCCAGTGTCGGCAGCAGATCGTGATAAGCCCAATGCGTGGTCGCCCGTTTACCCCGCAACAGACCCGCCGCCCCGAGCACCAGCGAACCGGTGCACACCGACGTCACGTAACGCGCCTGCGCCGCTTGCGCCCTGATGAACGCCAGCGTTTGCTCATCCTCCATCAACGGCCCGACACCGGCGCCGCCAGGCACGCAGATCACATCCAGAGCCGGGCAATCCTCGAAGGTGGTGGTCGGTTTCAGCACCAGCCCGGTACTGGCGGTGACCGGTACCAGATCTTTCCAGACCAGATGCACCTGGACGTCCGGCAATGAGGCCAGCACGTCGTACGGGCCGGTCAGGTCGAGTTGCTGCACCTGGGGAAACAACAGAAAACCGATCTGCAACGCCATGATTCTTCTCCGTGAAAGGGGTGGACGGCTTCACTGTAGGCGCGTAGGTTTTGGCGCATACGCCAATCAGCCCACGAATTACGCCAAATGCCGAAAACCATCCATGTCCTCGCATTCGCCAACGTGCAACTGCTCGATGTCACCGGGCCGTTGCAGGTCTTCGCCTCGGCCAACGACATCGCCCGCCAGCAGGGTTTGCCTGCGCCTTACGCGCCAACGGTCATCGCCAGCGGCGGCGGGGCGGTGAACTCGTCCGCCGGGTTGGCGATGCTGGCCGAGCCGCTGCCGAAGCAGCCCAGCGATACGCTGATCATCGCCGGCGGCTGGGGTGTTTACGCCGCTGCCGAAGATGCCGGGTTGGTGAGTTGGGTGCGTGAACATGCGAATGGCTGTCGGCGCGTGGCGTCGGTCTGCACTGGCGCATTTCTGTTGGCCGCCAGCGGCTGGCTCGACGGTCGCCGGGTCGTCACCCACTGGACCCGCTGCGAGCAACTGGCACAGCAGCACCCGCAATTGCAGGTCGAACCGAATCCGATCTTCATCAACGACGGCCCGGTCTGGACCTCGGCGGGCGTCACCGCCGGCATCGACCTGGCGCTGGCCATGGTTGAAGACGACCTCGGCCGCGACATGGCTCTGGACGTTGCCCGGCAACTGGTGGTGTTCCTCAAGCGCCCGGGCGGGCAGTCGCAATTCAGCGTGACGCTGTCGCTGCAAAAGCAGGGCAACCGCTTCGACGACCTGCACGCGTGGATTGCCGAACACCTGACCTGCGATCTGGGCATCCCGACCCTCGCCGAACAGGCCGGCATGAGCGAACGCAGCTTCGTGCGCCACTACCGCGCCGACACCGGCCAGACCCCGGCCCGCGCCATCGAACTGATCCGCGTTGAAACCGCTCGCCGGTTGTTGAGTGACACAGGTTTGCCGATCAAACGGGTCGCGGCCAACTGTGGATTTGGCAGTGAAGAAACCTTGAGACGCAGTTTCCTGCGGGCCATGGGCGTGACGCCGCAGGCTTATCGGGAGCGGTTTTCGGTCAGCGCTGGAGCAGATCCAGTAATGCCTTGAGCGTTTCGCCCGGCGCTTCCTCGGGAATGTTGTGCCCGACACCCGTCAGCACTCGCCGCTCATAAGGCCCGGTGAAGTGATGGACGTCTTCATCCTCCGTCGGCGCCGGGCCAACGCCATCATCCGCACCGCACAGCGAAATCGTCGGCACGCCGATCGCCGGTTGTTTCTCCAGCGCCTGCTCCATCCCTTCCAGCGCCGGATCGCCCGGCGCATACATGAAGCGATGGCGATAAGAGTGAATCACCACCTCGACGAAATCCGGGTTGTCGAACGCCGGCGCGCTCAGCGGAAAACGCTCGGCGTTCCGCGCCCAGGTCGGTGACCACAATTGCCACAGCAACTCGCACAGCGCCCGACGATTCTGCGTCAGCCCTTCAACGCCACGGGGCGTGTGGAAGTAATACTGATACCAGAAGCGATGCTCGCTCTGCGGATCCAGCGGCTGGACCGAATTCGGAATGTCTTGCAGGTTGTAGCCGTCGCCCGTCACCAAACCGCGCACACGCTCGGGAAACAGCGCCGCCACAATGCACGCCGCCCGACCGCCCCAGTCGTAACCGCACAGCGTTGCTTGCTCGATCCCCAGTGCGTTCATCAAATCCAGCAGATCCTGCGCCAGCGCCGCTTGCTGGCCGGAACGCAACGTGTCCGGGCTGTTGAAACGGGTCGGGCCGTAACCGCGCAGATACGGCACGATCACCCGATAACCCTTGGCAGCGAGGGGCGGGGCGATTTCGTCGAAGGCGCGGGGGGAGTAGGGGAAGCCGTGAAGGAGGAAGACCGGCGTGCCGTTTTCCGGGCCGTGATGTTCATAGCCGATGGTCAGGCTTGGAGTTTGGCTGAATTGGATTTCGGCACGGGTCATGGAAAGTCTCCTTACACCTCGGCTTCCGCCACCTGATTAAAATACTTGCTCCGATCCGGCGTAAACGTCACCACCATTTTCGTCCGCGAGCAGGTCATGACCCGCTCGACGCCCAGATCAATATCCAGATCTTCCCCACGCAAACCCTGCCACTGGGCGAGGTATTTCAGCGATCCGTATTTTTCATTCTTCTTCAGGCTGCGACTGACCCCGCCTTTCCAGCCGAGTACCGGCAGTTCATCGGCACGACAGCGTTGGGCGAGGTCGGGGAAGCGGGTGGCGCGCTGGCGGCCGATTTCCCAGCATTTGATCAGGCCCTTGTCGGCGGCTTCCCACAGTTCTTCGCGCTTGAGGCCGGTGCGCAATGGGGTGTCGATCTGGCGGTGGATGCGTTGGCTCATTCTGGTTCCTTGAATCGGGTTTTTATTGGACAGCTCCGCTGTGCCCGTTGCGGTGGATGGTAGGGGGGGATGTAACAGCTGGCAACAAGGTATTTCGGGGTGTAAGTGCGAAGGATGGGGAAGGCGTGCGGGGGGGGGATGAGTGTTTATCGGTGGTTAAACGCACATGGCGGCAGCCGGATGGCCGCTGATAACCCGCGTGGCCACGGTACAACAGGGTTCAGTGTTGGATGACTGAGGCGGGCATCAGGATATTCAAGTGGGGGGAACTGACCCATTGACTCAGTCTTTTCCTACAAATTCTGAAGGGTAAAGGCATTTTTCTGACAGTGTCTGGTGCTATTTCAGGTGGGAAGACAAGTACATAGATGACGGGAGATGACTGGACATGACGAAGTCGCATCGCGATGCGGTCATGCCCAGACGCACAATTGCAGTGTTGGTCACGCCACGAAAGGCGATTCCTGAATCTTTTTCAGGTACGGAGTCAGTAGTTTTGCGTCGAACTCCGGTTCTTGTATGCCACTGTCTTCAAGAAAACGCTGGACGTTGGTGCAGCCCCAAAGATAGGTGTTCTGGTAAAGCTCCACGGTGGACTGGTTGTTGACGATCTTGTCCCGAAACAGGCTCGACAGGGGGTAAAGCGGGGCTCGGGGGTTGGATTTCCAGAGATCGACCCAGTCGTTGAACGGCAGGCGGGTGAATGTCAGGCCGCAATGGGTTTCCAGACGAGCGAAAAAATCCTCAAGGGTCAGGTTTTTCTCGGGCGAGGGGATGAGATTGAATTTTTTGCCAAGGGCCAGCGGGTTGCGGGAAATTCTGCCAATTGCTTCGCACATGTAATCGACGGTCGTCAGTCCTTCGCGCAGGTTGGTCAGTGCGGGTATGGCTTTGAATGCCAGACAGGTCTGGATCAGACGGCTCCACCATTGATATTCGGCAAATTCGCCGGTACGGCTGTCGCAAGTGGCGTAACCCAGGCGAAAGGTCATCAGCGGCAGGCCTTTTTCCGCGGCCAGATCGGCAATCTTTTCCATGACCCATTTGCTGCGCACGTAGCCCAGGTCGGTCACGACGGCGGGCAGATTCTGATCGATGTCGTCGTGCTCATACATCGTGGTTTTACCCGTGTGCAAATGCCCCCAGCTGTACACCGAAATGGTCGACAGCAGGATCAGCGGTTTGAGTCGGCTGCGGGCGGCAAAGTCGATGATCTGTTTGAGCCCTTCAACATTGTCCTTCTTCATGTGGGAGTACGGCTGAATGAAATTGACCGCACTGGCGCAGTGGTAGACGACGTCAATCTGAATGCCCAACTGCGCGTACAACGACTGCTCCATTGCGAACTGCGGTTGTGACAGATCGCCGGGGAAAGTGACAATACGGGCCAGCGCATTGGCGTCGAGCTGAATTTTGTAGCGTTCAAGCGTGGCGGTCACACGTTGCCGGGCCAATGGAAGGCTGGCGGCCCTCACTGGACAATGAATCTTTGCATCGGTTGTCCTCAGCAGTGTTTCAAGCAAGTGAACTCCAATGAAGCCCGTTGCCCCGGTAAGCATGATGTGTTTCGGCTCTGTCAGTTGCGGCTCGCTGAAATGGTCGGGCGGAGCGAACGTCGACGGCAGGCTTATGTCGTCTTGCAGCGTGCGCACCGGCTCGCTTTGCGGTACTGGGGCACTGGCGTTCTTCCTTCGATTCAGCTCTGCGGCCAACGCTTTGATGGAGCGAAACTCGTAGAAATCCCGGACATACGCAGGGACCTGAAGGTGTTCCGAGATGTCGCGCAGCACTGCCGCCGCCATCAATGAGTGACCTCCGACCGCATAAAAGTCATCGCCAGTGGTGAAATCGGCATGGCCCAAATGCTTCTGCCAGATGGCAACGATGCGGGCCTCTGCTTCATTGGCGAAATCGATTGTCCGTACATCTCCGGATGCGGCGGCGAAGCGTGCCTGAAGTGCCTGTTTGTCCGTTTTGCCATTGAGGTTGCAAGGAATGGCATCCAGCAGAAAATAGCGCGCCGGCAACATATAGTCCGGCACTTCTTTTTTCATGCCGATTTTCAAAGCACTGATCAGGAGGCTTGCCTGTGCATCGGTCGTTGGCACGATGAAGGCAATCAGGCGTTTGCCGGCCGGCCCTTCGTTCGCGTCCACCCAGATGACTGCCGCCTTCACACCGGGCTGACGCGAGAGGACTGCCTCCACATCACCCAGTTCGATCCGGTAGCCGCGGATCTTCAGTTGGTCGTCGTTACGCCCCAGGTACTCAATGCTGCCGTCGGGCAGGAAGCGTGCGAGGTCGCCAGTGCGATAAGCCCGCAGGTTACAAGAAGGCAGTGTGATGAAGCGCTGCGCCGTCAGTTCCGGGCTGGACAGGTAGCCGCGCGCCAGGCATTGGCCGCTGATGAACAGCTCACCCATGCTGCCTGCTGAAACAGGCTCGAGTTTTTCATCCAGAATGAACACTCGTGTGTCAGCCACGGGAAACCCTATCGAGGACACACCTGGATCGCCGGACTGATCGAACCGCCGACACGTTGCATAGATCGTCGCTTCCGTGGGGCCGTAGTAATCCACCAATGTGTAGTTCAGGCGTTGAGTATCGATGGGCGGCAGTTTCTCACCCGCTGTAAACAGATACCGCAAGGCATGATTCGGGGTGTGGGGGTAGCCGATCAGTTCTCTGACCAGGGCCGTCGGAACATAGGCGTGGGTGATCGAGTGTTCGCGGTAGAAATCATGCAGGTCAGCAACGCTGCTGCGTATTTCATCCGGCAGGATGTACAGCCTGGCGCCTGCGCACAGCGTTGCCCAGATCTCCCATTGCGAAACGTCAAAGCTGGGGCCGACCATCATTGTCGTACGGCAGTCACTGTTCATCCCAAATCGGTCGTTGTGCCATTCGATCAGGTTCAGCAACGAATGGTGTTCAATCTCGACCCCTTTGGGCTGTCCCGTCGTGCCAGACGTGAAAATCACGTACACGACATCCTCGGCCTTGAGCATGAGCGATGGGGGGAGAGCAGATGAAGGGGCCTCGAGCAGGGTCTTGATGGATTGCTTGGGTACTGCACTATCCGTGGCATAGTCGCTGTCGGTCACCAGTACCACGTCAGCCCCGCATTGATCGATGATGCTGCGTTTGCGGCTATCCGGCAGGCGGGCATCGATCGGCACATGACAGGCGGTGGACTTGATGACCCCGAGCTGAGCGACGATCAGCTCGATGGACCGGTGCCCGATGATGGGCACCCGTTGACCCTGTTTGATGGCGTTCTGAATCAGATAGCTGGCGACTTTCTCACTTTCGCTATCGAGTTCAGCGTAAGTGACCTGTCGTTCAGGACTGTGGAGGGCAATGTGATGGGGAAGCTGCTTAACGTTCTGTTTGAAAAGCTCCAGGACAGTTTGAGGTTGCATGATGACGCTCCGGTCAGTGCCCCGTCCAAACCGCATTTTGTTCTTCGTAGCCAAAATATTGTGGGGCATCCTCATTTTAGGAAGCTGTGGGGAATCACGGTCCTTGCTGCCTAGAGCGTGTTTTCATAGGGGATAGCCAAGTGTGGAATATAAGGAAACGTTCACTCACGGCTGCCAGTAATTCTTCTCCCCACTCAACTTGCGATCAAGAAAACTCGCCGCACTGATCAACGCCAGATGGGTTAACGCCTGGGGCGTGTTGCCCAGATGCCGGCCTCGGTTGTCGAACTCTTCCGCGTACAGCCCCAGCGGATTGGCGTAACGCAGCAGTTGCTCGAATTCCAGATGAGCCTTTTCAACTTGCCCTGCGCGGGCCAGGCATTCGACGTACCAGAACGAGCACGCGGCGAAGGCGCCTTCAGTGCCGGACAAACCGTCGATGCCGGCATCGTCGTTGCGGTAGCGGTAAACCATGCCGTCACGCACCAGATGTTTCTCGATGGCTTCCAGCGTCGCCAGCCATTTCGGATCCTTGGCGCTGACGAAGCGCACCAGCGGCATCAGCAGCATTGAGCCATCCAGTGCGGTGCCGCCCTGGTATTGCACGAAGTGTCCGCGCTCTTCGTTCCAGAAGTTGTCCCAGATGTCGGCATGGATGGCCTGACGGGTCTGGTCCCAGCGGGCGAACGGCGCCGGCAGCGAGCGTTTCGAGGCCAGGCGGATCGCCCGGTCCAGCGCCACCCAGCACATCAGCCGTGAGTGCAGGAAGTGATGTTGCTCACCGCGCATTTCCCAGATGCCCACATCCTTGGTCTGCCAGGTCTCACAGACCTGATCGACCACTTCCATCACGTGTTGCCAGCCTTCGTGGGAAATCGCGTCGCCGTACTTGTTGACCAGATAAACGGCGTCCATCAGTTCGCCAAAGATATCCAGTTGAATCTGGTCGTACGCGCCATTGCCGATCCGTACCGGTTTCGCGCCGCCATGGCCGGACAAATGCGTGAGTTCGGTTTCCGGCAGTTCCTGGCGGCCGTCGATGGCGTAGAGGATGTTCAGCTTCATCGATGACTGGCCGCAGCAGTCGCTGACCCGCCCGCGCAGCCAGCGCATGTAGGCGTTGGCTTCGTCGACAAAGCCCAGGCGCATGAAAGCGTAAACGGTGAAGGAGGCGTCGCGGATCCAGGTGTAGCGATAGTCCCAGTTGCGTTCGCCGCCGGGTGTTTCCGGCAGGCCGAACGTGGCGGCAGCGAGGATTGCGCCGTGCTGGCGTGAGGTCAGCAGCTTCAGAGCGAGGGCCGAGCGGTTGACCATTTCCCGCCAGCGACCGCGATAGTTGGACTGGCCGATCCAGTCGCGCCAGAACTTCAGCGTGCGTTCGATGCACAGTTGCGCGGCGCCTTCGGCGAAGCGCGGATCGTCGCTGGCGCCGAGCATGAACGCCGCCGTTTGATCCTGTTTGAGGGTGAATTGCGCAGCCGCCGCATTGTTATCGACGTTCAGGGTTTGATCCGAGGCCAGGCGCAGCGTCGGCTGCCCGCTGGCGCTGAACAGCACATCCTGTTTATCGATGACGGCGCGGGTCTCAGCGCGGGCGTAGTCATGCCGCACCGCGCAGCGCAGATGAAACGTCGCCTGCCCGCTGACCACCCGAACTCGGCGCATCAATAGCGGCAAGGCATCGTCGTTGTCGCCAATCGGCAGCAGATCGGTGATTTCCACCACGGCGTGATCGCTGAGCCAGCGGGTTTGCAGGACGTTGGTGTCCGGCAGGTAGATCTGCTCGCGCCGGGCATCGGGCAGGTCTGGCGCGAGCTGGAAAATCCCCGCGTCGGGGGTGTCCAGCAGCGAGCAGAAGATCGACGGGCTGTCGAACGCCGGCCAGCAGAAGAAATCCACGCTGCCCTTGTCATTGACCAGCGCGGCGCTGCGCAGGTCGCCGATGATGCCGTGGGCGTCGATGGGGCTTTGTCGTTCGGAAGGATGCTCAGCCATTGCCACGGAACTCCGGATAGAGGCTCATGCCGCCGTCGATGAACAGGGTGGTGCCGACGATGTAGTCGGAGGCATCGGAGGCGAGAAACACCACCGCGTTGGCCACGTCCTCGACATCGCCGATGCGCCCGTAAGGGATGAGTTTGAGCAGCGCCTGGCCCGCATCGCCTTCGGTGGCGTCCTTATTGATGGCCGTGCGGATCGCCCCCGGCGCGATGCCGTTGATGCGGATGCGCTGGTGGCTGACTTCCTGAGCCAGGGTCTGCATCAACTGATCGACGCCGCCCTTGGACGCTGCGTAATTGACGTGCCCGGCCCAGGGAATGCGCTGGTGCACCGAACTCATGTGGATGATTTTGCCGGCAGCCCGGGACACGCCTTCGCGCACGCCCTGGCGGTTGAAGATCCGCAGCGCGGCGCGGGCGCAGAGGAACTGGCCGGTGAGGTTGACGCCGATCACCGCGTTCCAGTCGGCCAGCGACATATCCACAGCCGCCGCGTCTTTTTGCAGGCCAGAGTTGGCCACCAGAATGTCCAATGTGCCGAAGGCGTCGAGGGTCTGCTGGAACAGCCGCTCCACGTCTTCCTCCTTCGAGACATCGGCGCCGATGGCGATGGCTTGGCCACCGTCGGCGACGATCTGCCGGGCCAGCGCTTCGGCGGGTTCGGCCTGACGGTTGTAGTTAATGACCACGGCAGCACCGGCGGCGGCCAGGGCTTTGGCGGCACCGTGGCCGATGCCGGAACTGGCGCCGGTGACAAGAGCCACTTGGCGGGCGAGGGAAATCTGCATGAACGGTCGCGCCTTATGCGGGGATCTGATCTGCTGACCGGCATCCTTGAGTCAGAGTTCAGCGTGAATGCGAAGGGGCACGTAATCAAGTCGAGCCCCGCAGGGCTGGACGGGTTCAGATATGGTACCGGGCACTGTGTTTATGCCACTCCAGATTGCCGCCGATCCATGTACTCAATCCTGTGAGATAGCGCCGCAATATCGGTGAGCGCGTGCCTTTCATCAGCGTTGCGTGCAGGCGTTCGTATTCTTCCATCACTGCGTCATGGATATCGGCTGCCAGGTCGATTGCCTCTTGAAGCGAACAGTTGTGCCTGGCTGCCAGCAGATAAGGCAGCTTGAAGTCGCCGGTTTCGTTCAGGTGCTCTTTGTAAGCGGAATACAGATCGTTGACCAGAGTGGTCGCCAGCGAAGCCAGTGCGGTGATGTGGTGAATCTCTGGACGGGAATATGTGTTGGCCGGGACTTCGTAGCCGCCAATCGGATCGATCAATACCAGGCAAGGCCAGAAGCTGTTGACCTGCCGACTGGCCAGGTATTCAGCGACAGTGGGTTGGGTGCCATAGAGGCGCCAGGGACCTTCCGCCGCCATGGTGACGAACATGGCGATGGTGATCTGGCGCACCCGGGCGACTTGCGAGGGCGTGCAGAATTGGGCGACCCGTTTCATATAAGCCAGCAAACCCCTGATCACCGGGTCGCGCATCTGCTGTTTTACGAGTTCTTTGTCGAACGGTGCAGGCACATAGGGCGGGTCGATCGCGGTGAGGGCGAACGATAAGTGTTCGGCCACTGTCTCGGGGCGACCGCCGAGGGATTGATCGTCGCAATAGTGATCGTCCACCGCAAACAACGCCGCAAAGCATTGCGCCGCGAGTAACAGTCGATTCGGATCATTCGTGTCGGCGTGGCACAGCATTGCATAGCGACCGAAGTCGCTGGCGCGGATTTTTTCCTCTTTGCCGGCAAAGATTCCCACGCTCGGTATCCAGGCCATCAGGCGATCGTTGACTTCCTGGCCCAGCGCATCATCAATGCGCGTAGGCGACGGGCAGCGTACGGCGCGGACGATAAAGGGGGCAGTGGCGCTGCGTGGCGCAGTGGCGCTGGTGGGGTGATTCATGGTGTGAACCTCGTCTTCGGTTGATGAGGGTGCTTATCAACGCGGTTCCTTTGCTGCGATGACAGCTCCATGAAAAACTGTTGGCAGGATTTACGCACCTGTCAGGTTTGACAGGTGCGCAGCTCAATGGACGAGCGGTCAGCGACCCGCCCGAAGCGTCAGGCAGGCAATTGGCGAAGCCAAGACCCTGAACTTTTCGCGGGAGCACTCCCTTCACATTCCACCAACAATTGCGCGCTTCCCCGGCCGTCAGGCTTTGTGGCAACTTGGCCGCCCCTGATGAGGCTGCATCCGATGGCAAACCCTTACCGCGAACTGTTCAACGCCCCCGGCGCCCGGGCTTTTGTGATGGCCGCGATGATCGCGCGCATGCCGATTTCCATGACCGGCATCGGCGTGATCACCATGCTCTCGCAATTGACCGGCGGCTACGCGTTGGCGGGTGGGGTGGCGGCGACGTTTGCGCTGGCCACGGCGTTTTGTGCGCCGCAGGTGTCGCGACTGGTGGATCGCTTCGGTCAGGGGAGGGTGCTGCCGGTGGCGGCGCTGATCGGTGGGGGCGCGTTGTTGATGTTGCTGTTGTGCACCCGTTTGCAGGCGCCGACCTGGACCCTGTTTGTCTGCGCAGCACTGGCCGGTTGCATGCCGAGCATGTCGGCGATGGCACGGGCACGCTGGACCGAAATCTATCGCGGCCAGCCGCAGTTGCAGACGGCTTATGCGTTGGAGTCGGTGCTCGACGAAGTCTGCTTTATCGTCGGCCCGCCGCTCTCGGTAGGCTTGTGCGTCGGCGTGTTTCCCGAGGCCGGGCCGCTGGCGGCGCTGTTGATGTTGGCCATCGGCGTCACGGCGTTCGTCGCCCAGCGCAGTACTGAGCCGCCGGTGCATCCGCACGAATCGCAGCATCAGGGTTCGATCATTCGTTCGAGCGACGTGCAATGGCTGCTGGCGTTGATGCTCGCCATGGGCGTGATTGTCGGCGTGGTGGATGTGGTCAGCGTCGCGTTCGCCCAGCAGCAGGGTCAGCCGGCGGCGGCGAGCATCGTGCTGTCGGTGTACGCCATCGGTTCCTGTCTGGCCGGTATCGCCTTCGGTGCGATGCGCTCGAAGCTGCCGTTGCCGCGCCTGTTTCTCTACGGCGGTCTGGCGACAGCCGTGACCACTTTGCCGCTGTTGCTGGCGAGCAACATTTTCGGGTTGGCCGTCGCGGTGTTCATCGCCGGCCTGTTCTTCTCGCCGACCCTGATCGTGGCGATGGCGTTGATCGAGCGCATCGTGCCGCCAGCCAAACTCACCGAAGGCCTGACCTGGCTGGTGACGGGTTTGAGTATCGGCGTGGCCATCGGCGCGGCGGGTTCCGGCGCACTGGTGGATGCGTTCGGCGCCCGCAGCGGCTTCTGGCTGGCGATAGTGGCCGGGGCGGTGGTGCTGGCGTCGGCGGTGCAGAGTTTTCGTCACTTGAAGTGATCGACGCAGTGGACTAATTCCCGTCGTGCCTCATCCGTTCTCTTTTACAGATAACCCATTGAGGTAAACGCGGTGACAAAGCTGACACTGCTGTGCCTGCCCTATTCGGGCGCCAGCGCCATGGTCTACAGCCGGTGGCGGCGCCAGCTGCCGTCGTGGATGCAACTGCAACCGGTGGAGTTGCCCGGACGCGGCGCGCGCTACGACGAACCCCTGCAAATCGACATGCGGGCCCTGGCCCGGCAACTGGCTCGCGAGCATAAACCTTCGCTGCAGGCGCCCTATGCGCTGTTCGGGCATAGCCTGGGCGCGCTGCTCGCGTGCGAGCTGGCCCACGCCTTTCGCGATCTTGGTGCACCCGAGCCGGTGGCGCTGTTCGCCTCCGGCACGGCCGCCCCGAGCATGCGCAGCGATTACGACCGAGGTTTTTCCGAGCCGCGCAGCGACGAAGAGCTGATCGAACAGCTGCGCACCTTTCAGGGCACCAGCGAAGAAGTACTGGCCAATCAGGAGCTGATGAGCCTGACGCTGCCGGTCCTGCGCGCCGATTTCATGATGTGCGGACGCTTCACGCCGATCGAGCGGCCACTGCTCAATTGCCCGGTGCATGTGCTGGGCGGCAAGGAGGACCGCGCAACCACAGAACAGTTGATCGGCTGGAGCAAAGAGACGCTGGGCAGTTTTTCGGTGGACATGATGACCGGTGGGCACTTCTTCATTCATGAGCATGAAGCCCGGGTCATCCGCACGCTCAAGAATCACCTGGAAGCCCATCACCGGCGCCATGCGCTGTCGGCGGCACCGGCGCTGTAAGGCGCGGTTCACCTATCGAGTGTTTTGAGGAGGCCAGTCATGGCTGTTGCTGAGGGATTTTCCGTCCGTCCGTTGTTGCCGCATCGCGGTCGCCTGCCGCTGCTGGTGGAGGCGAGCGACGCCGATACCGATTTGCTGGCGGTGTTCGACGAATTGAAAGCGCTGGTCGATGAGCATCTGCTGCAAGACGGCGGTGTGCTGTTTCGCGGGTTCCGGCTGGAGGGTGCGGAGCGCTTTCGCGAATTTGCGGCGAGCTTCGGCCATCCGCTGCTGAACTACGAGTTTGGCTCCACGCCACGCACCAACGTGACCCAGGGGGTGTACACCTCCACCGAGTACCCGGCGCACCAGAGTATTCCGCTGCACAACGAGCAGGCCTATTCCCGGGACTGGCCGATGAAAATCTGGTTCTACAGCATGATCGCGGCCAGATCCGGCGGCGAAACGCCGATTGCCGACAGTCGCGAAGTGTATCGGCGGATTCCCCAGGCGATCCGCGAACGTTTCGTCAGCAAGGGCCTGATGTACGTGCGCAATTTCGGCAACGGGCTGGATGTGGCCTGGGAGGATGTGTTCAACACCGACGACCAGGCTGAAGTCGAAGCCTATTGCCAGGCCCACGGCATCATTTGCGAGTGGAAGGACGACGGAGAACTGCGCACCCGCCAGACCTGTCAGGCCGTGGCGCAGCATCCGGTAACCGGGGACATGGTCTGGTTCAATCAGGCGCACCTGTTCCATATTTCCAACCTGCAACCGGAAGTGCGCGAGAGCCTGCTGGACATCGTCGATGAAGAGGACTTGCCGCGTAACGTCTACTACGGTGACGGTTCGCCCATCGAGGATGAAGTGTTGAGCCAGATTCGTGCGGTGCTCGACGAATGCGCCATCAGCTTTCCGTGGCAGGAGGGCGATGTGCTGATGCTCGACAACATGTTGTCGGCCCATGCCCGCTCGCCGTTCGAAGGCCCGCGCAAGGTGATCGTGGCCATGGCCGAAGGTCACTCCCAGGACGCACTCTGACCCGTCGCATCAGTTGAGCGGGTGGTTGCCGAAGCCGGTCGTGAGCCGGCTTCGGCGTTTGTGCGCCAGTCCCGGCAACCGTCGGCCGGTGATTGCCCGGCCCCGCTAAATCATTGCGTTTGTCATTCGTTCTTGTTGATACGACCGGGCCTCCTGGTCACGCCGCCGATCAGCAAGGACCCAATGCATGAATGCCGCAGACGCACAGAAACTAGCCCGCCGCTTTATCGAATTGCCTCAGGACAAACGTCGTTTGTTTCTCGCCGGCATGGCCCGTGAAGGGATCAATTTTGCGCAGCTGCCCATGACCGCCTGCATTGGGGCCGCCGAGCGTGACGGCCTGTCCTATGCCCAGCAGCGGATGTGGTTTCTCTGGCAGATGGATCCGCAAAGCGCCGCCTACAACCTGCCGATGGCTGTGCGCCTGAACGGTGAGTTGCAGCCCGAGGCGCTGGAGCAGGCGTTCAGTCTGCTGGCGGCGCGGCATGAGTGCCTGCGCACCACGTTCGGTCAGGAGGGCGAGCAAGCCTTTCAGAAAGTCGCCGAACCGCAGCCCGTCAACCTGACCCTCACTGACTTGAGCGCGTTGCCCGAGGAACAGCGCTGGCCGCTGGCCCGACAGCACATGATGGCGGAGGCCACGCAAGCCTTCGATCTGCAAAACGGGCCGTTGCTGAGCCTGCATCTGCTGCGGCTGGACGCGCAGGAACACGTGCTGTTGCTGACGTTGCACCACATCATTGCCGACGGCTGGTCGATGAACATTCTCATCGATGAATTCATGCGCACCTACGATGCGCTGGTGGCCGGGCGCGAGCCCCAATTGCCGGCGATCACCGTGCACTACCGCGACTATGCGCTGTGGCAACGCAGCTGGCTGGAGGCGGGCGAGCGCGAGCGTCAGCTCGACTACTGGCGCGCGCAACTGGGCGACGAACACCCGGTGCTTGAATTGCCGACCGATCGTGCGTACCCGGCCCAGGCCAGTCACCGTGGCGCGCGTCTGGAAACGGTCATCGACGCCAGCCTGCGCCAGGATCTGAAGAACCTTGCCCAACGTCAGGGCGTGACCCTGTTCGTGGTCCTGCTGGCGGCGTTCAAGACCTTGCTGCATCGCTACAGCGGCCAGACCGACATTCGCGTCGGCGGCCTGATCGCCAACCGTACCCGCAGCGAAACCGAAGGCTTGATCGGCTTCTTCGTCAATACGCAGATCCTGCGCAGCGTGGTTACCGCGAACAGCCGTTTCGCCGATTTGTTGCAGAGCCTGCGCCAGTGCGCGGCCGGCGCGCAGTCCCATCAGGATCTGCCGTTCGATGCCTTGATCGAAGCCTTGCAACCGGCCCGCAGTCAGAGCCATAACCCGCTGTTCCAGGTGATGTTCAACCACCAGCCGCTGGTGACCGATTTGCAGCAGGCGCAGCTGGCATCCGGCTTGCGGGTCGGTTACCTGACCGAGGAACAACTGACCGGCAGCGGCCGGGAGCATGCGGCCACCAGCGATCTGATGCTCGATACCCGTGAAGAGGGCGAGCAACTGTTCGCCGCGTTCACCTACGCCACCGACATTTTCGACGAGTCCACCATCGCCGCGCTGGCCGGGCACTGGCGCAACGTGCTGGTGTCGGTCTGCCGTGATCCGCAGCAGTTGATCGGCAACATTTCGATGCTGGCCGTTGCCGAACAGGAAAGTCTGATCCAGGCCACTGAAGAGAGTCCGCGACTGGACAGCTTTCAGACCCTGTTCGAAGCGCAAGTGGCCCGCACCCCCGAGGCACCGGCGGTGATTCTGGCGAGCGAGCCGTCACCCTCGATCAGCTATGCCGAACTGAACCGGCGCAGCAATCGCCTGGCCCATCAACTGCGCGCCCGGGGTGTCGGTCCGGACGTGCTGGTCGGCGTGGCGCTGGGGCGTTCGCTGGAACTGGCTGTCGCCTTGCTCGCCGTGCTCAAGGCCGGCGGCGCCTATGTGCCGCTGGATCCGCAGACGCCGGGCGAGCGCCTGCGCCATGTGCTCGACGACAGCGGACTGAACCTGTTGCTGACCGACCGTCAGACGCTGGCCGCTCTGCCGGCTCTCGACGGCGTGCAAAGCCTTTGCCTCGACACGCTGCCGGATGATGGCGCCAGCGACAATCTGCCGGTGACGGTCGAGCCGCAGAACCTGGCCTACGTGATCTACACCTCCGGTTCGACCGGTCGGCCCAAGGGCGTGGCGATCAGTCATGCCGCGCTGAGCGAGTTCATCGAGCGCGCCATCGACTACAGCGACCTGCGCGAAGGCGACCGGGTCTTGCAGTTCGCGACCAGCAGCTTCGATGGCTTCGTCGAGCAGTTTTTCCCGCCGCTCTGTCACGGCGCGAGCGTGGTGCTGCGCGACGCACGGCTGTGGGACAGCGCGACATTGCATCAGGTGATCCTCGAGCACGGCATCACCCTGGCCGACTTGCCGGCGGCGTACTGGTACTGGCTGGTGCAGGAATACGCCGCCAATCCTCCAGCGCATTTCGGTGCGCTGCGCCAGATACACGTGGGCGGCGAGGCGATGGCGGTGGACGGTCTGCGCCTGTGGCAGCAGGCCGGGCTGGGTCATGTGCGCCTGCTCAATACCTACGGGCCGACCGAGGCCACCGTGGTGTCGACGATCCACGACTGCTCGGCGCTGACTCCTGACGCCGTGTCGTGGCGCGGCATTCCGATCGGTCAGGGCCTGGCCGCACGTCGCCTGTACGTGCTGGACGACGATTTGAACCTGCTGCCGCAAGGCGCGGTGGGCGAGTTGTACATCGGTGGTCCGGGCCTGGCGCGCGGCTATCACCGACAACCGACCCTGAGCGCCGAGCGCTTTATTGCCGACCCGTTTGCCAGCGGCGAGCGCCTGTACCGCACCGGCGACCGCGCACGTTTGCGCGCTGATGGCGCGGTGGAATACGTCGGTCGCGTGGACCATCAAGTGAAGATTCGCGGCTTCCGTATCGAGCTGGGTGAAATCGAATCGCGCCTGCAGCAATGCCCGGGCATCCGCGAGGCCGTGGTGCTGGCCTTGCCGCTCAATGGCAGCCTGCAACTGGTGGCGTATCTGGTGGCCGATCAGGACGTGCTCGACGGGGTGGCCGGTCAGTCGGCGTTCCGTCAGCAGGTCAGGGCTTCGCTGCAAGCCAGGCTGCCGGACTACATGGTGCCGGGCCATCTGCTGCTGTTGGCGGAATTGCCACTGACGCCGAGCGGCAAGCTTGATCGCAAGGCCTTGCCGGCGCCGGACATGGACCAATTGCAGGTCGATTACCGCGCCCCGCAATCGGACATCGAACAAGCCCTGGCGCAGATCTGGGCGGATGTCCTGCAAGTGCCACGTGTTGGTCTGGACGATCACTTCTTTGAGCTGGGCGGCCATTCGCTGCTGGCGGCGCAAGTGATCGGCCGGATCAAGAAACAGCTGAACGTGGTGTTGCCGCTGCGTAACCTGTTCGAAAAACCGCTGCTCGGTGAACTGGCCCAGGCAGTGGCGCAGTTGGCCGACGGTGCAGCGGATAACGACTGGTCCGACATGGACCTGTTCATGAATGAATTGGAAGGAGAAGAAGTATGAGCGGCACCATGGCGGAGCGCATCGCTAAAAGGTTCGTCGGCTTGCCGCTTGAGCAGCGTCGGCTGTTTCTGGCCAGGCTGCGCGAAGAGGGCAAGGACTTCAGCCTGCTGCCGCTGCCGGTCAGTCGCCACGACTGCGCGCAGATCCCGCTGTCGTTCGCCCAGCAGCGTTTGCTGTTTCTCTGGCAGCTCGAACCGCAGAGCGCCGCGTACAACATGGCCGCCGGTCTGCGCCTGAAAGGGCGGCTGGACGAAGCGGCGCTGACCCGCTCGTTCGATCACCTGCTGGCGCGCCATGAAGTGCTGCGCACGGTGTTCCGCACCGACGGCGACCAGCCGCATCAGGTGATCCTCGAACCGCAGGGCGTTGCGCTCGAGCGCATCGATTTGACCGGTATCGCCGCGCAGGAACGCGAGCAGGCGCTGGCCGAGCACGTGCAGAAGGTGACGGCGCAGCCGTTCGATCTGCGCCACGGCCCGTTGCTGCGCGCCAGTCTGTTTGGCCTGGCGGACGATGAGTTCGTGCTGGTGGTGAGCATGCACCACATCGTCTCCGACGGCTGGTCGATGGACGTGATGGTCAAGGAGTTCGTGCAGTGCTATCAGGCGTTCAGCCTGCAGCGCGAGCCGCAGTTGCCGGCGCTGGCCTTGCAATACGCCGACTACGCCATCTGGCAACGGCGCTGGCTGGAAGCGGGCGAGGGCGAGCGTCAACTCGATTACTGGCGCCAGCAACTGGGTGAGGAGCATCCGCTGCTGGAAGTCGCCCCGGACTTCGCCCGGCCGCTGACCCAGAGTTTTGAAGGCCAGACCCTGAGCTTCGATTTCGGCGCGGATCTGTCGCGTCAACTCAACGGCTTTGCCCGTGCTCAAGGCATCAGTCTGTTCATGCTGGTGCTGGCCGGTTTTTCGCTGTTCCTCTCGCGCCAGGCCGGCGAGCGTGACATCCGTGTCGGCGTGCCCAACGCCAACCGCAGTCGCGCCGAGGTCGAAGGGCTGATCGGCTTCTTCGTCAATACCCAGGTGCTGCGCTGCGAGGTGGATGAGCGAGGCAGTTTCGAGGACTTGCTGGCGCGGGTGCGCGAGGCGTCATTCGGCGCGCAGGCCCATCAGGAGCTGCCGTTCGAGCAACTGGTGGACGAACTGGTCGCCGAACGCACGTTGGGGCACAACCCGTTGTTCCAGGCCAAGTTCAACCAGAACGTCGGCATGCAGAAGCAGCGTTCGATGGCGTTGCCGGGCCTGAGCGTGGCGGAGTATCCGCTGGACAAGGACGGCACGCACTTCGATCTGGCGCTGGACATCACTGACGACGGCACGTTGATCCACGGGCAGATGACCTACGCCAGCGACCTCTATCGACACGCAACCGTCGAAGGTTTTGTCCCGGCCTTGCTCGGTCTGTTCGGTGCGCTGCTGAAAGCGCCACAAGCGCCGCTGCACACCGTGGCGACGGCATTGCCGAGTGCGCTCGCGGCACCGCGTGACCCGGCACTGTCGGTGTTGCAGCACTGGGAGCGCGAAGTAGCGCGCCAGCCGCAAGCGCTGGCCGCGCGGGATCTGAACGGCGGCTTGAGCTTTGAGGCGCTGGATCAGGCTGCCAATCGCCTCGCGCATCATCTGCTGGCCCACGGTGCAGTTGTCGGTCAGCCGGTGGCGGTGCTGATGGAGCGCTCGCTCGACTGGCTGACGTGCGTGCTGGCGATCTTCAAGGCCGGCGCGGTGTACATGCCGCTGGACGTCAAGGCACCGACCGCGCGCTTGCAGCAGATGCTCGGCGCCGCGAGGGCTCGCGCAGTGGTGTGTGTCGAGGGGGATTCGCGGGTGTCGGAACTGGCGGTCGCCGGTTGTCAGGGGCTGGCGTTCGATGCACAGCAATGGCAACACCAGCCGGTGACGGCCCCGGTCTGCGAGTTGTCGTCGCAGTCGCCGGCCTACGTAATTCACACCTCCGGTTCCACCGGCCAACCCAAGGGCGTGCTGGTCAGCCACGGTGCGTTGGCCAGTTACGTGCGCGGGGTGCTGGAGCGTCTCGATCCGGCGCCGGACACCAGCATGGCACTGGTCTCCACCATCGCGGCGGACCTGGGGTTCACCGTGCTGTTCGGCGCGCTGTGCTCGGGCCGTTTGCTGCATGTGTTGCCGGAAGAGCTGGGCTTCGATCCGGATCGCTTCGCCGAGTACATGGCCGGGCACCGGGTGGGCATGCTGAAAATCGTTCCGGGACATCTGGCCGCCTTGTTGCAGGCGTCGCGTGCAGCCGATGTGCTGCCGGAGCAGGCGCTGATTGTCGGCGGCGAAGCCTGTTCGCCTTCGCTGGTGGAACGTGTGCGTCAGCTCAAGCCGGGTTGCCGGGTCATCAACCACTACGGCCCGAGCGAAACCACCGTCGGTGTACTGGCCCACGAGGTCGGTTCGCTGGAACCGGGGGCTCGCAGTGTGCCGGTCGGCACGCCATTGGCCGGGGCCCATGTGTATGTGCTTGACGATGTGCTCAACAGCGTGGCCGATCAGGTTGCGGGCGAGCTGTACATCGGCGGCGACAGTGTTGCCCTCGGTTATCTGGGGCAGCCGGGGCTGACGGCCGAGCGCTTCGTTCCCGATCCGTTCGGGCCGGCCGGTGCACGGGTCTATCGCAGTGGTGACCGGGTGCGTCGCAATCGCCAGCAGGCGGTGGAGTTCATCGGGCGCGCCGACGATCAGGTCAAGGTGCGCGGGTATCGGGTGGAGCCGGCGGAAGTCGCCCGGGTGCTGCTCGGCCTGGACGGTGTCAGCGAAGCGGCGGTACTCGCGTTGGCGCTGGATGACGACCCGGCACGCCTGCAATTGGTGGCCTGGTGTGTGCCGGCGGCAGATGCAGCGCTGAAGGCAGAAACACTGCGCGAGCAACTGCAAGCCCGTCTGCCGGATTACATGGTGCCGGCGCAAATTGTCCTGCTGGAGCAATTGCCGCTGACCGCCAACGGAAAACTGGACAAGCGCGCCTTGCCGGTGCCGGGCGTGGTGACGCAGCGCTTCGTCGCGCCGGTGGGCGAGATCGAGGAAAAACTCGCGGCGATCTGGGCCGATGTGCTCAAGCTCGAGCGTGTGGGCAGCACCGACAACTTCTTCGAACTGGGCGGGGACTCGATCCTCAGCCTGCAAATCATTGCCCGGGCCAAACGTCAGGGCATCAAGCTGAGCCCCAAGCAATTGTTCGAGAAGCAGACCGTCGGCCAGTTGGCGGCGGTGGCCAAACTGATCGAAGCCAAACCCGTGGCGGCCGCGCCGCAGAAGGTCGGCGGGCAACTGGCACTGCTGCCGATTCAGGCGCGCTTTTTCGAAACGCCGATTGCCCGGCGTCAGCACTGGAACCAGTCAGTGATGCTGCAGCCGCAGGCGCCGCTTGATGCCGGTCATCTGCAAGCCGCGCTGGCGGCACTGATCGAACAGCATGATGCGCTGGCCTTGAACTTCCAGGCGTCGGGCGATGTGTGGCAGGCAACCTTCCAAAAGCAACGCGACCCGGAGCTGCTGTGGGTACGCGATCTGGACAACCTGGATCAACTGACGGCGCTGGCGGATCTGGCTCAGCGCAGTCTGGATCTGCAACAAGGGCGACTGCTGCGGGCGGTGCTGGCGAATCTGCCGGGCGGTGAACAGCGCCTGTTGCTGGTGATCCATCACCTGGTGGTCGATGGCGTGTCCTGGCGCGTCCTGCTGGAAGACTTGCAGCTCGGTTACACCGCACTGGCCTCGGGCAAGCCGCTGGTGTTGCCGGGCAAGAGCAGCACGCTGCAGAGTTGGGCCGAGCACCTGCACCGTTATGCCCAGAGCGAAACACTGAGCCGCGAGCGCGAGTATTGGCTGACGACCCTGAGCGCGGGTGACGTGGAGTTGCCACGGGACTTTGCCCAGGACGTGCAGACTCAGGAACAGGCACTACGCGTCAGTTCACGCCTGAGCCAGGCACTGACCCACAAGTTGCTCAAGGTCGCCCCGGCCGCGTATCGCACCCAGATCAACGATCTGCTGCTCACGGCGCTGGCGCGGGTGTTGTGTGACTGGAGCCGACAGCCGTCGGTGCTGATCCAGCTTGAAGGCCATGGTCGCGAAGACCTGTTCGACGAGCTCGACCTGAGCCGTACGGTGGGCTGGTTCAGCAGCCTGTTCCCGGTGCGTCTGACACCGCAGGCAGTGCCGGGCGAATCGTTGTGCGCGATCAAGGAGCAACTGCGCGCCGTGCCAGGCAAAGGCATCGGCTATGGCGTGCTGCGCTACCTGACCGGCGCCGCCGAGCTGCGGTCACTGGCCTCACCACGGGTGACCTTCAACTATCTGGGCCAGTTCGATGGCGACTTCGGTGCCGCCGACGGCGCACTGTTCGTGCCGTCCGGCGAAAGCACCGGGGCCAATCAGGACCCTGCGGCACCGTTGGGCAACTGGCTGAGCATCGACGGTCAGGTGTATGGCGGCGAGCTGGAACTGACCTGGACATTCGGTTCGGGCATGTACCGCGCCGAAACGGTGCAGGCACTGGCCGAGGCTTATCGCCTGGAGCTGGAACGGCTGATCGAGCACTGCTGCGACAGCGGCGAGGCCGGCGTGACGCCGTCGGATTTCGATCTGGTGACCCTGACGCAGGCGCAACTTTCGGCCCTGCCGATTCCGGCCCGGGAGATCACCGATCTGTACCCGCTGTCGCCGATGCAGCAAGGCATTCTGTTCCATAGCCTCAACGATCCCGACAGCCCGGCGTACACCAACCAGCTGCGGGTCGACGTGCAACATCTGGAGGTCGAGCGTTTCCGTCAGGCCTGGCAGCAGACCCTCGACGCCCACGACATTCTGCGTACCGCGTTTGTCTGGCCGAGCGACGCCGCAGCAGCGGTACAAGTGGTTCGCCAGAGCGTGCAAATGCCGTGGAGCGTGCAGGACTGGCGGGGTCGAACCGACCTCGACACTGCGCTGGAACAACTGGCCGGCGATGATCTGGCCAACGGTTTCGAGCTGACGGGTGCGCCGCTGTTGCGGGTTTCGCTGGTGCGTACCGATGATTCGACGCATCACCTGATCTACACCTGCCACCACATCCTGATGGATGGCTGGAGTACCTCGCAGTTGTTCGGCGAAGTGCTGCAGCGTTATGCGGGCCTGACCCCGACTGCTGCCCAGGGACGTTATCGCGACTACATCGAATGGCTGGGTCAGCGCGATCAGCCAGCCAGTCGGGCGTTCTGGAAGCAGGCGCTGGCCGAACTCGAAGAGCCGACGCGGCTGGCCAGTGCCGTGCCGACGCAGCCGTCCGGCGTCAGCGGTTATGCCGATCACCAGCATCTGTTCAGCGAACAACTGACGGCGGACCTGAACCGTTTCGCCCGGGAGCAGAAAGTCACTCTCAACACCCTGGTGCAAGCGGCGTGGCTGGTGCTGTTGCAGCGTTACACCGGTCAGGACAGCGTAGCCTTCGGCGCTACGGTGGCCGGACGCCCGACCGATCTGCCCGGCGTCGAGCAGCAGATCGGCCTGTTCATCAACACCTTGCCGGTCGTGGCGGCGCCGTCCGCCGAGATGCCGGTCGAGCGCTGGTTGCAACACGTGCAGGGCCTCAACCTGGCGCTGCGCGAGCACGAGCACACGCCGCTCTACGAGATTCAGCGCTGGGCCGGACTCGGTGCGGGAGCGCTGTTCGACAGCATTCTGGTGTTCGAGAACTACCCGATGGCCGAAGCCCTGCAACAGGGGCCGGATACCGGACTGGTGTTCTCGGCGATCCGCCGTCAGGAGCAGACCAACTACCCGCTGACGCTGGTGGCGGTTACCGGTCGCGAGCTGAGCCTGGGCGTCAGTTACGATCAGGCCCTGTTCGATGCTGCGACGATCGTCGGCCTGAGTCGTCAGCTCGAAAGCCTGTTGAGCCAGTTCCTCGGTAACGCCACGCAACCGTTGGGCACCTTGCAATTGCTCGACGAGCCGCAGCGCAAGCAAGCGATCGACTGGGGCAAGGCCGGTGTCACGGCCACCGATTCGCGCACGGTGCTCGAGTTCATCGAGGCCCGTGTTGCACAGCGACCGGATGCAGCAGCGGTAATCTACGCCGAACAGCAGATCGACTATCGCCACCTCGACCGGCGGGCCAATCGGCTGGCGCACAAGCTGCAAGCGCTGGGCGTGGGGCCGGAGGTGCGCGTCGGTGTGTGCATGCGCCGTACCCCGGACATGCTGGTCGCGCTGTTGGCAATTCTCAAGGCCGGTGGCGCCTATGTGCCGCTGGACCCGGACTACCCGCAGGAACGCCTGCTGCACATGCTCGACGACAGTCGTGCGGCGGTATTGCTGACCGAGCCGGCGGCGCAGGCGATGCTGCCTGACACGTTGAGCGCCCAAGTGGTGCTGGTCGAGGAAAGTGAGCAATCGTTGGCCGAGTATCCGTCCACCGCGCCAATGGCCGGGATCACCGGGCAAAACCTGGCTTACGTCATTTACACCTCGGGTTCCACCGGCAAACCCAAGGGTGTGGCCATCAGTCACGCCAACCTCACTGCGCTGATCCAGTGGTCGCAAGGGGTGTACCGCGAGGAGCTGTTACGCGGTGTGCTGGCGTCGACTTCGATCTGCTTCGACCTGTCGGTCTGGGAGGTCTTTGTCACCCTGGCCAGCGGTGGCTGCATGGTGCTGGCGGACAACGCGCTGGCCCTGGCGGAGTTGCCGGCCCGCGAGCGGGTCACGCTGATCAACACGGTGCCGTCGGCGATTGCCGCGCTGCAACGGGCCGGGCAGATTCCGGCGTCGGTCGCGACCATCAATCTGGCCGGCGAGCCGCTGAAGCAGAGCCTGGTGGACACGCTGTACGCGAGCACGTCAGTCAAGCAGGTCTACGACCTGTACGGTCCGTCGGAAGACACCACGTATTCGACATTCACCCTGCGCACCGCGCACGGTCAGGCCAACATCGGCCGGCCGCTGGACAACACCGTGGCGTACCTGCTCGACACGCAGCTCAATGGCTTGCCGGCCGGTGTGGCGGCCGAGTTGTACCTGGGCGGCGCCGGCGTGACCCGGGGCTATCTGATGCGCCCGGGGCTGACCGCCGAACGCTTCGTGCCCAACCCGTATGCCGGCAACGGCGAGCGGCTTTACCGCACCGGCGACCTGGTGCGCCAGGGCGCGGACGACAACATCGAGTACCTGGGACGCGCCGACCATCAGGTGAAGATCCGTGGCTTCCGTATCGAGCTGAGCGAGGTCGAAGCGCGCCTGCTGGAGCAGGACGAGGTGCGCGAAGCGGTGGTGCTGGCGCAGGACGGCGCGGCGGGCAAGCACCTGCATGGCTACGTCGTGGCGGCGCAACCGGTCACCGATCCGGCGGCGCTGACCGAGCGTCTGCGCGCAGCGTTGGCCAGTCGTTTGCCGGCGCACATGGTGCCGGGGCACCTGCATGTGATCGAGGCGGTGCCGCTGACCCCGAACGGCAAGCTCGACCGCAAGGCGCTGATGGCATTGGGCGACAGCCCGACGCAGCAGCAGTACGAAGCGCCGCAGACCGACTTGCAATGGGAGGTGGCGACGGTCTGGCAGGAAGTGCTGGAAGTCGAGCGCGTGGGCCTGGCGGACAACTTCTTCCAGCTCGGTGGCCATTCGTTGCTGGCGACGCTGGTGGTGACCCGGATCAAGGAGCGTCTGGGCGACAAGGTGCCGCTCAAGGAGCTGTTCGAAGCCGATACGCTGAAAGCGTTCTGCAACCGGATCGAGGCGCTGCGTGTCGAAATGTCGCCCGTTCAGGATGAATTGGCTAAATCCCTGGAGGCCCTCAAACGTCTATCCCTCGATGATCTGGAAAAACTGATTTCTTGAGAGGGAAAAACGCGTGCAAGAGTTAATCGAGTCGGTAGGACAACTTTCGGCTAAGCAAAGAAAGGCTCTGGCGGTTCTGCTCAAGCAGAAAGGCGTCAACCTCTTTGACATTGCCCCGGTTTTCAAGCGCACGGCCGAAGAGCCGCTGCTGCTGTCCTACGCCCAGCAGCGCCAGTGGTTTCTCTGGCAGTGGGCGCCGCACAGCGCGGCCTACAACATTCCGACGGCCTTGCGCTTGCAGGGTCCGCTGGATGAGTCGGCGCTGGAGCGCAGCCTTCAGGCGCTGATCGAACGACACGAAACCTTGCGCACGGTGTTCTCCCAGGAAACCGAACAACCGCTGCAAACGATCCTGCCGCCAGGACCGTTTGCACTGGAGACTTACCCGTTGAGCCCTGAGCTGGCGAGCGACCCGGAGGTCTCGATCCAGGCGTTCGTCCAGACCCAGAGCCAGAAGACTTTCGATCTGCAGCAAGGCCCGCTGTTGCGCGCGGCCCTGTTGCAGATCAACCCGAACGACCATGTGCTGGTGCTGACCTTGCACCACATCGTCTCTGACGGCTGGTCGCTGCAAGTGATGATCGAAGAACTGGTGCAGCTCTACGCCGGTTTCAGCCTTGGTCACGATGCCGGTCTGCCGGCCCTGCCGATTCAATACGCCGACTACGCCTTGTGGCAGCGCCAGTGGATGGAAGCCGGCGAGCAGGCGCGGCAACTGGCCTATTGGCAGGAAAAACTTGGCGGCGAACAACCGGTGCTGGAACTGCCGCTCGATCGCGCGCGCAGTGTCGATCAGAGCTTTGCCGGGGCCAGCCACAACCTGATTCTCGATGCGCAGCTGAGCCAAGGCCTGAAAGCCTTTGCGCGGCAGGAAAACGTCACGCTGTTCGTCTTGCTGCTGGCATCTTTCCAGGCGCTGTTGCACCGCTACAGCGGGCAGTCGGACATCCGTGTCGGCGTGCCGGTGGCCAACCGTGGCCGGGTGGAAATCGAGCGTCTGATCGGTTTTTTCGTCAACACGCAGGTGCTCAAGGCCGACGTTGACAGCCAGACCCCGTTTGTCGATTTGCTGCGTCAGGTCAAACAGACCGCACAGGAAGCCCAGGCCCATCAGGACTTGCCCTTCGAGCAACTGGTGGAAGCCCTGGAACCGGGTCGCAGCCTGAGCCACAGCCCGCTGTTCCAGGTCATGTTCAACCATCAGGCCGAACGCCGCAGCAGTGTCGAGACGCGCCTCAATGGCCTGAGCATCGAGCCGCTGGAATGGCAGAGCCAGACCGCCCAGTTCGACCTGACCCTGAACACCACCGAACAGGCCCGCGGCATCGAAGCGGTGCTCAAGTACGCCACCGATCTGTTCGACGCGGCGACCATCGAGCGTCTGGCGCAGCACTGGACCGCGCTGTTGCAGGCGATCGTCGCCGACCCGTCGCGCAGCATCGGGCAGTTGCCGATGCTTGATGACACCCGTCAGCAACAACTGTTGAGCCAATGGAATCCGACGCGGGTCGAGCACCCGGTCGAGCAGTGCATCCATCAGGTAATCGAGGCTCAGGCTGAGCGCCATCCCGATGCAGTCGCCGTGACCTTTGCCGGGCAACGCCTGACCTACGCCGAACTCAATCGCCGGGCCAACCAGTGGGCGCACCGGTTGATCGCGAACGGCGTCGGCCCGGATGTGCGGGTCGGTGTGGCGGTCGAGCGTTCGCTAGACATGATCGTCGCCATCGTCGCCGTGCTGAAGGCCGGCGGTGCCTACGTGCCGCTGGATCCGGGCTACCCGCAAGACCGCCTGAGCTACATGATCGAGGACAGTGGCATCGGTCTGCTGCTGACCCAAGGCCATTTGCAGGCACAGTTGCCGATTCCGCCGGGGCTCACCTGCCTGGACCTGAGCCAGGCACTGGAGCCGGGCAACAGCGAAAACCCGGCGTGCCTGGCCACGCCGGACAACCTGGCGTACGTCATCTACACCTCCGGTTCGACCGGCAAGCCCAAAGGCGCATTACTGCCGCACAGCAACGTCATCCGCCTGTTCAGCGCCACCGACCACTGGTTCGGTTTCGGCCCGGACGACAGCTGGACCCTGTTCCATTCCTACGCGTTCGACTTCTCGGTCTGGGAAATTTTCGGCGCGCTGCTGTACGGCGGAAAACTGGTGGTCGTACCCCACGACGTCACCCGTTCCCCGGAAGATTTCTACACCCTGCTGTGCGATGAACACGTCACGGTGCTGAACCAGACGCCATCGGCGTTCAAGCCGCTGATGCAACTGGCCAGTGAATCCTCGCGCGACCATTCGCTGCGTTACGTGGTGTTCGGTGGCGAAGCCCTGGAAGTGCAGAACCTGCGGCCATGGTTCGAGCGTTTCGGCGACCGTGCACCGATGCTGGTGAACATGTATGGCATCACTGAAACCACCGTGCACGTGACGTATCGTCCGTTGTCGATGGCCGACCTTGAGCAAAGCCACAGCAGCCCGATCGGCGAGCCGATCGTCGACCTGTCGTGGTACCTGCTCGACAGCGCGCTGAACCTGGTGCCGCAAGGTTGCATCGGCGAGCTGTACATCGCCGGTGCCGGTCTGGCCCGGGGTTACCTGAATCAGCCGGGCATGAGCGCTACGCGTTTTGTGCCCGACCCGTTCAACCCGCAGGCCGGCGAACGTCTGTACCGCACCGGCGACCTGGCGCGCCTGCGCGGCGACGGGGTGATCGAGTACATCGGTCGTATCGACCATCAAGTGAAGATCCGCGGTTTCCGCATCGAGCTGGGGGAAATCGAAACCCGGCTGCTAAAGCATCCGGCGGTGCGCGAGGCAGTGGTGCTGGCAGTCGAAGGCCCGAGCGGTCAGCAACTGGCGACCTGGATCGTGCCGAACGAGGCACTGCAAGCCGATACCGAGGCGGCGCTGCGCGATTCGATCAAGGCGCAACTGCGCGAAGCCTTGCCGGACTACATGGTGCCGGTCAGCTGGGCATTCCTCGAACGCCTGCCGTTGACCGCCAACGGCAAACTCGATCGCAAGCAACTGCCGCAGCCGCAGGTCGCTCAGGTGCAGGAAGCGTATGCCGCGCCGCGCAGTGAGCTGGAACAGCAACTGGCCGCCATCTGGCAGGACGTGCTGAAGGTCGAGCGCGTCGGCCTCAACGACAATTTCTTCGAGCTGGGCGGCGATTCGATCATTTCGATTCAGGTGGTCAGCCGCGCCCGTCAGGCGGGCATCCGTTTCACGCCCAAGGACATCTTCCAGCATCAGACGGTGCAGCGCCTGGCAACGGTCGCGCAGCAGAGTGACGCGGTGCTCGCGACCCAGGGCGATGTGCTCGGCGAGGCGGTGCTGACGCCGATCCAGCAGTACTTTTTCCACAGCGATATCCCGGCGCGTCATCACTGGAACCAGTCGATCCTGCTGACTCCGACCAAACCACTGGCGGCGGCTGCACTGGAGCAAGCGTTGCAGCACCTGCAACGACACCATGACGCCTTGCGTCTGCGTTACCGCGACCTTGAGGGTGGCTGGCAACAGACCCACGCGCCGGTTGAACAGAACCTGGAACTGCTGCGCACCGTGACCTTGCAGGAAAACGCGGCTTTGCCGGCGCTGTGCCAGGAACTGCAACGCAGCCTCGATCTGGACAGCGGTCCGCTGATCCGCGCGGTGCTGGTGGACTTGCCTGACGCCAGCCAGCGCCTGTTGCTGGTGATCCATCACCTGGTGGTCGACGGGGTGTCCTGGCGGATCGTGCTGGAAGACCTGCAAACCGTTTATCAACAGCTGACGGCGGGGCAGGTTGTGCGCCTGCCGGCCAAGACCACCGCGTTCAAGGACTGGGGCGCGCGCCTGCAAGGGCATGCGCGCAGTGCCGTGCTGGAAGCCGAGCTGGATTACTGGCGCGGGCAGTTGAGCGGCGCGGGCATCGAGCTGCCGCTGGACAACCCGCAGGGTCAGTTGAGCAACCGTTTCGAGCGCAGCGTCGATACGCGTCTGGATGCCGAGCGCACCCGGCAGTTGCTGCAACAGGCCCCGGCGGTCTACCGCACCCAGGTCAACGACCTGTTGCTGACTGCGCTGGCCAAGGTGCTGTGCGAATGGACCGGTGCCGAGAGCGCGCTGGTACAGCTCGAGGGCCATGGTCGTGAAGACCTGTTCGACGATGTCGACCTGAGCCGCACGGTGGGCTGGTTCACCAGCATGTTCCCGGTGCGTCTGACCCCCGGCGCCGGTGTCGAAACGTCGATCAAGGGCATCAAGGAGCAACTGCGGGCGATCCCCAACAAGGGCATCGGCTATGGCCTGTTGCGTTATCTGGGCAGCGCCGAGGCGCAGGCCGTCCTGGGCGGCGCGGCGCAGCCGAAGGTGACGTTCAACTACCTCGGCCAGTTCGACAACAACTTCGATGAAGACCCGTTGTGGGTGCCGGCTACCGAAGACAAGGGCGCCGGGCAGGACGAACGGGCGCCGATGGCCAACACGCTGACCATCGATGGCCGGGTTTATCAGGGGCAGTTGAGCCTGACCTGGACCTACAGCGGCGATGTGTTCGAAGACGCGACCATCCATGCGCTGGCACGTGCCTATGAAGAGGCGCTGGCCGAATTGATCGACCATTGCCTGAATCACCCGAGCGGTGGTCTGACACCGTCCGACGTGCCGCTGGCCGGGTTGTCCCAGACCCATCTGGACAACCTGCCGATCGTTGCCCAGCGGATCGAAGACATCTATCCGCTGGCGCCGATGCAGCAGGGCATTCTGTTCCACAGTCTCTATGACGCCGATGCCAGCGCTTATGTCTATCAGATGTTGCTGGACATCGAAGGTCTGGACGTCGCGCGCTTCCAGCAAGCCTGGCAGCGGGTGGTGGATCGCCATGAAGTGCTGCGCGCCGGTTTCATCTGGGGCCGCGACGGTCTCGACACGCCGCTGCAAGTCATTCATCGCCAACTGACCCTGGAAATGCCGGAAGTGGACATGCGCCACGAGCCGGACCTGGCCGTGGCCATGGAGGCGCGGGCACGGGCTGATCTGGAGCGCGGTTTCGATTTGCAGAACCCGCCGCTGCTGCGTCTGTGCCTGTTGCGCACGGCCGATGATCGCCATCGCCTGATCTTTACCTGCCACCACATCCTGATGGATGGCTGGAGCAACTCGCGGATGTTCGGTGAGGTGCTGCAGGATTACGCCGGTCATCCGGTGCCGGGTGCGCAGGGCCGTTACCGGGACTTCCTGGCCTGGCTGCAAGGCCAGGACAAACAGGCCGCGCAGGCTTTCTGGCGCGGGCAACTGGCCGAGCTCGACGAGCCGACCCGTCTGGCCTCGGCGTGCCCGGGCAACGTGCAGCCGGGGGCGGGCAAGGGCGTGCATCGCCTGACCTTCGACGCCGCTTTCACCCGTCGCCTGAACAGCTTCTCCCGGCAGCAGCAAGTCACCCTCAACAGTCTGGTGCAGGCAGCATGGCTGCTGATTCTGCAGCGTTACACCGGCCAGGCCACGGTCGCGTTCGGCGCCACGGTGTCCGGGCGTCCGGTGGATTTGCCGGGCATCGAGCAGCAACTGGGGCTGTTCATCAACACCTTGCCGGTGATCGCCAGCCCGCAACCGGGCGTCAGCGTGCGCGACTGGGTGCGCAGCGTGCAGGACAAGAACCTGCAGTTGCGCGACTTCGAGCAGACGCCGCTGCAAGACATTCAGCGTCTGGCCGAACTCAACGGCGAAGCGTTGTTCGACACCTTGCTGGTGTTTGAAAACTACCCGGTGTCGGAGACGCTGGAGGCCAATCCGGGCGGCCTGCGCTTCGGTGGTCTGGAACACCGCGAGCAGACCAACTACGGCCTGACCCTGATCGCCGGTGCCGGCGAGGTCCTGAGTCTGGACTTCAACTACCTGACCGAGCAGTTTTCCGAGCGCGGCGTAGTTGGGTTGGCCACGCACCTGGAAGTGGTGCTGCAACAGTTCCTTGAGTCGCCGCAACGCCTGTTGGGTGAAGTCGGGCTGCTGTCGGGTGCCGAGCACGACACCCTGGCGCAATGGAACGACAATCACGCCGCGTATCCGGCTGAGCGTCTGATTCATCAAGGCTTCGAAGCGCAGGTCCTGGCCCGTCCCCAGTCGGTGGCCCTGAGCCACGGCGGCGTAGCCCTGAGCTATGCCGAGCTCAACCGCCGGGCCAACCAGTTGGCCCGTCATCTGGTAACGCTGGGCGTCGGCGCCGAGGTTCGGGTGGGCGTGGCGATGCCGCGCTCGGCGGAACTGGTGATTGCCTTGATGGCGGTGCTCAAGGCCGGTGGCACCTACGTGCCGCTGGATCCGGACTACCCGGCCGACCGCGTGGCGTACATGTTGGAAGACAGCCAGGCGAAGGTCCTGCTGACGCAACAATCGCTGCTGGGGCAACTGCCGCAGACCGACGCACAGGTGGTGCTGGTGGAGGCGGGCGGCGAAGCCTTTGCCGACACGGCTGCCGAGAACCTCGACGTGCGTGGCGATTCGGCGAACCTGGCCTACGTCATCTACACCTCCGGCTCCACCGGCAAACCCAAAGGCGTGGCGATTGCCCACCGTAACGTCCAGGCGCTGATCCACTGGTCCGCCGACGTTTACAGCGAAGCCGAACTGCAAGGTGTGCTGGCATCGACCTCGGTCTGCTTCGACCTGTCGGTGTGGGAGATTTTTGTCACCCTCGCGCGTGGCGGTTCGATCGTCATGGCGCGCAATGCCCTGGAGCTGCCGGACCTGCCGGAGCGCGATCAGGTGCAACTGATCAACACCGTGCCGTCGGCGATCGCTGCCTTGCACCGTGCCGGGCATATTCCGAATGGCGTGCGGATCATCAATCTGGCTGGCGAGCCGCTCAAGCAAAACGTGGTCGACAGCCTGTATCGCGAGACGTCGGTGGAGCACGTCTACGACCTGTACGGGCCGTCGGAAGACACCACTTATTCGACCTGGACCCGCCGCGAAGCCGGCGGCCAGGCGAACATCGGTCGGCCGCTGGTCAACACCACCGCGTACCTGCTGGACGGGCAACTGCAACCGTCGCCGATCGGGGTGGCGGCCGAGCTGTATCTGGCCGGTGACGGCATCACCCGCGGTTACCTGTTCCGTCCGGGCCTGACCGCCGAGCGGTTCGTGCCGAACCCTGCGTCAACCAAGGGCGAGCGGATGTACCGCACCGGCGACCTGACGCGCCTGGGTGACGACGGTCTGATCGAATACGTGGGCCGCATCGACCATCAGGTCAAGGTGCGCGGTTTCCGTATCGAGCTGGGTGAAATCGAAGCGCGCCTGCTGGCCCAGGGCAGCGTGCACGAGGGCGTGGTGCTGGCGGTGGACGGCCTCAGCGGTCAACAACTGGTGGCGTATGTGGTGCCGACCCAATCCGGCCTCAGCCTTCAGGAACAGGATGAGCTGAGCGAATCGCTGCAATCCGCCCTCAAGGCGCACCTGCCGGATTACATGGTGCCTGCGCAGTGGCTGTACCTCGAGGCGCTGCCGCTGACCCCCAACGGCAAACTGGACCGCAAGGCCTTGCCGGCACCGGACGTCAATCAGTCGGCCCGGGACTATGTCGCCCCATCAACGGAGCTTGAGCAACAGCTGGTTGTGGTCTGGCAAGACATCCTGAAGATTGACCGGGTCGGTGTGACCGATAACTTCTTCAGCCTGGGCGGTGATTCGATCATCTCCATCCAGCTGGTCAGCCGTGCGCGCCAGCAGGGCATCCGCTTTACCCCCAAGGATCTGTTCCAGCAACAGACCGTGCAGAAACTGGCGACGGTGGCGTCGGTGGAGTCCGCGCAGCAGGCCGACGGCACGCCGGAAAACTACCCGCTGGCGCGTCTGGAACAGGCGCAGCTCGATGCGTTGCCGGTGCCGGCGGATCTGATCGAGGACGTTTATCCGCTGTCGCCGATGCAGGAGGGCATGCTGTTCCATACGCTCTCGGACAATGGCAGCAGCCTGTACGTCAACCAGGTCAGCTTGCCGATCCAGGGCCTGGATGTGGAGCGTTTCCGGGGCGCCTGGGAATTTGTGATCGATCGCCAGGCGATCCTGCGGACCAGTTTTCACTGGCAGGACGGGCTGGCCAAGCCGTTGCAAGTGGTCCATCGTCAGGCCCCGCTGCAAATGCAGGTGCTCGACTGGCGCGAGCGTGAGGTCAGCGATGAATTGATCGCCGGGTTCGCCAGCGATGATCGTGCCCTCGGCTTCGACTTGTCCCAGGCCCGTCTGCAGCGGGTGACGCTGTTGCGCCTGAGCGATGACCGCTATCAGATGATCTGGACCAGCCACCACATCCTGATGGACGGCTGGAGCAGCTCGCGCCTGTTCGGCGAAGTCTTGCAGTACTACTCCAAGGGCAAGGTCAGCGGTGAGAACGGTCGTTACCGCGACTTCATCGCCTGGTTGCAGGCACAGGATCAGGACGCGCAGGAGCTGTTCTGGAAAGCGCGTCTGGCGGCGGTCAACGAGCCGACGGCGTTGAGCCAGGCGATCCATCCGCGCCACTCGGCCGATGTCTCCGGCCACGATGCGATCTACTCGAACTGGGATCAGGCGCAAACCGCACGCCTGTTGCAGTTCTGCCGCGACCTGCGCATCACCCCCAACACATTGATTCAGGGCGCCTGGCTGCTGCTGTTGCAGCGTTACACCGGGCAGCGCACGGTCACGTTCGGTGCCACGGTTTCGGGGCGTCCCGAAGGGCTGGCGAATGTCGGCAACATGCTGGGTCTGTTCATCAACACCTTGCCGATCATCCAGACGCCGCAGGCCGATCAGCGCCTGGCGGACTGGCTGGGCGAAGTGCAGGCCTACAATCTGGACATTCGTGACTATTCCCAGGCGCCGCTGGCCGATGTGCAGCGCTGGTCCAACCTCGGTGGCCAGGCGCTGTTCGACAGCATCATCGTGTTCGAGAACTTCCCGATCGATGATCGCCTGCAAGAAGAAAACGACACCGACCTGACCTTCGGCAAATCCATCGGCCACGGCGTGACCAACGTACCGATGGACCTCGCGGTGATGCTGGGTGACGAGCTGTCGATCGAGTACCTGTACCTGCGCAGCCACTTCAGCGCCGAGGCCGTGGAAGGCATTCGCCTGACGCTGGAAAACACCCTCGAAGCGATGATGCGTGCGCCTTACGAGCGACTGGGCAATCTGCAGCGCCTGTCGAACGAGCAGTGGCAGGCGATCCAGGCCTGGAGTGCCGAACCAGTCTCCAGCCACGAACCGGTGCTGTTGCCGCAACTGATCAGCCGGCATGTACAGCATCAACCAGAGGCTATTGCCCTGCAGTGCGCCGGGTTGAGCCTGAGCTATGCCGAACTTGAACAACGGGCCAATCGTCTGGCCCACTGTCTGACCGAACACGGGGCGGGTCCGGAAGTGGTGATCGGCGTGGCGCTGCCGCGCTCGCTGGAAATGGTCGTCAGCTTCCTCGCCGTGCTCAAGAGCGGTGCGGCGTACGTGCCGCTGGACATCGATTATCCGCCTGAGCGACTGGCGTACATGATCGAGGATTCGGGCATGGCCCTGTTGCTGACCCAGAGCAGCCTGCGCGCCACCTTGCCGGCGCCCGAAGGACTGTTGCGCCTGGAAATCGATCACCTCGACGAGACCCGTTACCCCGATCACGCGCCGGTTTGCCGCGTGCAGGAGCAGGGGCTGGCGTATCTGGTCTATACCTCCGGTTCCACCGGTCGGCCGAAGGGCGTTGCGGTCACGCAAGGGCCGTTGAGCATGCACTGTCAGGCTATCGCCGAGCTGTATGAAATGGACGCCAGCAGCTGCGAGCTGCACTTCATGTCATTCGCTTTCGACGGTGCCCATGAGCGCTGGTTGAGTACGCTCTACAGCGGTGGCCGTCTGGTGATTCGCGACGGTTGCCTGTGGACCCCGGAGCAGACCTACGCCGCGTTGCACGAGTATGGCGTCACCATCGCCTGCTTCCCGCCGGCCTATCTCAAGCAGTTGGCGGAGTACGCGGCGGCCAGCGGCATCGCGCCACCACCGGTGCGCATTTACTGCTTCGGCGGCGATGCCGTGCCGGACCAGACCTTCGAACAGGTGAAGGCGGCCCTGCGCCCCGAGTACTTCACCAACGGTTATGGCCCGACGGAAACCGTGGTCACGCCGATGCTCTGGAAGGTCCCGGTGAGCCAGCAGTGTGAAGCGGCCTATGCACCGATCGGTCGTGCCGTCGGCGCACGTTCGCTGTACGTGCTGGACGAGGATCTGAACCCGCTGCCGCCAGGTTTTGCCGGTGAGCTGTACATCGGCGGTTATGGGGTTGCCCGTGGTTACCATGGCCGTGCGGATCTGACCTGCGAGCGCTTCGTACCCAATCCGTTCGCGGCCGGCGAGCGCCTGTATCGCAGCGGCGATCTGGTGCGTTTGCGTCAGGACGGCGTGGTCGATTACGTCGGGCGCATCGACCATCAGGTCAAGGTGCGCGGTTTCCGGATCGAGCTGGGTGAGGTCGAGGCCAGCCTGCGTCAACTGGAGGGAGTGACCGATGCGCTGGTGATTGCCCGGGACAATGCGTCCGGCAAGCAATTGATCGGTTATGTGGTGATGCCGACGGGCGAAGACGTGGGCGATGAACTGAAGGCCGGGCTGCGCGCCTCGCTGCCGGAGTACATGGTGCCGGCGCAGATTGTCTGCCTGAGTGCTTTCCCGGTCACGCCCAACGGCAAACTCGACCGCAAGGCGCTGCCGGAGCCGGACTTCAAGAGCGAGGAATATGTCGCCCCGCGCAACGAGCAGGAAACACTGCTGGCCGAGATCTGGACCCAGGTGCTGCAAGTCGAGCAGGTGGGCATCACGGACAACTTCTTCGAATTGGGCGGCGACTCGATCCTCAGCCTGCAGGTCATTTCCCGGGTCAGGAACCATCCGACGTTGCAGATGGATCTGAAGCTGCGCGATCTGATGCGCTATCAGACCATCGCCGGCATCGTCGAACAGAACGTGACGAAGGAAGGCGCCGGACAGCCGCTGGTGGACGTCACGCAGGTGGCGGGCGAGGGCTTGTTCAATCTGTTGCCGATCCAGGAGTGGTTCTTCGCCGAGGGCATGTCCGAAGCCCATCACTACAACCAATCACTGCTGTTGAGTGCGCGCCAGCCACTGGATCTGGATGCGCTCGAACAGGCCCTGGGCTGGATCGAGCAACACCACGACTCGCTGCGCCTGCGCTTCACTCAGGAGAACGGGCGCTGGCTGCAACGCTACTGCACCGCCACCGAACAGGGCGATGCGGTGCTCTGGCGCCGTGAGGCCGAGAACAGCGAGCAGGTCGAAGCGCTGGCCAACCTTGCCCAGCGCAGCCTCAAACTGGACGACGGGCCGGTCTGGCGGGTGATGCATGTCGCCTTGCCGGATGGTCAGGCGCGACTGCTGGTGGTGATTCATCACCTGGTGGTCGACACCGTGTCCTGGCGGATCCTGCTCGATGACCTGAAAACCGCTTATGAAGCGTGTGTGCAGGGGCTGGCGCCGCAACTGCCGATTCGTACCAGCAGCTATCGTTCGTTTGCCGAGGCCTTGCAGGCGAAGGCCCCGGCGATTGCCGAACAGGAACTGGCGTACTGGCTGGAACAACTGGATCAACCGGGCGTCGATCTGCCGTGCGACAACTACCGTGGCAAGAACCAGGTGCGGCAGCAGGCGCAGGCGCGGCTCAAGTTGTCCCGCGAGCACACCGAACAATTACTCAAGCAGGCGCCGGCGGTCTATCGCACGCAAATCAACGACCTGCTGCTGTCGGCACTCGGTCGGGCCCTGTGCCGCTGGAGCGGCCAGCCATCGGCGCTGATTCTGCTGGAAGGGCACGGCCGCGAGGATCTGTTCGAATCCATCGACCTGAGCCGCAGCCTTGGCTGGTTCACCAGCATGTTCCCGGTGCGGTTGCGTCCGGACAGCGACGATATCGGACGTTCGATCATCGACGTACAGGCGCAGCTGGCGGCGGTGCCGCAGAAGGGCATCGGTTACGGCGTGCTGCGTCATCTGGCGGGCGCCGAGGTGTCCCGGCAACTGGCGGATCTGCCGCAGGCGCGGGTGACGTTCAACTACCTGGGGCAGTTCGACCAGAGCTTCGACGAGCAGGCGCTGCTGGTGCCGGCGCTGGAAGAAACCGGTGACAACTACAGCCTGAAGGCGAACCTGGGCAACTGGTTGGAAATTGTCGGCCAGGTGTATGACGGCCAGTTGGCGTTGCGCTGCATCTACAGCAGCCAGCGTTACCGCGCCGGCACCATGGACGCACTGATGCAGGATTACCAGCGTGAACTTGAAGCGCTGATCGAGCATTGCATGGCGCGTGTGGGCTGATCGCTGCACGTCGGATCAATTTTGGGGGGCGTTGCCGAGGCGCGCCCCTTTTTTGCTGATACAAGGATCTTCGCGATGTCGTTACACCCTGATCTGGAAGCCTTTCTCGACCTGGCTCAAGACAGCCAGGATGCCGGTCTGCCGGCGCTGCACCAAATGACCCCGGCCCAGGCCCGGGACACCTTCGAACAGACCACTGCGCAGTTGCGCTGGACGGCGCCCGAAGACCTGGACGTGCAGGCCATCAGCGCGACCGCTCGGGACGGTGCGCCGCTGGCACTGCGTCTTTATCGCCCGCACGGTGTGTCGGCGCTAATGCCGGTGCTGGTGTATTTCCACGGTGGCGGGTTTGTGGTCGGAAGCCTCGATTCCCATGACGGCGTGTGTCGCGAGTTCTGCCGGCGCACGCCATGCGCGGTGCTCTCCGTGGGCTATCGACTGGCGCCGGAGCACCGTTTCCCGACGGCACTGGAAGACGGTGAGGACGCCTTGTCGTGGCTGGCCGAACACGCGGCTTCGTTGGGCCTGGACGCGGGCCGGGTCGCCTTCGGCGGTGACAGCGCCGGGGCCACGCTGGCCACCGTACTGGCGGTGCAAGCGGTGGTTCAGCCGCACACCGTGGCCATCGCGCCCAAGGCTCAGTTGTTGTGCTATCCGGTCACCGACGCTTCGCGTGCCCATGATTCGCGGGCCCTGTTCAGCGAAGGCTATCTGCTGGAAGACGAGACACTGGACTGGTTTTACGGGCATTACGCGCGCACCCCGGAAGATTATCAGGACTGGCGTTTCTCGCCGTTGCTGGCCGAAGATCTGCGTGGCGTCGCCCCGGCCATTGTCGTGCTGGCCGGGTTCGATCCGCTGCTCGATGAGGGCCAGGCGTATGTCGACAAGTTGCGTGAGCACGGTGTGAGCGTCGAGCTCGAGCACTGCCCGGGGTTGACCCACGATTTGCTCAGGCTGGCGTCGGTGATGCCCGATGTCCTGCAGGTACACGAAACCCTGAGCCGTGCGCTGAATCGCGCGTTGAACTGAACCCCAGACCAATTCGCAGACCAGAAAAAACCCCGCAATGCGGGGTTTTTTCATGGGCGCTGTAATCAGAAGTCGGCTTTGACCGACATCACGAAGTTGCGCGGATCGCCGTAGAAGTTACCGAAACTTTCGGTGCCCACCGTGGCGTAGTAGCGTTTGTCGAACAGGTTGTTGCCGTTGAGGGCGACGGACCAGGTGTCATCGATGCGGTAGCCGATGCGACCGTTCCAGACCGCATAACCCGACTGGGTGATGTTGTCACCGCCCAGTGGCGAGGTGCGGTAGTTGCCGCTCTGGGCGTTGACGCCGGCACCGATGGTGACGCGATCCAGAGGGCCGCTCAGGCTGTAGTCACCCCAGACGCGCAGCAGGTGGCGCGGTACGTAGGAGTTGTAGACCACGCCGTCCTGGGTGGCGTCGGCATCTTCCAGCACTTTGGTCTGGGTGTAGGTGTAGCCGGCCAGCAGTTGCAGGCGATCGATCACTTCACCGCTGACTTCCGCTTCGAAGCCCTGGGCGCGGACCTTGCCGGAGTTCAGCGAGCAGGAACTGTCTTCACAGCGCGGGTCATCCTGGGCCGCATCTTTCTGAATGGTGCGGAACAGGTTGAAGGAGCTGTTCAGACGACCGTCGAACCACTCGCCCTTGATCCCCAGCTCGTAGCTCTGGCCGATCAGGGGTTTGAGGGTGCTGCCGTCAATGGTCTTGTAGCCGCCTTGCGGGGTGAAGATATCGGTGTAGCTGGCGTACGCGGTCAGGTTGTCGTTGAGGTCGAACAACAGCCCGGCAAACGGGGTGACCTGTCCGGTTTCGGTGGACTTGGTGCTGACCGGGGTGCCTTCACCGCGGAAGTACTGCACGGAGTCGGTGTCGGACTTGTACCAGCTGACACGGCTGCCCAGCACGAAGGTCAGCGGGTCTGCCAGTTTCAGGCGGGCAGTGGAGTAAACGCCGTATTGCTTGATGCGCATGTCCACCGGACCGCCCCGGGAGGCGTTGGCCAGGTAGTAGCTTTCGTCAGGCTGGGGCAGGTGATGGTTCGGGTTCAGCACGTTCTGGCGCTGTGGCAAGGCCGCCACGGCGTAGAAGTCATCCTTGTGGGAACGGCTGGCGTTGGCGCCGACGGTGAGTTCGTGCTGCTGGCCGAACGCGTCGAATTTGCCGTCCACGTAGGCATCGAAGCCGTAGTCGGTCTGCTCGTAGTCGTAGATGCTCCCCAGCATCAGCGTGTTGGAGCTGGTGGCGCCTACCGGCACCGCGCCGCTCGGGAACGCGTATTCCATGTCCTGGGTGTTGCGCGAAAAGACCCCGGCCACTTTCAGGGACCAGTCGTCGTTGAACTGGTGTTTCACGTCGCCGAAGTAGGTGGCGCGTTTGCTGCGCTGGTTGTTCCATGAGGTGTTCAGGCAGGTGGAGCGCTTGAGGTGCAGGTCGGAGCCATCGGCATAGCGCGGCAGACCGCCCCAGCAAGGTGTGGCGTCGACGTCTTCATAGGCCATGCCCAGGCCCAGGGTGGTGTCGGGGCTGAGGTCGAAGTCCAGCGCACCGTAGTAGATCTGGTCCTTGCGGCTGGCCACGTCATAGAAGTACTGACGGGTCTGCTGGGTGACCACGGCGCGGCCACGGATGGTGCCGGCGTCGTTCAGCGGGCCGCCGGTGTCGACCTGACCTCGATAGTTGTCCCACGAGCCTGCCGAAAGCGACAGTTGGGTGTGCGGGGTGTCCTGGCCGCGCTTGCGCACGAAGTTGACGCCACCGGCCGTACCGCCTGCGCCTTTCATCATGCCGGCAGCACCGCGCAGCACTTCGACGCGGTCATAGATGGCCATGTCGCTGTTGAAGCTGTCGGCCTGTACGTAGCTGCTGCCAATGTCCAGCGGCACGCCGTCGTACTGGTACTGGCCGGTCATGCGGAAACCGCGCGAGTAGAAATACTTGCCGCCCATGGGCGAGTCGTAAACGGTGATGCCTGGAGTCTTTTCCATCACTTGTTCGATGGTGTTGAGGTTCTGGTCGTCCAGCATCTTGCGGGTCATGACCGTGACCGACTGCGGGGTTTCCTTCAGCGAGTGCACGCCCTTGCCGATGGTCACGCCACCGGTGGTGTAGGAGTTGCTGCCTTCGGTAGTGGCCGTCAGTCGTTGCCCATCGATGTTGGTCGGTGCCAGTTCCATCGCGCTGCCGGTGGCGGGTGCCAGCAGGGTCACGGTATTGCCGTCACGCTGGTGACGGATGCCGGTGCCCTTGAGCATGGCCGCGATTGCGCTGTCGTCCGCATACCGGCCGTTCAGGGCGGTGGAGCGCAGCCCTTGCAGGCTTTCCGGGCTGTAGATGATTTGCAGGCTGGTCTGCTGACCGAGCGATTGCAGGGCCTGGACCAAAGGTTGCGCCGGGATGTTCAGATTCCATTCCTGAGCCTGGACATACGGGGTGACGGCCAGCGTCATTGCCAGTCCCAGGCCGGTGGTGGCCAGACGGGAGCGGGTAGCACCGTGCATGAGCAGGGCTCGGGTCAGTGGGCGAAGCATGAAGCGGGATGCGGACATGAGGTTAAGACCTTGGCAGGTATAGTTGTTAATGGTTCTTATTCATCTCATTAAGACGAGAAAGCCGCGGTAAACCGGAAAATATTTTTCCGGTCTGGCCGCGGCTTCGTCGATCAAGCGGTTTGCAGTTCGCTTTTGACCTTTCCGGCCTCCATGCGCACTAGCTGATCGGCAACGTCGAAGTAACGGTCATCGTGGGAAATCACGATGATGGTCTTGCCCAGCCGTTTCAGGTCGGGCAGGAGTTCGGTGTAGAAAATCCGCCGGAATGTCGGGTCCTGATCGGCGGCCCACTCGTCGAACACCAGCACCGGGCGCTCTTCGAGCCAGGCGTTGACCAGTGCCAGACGCTTGCGCTGGCCGGTGGACAGATCGGTGGTGGTGAAGGCGCCATCGCGTACGCTGACTTTGTGCGCGATCTCCAGGCGTTCGAGGTAGCGGGTAGCGTCCTGCGGTACTTCGCGGTCTCCCTGAATCAGGTCGTCGAACAGGTAGTAGTCGGCAAAGATCGTGGTGAAGTTCTGGCGGTAGTCGTCACGGTTCAACGCGGTGATCGGCTGACCGTTGACCCGGATTTCGCCTTCGGTCGGCGCATACAGGCCCAGCAGCAGTTTGATCAGGGTGGTTTTGCCGCAGCCGTTTTCACCGACGATAAACACGATGTCGCCTTGCTCGATGCGCAGGTTGACCGGTCCGAGGCGGAACGGTTCGCTGCCTGCCACTGGCGGGAAGGCATAACGCACATTGTTCAATTCCAGACGGTTGACGACACCGGGCTTGTTGCCCTGGTCTTGCAGCAGCAGGTGCGGCTCGGGCGAGGAGAATTGCTCGCTCAGTTCGGCAATCCGGCGGAAGGCAATCTGCGCGCGGCTGATGATCGGCAGTGTGCTGACCAGATGTTCCAGCGGGCCCTTCATGTACAGCAGCACCAGCACGAAGCCGCTCATCACGGCCTTGTCACCGCTCGGCCAGAACGATTGCAGGGCCAGTGCCATGCCGATCACCACGAAGAACAGCATCGAACCGAAGGACTTGGCAATCACGAAGGTGTTGATCGATTTGATCTGGGTGTCGCAGATCTTTTCGGCAGTCTTCTGGATACCCGACACAAACATACGCTGGCGGCGCGGGCGATGGATGCGCAGCTCCTTGGCACCTTCGGCGATCGCGTTGTAGTGCTTTTGCAGTTCGTCTTCGGAGTCGCGCGCCGCATAAAAACCGCGCATGCCCTTGGCCCGGGCAATCGCCTGGATGGTGGTGCCGATGGCGATCGCCACCAGCATCATCAGGAACATCGGCCAGGACAGCATCGCCAGGTAGCCGAGGCAACCCAGGGTCACGGTCATGGAAATGGCCAGCGGTGCAAACGCGAAGGCGAAGTCGCTGATGGTGTCCACGTCGTGGGTCAGCACCGGAATCAGGCGGTGGCTGCGATAGCGTTCGATCTGGTCGATCGGCGCCGACAGCACTTTCTCCCCCAGCTCTTTGCGCAGGCGGGCAATGATGTGTTGGCCGACGTAGTTGGTGCCGATGTCGGACAGGATCGTGGTCAGCAAGGCCAGGGCGCACAGCCCGGCGAAAATCATGACCACGGTGCGGGTCAGTCCGTCGGCCGAGTGCAAGGCGTTGTTGATGGTCGCCAGCAGCACGGTGACGCTCAGGCCGCCGATCATGCCGAGCACGATGGATACGCAGACAATCAGGCGGAAGGGCTTGAGCAGGGCGAACAATTCGTTGATCGCCCCACGCGTTGGCTTGGTCATGGAGGATTCCTGCTTCGGTGCGGAGGGAGTGCCGGTATGTAAGGAAAACGAATGGTCACGGGGTTTCTTTAAACGACCGCAGACGGGCTGCGGTCGCTGACAGTCGGGCTCAGAGGTCGCGCACTACGCGAAAGCCCAGCCAGTCGCCCTTGCTGGTCGGCCAGCTGCTGTTGCGGTTGCCGGAACGGGAAAACACCGGTGCTTCGCCCCAGTCGTTGCCGCGCATGACCTGGCGTTCGCAGTTTTCCTGCACCCACGGACGGCCGTCGTTGGGTACGCCGGAGTAATCCTTGTGATAACAGTCAGCCGTCCATTCGTAGACGTTGCCGTGGGCGTCGTACACGCCAAAGGCGTTGGCCGGGAAGGTGCCGGCCGGTGACGTGAAGTTGTAACCGTCGGCGGCGCCGTAGGTGTTGGCGTGTTTGGAAATCTGGTAGTCGCTGCCTTCGTCGAACGGGAAGGGGAACGATCCGGTGCTGCCGCCACGGGCCGCGTATTCGCGGATCGACTCGCTCGGCAGGCGATAGCGGTGGCCGGACTTTTTCGACAGCCAGTCGATGTAGCCCTGGGCTTCGGCCACGTTCATGCAGACGGCCGGGTCGCGTTTGGTCTGTTTGAACTCGGGCTTGCCGGCAGTGCAGCGGCGACCCGGGCGATCATCGAAGTCGTAGGGTTTGGCGCCGGTCTCGCGGACATACGCGTCCCACTCGCCGACCAGCACCTGAAAGCGGCTGATGGCGAACGGTCGGGTGAAGGTCACTTCGTGTCGCGGGCCTTCGTCGGGTTCACGGCCGACTTCGTCGTCCGGTGTGCCCATGGTGTAACTGCCGGTCGGCAACACCACCATTTCCGGACAGTCCTTGCAGTCCTTGAACACTTTACCGGGTGCCGGCGGGGTGGCTGCCAGGGCAGTGCCCGGCAGCAGGCCCGCGCACAGGGCGGTCAGCGCCAGTGCGGACAATGCCTTGAAGGCGGTTGAGGCGTGAGGCTTTTTCATGAGTCGTCTCTGTTTAAAGGAAACCGGGGCGCAGGGCTCAGGCGCGCAGCGTCTTGCCCAACACATCGAGGAAACGGTCCACTTCGGCTTCAGTGTTGAGCAGACCGGGCGCGGTACGGATCACCGGGCCGACGTCGCGGCTGACGGCATCGCAGACCACACGGTTTTTCATCAGGCGGGCGGCGATGTCATCGCTGTCACGGCCCTTGACCCGGAAGAAGCTGAAACCGGCGGAGAACTTCGGCTCGACCGGGGTCACCAGCTCGACGCCCGGTTGCTCCTGCAAACGCTGTTTCAAATAGCTGTTGAGCTGGTGGATGCGGGCTTGCACGTCGGCCTTGCCCAGTTGCAGGTGCAGCTTGAACGCTTCGTCCACCGCCCAGCGATGCTCGAAGGCGTGATAGCCGCCGGGCGTCATGGTCTTGGCGAAGGTCGTGGCTTCGGAGAAGGTCGGCACGCTGGGGCTGACGTATTTCACCTCGTCGCTGCGACTGCAGACGATGCCGGTGCCGCGCGGGCCGAACATCCATTTGTGCGTGCCGGCGATGAAGAAGTCGCAGTTCATCTGCGGGAAGCTCAGGTCTTCGACACCGAAGCCGTGCACGCCGTCGACCATGTAAATGATCCGGTCCTTGTCGTCGCGGTTTCGGTTGTGTTCGTCGACGAGGCGGGCAATGTCGGCGATCGGCAGTTTCACGCCGCTGCCCGAATGCACCCAGGTCATGCCGAGGACGCGGGTTTCGGGGCGGATGTTGCGGTTGATGGTGTCGAGCACCTGATCCATCGAAACGTTGTGCGGGTTCTCGAACAGCGTGAGCTTGCGCACCCGGGTGCCGTCGCGGGCGGTGCGGAAGTCGAGGATGTTGCGGGTGGAGTAATGCTCGTGAACCGTGGTCAGGATTTCCTGGTCCGGGCGCACGTGCACACTGCCGTAGATCATCGCCAGACCTTCGGTGGTGCTGCCGGTGAGGGCGATCTGGCTCGGCCTGGCCTGCAAGTAGTGGCCGGCCCAGACCCGCACGTTTTCTTCGCGCTGTTCGGTGACGCCCAGATCCCAGTCCATCGCCAGGCCCGGATTGCGGTCGATGTCCGCACGATGGCGGGCAATGGCTTCGCGCACCGGCCTTGGGTGCGATGTCACCAGAAAGTTGGCGAAGTGGATCGCGTCCGGGTCCTGTTCGAACAGCCCGCGCAGTTTCACCCATTTGTCCTGCGGCGAAGCGGCGGCGCGGGCCGGCTCAGCCAGGCTCACACCCAGAGGCAGAGCGGCGGCCAGTACGCCGGCCTGTTTCAGAAAAGTACGGCGGTCAGTCATGGTCGGGTCGCGTCCTGACGGGAGAGCAGTGCGGGTTTGGCGGCTTTCTGCACCTGATCCCAGACCCGCAGGAAGTTGCCGCCCCACAGCTTGGCGATGTCGGCTTCGGAGTAACCGCGCTGGATCAGTTCGGCGGTGACGTTGCGGATTTCGCCGACGTTCTCCCAACCCTTGATTCCGCCGCCGTCATTGAAGTCCGAAGAGATGCCGACGTGATCGATGCCGATCTTGCGTACGGTGTAGTCGATGGCGTCGCCGAAGTCCTTCAGGGTGGCTTTCGGTTCTTCTTCGAGAATCCCGTACAGGCCGCTGGCGTACTGGCCGAGTTTCTGTTCCGACCAGGCGGTGATGATCGGGTCGCCCGGCATCAACGCCATGGCCAGGTTCGGCAGAGGCGGCAGATCGAAACGGGCGCGCAAGGCATTGAGTTTGTCCTGGGTGCCTTGGGTCAGCGGTTTGAGGTACTGCGAGAAACCGACCACCTGCACCACGCCGCCGCTGTTCTTGATCAGTTGCAGCTCCTTGTCGCTGAGGTTGCGCGGAATGTCCACCGCCGCCCTCGGCGCCGAGTGCGAAGCCACCAGCGGTGTACGGCTCAGTTGCGCGACCTGCTCCAGGCCCTTGGTCGACATCTGCGAGACGTCGATGATCACGCCCAGGTCGTTCAGGCGGTGCACGGCCTGTTTGCCGATATCCGACAGGCCGTCGAGCGCATCCGGGGAATCATTGAAAAACGGCAGCGGGCGCGAGGAGTCTGCCCAGCTGTTGTTGCCGATGTAGCTGAAGCCGAACATGCGCATGCCACGACCGGCCCACAGGTCCAGTTTGCTCAGGTCGTTGCCCAGCGGGTAGGCGTTGAGCATGCTGATGAAAATCGCAAACTTGCCTTCGCCGTGCAGGCGGCGGAAATCGTCGGGGGTGTAGGCGATGCCGACCTGATTGGGGAAGTCGCGCACCAGGCCCGAGATGATCTTGTAGCGCACTTCCTGTTGATTGCGGGCCTCTTCGACGAAACCGTCGGTAGGCCGGTGCGGGGCGTTCGGGCCGTTCCACATCTCCGGCCAGCCGAAGACCGTCAATGCGGCGCCGGACAGCCGTCCGCGGTTGGCCTTGATCAGGTCGAACTGCCCGGAGCCGTCCTTGTCGGCTTCATTGCCATGGGTGCCGAAACTCAAGGGCACGGTGATATGGCTGTCGAACGACAGGATCCGTTCCTGCAGTTCGGTGGCCTGTTTCATCACCTTGACCGGGTAGCCGGGGTTGTCCCTGAACCAGTAATCCCAGGCCAGGAAGCCTGCACCGGCGCTGATCGCCAAGGCCAGCGGCAGGCCGATGTATAGAGCCTTTTTCGAACGCGGTTTTGTCATTGCCATCTCATTCAGGTTCGCCGTCGAGGTACAGGCGCAGGGGCCTTTGCTATCTGGGAGGAACGACTGGGGAGGCAAACAATTTAGCGAGGCGGCAAAAGAACGCGCGAACGCGGTCCGGACCTTCGGAGGATCTTTTCGGGCAGGCGATAAATTTGTCGCACCAGCAAACGTTCTAGCTTGGATAAAGCCTGCTTCATGGCTGACACAGGTAGGGCAATGACGATCTCTCGACGCTGGTTCATGGCGGGCATGGCACTCACGGGCGCTGCGCTGCCTGCCGCTTTTTATGCACATCGTGAGCTGACCCGCGAGGAGGAGCCGGTCACGCCGGGCGAGGCCACGGTGGATCTGGCAGACACTGCCGGCCAGCAGTTGGCCGACAACCTGCGCGGTGTTTGGGACATCCGCTTCACGGGCGCCGATGCCGGGCTCGACGGCCTGCCCCGTGAGGGCCTGGAATTGTTTCTCGATATTGCCCAGCGCGGGCGCGGCTTGCGCGGCTGTCTCGACACCGGCGCGCGGTTGCGGAGCGACGGGTTGCCCCGCTATGACGTCATTGGCGATCTGGTCTCGGGTAATGGCGCGCAGCTGTACTGGCGTCTGATGCGCACGGACCAGCCACAGACGCCGGCGGTCTACGAGCTCGATGTCAAACTGGACGAAGTCTGGGCGGCCTTCGGCAATGCCGGCAGCGGCACGTTCACCGGGCAGGTGCTGCGCCTGGATCGGCCGTTGGGTCTGCCGGAGCTCGATAACCGTTTCATCGCCGTCAAACGCCGTTTCCCCGAGGCTCGTGAGCGAACCGGTCTGAACCCGACGTTGCTGGCGTGGCTGGTGTCGCCCGAGCATCGCCTGTTTCACCAGCTCTGGCATGCCTCGCGGGACAAGTGGCACAAACTGTCCGAGAAAAAACGCGATGCGTTGCGCGGCATCGGCTGGCAACCCGGCCCGCGTTACAAGGAGCGCGATGCGCGCGGTCCGCGCAAGGATCGCAACGGCTCGGGCATCGACTTCTTCTTCATGCACCGGCACATGCTGGGCACTGCACGTTCGATGCAGGACTTGCCGTCCTGGTTGAAATTCCCCGCGCCGCAACCGGAGCTCGAGCGCGATCGTCAGGGTTTTGCCCGCTACTTCGACAACCATGACGGCGACGCCTTGCCACCCACCTGGCTGACCGAAGGCGATGACGAATACACAAAGTGGGTCAGCGACATCAAGTCGGCCGAGACCTACCACAGCAACTTCCAGGTCTGGGAATCGCAGTACACCGATCCGCGCTATCTCTCGAAGCTGACGCTCGGCCAGTTCGGCTCGGAAGTCGAGCTGGGCCTGCACGACTGGCTGCACATGCGCTGGGCGTCGGTCGCCCGTGATCCGTCCAACGATATTCCAGTGCCGATGGCTCGGGATCAGGCTGACTTCGCTGCGCGCTGGTATGCCCCGGAAAACGATTTTCTCGGCGACCCGTTTTCCTCCCATGTGAACCCGGTGTTCTGGCGATTCCATGGCTGGATCGACGACCGCATCGAAGACTGGTATCGCGCTCACGAACGCTTTCATCCTGGTGAAGTGAGCCGTCTGCAAGTCAATGGCGTCCAATGGTTTGCACCGGGGCGCTGGGTCGAGGTCGATGATCCGTGGCTCGGCCCGGACACCCATGGTTGCAGCACCGTTCCGGGCCTTCAGGTGGGGCGTTCGGTGGAGATGGACCCGGAAACCATGAAGCTGGCATTGCGCATCACGTTCGGCGATGAAGACAACATGGCCGACCTGTTCCGCAAAGTGCCGCAGCGGCCGTGGTACGCCAGGCATCTGAAGGTCAAGGGGCGACAACTCTGAAGGCAAAAAAAATCGCAGCGTCGGGCTGCGATTTTTTTTGCCTTGAACAAGGCGCTGTTCAGATGACTTGCCAACCCCCGCCCAGCGCCTTGTACAGCGCAATGCTGGCCTGCAGGCGTGACAGCCGCAGTTGCACGTTCATGTCCTGGGCGGCATACAGCGTGCGTTGAGTCTGCAACACCGTCAGCAGATCCTCGGCTCCGGCCTGATAGCGGCTCTGGGCGATATCGAACGCGGTCTGTGCCTGGCGCAGTTCCTCGCCTTGCCATTGACGCTGTTCATCGAGGCCGCGGATGCTCGTCAGGGCTTTTTCCACGTCCGCAAAGCCATTGATGATTGCGCCGCGATAGGTCTCCAGCAATTCTTCCTGGCGCGCCGTGGCCTTGTCGCGTTCGGCACGCAGGCGGCCATTGTTGAAGATCGGTGCCACCAGACCTGAGGACAGGTTGTAGAAGGTCGTGCGCAGCAGATCCGATGCGAGGTCCGCGCCGGTGCCGAGGCTGGCGGTCAGCGTGACCTTGGGCAGCATGGCGGCGCGGGCGACGGTCACATCGGCCTGGGCGGCGGCCAGTCTGGCTTCGGCGCTGGCGATGTCCGGGCGCCGTTGCAGCAGATCGCTGGGCACACCACTGGCGATGTCCGGCCATTGCAGTTGGGCGAACGCCTGTCGGGGTGTCGGCAACTCCTGCACCGGATGGCCGAGCAGGGCGGCCAGGGTGATCAGTGCCTCGCGGGCCTGTTGTTGTACCAGCGGCAGTTTGCGTTGTTGTTCGGCGACCAGGCTTTTCTGCTGGGCCAGTTCCAGCGCGGTGGCGCTGCCGGCGTCGTGGCGGGTCTGCACCAGATGCAGAACGCTTTGCGCATTGGTCAGATTGAGTTCGGCGATCCGCGCCTGTTCGCGCAGCGCCAGGGCCTGGGTGTAGCTGTTGGCGACGGCACTTTGCAGGGTCAGTTCCACTGTTGAACGGTCGAATTCGCTGGCCTGCACGCCGAACACCGCGCTGTCCCGGGCGGCGCGTTTGCCGCCCCAGAAATCGATTTCGTAACTGGCGCTCAACTCGGCGTCGTAGTAATCCAGCGAGCGGTTGTCGGGGTTCACGTCGAGCTGGCTGTAGCCTTTGCCGTGCAAGAGTTTCTGGCGATTGGCATTCAGCCCGGCCTTGACTTCGGGCAGCAGCGGCGCGCCGGCGATGGTCGCGCTGGCCTGCGCCTGCCTCACCCGGGCGACTGCGGCGGCCAGGTCATGGCTGCCCAGCCGGGCCTGTTCGATCAGATGATCGAGTTCCGTGCTGCCGAAATGCGTCCACCATTGTCGATCGCTTTGGCTGGCGCCGGGATGTTCGGGCGATTGCCAGGCGGGCGGTGGTTGCAGGCCGCTGTCGGGGCGTGGCGCGCGGCTGTCGCACGCCGCCAGCAAAACGCTGGCGGCGAGAAGTGTCAGGTGGGCTTTCATAGGTCGATCATTCACTGGTGAGGGCCTTGACCGGATCGAGCCGGGCGGCCTTGCGGGCAGGCATGAAGCCGAAGATGACGCCGGTGGCCAGCGCGCAACCGAAGGCGCCGAACACCGCAATCCACTGGAACGCCATGGCGACGCCGCTGAGTTGCAGCGCACCGCCGACCAGCATCGCCAGGCTGATCCCGGCAACGCCGCCGACCACCGAGAGCATCACTGCCTCGGTCAGAAACTGGCGCAGGATGTCGCGCTGACGGGCGCCGGTGGCCATGCGGATGCCGATTTCCCGGGTGCGCTCGCGCACGGTCATGAGCATGATGTTCATCACGCCGATCCCGCCCACCAGCAAGGAAATGGCGGCGATCGCGCCGAGCATCAGCGACAGCGTGCCCTGGGTTCGTGCCTCGGCCTGAATCATGGCGGCGTTGTTGGTCAGCTCGAAATCCTTTTTGCCGTTGTGCCGGCGCAGCATCGATTGCTCGATGGCCTGCTCCGCCTCCTTGACCTTGCGGGCGTCCCGCGCGGCGATGACCACATATTCGGGGTTGCGGCTGCCGAACAGGCGCATGCTGGCGGCGGAGTAGGGCACGGCGATCCGGTTGTCACTGTCCGAGTCGCCGGAGCTGGAGCCTTTCTCAGCGAGGACTCCGAGCACCTGGAACGGTACGTTTTCGATCAGGATGTATTGACCGACAGGATCGGCGACATCCTTGAGCAGTTTGTCGCGAACCTTGGTGCCGATCACCGCCACGGCAGCGGCGCTGTCTTCGTCGGCTTGCGTGAAGTAGCTGCCCTGAACCACCGGCCAATTGAAAATGGTCGGGAAATTGGTGTCATTGCCGCCCACATAGCTGGTGTGGTCGGCATTGCCGAAGCGCACGCCGGCGGTCGAGCCGTTGACCGGCATGATGCGTTCCACCTGGGGCAGGACGGCCAGTTCGGCGACGTCATCGAGGGTGATGATGCCCGGTGGCGTGCGCGGGTTGGGGGCAGCGCCGCTGAGATAAATGATGTTGGAGCCGAAGGCGCCCATTTGCGCCATCACCTGGCGCTTGCTGCCTTCGCCCACCGCCAGCATCACCACCACAGACGCGACGCCGATGACGATGCCCAGCAGGGTCAGCGCGGTGCGGAAGCGGTTGACCCACATCACTCGCCACGCCGCTTGCACGGCGTCCACCAATTCGCCTTTCCAGGCGCCGGTCTGGGTGCTGCCGGTGTTCAGACGCTCGCGCAGATCCACGGCCTGCAATGCGCCGGAACCGACGGCGGGCAAGGGGGGCGATGACGGATCGGCGGTGTCGCTGATGATCAGGCCGTCGCGGATTTCGATGATGCGCTTGGCACGTTGCGCGACCTCGCGGTCGTGGGTGATGAGAATCACCACATGGCCCTGATCTGCCAGTTCATCGAGCAGGGTCATGACCTCGGCACCGCTGTGGCTGTCGAGCGCACCGGTGGGTTCGTCGGCGAGAATGATATGACCGCCATTCATCAGCGCACGGGCAATCGACACCCGCTGCTGCTGCCCGCCGGAGAGTTGGTGCGGGCGATTGGCAGTGCGGCCGGCAAGGCCCAGGCGAGTCAGCAACGCGTGGGCCCGGGCTTGGCGTTCGGCGGCCGGTGTGCCTGCGTAGATGGCCGGCATTTCGACGTTTTCCTGGGCCGAGCCGGACGGAATCAGGTGATAGCCCTGGAACACGAAGCCGAACGCCTCGCGTCGCAACCAGGCCAGAGCGTCGGTGTCCAGCCGCGCGACCTCTTCACCGGCAAACCGGTACTCGCCGCTGGTCGGTCGGTCGAGGCAGCCGAGGATGTTCATCAGTGTCGACTTGCCGGAACCGGAGGCGCCGACGATCGCCACGAATTCGCCGGCATGAATCGACAGATCAATGCCGCGCAGCACTTCCACCCGCGGACTGTCGCTACCGCCATAGGCTTTGCGGATCTGCCGCAGGTCAATCAGGGGCGTTTGCATTCAGCCTCCGTTGCCGGTGGCCGGGCTGCTCAGGACATGATCGCCTTCGACAAGCCCTTCAAGAATCTGCGTGCGCAAGCGGTCGCGGATGCCGGTGCGCACTTCCCGGGACTGAATGTCGCCATTGGCGGCGACCACCTGCGCCAGTTGCCAGTCCGCGCGAGCGCTGCGTTGCAGGGCGGCGGTGGGCACGGTCAGGGTGTTTTGTGCCTGTTGCGAAACGAAGAACACCTGGGCGGTCATGTCGGTCATCAGGGTGTTATCGGCGTTATCGACATCCAGCAATACCGTGTAAAGCACCACCCGTTCGCTGCCACTGCGACCGCTGGTGGGGCTGGCGCCCTGGCTCTGTTCCAGCGGACGCGGCGGCACCGGCAGGATCTGCCGTACGGTGCTGCTCCAGCGCCGGCTGCCACCGCTGAGGGTGGTGAAGTATGCGGTCATGCCCGGTTTGACGTGACCGATGTCGGCTTCGGAGACCTCGGCCCACACGGTCATCGGGGAGAGCCGCGCGATCCGCAGAATCAGCGGGGTCTGCTGTTGCGCGTTGAGTGTCTGGCCTTCCCGGGCGCCTACCGCCACCACCGTGCCGGACATCGGCGCATAGATGCGTGTGTAACCGAGCTCGGCTTCGTCGCTGCGCAAACTGGCCTGCGCCTGGCGGATCTGCGCCTGGAACATGTCGATGCGGGCCTGCGTGGCGCGTACTTCGGCCCGTGCGGTCTGGACGTCTTCCTCGCGGGTGGCGCCGCCAGCGGCGAGTTTTTGCTGGCGCTGGTACTTTTGCTGCGCCAGCTCATGCTGGGCTCGTTGCTCCTGCAACTGCGCCTTGAGGTTCTCGATGGAGAACCGGCCTGCGTCGAGCTTGGCCTTTTGCGTGGACGGGTCGATTTCCACCAGCAACTGGCCTTCCTTGACCGCATCGCCGGCCTCGACATGAATTTTCTGGATCTGCCCTGACGCCTGGGCGCCCACATCCACATAACGCCTTGGTTGCAGGGTGCCGAGTGCGGTCACGCTGTTTTCGATATCGCCGCGTGTCACTTGAACAGTGGCGAGGGTCTCACGGCCCGGCGGCAATACCTGCCACGCGGCAACGGCGATGACAGGGATCAGGCAGAGGGCAACGAACAGGGCGCGTCGGGCGGGGCGGGGACGTTTCATGCAGGGTTCCGGCCAGTGGAATTCGGCCCGTCGTTCAGCAGGTGAACAGGTTCGGTCGGTCGCTGAACGCTGTCGCAAGGCACGACAGACACGGGGAGCTGTCCTGTAAACGATGAATGCGCAAGGGAATTTAAGTGCTCACACACGAAGTTACAGGTTGCCCGGCAGGACTATTTGTCTGGTGAAGAGAATCACTACTTTAAATCTATATGAGAATTACTATAAATTACGCCCTTCAAGTTGCCACTATCATGCTACTGCCTCCAGTGCAGTCAGGATCGGGCTCAAGGACAGAAACCGCACCCCTTGCGGCCGGGAGTCATGTTGGAAAACTACTATCGCGAATTGGTGTGTTTCCTGAACGCCAAGCTCGGCAACCGCCAGGTCGCCGAAGATGTGGTGCATGACGCTTATGTACGGGTTCTGGAGCGTTCCAGCGACACGCCGATCGAGCAACCCCGGGCTTTCCTCTACCGCACCGCGCTCAATCTGGTAATCGACGACCATCGGCGCAATGCCCTGCGTCAGGTCGAATCGCTGGAAGTACTCGACAGCGAAGAGCGCTATTTCACGCCGTCCCCCCACAACACGTTCGATCACGGTCAGCGACTGGAGATGCTCCAGCGTGCCCTGGCAGAACTTTCGCCGCTGTGCCGCGAAAGTTTTCTGTTGCGCAAGATCGAAGGTCTGTCGCATCCCGAAATCGCGCAGCACCTCGGGATTTCCAAGGCTCTGGTGGAAAAGCACATCGTCAACGCCATGAAACATTGCCGCCTGCGCATCAAGCAATGGGATGTCCATTGAGCCACCGGCGTTAAATTTTTTTTCACTGTCCTCGTTCCTACTCAACAGACGATCTGCTGTCCTGCTCAAGGCCGGTCAGGTCACTCAGGCTTTTCGTCCCCGCTGGTTCGGGGTTCCTCCAGAGGACACTGGAAATGACACAGGCAATTGCATCGCCCATCGTTCACGACCTGATCGGCGTCGGTTTCGGCCCTTCGAACCTGGCGCTGGCCATCGCTCTGCAAGAGCGCGGCCCGACCCAGGGCGAGCTGGATGTGCTGTTCCTCGACAAACAACCCCACTACAGCTGGCACGGCAACACCCTGTCGACCCAGAGCGAGCTGCAGATTTCCTTCCTCAAGGATCTGGTCACCCTGCGCAATCCGACCAGCCCGTACTCGTTCGTCAACTACCTCAAGCACCACGGCCGTCTGGTGGACTTCATCAACCTCGGCACCTTCTATCCGTGCCGCATGGAGTACAACGACTACCTGCGCTGGGTGGCCGGGCAGTTCACCGAACAGAGCCGCTACGGTGAAGAAGTGCTGACCATCGAGCCGGTGCTGCACAACCATCAGGTCGAAGCCCTGCGGGTGATTTCCCGTGATACCGAAGGCCAGCAGTTTGTGCGTACTGCGCGTTCGGTGGTGGTCAGCGCCGGCGGCACGCCACGCATTCCCGAAGCGTTCAAGGCGTTGAAGGGCGACGGTCGGGTGTTCCATCACTCGCAATACCTGGCCGAGATGGCCAAGCAGCCGTGCATCAACAACCAGCCAATGAGCATTGCGATCATCGGTGGCGGCCAGAGCGCGGCGGAAGCCTTCATCGACCTGAACGATTCGTTCCCGTCGGTGCAGGTCGACATGATCCTGCGCGGCTCGGCCCTGAAACCGGCGGACGACAGCCCGTTCGTCAACGAAGTGTTCTCGCCGGAATTCACCGACCTGATCTTCCAGCAGAAGAGCAGCGAGCGTGAGCGTCTGGTCAACGAGTACCACAACACCAACTACTCGGTGGTCGACATCGACCTGATCGAGCGCATCTACGGCATCTTCTATCGTCAGAAAGTCTCCGGCGTCGCACGTCATGCGTTCCGCACTCTGACTACGGTCGAGAAAGCCACTGCCACCGAACACGGCATTGAACTGACCGTGCGCAACAATGCCACCGGCGAAGTCACCGTGCGTGCCTACGATGCAGTCGTGCTGGCCACCGGTTACGAGCGTCAGATGCACCGCAAACTGCTGGCGCCGCTGGAAGAATACCTGGGCGACTTCGAGGTCGATCGCAATTACCGGTTGATCACCGACGAGCGCTGCAAGGCCGGTCTGTACATGCAGGGCTTCTGCCAGGCCAGTCATGGTCTGAGCGATACGCTGCTGTCGATCCTGCCGATCCGCGCGGACGAGATTGCCGGCTCGCTGTATGAGCATGGCAAAAACCGCGGGCACAGCCGTTCGGTGATGGATCTGTTGCTGGCGACTGCCAGCTAAGTATCCTTTCAGCCTCCACACTGATCGTTCCCACGCAGAGCGTGGGAACGATCTCGGAGGAAGCGATCTCGGGGGCAATCCTGAACCCTTCCTGAACACCCGCCACATTCCCCGACACACTTCCTTTTGCGGGTTTACTCTCCTGAAATCGGGGCGTAAGCTTCGCGCGTTTTCATCAATAGCGGAGACCCACAGTGGGTACTTGTTCGAGTGACAGTTGTCGGCCGGTCCTTGTAACCGGCGGATTCTCGGCAAGATAACGCGCATTTCTTTGTGCCGTTGTCTCGCCGAACAGCGAGCAGCGGCATCCCGATCATGACCGGTCCCGGTCATGTCCCGACGTCCTTCTCATCGACACTGAAAAGCCTGTGAAGTCGACTTCATCGTCGTCATTGCAGCCCTATCGACACGCCTGTCTTTTCTGACCGGCGCGCCACGCCTTGCCGTGCCGGTTTTCCGGTGCCCAGGACGAGGACGTACCTGCTCGAAGGTTTCCCGGCTGACCATAGGGGCAACAGCCATGAAACTTACGCTCAAGGAATTTTTCGCAGGCTTCCTGCGGACCCGCCACATCGCCCGGCACTTCCGTCGCCTGGCCTTGCTGGAAACCCTCAGCGACACCACGGTCAGCCGTGAAGTGCCGCCCACCCTGGCCAATACACTGGTGGACGCCGCCCATTGCGACAGCGGCGTGCTGTTGTCGAACCTCGGCACCCACACCGATGGCCTCACCGATTTCGAAGTCGATGTGCTGCGTGCGCAGCACGGCCTCAACGAAGTCGAACACGAGCAACCGCTGCCGTGGTGGACCCACCTGTGGCACTGCTACAAAAACCCGTTCAACCTGCTGCTGACCCTGTTGGCGGTGATCTCGTGGCTGACCGAAGACCTCAAGGCCGCGATCGTGATTTTCTCGATGGTGGTGCTCTCGACGCTGCTGCGCTTCTGGCAGGAAAGCAAATCCAACCAGGCCGCCGACGCGCTCAAGGCGATGGTCAGCAACACCGCCACCGTGCTGCGCCGGGATGCGCCGCGTGCTGAATTGCCGATCAAGCAACTGGTGCCCGGCGATCTGATCGTGCTCTCGGCCGGCGACATGATTCCTGCCGATTGCCGGGTGCTCAGCGCCAAGGATCTGTTCGTCAGCCAGGCGGCAATGACCGGTGAATCGATGCCGGTGGAAAAATTCCCGCGTCAGGCCGATCGCGACACGCGCAATCCGCTGGAGCTCGACAACATCCTGTTCATGGGCACCAACGTGGTGTCCGGCACGGCGGTGGCGGTGATTCTCACTACCGGCAACAGCACCTATTTCGGTGCACTGGCGCAGCGGGTCGGGGCGACTGATCGCGCGGTGACTTCGTTCCAGCAAGGGGTGAACAAAGTCAGCTGGCTGCTGATCCGCTTCATGTTCGTCATGGCGCCGCTGGTGTTGTTCATCAACGGTTTCACCAAGGGCGACTGGACCGAAGCGCTGCTGTTCGCGCTGTCGATTGCCGTGGGCCTGACCCCGGAAATGCTGCCGATGATCGTCACCTCGACGCTGGCCAAGGGCGCGGTGTTCCTGTCGCGCAAGAAAGTCATCGTCAAACGCCTGGATGCGATCCAGAACTTCGGCGCCATGGACGTGCTGTGCACCGACAAGACCGGTACCCTGACCCAGGACAGGATCTTCCTGGCGCGCAATGTCGACGTCTGGGGCGAAGACTCCGATGACGTGCTGGAAATGGCTTACCTCAACAGCTACTACCAGACCGGCCTGAAAAACCTGCTCGACGTGGCGGTGCTGGAACACGTGGAAATCCACCGCGAGCTGAAGGTCGGCACGGCGTTTCGCAAGGTCGACGAGATCCCGTTCGATTTCAATCGCCGGCGGATGTCGGTGGTGGTGGAAGGGCGCGGCCAGCCGCATCAGCTGATCTGCAAGGGCGCGGTGGAAGAAGTATTGGCGGTGTGCAGCCGGGTTCGTCACGGTGAAGCCGACGAAGTCTTGAGCGATGAATTGCTGGCGAAAATCCGTCAGGTCACCGCAGCATTCAACGCTGAAGGCTTGCGTGTGGTCGCGGTGGCGGCACGGTCGATGCCGCAGGGGCGCGACACTTACAGCCTGAGCGACGAGCAGGAACTGACGCTGATCGGTTACGTGGCGTTTCTCGATCCGCCGAAGGAAAGCACCGCCCCGGCACTCAAGGCCCTGGCCGAACACGGCGTGGCCGTGAAAGTGCTGACCGGCGACAACGAGCTGGTGACCGCCAAGATCTGCCGCGAAGTGGGCCTGGCCCAGCAAGGCCTGTTGATGGGCAACGACATCGAGCGCATGAGCGACGCTGAACTGGCCGTGGCGGTGGAAACCACCAACGTGTTTGCCAAGCTGACGCCGTCGCACAAGGAACGCATCGTGCGCATCCTCAAGGGCAACGGTCACGTGGTCGGGTTCATGGGCGACGGTATCAACGACGCCCCGGCGCTACGCACCGCAGACATCGGGATTTCGGTGGACAGCGCGGTGGACATCGCCAAGGAAGCGGCCGACATCATCCTGCTGGAAAAGAGCCTGATGGTGCTGGAGGAGGGCGTGCTGGAAGGGCGTCGGACCTTCGCCAACATGCTCAAGTACATCAAGATGACCGCCAGTTCGAACTTCGGCAACGTGTTCTCGGTGCTGGTGGCCAGTGCGTTCATTCCGTTCCTGCCGATGCTGCCGATGCACCTGCTGGTGCAGAACCTGCTCTATGACATTTCGCAGATCGCGATCCCGTTCGACAACGTCGACGAAGAAATGCTGAAACAGCCACAACGCTGGCAGCCGGGGGATGTCGGGCGCTTCATGCTGTTCTTCGGTCCGATCAGTTCGATCTTCGACATCACAACGTTCGCCTTGATGTGGTACGTGTTCGATGCCAACACTCCGGATCACCAGACCCTGTTCCAGTCCGGCTGGTTCGTGGTGGGGCTGCTGACCCAGACGCTGATCGTGCACATGATCCGCACGCCGAAGATTCCGTTCCTGCAAAGCCGCGCGGCCATGCCGTTGCTGGTGATGACCGCAATCATCATGGCCGTGGGCATCTTCCTGCCGATGGGGCCGCTGGCGCACTACTTCAAATTGCAGGCGCTGCCGTCGATGTACTTCGTGTTCCTGCCGGTGATCCTGCTGGCGTACATGGCGCTGACTCAAGCCGTGAAAGGTTTCTACATCCGTCGGTTCGGCTGGCAGTAACAGGCAAGATTCCCCCCTTGTGGGAGCAAGGGGGGCGGTTTCAAGGAGTTCGACATGCAAGCGATCAACAATCTCAACCTCACCTCATTGCTCGACACTTTGGTCAGCCTCAGCGCGGCGTTCATCCTCGGCGGCCTGATCGGCTTCGAACGCCAGTACCGTCAGCGCACGGCGGGTTTGCGCACCAACGTGCTGGTGGCGGTGGGGGCGGCGATTTTCGTCGACATGGCCAACCGTCTCGCCGGTGCCGAGGGCGCGGTGCGGGTGGTCGCGTATGTGGTTTCCGGCATCGGCTTTCTCGGTGCCGGGGTGATCATGCGCGAAGAAGGCAACGTACGTGGGCTCAACACCGCCGCCACGCTCTGGACCTCGGCGGCGGTCGGCGCCTGCGCCGGTGCCGACCTGCTGGCCGAAGCGGTGCTGGGCACCTTGTTCGTGCTGGCCGCCAATACCTTGTTGCGGCCGATCGTCAACAACATCAACCGTCAGCCGCTGGACGTGGTTTCGGCGGAAGTCACCAACATTGTTTATGTGATCGCTCGGCGTTCGCAGCAGAAAGCCGTTTTCGCCTTGCTCGAGGCCGAGCTGGAACGCAGTAATTACCCGGCCAGCGATGTCGATGTACATGCCTTCGGTGCCGATGAAATCGAGATCGAAGCGACGCTGGCCACCACCTCGGTGGACGGTGATGAACTGGATGCGCTGGTGGCGCGAATCTCGACGTCGACGCTGGTGGTGCAGGCGTTCTGGAGTCCGAGCACCACGGAGTAACTTTTTCAATCCCGATGAGTGACCGTGTTTTTCGGAAAAGTCCTACAGAGTGTATCCCGATGCTTGGGTAGTCTTGCCGCCACTTGAAGCGACTACCCGGACTTCCACATTGACCGACAAAACCCTGCGCATCCTGATCGCCGACTTGCAGCATTTTCACCGGATGAGGATCGAGCGCCTGTTCAATGGCCTGAATTACCACCGCATCGCGCCGGTGCAAAGTCTTGCCGAACTGTTGACCCTGGTCGATTACGGCTGTCAGCCGTTCGATGTCCTGGTGGTCAATGCCGAAGTGGCGAGCGGGATCGCGGATCTGCCCGGTTTTCTGTTCGATCACCCACAAATCCGACGGGCCCTGGTCTATGGTGCGCCGGCGGATTCCACAGGGGTTCCCGGGCATTTCGAGGCAAAGATCATCACCTGCCCTGCAGCGCTGCCTTCATTCGACGAAATCGAACAGTTGATGACCTCGGTCGAGGCTTCGTTCGGGCGCCCATCGCGTGTTCGATCACAGATCGGTCTGGCGCACAACTGTCAGATCTGACAGGTGATTCAGCGCGCACACCGTGCAACAGTTGTAGCGCAGCTACCAATAGTCCCGTTCATGCTGGATCGGTGGCGTCATGTCAGGTATTCGCCCCGGGAGTGGTCATGGGTTCAGCATTGATCGTTGATGATCATCCGGTGGTGGTTGGAGCCCTGCGTCTGGTTCTGGAGTCTGCGGGCTACAAACCGATTTATGTAACTTCCAAAGGCGTCGATGTGGTGCCAATGCTCCGTGAGCACACGCCGGATCTGGTCGTGCTCGACCTGAAACTCGACGGCTTCGGCGGCCTGGAGGTATTGGAGCGCATCAGGGCCATCGGGCTGGTCTGCAAGGTGGTGATTTTCACCTCGGCCGAACCTGAACACTATATGGTGCGCTGTCGACGTGCGGGGGCGATGGCTTTTGTCGCCAAGTCCGCCTCGATGGAGCATTTGCAGAATGCTATCAAGGCAGTCCATGCGGGCTATAGCTACTTTCCTGAAATGCCTGTCAATGCCGTGCAATCCGAAGCGCACCGCGATGAGCGAGAGCTGATCGCACTTCTGTCCACCCGCGAAATGGAAATCATGCTGAAGCTGGCCAGAGGTGAGTCCAACAAGCACATCGCTCTGACGATGAACCTCAGTCACAAAACCGTCAGCACCTACAAGAGCCGTTTGATGCTGAAACTCGGAGTGAGCTCGCTGGTGGCGTTGGGAGCGTTTGTCAAACGCAACGGCCTGTCTTGATCGGTAGCCTCATGATATGTCCTCTGCGGGTCGTACTTCTGTCGATACTGATGCTTGCAAGCGCAGCGCACGCGACCGGGCCGGCGCAGCGGCTCGAAATCGTCTCCCGCACCCGCCTGGAAGGCGTACAGATTCAACTGGACAAGCAGGATCGGCAGTGGCTGAGCACGCACCCGGTATTGCGCATCGGTGCCTCCTGGCCGGATTACCCGCCCTTTGAACTGACTCGCAAGCGCCATGAGCTGGAAGGCCTTACGGCCGATTACGCTGATACGATTGCGAAGATTTTGAACATCGACGTCGAAGTCTGGTGCTATGCCGACCGCGCAAGCGCCATGGCCGCGCTCAAGGCCGGTGAGGTAGACCTGCTGGGCACGTCGAACAACTTCGAGATCGCTGATCCCGAACTGATGCTGTCTCGCGCCTACGCCGAGGATCAGCCGATGTGGGTGACCCGGCTTAACAATGCGTTGCCGGGCGATCTGGCCGGCAAGCGGATCGCCATGGTGGACGACTACCTGCCAGCCTCGACCATTGAGGAGGCGTACCCGCAAGCATCCCTGCAACGCTATCGATCGATTCTCGATGCACTCGGCGCCGTGGCGTTCGGTCGGGATGATCTGTACCTCGGCGACTTCATCAGCGCCAGCTATCTGATCAACACTCACTTTCACAACGACCTGCAACTGGCGGGGCCGTCGGGCCTTGACGCCAACCCGTTCGGCTTCGCCTTGGCCCGCAGCAACACACGCTTGAAACGTCTGGTCGACAAGGCCTTGCTGGCGATTCCCATGGAACAGCGCCTGGCAATGGAGCTGCGCTGGAGCGCCGGTCGCGCCGACATGGCAGCGCAGTCGAGGGTCAGCCTGAGCGACAGCGAGCAACAATGGCTGGATCAGCATCCGGTGGTGCGGGTCGGCGCCATCGATGATTTTGCGCCGCTGGCATTCTTTGATGCCGATGGCCGGTTCAGCGGCCTGACTGCACAACTGCTCAACCTGATCAGTCAGCGCAGTGGCCTGACATTCGAGGTGGTGCGCGGTCAGTCTCTGGATCGTCAGGTCGAGCAGCTCAGGAGCGGGGAGCTGGATCTGTTGCCGGTGCTGACACCGAGCCGCGAGCGTGAACTTGAAATGCGGTTCACCCGGTCGTACGCCAACAGCCCCTTCGTCTTGATCACCGATTCGAAGGCACAGGCGCCGCGCAGTCTCGAGGAGATGGCGGGTAAACGTCTGGCGCTCTATCGCGGTAATCCGCTGCGCGAATATCTGTTGGAGCACGTGCCGCAGATCAACCTGATCGAGTTGCCGAGTCCGGCGGACGGTACGCGGGCGCTGCTTGATGGTCGGGCTGATGCGACATTGAGCTCGTTGCTGGTGGCGCGTTATCAGATCGATCACCAGTACCGTGAGCGCTTGCGGATTGTCTCCACGCTGGGTGATCAACCGGCCCGGATTGCCATGGCCACGGCGCCCGATGCCCCGCAACTGCAATCGATTCTGAACAAGGCGCTGCTGGCCATTGCCCCCCAGGAAATTGATGGCCTGGTCGCGCGCTGGAGTCGTAACGTGGTGCTGCAGGACAGCTATTGGCAGCGTCATAGAGAGCAAATCCTGCGCGGCTTTGCCATTGCTGCCGGGTTGCTGTTGCTGGCGTTGGGCTGGATCGCCTTTCAGCGTCGGCAGATCCGTCAGCGTCAACAATGGTTAAGACAGTTGCAGGAGGCCAAGGAGGCGGCCGATGAAGCCAATCGTGCCAAGAGCACGTTTCTGGCGACCATGAGCCATGAAATCCGCACACCGATGAATGCCCTGATCGGCATGCTTGAACTGGCCCTCAAGCGTGCCGATGAAGGCGTGACCGATCGCCAGGCGATCGAGGTGGCGTCCAGTGCCGGGCAGCAATTGCTGGCATTGATCGGCGATATTCTCGACATCGCGCGCATTGAGGCTGGGCATTTGTCGCTGGTTCCCGAACGGGTCAATCTGCGCGAGGTGGTGGAGTCGGTGTGTCGGATTTTCGAAGGCCTGGCGCGGCAGAAGCCTTTATTGTGGAACGCAGAACTGGATAAGCGCAGCGACGTTGAGGTGATGCTCGACCCCCTACGCTTCAAGCAGATATTGTCGAATCTGTTGAGCAACGCGATCAAGTTCACCGACGATGGCGAGGTCAGCCTGCGCTTGCGCGTGTTCGGCGAACAGGGCGGGCTGATTGAAGTGGGCGTAGCCATTGAAGACAGTGGCCGGGGGATCAGCGCGGAAGATCAGCAGCGATTATTCAGACCGTTTGTGCAGGTCGGCAACCACTCATCAACGGCGCAGCGTGGCTCCGGCCTGGGGCTGGTGATCAGCCGCAACCTGTGCCGGTTGATGGGCGGCGATTTGTGGATGAACAGCGAGTTGAACCGCGGCACTCAGGTCATGCTGCGACTGGAGCTGCCGATGCTGGCGCCGCTTGTGCAAGAGGCTGTGCCGGCGCCAGTGGCGGCGACGGTCAAGTCGCTGAACGTGCTGGTGGTGGATGACCATCCGGTGAATCGCCTGCTGTTGTGCCGGCAGTTGAGTGAACTCGGGCATCGCGCTGTTGACGCCGGTGGCGGTGAGGAAGGGCTCGCGCTGTGGCGCGAGCAATCTTTCGATGCACTGATCACCGACTGCAACATGCCGGAATTCAACGGATATGAACTGACAGGGGCGGTGCGTCGGGAAGAGGCTGCCATGGGCAGGACGCCCTGTCTGATCCTCGGATTTACCGCCAATGCGCAGATGGAAGAAAAGGAGCGATGCCGCGCGGCCGGGATGGACGATTGCCTGTTCAAACCGGTTCTGCTGCGCGAATTGAGCCTGGCCTTGATGGCCGCCGTCTCCGGGGGCTCGCAGGCCGACAGCGCGGACGATCCGGCACCGGCCGAGTTCGATCTGAGCGCGCTGTTGCAACTGGCGGGCGCGGACAACCCGCTGATCGGGCAATTGCGTGAGGAGGTTTTGAGCAGCCTGCGCGTCGACCTGAAGCGTCTGGATGAATCGGGCCGCAAAAGTGATCGCGCAGATTTACGTGATCTGGCGCATCACGTCACGGGCGGGGCGCACATGATCGGTGCCGAGCGCGTGGTCTCGGCGTGTCGGTTACTCGAGCAAGCCTGTCGTGACGATGAGCCCGAAGCGGCATTGACGGCTGCCATCGATTCGCTGCGCGTGGCCATGCACGACCTCGCGCAGCAGCTTCAGGCCTGATCGGTCAGTCCCACTGCGGCGCGATGCCTTTGGGGCTGGTCAGGCGATGGCCGCGCTCCAGTGTGGCGATCAGCGCCATGTCGGCATCGCTCAGGGTCAGCGCCGTGGCGCCGAGGTTGCCTTGCAGGTTGGCGCGTTTGGTCGACGACGGAATCACCGCGTAACCCGACTGCATCGCCCACGCCAGAGTGACCTGCGCCGGGGTGGCTTGCAGACGCTCGGCGATCTGCACGATCAGCGGATCCTTCAGCACTTCGCCGTAGGCGAGGGTCATGTACGAGGTGATCTGAATGCCCTGACTCTGGGCGAATTCCACGACCTTACGGTTTTGCAGGTACGGGTGCAGCTCGATCTGGTTGGTGGCGATGTTTTGCGCACCGACCGCAGCAATCGCCTGTTTCATCAGGTCGATGGTGAAGTTGGACACGCCGATCTGCCGGGTCAGGCCCAGGCGTTTGGCTTCCAGCAACGCGCCCATGAACTCTTCGACCGGCACTTGATCTTCCGGCGATGGCCAGTGGATCAGCGTCAGGTCGAGGTAGTCGGTCTGCAGCTTTTGCAGGCTTTCCTTGAGGCTTTCGATCAGACGATCCTTGGCGAAGTTGGCGATCCAGATCTTGCTGGTGATGAACAGCTCTTCACGGGCAATGCCGCTGGCAGCGATGGCTGCGCCAACGTCGGCCTCGTTTTCGTAGATCTGTGCGGTGTCGATGACTCGGTAACCAAGTTCAAGGGCAGTGCTCACCGAATCGATGACCACCTGACCTTGCAGGCGAAACGTACCAAGACCGAAAGCGGGAACAGACATGCAGGACTCCAGGGTTGCAGTGGGAATGGGCAGGAGTATCCGCGTCTGATTCCTTGGGAAAAACCGCTGTCGGGGCAAAGTACTGTTGACTGAAAGTCACGAATCACCGCGATCGATATCGTTCCACCAGTAGAACGATGAGGACGGTTTTGGCTGACTAGTACTAAATACATGACGAATTTATGATCGCTCCATGATCAACCTGATGACGGAGTCCACCATGAAAAACCTTATCGGTCTCTACACCAGCCCTCGCGGCCACTGGGTCGGCGATGGGTTTCCGGTGCGCACCCTGTTTTCCTACGACAACCTGGGCCAGCACATCAGCCCGTTCCTGCTGTTGGATCACGCCGGGCCTGCGCATTTCACCCCGACTACTGAACGCCGCGGCGTGGGGCAGCATCCGCACCGTGGCTTCGAAACCGTGACCATCGTTTACGAAGGCGAAGTGCAGCACCGCGACTCCACCGGCAGTGGCGGCACCATCGGCCCGGGCGATGTGCAATGGATGACGGCGGCTTCCGGCATCCTGCATGAAGAGTTCCACTCGGAAAACTTCGCCAAAACCGGCGGCAATCTGGAAATGGTGCAACTCTGGGTGAATCTGCCGGCGAAGGACAAAATGGCCGCGCCGGGTTACCAGACCATTCTGGACAGTGATATCCCGCAAATCGCGCTCAAGGACGGTGCCGGCAGCCTGCGGCTGATCGCCGGTGAGTTCGACGGCCACAAAGGTCCATCCCGCACGTTCACGCCTATCGACGTGTGGGATCTGCGACTGAACACCGGCAAGTTGCTCTCGCTGGATCTGCACGAAGGCCGCAACACGGCGCTGGTGGTGTTGAAGGGTTCGGTTCAGATCAACGGTGGGGAGTCGATGCGCGAAGGCCAGTTGGCGCTGTTCGAGCGTGACGGTGATCGCATCACCCTCCAGGCCAGCCAGGACGCGGTGGTGCTGCTGCTCAGTGGCGAGCCGATCGACGAGCCGATTGTCGGCCACGGCCCGTTCGTGATGAACACCGAGCAGGAAATCCATCAGGCCTTCGCCGACTTCCAGTCCGGCCGCTTCGGCCAGATGCACGGCTGAAAATCCCGGCAGGCGCCACGTGCGCCTGCCGGTTTTTTTTGCGCACGCGCAGTAGCGCTCATCCCGCCAAATCAATTACTCCTACACTGAGCCCAATCTGTGCGATCTTCTCGCGATTGGCCCCTGTCGGAGTTGTTTGATGCTGTCTCTGCTCACCGATCATCCGTTGTTTTGCGCCTTGATTCTGATCCTGATCGATCTCGGTCTGTGGCGCCTGATCAGCGCCCACGGCAGCGCATGGAAACTGTTGGTGCGGGTGCTGATTTTTGCCCTGTTCAGCATCCTGCTGTTCAACGAAGGGCTCAACCCGATGGAGCCTGCGCCGTGGGCCGACAATGTGCCGTTGCACCTGGCGGCGACCGGGTTGCAGATCGGCTGGTGGCTGTTCGGCGCGCGCACTCTGACGGTGTTGATCGGTGCGGTGATGATGCAACGGGTCGGGCACACCGGGCGGTTGTTGCAGGATCTGCTCGGTGCGGTGATTTTCCTGATCGCAATCATCGCGGCACTGGCCTATGTGCTGGATCTGCCGGTCAAGGGCGTGCTGGCAACCTCCGGGGCGCTGGCGATCATCGTCGGTCTGGCGTTGCAGAGCACCTTGAGTGACGTGTTTTCCGGGATCGTGCTCAACACCACCAAGCCTTATCAACTGGATGACTGGATTTCCATCGACGGCACCGAAGGCCGGGTCACCGACATCGACTGGCGCGCCACGCGGCTGCAAACCAGTCAGGGCAGCATGGCGGTGATTCCCAACTCGCTGGCGGCCAAGGCCAAGATCATCAATTTCAGCCGGCCGAGCAATATGTTCGGGGTGGCCGTCAGCGTGCAGGTCAGCCCCCATGCGCGGCCCAGTTCGGTGATCGAGGCCCTGGAGCGGGCGATGCAGGGTTGTCGCCAGTTATTGGAGAGCCCTGCGCCGAGTGTCGCGCTGAAGAGCTCCAACAGTGCGGGTGCCGAATATGAAATCAGCGGGTTCGTCGCCTCGATGAGCGAAAAGCGCGTGGTGCGCAATCAGCTGTTCGACCTGGCGTACCGGCACCTGCAAGCGTCCGGGGTCAATCTGCTGTCGAGCGATGAGCCCGGCGTGCCGAGCAATCTCTCGCGCCCTCGGGCGTTGCTCGACAGCTCGCCGATTTTCTCCACCCTGCGTCAGGAGGAGAAAGAAACCTTCAGCCAGAACATGACCCTGCAAACCTTCCGCGCCGGCGAGACGATCCTCGCGGGCGGCGAGGTCAGCGATCATCTGTTCATCATCGAGTCCGGCGTGGTCTCGGTGACGCTCAAGCGCCATGGCGCGCCGTTCGAGTCAGGACGGATGGGGCCGGGTGAAGTGATCGGCGAGGCGGGGATTCTGTCCGATACGTCATTGCCGGCCGACTTCTCCGCCAAGACCTTCTGCGCGCTGTATCGCATTGAAAAGTCTTATCTCAAGCCGTGCCTGGACGCTCGTCACGACATCAACGACGCGATGCAGGCGCTGCTCGATTTCCGCCTGCACAAGGCGCAATCCCTGACGGAAGAAACGCCGGTGGCGCTGCCGAAGAAAGGTTTCCTGCAATGGCTGCGCAATCGCGTCTGACTGTTCAGCGCAGGCCGTAATCCGCCAGTTTGCGTTCCAGGTTCAGGCGCACCTGCGGCCATTCGTCATCGATGATGCTGAAGCGCACCGAGTTGCGCTTGCGGCCGTCCGGCATGATGCGTTCGTGGCGGACGATGCCTTCCTGTTGCGCGCCGAGCCGCAGAATCGCGTTACGCGACTTCTGGTTGTTTTCGTCGGTGGTGAACTGCACCCGCACGCAATCGAGCACCTCGAACGCGTGGCGCAGCATCAGGTACTTGGCCTCGGTGTTGACGAAGGTCTTCTGAAATCGTGCCGAAATCCAGCTGCTGCCGATCTCCAGCTTGCGGTTGAGCGGGTCGATCTTCCAGAACCGGGTCGAGCCGATCACCTCGCCGGTTTCCTTCAGTACGATGACAAACGGCATGACCGTTCCCGCCTCACGGCCGTCGAGGGCCTTCTTCAGGTAAGCGTCGACGGTGGTCGCCGACGGCACCACGGTGACCGTGAGGTTCCACAGTTCACCGTCGGCGGCAGCGCGGAGCAGGGCATCGGCGTCGGCGTATTGAAGCGGGCGCAGGATGATGCCCTGGCCTTGCAGCGTGGTTTGCATGTGGGGATTCTCGGCGATCGGGCGAGGGCTTATTACGCCGTACGGGAAGGATCCGACGCAACCGTCGCGGTGGGCGGATGTCAGAGTTTTTATCGGTCATTGGCAGGAACCCGGACGATGAAAAAAATGCGCATTGCCACGTTCAACGTCAACGGCCTGCGGGCCCGACTGCCAAACCTGCTGGAATGGCTCAGGCGCGAGCAGCCGGACATCGCCTGTTTGCAGGAGCTGAAACTGGTGGACAGCGCGTTTCCCGCCGCCGAGCTGGAGGCTGCCGGTTACGGCGCCATCTGGCACGGTCAGGCGTCATGGAACGGCGTGGCGATTCTTGCCCGCGATGCGCAACCGCTGGAGAGCCGGCGCGGTTTGCCCGGCGATCCCGACGATAAACACAGCCGCTACCTCGAAGCAGCGGTGCACGGGGTGTTGGTGGGATGCCTGTACCTGCCCAATGGCAACCCGCAACCGGGGCCGAAGTTCGACTACAAACTGGCCTGGTTCGAGCGTCTGATCAAATACGCCAAGGATCTGCAAAGCAGCGATCATCCGGTGGTGCTGGCTGGCGATTACAACGTGGTGCCTACCGATCTGGATATCTACAACACCCGTTCCTGGCTCAAGGACGCGCTGTTGCAACCGGAGAGCCGCGAGTGCTACCAGCGCCTGCTGGATCAGGGCTGGACGGATTCGTTGCGGCATCTGTATCCCGAAGATCGGCTGTACACCTTCTGGGACTATTTCCGTCAGCACTGGCAGAAGAACTCCGGGCTGCGGATCGACCATCTGCTGCTCAATCCGAAGCTGACGCCTTATTTGCACGAGGCGGGGGTGGATGCCTGGGTGCGTAATGAACCGCATGCCAGTGATCACGCGCCAACGTGGATTCGTATCGATTCGCGTAAAAGACGCTAGCCGGTGATTGGTTAATTCAATTGTCGATTCGAGGCCCGGATCCCGTATACATGGCGACCATCGGCGGAACGATCCGCGCCCCCATGCGAAAGGACCCAGCCATGAGCGAGCCACGCCTGACGAATCTGAAACAGTATCTGCAACGCCTGGGATTCGATGCGCCCCCGGCACCGACCCTTGAAACCTTGCGCCTGTTGCAACTGCGCCATACCGGCGCCTTTGCTTTCGAAAACCTGTCGACGCTGAGTGGCGAACCTGTGCTGATCGATCTGCCCTCCATTGAGCGCAAGGTCCTGAACGACGCCCGTGGCGGTTACTGCTACGAGCTGAACAACCTGTTTCTGGCCTTGTTGCTGGAGCTGGGGTTCGATGCGCGGGGCATCAGCGGGCGCGTGGTCATGAATCAGCCCGAGGGCAGCTGGACGGCGCGCACCCACCGCTTGAGCCTGGTGACCATCGATGGCGTGCGCTACATCACCGACGTCGGCTTCGGCGGCATGGTCCCGACCGCGCCGCTGGTGCTGGATACCGAAGCCGAGCAATCCACCCCGCACGAACCGTATCGCATCGAAGTGCAGGCCGATGGCTACATGTTGCGGGCCAAGGTTGCTGGCGAATGGCGGCCGATGTACCTGTTCGACCTGCAGCGCCAGGAAGACATCGATTACACCCTCGGCAACTGGTACGTCTCGACCCACCCGGACTCACCATTCGCCCAGCGCCTGATGGTGGCGCGTACCGGCGACGGCTGGCGGCGTACGCTGAACAACGGCAGTTTCGCCATTCACCGCATCGGCGCCGAGAGCGAGCGGCGCGAAGTGACAGATGTTGATGAACTGATCGAATTGCTGGAACGGGAATTTGGCCTGCGCTTGCCGCACCAGCCCGGTGCACGAGAGGCTTTGGCGCGCTTGATTCAGCCAAGTTGAATGCTACGGTTTGACGTCCGGTTCCAGTACCCGCCGGATCTCGTTCACGGCCGCCGACAGTTTTTTCTCAAGGCTTTTGAGGTCGGTGGCGGTGATGCCTTGCTTGAATTGCCCGCTGGAATGCTCGAGTTCCTCGGTTGCGCCACGGCTGTTAAGCAATGCGTGGCGCAGGGTGTTGTTGATGACCGTCTGATAGCCAAACCCCTCGCTTTCAGCGACCTCGCGCGCGGCTTCGATCACCGCGTCATCGAGCATGATGGTGATGCGGGTCTTGCCCTTGATCGGCGCGATGGCGCCGCGTTTACCCTGGCTGAAATCGTACTCATCCTTCATTGATCACCTCTGCGCAAAGTTGCCATCGTTCGCTGGGCTCGAATGCGTTGGCAGCATTCTTGCTTTTGTCGAACTGAATCTTGAATGACTTCATTATGCATACTTTATATGTATAAAAGAGTGCGGCCGCGCCGTCGGTCGCCATGAACACTTCAGCCTAGGCGGATAAAACGTGGACTCGATTGGGGATGTGTTGCCGGATTTGTGGGGGATGAAAGTAACGGGATAGAAGGTTGGGTGGCTAGCTAACCATTATGTGACTGACAAGTTGTATACAAGTCTATGGACATTTGTCCTGACTCTTGCATACAGTGTGTGCATAACAAAAACCAGGGAACTCCCCCACCATGAAAACGCCCCATGTTTCACACCAACGGCCCGAGGACGAGAATCTCGGGGTCGGCGCGAATATGGCTTACGGCCTGCAACACGTTCTGACCATGTATGGCGGTATCGTCGCGGTGCCACTGATCATCGGTCAGGCCGCCGGGCTTTCGCCGGCGGACATCGGTCTGTTGATTGCTGCTTCATTGTTTGCGGGGGGGCTGGCCACGTTGCTGCAAACCCTGGGTTTACCGTTTTTCGGCTGTCAGTTGCCGCTGGTGCAGGGCGTGTCGTTTTCCGGTGTCGCGACCATGGTGGCGATTGTCAGCAGCGGCGGGGAGGGCGGCTTCCAGTCGGTGCTCGGCGCAGTGATAGCCGCGTCGTTGATCGGTTTGCTGATCACGCCGGTGTTCTCGCGAATCACCAAGTTCTTCCCGCCGCTGGTAACCGGCATTGTGATCACCACCATCGGCCTGACGCTGATGCCGGTGGCCGCACGCTGGGCCATGGGCGGCAACAGTCACGCCCCTGATTTCGGCAGCATGCAGAACATCGGTCTGGCGGCGGTCACGCTGGTGCTGGTGTTGTTGCTGAGCAAGGTCGGCAGCTCGACCATCTCGCGTCTGTCGATCCTGTTGGCCATGGTGATCGGCACGGTGCTGGCGGTGTTCCTCGGCATGGCGGATTTCTCCAGCGTCACCCAGGGCCCGATGTTCGGCTTCCCGACGCCGTTCCATTTCGGCATGCCGACCTTCCACTTCGCCGCGATCCTGTCGATGTGCATCGTGGTCATGGTGACCCTGGTGGAAACCTCGGCGGACATTCTGGCGGTCGGTGAAATCATCGGCACCAAGGTCGACTCCAAACGCTTGGGCAACGGCCTGCGGGCGGACATGCTGTCGAGCATGTTTGCGCCGATCTTCGGCTCGTTCACCCAAAGTGCCTTCGCCCAGAACGTCGGGCTGGTGGCGGTGACCGGGATCAAGAGCCGCTATGTGGTGGCGACCGGCGGTATCTTCCTGGTGATCCTCGGCCTGCTGCCGTTCATGGGCCGGGTCATCGCAGCCGTGCCGACCTCGGTACTCGGCGGCGCCGGTATCGTGCTGTTCGGCACCGTGGCGGCGAGTGGTATCCGCACACTGTCCAAGGTCGATTACCGCAACAACGTCAACCTGATCATCGTCGCCACCTCGATCGGCTTCGGCATGATCCCGATTGCTGCGCCGAACTTCTACGATCACTTCCCGAGCTGGTTCGCGACCATTTTCCATTCGGGCATCAGCTCGTCGGCAATCATGGCGATCCTGCTGAACCTGGCATTCAACCACTTCACGGCGGGTAACTCGGATCAGCAGTCGGTGTTCGCGGCAGCAGAAGAGCGGACCCTGCGTTATCGCGATCTGGCAGCGTTGCGTGAAGGCGACTACTTCAGCGACGGCAAGCTGCATGACTGCGACGGCAACGAAGTACCGGTGATCGATCCGGATGCAGATCACGGTCATGGCGTACCGAAGGCACATGCCAAGAGCAGCGAGCACGTCTGACCGTTGTCGTTGAACGAAAAGGGCCGATCAGCTGGAAAACTGATCGGCCCTTTTTCTATGTCGCCTTTTTTTCAGCGCCCACAAAAAAGCCCCTGAATCTTTCGATTCAGGGGCTCTGTATTTGGCTCCACAACCTGGACTCGAACCAGGGACCCAGTGATTAACAGTCACTTGCTCTACCAACTGAGCTATTGCGGAATTGGTGCGTATGTTACTGATTTAAAAAGACTAGTCAAGCGCGAGATGTAAATTTGTTGGAAAGGTCAGGACGGGCGGCGGTTTATCGGCGATTGGCGGTTACCAGAACTCCACCAGAGGTCTACCATGGCCGCCCCGGAAGTGGTCACACGCGCTGCCGGCCATTCGCCGAAAAGGTACGCGCCATGAATAGTCCCATCCTAACCCGTCGTCCTGTCGAGGTGTTCGCATGAGCACCGCGCAAATCAGCCTGCCCAAAGGCGTTGGCCCACATGCCGAAAAGCTTTACGACGCGATCACTCAGGCCGGTACGGCTGAAGAGCTGAACCGCGCAGGCGGCAAGGCCGAAGGTTTTGTCCTCGGCCTGGAAAGCACCAAGGCCATCAAGAGCCAGATCGCCGAATCGCTCTACGTCGTTTATGACGATGCGGCGACTCAGCGTGCAGCGGAACTGGCTTAACCGCCGAAGGTGAAGGTGCCGAGCATCAGTTTGGCGTAGAGCATCGTCGCACCCAGTTGCACCAGCCACAGCGCCAGCCCGCCGAGAAACACCCCGGCCGCGACTTGCAGCACCAGGTTGTTGCCGCGTTTGGCCGGGGCGCGGGGGATGAAGTCATCCAGATCGTCGCGGTCGGCGCGCAGGTCATCGTTTTTCATGTCGTCTCTCTGAAATATCGTTTGGGTGCAGTCTAGAGGGTGTAGCGGTTTTTCTTCAGACAAATAAAAAACGGGAAGCCCGAAGACTTCCCGTTTTCAGTGCGGCGCCGGATCAGATGACCTGAACGATGGCGTCCGTCACGGCTTCGATGTTGCTCTGGTTCAGCGCGGCGACGCAGATGCGGCCGGTGTCCAGGGCGTAGATGCCGAACTCGTTGCGCAGGCGGTGAACCTGTTCGGTGGTCAGGCCGGAGTAGGAGAACATGCCGCGCTGACGACCGACGAAGCTGAAGTCACGCTGCGGGGCTTTCTTGGCCAGCAGAGCAACCATCTGCTCGCGCATGCCGCGAATGCGCAGGCGCATTTCAGCCAGTTCGGCTTCCCACTGGGCGCGCAGTTCCGGGCTGTTCAATACCGCAGCAACGATGCTTGCACCGTGGGTCGGCGGGTTGGAGTAGTTGGTGCGGATCACGCGTTTGACTTGCGACAGGACGCGGGCGCTTTCTTCTTTCGATTCGCTGATGATCGACAGCGCACCGACGCGCTCGCCGTACAGCGAGAACGACTTGGAGAACGAGCTCGATACGAAGAAGGTCAGGCCGGATTCGGCAAACAGACGCACGGCAGCGGCGTCTTCGGCGATGCCGTCACCGAAGCCCTGGTAAGCCATGTCGAGGAACGGCACGTGCCCTTTGGCCTTGACCGCTTCCAGCACGTTGTTCCAGTCCGCCGGGCTCAGGTCGACGCCGGTCGGGTTGTGGCAGCAGGCGTGCAGCACGACGATCGAGCCATTCGGCAGGGCGTTGAGGTCTTCGAGCAGGCCGGCACGGTTCACGTCGTGGGTGGCGGCGTCGTAGTAGCGGTAGTTCTGCACCGGGAAACCGGCGGTTTCGAACAGCGCGCGGTGGTTTTCCCAGCTCGGGTCGCTGATCGCCACTACGGCATTGGGCAGCAGTTGCTTGAGGAAGTCGGCACCGATTTTCAGTGCGCCGGTACCGCCGACGGCCTGAGTAGTGACAACGCGGCCAGCCGCCAGCAGTGGCGAATCATTGCCGAACAGCAGCTTTTGCACGGCCTGGTCGTAGGCCGCGATGCCGTCGATCGGCAGGTAGCCACGGGAGGCATGCTGAGCGGCGCGAAGGGTTTCGGCTTCGATGACGGCGCGCAGGAGTGGAATTCGCCCCTCTTCGTTGCAGTACACACCCACCCCGAGGTTGACCTTATTGGTCCGGGTATCGGCGTTGAATGCTTCGTTGAGGCCCAGGATTGGATCGCGGGGTGCCATTTCGACAGCGGAGAACAGGCTCATTTTTACGGCAGCTCTATTGGAGAGTGGAGGGACGTGTGGCGCTCCAGCCGAATGCACTAGAGCGGTGCACAAACGGGGAGCTAGTATAGAGGCCATCATCGATCAATGGCGACAGGCGAATCGGCTTTTAAGGTAAGTTTTTCCGATTATTTCTCGACCGTTAGTCGAATGGATCTGTCGGAGACTTTACCGGATGTAGGACGTTTGCCTTGAAAGGCGAGGCAATCGGCTCCACATTCAGCACAATCTTCGTTTTTTCTTGCGCGACATCGGTCGTTTGCGGTCATTCTCGTGGTGCTGCGGTTTGCCAGCAGCGTCGCGATTCCAGAGGTGTTTATGTCTGAATTCCAGCTCGTCACCCGATTCGACCCTGCCGGCGATCAGCCTGAAGCCATTCGCCTGATGGTCGAAGGCATCGAAGCCGGTTTGTCGCACCAGACGCTGCTCGGGGTGACCGGGTCGGGCAAGACCTTCAGCATCGCCAACGTCATCGCCCAGGTGCAGCGCCCGACCCTGGTGTTGGCGCCGAACAAGACCCTGGCCGCGCAGTTGTACGGCGAGTTCAAGTCGTTCTTTCCGAACAACGCCGTCGAGTACTTCGTTTCCTACTACGACTACTACCAGCCCGAAGCCTACGTGCCATCGTCCGACACCTTTATCGAGAAGGATGCGTCGATCAACGACCACATCGAGCAGATGCGCCTGTCAGCGACCAAGGCGTTGCTGGAGCGCAAGGATGCGATCATCGTCACCACGGTGTCGTGCATCTACGGTCTGGGCAGCCCGGAAACCTATTTGAAAATGGTCTTGCACGTCGATCGCGGCGACAAGCTCGACCAGCGTGCGCTGGTGCGGCGCCTGGCCGACCTGCAATACACCCGCAACGACATGGATTTCGCCCGAGCGACCTTCCGGGTGCGCGGCGATGTGATCGACATCTACCCGGCGGAATCCGACCTCGAAGCGATCCGCATCGAGTTGTTCGATGACGAAGTGGAGAGCATTTCCGCGTTCGACCCGCTGACCGGCGAGGTCATCCGCAAGCTGCCGCGCTTCACCTTCTATCCGAAAAGCCACTACGTGACGCCCCGGGAAACCTTGCTCGACGCCATCGAGGGGATCAAGGTCGAGTTGCAGGAGCGCCTGGAGTATCTGCGCAACAACAACAAACTGGTGGAAGCCCAGCGCCTGGAGCAGCGCACCCGATTCGACCTGGAGATGATCCTCGAACTCGGCTACTGCAACGGCATCGAAAACTACTCGCGCTACCTGTCCGGGCGTCCGGCCGGGGCACCGCCGCCGACGCTTTACGATTACCTGCCGGCCGACGCCTTGCTGGTGATCGACGAATCCCACGTCAGCGTGCCGCAGGTCGGCGCGATGTATAAGGGCGACCGCTCGCGTAAAGAGACCTTGGTGGAATACGGCTTCCGCCTGCCATCGGCGCTGGACAACCGGCCGATGCGCTTCGACGAGTGGGAAGGGGTCAGCCCGCAGACGATTTTCGTCTCGGCCACGCCCGGCAACTACGAAGCCGAACACGCCGGCCGGGTGATCGAACAGGTTGTGCGCCCGACCGGTCTGGTCGACCCGCAGGTTGAAGTGCGTCCGGCGCTGACCCAGGTCGACGATCTGCTCTCGGAAATCACCAAGCGCGTCGCGGTAGAGGAGCGAGTGCTGGTCACCACGCTGACCAAGCGCATGGCCGAAGATCTGACCGATTACCTGGCCGATCACGGCGTGCGTGTGCGTTATCTGCACTCGGACATCGACACCGTCGAGCGGGTCGAAATCATCCGCGACCTGCGCCTCGGCACGTTCGATGTGCTGGTGGGGATCAACTTGCTGCGTGAAGGCCTGGACATGCCGGAAGTGTCGCTGGTGGCGATTCTCGACGCGGACAAGGAAGGTTTCCTGCGTTCCGAGCGGTCGCTGATCCAGACCATCGGCCGGGCGGCGCGTAACCTCAATGGCCGGGCGATTCTCTACGCGGATCGCATCACCGGTTCGATGGAGCGGGCGATTGGCGAAACCGAGCGCCGTCGTGACAAGCAGATCGCCTTCAACCTGGCCAACGGCATCACGCCGAAGGGCGTGTTCAAGGACGTCGCCGACATCATGGAAGGCGCCACCGTGCCCGGTTCGCGCAGCAAGAAGCGCAAGGGCATGGCCAAGGCCGCCGAAGAAAACGCCAAGTACGAAGCCGAACTGCGCTCGCCGAGCGAGATCACCAAGCGCATTCGCCAACTGGAAGAGAAGATGTACCAGCTGGCCCGCGACCTGGAATTCGAAGCGGCCGCGCAGATGCGCGACGAAATCGCCAAGCTGCGTGAGCGGCTGTTGGCCGTTTAACGGATCATTCCCACGCTCTGCGTGGGAATGCAGCCCTGGACGCTCTGCGTCCGCTCAAGGTTAATGTGCCTCGCCGGCCTTCAGTCCGGCGGGCAATTTCTTGGTCAGCAAAATCGCCAACATGCTGATCCCCAGCGCAATCCCGACAAAATGAAACGCATCGTTGTAGGCCATGATCAGCGCCTGCTGATGAACGATCTCGCTCAACTTGCCCAACGCCGCCGTGTCACTGCCGAACCGATCGGTCATCGACGCCAGGCGTTCGGCAACCTGCGGATTGGTCGGCACCACCGCTTCACGCAGGTAATCGAAGTAGGTCTTGGTGCGCGCATCCAGCAGGGTGGCGAGCAGGGCGATGCCGATGGCACCGCCGAGGTTGCGCAGGATGTTGAACAGGCTCGATGCCGAACCCGCGTCCTGCGGCAGGATATATGCCGTGGCGATCAGCGAAATGGTCACCATGATCAGCGGCTGGCCCAGCGCCCGGATGATCTGAATCTGGTTGAACTGCGGCCCGGCGAAATCCGGGTTGAGCACCCCGGATGAAAAACTCGCCAGCCCGAACAGGCCGAATCCGATCGTGCACAGCCATTTCGGCGAGACGAATTTCATCAGTTTCGGCACCAGCGGAATCAGAAACAGCTGCGGCACGCCCATCCACATGATCACTTCGCCGATCTGCAGGGCGTTGTAGTTCTGAATCTGCGCCAGATACAGCGGCAGCAGATAGATCGAGCCGTACAGCCCAACGCCCATGCCGAGGCTGGAAATACTCGACAGCCCGAAATTGCGGTTGCGCAGGATGCCCAGGTTGATCAGCGGGTTGGGTTTGGAAATCTGCACGATGACGAAAGTGATCAAACTCAGCAGGGCGATGCTGCCCAACGTCACGATCAGGCTCGATTCCAGCCAGTCCTTGCGATGGCCTTCCTCAAGAAAAACCTGCAGGCAACCGAGGCCGATACCCAGGGTGAGAATGCCGGTGTAATCGGTGCTTTTCAGCAGCTCCCAATGCGCTTCTTTTTTCTCCAGGCCGTACATCAGCCCGGCGATCATGATCAGGCCCGGCGGGATGTTGATATAGAAGATGTATTCCCAGCCCCAGTTCTCCGTGAGCCAGCCGCCGAGGGTCGGTCCGATGGATGGGGCGAAGGTAGCGGTCATGGCGAACATCGCCATGCCTTTGGCCCGGTGGTGTTCGGGGAGTTTGATCAGGGTCAGGGTGAAGGCCAGCGGGATCAGCGCGCCACCGGTGAAGCCCTGCATGGCACGAAACACGATCATGCTCTCCAGGCTCCAGGCCATTGAGCACAGCAGCGACGAAATCAGAAACCCCAGCGACACCCACACTGCCAGCCGCCGTGCCGACAGCAACTGCACCAGCCAGGCGGTCAGCGGGATCATGATGATTTCCGCCACCAGATAAGACGTCGAAATCCACGAGCCTTCTTCCAGCGTCGCCGAGAGGGCGCCCTGAATATCCTTGAGCGAGGAGTTGGTGATCTGGATGTCGAGCACCGCCATGAAGGCGCCGAGCATCACGCTCATCACCGCAATCCAGTCCCGCCGGGTCGGTTCGCCGACCGGGCGGATCAGTGAATCACCGGCCATTGTCAGGGGCGTCTTTGATGTTCACGGTGGCGGTGACGGACATGCCCGGACGGATCTTGCCGTGCAGCGGGTTATCGGCCTTGAAGGTCAGCTTGACCGGAATCCGCTGCACGACCTTGGTGAAGTTGCCGGTGGCGTTGTCCGGCGGCAACAGGCTGAACTGCGCGCCGGAGGCGGCGAACAGGCTGTCGACCCGGGCCTCGATCGGCGTATCGCCGTAGGCATCGAAAAGCAGCTCGGCTTTCTGGCCCGGCTGCATGTGACCGATTTGGGTTTCCTTGAAATTGGCCTGCACCCAAATGTCTTCGTCCGGAACGATTGAAAGCAGATAGGCGCCGGCCTGCACCACCTGACCATTGCGCGCCGCGCGCTGGCCGATCAGGCCGCTGATCGGTGCGTGGATTTCACTGCGCGTCAGGTTCAGTTCGGCCTGGGCGAGGTCGGCGCGGGCGTTGGCGATCTGCGCGTCGAGGCGTTTGATTTCGGCCGTAAGTGCATTGACTTGCTGGCGCTGGCTCTGGGCATCGGCCTGGGCCTTGGCCACTTGCGAGCGAGCGATGTGGGCGTCGTCGGAAAGGGTGGTGACCCGCTCCTCGGAGACGTAGCCGGGTTTACGCAGGGTTTCTGCCCGCGACAAATCCATCTGCGAGCGCCCGAGGGTGGCTTGCGTGGTTGCCACTTGCGCATCGCTGGCGGCGATCAGGCTCGATTGCTGAGTCAATTTGCTCTGGGCCTGCAGGCGTTCGGCTTCGCGGGTGGCGAGGGCGGCATTGGCGCGATCGACAGCGAGGCGGAAATCATTCGGTTCGAGACGGATCAGCAACTGGCCTTTTTCCACATGCTGGTTGTCCTGCACCAGCACTTCCTCGATGCGTGCGCTCAACTGGCTCGACACGCGGGTGATTTCACCCTGGACATAGGCGTTGTCGGTGCTTTCATAAAAGCGTCCCTTGAAAAACCAATGGGCGAAAAAGCCCCCGGCAATCAGCAGGACCAGCAACAGGAAAATGAACAGGCGACGCTTGAGTTGGGCAGGCATGGGCAAACTGTAGTCGAGGAATTGTAAGGAAAGTTATCAGCAGGCGAATCTGGCACACAGCCGATGAGCGGTAAATGCCGTCTGTTGATATTCGGCCATTCACCACGGCCAACGGGCGTTCCAGACGCAACCTTGGCTTAAATGCCCTGCCCGCTGGAGCGGGGCGGGTGTCGCCTGTTACCATTCGCCGCTTGATCGTTCTTTGCTTTTCATTCTTTTCGAGACATGCCATGACCACCGTCCGCACTCGCATCGCGCCATCGCCTACCGGGGATCCCCACGTAGGTACCGCTTACATCGCACTGTTCAACTACTGCTTTGCCAAGCAGCACGGCGGTGAGTTCATCCTGCGGATCGAAGACACCGATCAGTTGCGTTCGACCCGCGAGTCCGAACAGCAGATCTTCGACGCCCTGCGCTGGCTGGGTATCGACTGGAGCGAAGGCCCGGACGTCGGCGGCCCGCACGGTCCTTACCGTCAGAGCGAGCGCGGCGATATCTACCAGAAGTACTGCCAGCAGCTGGTCGACATGGGCCACGCCTTCCCGTGCTTCTGCACCGCCGAAGAGCTGGACCAGATGCGCGCCGAGCAAATGGCTCGCGGCGAAACCCCGCGTTACGACGGCCGCGCGCTGCTGCTGTCCAAGGAAGAAGTCGCCCGTCGCCTGGCTGCCGGCGAGCCGCACGTGATCCGCATGAAGGTGCCGAGCGAAGGCGTCTGCGTGGTCCCGGACATGCTGCGTGGCGATGTCGAGATCCCGTGGGATCGCATGGACATGCAAGTGCTGATGAAGACCGACGGCCTGCCGACATATTTCCTGGCCAACGTAGTCGACGATCACCTGATGGGCATCACCCACGTGCTGCGTGGCGAAGAATGGCTGCCGTCGGCGCCGAAACTGATCCTGCTCTACGAGTACTTCGGCTGGGAACAACCGGAGCTGTGCTATATGCCGCTGCTGCGTAACCCGGACAAGAGCAAGTTGTCCAAGCGCAAGAACCCGACTTCGGTGACGTTCTACGAGCGCATGGGCTTCATGCCTGAGGCGATGCTCAACTACCTGGGCCGCATGGGCTGGTCGATGCCGGACGAGCGCGAGAAGTTCTCGCTGCAGGAAATGGTCGACAACTTCGATCTCAAGCGTGTGTCGCTGGGCGGGCCGATTTTCGATATCGAGAAGCTGTCGTGGCTCAACGGCCAGTGGTTGCGTGATCTGCCGGTGGAAGAGTTCGCCGCTCGCGTACAGAAGTGGGCGTTCAATTCCGAATACATGATGAAAATCGCGCCGCACGTTCAGGGCCGCGTCGAAACCTTCAGCCAGGTTGCACCGCTGGCCGGGTTCTTCTTCGCCGGTGGCGTGAACCCGGATGCCAAGCTGTTCGAATCGAAAAAGCTCTCGGGCGATCAGGTGCGTCAACTGATGCAGTTGATCCTGTGGAAGCTTGAGAGCCTGCGTCAGTGGGAGAAGGACAGCATCACCGCGACGATTCAGGCGGTGGTCGAATCCCTCGAGCTGAAGCTGCGTGATGCGATGCCGCTGATGTTTGCCGCGATTACCGGGCAGGCGAGTTCGGTGTCGGTGCTCGATGCAATGGAAATCCTCGGGCCGGACCTGACCCGTTTCCGTCTGCGCCAGGCGATTGACCTGCTGGGCGGCGTGTCGAAGAAAGAAAACAAAGAGTGGGAAAAGCTGTTGGGCGCCATCGCCTGATTGCGTTTGACTCTGCGGGACGCGCCGAAGGTCAGGATCTTTTGATCCTGTCCTTCGGTGTTTTCCCCCGAATTTACGGGGGGAGGGCGGTAAGTGATTGTAATGCCGACAAAAAATTTTGAATTTTTTCAAAAATAAGTTTGACAGCCTTTCGATACGCCCTTAAGATTCGCCCCGTCCTCAGCGATGACATCAACGATGAGGGGCTATAGCTCAGCTGGGAGAGCGCTTGCATGGCATGCAAGAGGTCGACGGTTCGATCCCGTCTAGCTCCACCAATTTACACTTCGGAGCCTGGCCACACCGGCTTCGAAGCGATCAACACTCAGCGTTGGTCAGTTGTATAGAAGGGTTTGCGTCCCCTTCGTCTAGTGGCCTAGGACACCGCCCTTTCACGGCGGTAACAGGGGTTCGAGTCCCCTAGGGGACGCCAGTTTTACAGAAGCGATGTTGCAAGATGTCGCTCCGCCGAGAGGCGAAAAATCCGGGGCTATAGCTCAGCTGGGAGAGCGCCTGCATGGCATGCAGGAGGTCAGCGGTTCGATCCCGCTTAGCTCCACCAATTTACAGTTCAAGGTCTGGCCACACCGGCCTTGAATCGATCAGTTCTCAGCGCTGATCAGTTGTATAGAAGGTTTGTGTCCCCTTCGTCTAGTGGCCTAGGACACCGCCCTTTCACGGCGGTAACAGGGGTTCGAGTCCCCTAGGGGACGCCACGATTACCCGCTCTGCGGGATTTTATAAGGGTCATTCAATTATTGAATGGCCCTTTTGTTTGTCTGGCGTTTGGCCAAATCCTCTTTTTCCTTAACACTGTGCTTCAGACCAGCGGTCACGCGTGTGACTTGCGGAATATTATTATGAGAATAATATTGCTATCGTAATATTCGGAGGCGACGATGAACGACAAGAAAGCTCAAACCCGCGAACGCATTCTCAAGGCCGCCAGTGCTGCACTGATCCAGCGCGGTCCGGCTGAACCGAGCGTGGGCGAAGTGATGGGTGCGGCCGGCCTGACCGTCGGCGGCTTCTATGCCCACTTCGAAAGCAAGGACGCCATGATGCTTGAGGCGTTCAAGCAATTGCTCGGTCGCCGTCGCGACCTGATTGCCGACATGGACAGCGAGCTGACCGGTGAAGAGCGCCGCGCCCTGGTGGCTGCGTTTTACCTGTCGCGCAAGCACCGCGATTCCAGCGATTCGGCCTGCCCGATTCCGGCCTCTATTGGCGAGTTGGGCCGTCTGCCGGAGGCCTTTCGGATTGCGTTGAACGAACACTTGGAATTGATGATTGCGCAGTTGGCCGCAGCGCCGGAAGACACCGACAAAGCGTTAGCCGACGTGGCCTTGATGGTGGGTGGCCTGGCGCTCGCGAGGGCGTTGGGTCCTGGGGATTTATCCGATCGATTGCTGCGCGCCGCCAAGTCGGCGGTGCGTTGACCTGAAGGCTGCAAGCCCGGGGAGAGAGCGATGAGCACGTTGAAGTGGGTTCGCGGCGTTAATGGCACCTTGGGCTGGTTCGCACCGAAACTGGTGGCGAGCAAAATGCGGTTGGCGTTCATGACGCCGCGCGTGAATAAACCGAGGGACTGGGAATTGCCGCTGCTGGCGAAATCCGAGCGCATTACCTTGCGTTTCGGTCTTTCGGCCCTGCGCTGGGGGCAAGGCCCGACTGTTTTGCTGATGCACGGCTGGGAAGGGCGGCCCACCCAGTTTGCCGCGTTGATCACGGCGCTGGTCGAAGCGGGCTACACCGTTGTCGCGCTGGATGGCCCGGCCCACGGTCGCTCGCCGGGGCGTGAAGCCAACGTGGTCCTGTTCGCTCGAGCGATGCTTGAAGCCGCTGCCGAATTGCCTCCGTTGCAGGCTGTCATCGGTCACTCCATGGGCGGCGCCAGCGCCATGCTGGCGGTGCAATTAGGATTGCGCACCGAAACCCTCGTGAGCATTGCCGCTCCGGCGCGAATTCTTGGTGTTTTGCGCGGGTTTGCCCGTTATGTCGGCATGCCGCCCAGAGCTCGCTCGGCGTTCATTCGGCAAGTTGAACAGGACGTCGGCATGCGCGCCGCCACCCTTGATGTCGCCCACTATCAACTGGATATGCCGGGCCTGATCGTGCATGCCGAGGACGACACCTTCGTCTCGGTCAAGGAATCCCAGCTGATCCACGAATCCTGGTTCGACAGTCGCTTGCTGCGCCTGGAAGCCGGCGGCCATCAACGCGTGCTGGCCGACCCTCGGGTGATTGATGGCGTGTTATCACTGCTGGCCGGGCGCAGCCTTCAGGCGCGGCAATCGGCGTAGTCATCCGTTACACTGCCCCGGTTGAATCATTTGACCGGGAGTAGGGCATGGGCTGGGATCGGGCAACGCCGTTTACCATTGATCTGCAAGTGGGCGCCGAGGACATCGACGGGTTGGGCCACGCCAACAACGCGGTCTATGTGACCTGGCTCGAGCGCTGCGCCTGGCGCCACTCACAGCGTCTGGGTCTGGATCTGGTCGAGTACCGGCGGCTGGATCGGGCGATGGCCGTGGTGCGACACGAAATCGATTACCTGGCCGCTGCCTACGAAGGCGATGAACTGCAACTGGCGACCTGGATCGTCGATTGGGATCAGCGCCTGAAAATGACCCGTCACTTCCAGCTGATCCGCCCCAGCGACAACGCCACGCTGCTGCGCGCCCAGACCACCTTCGTCTGCATCGAGCTGTCCACCGGCAGGCCCAAGCGCATGCCCGCCGAGTTCATCGAAGGCTACGGCCCGGCCATACAGACGGCGGACATGGGTTTAGCCCGCGAAACCCAGTAAACTGCCGCACGTTTTTCCTTGAGTGTGTGTTCCCCATGCAAATTGCTCTGGCGCCGATGGAAGGGTTGGTCGACGACATTCTGCGCGATGTCCTGACCCGTGTCGGCGGTATTGACTGGTGCGTGACCGAGTTCATTCGGGTCAACGACCAGTTGCTGACCCCGGCCTATTTCCACAAATTCGGCCCTGAACTGCTCAACGGTGCGCGCACCGCTTCCGGCGTGCCACTGCGCGTGCAGTTACTGGGTTCCGATCCGGTGTGCCTGGCGGAAAACGCGGCGCTGGCCTGCGAGCTGGGCTCTGAAGTGATCGACCTGAACTTCGGCTGCCCGGCCAAGACCGTCAACAAATCCCGTGGTGGCGCGGTACTGCTCAAGGAGCCGGAGCTGCTCAACCGGATCGTCGAGCACGTGCGTCGCGCCGTGCCCGCACATATTCCCGTTACCGCCAAGATGCGCCTGGGTTTTGACAGCCCGGACGGCTCGCTGGTGTGCGCCACGGCGCTGGCCGAGGGTGGCGCCGAGCACATCGTGGTTCACGCCCGCACCAAGGTCGACGGCTATAAGCCGCCGGCGCATTGGGAGTGGATTCCGCGCGTGCAGGACGTGGTCAAGGTGCCGGTGTTCGCCAACGGCGATATCTGGAGCGTCGAAGACTGGCGCCGCTGCCGGGAAATCAGCGGCGTCGAAGACATCATGCTCGGTCGTGGTCTGGTGTCGCGCCCGGATCTGGCCCGTCAGATCGCCGCTGCCCGTGCCGGTGAGGAGGTCGTCGAGATGACCTGGACCGAACTGATGCCACTGATCCAGGACTTCTGGCTGCAAGCCAAAGCGCAAATGACCGCTCGTCAATCACCGGGCCGTTTGAAACAGTGGCTGGCCATGCTGACCCGCAATTACCCCGAGGCCGTCGAGCTGTTTACCGTGCTGCGCCGGGAGACCGAGCCGGATCAGGTCTCGCGTTTACTGGGTTTGCCGGTCGCCGAAGCCGCCTGAAAAAAATCTTCAAACGATCTCTTGAAAACAAAACGCAGGTCCCTATCTAAGGGTTACGCGATGCCGAATTCGGGTCGCGGAGACAAAAAAACTTGCTGATTGTTTTCAGGAGATTTGAATCATGAGTACTGCATTTTCCCTCGCTCCACTGTTCCGTTCCTCGGTGGGTTTCGACCGTTTCAACGACCTGTTCGAAACTGCCCTGCGCAACGAGCCAGGCAGCACCTATCCGCCTTACAACGTGGAAAAACACGGTGACGATCAATACCGCATCGTCGTGGCGGCGGCCGGTTTCCAGGAAGAAGACCTGGAACTGCAAGTCGAAAAAGGCGTGCTGACCATCAGTGGCGGCAAGCGCGATGCCAACGAAGGCGTCACGTTCCTGCACCAGGGCATTGCCCAGCGTGCATTCAAGCTGTCCTTCCGTCTGGCCGATCACATCGAGATCAAGGCCGCCGGCCTGAGCAACGGTCTGTTGAGCATCGACCTGTTGCGCGTGATTCCGGAAGAGGCGAAAGCCAAGCGCATCCCGATCAACGGAGCGCAGCCGGCACTGCAGCACTGAGTCACTTGCAGAAACAAATCGTCTGAACGGGCGATAAGCCGCTGAATGAAGGCCCCGATACGTCGGGGCCTTTTTTTGTGGGCGCAGGAAAATGGCTGTTCGACTTTGCCGCCAGCGGCGGTTTCTCTACAATCCGCCGCAGTTTTGCCGACCCCATCCTTATCGGTCGGCCTGGAGCCTTTTTTCATGGACGATATTCAACAGCGCTGGCTGTGCGCCCTTTCTGCGCCAATGGCAGCGCTCAACACCGGCGCCGGGTATGACGACCCTGCCTTCTGCGACGACCGCTACATCGATCTGAAAGGCAGCTGGGGAATCGATGACCGGCGGCAATTGTTCGACATGCTCCAGTGGATGACGGACGACGGACATGCAAAGCACCTGAGTGGTGCCTATTTGGCATGGCAACGTTGTCTGCCGAGTGAATGGCAGCGCCTGCTCGAAGAGCTGAGCCCTCGCGAGCGGGTTCTGCATGAGTTTGCCAGTCGCACTTTCGGCGGTTGCGGTCCAGGAGGGATCTTGTCCTGGGATTACGGGCGAATGGGGTTTCTCTTGCGTTGCGCAGTGCGCAATCAGTGGATTGATCTGGCCGAAAGCAACTGGCTGCACAGCCGTTTAGCCGTCAGGGCGCAATTTCACTACGGTAGCTGGATGTCCTACTTCAATGGCTTTGTTGTGGGGCGTACGTTTTGGTGTTGCCTGGACACAAGCGACGACGAGCTGGCTTGCGAGCTGGAGCGGCAAGGGGACAGTGCTCATAACCTGCGGATCACCCGCGGCCTCGCCCAGAACATCCCGCACTTTCTGGCCGACCTGCCCTGGCACATGGAGATTGATCTGCTGCCCCGCCCTGCATCGCTCAAGGAGTTCGACTGGTCATGAGTTGCTGGATTCGACTGGGCATCGAGCCCACCTCCGACGAAACCCGGATTCGTGATGCCTACCGCGCATGTTTGCCGTCGCATCATCCGGAAACCGATCCTGAAGGATTTCAGGCGCTGCGCATGGCCTACGAAAACGCGTTGCGTCTGGCGCGTGAAGACGAGGAAGAAGCGCCCGAGGAAAAAACTGAAGAGTCAGGGCAGGAGGTTGTCGAGATCCCGCAGGCGTTCGCGGATTTCTGTGAGTTGCTTGACGATCCCGCGCGGCGTTTCAACTTCGAGGCGTGGCAGGCATTTGTCCGGGCGCTGGATGAGCTGTCGCTGGAACAGCTCGATGAACTCAGTTGGGGGCTCTACCACCGGATGGCCGATGCCGGCCCGCTGTCTTACCGCTGCGCGAATCTGTTGGCCAAGCGTATGGCGTGGCATCAGCAGTTACTGGATCTGGAGTTCAACGACGCGCATCGGGTGGAAGCCTTTTTGCAGCGAATCGAAACGCCTGACCCGTTCGATACCGATCTGATGAGCGCTTGGTCAGAGGCTGCGCAGACCGAAACACTCTGGTACGCACGCAGCCTCGACTTCATTTTCGCCAAGCGTCCACTCCATGAGTTTGCCGACTTCGCCGGTCAGCACACCTGTCTACCGTTGCCGGATGATGCTGCGTTCATCAAGCGTTTGCTGGTGCAGTTCACTCAGGCGGGCATCGGTGCATCGACATTTTTGCAGTGCTGCGTCGAAAAGCAGCTGGAAGCACCTGATGACGTGGACTGGCTTTACCTGTTGGCGTGTCAGAGCAGTCTGCTGGGGCGGGACGATCAGGCATTGCCGTGCTGGATCCGACTGTGGAACGAGTTCCGCCATCCGATGGCCGAAAGTCGTCTGCTGGAATTATGCGCCAAGCGGCAACCGACTTTTCTGCCTCTGCTGATTCAGGCGTTCGATTGTCTGGGCGATTTCTCCGAGTGGCCTGCGGATCTTGGGGATGACGCCCAGGTATACGGCAGTCCGTCACAACGCCCCGAGACGCTGAACCGTTGGTTGGGTGTTGGACGGTTGAAGCTCGATAGCCTGGCGCAAAGTTTTGTCGATTGGCGCATGACAGGCGATGAGCTCCCGTTGCTTGCCCAACTGCTGGGTGAGAATGCCGACAGCAGGCTGCTGCAACTGTACCGGCATGCCTGGGCGCTGCATCGCGGTGATGCGGTCTTGCTGCAGCGGATTCTGGATCAGCCGCTCCCGGTCGATGCGCTTGAATGCCTGGTGTTGAGCGGGTTCAAAGTTCAGGCCGGACAACATCTGCGCTGGTTGGAGAATGCGCCGATTGCGCAGGTGATGAGCGCCTTCCGCGAAGCGGATTCAACATCGGAGCAATTGCCGCAGGAACTGACAACAGGCGAGCTGCACAAGGTCTGTCGCCTGTGGCTGCGTCGCTTGCGGCCCTACAGTGACACCGCCCTGGAGCGCATCGCCGAAGCGTTCAGGTTGGGTGCCGTCAAAGACGACTGTGACCTGTCCGAACTCGATCTGCTTTTTCAGTTGAGCCGTCGCGGGATCGGGTTGCCGTCGGTCGGGCTGGGGGAGGCAGTGTGGGAGTGGCACGCTCAAACCATGTTTTTGCTGGCGTTGCTGGATCAGCCGGAACGTTGTCTGCAATTGATCGATGGGCAGTGCCTGGAGCGTCTGCCGTTCAGTCCGGCTCATCCCTTGAGCCGATTGCAGCCACTGTTGCGCCGTTTGCAACGCGAGCAAGGCAATTGCGACGGTTTACTGGGCTGGCTGCAAGGCAATGATCCGGTGCACGGCTTGTTGGTGCAGCAATTGTTCAGCGTTCAGCAGGCACTCGACAGCGCCCGATTGCCTGCCAACACCCTGCTTTACACCTGCATCGAAAGCGATCGCGCTGCATGTGGCGACGATCTGTTGGGGCTGTTGATGTTCTGGGGCGTGCTCTATCACGACCCGAGCCTGAGCGCCGAGCAGCATCGTGCCTTGCTGCAATCCATCGCGGCGGTCAGTTGCGAAGACGACTGGTTCGAAGGGTTTCGTGACGGCTTGATCAAAGGCGAGCCAGTGTGGCCGCCGCGCAAGGTGTTGACGGATTTCGGGGTCGACAAATTGTTGGCGTACGAGTCTCTCGATGCGCTCAAGGCCATGGTTCGCTATGGCGCTGCCGGAGTGCCGAAAACGCGAGTGCTGCGCCAATTGCAGCAGGGCAAGGATGACGTGAAGAACAGTATCGGCTTGCGCCTGGCGCTGTGTGCCTTGCTGTCCTGGTCGGAGCGTTTGATGCTGGCCAAAAGTGATATTCAGCCGGTGCCTGCTGGGGCGATCTGGCGCCTGGGGTCGCGGCTGGGGCGCAAGGCTTTTATCGCTCAGGTTCTGGGGTGTGTAGTGATTGCGCCGGTGGCAGCTCTGATCAGCGGTGCCACGTTCTTTGGCATTCTGATTCTGTTACTCAGTGTTCTGTTGTTATTCGGCGCCACTCTGCGTCGTTTGCACGACATGGGTCGAGGTTTGCCCACGTTGCTGATATTCATGGCCTTGTCGCCGATCTTGCCGTTCCTGCCGCTGCTGCTGTTCGGCTTTCCCGGTGACAAGTTGCCCAACCGATATGGCGTGCCACCGGACAGCGGCGCTGGCGAGATGCTGTCCGGTGGTCTGCAGGCTGCTCTGCGGCGACTCAACGGCTAGAGGCGCAGCTGGTCCAGAGCCTTGTTGAGCTCTGAGCGGTGGCTGGCGATCTCTGCCGGCTGCTGTCCGGCGAGTACCGTGGTGAAGTTGTGCAGCCACTCGGCAATGTGTTCGCGCTGCGTGCCCAGACTTTGCATCCATGCCCGCTCCAGACGGGCCAGCAGTGTGCGGTTGGGTAATGCATCGCGTGGATGGACCTTCAGCGTCGACAGTCGGTTATGGCTGTCTCTGCGCGCTTGTTCATCCAGCCCGGTGGGACTGCGATCGATGCTGTGGCTGTGGCGTTCGCCGGTCTCGAGCATCGTGACATCGACTTCGAGCAAGCCGTTGATGTCGTAACTGAAGCGTACGTCCAGCTCCTGAATGTTATCGGTGGGCGTCAAGGTGACATCGAAAGCGTCAATGAGGATGTTGTCACGTACCCACGGGCGCTCACCCTGATAAACGGCAATGCGCAGCAGCTCCTGTCGGGGGTGGGTTGTGTGGTAGCGCTCGACCCGTGACGTCGGAATGATGGTGTTGCGTTCGATGATCGGCGAAAAGGCGCCGTCGATGCCTTTGCCACGCATGGTTGCGATGCCCAGCGTGTAAGGGCAGACATCGGTCAGGATCAGCTCTTCGATCGCGCCATCGCGCGCCTTGCAGGCCGCTTGCGTGGCCGCACCCAGTGCAACGAGGGTGTCGGGATCAAGATGCCGGTAGGGCAGGCGTCCGAACAGGGTCGCGACCATCTGTTGTACCGCAGGCATCCGCGTTGCCCCACCCACCAGCACCAGACTGTCAAGATCCCGTGGTTTCAGGCGCGCATCGCGCAGGGCCTGTTCGATCGGCGCGCGCAGCCGCGCCAGCAATGGTTCCCAGATCTTCACGGCAGCGGGTTCGTCCAGCGACCACTCGTACAGTTTGTCGGCATGGCGCCAGCTCAAAGATTGAGGGCCTTCGCCGAGTTTGCATTTGAGTTGTTCCAGGGCATCGCCCAGGCTGGCCATGCCTTGCGGATCTATCATCGACGGGGTCAATTGCCAGTTTTTCAGACAGGCATTCAATAGTGCATCGGTAAAGTCTTCGCCCCCCAAAAAGTTGTCCCCGGTGGACGCATGCACTTCAATCAGCGGCAATGCATATTCCAGCACCGTGACATCGAACGTCCCGCCGCCCAGATCGAAGATCAGCGTGCGTTCGAATTTCTGCTCGTGCAGCCCATACGCCATCGCGGCGGCGGTCGGCTCGTTGATCAGTCGGGAAACCTTCAGGCCTGCCAGTTCGGCGGCAAACAGGGTGCGTTTGCGTTGTTCGTCACTGAAATACGCCGGCACGGAAATCACCGCTTCAGCCACCGGGTGGCCGAGAAAAGCCTCGGCGTCCTGCTTGAGTGAGCCAAGTACCAATGCCGATAACTCTTCCGGGCTGAAGGTTTGTGTGCCGAGGTCGATCTGCCTGTCGCTGCCCATGAAGCGCTTGAACGCGGCGGCTGTACGTTCCGGGTGGGTTGTCAGGCGTGCGCGTGCAGCCTTGCCGACCAGGATGGTCTCGTCTTCATCGAGGCTGACCACCGACGGGGTCAGTACGTCGCCGAGGGCGTTGGGAATCAATCGGGCCTGACCGTCCTGCCACACGGCGATCAAACTGTTGGTGGTGCCAAGGTCAATGCCCAGCAGGGCCGGGCGGGGGAGGGTTGCATCCTGCATGATCGATCTCGAAACAGCGCGAAAAAACGCGACCCTACAGGTTGCCGCCAACCCTGGCAATTACCGGCCTGGGTCAATACTTGCGACAAGCAATCGCAGGTGTCGGGTCATTCCAGCAATCCCTTCAATCCCTCCAGCGGCAACGGCCGACTGTGCAGATAACCCTGATACAAATGGCAGCCCAACCCTTGAAGGAAGGCCAGCTGTTCCGGGGTTTCCACGCCTTCGGCGATCACTTCCAGTTCCAGGCTGCGGGCCATGGCGACGATGGCGCGGATGATTTCGGCGTCGTTGGGGTCGGTGGTGGCGTCGCGGATGAATGACTGATCGATCTTCAGCGTGTCCACCGGCAGTCGTTTCAGGTACGTCAGCGATGAATAGCCGGTGCCGAAATCGTCCATGGCAAAACTCACGCCGAGTTTTTTCAGGCGGCGCATTTTGCTGATGGTGTCTTCCAGGTTCTGGATGACGATGCCTTCGGTGATTTCCAGTTTCAGCAGCGAGCAGGGCAGACCGTGGCTGCTCATGCTGTGTTCGATGCGCTCGACGAAGTCGTTCTGGCGGAACTGCCGGGGGCTGATGTTCACGCACAGGCTGAAGGCCAGAGGGTCGATCAGCTTTTCGGCGATCAATTGTTTGAAGGCTTCGCACGCCTCGTCGAGGATCCAGGTGCCGACTTCCAGAATCAGTCCGCTGTCCTCCAGCACCTTGATGAATTCGGTAGGCGATTGCGCGCCGAGTTCCGGGTGATTCCAGCGTACCAGGGCTTCGGCGCCGATGATGCGGTTGTCCTGGGCGTCGATTTGCGGTTGGTAATGCACGTCGAATTCGCCCCGGGCCAGCGCCAGACGCAGGTCGGTCTCCATGCGCAGCCGTTCGCTGGCCGCTTTCTGCATGGTGTTGTGATACATCTGCGTGGTGTTGCGCCCCGAATCCTTGGCGCGGTACAGCGCAATGTCGGCGCGCTTTAGCAGGTCGGTCGGGGTCGAACCGTGATCGGGAATCAGCGCCACGCCGATGCTCGGCGTCACTTGCAGGCGCTGGCCGTCGAGGAACATCGGCTCCGACAGCAACTCGCGAATGGTGTCGGCCAACTCGCGTACCTGAACGCTGACTTCGTTGCGCGTGCCCTCCAGGCCACTGAGCAGCACCACGAATTCATCGCCACCGAGCCGCGCCACGGTGTCTTCCATGCGCACGCTGGCTTCAAGCCGTGCGGTGATGATTTTCAGCACCGTGTCGCCGACCGGGTGCCCCAGCGAGTCGTTGATGTGCTTGAAGTGATCCAGGTCGAGAAACAGCAGCGCCCCGCGCAGGTTGTGGCGCTTGAGCAGGGCGATCTGCTGGCTCAGGCGATCCATCAGCAGTGCGCGGTTGGGCAGGTTGGTCAGCGGGTCGTGATAGGCCAGATGGCGGATCTGCGCTTCGGCGTTCTTCAGCAGGCTGACGTCCCGGGCGGTCAACAGCAGACAGGCGGTTTCGTTGAGAGTGATCGGTTCGACCGAGACTTCCACTGTCAGGATCTCGCCACGCTTGTTGCGCCCGAGCATTTCCTGATGGTGCACGCGGCCCTTGATCTGTAGCTCGGCGAGCAGTGCTGAACGCTGTTTTTCCTCGGCCCAGATGCCGACCTGATACACGGTTTTGCCCACCACTTCGTCCGCGCGGTAGCCGGTCAGGCGGCAGAAGCCGTCGTTGACCTCCAGATAGCGCCCGGTGTCGCGCTCGGTGATGGTGATCGCGTCGGGACTGGAGTGAAACGCCTTGGCGAACTTCTCTTCGCTGGCCTTGAGCGCCGCTTCCGAGCGCTGTTGCTGGGTGATGTCGCGCAGCGTGGTGACGATGCACGGCTGGTTGCCGACGCTGATCTGACGGCTGGAAATCACGCAGGTCAGCGACTGGCCGTCCTTGTGCTGGACGATGATCGCGACATTGCTCAGGCCCTGTTCGCGGATCACCCGTTCGATGCGTTGCAGGCTTTTCGCCGAGGCGTCCCACAAGCCGATTTCCTCGGCGGTGTGGCCGATCACATCGCTGGCGCTCCAGCCGAAGGTCTGGGAAAAGCTGGAGTTGATCTCGATGAATTCCCCGGTTTCCTGGCGCGTGACGCAGATCGGGTCGGGGCTGACCTGGAACAGCGTGGCGAATTTCTCTTCCGAAGCCACCAACCGTTGTTCGCGCTCGACCTGATCGGTGATGTCCAGCAGGGTGCCGGCCATCCGCAGCGGTACGCCGTTGTCGTCGCGATAGAGGCGGGCGCGGCTTTCCAGATAGCGCGAGCTGCCGTCCGGCAGTTGCACGCGGTAAGTCAGTTGATAATTGCCCGCCGGGCCTTCGCGCAGGCTGCGATAGGCGTCGCGCATGCTGTCGCGTTCTTCGCCGGGGACGCCCTCGAAAAACTCTTCAAAGGATTCATGGAACGGTTTCGGCTCCAGGCCGTGTAATTGCGCAGCGCGGGCCGAGCCGTAGAGCATGCCGCTGGGAATGTGCCAGTCCCAGGTGCCGAGTTGCGCCGAATCCAGCGCCAGGTCGAGGCGTTCCTGGCTGTCTTTCAGGGCATGTTCGGCGGCTTTGCGTTCGGTGGTGTCGAGAAAGGTGCTGAGCAGGTAAGGCTGGCCTTCGAGTTCGACCTTTTGCGCACTGAGGATGCCGTCGTGAATCTGGCCATTGCTGGCGCGGAACTGCACCTCCATGCTGACCAGTTCGCCCTTGGCCTTGGTCTTCTTGACCAGTTCCGCCCGCTGCTCGGGATGCACCCACAGGCCCAGTTCCAGGGTGGTGCGCCCGATGGCGCTCTGCACCGGCCAGCCGAACAGGCTTTCGAAATACTGGTTGGCCTCGCTGATCAGGCCGTCTTCCTGGCGGGTCAGCAGTACCATGTTCGGGCACAGATGAAACAGTGTCGCAAAACGTTTCTCCGAACTGCTGAGGGCCTGTTCCCGTTGCCGCTGGTGGGTGATTTCGCGGATCACCCCGATCATTCGGGGTCGACCGTGTTTGTCGGGGAGCAGGCTTCCGTTGATCTCCAGCCAGTGCAGGCTGCCGTCGGGCCAGCGGATGCGATGGTGCATTGCCTGTTCCAGTGGCGCGCCGGCAATCACCGCGTGGAAGGCGCGGATGGTTTTCGCCCGGTCTTCAGGTGGCAGCAGGTCGAGGTATTCCAGGTCTTCGGGCAGCGGTTGCCGAGGATCAAAGCCGAACAAGGCCTGAGTGCCGCGTGACCAGCTGATCTGCCCGCGCTCGATATCCCAGTACCAGGCGCCGAGCCGGGCACCGTTGAGCGCCGCGAGCAATTGCGGCGCGCTCTCCCAGCTCTGCTCGGATCGCCGTGGATCAATGGCCTGAATACGCGGCATCGGCGGAATACGGTCAACAGATTTCGGCATTGTTAAGGGGCCTTGAGCTGATTTGGGCGTTTGGCACAGGGGCGGCAGCTCTATAGGAGTAGCACAAGTTAGCCGAGAGTCCCTGGCAGATCGATTTGAGCGTCCAGCAGGGCCATAAACGCCCGTGCAGCATTCGACAGCGTCCTTTCAGTGTGCAGGATATAGCCTAGCTGGCGACTGAGCTGTATGCCCGGCAAAGGTATGCGCGCCACCTGTTCATCGAGCATGGTGCGCGGCAAAACGCTCCAGGCCAGGCCGATCGACACCATCATCTTGATGGTTTCCAGGTAATTGGTGCTCATGGCGATGTTCGGCGTCAGGCCCTGAGCCTCGAACAGACGTTGGACAATATGGTGAGTAAAGGTGTTGCCGCCGGGGAAAACCGCCGGATGGCCGGCAATGTCCGCCAACGTGACGGCGCCGTTGCTGATCAATGAATGTTCCGGGGCCACCACGAAATCCAGCGGGTCGTCCCAGACGGGCGTGGCCTTGACCAGCGTATGCGGCTCCGGCGCGAGGGTGATGACCGCCAGTTCCGCCCGGCCGTGGAGAATTTCCTCGTAGGCCACTTCCGAATCGAGAAACTGAATATCCAGCGCCACCTGTGGGTAGCGGCGGGTGTATTCCCTCAATAATGGCGGCAGACGGTGCAGACCGATGTGGTGACTGGTGGCCAGGGTCAGGCGGCCGGTGACTTCGCCGGTCAGGTTGGTCAGGGCGCGGCGCGTGTCGTCGAGCACGTTGAGAATCTGGTAAGCCCGTGGCAGCAGGGCCCGACCAGCCTCGGTCAGGCCCACTTCACGACCGAGCCGGTCGAACAGCCGCACATTCAATTGCTGCTCCAGGCCGGCGATGCGTTTGCTGATCGCCGGTTGCGTCAGGTGCAGCCGTTCGCCGGCACCGGAGAAGCTTCCGGTCTCGGCAATCGCGATAAAAGCATTGAGGTTGGCCAGGTCCATGTTCGTATTCCAGTTGGTTATCCAAAGCATAAAAAATATGAATTTGAGTTATTTAATCTAACCCCATAGGATCGGCCTCACAAGCCAAAGGGTTATTGATAAGCCCAGGGCATAGAAACAAGCTGATGAGGAACCGTCTGATGGCCGGCAAAACGCTCTACGACAAGCTCTGGGATTCGCATTTGGTCAAGCAGCGCGACGATGGCTCGGCGCTGATCTATATCGATCGTCACATCATCCACGAAGTGACCTCGCCGCAAGCCTTTGAAGGCCTGCGTCTGGCCGGACGCAAGCCGTGGCGCATCGATGCCAACATCGCCACCCCGGACCACAACGTACCGACCACCCCGGAGCGCAAGGGCGGCATCGAAGCCATTGCCGACCAGGTCTCGCGTTTGCAGGTTCAGACCCTCGACGACAACTGCGATGAATACGGCATCGTCGAATTCAAGATGAACGACGTGCGCCAGGGCATCGTTCATGTGATCAGCCCGGAGCAGGGCGCGACCTTGCCGGGCATGACCGTGGTCTGCGGCGACTCGCACACCTCGACCCACGGCGCGTTCGGCGCCCTGGCTCACGGGATCGGCACTTCAGAGGTCGAGCACGTGCTCGCCACCCAGTGCCTGGTCGCCAAGAAAATGAAGAACATGCTGGTGCGCGTCGAAGGCCAGTTGCCATTCGGCGTGACCGCCAAGGACATCGTCCTCGCGGTGATCGGCAAGATCGGCACCGCCGGCGGTAATGGCCATGCCATCGAATTCGCCGGCAGCGCGATTCGCGACCTGTCCATCGAAGGCCGCATGACCATCTGCAACATGTCCATCGAAGCCGGCGCCCGCGTGGGCCTGGTAGCGGCGGACCAGAAGACCGTGGATTACGTCAACGGTCGTCCGTTCGCACCGAAAGGCGCCGAGTGGGATCTGGCTGTCGAGTCCTGGAAAGACCTGGTGTCCGACGCCGACGCGCATTTCGACACCGTGGTCGAGCTCGACGCCGCGCAGATCAAGCCGCAGGTCAGCTGGGGCACTTCGCCGGAAATGGTCTTGGCCGTTGATCAGAACGTGCCGGACCCGGCTAAAGAGATGGATCTGGTCAAACGCGACTCGATCGTCCGCGCCTTGAAATACATGGGTTTGACCGCCAATCAGGCGATCACTGACATTCAGCTCGACCGCGTATTCATCGGCTCCTGCACCAACTCGCGGATCGAAGACTTGCGCGCTGCGGCGATGATCGCCAAGGGTCGCAAGGTTGCGTCGACCATCAAGCAGGCCATCGTCGTGCCGGGCTCGGGTCTGGTGAAGGCCCAGGCCGAGGCCGAAGGTCTGGACAAGATCTTCCTCGAAGCCGGTTTCGAATGGCGCGAGCCGGGTTGCTCGATGTGTCTGGCGATGAACCCGGACCGTTTGGAGTCCGGCGAACATTGCGCCTCGACCTCCAACCGTAACTTCGAAGGCCGTCAGGGCGCCGGTGGCCGTACCCACCTCGTCAGCCCGGCCATGGCCGCTGCGGCGGCGGTGAACGGTCGTTTCATCGACGTTCGTGAATTGATCTAAAGGAGCGCAGCATGAAAGCTTTTACCCAGCACACTGGTCTCGTCGCGCCTCTGGATCGTGCCAACGTCGACACCGACCAGATCATTCCGAAGCAGTTTCTGAAGTCGATCAAGCGCACCGGTTTCGGCCCGAACCTGTTCGACGAGTGGCGTTACCTCGATGTGGGTCAGCCGTATCAGGACAACTCCAAGCGTCCGCTGAACAAGGAGTTCGTGCTCAACGCCGAGCGTTATCAAGGCGCCAGCGTGTTGCTGGCCCGCGAGAACTTCGGCTGCGGCTCCAGCCGTGAACACGCGCCGTGGGCGCTGGAAGAATACGGTTTCCGCAGCATCATCGCGCCGAGCTATGCCGACATCTTCTTCAACAACAGCTTCAAGAACGGCTTGCTGCCGATCATCTTGAGCGATGCCGAAGTCGACGAGCTGTTCAAGCAGGTCGAAGCCGCGCCGGGCTATCAGTTGCAGATCGATCTGCACGAGCAGACCGTCACCAGCCCGAACGGCAAGGTCTACCGCTTCGAGATCGACGCTTTCCGCAAACACTGCCTGCTCAACGGCCTGGACGACATCGGCTTGACCTTGCAGGACGGCGATGCGATTGCCGCGTTCGAAGCCAAACATCGCGCTAGCCAGCCGTGGTTGTTCCGCGACGCGTGAATCTGAAAGGTTGAAACCCAGAAAAGGACGTACCCATGACCAGCACCGCCCAGCACAGTCAGGTTGTACAGAAGCAATTCGGTGAACAGGCCGCCGCCTACCTGAGCAGCGCCGTTCACGCTCAAGGCACTGAATTTGCGCTGCTGCAGGCTGAGTTGGCGGGGCAGGGCGAGGCGCGGGTGCTGGACCTGGGTTGCGGCGCCGGGCACGTGAGTTTTCACGTTGCCCCGTTGGTGAAAGAAGTGGTGGCCTACGACCTGTCGCAGCAGATGCTCGACGTGGTGGCCGCCGCTGCTGTTGATCGCGGTTTGAGCAATGTGTCCACGGTCAACGGCGCCGCCGAGCGTCTGCCGTTTGCCGATGGCGAATTCGACTTCGTGTTCAGCCGCTATTCGGCGCACCATTGGAGCGATCTCGGTGTGGCCTTGCGCGAAGTGCGTCGGGTGCTGAAGCCGGGTGGCGTGGCGGCGTTCATCGATGTGCTGTCGCCGGGCAGTCCGCTGTTCGACACCTATTTGCAGAGCGTCGAAGTGCTGCGCGATACCAGCCATGTACGCGATTATTCGGCCGGTGAGTGGTTGCGCCAGGTCAGCGAGGCCGGTCTGCACACCCGCAGCACCACGCGTCAGCGCCTGCGTCTGGAGTACAACAGCTGGGTCGAGCGCATGCGCACGCCAGAGGTGCTGCGCGCCGCGATCCGCCAGTTGCAGCAGTCGATGGGCAACGAAGTGCGCGAATATTTTGAGATTGAGGCCGATGGTTCGTTCAGTACAGACGTACTGGTGCTCTGGGCTGAAAAGTAATCCTGAAACGATAAGTATTTTTCCGGGCGCGCCCGTCGATGGCGCACCGACTGAAGACACGAGGAAAGCATGAGCAAGCAGATTCTGATTCTCCCAGGCGACGGTATTGGTCCGGAAATCATGGCCGAAGCGGTCAAGGTGCTGGAGCTGGCCAACGACAAGTACAGCCTGGGCTTCGAGCTGAGCCATGACGTGATCGGTGGCGCCGCCATCGACAAGCACGGCGTGCCGCTGGCCGACGAAACCCTCGATCGCGCCCGTGCCGCCGACGCCGTGCTGCTGGGTGCCGTCGGCGGCCCGAAATGGGACACCATCGAGCGTGACATCCGCCCTGAGCGCGGTCTGCTGAAAATCCGTGCGCAACTGGGCCTGTTCGGCAACCTGCGTCCGGCGATCCTGTACCCGCAACTGGCCGAGGCTTCGAGCTTGAAGCCGGAAATTGTTGCCGGCCTGGATATCCTGATCGTCCGTGAGCTGACCGGCGGCATCTACTTCGGCGCACCGCGCGGCACCCGCACCCTGGAAAACGGCGAGCGCCAGTCCTACGACACCCTGCCGTACAGCGAAAGCGAAATCCGCCGTATCGCCCGTGTCGGTTTCGACATGGCCCGCGTGCGTGGCAAGAAGCTGTGCTCGGTGGACAAGGCCAACGTGCTGGCGTCCAGCCAACTGTGGCGTGAAGTGGTCGAGCAGGTGGCCAAGGATTACCCGGACGTTGAACTGAGCCACATGTACGTCGACAACGCCGCCATGCAGCTGGTGCGTGCGCCGAAGCAGTTCGACGTGATCGTCACCGACAACATGTTCGGCGACATCCTGTCCGACGAAGCGTCGATGCTCACCGGCTCCATCGGCATGCTGCCGTCGGCCTCGCTGGATGCCAACAACAAGGGCATGTACGAGCCTTGCCACGGCTCGGCACCGGACATCGCCGGCAAAGGCATTGCCAACCCGCTGGCGACCATCCTGTCGGTCTCGATGATGCTGCGTTACAGCTTCAACCTGCACGAAGCCGCCGACGCCATCGAGAAAGCGGTCAGCGTGGTGCTGGATCAGGGTCTGCGCACCGGCGACATCTTTTCGACCGGTTGCACTAAAGTCGGTACGCAGGAAATGGGTGACGCAGTAGTCGCCGCGCTGCGGAATCTGTAATCTCTCGGGCCCGCTGCGAAATTCAATACAAAGCAGCGGCCCACTTTTCAAGAAGGTGTAGTTGCGATGAAACGTGTAGGTCTGATCGGTTGGCGCGGCATGGTCGGTTCCGTGCTCATGCAGCGGATGCTGGAAGAGCAGGATTTCGATCTTATCGAGCCGGTGTTTTTCACCACTTCCAATGTAGGTGGCCAAGGCCCGTCCGTGGGCAAGGACATTGCTCCGCTCAAGGACGCTTACAGCATTGAAGAGCTGAAGACCCTCGACGTGATCCTGACCTGCCAGGGCGGCGACTACACCAGCGAAGTATTCCCGAAGCTGCGCGAAGCCGGCTGGCAGGGTTACTGGATCGACGCGGCCTCGAGCCTGCGGATGAACGACGACGCCGTTATCATCCTCGATCCGGTCAACCGCAAGGTCATCGACCAGCAGCTCGATGCGGGCACCAAGAACTACATCGGCGGCAACTGCACCGTCAGCCTGATGCTGATGGGCCTGGGTGGTCTGTTCGAGGCCGGTCTGGTCGAGTGGATGAGCGCCATGACCTATCAGGCGGCGTCCGGTGCCGGCGCGCAGAACATGCGTGAACTGATCAAGCAGATGGGCGCGACCCACGCCGCTGTCGCCGATCAACTGGCCGATCCTGCCAGCGCGATCCTCGACATCGACCGCCGTGTGGCTGAAGCCATGCGCAGCGACGCCTACCCGACCGAAAACTTCGGCGTACCGCTGGCCGGCAGCCTGATCCCGTGGATCGACAAGGAACTGCCGAACGGCCAGAGCCGCGAAGAGTGGAAGGCCCAGGCCGAGACCAACAAGATCCTCGGTCGCTTCAAGAGCCCGATCCCGGTCGACGGCATCTGCGTGCGCATCGGCGCCATGCGTTGCCACAGCCAGGCGCTGACCATCAAGCTGAACAAAGACGTGCCGATCGCCGATATCGAAGGGCTGATCAGCCAGCACAATCCTTGGGTCAAGCTGGTGCCGAACAACCGTGAAATCAGCATGCAGGAGCTGAGCCCGACGAAAGTCACCGGCACCCTGAACGTACCGGTCGGTCGTCTGCGCAAGCTGAACATGGGTTCGCAGTTCGTCGGTGCCTTCACCGTCGGCGACCAACTGCTGTGGGGCGCGGCCGAACCGCTGCGTCGCATGCTGCGGATCCTGCTTGAGCGTTGATCGCTTGATGCAATGAAAGAACCCGCGCCTTGCACGAGGCGCGGGTTTTTTTGTACCTGTTGATCGTTCCCACGCTCTGCGTGGGAATGCAGCCATGGACGCTCCGCGTCCGCTCTTCGCGGCGGGCGCGAATTGCCTGCGTGCGACTCACCCGGTAAAGTGCCGCTCCCCCCGTTTCGCCAGAGGTAGCAACATGACCCAGACCCTTGATATTGCCGTGATCGGCGCCACCGGTACTGTCGGCGAAACCCTTGTGCAGATCCTCGAAGAACGCGACTTCCCGGTCGGCACGCTGCACCTGTTGGCCAGCAGCGAATCCGCCGGCAGTTCGGTGCTGTTTCGCAACAAGAACGTGCGCGTGCGTGAAGTCGACGAGTTCGATTTCAGCAAGGTCAAACTGGCGTTCTTCGCCGCTGGCCCGGCCATCACCCTGAGTTACGCCGCCCGCGCTCACGCGGCGGGTTGCTCGCTGGTCGATCTGTCCGGCGCCTTGCCGGCGGATCAGGCGCCGCAAGTGGTGCCGGAAGCCAATGCCGATGTGCTGGCCGGTTTGAAAGTGCCGTTCCAGGTCAGCAGTCCAAGCCCGTCGGCCACTACTTTGGCCGTGGTGTTGGCGCCGCTGCTCGATCTGATCGAACTGCAATACGTGCATGTCACCGCCAATCTAGCGGTTTCCGCCCAGGGCCGCGAAGCCGTGACCGAGCTGGCGCGCCAGACCGCCGAGCTGCTGAACATGCGTCCGCTGGAGCCGACATTCTTCGACCGGCAGATGGCTTTCAACCTGCTGGCCCAGGTCGGCACACCGGATGCGCAAGGTCATACGCTGCTGGAAAAACGCCTGGTGCGCGAGCTGCGTCAGGTGTTGGCCAAGCCTTTATTAAAGATTTCCGCAACTTGCGTTCAAGCCCCGGTGTTTTTTGGCGATAGCTTTAGCGTGACCTTGCAGTCAGCGAGCGCGGTCGACCTGGAAAAGGTCAATGCTGCGCTGGAAGATGCCGAGGGCATCGAGCTGGTCGAGGCCGGTGATTATCCGACCGCCGTCGGTGACGCGGTGGGGCAGGACGTGGTCTACGTCGGGCGGGTGCGTGCCGGTGTCGACGAACCGTCGGAACTTAATCTGTGGCTGACGTCAGATAACGTACGCAAAGGTGCGGCCCTCAACGCCGTGCAGGTCGCCGAGTTGTTGATAAAAGACCTGCTGTAAAAGATACTTGGCAACAATTTGTCGACTGATTCTAGCCGGGCGCTATGCTTGGCCGGAGCAGTTGGCAACGTGTCACCCTCCGGGACTTTCCGGGGCATCAAAGAAATGATCGCGCGCGGCATGCTGTCGTCGTCGCGCGCAATGCCTTACGGCAGCGACTATCAACATCTTCTCGCTGGCCGAGGAACGTTCAAACAAAGGAAGAGGCTATGGTTCAAGTTCGCAAACTGGTGTTAGCAATAGCGGCCGCCTCGGCGCTGTCCTCCGGTATGGCGCATGCCCTCGGGCTCGGGGAGCTGACCCTGAAGTCGACCCTGAACCAGCCGCTGGTAGCGGAAATCGAGCTGCTCGATGTCAAGGATCTGACCGCTGCCGAAGTGGTGCCGAGCCTGGCCTCGCCGGAAGATTTCGCCAAGGCCGGCGTCGATCGCCAGGCCTTCCTCAATGATCTGACGTTCACCCCGGTGCTCAACGCCAGCGGCAAAAGTGTGCTGCGCGTTACCTCGAGCAAACCGCTGTCGGAACCGATGGTGAAATTCCTCGTGCAGGTAATGTGGCCGAACGGCCGCCTGCTGCGTGACTACAGCGTGCTGCTGGATCCGTCGAAGTTTTCGCCGCAGACCGCCGATGCCGCCGCTCAACCCGCGCCAGCGCAAACCATCACCGCACCGACCACCGGCGCCACGCATTCGACCCACACCACCACGCCGCGCGACACCCTGTGGGAAATCGCCGCGAAGGCGCGCACCGGCGGTTCGGTGCAGCAGACCATGCTGGCGATCCAGGCCTTGAACCCGGACGCGTTCATCGGCGGCAACATCAACCGCCTGAAAACCGGTCAGGTGCTGCGTCTGCCGGACCAAGTGCAAAGCACCGCACTGCCGCAGTCCAAAGCGATTGCCGAAGTGGCCGCGCAGAACGAAGCCTGGCGTCAGGGCCGTCGTTATGTGGCCAAACCGGGTACCGGTCAGCAGCAACTCGATGCGACCAATCGTGGCCGCGCCAATACCGGTGCTGCGCAAAACGCCAAGGACAACCTGAGCCTGGTGTCCGCCGAAAGCGCCAAGGCGCGTGGTAAGGGGGCCGCCAGCGATGCCAAGGCCCTGAGCAACAAACTGGCGGTCACTCAGGAAAGTCTCGACACCACCCGTCGTGACAACGAAGAACTGAAAAGCCGCATGGCCGATCTGCAAAGCCAGCTGGACAAGCTGCAACGCCTGATCGAACTGAAAAACAATCAACTGGCGAAGATGCAGGCCGAAGGTTCGGGTGCTGCTCCCGCGACCGCCGCCACTGCGCCAGTAGTGCCGGCGATCACTGCGGAACTGGCGGCCACGCCGCCGGCCACTCCGGCAGAGGCTGCTCCGGGCGCACCTGCGCCTGAAGCCGCCGCTCCGGCACCAGTCGAGCCGGTTGTCGAGCCTGTGGTTGAAACCACGCCCGCCGCCAATGACGAGAAAACCTTCAACGAACTGCTGACCAATCCGATCCTGCTGGGTCTGGTCGGTGGCGGTGCGGTGGTTCTGCTGCTCCTGCTGTTGCTGCTGGCCCGCCGCCGCAAGGCGCAGCAGGAAGCCGAAAAACACCTGCGCATGGCCCGTGCGCTCGAGGAGCAATCGTTCTCCCAGGACCTCGATCTGCCGGAAAGCAGCTTCGAAGGTCTGGAAGTGCCAGCCGCCAGCGTCAAGCTGAACCCAGCCCCAGCCCCAGCCCCAGCCCCAGCCGCTGCTGCTGTAGTGGCGCCAGTCGTGATGGCCGAGCCGATCGCCGCGCCGTTGGTGGCGCCGGCCGCCGAGCGTTCCGACGACGTGCTGGACAAGGCGCAGTCGCACATCGACGGCGGTCGCCTGAATCAAGCGGCCGCGCTGCTGGAGGAGGGCGTGAGCCTGGAGCCGCAGCGCAGCGATCTGCGTCTGAAACTGATGGAAGTCTACGGTCGTCAGGGTGATCGCGATGCGTTCGTCGGCCAGGAGCGCCAACTGGTCGCCAATGGCGACAACTTCGCCAAGGTCGAAGAGCTGAAAAGCCGCTTCCCGGCCATGGCGGTCGTCGCGGCCAGCGGTCTGGCGGCTGCGGCCATGGCTGCCGAGCTGGACGCGGAATACGTCAAGGAGCTGCTGCTCGACGAGCCTGAAGCGCCTGCCGCGGCAGATGACGAACTCGACAGTGCTTTCGACCTGAGCCTCGACGATCTGGATAACATCACGCCAGTAGAGCCTGTGGCGACTGTCGAGCCGGAAGCGCCGGTCGAGCTGGATGCGTTCCCGACTGACGACGATCTGAGCTTCGAGTCGGTGCTGCAACAGCAGACCGATATCAAGGAAAACCTCGACGACCTGTCGGATTTCGACCTGGATATGGATCTCGGTGCCGATCCTGCGCCTGCGCCGGTCGAGCTGGCAGATGATGATTTCCTGCTGGATCTTGACGAGGGCGTGAAGGATCTGCCGCTGGTCGAAACCCCGGCCGTGGCCGACGTGCCGCAGGATGATCTGGAGCTGCCAGCCGATTTCGACCTGTCCCTGGCTGACGAAATGGACGCGACGCCAGCCGAGCCGGATGCGTTCGCCGCCGAACTGGACGACGTCAACGCCGAGCTGGATCGCCTGTCGAGCAGCATCAATGAGCCAAGCTTCACCGAGGCTGACGCAGCGTTGGGCAATGATCTGGGCGAGGATGACTTCGACTTCCTGTCCGGCACCGACGAAGCCGCGACCAAGCTCGATCTGGCTCAGGCCTACATCGACATGGGCGACAACGACGGCGCGCGCGACATCCTCAATGAGGTCATCAGTGAGGGGAACGACAAGCAGAAGAGCGAAGCGAGCGAAATGCTGTCGCATCTGGCCTGAGTCGGCATTCAGCGGTAAACAAAACGGCAGCCCATGAGGCTGCCGTTTTTGTTTGGGTCTGGTTTCCCCGTCCCGCCGCCTTATAATGCCCGCCTTTGTAGATCAGCAGGCTGTACCGACTTGGCAAACATAGATAACCCGGCCGCCGAAATGGCACCCGAAGGCTTTTTCCGCGTCGCGCTGGGCGTTGAATACAAGGGCTCGCGCTACAGCGGCTGGCAGCGCCAGTCCACCGGTGTACTCACCGTGCAGGAAACCCTGGAAAAAGCCCTGTCGAAGGTCGCCGACTCGCCGATCTCGCTGCAATGCGCGGGGCGCACCGACGCCGGTGTGCATGCCTGCGGGCAGGTGGTGCATTTCGATACCCAGGTCGACCGTTCGCTGAAAGCCTGGGTCATGGGCGCCAACATCAATCTGCCCCACGACATCAGCGTCAGTTGGGCGAAGGTCATGCCGGCGCATTTCCATGCGCGATTCAAGGCGATTGCCCGGCGCTATCGCTACGTGATCTACAACGATCAGATCCGCCCGGCGCATCTCAATGAAGAAATCACCTGGAATCACCGTCCGCTGGACGTCGAGCGCATGGCCGAGGCCGCGCAGTACCTGATCGGTACTCATGATTTCAGTGCCTTCCGTGCCGGCCAGTGCCAGGCCAAGTCGCCGATCAAGAAGATGCATCACCTGCGCGTGACCCGTCACGGCAAAATGATCGTTCTGGACATCCGCGCCAACGCGTTTCTGCATCACATGGTGCGCAACATCGCCGGCGTGCTGATGACCATCGGTGCCGGCGAGCGGCCGGTAGAGTGGATGAAAGAAGTGCTGGAGAGCCGCGAGCGGCGTTCCGGCGGAGTTACGGCGCATCCGTTCGGCCTGTATCTGGTGCAGGTCGAGTACCACGACGAGTTCCCGTTGCCGGAGCGTTTCATCGGGCCACATTTCCTTACGGGTTTCGCGGAACTTGACGGCTGACGCCCTCGAACGCATTTGTTACCATCCGGGACTTTCTCGGATTTGCCTTGGGGTTTTTATCGACATGTCAGCCGTTCGCAGCAAGATTTGCGGGATTACCCGCATAGAAGATGCGTTGGCAGCCGTGGAGGCCGGGGCCGATGCCATCGGTTTTGTGTTCTACGCTAAAAGTCCCCGGGCCGTGACCGTGCAGCAGGCGCGGGCGATCATCGCCGCATTGCCGCCGTTCGTGACCACGGTCGGGCTGTTCGTCAATGCCAGCCGTTGCGAGCTCGGGGAAATCCTCGATGCCGTGCCGCTGGATCTGCTGCAGTTCCACGGCGACGAAACCGCCGCCGAGTGTGAAGGCTGGCACCGGCCGTACATCAAGGCCTTGCGGGTCAAGGCGGGCGATGACATTGCCGCTGCCTGCGATGCCTACCCGAGCGCCAGCGGCGTGTTGCTCGACACTTATGTCGAAGGCGTGCCCGGTGGAACCGGCGAGGCGTTCGACTGGTCACTGATTCCGCAGGGTTTGAGCAAGCCGTTGATTCTGGCCGGCGGCCTGACGCCGGAGAACGTCGCCGATGCGGTCGCCCGGGTGCGGCCGTATGCCGTGGATGTCAGCGGCGGGGTAGAGGCGAGCAAGGGCATCAAGGATCACGCAAAGATTCGTGCATTCATCAACGCCGTACGCTGATGTGACGGCTGGCAGACTGCCGCCGTCCACAGCTCTGTAGAAAAGAGGCTGAGGGTCTTTTCGGGGTGTACGCAGGTCAGTTCCGCTGACCCGGCAGTCCGGCCGATCATCGCCACACATGAATTTAGCTGAAGGGCATACGCGGGGCCGCGAACCAGAGCGTTCGGGCCGCCGGTACTGGAGAAAGAAAGCATGAGCAACTGGTTGGTAGACAAGCTGATCCCTTCGATCATGCGTTCCGAGGTCAAGAAGAGCTCGGTCCCTGAAGGTCTGTGGCACAAATGCCCGTCCTGCGAGGCTGTGCTGTATCGTCCGGAGCTGGAAAAGACCCTGGACGTTTGCCCCAAGTGCAACCACCACATGCGCATCGGCGCACGTGCGCGCATCGACATCTTCCTGGACGCCGAAGGCCGTACTGAACTGGGCGCCGACCTGGAGCCGGTTGACCGTCTGAAATTCCGTGACGGCAAGAAGTACAAGGATCGTCTGGTCGCTGCCCAGAAGCAGACCGGCGAGAAAGACGCACTGGTTTCCATGAGCGGCACCCTGCTGGGCATGCCGGTCGTGGTTTCGGCGTTCGAATTCAGCTTCATGGGCGGTTCCATGGGCGCCATCGTCGGTGAGCGCTTCGTACGCGCCGCCAACTACGCGCTGGAAAACCGTTGCCCGATGGTGTGTTTCTCCGCTTCCGGTGGCGCGCGCATGCAGGAGGCCCTGATCTCTCTGATGCAGATGGCCAAGACCTCGGCCGTGCTGGCGCGCCTGCGCGAAGAAGGCATTCCGTTCATCTCCGTGCTGACCGACCCGGTTTACGGTGGCGTTTCCGCCAGTCTGGCGATGCTGGGCGACGTGATCGTCGGCGAGCCGAAAGCCCTGATCGGCTTCGCCGGCCCGCGCGTGATCGAGCAGACCGTGCGCGAAAAGCTGCCGGAAGGCTTCCAGCGCAGCGAGTTCCTCCTGGAGCACGGTGCGATCGACATGATCATCGACCGTCGCGAACTGCGTCCGCGTCTGGGTAACCTGCTGGCGCAACTGACCGGCAAACCGACGCCTAAATTCGTTGCTGCGCCGATCGAGCCGATCGTCGTTCCGCCGGTGCCTGCCAACGTATGACCGAGCGCACCCTTGGCGAGTGGCTCGCCTACCTTGAACAGTTGCATTCATCGGCCATCGACATGGGGCTGGAGCGTTCGCAACAGGTAGCGTCCCGCATGGGACTGGGCCAGCCGGCGCCACGGGTGATCACGGTTACCGGCACCAACGGCAAGGGTTCGACCTGCGCTTTCGTGGCTTCTTTGCTGCGGGCGCAGGGCCTGAACGTCGGTGTCTACAATTCTCCGCACCTGCTGCGTTACAACGAGCGGGTGCAGCTCAATGGCGTCGAAGCCACTGACGCGCAGTTGTGCGAAGCCTTCGCGGCGGTAGAAGCGGGGCGTGGCGACACTTCCCTGACTTACTTCGAAATGGGCACCCTGGCGGCGTTCTGGCTGTTTCAACAGGCCGGGCTCGATGCGGTGGTGCTGGAAGTCGGGCTGGGCGGGCGTCTGGACACTGTCAACGTGGTCGATGCCGATATCGCGCTGGTCACCAGCATTGGTGTCGATCATGCCGATTACCTGGGCAATACCCGCGAATCCGTGGCCTTCGAGAAGGCCGGGATTTTCCGTCAGGGCAAACCTGCACTGTGCGGCGATCTGAATCCTCCACAACCCCTGCTGGACAAGGCGCGCGAGCTTGCTTGCCCGTTCTTCCTGCGCGGGCGTGATTTCGATCTGGGTATCACGGATCAATTCTGGCAGTGGCGCGGTACCGATGCTGACGGTCAGGTCGTCGAACTGCGTGATTTGCCGCTGCTTGATCTGCCGATGGAAAACGCCGCGTTGGCGTTGCAGGCTTATCTGCTGCTCGGTTTGCCATGGGATGCCGAACAGATTGTTGCGGCGTTGCGGGCGACTCGTGTGGTCGGTCGTCTCGATCGTCGCTCGTTCGAATGGAACGGCAAACGTCTGAACCTGTTGCTGGACGTTGGACACAACCCGCATGCGGCGGAGTATCTGGCGCGGCGTCTGGCGGCTCGTCCGCCGGTCGGCAAGCGTCTGGCGGTGTTCGGCCTGCTGGCGGACAAGGATCTGGACGGCGTCATCGGTGAATTGAATGCCAGCGTCCAGCACTGGGCGGTGGCGCCGCTGGATTCGCCACGTGCGCGTCCGGTGGATGAATTGAATCAGGCATTGCAGAACCTTGGCGCCTCGGTCACGTCTTATGACAGTGTGGCGGCTGCGCTGGAAGGGCAGTGTGCAGTGGCCACCAGCGACGACGAGATCTTGCTGTTCGGATCATTTTATTGTGTCGCCGAGGCCCTCGAATGGCTGTCTCGGCGCTCCACGGAGGAAGCGGCAAATGGCTTTGCTGGATAAAGCGTACAAGCAGCGCATGGTCGGTGCCCTGGTGCTGGTGGCGCTGGCGGTGATTTTCCTGCCGATGCTGTTTTCCCGTCAGGATGAACAGCGTCAGGTGACTGTCGAAGCGCCGGCTGCGCCGCAAGCGCCCGCCGTGGCGCAGATCCAGATGGAAACCGTGGCCGTACCTGAGCCGCAGGTTCTCCCGCAAGAGCCAGTGCCAAGCGATGACGAAGTCGCCGAGCAGGCTGTGCCAACGGCACCTATTGCTTCCGCCGCGCCAGCCCCGGCTCCGGCGCCGGTAGCCAAACCGGTTGCGCCGGCTCCCGCTCCCGCTCCTGTGGTCAAGCCAACCACAGCCCCGGCCCAGCCGATCGCTGCGCTGTCTGCCAAGCCGGACACCACTCAAAGCCGCGTCGATGCCAATGGTCTGTCGGTGAGCTGGTCGGTGCAACTGGCCAGTCTATCGAGCCGCGCCAGCGCTGAAAGCCTGCAGAAAACCCTGCGCAGTCAGGGCTACAACGCTTACATCCGTTCTGCCGATGGCAAGAACCGGGTGTTCGTCGGTCCGTTGATTGAGCGCGCCGAAGCCGATCGTCTGCGCGATCTGTTGAGCCGCCAGCAGAACCTCAAGGGGTTTGTGGTGCGCTTCCAGCCTGAGCGTGGCTGATATCTATCACTTCGATAGAAATGCACTGAAAATCGCAGCTTACCGACAGCCATGCGCTCTGCTAAAATGCGCCGCCTTATCCGTCTGTAGGCTGCACTGTGCCATTTACCTGGGTTGACTGGGCGATCGTTGCAATCATCGCCATCTCCGCTTTGATCAGTTTGAGCCGCGGCTTCGTCAAAGAAGCATTGTCGCTGGTGACCTGGATCATCGCAGGAGCTGTTGCCTGGATGTTCGGTGGCTCACTGTCCGAGTACCTCGCCGGATACATCGAAACACCGTCGGCTCGTGTGATCACGGGCTGTGCCATCATGTTTGTCGCCACACTGATCGTGGGCGCAATGATCAATTATCTTATCGGCGAGTTGGTTCGCGTCACCGGGTTGTCCGGGACCGATCGATTCCTCGGCATGGCCTTCGGCGCTGCGCGTGGCGTGTTGCTGGTGGTCGTGGCGGTCGGGCTGTTGAGCCTGGGGCCGGTACAGCAGGACGGGTGGTGGAAAGAATCACAGCTCGTGCCAAAGTTTCTATTGGTCGCAGACTGGTCCAAGAACCTGATTCTCGGGTGGGGCAGTCAGTGGCTTGCCAGCGGAATCAGCGTACCCGCTGATATTCCGTTCAAGGAGCAACTCTTGCCGTCGGCCAAAACGCCTCAGTGAGTGTTGTTCAGTTCAGATCCATTAAGTAGGGGTTGCGTCGCATGTGTGGCATCGTCGGTATCGTCGGTAAGTCGAACGTCAATCAGGCGCTGTATGACGCGCTAACCGTGCTCCAGCACCGCGGCCAGGACGCTGCCGGTATCGTGACCAGCCATGATGGCCGGTTGTTCTTGCGCAAGGACAATGGCTTGGTGCGTGACGTGTTTCAACAGCGTCACATGCAGCGCCTGGTCGGCCACATGGGTATCGGCCACGTCCGTTACCCGACTGCCGGCAGCTCGACGTCGGCCGAGGCTCAGCCGTTCTACGTCAACTCGCCTTACGGCATCACCCTGGCGCACAACGGTAACCTGACCAACGTTGAACAGTTGGCCAAAGAGATCTACGAATCCGATCTGCGTCACGTCAACACCAGCTCCGACTCGGAAGTGCTGCTCAACGTGTTCGCCCACGAGCTGGCCCAGCGCGGCAAGCTGCAACCGACCGAAGAAGACGTGTTTGCCGCCGTGACCGACGTGCATAACCGTTGCGTCGGTGGCTACGCTGTCGTGGCGATGGTGACCGGTTACGGCATCGTCGGTTTCCGTGACCCGCACGGCATCCGCCCGATCGTGTTCGGTCAGCGTCACACCGACGAAGGCGTCGAGTACATGATCGCCTCCGAAAGTGTTTCGCTGGATGTGCTCGGCTTCACCCTGATCCGCGACCTGGCACCAGGCGAAGCGGTCTACATCACTGAAGACGGCAAGCTGCACACTCGTCAGTGTGCGACCAATCCGTCCCTGACCCCGTGCATCTTCGAACACGTCTACCTGGCGCGCCCGGATTCGATCATCGACGGCGTGTCGGTCTACAAGGCCCGTCTGCGCATGGGTGAGAAGCTGGCGGAGAAGATCCTGCGCGAGCGTCCAGAGCACGACATCGACGTGGTCATCCCGATTCCGGACACCAGCCGCACTGCCGCGCTGGAACTGGCCAACCATCTGGGCGTGAAATTCCGCGAAGGTTTCGTCAAGAACCGCTACATCGGTCGTACCTTCATCATGCCCGGCCAGGCCGCGCGCAAGAAATCGGTACGTCAGAAGCTCAACGCCATTGAGCTGGAATTCCGCGGCAAGAACGTGATGCTCGTCGACGACTCGATCGTTCGTGGCACTACCTGCAAGCAGATCATCCAGATGGCCCGCGAAGCCGGCGCGAAAAACGTCTACTTCTGCTCGGCGGCTCCGGCTGTTCGCTTCCCGAACGTTTACGGCATCGACATGCCGAGCGCTCACGAGCTGATCGCGCACAACCGTTCGACCCAGGACGTGGCTGATCTGATCGGTGCTGACTGGCTGATCTATCAGGATCTGCCTGACTTGATCGAAGCGGTCGGTGGCGGCAAGATCAAGATCGAAAACTTCGATTGCGCAGTGTTCGACGGCAAGTACGTCACTGGCGATGTCGACGAGGCTTACTTGAACAAGATCGAACAGGCACGTAACGATGCCTCGAAGGTCAAGACCCAGGCGGTCAGTGCGATCATCGATCTGTACAACAACTGAGTTTCAACCGGCCCCTAGGGGCCGGTTTTGTATCTGGCAAAAGACTTTTATTTACCGAGAACAGGGCAAGGAGTGACAGCATGAGTCAGGAATGGGATGCCGGTCGGCTGGACAGCGACCTCGAAGGCGTAGCGTTCGATACCCTGGCCGTACGTGCCGGTCAGCACCGTACGCCGGAAGGCGAGCACGGTGATCCGATGTTCTTCACTTCCAGCTACGTGTTCCGTACCGCCGCTGACGCCGCCGCACGGTTTGCCGGGGAAGTGCCGGGCAACGTCTACTCGCGTTACACCAACCCGACCGTGCGCGCGTTCGAAGAGCGCATCGCCGCGCTGGAAAGCGCCGAGCAGGCGGTGGCTACGGCGACGGGCATGGCCGCGATCATGGCAGTGGTGATGAGCCTGTGCAGTGCCGGCGATCATGTGCTGGTGTCGCGCAGCGTGTTCGGTTCGACCATCAGCCTGTTCGAGAAGTACTTCAAGCGTTTCGGTGTGGAAGTCGATTACGTGCCGCTGGCCGATCTGTCGGCCTGGGATGCAGCGATCAAATCCAACACCAAATTGCTGTTTGTCGAGTCGCCGTCCAATCCGTTGGCTGAGCTGGTGGATATCACCGCGCTGTCGGAAATCGCGCACGCCAAGGGTGCGATGCTGGTGGTCGACAACTGCTTCTGCACGCCTGCCTTGCAGCAGCCGCTAAAGCTCGGCGCAGACATCGTTGTGCATTCGGCCACCAAGTTCATCGATGGCCAGGGCCGTTGCATGGGCGGTGTGGTTGCCGGTCGCAGCGAGCAGATGAAAGAAGTCGTCGGTTTCCTGCGTACCGCCGGGCCGACCCTGAGCCCGTTCAACGCCTGGATCTTCCTCAAAGGTCTGGAAACCCTGAACCTGCGGATGAAGGCACACTGCGCCAACGCCCAGCAACTGGCCGAATGGCTGGAGCAGCAGGACGGTATCGAGAAGGTGCATTACGCCGGCCTCAAGAGCCATCCGCAGCACGAGCTGGCTCAGCGTCAGCAGAAAGGCTTCGGCGCGGTGGTGAGCTTTGAGGTGAAGGGCGGCAAAGAGGGCGCCTGGCGCTTCATCGATGCGACCCGTTTGATCTCGATCACCGCCAACCTGGGTGACAGCAAAACCACCATCACCCACCCGAGCACTACGTCCCACGGCCGTCTGGCGCCGCAGGAGCGTGAGGCTGCCGGCATTCGTGACAGCCTGATCCGCATCGCGGTCGGTCTGGAAGATGTCGCTGACCTGCAAGCCGACCTGTCGCGCGGTTTGGCGGCGTTGTGATCGAGTTGTCTACGCCAAAGATCGGCACCCGTGGCCGCGTTGCATTGGTCACGGGTGCCGCGCGGGGGATCGGTCTGGGCATCGCGGCATGGCTGATCAGCGAAGGCTGGCAGGTGGTGTTGACGGATCTGGATCGTGCGCGGGGTTCGAAAGTGGCGAAGGTGCTCGGCGAGAACGCCTGGTTCATCGCCATGGACGTCGCGGACGAAAGTCAGGTGGCGTTGGGTGTCGCTGAGGTGCTGGGGCAGTTTGGTCGTCTGGATGCGCTGGTGTGTAACGCTGCAGTGGCCGATCCACACAACATCACGCTGGAAAGTCTCGATCTGGCGTACTGGAATCGGGTGCTGGCGGTGAACCTCGGTGGGCCGATGTTGCTGGCCAAGCACTGTGCGCCGTATCTGCGTGCGCACAACGGGGCGATCGTCAATCTGGCCTCGACCCGTGCGGCGCAGTCGGAACCTGATACGGAGGCGTACGCGGCGAGCAAGGGTGGCTTGCTGGCGTTGACTCACGCGCTGGCGATCAGCCTCGGGCCGGAGATTCGCGTCAATGCGGTCAGTCCGGGCTGGATCGATGCGCGGGATCCATCTGCCCGGCGCGCGGAGCCGCTGACCGACACCGATCATGCCCAGCATCCTGCGGGCAGGGTAGGGACGGTCGAGGATGTGGCGGCGATGGTGGCGTGGTTGCTGTCGAAGAATGCGGGGTTTGTGACCGGGCAGGAATTCGTGGTCGATGGCGGCATGACCAAGAAGATGATTTATACGGAATGAAGCAATTTCGTCTTTTTTAGAAAAACTTCAATCCTGCTATTGACTTAGGTTCGCTACCTGCGTAAATTTCGCGGCCTCGGAGATGCAAACGGGTGATTAGCTCAGCTGGGAGAGCGTCTGCCTTACAAGCAGAATGTCGGCGGTTCGATCCCGTCATCACCCACCACTCCCGAGAGACTTGCGCAAGCAAGAGCGTAGGCTGAAAGTGCCTGCACCGACGCGCAGCGGTAGTTCAGTCGGTTAGAATACCGGCCTGTCACGCCGGGGGTCGCGGGTTCGAGTCCCGTCCGCTGCGCCATATTTAACGAGTCAGGCACTGTCTGGTTCGCGATTGAAAAGCACCGAAGCTTTCAGTCAAACGAGTTACTTGAGCGTCAGCTCAAAGCGATACGCAGCGGTAGTTCAGTCGGTTAGAATACCGGCCTGTCACGCCGGGGGTCGCGGGTTCGAGTCCCGTCCGCTGCGCCATATCTGTTTCAAGGACCACTGAACGCCTTGAAACACCGAAAGCAACCTCTGGTTGATTCGGAATCGATAGCAAAGACCCTGGTCGAAAGACCGGGGTTTTTTGTGTCTGAAATTTGACCTCTCCCAAATTCCTCCCTTGTAGCCGGCGACGAACCCTGGCCGTGGCTCGTTCGATGCTGCCGGGCAATCTACCTGCGTCTCCGAGTCGCTGCGATGCAATGCCGCATTGATTTTTTGACTCTTTAGTCAAATTTTTGTAACTGGTTGTTTGCTGCGAGCTCAGAAACCTATAAAGTTAACCTTTCGGTCAGCTTTGCACTGTCATCACGCTCTTTGCTTCGTCAAAAAGGGCTTCTGCAAGACTCGAGATTCCCAGTAGATAACCAGAAGGGCGGATCCATAACCGTCCAGAGGATGATCCATGTCCAACCGTGAAATATCCCGGCGCTCGTTCCTTCAGGGCGGGCTGGTGGCGGGTGTGAGTGTCACGCTCACGCCGCTCAGCAGTCAGGCGCTGGCTGCCTTGATGGAAAACAGCGTGACTGTGCCGTCCGAGCAATGGCTCGGCAGCAACGGCAAGGCACGCCAGCGTAACGATGCATTGTCCAAGGTCTGCGGCAGCAAAGTGTTTGCTCGCGACATCCGTTCCAAGGACATGCCGGGTTGGCCCCAGCAGCAAGGCCACGCCATGTTGTTGAAAACCATCAAGGCTGACCGTATCTACGAAGGCTATGACCTGTCGTGGCTCGGCGCCGATCTGCAGCCTGATCGGATCGTTACCGCCGCCGACCTGGACAAGGACGGCATCGTGTTCCCTGAAGAGCACGCACCGGATCCGCTGCTGCCGGAAGGCAAGGTGCCGATGTTCATCGGTCACCCGGTCGCGATCCTGATCTGGAACGACTTCGAGCGGTTCCGTCAGGCCAAGAACAAACTCAAATTCAATGACAAAGCGATTCGTTACGGCGCAAAAGTGCCGTTCTACGAAGGCGATCCCTATGGCAGTTTCCGCTATGTGCGCGTCGGTGGCCCGACGTCGGCGGACGAAGACGAGTTCGCCAGCCTCAAGGACTCGATCCTGTTCCCGATGCTGAAGAACCGTCGTCCGGTGTGGAATTCCCAACCGAACCTGCACGGCAACCTGACCGAACGCGGCCTGTTCTACGCCGACCGCATGAAGAAAGAGATCGACACTCCGCCGGACAACTGGCTGGTGTTCGACGAGCGCTACAAAACTCCGTCGATCGAACCTGCTGCGATGGAGCCGGACAACGGCAACGGCTGGTACGACCCGGCGACCAAGACCCTGCATTTCGTCGTCGCCACCCAGTGCCCGCTGGAAACCGCCACCGAGACCGCGAAGATGATCGGGCCGTCGCGTTTCGGCCTGGCGAACCTGAACATGCACCCGGGTTACACCGTCGGTTACGGTTCCAAGGACCACAACATTTTCGTCTACTACGCGGCCCTGGCGGCGTTGTACGGCGCGGGTGTACCGATTCGCCTGGCCAACGACCGCTACGAGCAATTCCAGAGCGGCATCAAGCGTCACCCGTTCGACATCCGCTACCAGTTGGCAGTGGACAAGACCGATCACAGTTTCAAAATTTTCCGCGCCGAGATGAGCGTCGATGGTGGCGGTCGGATCAACTACAGCCCGTCGGTGGCTGCCGTTGGTGCCACTGCCGCGCAGTCGATCTACTACATGCCGCAGAACGACCTGCAGGTCACCGCTTACCATTCCCGCGCCGTTGAAGCAGGTTCGATGCGCGGCTACGGCACCCTGCAGAGCATGGCTTCCACCGAGATGATGGTCGACGAAATCGCCGATCGCCTTGGTGTCGATGCCATCGATCTGCGCCGCAAGAACGCGCTGCGCTCGGGGATGAAAAACACCCAGGGCGCGATCCCGGCCGGTGCGTTGCGCCTGCACGAGATTCTCGACAAGGCTTCGTTGCACGAAGTCTGGAAAAACCGCGACGCGATCAAGAAACAGCGCGAAGCGGCAGACCCGGACAACTGGTATGGCGTGGGTTTTGCCATTTGCCAGAAAGACTTCGGCACCGGTTCCGAAGCACCGATGGCCAGCATCGAGTTCACCGCTGAGGGGCGCATTTCCCTGCGTCACATCGGTATCGAGATCGGCACTGGCATGTCCACCTCGCAAGCGTTGGTGGTGGCTGACTTCCTCGGCAGTGCGGCTCACGACGTGAAGACCGGCGAAACCGAGTGGGATGAGATGCAGCTGGTCACCGCCGGCAACCCTTACATCATGAGCCAGGCCGAGCAGGACAACTTCCTGCGCAATCCGCGCTGGGTCGGCAAGCTGGCATCGGCTTCGTCCGCGACCAACTCCGCCTACTACTTCAGCCACGCCACCCGTGAAGCGGCACGCGTGCTGTTCAACCACGGTCTGTGGCCGGCGGCGCTGGAGATCTGGCGTCAGGGCCCGTACGGCGGCCAGGCCAACCCTTACGTGGTGCGTCGCGAAGATGCGCATTGGGTCGACGGCAAACTCACCGCCAACGGCATGCAGCCGCTGACCTTCGAAGAGCTGGCCAAGCGTGCTCACGAGCGCGGTCTGGTCACTGGCGCCACGGTTCACGGTTTCAACCGCTGGAGCTGGGCCGAGGCCGAATACAGCATCGATGGCGTGCGCGAGCGACTGCCGCTCGACGGTCTGGCGGTGAAGTACGGCGACGGCGCCCCGAAAGCGAAAAAGGCGCAGATGACCAGCGCCGGCTTCCATCTGCTGGATCGGCAGAACATCGCCTATCCGGTGGTTCAACTGAACAACGCCGCCGTGACCTACTACAGCCCGGTCGCAACGCTGGTCGAGTTGAAGGTCAACAAAGGTTCGGCGGAAGTCGAAGTGCTCAACCATCACTCGTGGCTGGAGTGCGGCCGGGTGCTGGTCGAAGAACTGGTTCGTGGCCAGCTCGAAGGCGGGATCGCCATGGGTATCGGTCACGCCTTGATGGAAGAGATGCCGCTGTACGAAGGCGGGCCGGGGGAGGGTGACTGGAACTTCAACCGTTATCGCCTGCCGATGGCGCGCCATGTGGCGGTGTGGAAGCAGACGTCGGAAATCCTGCCGCCGCTGTCCCCAAGCGACCCGTCCAAAGGCATCGCCGAAGTGGTGATGATTCCGGTGGTCGGTGCCATCGGTAACGCCGTGGCCCACGCCATCGGTAAACGTGTTCGCGATCTGCCAATCACTGCTGCGCGCATCAAGGAGGCCCTCAATGGCTAACCGTCCGCTTCAACTGACCCTCAACGGTCAATCCGTCGGCCCGGTGGACATCCCTGATGACCTGCCGATGATCGATTACCTGCACGAATACAAGAACCTCACCGGTTCGCGCCTGGGCTGCGGCCAGGGCATCTGCCACGCCTGCGTGGTGATCGTCGACAACCCGGATGGCACCAGCGAAGAAGTGCGCACCTGCATCACCGGCGCGCATTATTTCGAGGGCAAGAAAGTCCGCACCATCGAAGGCCACGCCAAGCGTGACGAGCAAGGCCAGGTCACCGAGCTGAACCCGATCCAGCAGCGTTTCGTCGACGAATTCGCCTTCCAGTGCAGCTACTGCGCGCCGGGGTTCGTCAACGCCGCGACCGTGCTGGTGGAAAAGCTGCAACGCCAGCCAATCGTCAAAAGCAAACTGGAGCAAGTTATCGAGGACAGCCTCGGCCATCACATCTGTCGTTGCACCGGGTACGTGCGTTATTACAACGCCACCCGCAACGTGCTGACCGATCTCGGCCTGGTCAAGGAGGGTTAAGCATGAAGCAACTACTGACCCGCCTGACCCTGGCGGTCGGGCTGGCTGCGCCTGTGTTGGCGGTGCACGCGGATGATCAGGTCAAGCGCGGCGAATACCTCGCCCGCGCCGCTGACTGCATGGCCTGCCACACGGCGCCGGGTGGTGCGCCGTATGCCGGCGGGCTGCCGATCGTGTCGCCGTTCGGCACGATCTACGGTACCAACATCACGCCGAGCAAGGAGCACGGCATCGGTCTCTACACCGATGAAGAGTTCTTCGCCGCGCTTACCGAAGGCAAGCGGCGTGACGGCGCCAACTTGTACCCGGCGATGCCGTACACCTCGTATCACTTGATGCCGCGTGCGGATTCGGATGCGATTCACGCGTATCTGAAAACCATCGAGCCAATCGAGCGTGCCGCGCCGGTGACGAGCCTTAGCTTTCCGTTCAACGTGCGTCCGGGCTTGATCGGCTGGAACATGATGTACGGCAACGCCTTGAAGCTGGAGCCTGCCGAAGGCAAAAGCGACGCCTGGAAACGCGGCCAGTACATGGTCGAAGTGTTAGGCCATTGCGGCGAATGCCATACGCCACGCGGCCTGCCGGGCGCGATGCAGTTGGATAAGCGCCTGACCGGCGGCATCCTTAACGGCTATCTGGCGCCGAGCCTGCTGGCAACCGACTTGGCGGCACGCGGCTGGAACCATCAGGACCTGAGCACGTTCCTCAAGCACGGCATGAGCGCCCAGGGCACGATGTTCAACGAGATGTTCCCGGTGTTCCACAACAGCACCCAGGGCCTGAATGATCCGGATCTGGCGGCGATGGCGACTTTCCTGCTGGGCGATAAGCCTCCGGCGGCGAAAGAACTGACCGAAGTGCCGGTGGAAAAACTCAGTGTCAGCGCCCAGCGCGGCCGTCAGGAATACTTGAACGTCTGCGCCGGCTGTCACGCGGCCGGTGGCGAGGGCAAACCGCACATCGCGGTGGCCATGCGCGGCAACACCACGTTGCGTCTGGAAGACCCGCGCAACCTGTTGCGCGTGATCGAGGATGGCATCGGCGAACAGAAATTCGCCGGGTTCGAGCACATGCAGTCGATGCCGGGTTTTGCCGACAAGCTCAGTGCCGAACAACTGACCGATCTGCTGAACTACCTGCGTCAGGGTTGGGGTGGTCAGTCGGCCGAGCTGGCGGTTGGTGATGTGCAGAAGCTGCAGGCTGATGCGCCGTCCGTTGAGCACAAGGCGCACTGATCATGCAGCATCTCGATCTGCAAGTGGTTCGACGGGCGCTGGAGTGGTCGACGGCGGGGCAACGCATCTGGCTCTGCACCGTGCTGACCACCTACGGCTCGGCACCTCGCGCGCCAGGTTCGCTGCTGGCGGTGAACGACGGCGGGCAGTGGATCGGGTCGCTGTCCGGTGGTTGCGTCGAGGACGATTTTCTCGAGCGCGTCGCCGAAGGTGCGTTTCTCGATGCGATCAACGTCGTGCGTTATGGCGAAGGTGACGATCCGCGTTCGCGGGTCAGCCTGCCGTGCGGAGGCATTCTCGATGTGCTGGTAGAGAAATTTGACGCCAGTTGCGATGTGCAGGCGCACCTGCGCGAACTCGAATCGGCGTTGCTGGGGCAGCGCCGGTTGATTCGCGAGGTCGATCTGACTACTGGTGCGCGCAGCCTGTTTGCCGATCGCGAACAGGGTGCGCGGATCGAACGTGAGATCGACCGGGTACGGATCCGCATCGGTGCCGCTCAGCGTTTGCTGTTGGCGGGATATTCCAGCGTGGCGCAGGCCTGTGCGGAGTTCGCGGTTGGTCTCGGCTTCGAAGTGATTCTCTGCGACCCGCGTGAAGAAGTGCTGAAAGACGTGGTGCTCAATGGCGTGGAGATTCGCCGGCAATTGCCGTCGATGTTTATTGCCGATGGCGGTTGCCACCGTGATACCGCGGTGGTGGCCTTGACCCATGATCCGCGCATCGATGATCTGGCGATGATGGAAGCTGTGCGCACCGAGGCGTTTTACATCGGCGTGATGGGTTCGTTGCAGACTTCACAGAAGCGCTTCGAGCGTTTGCGTAGGGTTGGCGGTCTGGGGGAGAGCGAGCTGGCGCGAATTCATGCGCCGATCGGCCTCAACCTGGGCAGCAAGACGCCGGCGGAAATTGCTCTGGCGGTGCTCGCAGACATTCTGCGGATTCGCAGCGGGATTGCGCGGGATCAGTTGTGATTGATGCTGGATGTAAAAAGGGCCGCTATTCAGCGGCCCTTTTTTTCGCGCGTCAGAAACCGAGCTTGTCGCGCAGTCCGTAGTACCACGCGCCCAATGCGGCAAACGGTGTGCGCAGCAGTTGCCCGCCGGGGAAAGGGTAGTGCGGCAGATCAGCAAAGGCATCGAAACGCTCGGCTTGTCCGCGCAGTGCCTCGGCCAATACCTTGCCGGCCAGGTGCGTGTAGGTCACGCCGTGGCCACTACAGCCCTGGGAGTAATAGATGTTGTCGCCCAGGCGTCCGACCTGAGGCAGGCGCGACAGGGTCAGCAGGAAATTGCCGGTCCAGGCATAGTCGATTTTCACATCCTTGAGCTGCGGGAAGGCCTTGAGCATTTTCGGGCGGATGATCGCTTCGATGTTCGCCGGATCCCGCGCGCCATACACCACACCGCCGCCGAAGATCAGACGCTTGTCGCCGGTGAGGCGGTAGTAGTCGAGCAGGTAGTTGCAGTCCTCGACGCAGTAGTCCTGCGGCAGCAGGGATTTCGCCAGCTCATCGCCCAGTGGCTCGGTGGTGATGACCTGAGTGCCGCATGGCATCGATTTGGCCGCCAGCTCCGGCACCAGATTGCCGAGGTAGGCGTTGCCGGCAACGATGATGAATTTGGCCCTGACTTTGCCCTGCGGCGTGTGCACGACCGGATTGGCGCCGCGTTCGATGCGCACCGCCGGTGACTGTTCGTAGATGGTGCCGCCAAGGGATTCCACGGCAGCAGCTTCGCCCAGCGCCAGGTTAAGCGGGTGGATGTGGCCGCCGCTCATGTCGAGCATACCGCCGACGTACTGATCGCAGGCAACCACTTCGCGGATGCGGCGCTGATCGAGCAGTTCCAGTTGGGTATGGCCGAAGCGTTCCCACAAGCGTTTCTGCGATTCCAGGTGGCCCATCTGCTTGGCGGTGAGGGCGGCGAATACGCCGCCGTCCTTCAGGTCGCACTGGATGTTGTATTTGCTGACACGCTCACGAATGATCCGGCCGCCTTCGAAGGCCATCTGCCCGAGCAGTTGCGCCTGTTTCGGGCCGACGCTGCGTTCGATCACATCAATGTCACGGCTGTAGCTATTGACGATTTGCCCGCCATTGCGCCCCGAGGCGCCGAAACCGACCTTGGCGGCTTCCAGAACGGTCACGCGAAAACCGTTCTCCAGCAGGAACAGCGCCGAGGAAAGTCCCGTATAACCAGCGCCGATCACACAGACATCCGTCTCCACGTCATCCTGCAGGGCAGGACGTGGTGGTGCGGCGTTGGCCGATGCAGCGTAATAAGACTCTGGGTAAGGGGTGTTCGCCATCCTGCAGCCTCTGTTTAATATATTTTACGAGTGCGGCGATCCTACCCCAGTTGAAAAACCTCCGCCAGCCACCAGGAAATCTTCTCGCGGCGGGTCGAAATTAAATATTTTGCATATTCATAGGGTTAGGTGAAAAAAAGGTGTTGACACCCCTCCGGAATTCCGTAGAATGCCGCCTCACAGCAGGCACGTAGCTCAGTTGGTTAGAGCACCACCTTGACATGGTGGGGGTCGTTGGTTCGAGTCCAATCGCGCCTACCAAACAAAATCCGCTCTGCTGGGCGGTCTGAAAGGGCTCACCGAAAGGTGGGCCCTTTTTTGTTGTCTGCGATTTTCAGAACCTTTGCAAATTTCCGTTTGGTCGACCGCAGCTACACTTCGGCACATTTGCAGGGGGGGTATTCATGAGTCGCCAATTCAGGCGCGCCTGTCCAGGCGACATCGAAAGCCTGTTGAAGATTGATCCTGTCGCTGAAAAAGATAGCTGCCGTCGAGCGTGTATCGCGAGGTCGGTTGGGGCGCATGAGTGCTGGGTTGTCTGTGAGACTGACAATCCTGGCGTTCTTCTCGGCTACGGCTGTTTGGATCGAAGCTTTTTCGGTGAGTGGTTCATATCCCTCGTGGTCGTCTCCAGTGCGAGCAGGCGTTCCGGCGTGGGTCGGCAAATCGTGAGTGGTCTGGAGCATCACGCTGTTGCAGGCAAGATCTTCACGTCGACCAATGCGTCCAACTTGCCGATGCGGCAGCTGCTGATAAATCTTGAATATCAGCATAGCGGAATGGTGGAGAACCTTGCCCCGGGGGATCCTGAACTCATTTTTGTAAAATTCTTGAGCCATGCGCGTATTGACTGCGAAGGATTTTGATCCATTCGTCGCCGACTTTCGTGAGCATCCTTTTAAATAGTGTGGATATTTAAGGGGTTACGGATTTTATTAACCATTCGGTTATCAAAAATACGTTGTTACAAGACGAATAAATCAGTAATATCCGCCCCGCGTTCACCACCACGGTTTATGCATTTTTAAATCCCAAGCTTCCATCAGCTGCTTGGGATTTTTTTTGCCCGCGATTTGCCTTTCCCGCGCCTCTGCCAGTCTCTCGTCTCGCCCGCTTCCGTTTTTCCGGGAGGGGGTGACAGGCAAGTCCACACTTTTTCGACTACTACTGTCAGGCTGATTTCGCCTCTGCCGGACAGGAGTTCATCAATGCTGGTTCACTGGTTTCTTGCAGCGATTCATCTATTGGCATTTGCCATGGGCTTCTGGGCGGTGTTGACGCGTGGGACGGCCTTCAGTCGCCTGGCGTCCGGCTCGGGTGAAGTCGGGCGCGTATTGCTTGCCGACAATCTCTGGGGGCTCTCGGCGCTGGTGCTGCTCATCACCGGCGGCATGCGCGCCTTTGCCGGTTATGAGAAGGGAGCCGACTACTACCTGCATCAGCCGCTGTTCCATCTGAAGATGACGTTGTTTGTGCTGATTCTGCTTCTGGAACTGGTGCCGATGATCACTCTGATCAAGTGGCGCGTGGCCAAGGCGCGCGGCGCTATCCCTGACACGGAGCGTGCCAGGGTGTTTGCGCGGATCAGTCATGCCGAAGCGCTGCTATTGATATTGATGGTCGTGGCGGCTACCGGAATGGCGCGTGGCGTTACATTCGGCTAGGCGGGCGAGATTCCCATTCGCTATTCGGAAATATCCGACAGCCAACCCTTTGAATGACGGTTAGTATCGGTCGCGAGAAGGGTGAGGCGGGAAGGGGCGTGGCACGCGCCGTCACCAGGGAGGTGGGGGAATGGCAATACGGCGCTTGAATCTTTAGCCAGTCATTGCGCGCAGGCAAACGAACTGGCTACTGACTGCGGTAGGGCTCAGGGCGTTTGTGGCTTGTCCGGAGCGGTCAGGCCAGCCTGGATGCGCTGGTAGATTTCTTCCCGGTGCACTGCAACGTTCTTCGGAGCATTGATGCCGATTCGAACTTGCTGGCCGCTGACGCCGAGAATGGTGATCGTGATGTCATCACCAATGTTTATGCTTTCACCGACTTTGCGGGTGAGTATCAGCATGGTCTTCTCCTTGATTGCTTTGTAGGGCACCTGATTCAGACAGTGCAGAGGTCGGTGGTACGTATAGATTAGTGCGAAGTCTTAAAGTCTGGGTGCCTCTTTCTGACGCGCAGCAGCGGCATTAATTCCCAGCGCGTAACTATACAGGGGCTGTCAGCATCAATCTCGTCCTTTTGTGCCCATTTTGCGGGGCTCCGAAAGTATTCTCGAATGTTAAGATCGCCGCTTTGAAAAATCAGAGGGAAGCGTTGTGCGCAAATTGGTCTGGGTAGTCGCGGCACTGGCATTGGCAGGATGTGGCGAAGGCAAGAGTGTGGATGCGCAAAAAGCGAAACCGGCGGTGGTAGCGGCGCCTGCTGCGGTGGGCCCGCAGTGGGATCTCGAAGTGCGCGGTGAAACCCCTCAGGCGGTCAGCGACCTCAGCGGCTGGCTGATCGAGCATGCCTTTGTGGCCAGTGTCGTCAAGGACGCCAGCGGCAAGACCCGGATCCTCCTCGGCCCTTTCAATTCGAAGGCTGACGCCGAGGCGCGTCAGGCAGATGTGAATGCAGCGCTGGTCAAGGCGAAGAAGCAGAACATCGAAACGCTGGTGATCGAGCGCCCGGCGGCGCAATAAGGATCCATTCGGCGGAGCTGACTAAAGGGTGTCCGGCGTGATTCGTTTTTCAAGGAGTCACTGAAGATACCCAGAAGGAGCTCCGCATGGCCTCCGCCAATCCTTACAAATTGTTCGACGTCGTTTTGCGTCACAAGCAGCAGTTGAGCCCGCATCTCATGCGGATCACGCTCGCAAGCCCCACGGTCACCGAGATGGCGACCTGGGCGCCGGATCAGCGAGTGAAGCTGTTTTTCCCGGCAGTCGACGGTTCACCCGCCAGGCTTTCTCAGGGCGAGGGGTGGTACGCCCGTTTCCGCTCGATGCTGATCGATCGTCGCCCGGCGATGCGCACCTACACCATCCGCCACTTGCGTGCCGAAGCAGGCGAAGTGGATATCGATTTCGTACTGCACGGCGAGACCGGTCCAGCCTCCCGTTGGGCCTTGCGATCCCAGCCCGGCGAGTCGATGCAGATTCTGGCCCCCGACAGCCGATTCTCGGCACAAGAGGCAGGGGGATTTGAATGGAAGCCTCCGCAAACGCTCAAGCAACTTTTGCTGGTCGCCGATGCCACCGCCTTGCCGGCCGCCATGGGGATTCTGGAAGAACTGGCGACACTGGCTGAACCGCCGCAGACCCAGGCGTTTTTTGAGGTCGACAGTCGTGAAGACATGTTGGCGGTTCCTGACTGGCCCGGGCTTTTGGTGCAATGGCTGATTCGCGATCAGGCAGTTGCAGGTACGTTGATGGTGGAAGCCGTGCGGCAGGCGACGTTGCCTGTCGATGCATCGCCGGTTGGGCAAGCGGTCGAACTGGCGGATGTCGACATCGAAGAAGAAATTCTTTGGGAGATCGCCGATACGGCCAGCGAGGGATTCTATGGCTGGATCGCCGGCGAATCCGCTGCGGTCATGAGTCTGCGCAAATACCTGATCAAGGAGCGCGGCATCCCTCGCGAGTCGCTCAATCTGATGGGCTACTGGCGTTTCAACAAGTCCGGCGGTTGAGCACAAAAAAGGCCTTGAGTTTATCGCTCAAGGCCTTTTCTTTTGATCAGGCAATCAACCGCAGGCTTTCAGGTTCACCGGGCCGACAAATTCGTTACCGCGTCCCATCACGCACGCCACGCTCTGATTGCGTTGGCGTTCCCAGTCTTGCACTGGATAAGTCTTGTCCCAAGCTTCGTACAATTGCCGATCCTGCTTCGACAAGCGCAAACCATATTGTTTGCTCATGTAAAAGTAGGTGCGGGCGATCATGCCGCGGATCGAAGGGCGGGGCATGACCTTCTTCGCCTTGAAGTCGACCTGAGTCAGGCATGAGCCGTACTGACCCTTTTCGACCGGCAACCAACCGTAGCTGAAATTGCTGCGGTCGCCATTCACCTCGCCGATGCTCGGCACCAGGTTGTGCAGGTCGGCTTCGGCTTTCTGATAGCTCGGGTCATAGCGGGTGCAATTCTTGCGACCGCCTTCCTGCCAGCATTGACGTTGATGGCCGAACTGCCACGCGGGAACGATGTGCTCCCATTCGATGCGGGATGCACGTTTGGCGTTCTTGCGTGGGACATAGCCGCAGGCGGCCAGATCGACCTTGTTGCCGGTGTATTTGCACCCGCAATAGAACTCGGTGGATTGTGGGGCGTACAGTTTCCAGGCGACCTTCTTGGCTTCGGTGAATGTACGCGGTGCGCCAGCGTGCGCGCCCAGGGAAATGAACAGCAACAGCACAGCAGCAAAACGCAGAATCATTGAATCAATCTTCCTTCGGCACAACCCAGAAAATCTGTACACCGCCATCGTCGCGGTAGGCGAGGGTGACGTTGTCGTTCTCGTCGATCTCTTCCAGCAAGCGCTCCCATTCATCCGCCGGCTCGTCTGGAAGGCGGAAGATCAGCGCGGCTTTGGCTTTTTGTGCGGTAGGGGAGTTGATGATTTTTTGAACGCGCATGCCCATGCGTTCGTAAGCGTCAGGAGCATCAGGGGAAGTGGCCACGAGGTTATCCTTATTAAGCTGTACGTGCATACAGTATTTAACTGTAGGCATTTTCGCAACTGCTTAAAATTCAAGAAAATCCTCTGACAGCGGTTTTCCGGTTTTGGTGTCGCGCAGGTGTAATTTTTCTTTGGCGAAGGCGGGAGCTTCACCCTCCGTCAGGTTGACGGAGGGTGAAGCCAGTGCCCGATCAGCAATGGATCGGTCGAAGGCAGATCAGTATTCCCAGAACATCCGTTGCAGCTCTTTGCTGTCGTTGGTCTTGGTCAAGGCAACCATGGCCAGGATGCGGGCTTTCTGTGGGTTCAGGTCGTGAGCAACCACCCAGTCGTATTTGTCGTCAGGCTGTTCGGCGTTGCGCAGAACGAAACCACCAGCATTGACGTGGGACGAGCGAATGATTTGCACGCCGTCCTTGCGCAGCGCTTGCAGGGTCGGAACCACGCGGGAGGAAACCGAGCCGTTGCCGGTACCGGCATGGATGATCGCCTTGGCGCCGGACTGGGCGAGGGCCTTGTAGGCTGTGTCGCTGACATTGCCGTAGGAATAGGCGATTTCTACATCAGGAAGGCTCTTGATGTTTTTGATATCGAATTCCGAGTCCATGGTGTGGCGCTTGGCCGGCAGACGGAACCAGTAGGATTTGCCTTCAACTACCATGCCGAGTGGGCCCCAGGCGCTTTTGAAGGCTTCGGTCTTGATGTTGATCATTTTGCTGACATCGCGACCCGACTGGATTTCATCGTTCAGGGTCACCAGTACGCCTTTGCCGCGAGCCTCTTTGCTGCTGGCGACGGCCACGGCGTTGTACAGGTTCAGCATGCCGTCTGCCGACATGGCGGTGCCCGGGCGCATGGAGCCGACGACGATGATCGGCTTGTCGGTTTTTTCCACCAGGTTCAGGAAGTACGCGGTCTCTTCCAGGGTGTCGGTGCCGTGGGTGATGACGATGCCATCGACGTCTTTGCTGTCGGCCAGTTCGGAAACGCGACGACCCAGTTGCAGGAGGTTTTCGTTGGTGATGCTTTCCGAGGCGATTTGCATGACCTGCTCGCCACGCACATTGGCCAGCGTGCTCAGCTCGGGAATGCCGGCGATCAATTGTTCGATGCCCACTTTCGCAGCCTGATAGGTCGCGCTGTTGGCAGCGCTGGCGCCCGCGCCGGCAATGGTGCCGCCGGTAGCCAGTACCACTACGTTGGCCAGTTTGGCCTGGGTTTCAGCTTCTTTTGCCTGGAGGGCGGTTGGCAGGAGCAGGAGGAGGGCCAAAGCGCCCGGAACGAAACTCTTCAAAGCAGATGTCATTATTTTTCTCTCTAGTAGTGAGACGGTGCTGATGCAGGTTCATCTAGATGCGCCCCGGGCCGATCTGAATGCCAGGGGTGCAGGAAGGGAGCAGGATCTGTACCAGTCGTACTGTGCGTGAGAAAAATGTTTAACCTTATGATTTAAATCAAGATTTATTCGATGCGTGGTTGTGAAGTTCCCTCGCTCATCCGGGTTTCCGAACGCGGGATGTTTTCTCGTTCGGCTCACCGAAAAGGATTACGAGCTCCGTCCACAGGGGGGGCTGGCCAGTTTTCGGATCTGTGCTAAAGAAAGCGGCGCACTGGCCGATGCGCCTTGATAGGGATCCAATTTTTCAGGAGTTCAAATGTCATTGACTATCGGTTTGCCAAATCCCGGCGCGGTTACCATCGGCGGAAAAACAGCCGCTACGATCAATGCCCTGAGCGAGGCCAACGAGCAAGCAGCGGCCGAAGCGCTGGGCAAAGACGCTGGCGATACGAAGCAAGTCAGAACCGGTGGCGGACCCGTGCAGGAAGAGGCGCCGGCCGAGAGCAGTGGCAATCAAAGCATCACGATAAAAATACTGCTCAAACGCATGAAGGAATTGCAACAGCAATTGCAGGAGCAGCAACAGCAATTGGCTGCCGCGCAGGCAGCGAGTTATCCGACCGAAGAAGCCAAGACAACTGTGGTGATGTCGATTCAGGGGCAGATCGCAGACACCAACGCTGCACTCATGGAAGTGGCCGGCAATCTGGTTCGCGAGATGGCCAAGGGGTCTGGCAGTGGCGGTGTGATCAACACGACTGCGTAGGAAAAGGGGCGATGACTATGATTCGCCCTACAAAAAAAGCAGATTTTCAGTCGTTGACAAATGTCGACAGGATTCGCATAGTTCGGTCTACGCAAACGTTTGCGCGGTCTTCGCGGTGAATTGATTTCGTCGTGGGGTGCAGCGAGCTTACGCCAGCGCAAGCGTTGCTCACAATAATCATAAGATCGGAGTGAACCCATGAAGCTGCCATTCGCTGGACGTCTTCTTGCTGTCGCCATGCTGGCTGCCGCATCCGCCGCACTGCCTGTCTCTTCGGCTTTCGCCGAGTCCCCTGAAAAACCCAAAGTCGCCCTGGTCATGAAATCCCTGGCCAACGAATTCTTCCTGACCATGGAAGACGGCGCCAAGGCCTACCAGAAAGAACATTCCGCCGATTTCGACCTGATCTCCAACGGCATCAAGGACGAAACCGATACGGCGGGGCAGACGCGCATTGTCGAGCAGATGATTCTGGCGAAGGTCAACGCGCTGGTTATCGCACCGTCTGATTCCAAGGCGATGGTGCCGGTGATCAAAAAGGCCGTCGATGCCGGTATCACTGTGATCAACATCGATAACCAGCTCGATCCGGCTGTGATCAAGAGCAAGAACATCAGCGTTCCGTTCGTAGGCCCGGATAACCGTAAAGGCGCGCGTCTGGTGGGCGAGTACCTGGCCAAACAACTGAAGGCCGGTGACGAAGTCGGCATCATTGAAGGCGTCTCCACGACGACCAACGCCCAGCAGCGTACCGCTGGCTTCAAGGATGCGATGGAGGCTGCACAGATCAAGGTTGTTTCCCTGCAGTCCGGCGACTGGGAAATCGACAAGGGCAACAAGGTGGCCGCTTCGATTCTCAGCGAGTACCCGGACGTCAAGGCGCTGCTGGCCGGCAACGACAGCATGGCTGTGGGCGCCGTTTCCGCCGTGCGCGCTGCCGGCAAGGCCGGTCAGGTGCAGGTTGTCGGTTACGACAATATCAATGCCATCAAGCCCATGCTGAAGGACGGTCGCGTTCTGGCGACCGCCGACCAGTACGCTGCGAAGCAAGCGGTGTTCGGTATCGAGACCGCGCTGAAAATCATCAAGGGCGAGAAAGTCGACAGCGGTGCGAATGGCGTGATCGAAACGCCTGTCGAGCTGGTCACCAAGTAAGTCCTTTGGCGACACAATGGCGCTCGTCCGTCCGGGCGAGCGCATGGAGATTTTTATGTCAGTTTCCGCTCCGATCGCTGTCCTCTCGGTCAGCGGTATCGGCAAGACCTATGCGCAACCGGTACTGACCGGCATCGATCTGACGTTGATGCGCGGTGAAGTGCTGGCACTGACCGGTGAGAACGGTGCAGGTAAAAGCACCCTGTCGAAGATCATCGGTGGCCTGGTCACCCCTACCACCGGCCAGATGCAGTTCCAGGGCAAGGATTATCGCCCCGGCAGTCGCACGCAGGCTGAAGAACTGGGTGTGCGCATGGTCATGCAAGAGCTCAATCTGCTGCCGACGCTTTCGGTGGCGGAGAACCTTTTTCTCGACAACCTGCCGAGCAATGGTGGCTGGATCAGTCGCAAGCAACTGCGCAAAGCCGCTATCGAAGCCATGGCTCAAGTCGGTCTCGATGCCATCGACCCGGACACACTGGTCGGCGAGCTGGGCATCGGTCACCAACAAATGGTCGAGATCGCCCGAAACCTGATCGGCGATTGTCATGTGCTGATCCTCGACGAACCGACCGCGATGCTGACCGCCCGTGAAGTTGAGATGCTCTTCGAGCAGATCAGCCGGTTGCAGGCGCGTGGCGTCTCGATCATCTACATCTCCCACCGCCTCGAAGAACTGGCCAGGGTCGCTCAGCGCATTGCTGTGTTGCGTGACGGCAACCTGGTTTGCGTCGAACCGATGGCCAATTACAACAGCGAGCAACTGGTCACCCTGATGGTCGGTCGCGAGCTGGGCGAGCATATCGATCTGGGGGCTCGCAATATCGGCCCGCCGGCCCTGACGGTCAAAGGCCTGACCCGCTCCGACAAGGTTCGCGACGTTTCCTTTGAGGTTCGCGCCGGCGAGATTTTTGGCATTTCGGGGCTGATCGGAGCTGGGCGCACCGAACTTTTGCGGTTGATCTTCGGCGCCGACGTCGCGGACAGCGGCACGGTGGCGCTCGGTTCGCCGGCAAAAACGGTAAGCATTCGTTCGCCTGTGGATGCGGTGCGCAATGGCATCGCCTTGATCACGGAGGATCGCAAGGGCGAAGGCCTGCTGCTGAGCCAATCGATCAGCGCCAACATTGCCTTGGGCAACATGCCGGAAATTTCCAGCGGCGGGTTCGTCAACAATGGCGATGAAACGAAGCTCGCGCAACGGCAGATCGACGCCATGCGCATCCGCAGTTCCAGTCCGACGCAGCTGGTGTCCGAGCTGTCCGGCGGCAATCAGCAAAAGGTGGTGATTGGGCGCTGGCTCGAACGCGACTGTTCGGTGCTGCTGTTCGACGAGCCGACTCGCGGTATCGACGTCGGTGCCAAATTCGATATCTATGCCTTGCTCGGCGAACTGACCCGGCAGGGCAAGGCCTTGGTCGTGGTGTCCAGCGATTTGCGCGAGTTGATGCTGATCTGCGACCGCATCGGTGTGTTGTCGGCGGGGCGTCTGATCGATACGTTCGAACGCGACAGCTGGACCCAGGATGACTTGCTTGCCGCCGCATTCGCCGGCTACCAGAAACGTGATGCGTTGCTCAACGAAGCAGCGCCTAGGGATCTCCCATGAAAACTGCATCTTCCGCCGGCAAATCCAGTGGCAATTTCTACGGCCTCGGGACTTATCTGGGGCTCGCCGGTGCGTTGCTGGCAATGATTGCGCTGTTCTCGGTCATGAGCAGCCATTTCCTGTCATACAACACCTTCAGCACCCTGGCCAACCAGATTCCTGACCTGATGGTTCTGGCGGTGGGCATGACGTTCGTCCTGATCATCGGCGGGATCGACCTGTCGGTGGGCTCGGTACTGGCACTTGCGGCCTCCACTGTCAGCGTGGCGATTCTTGGCTGGGGCTGGAGCGTATTGCCGGCTGCCTTGTTGGGTATGGCCGTCGCAGCGTTGGCCGGCACGGTTACCGGCTCAATTACCGTGGCGTGGCGAATTCCGTCATTTATCGTGTCGCTGGGTGTGCTGGAGATGGCCCGTGGCCTGGCCTATCAGATGACCGGTTCGCGCACGGCCTACATCGGTGACTCCTTTGCGTGGCTGTCGAACCCGATCGCCTTTGGCATTTCACCCTCGTTCATCATTGCCTTGCTGGTCATTTTCGTTGCCCAGGCCGTTCTGACCCGTACCGTGTTCGGTCGCTATCTGATCGGCATTGGCACCAACGAGGAAGCAGTGCGTCTGGCGGGGATCAATCCCAAGCCCTACAAGATCCTGGTGTTCAGTCTGATGGGCCTGCTCGCCGGTATTGCGGCGCTGTTCCAGATTTCCCGGCTGGAAGCGGCCGACCCGAACGCCGGTTCCGGCCTTGAGTTGCAAGTCATCGCTGCGGTGGTGATCGGCGGTACCAGCCTGATGGGTGGGCGTGGTTCTGTGATCAGCACCTTTTTCGGCGTGTTGATCATTTCCGTGCTGGCGGCCGGCCTGGCGCAGATTGGCGCGACCGAACCGACCAAGCGCATCATCACCGGTGCGGTGATCGTGATCGCCGTGGTGCTCGACACCTATCGCAGTCAACGCGCAAGTCGACGGGGCTGATAAATGGCAACGATCAAGGATGTGGCGGCACTTGCAGGAATTTCCTACACGACCGTGTCCCACGTAGTAAACAAGACCCGACCGGTGAGCGAAGAGGTGCGGCTCAAGGTCGAGGCGGCGATCAAGAGTCTCGACTATGTGCCGAGCGCCGTGGCCCGATCGCTGAAAGCGAAAACCACCGCCACCATCGGTTTGCTGGTGCCCAACAGCCTCAACCCGTACTTCGCCGAACTGGCGCGCGGAATCGAGGATTACTGCGAGCGTAACGGCTACTGCGTAATTCTCTGCAACTCCGACGACAACCCGGACAAGCAGCGCAGCTACCTGCGGGTGCTGCTCGAAAAGCGCATCGACGGCTTGATCGTCGCGTCTGCGGGTGGCGACAGCGGTCTGGCGCAAGGACTGGCGGGCGTGAAGACACCGATGGTGATTGTCGACCGTGGTCTCGAAGGCGTGGACGCCGACCTGGTGCGCATCGATCACGAATATGGCGCCTACCTTGCGACGCGGCATCTGCTTGAACTTGGTCATCGCGATATCGCCACGATCGGTGGTCCGGCCAGTACCAGTGTTGCGCAAATGCGTCAGGCCGGTTTTAGTCGCGCGTTGAAAGAGGCCGGTGTTGAAGTGTCCCCGTCGCGCATGCTGGAAAGCGACTTCACCAGCACTGGCGGTTACAACGCGGCTTCCGTCCTGCTTGAGCGCAATCCGCCGAGCGCGATTTTTGCCGGTAACGACATGATCGGCATCGGTGTGCTGCGAGCGGCGGCGGAGCGCAACGTGCGCGTGCCTGCCGAACTGTCGGTGATCGGTTTCGACGATATCCAGATGAGCCGTTACGTGTATCCCGCGCTGACGACTGTGGGCCAGTCGATCCTTCAGTTGGGGGAAATGGCGGCGGAAGTTTTGTTGCGAAGAATTGCCACCCCGGGTCTGGCGACGGATCAGCGGATCGTGACCCCGAGTATTGTCCTGCGCGAATCGACTGCACCGCTGTCCGGCGTGTTCACCGAATACCGCTGAAACGAATTGAAGAGTAGTGATGTATGTCCGCAAATGTAGTGGTAATAGGCAGCCTGAACATGGACTTGGTCACCCGGGCGCCACGCTTGCCCCGGGGCGGTGAGACGCTGATCGGTCATTCCTTCACTACCGTGTCCGGGGGCAAGGGCGCCAATCAGGCCGTAGCTGCCGCGCGACTGGGTGCGCGGGTGTCGATGGTCGGCTGTGTCGGCAACGATGACTATGGCGTGCAATTGCGCGACGCGTTGCTGGCCGAGCAGATCGATTGCCAGGCGGTCAGCGTGGTGGAGGATTCCAGTGGCGTGGCGCTGATCGTGGTCGATGACAACAGTCAAAACGCGATTGTCATCGTGGCCGGCGCCAATGGTTCGATGACTCCGGCGGTTGTCGACCGGTTTGACGCCGTGCTGCAGGCTGCCGACGTGATCATTTGCCAGCTGGAAATCCCCGATGCCACGGTAGGCCATGCGCTGAAGCGCGGACGTGAACTGGGCAAGACGGTCATCCTTAACCCGGCGCCGGCCAGTCGCCCGCTGCCAACGGACTGGTTTGCTGCAATCGATTACCTTATTCCCAACGAGAGCGAGGCCGCCGCCCTCAGCGGTTTGCCGGTGGACTCATTGGAGACCGCTGAAAAAGCAGCAGCGCACCTGATGTCACTGGGCGCCGGCAAGGTCATCATCACGCTTGGGGCTCAAGGCTCATTGTTCGCCAACGGCACGGGTTACCGGCATTTTCCTGCACCCAAAGTGAAGGCTGTCGATACCACTGCCGCCGGGGATACGTTTGTCGGCGGATTTGCGGCTGCGCTGGCGACCGGCAAAACCGAGGACGAGGCCATTCGCTTCGGGCAGGTCGCTGCGGCCCTGTCGGTCACCCGGGCAGGTGCCCAGCCCTCCATTCCTACCACCTCCGACGTACAGGCATTCAAACCCGCATGAAAAAGACTCCTTTGCTCAATGTCGCCCTTTCGCGGCTGATTGCTTCCCTCGGCCACGGCGACATGGTCGTGATCGGCGATGCCGGCCTGCCGGTACCGCCGGGTGTCGAGTTGATCGACCTGGCGTTGACGCACGGCGTGCCGGATTTCGTCAGCACCCTGAAAGTCGTGCTCAGCGAGATGCAGGTGGAAAGCCACGCACTGGCCAAGGAGATTTTCGACAAGCAACCGACTGCGCTGCCCACGCTGGACGAGCTGAATGACGAAGGCTCGCTCGGGCGTCGCGATTTGCTCAGTCACGAGCAATTCAAGGTACTCAGCCGACAGGCACGAGCGATTGTTCGTACGGGTGAATGTCAGCCGTACTGCAACATCGTGCTGGTGGCCGGTGTTACGTTCTAAACAGGGTTCGCCCCTTTTGATTTCATCTGCACAAGGAATGCGCCATGCACCGCTATGCTCAAAAAATGCATCAATTGATTCGGAGTCTGCTGCTTTTGTCCGTGATAACCGCGACCGGCGCCCAGGCGGCGGAAAAGATCGACCTGATCATCGACACCGACCCTGGCGCCGATGACGTGGTCGCCCTGTTGTTTGCCCTGGCCTCCCCGGAGGATTTGAACATTCGTGCGTTGACCACCGTCGCTGGCAACGTGCGTCTGGACAAGACTTCGCGCAATGCGCGGTTGGCCCGTGAGTGGGCAGGGCGGGAAGAGATTCCGGTGTACGCCGGCGCGCCAAAACCGTTGATGCGCACGCCGATCTACGCCGAAAACATCCATGGCAAGGAAGGCCTGTCGGGTGTCACCGTGCACGAACCGAAAAAAGGCCTGGCCGAGGGCAATGCTGTCAACTACCTGATCGACACCCTGAAAAAAGCCAAGCCACACAGTATCACTATTGCGATGCTCGGCCCGCAGACCAACCTGGCCCTGGCGCTGATCCAGGAGCCGGAGATTGTTCAGGGAATCAAGGAAGTAGTGATCATGGGGGGCGCCCACTTCAATGGCGGCAATATCACGCCAGTGGCCGAGTTCAATCTGTACGCCGACCCGCAAGCCGCGGAGGTGGTGCTCAAAAGCGGCGTGAAACTGACTTACCTGCCGCTGGACGTGACCCACAAGATCCTGACCAGTGACGCGCGCCTGAAGCAGATCGCGGCGCTGAACAACAATGCGAGCAAGATTGTTGGCGACATCCTCAACGAGTACATCAAAGGGGATATGGAGCACTACGGCATTCCGGGTGGCCCGGTGCATGACGCCACTGTCGTGGCTTACCTGCTCAAGCCTGAGCTGTTCACGGGGCGTTCGGTGAATGTGGTGGTCGACAGCCGTGAAGGCCCGACCTTCGGCCAGACCATTGTCGACTGGTATGACGGCCTGAAGGCGCCGAAGAACGCTTTCTGGGTGGAGAGCGGTGACGCCCAGGGCTTCTTCGACCTGCTGACCGAGCGTCTCAAGCGTCTGAAGTAAGCGATACGCCCGCAGGTGCCAGCTTGCGGGCTTTTACTCCCTCCCGGTGTCCGATGCCCCTTTGATGTCATCGGGATATTTCTCGAACAGCTGGGCAATGAATGACTGCGCGCCCTGCGTTCCCAGCGACTTCACCAGCAAATCGATAGTGATCAATGCCAATTCCTCCGGACTGCCCGGACTATAGGAACTGTGCCCTTGTGGCCAGGTGGCCTTGATGTCGGCGGTAATGCTTACGGTGGTCATGGCAAGGCTCGGTCGCGAGATCGGATTTTTGAGTTAACCATTTTGTCGAGCGTTTGGCACTGCGACTTAGGCATGAGCGCAGGGCTATGCGACACTTGGTCGTTTCCGCAGAAAACAAGGATTGCGCTGTGCAGATCGATCTGAATAGCCCCGATGGCCTGACCCTTGATGCTGTCCGCCGGATGCTGGCGTCGGCCAGTGATGACGAACATACCCAACTGCGCGTGACCAAGGGCGGGATTGCCTATATCTCTTCGGGTGTCACTGGCGGCCAGGACATCGATGGCCTGCTGTTTCGCTTGGAGACCTGGGCAAAAGGCTCGGGGTATGTGGGAAATGTCGCGGCCAGCGACGAAGTCTGGGTCATGCAGATTTTCAATGCGCTCAAAGACAATTGGCCGAATCCGCCTTACGACTACATTGATGTCTATTGAGCCTTATTAATATTCAGTGACGTTTTACGGGGTGAGATTTCAGGCGTTGCTCAGGCACACTCGGCGTTTTTCCGATCGTGGGGCAGGGGGATGGCTCTCACCGTGAAACCAAACGCCGTATTGGCGGTCGCACGATCTCTGCTCAAAATTGAAATAAGGAGGCTTCATGCCTTGGAAATTCGCGTCACTGGGTGCACTGATGACCGTTGCTGTGTTGGCGGGTTGCAGCACAACCTCCAGTGAGTCGCAAAAGGATCCAGTGACGACTGAGGCCGGCCTTGGTCGTTGTGAGGCGTCGGCAGCGGAATTCGCTCTCGGCAAGAAAGCTTCGCCGGAGCTGTTGGAGCAGGCACGCCAAAAAGCCGGTGCGCAGAACGCCCGGTTCCTCAAGCCCAATGACATGATTACTTTGGAGTACCGCTCTGATCGCCTCAACCTGAATACCGATCAGAACCTGGTGGTCACCCGCGTCAACTGCGGCTGAATCTGTCGAGCTTTTGTATCACCCATAAAAAACCCCGTCACCTGGACGGGGTTTTTTTAGTGCGCCGGGAAATTACTCTGGGCGAACTTGTGCAGCTTGCATACCCTTTTGGCCTTTCTCAGCCACGAAGGAGACGGTTTGGCCTTCTTTCAGGCTTTTGAAACCGTCAGTTTCGATAGCTTTGAAGTGTACGAACAGGTCGTCACCGCCACCTTGAGGAGTGATGAAGCCGAAGCCTTTTTCATCGTTGAACCATTTAACGGTGCCGGTTTGGCGATTAGACATGGTGTATCTCCAAGAAACATATATTTTCAGTAGTACTGTGCTGCTCAGGCCAACTGGGCACACCGGGGTATCATAGTCGAAATGTTCGCTTTGGTAGCCCCCCGGACGTGCTGTTTGCCAATCAGTCGTGTTTTCTTTACTGCCTGTTTCGGCTGGAGGCCCCGGTTTAAAAGGCTTTTCGCGAAAAGTAAAGACAATAAAAAAACCTGTAAAACCTGCATAAATCGTACGAAAAGGCCTGAATCAGATGCCTTTCAGCGGGGCTGGGGGCAGTGAAAAGGCCTGTTTCATCATTTTTTCGCCGGGACGTTGGCCTTGCATTTGGCAATTTGCCCCAGAGCTTTTTGTTGCAGCTCAGGCGTGGCCTTGTTGTCCATCAATGACTGAATGTCGCTGGCCGGATAAGACTTGATGGCATCGGCACCGCACGCGCAGTGGGATTTTGCGGCAGCGGCACCGATTTGCGGAGTGGCCGCCTGGGTGCACTGAGCCATGTATTTCTCACGCTCGCCCTTTGGCCAGTCGGCGTGGGCGCTCAGCGGCAGCAGCAAAACGAGGGGGGCGACTGCAGCAAGCAGGGTATTAAGACGCATGCGAGGATGCTCCTTGTGGGTCAATGTCTTGTTATCTGAGGGCCCAAAGGCCGATCAAGTTCAGCACTCTGGCATAAAACAGACGATTTGCCTCTTGGTAAAAACCAGAGTGCATCGGTGACCGTTCATCTGTGCTAGCATGCCTGGCTCGGGCGTTCGCAGGCTCCGGATGACCTTCAGTCCCGGTTGCGGCCGCGCACGAATTTTCTGATTTGAATCCCAGTCACTCTGGTTCGGTTTTCCGGTTGGCCGCAAGGCTCCTGCCGCTGTAAGGCAGGCGTTCGTCATTGAATGGCCTGGACCGGATCTTGTACTGGCTCATCCCAACCCACGTGACCTTTGGTAGGGGTCACCACTAGGAGAGGAGGCGCCATGCCAACTATTACTCTTCCCGACGGCAGTCAACGTTCATTCGATCACCCGGTTTCCGTAGCCGAGGTCGCCGCATCCATCGGTGCAGGCCTGGCCAAGGCCACCCTGGCCGGCAAGGTGAACGGCAAGCTGGTTGACGCTAGCGACATCATCGACAGCGACGCAACGCTGCAAATCATCACGCCAAAGGATGAAGAGGGGCTGGAGATCATTCGCCACTCTTGCGCCCACCTGGTCGGCCATGCGGTCAAGCAGCTGTATCCGACTGCAAAAATGGTCATCGGGCCGGTCATCGACGAAGGTTTCTATTACGACATCGCCTTCGAGCGTCCTTTTACTCCGGACGACATGGCGGCCATCGAACAGCGCATGCAGCAGCTTATCGATACAGAATATGACGTGATCAAGAAAGTCACTCCGCGTGCCGAAGTGATCGAAGTGTTCAAGGCCCGTGGCGAAGACTACAAGCTGCGCCTGGTCGAAGACATGCCGAACGAGCAGGCCATGGGCCTGTACTACCACGAAGAATACGTCGACATGTGCCGCGGTCCGCACGTGCCGAACACACGCTTCCTGAAATCCTTCAAGCTGACCAAGCTGTCCGGCGCCTACTGGCGCGGTGATGCCAAGAACGAGCAATTGCAGCGCGTTTATGGCACCGCGTGGGCAGACAAGAAGCAACTGGCTGCTTACATCCAGCGTATCGAAGAAGCTGAAAAGCGCGATCACCGCAAGATCGGCAAGCGCCTGGGCCTGTTCCATACACAGGAAGAAGCGCCGGGCATGGTGTTCTGGCACCCGAATGGCTGGACGTTGTACCAGGTACTCGAGCAGTACATGCGCAAGGTGCAGCGCGACAATGGCTATCTTGAAATCAAGACGCCGCAAGTCGTTGACCGTAGCCTGTGGGAAAAGTCCGGGCACTGGGCCAACTACGCCGACAACATGTTCACTACCGAGTCGGAAAGCCGCGACTACGCCATCAAACCGATGAACTGCCCGTGCCACGTGCAGGTGTTCAATCAGGGCCTGAAGAGCTACCGCGAGTTGCCGATGCGCTTGGCCGAATTCGGTGCCTGCCACCGTAACGAGCCATCGGGTGCGCTGCACGGCATCATGCGTGTGCGTGCGTTTACCCAGGATGACGCCCACATCTTCTGCACCGAAGAGCAGATGCAGGCTGAATCCGCTGCGTTCATCAAGCTGACCATGGATGTTTACCGTGACTTCGGCTTCACCGATGTCGAGATGAAGCTGTCCACTCGTCCGGAAAAGCGCGTTGGTTCCGACGAGCTGTGGGATCGCGCCGAAGCAGCCCTCGCTGCAGCCCTTGATAGCGCTGGCCTGCCATACGATCTGCAGCCGGGTGAGGGTGCGTTCTACGGTCCGAAGATTGAATTCTCGCTGAAAGATTGCCTCGGCCGCGTGTGGCAGTGTGGTACCTTGCAGCTCGATTTCAACCTGCCTGTGCGTCTGGGAGCCGAATACGTCTCCGAAGACAATAGCCGCAAGCACCCGGTGATGTTGCACCGTGCGATCCTCGGTTCGTTCGAGCGTTTCGTCGGGATTCTGATCGAGCACTACGAAGGTGCATTCCCTGCGTGGCTGGCGCCAACCCAGGCAGTGATCATGAATATCACTGATAAACAGGCAGATTTCGTCGCTCAGGTCGAAAAAACTCTCAACGAAAGCGGGTTTCGTGCCAAGTCCGACTTGAGAAATGAAAAGATCGGCTTTAAAATCCGCGAGCATACTTTGCTCAAGGTTCCATATCTCTTGGTTATTGGGGATAAGGAAGTCGAGATGCAGACTGTCGCTGTGCGTACTCGTGAAGGTGCTGACCTGGGCTCGATGCCCGTCGCCCAGTTCGCTGAGTTTCTCGCGCAAGCGGTTTCCCGGCGTGGTCGCCCAGATTCGGAGTAATTATTATTAAGCGTGAAATGAGACAAGATAAACGAGCTGCACCGAAAGCCCCGATCAACGAGAATATCTCGGCACGCGAGGTTCGGTTAATTGGCGCTGATGGCGAGCAGATTGGCATCGTCTCGATTGATGAAGCGCTTCGTATTGCTGAAGAAGCCAAGCTTGATCTGGTAGAAATCTCTGCCGACGCAGTCCCACCGGTTTGCCGGGTGATGGACTACGGCAAATCGATCTTCGAAAAGAAGAAGCAGATTGCTGCGGCGAAGAAGAACCAGAAGCAGATTCAGGTAAAAGAAATCAAGTTTCGTCCAGGGACGGAGGAAGGGGATTACCAGGTAAAACTGCGCAACCTGGTACGTTTCCTGAGTGACGGGGACAGGGCCAAGGTATCCTTGCGATTCCGCGGCCGTGAGATGGCCCACCAGGAGCTGGGGATGGAACTCCTCAAGCGGGTTGAACAAGACCTGCTCGAGTACGGTTCGGTCGAACAGCATCCTAAGATGGAAGGACGCCAGCTGATCATGGTCATCGCCCCGAAAAAGAAGAAGTAATCAACAGGGCACGGCAGGCCTTCTGATTATGTTTATCAACTGAATGCGGAGTATCCGAACATGCCAAAGATGAAAACCAAAAGTGGTGCTGCTAAGCGGTTTCTGAAAACTGCTAACGGTATCAAGCACAAGCACGCTTTCAAGAGCCACATCCTGACCAAAATGTCGACCAAGCGTAAGCGTCAACTGCGCGGTAGCAGCTTGCTGCATCCGTCTGACGTGGCAAAAGTCGAGCGCATGCTGCGCCTTCGTTAATTTTTGGATCAAGAATAGAGGAAGTAACTCATGGCTCGTGTAAAGCGTGGCGTCATTGCCCGTAAACGTCACAAAAAAATTCTGAAACTTGCTAAAGGCTACTACGGCGCACGCTCCCGCGTATTCCGTGTTGCCAAGCAAGCGGTAATCAAGGCAGGCCAATACGCCTACCGTGACCGTCGTCAGAAAAAACGTCAGTTCCGCGCTCTGTGGATCGCTCGTATCAACGCTGGTGCTCGTGTTAACGGTCTGTCCTACAGCCGATTCATCGCCGGCCTGAAAAAAGCGTCCATCGAGATCGACCGTAAGGTTCTGGCTGATCTGGCAGTGAACGAAAAAGCGGCGTTTGCTGCGATTGTCGAGAAAGCTAAAGCCACCTTGGCTTAAGTACCCCCGACAGTCACCCGGCCTCACCTCTGTGGGGTCAGGTGTTAAACGTCATAAATAGGGGAAGAGCCTTCAAGCTCTTCCCCTATTTTGTATCTGGAGTCTGTACATGGAAAACCTGGATGCGCTGGTCTCTCAAGCACTAGAGGCTGTGCAAAGCGCTGAAGATATCAATGCCCTGGAGCAAATCCGGGTTCAATACCTTGGCAAAAAAGGTGAATTGACTCAGGTGATGAAGACCCTGGGGAATTTGCCGGCAGAAGAGCGTCCGCAAGTCGGCGCCCTGATCAACGTTGCCAAGGAGCGTGTTACAGGCGTTCTCAATGCGCGCATGGCTTTGTTTGAGGAAGCCGAACTGGCTGCCAAACTGTCTGCCGAATCCATTGACGTGACCCTGCCGGGCCGTGGTCAGACCTCCGGTGGTCTGCATCCGGTAACCCGGACTCTGGAACGTATCGAACAGTTCTTCACCCATATCGGCTACGGCATCGCCGAAGGCCCTGAGGTCGAAGACGACTATCACAACTTCGAGGCGCTCAACATCCCAGGCCACCACCCGGCCCGGTCGATGCATGACACCTTCTATTTCAACGCCAACATGTTGCTGCGCACCCATACCTCGCCGGTACAGGTCCGCACCATGGAATCGAAAAAGCCGCCGATCCGCATCGTCTGCCCAGGTCGTGTGTACCGCAGCGACTCCGATATCACCCACTCGCCGATGTTCCACCAGGTCGAAGGCCTGCTGGTCGATCGCGATATCAACTTCGCCGACCTCAAAGGCACGATCGAAGAGTTCCTGCGGGTGTTCTTCGAAAAAGAACTGGCCGTGCGTTTCCGTCCTTCGTACTTCCCGTTCACCGAGCCTTCCGCCGAAGTCGACATGGAATGCGTGATGTGCAGCGGTAAAGGCTGCCGCGTCTGCAAACAGACCGGCTGGCTGGAAGTGATGGGCTGCGGAATGGTTCACCCGAACGTGTTGCGCATGTCCGGGATCGATCCGGAAGAGTTCTCGGGCTTTGCCTTCGGCATGGGCGTTGAGCGTCTGGCCATGCTGCGTTACGGCGTGAACGACTTGCGTCTGTTCTTCGACAACGACTTGCGGTTCCTCGCGCAATTTCGCTAGTCGTAACGAATTCTTAGGAGAGCAGGATGAAATTCAGTGAACAATGGCTGCGTGGCTGGGTCAGCCCGCAGGTAGATCGCGACGCGCTGGTTGCCCGTCTGTCGATGGCCGGTCTTGAGGTCGATAGCGTTACGCCGGCCGCCGGTGTTTTCAGTGGCGTGGTGGTGGGCGAGGTGCTGAGCACCGAGCAGCACCCCGATGCCGACAAATTGCGCGTTTGCCAGGTCAGCAATGGCGCGGAAACTTTCCAGGTCGTGTGCGGTGCGCCAAACGTGCGTCCGGGCCTGAAGATTCCGTTCGCGATGATCGGTGCCGAACTGCCGGGCGACTTCAAGATCAAGAAGGCCAAGCTGCGCGGCGTCGAGTCCAACGGCATGCTGTGCTCGCAAGCCGAACTTCAGATCGGCGAAGGCAATGACGGTCTGATGGAGCTGCCGGCTGATGCGCCGGTGGGCGAAGATTTCCGTGTTTATCTGGACCTGGAAGACGCCAGCATCGAAGTCGACCTGACTCCGAACCGTGGCGACTGTCTGTCTCTGGCTGGTCTGGCTCGTGAAGTCGGCGCGCTGTACGACGCTCCGGTCACTCGCCCGGTGGTGATGACCGTTCCTGCGGTGCACGACGAAGTGCGCTCGGTAGAGGTTCTGGCACCTGCCGCGTGCCCGCGTTATCTGGGTCGTGTCATTCGCAACGTTGATCTGTCCAAGCCGACGCCGCTGTGGATGGTTGAGCGTCTGCGTCGCGCTGAAGTGCGCAGCATCGATGCCGCAGTCGACATCACCAACTACGTAATGCTCGAACTGGGTCAGCCGCTGCACGCTTTCGATCTCGCCGAAATCAATGGCGGCATCCGGGTGCGCATGGCGGAAGAGGGTGAGAAGCTCGTGCTGCTCGACGGTCAGGAAGTCAGCCTGCGTAGCGATACGCTGGTGATCGCCGACCACAGTCGCGCTCTGGCGATTGCCGGCGTGATGGGTGGCGAGCACAGCGGTGTATCCGCGACCACTCGCGATGTATTCCTTGAGAGTGCGTTCTTCGACCAGATCGCTGTGGCGGGCAAGGCTCGTTCCTACGGTCTGCACACCGATGCTTCGCACCGCTACGAGCGCGGTGTGGACTGGCAACTGGCCCGTGAAGCCATGGAGCGCGCCACTGGCCTGCTGCTGGAAATCACCGGTGGCGAAGCTGGCCCGATCATCGAGACCGTCAGCGAGCAGCACCTGCCGTCGATCGCGCCGATCACTCTGCGTGCGCAGCGCATTACCCAGATGCTGGGCATGGAAATGGATTTCGCCGAAGTCGAGCGTCTGCTCAGCGCTTTGGGTCTGAAGGTTTCCGCCGACGGAGCAGGGCAGTGGCGCGTAGAAGTGCCGAGCCATCGCTTCGATATCAGCCTGGAAGTCGATCTGATCGAAGAGCTGGCACGTCTGTACGGTTACAACCGCCTGCCGGTTCGTTACCCGCAAGCTCGTCTGGCGCCACAGGCCAAGGCCGAAGCGCGCAGCGATCTGCCGGAACTGCGTCGTCTGCTGGTCGCTCGTGGTTATCAGGAAGCAATCACTTACAGTTTCATCGATCCGAAGCAGTTCGAGCTGTTCAACCCGGGCGTTGAGCCGCTGCTGTTGGCGAACCCGATCTCCAATGACATGGCCGCCATGCGTTCGTCGCTGTGGCCGGGTCTGGTCAAGGCGCTGCAGCACAACCTCAACCGTCAGCAGGATCGCGTTCGTCTGTTCGAGAGCGGTCTGCGCTTTGTAGGTCAGCTGGAAGGTCTGAAACAAGAGCCGATGATCGCCGGTGTGGTGTGCGGCAGCCGTCTGCCGGAAGGCTGGGCGCAAGGTCGCGACACCGTTGACTTCTTCGACGTCAAGGCTGACGTAGAAGCGGTGCTGGGCTTTGCTGGTGCGCTGGACCAGTTCACTTTTGCACCGGGTAAACATCCTGCACTGCATCCTGGTCAGACCGCACGCATCGAGCGGGAAGGGCGTGAAGTCGGCTTTATCGGCGCGATTCATCCTGAGTTGTCGAAATCCCTGGGTCTCGACCGTCCGGTCTTCGTCTTCGAGCTGATTCTGGCTGAAGTCGCTTTGGGTAAAATGCCGAAATTCCATGAGTTGTCGCGCTTTCCTGAAGTGCGTCGTGACCTGGCACTGATTGCGCACAAAGACGTCGCAGCCTCGGCTGTACTGGACGTAATCCGTGAAAATGCAGGCGAATGGCTGACAGACCTCAGGCTATTTGACGTGTATCAGGGTAAAGGCATTGATCCTGATAGAAAAAGCCTTGCAGTCGGCTTGACCTGGCAGCATCCATCGCGCACTCTTAATGACGATGAGGTGAATTCGACGACGCAAAATATCCTCACCTCGCTCGAACAAAGGTTGAACGCCACGTTAAGGAAGTGACGTATGGGGGCTTTGACGAAAGCTGAGATGGCGGAACGTCTGTATGAAGAGCTGGGCCTGAACAAGCGGGAAGCCAAGGAATTGGTGGAGCTGTTTTTCGAGGAAATCAGGCACGCTCTCGAAGACAACGAGCAGGTCAAATTGTCGGGTTTCGGCAATTTCGACCTTCGGGACAAACGCCAGCGGCCTGGCCGCAACCCGAAAACGGGGGAAGAAATCCCGATCACGGCTCGCCGTGTGGTCACCTTTCGTCCAGGGCAGAAGTTGAAGGCCCGAGTTGAGGCTTATGCTGGAACCAAGTCATAACGACGAACTACCCGTCATCCCGGGCAAACGCTACTTCACCATCGGTGAAGTCAGCGAGCTGTGTGCGGTAAAACCACACGTGCTGCGCTATTGGGAGCAGGAGTTTCCTCAGCTCAACCCCGTCAAACGCCGCGGAAACCGCCGGTATTATCAGCGACAGGACGTGCTGATGATCCGGCAGATCCGCGCGCTCCTTTACGATCAGGGGTTCACCATCGGCGGCGCACGTCTGCGTCTGTCCGGCGATGAAGCCAAAGACGACACCACCCAATACAAGCAAATGATCCGCCAGATGATCGCCGAGCTCGAAGACGTTCTGGTGGTTCTCAAGAAATAATTTCCTGCTTTTAAATACTTCCAGTTTTCAAAAGCTTGCGATATATTCTTGAGCGTTCTTCGAGACGAAGAGCGAGTTTCACGCCTAGTCGGGGCGTAGCGCAGTCCGGTAGCGCACTAGCATGGGGTGCTAGGGGTCGAGTGTTCGAATCACTCCGTCCCGACCATTATTCCTGAGTAAAATCAGACATTTAAGCCGATCACCTGGATCGGCTTTTTTGTGCCCGCGAAAAATTGCTGTTGCAGCAAAACCGTTCAAGGTTTCTTTTGTTCAACTCCATCCTTCGACCCGCTGGATGTTTGTGCATCCTTCTCTGTCTCGTGGGACTCTGCACCGGAGTTCGACCCCGAGGCTTCTTCACCCTTTTTATCGGCCTTGTCTTCCTTGGATTCGGTGCCTCCCTGATTGACCCCTGGAATTCCGGTAGGCGGTACGCTGCTTCCCGCCATCGCCAGCGGTGCGGTGGCAGATAAAAGACTTCCAAGCATGAGGGCTGCAATGGTTCTGTTCATCGTCGGGGCTTCCGCGTCAGGTGAATAGAGTTTGGAAGTTCTGACTCGGGGTAAAGTGCCGGTCAACTGACGGGCGGGAACTCATAGCTATTCTTCACGCACGCCCGCTATAGATGTGGTTCAGCAAGAACAGCTCGATGATCGCCACAAAGACGCAGGTCACGACAAATCCGCGGGTGAAGACTCTGCGAGGCTTTTGGCCGGACGTCTGGAAGCCGTCAAGAATCGATAGCAGGTTTGAAAAAAAATCCAGTAAGTCCATCCGTTTTTGTCCTTCGTTCGGTGCCGGTATCGCGGTGCGGCGCAGTTTATCTCATCGACTCAATTGGTCACGGTCATGTTTCACTGCTCACGCAACTGGCTCCATTCAATGCCGAACCGTCCGAGGTACTTCCTCAATCGGTCCGCATCATTGGGCTGCGCCTTCGCCTGTCGCGACACACCGAACAGTCGCCTGCCAGCATCCGACAAGCTGTCTGCCTGTCTACAAACCTCAAGCACTGCTTTCAATTGCAATCGATCAAACAGATCCAGCGTCTCGGCATCGCCCGGCAAGTCATTCGTCATCCCGGCCGGTTGCGCCAGGCCCCACGCATACCGCAGCCGATCAATTTCCTCCTCGACCTGCGCTTCATCGATTCGCCCGCTGTCGGCCAGCGTCGCCATGCGCGTGATCGAGGCCGAAAGCTCGCGGAAGTTGCCCAGCCACGCAGCTTCCCTTGAGCTGGCGAAACTCAGGTAGCGCCGTCGGGCTTCAAGGTTGAAGCGCACCAGTTGGCCGTGTTCGCGAGCATGGCGTTCGAGCTCGAAATCGATGTTGGGTTCGATGTCTTCGCGGCGACCCGCCAGGCCCGGCAGGTCGAACGTCCAGAGGTTGATCCGTGCGTAGAGATCTTCCCTGAACAGACCTTCGGCGACGCGACTGCGCAGGTCGCGGTGGGTGCCGGCGATGATCAGGAAGTCGCTGTCGACCTCCTTGTCCGAGCCCAGCGGGAAGAAGCGCTTCTCTTCTATGGCCTTGAGCAGCATGGCTTGTTCGTCCGCGCCCAGCTCGCCGATCTCGTCGAGAAACAACATGCCGCCGTCAGCGGCCCGCAGCAGACCATCGCGGGCGTTTTGCGCGCCGGTAAAGGCGCCTTTGACGTGGCCGAACAGCGCGGACATTGCCCCATCGCCACGCAGGGTAGCGCAGTTCACTTCAACGAAACGCCCCTGCATTTGATGGCGACTGCGTTTGAGCTCGTAGATACGTCGGGCGAGAAAGGACTTGCCGGCGCCGGTCGGGCCGATCAGCAGCATCGGCGCTTTCGAGCGCACGGCCACGCGTTCGATCTGCTCGATCGAGCGGTTGAATGCGGTGTTGCGGGTGGCGATGCCGGACTTGAGAAACTCCAGGCCTTCCAGACGTCTGTGGGTGAAGCGTGAAGCAATCCGGTCGTAGCGCGACAGATCCAGGTCGATCAGGGCGTGGGTGCCGGTGGCCGGTTCTTCTTCGCTCTTGCGGCGGGCGGGGGAGGTCTGGATCAGGCGCGCGGGCAGGTAGCGCGCCTCGGTCAGCAAGAACCAGCAGATCTGCGCGACGTGGGTCCCCGTGGTGATGTGCACCAGATAGTCCTCACGCTCGGTATCGAAGGTGTACTCGGAGGTGAAGTCGTGGAGTGCGCCGTAGACCTCTTCGAAATCCCAGGGGTTGCGCAACGCCATCGGGTGCAGGCGCACTTCCGTGCCCGGAGACACCTGACGGATGTCCTCGCGAATGCGTTCGGCCAGGCTCGCGTCCCGTGCATCTGTGCCGTGTATCAGTTCCAGGCGATGGATCAATACGTCCGGTTGCTGGCACAGGCCCACGCTAGGCCGCCAATGGTTCCAGCGGTTGGCGCCTTTGCCTACTCGATCGAGGGTGGCGCCGATGAAACCGATGGCGACGGTGCGCTTGCTGGACATTGATTATCCTGAAAGATAAATGACGATATCGAATGATAGTGTTCTAGGGCTTTATTTGTCGTGATGAAAATCAGGTCACGCTCGTTAAAAAAATAAAAACGTTATAAATCAAATAGATAACAATATTTCACGATGGTCGTCAAAAATTGGCACAGCGGCTGCAATACCTCTCGCAACGAACAGGACAACACAGCGAGACGCCACGATGGCCAACTTCAACCTCTTCAATACGCAATCGAAAAACCTGCCGGCGTGCGACACCTTGAATGCTTCCCGAGCCGCGTCTTATGCCTATACGCCCAAGCATCAACTGGCCCAGTTGGCAGTCACCGGTTGCCTGAATTCGACCTTTTACGCATCCGCGCAAAGTCAGTTGGATCAGGTTTTGAAGCTGGTGGCGGAGCTGGACAGCCGTTTCGTGGCAAATGCCGCTCTTTACGCCCGTCAAAAGGGTCATATGAAAGACATGCCGGCGTTGTTGCTGGCAGCGCTGACGGCTCAGCGTTCGGCGCTGGTGCCGGAGGTGTTCGGGCAGGTCGTGGACAGCGGCAAGATGCTGCGCAACTTCGTGCAGATCCTGCGCAGTGGCGCCACCGGTCGCCGCTCCCTCGGTTCTCAACCCAAGCGTCTGGTGCAGAACTGGCTGAACAGCGCGACCGAGCGACAGCTGTTGCAGGCATCGATCGGCAATCAGCCTTCGCTGGCGGATGTGGTGAAGATGGTTCACCCAAAACCGTCCGAGGCTTGGCGCGAAGCATTTTTTGCCTGGGTGATCGGCAAGCCGGTGGATGCACAGGCGTTGCCCGCACTGACTCGCGATTTGCTGGCCTTTCGCAGCGGTGCGAGTGATCAAGTGCCTGAAGTGCCGTTTCAATTGCTCGGTAACGAAACATTGAGCAAGGAGCAATGGGCGGCTCAGGCACGAAACATGGGCTGGCATGGCCTGCGTATCAACCTTAATACGCTGGCGCGCCACGGTGCTTTTGAAGTACCGGGTTGCACCGAATACGTGGCCGTGCGGTTGGCGGATCCTGAAGCGGTCGCTAAAGCGCGGGTGTATCCGTACCAGTTGCTGGCGGCGTACAGGATGGTCGGCGATGACGTGCCGGCGCTGATTCGCGAGGCTTTGCAGGATGCGCTGGAGCTGTCGTTGACCAATGTGCCGAAGCTTCCGGGTGCGGTGGTGGTTTGCCCGGATGTTTCCGGCTCGATGGGCAGCCCGCTGACCGGTTACCGTCAGGGCGCGACCACGGCGGTGCGCTGCATCGATGTGGCGGCGTTGATTACGGCGGCGGTGTTGCGCAAACAACCGACGGCGCGGGTGATGCCGTTCGAATGGAAGGTGGTGGATATCACTCTCAACCCGCGCGACAGTGTGATCAGTAATGCCGAAAAGCTTGCGGGCATTTTCGGCGGCGGAACCTGCTGCTCGGCGCCGTTGAAGAAGCTGGCGGACAGCAAGGCCAGGGTCGATACGCTGATCATGGTGTCGGACAACGAATCCTGGATCGATGCGCGACGCCAGGGCGCCAGCGAGACGATGCTGCAATGGGAACGGATAAAGCGCATCAACCCCCAGGCACGCCTGATTTGCATTGACCTGCAACCGGGTTGGGCGACACCGGCGGCGGATCGTGAAGACATCCTGAATGTCGGCGGTTTCAGTGATGCGGTGTTCGATGTGATCGACCAGTTCACCACCGGCCGATACGGACCACAGCATTGGGTCGAAGCGATTGAACGCATGGGGTGAGGCAATGAGCCGCCCAAAGAATTGATTTGTCACGGGCACTGAATGCCGGTGGGACTACATCCAAGACGTCCCACCAAACCCTTGTCAGTGCGCGTGACGGCACGAATGCCGATGGCTGTACATTTGAGGCCGGCTAACCCCGGTGCGCGGCAACGCGCAACAGTCATCAACCTTTGTCGTGCCACCTTTTTTTGAATCTGCCGGCGACTGCCGGTGGGACTACTTGAAGAATCGAGATGATGAAAGAACACACTTACCAACTGCTGGAAGTCGCCAACGGCAAACCGATCAAGCTCTGGACCGAAGGCGTCCCGGTGGAAAACGAAGCGCGCGAGCAGTTGATGAACACGGCGAAGATGCCCTTCATCTTCAAGCACCTGGCGGTCATGCCGGACGTCCATCTGGGCAAGGGCTCGACCATCGGCAGCGTGATTCCAACGGTCGGCGCGATCATCCCGGCAGCGGTCGGGGTGGACATCGGTTGCGGCATGATTGCCGCGCGAACCTCGCTGACTGCGGCCGATCTGCCGGACAATCTGCATGGCCTGCGCAGTGCCATCGAGCAAGCGGTGCCTCATGGCCGCAGTTCGACCCGGTCGCGCCGTGACAAAGGCGCCTGGGACGAAGTCCCGCAACAGGCCGATCAGGCCTGGGCGGCGTTGAATCCACGGTTCAAGGCGATCACCGACAAGTACCCGAAACTGGCCAACACCAACAACCGCGGACACCTCGGAACATTGGGCAGCGGTAACCACTTCATCGAAGTGTGCCTGGATGAGGCCAACCGGGTCTGGTTCATGTTGCACAGCGGCTCGCGCGGTGTCGGCAACGCCATCGGCAACCTGTTCATCCAGATGGCCCAGGCGGATATGCGTCAGCACATCGCCAACCTGCCGGATCGTGACCTGGCGTACTTCGAAGAAGGCAGCCGGCATTTTGATGACTACGTGGAAGCCGTGGGCTGGGCCCAGGATTTCGCCAAGCAGAACCGTGCGCTGATGATGCAAGCGGTGATTCAGGCCACGCGGCAGATCATCCGCAAGCCATTCGACGTCGCGCTGGAAGCGGTGAACTGCCACCACAATTACGTGCAGAAAGAGCGGCATTTCGGCGAGGACATTCTGGTCACCCGCAAAGGCGCGGTGTCAGCGAAGAAGGGCGAGTTGGGGATCATTCCCGGTTCGATGGGCGCCAAGAGTTTCATCGTGCGCGGTCTGGGCAACGAAGAATCGTTTTGCTCCTGCAGCCACGGTGCCGGTCGAACCATGAGCCGAACCAAGGCCAAAAACACCTTCACCGTCGAAGACCAGATCCGCGCCACCGCGCACGTTGAATGCCGCAAGGACGCTGCGGTGATCGATGAAATTCCGATGGCCTACAAGGACATCGACAAAGTCATGCACGCCCAGCGTGAGCTGGTTGAAGTGCTGCACACCCTGCGTCAGGTGGTGTGCGTCAAGGGATAACGCGTGCCGCAAGGCACGCCGGAACAAGGATTGAAGGACATGAAATTCGAAGAACGTCACCCGCTGTGCAGCGCCATGCGCGCCCGGGTGCTGGAAGAACTGGCGCGCATAGAACGCGAACGCAATGTCACGGTGCTGTATGCCTGCGAATCGGGCAGCCGGGCCTGGGGTTTTGCCTCGCCGGACAGTGATTACGATGTGCGCTTCGTTTATGTGGAGAAACCGGAGTGGTTCGTCCAGGTCGATACGCCAAGTGATGTGATCGAGCGGCCGCTGGATGACGAGCTGGATGTCAGTGGCTGGGAGCTGCGCAAAACCCTCGGGCTGTTGCGCAAATCCAACCCGACCTTGCTCGAATGGCTCGACTCACCGCTGGTTTATCGCAGCGAGACCGCAGCGGTTTCTCAGCTGCGGGCACTGGCCGAGGCGTTCTACAGTCCGCCGGCCGCGCGCAATCATTATCTGTCGATGGCGAAGAAGAACTTCCGTGGTTATCTGCAGGGCGAAAGCGTGCGGTTCAAGAAGTATTTCTACGTCCTGCGGCCGTTGTTGGCGGTGCGCTGGATCGATCAGGGGCGGGGTCGGCCGCCGATGACGTTCAGCGATCTGCTGAGCACCGTCGATGACCGGGCATTGCTCAATGAGGTCGACGAACTGCTCGCGCTCAAGCGCAATGCCGATGAGAGCGCCTACGGTCCTCGTCGTCCGGCGCTGCATGCGTTCATCGAGGCGGAACTTGAGCGAGCGGTACCGGCACTGCCCCGAACCCGGGAGGATTCGCGCCAGCTCGATCAATACCTGCGGGAAACCGTTGGTTTGTACGCATAAGGAAAAAAATGAAACAGGACGTTATTGAACTGGACGGCGCCATCGGCGGTGGCCAGGTGTTGCGCAGTGCGCTGAGTCTGTCGATGGTGACGGGCCAGGCGTTTCGAATAGAGCGGATTCGGGCCCGTCGCAGTCGTCCGGGCCTGTTGCGCCAGCATCTGACTGCCGTGATGGCGGCAGCGCAGGTCTGCGGTGCAAAGATCCAGGGGGCGGAACTGGGCTCGCAGACATTGAGCTTCGAGCCGGGACCGATTCGCGGCGGCGATTATCGCTTTGCCATTGGCACCGCCGGCAGTAGCACGCTGGTGTTGCAGACCTTGCTGCCCGCCTTGTTACTGGCGCCGCAAGCCAGCCGCGTGCGGATCAGCGGCGGCACGCATAATCCGCTGGCACCCCCGACCGATTTTCTCAGCCGCAGCTGGCTGCCGCTGCTGCGACGCATGGGCGCGGAGGTTGAACTGACGTTGCTGCGCCACGGGTTTGTACCGGCGGGTGGCGGTGAAATCGACGTCAGGGTGCAACCATCGAAACTGTCTGCACTGCACTTGTGTGAGCGCGGCTTGCCGCTTTCGCAACAGGCGTTTGCGCTGACGGCGGGACTGGCGCCGAGTGTCGGTGTCCGCGAGCTCGAAAGGGTGGCCCAGCGATTGAACATGGTGTCAGCAGAATTGAACACCGTCATCCTTGATCCGGCATGTGGACCGGGCAATGTGCTGCTGCTGGAATATGCGTTTGAACACGTCACCGAGGTTTTCAGCGCTTTCGGTCAAGCCTCACTGCGTTCGGAGAAGGTGGCGGACGCCGCGATCGATCAAGCGACCGATTGGTTGCACAGCGGTGCGGCAGTAGCGGAGCATCTGGCTGATCAACTGCTGTTGCCGATGGTGCTCGCCGGAGGTGGATCGTTTACCACGCCCAGGATGACCGAGCATTTGCACAGCAACATCTCGGTGATCGAGCGGTTTGTACCGGTCCACATCCAGTGCCAGGAAGAAGGCGCAGACCGGTTAAAGGTTGAAGTTCGCGCTCGGGAACAATAGGCGGCAAATTGCTGGCCCCCGAAAGCTTTCAGTCCCGGCAAACTCGCCTTTTTTCAAAAGGTTAGGTGGGCTATATGCGGACGATTGTCATCACCGTAGCAACGCTTTCCCTCGCTCTGTTCGCGTTGGAGGCCCAGGCCAGGGAACTGAGCAAGAGCCATCGTTTTGCGTGTGCCTGGGGCTCGGACATCGCGGCCGGCGCGCAACAATCGAAGTTGTCAGGGATTTCCCTGTATGGCGCGCGCAAGCGCTTGCAGGCACGCAAGTTTCAGCAACCGTGGATGCGCATGACCGCCATGGGCATTACCGAGCAGACCTATGACAGCGCGTCGCGCCTCAAGCCGGCGGCCGTCAAGCAAACCTACTACGAGCAGTGCGTTCGCCATGAACTGGCCCAGCGTTGAACGAAAAAGCCCGACCTGAAGAGGTCGGGCTTTTTCATGTCCGCTGCAATGACAGCGTCACTTGTCACTTTCGCAATTGACCATCCACGACACGCCAAAACGATCCACCAACATGCCAAAGCGCGCGGCCCAGAAGGTGGCTTCCAGCGGCATGTCGACACGACCGTCCCTGGCCAGGGCGTTAAACACCCGTTCGGCCTCGGCAATGCTGTCGACATTCAGGGAAATCGAACAACCGCTCATGCCTTGGGTCGGGCGATCGGGGGTGGTGTCCGAAGCCATGAGCATTTGATCGCCGACTTTCAGGCAGGTGTGGATGATCAGGTTGTGATGCTCTTTCGGTACATGTTCGGCGGCCGGGGTTTCGCCGAAGGTCATCATCGCTTCGAGCTTGCCTTGCAGGCATTGCTCGTAAAACGTGAAGGCAGCGCGGCAGTCGCCGTTGAAGATCAGGTACGGGTTGATTTTCATGGGTGTGCTCCCGAATAGGCAGTGGAACGCTGCGCGGCCGGGTGTGCCGAAGCAGCGTCATGGATGGACTCCATCCAGCAAAGCGTTAGAACGCCGGATTGCCAGCCGATGCTGCAAGAATTTCCTTTCGGGGTGACCGATGGTCTGCGGGGGAGGGACGTCAGGAATCGCGCGGATTCTTTTGCACCGCAGCGCCTGCCACTCGGGCAGCAGGTCGGGTTTGCATCAGCGCATCGATCGCCTTGCGATAGTTCTGTCCGCCCAGCGCCATGCTGTTGTTGTGGGTTGCGCCGGGCACCAGCAGCAGGCGTTTCGGCTGCCGGGCGGCGGCGAACAGCTGTTCGCTGAAGCGTGACGGCACGAAGGCGTCGGCCAGACCGTGCACCACCAGCAACGGCATGTGGATTTCGGCGATCTTGTCGATGGAGTCGAATTTCTGCGACAACAGCCAGCGTACCGGAAGGGAGGTGTTGGCCACGGCTGCCGCAACATCCGCCAGGGAGGTAAACGTGGATTCGATGACCAGCCCGCGCACCGGCAGTGGGGTGTGATTTCTGGCGGCATCGCGACCGAGTTCGGCAGCCAGATCGATGGCGACCGCGCCGCCCAGCGAGTGCCCGTAGATCAGGCGTTTGTTCGGGTCAGGTTGCAACAGCTGGAAGCGTTCCCAGGCCACCCGCGCATCCTCGTACACCGTGCTTTCCGACGGCAGGTCGCCGTGGCTCTGGCCGAAGCCGCGATAGTCGATGGCCAGTACCGAATAACCTGCCGCGCGCAATTGTTCGATACGAAACAGCTGCCCGGTGAGGTTCCAGCGCACGCCATGCAGATAGAGGATGGCCGGTGCATCGGCGCGCTCCGCCGGCCACCACCAGGCGTGAATGTTTTGTCCGGCCTTGAAGCTTTTCGGTTGCAGGTCGAGTTCCTGCACGCTGCCGGGCAAGCCGTGATACCAGCCGGCGGTGCCCGGCTCGATGCGAAACAGCAGTTTGCGCTCGGTGTGTTCCAGGACGGCACAACTCGCCGGCACGCCGATGATCAGGGCGGCCATGCAGGCGAACGCCAGACGGCGGCGTCGAAGTCGGGTCATGAAGGCAAGGAACATTAAACGTTTCACCAAGGCGCGGACAAAGAACGCTTTTTACCAGATGCCTTGACCCGCGCGTGACATTTTCGACCACCGCAAGCCTGCAACGATTACAAAATGCTGCAACGACTCAATCGATCTTCAGCACGATCTTGCCGATGTGGTCGCCCGCTTCCATGTGCGCATGGGCCTTGGCTGCGTCGGCGAGCGGGTAGACCTTGTCGATGATCGGCAGGCAACGCCCGGCAGCCAGCGCCGGCCAGACGTGTTCGCGCAATTGATCGGCGATGGCGGCTTTTTCCGCCGAGGTACGGGCACGCAGGAGGGAACCGGTGACCACCGCACGCTTGCCGAGGATCGCCAGCAGATCGATGTCGTTGGCCCGCGCGCCGCCGAGGAAGCCGATCATTACCAACCGCCCATCCATCCCCAAGGCGCTGATGTTCCCGTTGAGGTACGAGCCGCCCATGATGTCGAGGATCACATTGACGCCCTGGCCGGCGGTTTTCTCGGCGATGACCGCGGCGAACTCCTGTTCCCGGTAGTTGATCGCTTCCCCGCCAAGGTTACGGATCGCCGCGCATTTGTCGGGGCTGCCTGCGGTGGCGAAAGCTTCGATGCCAAACTCGCGGCACAGCATCAACGCGGTGGTGCCGATGCCGCTGGTGCCGCCGTGAATCAAGGCGCGCTCGCCACGGCTGGCGCCGCCAAGGCCGAACAGGTTGGCCCATACCGTGAAAAAGGTTTCCGGAATGGCCGCAGCCTGGATCCAGTCCAGCCCATCGGGGATCGGCAGGGCTTGGCCAGCCGGGACTGTGCAGTATTCGGCGTAACCTCCGCCATTGGTCAGCGCGCAGACCCGGTCACCGACCACGAATGCGCTGACACCGCTGCCAACTGCTACGACCTCGCCGGCCACTTCAAGGCCCGGGATCGGGTTCATGCCGGGTTTCATCGGGTACTTGCCGGCGCGTTGCAGGGCGTCCGGGCGATTGACGCCGGCGGCGTGCACACGGATCAGCACTTCGCCTTCTGCGGCGACCGGCAGCGGTACGCGTCGGGATTGCAGAACCTCGGGCCCACCCGGTTCGGTGATTTCGATTCGGGTCATTTCAGTGGGCAACGTCATTTTCGATTCCTCTTGAAAAAGTGGTCAGTAGATGGGAACGCAGTCAGGGCGCAATGATTCCCGTCATTCGGCGCAGCAGCGTTGTTCGACGGAGGAGGGCAGCCATTTCATGGCGTGCTCAAGTATCAGCGCGATCACGATGGCACCGCCGGCAATCACGAAGAGCAGCGCATGTTGTCCGCCCGTGGCGTTGAACAGCGCCGAATAGGCGAAGCCCGCCAGCGCCTGAAACGTGGCGAACGACACCGTGGCCCGGCTCCACGCCACCTGTTGGCGATGGTGATCCGGCACCAGCTCATGCACCCGGGCCAGTGCTAGCGGCACAATGCCCGGCGGAAATGAACCAAGGATCACCGCCAGCAGCGCCAACGCCAGGAACGAATGTGAAACCGCCAGCAAACCCAGGGTGATCGCCTGCACCACCAGCACCAGACGAATGCCGGTCCGCGCGCCAAGGTGATCGGCGAGGAAGCCATAACTCACCGGGCCGACGATGGCGCCCAGGCCGTACATGACCCAGATCAGCGCGCCGACGTGCGCCCCGGCGCCCAGGCCACGGGCGACGTAATCCACCAGGAAAACCATGGCCGGCACCAGCCCGGCGGCCATGAATGCGTATTGGGCAAACAGCAGATAAACAGCAGGCGGTGTCGGAGCGACCGGTTCCACTTCAGCGGTGGTGGTGATTGCATGGGGCAGCTGCGAGGGCCAGCCGAACCAGCTCAATGCCGTCAGTGCCAGCGACAAAGCGCCCAATCCCAGCCAGGTCGCCTGCAGGCCAAGGCTCAACAGCAGCGGAACAATCGTGCCCGAACCGGCGATGCCCAGACCGATGCCGAGGAAAATCGCCCCACTGGCCAGGCCCTTGCGCGCGGCGGGTACATGGGGCAGTACGGTCGCAGCCACCAGCACCATGATCGCGCCGCCTGCGATCCCGGACAGCAGGCGCCAGCCGAAATACCAGCTCACCGACACGGGATACGCACAGGCAAAAAACGCCACGGTCACCGCCAGCATCATCAGTCGCAAGGCATTTCTCTGGGTGAGACGACGTGCCAGCGGTCGGCCGAGGAGGGCGCCGATCAGGTAACCGACCAGGTTGGCCGCGCCGAGATAGACCACATCATGGGCGGAAAACCATTGGGCCTGAATCAGCGAAGGGATCAGCGGCGTGTAGGCGAAACGCGCCAGACCGATGCTGACCAGGCTGGCGCAAAGTCCGGCGAAGATCGCCAGCCAGACACTTGTGTCCGGACGTTCGGGCGAAACAGTTGAAGTGTGCATGACGGCAATCCTTTGAAAGGTTTATGGCGCCCAGCATATCGGCTATCGTTGCTGCGTTAATGCAGCGAGTTTGCGTGATTGTGATGCGTTTATGCATCAATGGAGAACGGTATGAACTGGGATGATGCACGGGTGTTTCTTGCGGTCTGCCGCGAGTCGACATTGCGCGGCGCCGCGCGCGTGCTGGGCGTGGATCAGGCAACGGTCGGGCGCCGCATCACGGCACTGGAAAAGTCGCTGGGCGCGACCTTGTTTCTGCGCACCTCCGAGGGCTATGCACTGACGGCCGTCGGCGAAGCGGCGCTCAAGTCGGTGGAAAAAATGGAGCATTCGGCGCTGGAGCTGGAACGGCGTATCCAGGGCCTGGACGATCGCCTGACCGGCAGTGTGCGAGTCAGCACCACCGATTCGCTGGCCATCGACTTCCTGATCCCGGCCATCGCGCAGTTGCACGAACGGCATCCGGACGTGCGTGTGCAACTGGACGCCTCCACGCAAATCCTCAGCCTGGCCAAACGTGAAGCGGACATCGCCGTGCGCAACACCCGTCCGGACAATCCGGACCTGATCGCTCGGCGCATCGCGCGTTGGCCGGTGGGGCTGTTTGCCTCGCAGGCCTATGTCGACAGCCATGGCGTGCCGGCGCCGGGCAGTGCGTTCGAGGGCCATGATCTGGTGGTGTACCAGCCGTATCTGCAGGGCAACAAGGATCTGACCCTCGTGTCGGAACCCATGACTCGCGGGCGGATCGTCGCCGGTCTGAGCTCCAGCCTGTTGGTCCGCCGCTCGATTGCCGCCGGGTTGGGGGTAGGAGAAATCCCGGTCTACATGGGCGAGCGTGATGGTCTGGTCAGGTTGTGGCCGGAGCGCACGCGTCCGTTGCCTTATGAAGTGTGGCTGGTGACCCATGCGGATTTACGTCACACCGCGCGGGTCAGAGCGGTGATCGAACACATTGTCGAAGCGTTTGTGCTGGAAAACGAATAGTTGTTCTGCGAAAAAAAACGGCCTTCACTGAAGGCCGTTTTTTGGGAGCGTCGAAACCGCTGCCTCATGGCATTTCCGGCAGTTCCTGCGGGCGCAGATCAAACACCAGGACTTCGGCATTCTGGCCATTGCTCAGGGTCAGCGCCTGTTCTTCACGAACCCGCACGCCGTCGCCTTCCTTCAACTGCACGCCGTTCAGTTCAACGCTGCCGCGAGCAACATGCACATAGGCGTAGCGATTGGCGGGCAGCTTGAGGGTGGCGCTTTCCTGGCCATCGAACAGCCCGGCATACACCCGTGCATCCTGGCGCACTTTCAGCGAGCCGTGGCTGCCTTCGGGCGAAATGATCAGTTGCAGGCGACCGCGTTTTTTCTGTTCGCTGAAGTGTTCTTGCTGGTAGCGCGGTTTGGCGCCGCTGACATCCGGCACGATCCAGATCTGCAGGAAGTGCACAGGCTTGCTCGCCGAGTGGTTGAACTCGCTGTGGGCCACGCCGCTGCCGGCGCTCATCAGTTGCACATCGCCGGGGCGGATCACCGAGCCGGTGCCGAGGGTGTCCTTGTGTTCAAGGGCGCCTTCGAGCACATAGGAGAAAATCTCCATGTCACGGTGCGGGTGCTGGCCAAAGCCCTTGCCGGCGGCGACGCGGTCATCGTTGATCACCAGCAGGTCGGAGAAACCCTGTTCACGCGGGTCACGGTAGCTGGCGAAGGAAAAGGTGTGGAACGACTTCAACCAGCCATGATTGGCCAGACCACGGTCGGAAGCTTTACGAAGGGTCAGCATGATGAAATCTCCTTTCAGGACGTTGATTCGTCCGAGTGAGGAGAAGGTTACTGGTTACCCTGCGATGCAATAAGTAGATGAAAATTGAAATACTGTCCTGTTTTGGTTGACAGTTGTGTGCACTGGATCACGCATTCTTTTCCAACGTTTTCACCGTATCTGGCCATAATGCGCAGACTTATGACTTTGCTTGGATTTTGGTGATGCCCACATGAAGACCGTGGCAATGGTGCTGTTTCCGGATTTTCTGCTGCTCGACATGGCCGGACCTCTGGAAGTCTTTTCGGTTGCCAACCGCTACCTGAAACCGCAAGACCACTATCACCTGACCACCCTGGGCACCGAGCGCGGGCCGTTGCGTGCGTCCAATGGCGTCCTCGTGCACACCGATCGGCATATGGACGAAGCCGATGAACGCTACGACTTGCTGCTGGTGCCGGGCGGCCCCGGCGCCTACAACGAAAAACACCCGCCGCTGCTCGCCTGGCTGCAAGGCGCGGTCACGCGCGCCGGGCAATATGGCTCGATCTGTACCGGCGCTTTCGTGCTGGGCCATGCCGGACTGCTCGACGGCTATCGTGTGACCACCCACTGGAATTACACCGAACGCTTGATCAAGGGCTTTCCGAAGGCAAACGTCGCGACCGACCAGATTTTTATTGAGGATCGCAACCTGATCACCTCCGGAGGTGTCACGGCCGGCATCGATATGGCGTTGGCGGTGGTCGCTCGCGATCATGGCAAAAAGATTGCCCAGGACGTGGCCAAGGTGCTGCTGGTCGTCATGAAGCGCCAGGGCGGGCAAGCGCAGTTCAGCCCGTTGATGGCAGCGGTGGCGCCCCAGGAAACGCCGATTACCCGGGTGCAGAACCATGTGCTGGAACATCTGGAGGAAGCCTTCACCGTCGAGCGCATGGCAAGTCTTGCGAACATGAGTGCACGACACTTCGCTCGGGTATTCGCCCGCGAGGTCAACATGACACCCATGGAATTCCTGCAAAGTGCACGTATCGATTGCGCGCGAAATCTGCTGGAAACCAGCGATCTGCCGCTGAAAACCGTGGCCTACAAAAGCGGTTTCGGCAGTGTGCGGCACATGCGGTTTCTGTTCGGCGAAAAGCTCGGGCTGACCCCCACGCAATATCGCGAACAGTTCAGCTAGAGCGGTTCTGTCCGTTCCGGGCATCCGGATGTCCGTGCTGGACCCCGCGTGGTGGTTGTACCGTCATCGAGGCCTGCGAAGATAGCGGACATGAACAGCCTCAACGAATTGAACTCGGCGTCGGTCCTGCGCTTCGGGCCGTACGCGTTCCATTTGCGCCAGCGGCTGATCCTCGAAGGGGATCGGCAATTGCGCATGGGCGGGCGTGCGCTGGACATTCTGCAAGTGCTGGTCGAGCGCGCCGGCCAGGTGGTCAGCAAAGAGCAATTGATCGCGCTGGTGTGGCCGACCTCGGTGGTCGAGGAGATCAACCTGCGGGTGCACATCGCCGCGCTGCGCCGGGCCCTCGGCGACGGCGAAAAAGGCCAGCGCTATATCGTCAATGTGCCGCAACGCGGGTACAGCTTCGTGGCACCAGTGCAGGGCGACAGCGCCGCCCACGTGGTGTTCGAAAACCTGCAAGCGCCCCAACACAATTTGCCCGCACGACTGACGCCGGTCACCGGGCGCGATTCACTGGTCGGTGGTCTGGTCCGGCAATTACCGCTGTCCCGGCTCCTGACGGTGACGGGGCCTGCCGGCGTTGGCAAAAGCACCGTGGCACTGCGCGCAGCGGAACTGCTGCTGCAGCATTTTCGTGACGGCGTGTGGCAGGTGGATCTGTCGCTGGTCGGCGATGACATCCCGCTCCTCGATCACCTGCTGAAAACCCTCGACACTGATTTCCCCACCCTCGCAGCGCGTCACGCCTTGCTGGTGCTGGACAACTGCGAGCATCTGCACGAAGCCTGCCGGAACCTGGTGCAAAAACTCCTCGACGCCGCGCCCCGTCTGTCGATCCTGGCCACCAGCCGCGAACCGTTGCGTCTCGGTCTGGAAGTCCTCCAGCCGCTGCCGCCCCTGACCCTTCCCAAAGCCTCGGCGCTCAACAGTGTCGCCGAGGTCATGAGCTATTCGGCGGTGCAGCTGTTTGTCAGTCGTGCTCGCGCGCGTCAACACGGCTTCAGTCTGCGTGGACAGGATCTGGAAACGCTGCGCGATATCTGTCGGCGGCTCGATGGTCTGCCGTTGGCGATCGAACTGGCAGCGGCACAGATCGATGCCTTGGCGCTGGTCGGCCTTCAGACGCAACTGGATCAAGGTCTGCAAGTGCTGAGTCACGGTCGCCGCACCGCCGTGCCACGCCATCAGTCGATGAAGGCCGCGCTGGACTGGAGCTATCAGCGCTTGAGCGAGCAGGAACAACGCGTGCTGCAACGCTTGTCGGTGTTCAAGATGGCATTCACCCTGGACGCCGCTATCGGCGTGATCAGTTGCGCGCAACTGCCACCCTCGAGGCTGGTGGCCGTGGTTGAGCAGTTGGCGGTCAAATCGTTACTGACAACGGACCGATCCAGCGGAACGCTGCGCTATCGAATGCTCAACACCACGCGCCGCTATGCCCGTGAACGGCTGGAGCAGTGCGGCGAGCTGAATGATGTCGAGCGTCGACACACGCGTTACCTGGGCCGCACCCGGCCGGCCTCAAGCGGCCGACTGAGCGCGCAGTTCGTCGAGCAGTAGACGTACCTTGCGCAAGTCCGGGGTGGCATAACCTTCGGTGAAGCGCTGGTAGATCGGAGTCAGCAATTCTAGCGCCTCGTGATAACGCGACTGGCGCTGCCACAACTGAGCCAGCGACGTTGCGCTGCGCAGTTCCCAGGCCAGGGCTCCTTGTGTCCGTGCTATCTCAAGGGATTGCTGCAAGGCGCTTTCGGCCGTGTGATGACAGGGCGAATCAGCCGCCAGCAACCGCTCGGCCCGGGCCCGCAAAATCTCCGCAGTACTCCAGCCGGCCGCGCCGCTTTGTGCTCGTTCGAGCAACGCATCATCAACGAAACCCGGATCCAGCGTGACCATGATTTCCCTGACCAGACCGCTGTCGGCGGGCGGGATGGCGGGGGCCTTGTCAGCATCGATCACCTGCGCATAGTGTCGCGCCCACGTATAGAACAGCAGCACCGAATGCTTCTGCGCCTGTTCGAGCAGCAGTTGCAGCAACGCGCGGGCGTTTTGTACGTCGCCGTTGTAATGGGCGATCAGGCACGAGGCGAGTGCCAGGGTGTAGCAGATCGAAGTGCCGTGGTTGATCTGCACCGCGATGTCCAGTGCCTGCCGCGCCGTGCGCCAGGCCTGCTCGGGAAAACCTTGCAACCACAACACCCGGGCGAGGACGGTCAGCGAGGCGACGCTCTGGTCGTATTGCACGCCGAAACCGTGAGTGAAGCGGTTGAGGTGGCCGCTGTGGGCCATGCGCTGAATGACCTGTTCGGCGTGGATTCGCGCCTGATGCTGATCGCCGGCGTAATGCAGCGCGAGCACCCGCAAGCGATGGGTACTCAAGGACAACTGCGCATCGCCGTGCACGCCGAGACTTTCGAATTGCTCGCTCTGCTCCAGCGCCATCTGGTAATGCCCGCAACTGAGATTGACCGCCATGTGCCCCGACACCGCGCGCAACTGGCCGGCCATGTCGTCGTGCCGTTGCGCCAGCAGCCGGGCGCTGACGAAGGCCTCGATGGTTTCCGGCGTGCCGCCCCAGGTGTGGTAGCAGGCGCTGCCGAGGGCCAGTTTCAAGGCGATTTCCAGTCGCGGGCAGGGCTCGTCGGATGACGCCAGCAACGCCAGTGCCCGGCGCACATGAACGCCGTACTCCTTGAGCAGGGACAGTTCCTGCCACAACGGTGCCGAGGTCGCCGTCAGGCTTACGCCGAGCGCGCGCGAGCCTTGGTCATTCAGCGTCCACTCAAGCGCCGCGCGCAGGTCTTCAAGGCCCCGGGCGTAACGCTCGATCCAGACTTCGGTCGCCGTGTTCTCCCAATCGGCCTGGGCCTGATGCATCAGCGCCAGGCTGCGTTCGGCATGGCGCTCGCGGGTTTCGCCGAGTTCGGCGGCCTGGTCGAGCTTTTCCAATGCATAGCGACGAGTGGTGTCGAGCAGGCGATAGAACACCTCTTCATCGCCGACCTCGACGTTGAGCAGCGACTTGGCGACCAGTTGTGTGATCGAGGCAAACACTTCGTTCGATTCGATGTGCTGACCGACGATGACCGCCGCCGCAGATTCCAGCGTGAACGCGCCACGAAACACACCCAGTCGGCGCAGGCCGGTCTGTTCGCAGGCGTTGAGCAGATTGAAGCTCCAGTCCAGCGTAGCGCGCAGGGTTTCATGCCGGCCGAGACGAGTCTGATTGCCCGCCGGCAAACGCCCCTGGAGCTGACTCAGCAAACCCTCCAGCCCAAGACCCGCCACCTGCGCGGCGGCCAGTTCCAGTGCCAGCGGGATGCCGTCCAGCCGCCGACAGATGTCGATGATCAAGGGCAGGTCGGCGTTGCCCGGCTCAAAGTGTTCATGAGCCGCCATCGCCCGTTCGACGAACAACTGCAGCGCAGAAAACCCCATCGCCTGATCGCGGTCGAGCACTGCAATCGGTGGCGGGCAATCGAGAGATTCCAGCCGCTGCACATACTCGCCCTCGGCGCGCAGACTTTCGCGGCTGGTGGCCAGAATGTGCACCTGCGGCGCGCCACGCAGAATGCTTTCACTCAGCAACGCCACAGCGTCGATCAAGTGCTCGCAGTTATCGATCACCAGCAGCATCTGCCGCTCGCGCAGGCTGTTGATCAGGCACGCCATCGGCTCGCTGTCATGCAGCGAAAGGTCCAGCAGGGCGGCGAGGTGCGAGCAGATCGAGCCCGGATCGTTGAGCGGTGCCAGGTCCAGCAGCCGAATACCATCGCGATAACGGCCGATCAATTGTTCGGCGACACGCAGGGCCACGGTGGTCTTGCCGATGCCGCCGGGGCCGACCAGAGTGATGCAGCGCTGGCGCGGCAGTTGCGTCATCAGGCTGTCGATCACCGACTGGCGCCCGATCATCCGCGTGCGCCGCAATGGCAGGTTATGTCGACCGAGGTGGGCGGCGGCGGGGCGTTGTTCGATGGATTGCAACACGACCGGCGCGACGAAACTGTAACCACGCTGCGCGACGGTGACGATGTAGCGCTGCCCGGCCTGACCGTCACCGAGGGCCTTGCGCAGTGCGGCCATGTGCACCCGCAGGTTGATGTCTTCCACCACGCTGTCCGGCCAGACCCCGGCGATCAACTGCTGCTTGCTCACCACCTCGCCGGCGTTGGCCAGCAGGATCAGCAAAATGTCCATGGCGCGACGGCCCAGGCGCAAAGGCTGGTCGCCTTCAAGCACCAGCCGCTGGCCGGGGTGGATCCGATAGGGGCCGAAACCGATGGCCTGATTCGGGGAAAAACTCAACCGCTCACTCCTTCGACGTTTTTTATGATCCTGGTCCGCCTCGGTGAAGAGTCCGTGACGGGCAGGGCGGATGGCGACTTGAGGGGCACGCAAGCCGTCTGAACCGCAGTATCCGGGCATATTCCTCAGGATTTGGCGCCAGCGCAATGTGCACGTTGGGCGCGCGTCCGGGAATCGCTCGGCCTCCAGTGCCGTCACCACTGTATTTAAAGGGTGGAAACCGTGCCCGCTGACCCGACAGTCGGGGAGAATTAACAACGATTAACTCGTCCGTGCCGGCTTCAGAGCCAAAACTGCGGGGCAATGGAATGCATACGTCCGGAGGACGCTGCGATGAGCAAGGTGGTGGTGGTCTATCACAGTGGCTACGGGCATACCCGCGTCATTGCCCAGGCTGTGGCCCAAGGTGTGGAACGCCACCTGGGCAGCACCTGCCTGTTGCTGGCCGTGGAAGACGTGGAAGCCCACTGGGATGACCTGCACCGCGCCGACGCCATCATTTTCGGCGCGCCGACCTACATGGGCAGCGCGTCGGCGGCGTTCAAGCAATTCATGGAGGCCACGGCTTCGTTCTATCTCGCCCGGCCGTGGCGCGACAAGCTCGCGGCGGGCTTCACCAATTCCGGCAGCCTGTGCGGCGACAAGCTCAATACCCTGCTGCAAATGGCGGTGTTTGCGGCCCAGCATTCGATGATCTGGGTCGGGCTCGATCTGTTGCCGGCGCGTGCGTGCCAAGGTGTTTTCGACGGTCAATTGAATCGCCTCGGCAGCTCCCTCGGCGCCATGTCCCAATCCAGTGTCGAACAACCGCCCGAACACGCACCGCCGCTGGAAGACCAACAAACCGCCGCGCACCTGGGCGAGCGGGTGGCGCGACTGGCGCAGCGGATGGCTCGCGGATGAAACCGCCTCAGCGGTTTTTCATGACCTGACAACGCCACGCAAACGGATTGATCCCTTCGCTGCGGGTGAAGATGTGGCAGAAGTGCGCCTGATCGCAGAAGCCGCATTCCAGGCTGATCTGCGTGAGGCTGTGGTTGGTCTGCTGGATCAACAGCTTGGCACGGGCAATGCGCTGGGTTCGGATCCAGTCTTGCGGCGAGTACCCGGTACTGCATTTGAACGCCCGGGAAAAATGACTGCGTGACAGTGAGCAGGCGCTGGCCAGTTCGGTGACTTCAAGGCTGTCGCCGAGGCGTTCGAGGATCAGTTGTTTCACCAGCCGCTCGCGCTGCGGGCTGAGGCCGCCGGTGCTGGATTTGCGGTGTTCGCTGGCAGGGGCGAGGGCGACGGTTTGCTGTAAGTGAGCCATGGCCTAGGTCCGTGTCGGGGGGGAACGCACGGTCAGCGCTTTCCCTCAGGTCAAAAAAACAACGCTGCGCAGAGGGATTCATTGTTTGGTGAAGGGCGAGTGCTGACGAGTTAAACGTTGTTAATTCCACCGTCGGCTGCAACTCAGCACACCGTTGCAAGTCGCCATGAGGGGAACCGGGCAGGATGGCGAAGATTGGGGGCGGGCCATAAGGGGCCGCAGAATCGGGCTCGGGCGAGAGGATGCATATGAAAGGTTTGTTCAACGGCGTAATCGGCATGGCGGTGGTCGGTGTGATGTCCAGCGCCATGGCGCAGGCACCGCAGGTCGGCACGCAGGCGCCGGGTTATTTCCGGCTGGCGCTGGGCGATTACGAGGTGACGGCGCTGTTCGACGGCTACAACGATTTGTCGCCGAAGCTGCTGCAGGGCATGAGTCAGGGCCAGATTCGCGCGCTGCTGGCCCGTCGCTCGATTGAAACGCCGGGCGTGCAGACTGCGTTCAATGCGTTCCTGGTCAACACCGGCAAACAATTGATTCTGGTGGATACCGGCGCGGGCCAGTGCATCGGCGCCACTGCCGGCCAGCTCTCGGCGAACATGCAGGCAGCGGGTTACAAGCCTGAGCAGGTCGACGCGATTCTGCTGACGCACCTGCACCTTGATCACGTCTGTGGGCTGGTCGACGGCCAGCAACGGCCGATCTTTGCCAATGCCACGGTTTACACCGCCAAGGCCGAAGCCGATTACTGGCTCGATCCGCAGGCCGAGGCCAAGGCGCCGGCCGGTGCCCGGGAGTTCTTCAAGATCGCCCAGGACTCCACTGCGCCTTACGTGGCGGCCGGGCGCTTCAAGACGTTCGCAGAGGGTCAGTCGCCTTTGCCGGGTGTGGTCGAAGCCACACTGGAAGCCGGGCACACGCCGGGCAGCACCACCTACCGCTTCACTTCGCAGAACCAGAGCATCGTGTTCATGGGCGATCTGGTGCATAACCTGGCGGTGCAGTTTGATCATCCAGAGGTGTCGATCCGCTTCGACGTCAACGGTCAGCAAGCGATCAAGAGTCGCAACGCCGTGTTCAGTGCAGCGGCGGCCAGCAAGACCTGGGTCACGGCTGCGCACTTACCGTTCCCGGGCATCGGCCACATCACGGCAGTCGACAAGCACTTCCAGTGGGTACCGGTTGAATACGGCCCCTACAAACGCGCGGCCAAAGTGCCGCTTATCGAGTAAAGTGCGCAGCTCCCACGTCAGGCTCAAACAAGGAAAACGTGCCCCATGAACCGTAACGATCTGCGCCGCGTCGACATGAACCTGCTGGTGATTTTCGAAGCGCTGATGTTCGAAAAGAACCTGACCCGCGTCGCCGAAAAACTGTTCATGGGGCAGCCTGCGGTGAGCGCCGCGCTGGGGCGTCTGCGCGATCTGTTCGATGATCCGCTGTTGCTGCGCAATGGCCGGGGCATGGAGCCGACGGCGCGGGCGCTGGCGATTCTCCAGGAACTGCAACCGGCGATGGACGTGATTTCCGGCGCGGTCAGCCGGGCCAAGGAGTTCGATCCGGCGACCAGTTGCGACGTGTTTCGCATCGGCTTGTCGGACGATGCCGAATTCGGTCTGTTCCCGCCGCTGCTGCGCCAGTTGCAGGAAGAAGCGCCGGGGATTGTCGTGGTGGTACGTCGCGCCAATTACCTGCTGATGCCGGGGTTGCTGGCGTCCGGGGAAATCTCCGTCGGCGTGAGCTACACCACCGATCTGCCGGCCAACGCCAAGCGCAAGAAACTGCGCGATATTCCCTGCAAGGTCCTGCGCGGCGACAACCGTCCGGGCCCGCTGACGCTTGACGAGTATTGCGAGCGCCCGCACGCGATGGTCTCGTTCTCCGGAGACCTGAGCGGCAACATCGACATGGACCTGGCCAAGGTCGGTCGCAGCCGCCGGGTGGTGCTCGGTGTGCCGCAGTTCAGCGGCCTGCGCGCGCTGCTGGCCGGCACCGAGATGATCGCGACCGTGCCGGATTACGCGGCGTGTGCATTGGTCGAAGGGTGTGCGTTGCGGGCTGAAGATCCGCCGTTTCCGATTGATGCGGCGCAACTGTCGATGGCGTGGAGCGGGGTGCATGACAACGACCCGGCAGAGAAATGGCTGCGTTCGCGGATCAGTCAGTTCATGTCGGTGACGCTGGATATTCCGGCGGTTTAGCGCGTTGTTGAAAGGTGTTTAGCGTTACTTCCGGTAAGCCACAACGCCTTGCGCCTTTGCCTACGTGTACGCCAGAATCCGCCGGCTTGTGCGCCTCTGGGACGGGTTCTATTGTTTGCCGGTCGCTGAAAAACAGCGATCGGGTTTAGCAGCCCGGATCTACTCTAGACGCACAATGCCCTTCGTTCGTGATCAGGCTTACGCCTGACCGTCCACGTTATGGCGGCTTTGCGTGGGGCACTTCGGTGCGCCGGGTTCTAGAGTCCTGGTCTGCTAACCCGCGTACGGCCGCCACCTCTTTCGTTTAGCAGCGAAGCGTGGCGCCTCCACTACTCTAGAGGCTTTATCCATGATCAAACCCACGCCAAACCCGCCTGAAACCGACACTACCTCGCCCTACGAAACCCTCGACTCCAAGAAATTCCACGAAGCCGCCGAACGCGCGCTCGATCATTACCTCAATCCGCTGCTCCCCCGCAAACCGCTGCTCAAACCCAACACCCGCTACCTCATCGCTCCCGGCATCGACAGCGAAGAACTGCTGGCCGACGCCTGCGAAACCCTGACCTCGGCCAAGGTCATGGCCAATGACTTCGCCGGGCTGGTGGACGGCCCGCAGCGGCATGTGTTGCTGGGGATTGCGCAGTTGATCATGTTGGGGGAGCTGGCGGTGAATCGAGTGCTGGATAATCTGGAACTGAAGGCTGAGGCGCCCGCTGTAGCTTGATCGACTGCTCACCTGATCGTTCCCACGCTCCGCGTGGGAATGCAGCCCGGGACGCTCCGCGTCCCAAAGAGCGGACGCAGAGCGTCCATTGAGGCATTCCCACGCAGAGCGTGGGAACGACCGACGGTGCTCTCAAAAAAGAGAGCACACCCATCCAATTTCCCCCCGGTCAATCGTTGCACCATTGCCTGCAATGATTGATCAAGGGTGGGCCCATGAACGCTGTACAACGCAATGACCAGGCGCAAGATCTCGGCCTGCTGTTTCTGCGGGTCGCCGGCGGATTGTTTCTGCTGTTCGTCCACGGCTTGCCCAAGCTGCTGGACTTCACCGCGCAGCTGCAACAGATCGAAGATCCGTTTCACCTCGGGGCCCATCTCACTTTGATTCTGGCGATCTTCGCCGAAGTCCTCTGTCCGCTGCTGATCGTCGCCGGGGTGCTGGCGCGTCTGGCGTGCTTGCCTATTCTCTTTGTGCTGCTGGTGGCGCTGCTGCTTGTGCATCCGCAATGGAGTGTGGCCGAAGGGCAGTTCGGCTGGTTGCTGTTGATCCTCTTCACCACTGTTCTGATCGCCGGGCCCGGACGGCTGGCGCTCAATGTTCGTTTGCCCGGAGTACTCCGTTATGCCTGATGCCCAGACCCTGAAAAAACCGGGACCCGAAGAAACCGTGACGCTGATCGTCAAGCACCGGGTCAAGGCCGGTTTCGAGCAGCCTTACGAAGCCTGGCTGCGCAACATCGTCAGCGTGGCGGGGCGCGAAGAAGGGCACTTGGGCGTGGACGTGATGCGCAGCCAGCAGGGCGGGCTCGCACTGTTCACCTGCGTGCTGCGTTATTGCTCGACCGAGGCGATGCAGCGCTGGCTCGACTCACCGCAGCGTCAGAAACTGATCGACGAAGCTGCACCGATGCTCGCCGACGGCGACCAGACCGAAGTCAATGCGGCCAACGAATTCTGGTTCACGCCGCTGGCCGAGGCTGGCTCACCGCCACCGCGCTGGAAGCAGGCTGTAGTGACGCTGCTGGTGATCCTGCCGCACACCTTGCTGGTGCCGCTGATCTGGGGGCCACTGCTGCAACTCAATGCCTTCCTGTCCAACTACGTGGTCGCCACGTTCCTGATCACCCTGACCATCGTGGTGTCGGTGGTCTACGTGTTCATGCCGCCCGTGACCCGTCTGTTCGCGCCGTGGCTGGAAGCCGGTCAGTCACACAAATACCTCGAATCCAATGCCAATCCGCCGCGCTGAAGCGGCGGGTCCGGGCTCCGTTTCACTTATCTCGAAGGAACTGCGATGAACGCCGATCTGATTCTGTTCAATGGCCAATTTCATACGGTAGACCGCGAAAAACCCCTCGCCAGTGCCGTGGCGATCAAGGACGGTCGTTTCGTCGCCGTCGGTAACGATGCCGAGGCGATGGCCCTCAAGGGCGCCGGCACTCAAGTGGTCGACCTCAAGGGCCGCTGCGTGATTCCCGGTCTCAACGACTCGCACTTGCACCTGATCCGTGGCGGCTTGAACTACAACCTCGAACTGCGCTGGGAAGGCGTGCCGTCGCTCGCCGATGCGCTGCGCATGCTCAAGGATCAGGCCGACCGCACGCCGACTCCGCAATGGGTGCGCGTGGTCGGTGGCTGGAACGAATTCCAGTTCGCCGAAAAACGCATGCCGACCCTCGAAGAAATCAACCAGGCGGCGCCGGACACCCCGGTGTTCATCCTGCACCTGTATGACCGTGCGTTGCTCAACCGCGCCGCGTTGCGCGTGGCCGGCTACACCCGCGACACGCCGAACCCGCCGGGCGGCGAGATCGTGCGCGATGCCAACGGCAACCCGACCGGCATGCTGGTGGCGCGGCCGAACGCGATGATTCTGTACTCGACGCTGGCCAAGGGGCCGAAGCTGCCGCTGGAATATCAGGTCAACTCGACCCGCCAATTCATGCGCGAACTCAATCGCCTCGGCCTGACCAGCGCCATCGATGCCGGCGGCGGTTTCCAGAACTATCCGGACGATTATCAGGTAATCGAACAACTGGCCAAAGACGACCAGTTGACCGTGCGCATCGCCTACAACCTGTTCACCCAGAAGCCGAAAGAAGAGCTGACCGACTTCCAGAACTGGACCGGCAGCGTCAAGTTGCATCAGGGCGATGACTTCCTGCGCCACAACGGCGCCGGGGAAATGCTGGTGTTCTCGGCAGCGGACTTCGAAGACTTCCTCGAACCGCGCCCGGACCTGCCGCAGACCATGGAACAGGAATTGGAGCCGGTGGTGCGCCACCTGGTCGAGCAGCGCTGGCCGTTCCGTCTGCACGCCACTTACAACGAATCGATCAGCCGCATGCTGGATGTGTTCGAGAAGGTCAACCGCGACATTCCGTTCAACGGCCTGCCGTGGTTCTTCGATCACGCCGAAACCATCACCCCGCAGAACATCGAGCGGGTGAGGGCACTGGGCGGCGGCATCGCGATTCAGGATCGCATGGCGTTCCAGGGCGAATACTTCGTTGACCGTTACGGCAAACAAGCCGCCGAAGCCACCCCACCGATCAAGCGCATGCTCGCCGAAGGCGTACCGGTCGGCGCGGGCACCGATGCCACCCGGGTGTCGAGCTACAACCCGTGGACTTCGCTGTACTGGATGGTCAGCGGTCGCACCGTTGGCGGTCTGGCGCTGTACGAAGAAGGGTTGCCACGCAGCACCGCGCTGGAACTGTTCACCCATGGCAGCGCCTGGTTCTCGTCCGAGCAGGGCAAGAAAGGCCAGATCAAGGTCGGGCAACTGGCGGACCTGGCAGCGCTGAGCGCGGACTTCTTCAGTGTCGAAGAAGAAGCGATCAAGTGGATCGAGTCGGTCATGACGGTGGTTGGCGGCAAGATCGTGTACGCCGCCGGCGACTTCGAAGACCTTGGCCCACGTTCGCTGCCGGTGCTGCCGGAGTGGTCGCCGGTGGTGAAAGTCCCGGGCCACTGGCGCCCGAATTCGCCCTTGCAGGCCCAGGTGCACCAGTGCAGCGGCCCGTGCGCAGTGCATACCCACAGCCACGAAAAAGCGCGGATGTCGAATGCGCCGGTCAGCGATTTCGCCGGTTTCTGGGGCGCGTTCGGCTGCTCCTGCTTCGCGTTCTGATCCTATTGAAAAAAGCGTCGCTCTGTGTGAGCGGCGCTCCCCGCAATAACCATCCATCGAGGAGTTTCACATGAGCAACGTTCCTTACAGCCGCCTGAACAAAGACGATGCCGTTGTGCTGTTGGTCGACCACCAGACCGGTCTGATCTCGCTGGTACAGGATTTCTCGCCGAACGAGTTCAAGAACAACGTGCTGGCACTGGGCGACATCGCCAAATTCTTCAACCTGCCGACCATCCTCACCACCAGCTTCGATTCCGGCCCGAACGGCCCGATCGTGCCTGAGCTGAAAGAGCAATTCCCGGACGCGCCGTTCATTGCCCGCCCTGGCCAGATCAACGCCTGGGACAACGAAGACTTCGTCAAGGCCATCAAGGCTACCGGCCGCAAGCAACTGATCATCGCCGGTGTGGTGACTGACGTGTGCGTGGCGTTCCCGACCCTGTCGGCCATCGCTGAAGGTTTTGAAGTGTTCGTGGTCACCGACGCTTCCGGCACCTTCAACACCACCGTGCAACAAGCGGCGTGGGCGCGCATGTCGGCTGCCGGTGCACACCTGCTGAACTGGTTCGCTGTGGCTTGTGAGCTGCAAGTCGACTGGCGCAACGACATGGAAGGCCTGGCGAATCTGCTGTCGCAGCGTCTGCCTAACTACCGCAACCTGATCAACAGCTATACCAAGTTCACTGCCCAGTAATTGGTAGAAAGAGAGATGCCCGCTGAAGAGCGGGCATTTTTTCGTCTGTAGCAAAGGGCTCAGCGCTTTTGCAACCACCCCAAAAACCCACCCTTACGAACCGGCACAGGCTTGGCCATCAACGCCAACCGACTGTTCTGCTGCCGTACCGCCTGCAACTTGTTCAATGCCTGGCCCACTTCACTGCGCTGTTCCATGCACTGGCGAGTCAGGTTCTTGTCGAGGCGATAAATGATCGACGACGTCAGCGCGGTGAACGTCGCTTGCGAAGGCGTATCCGCCAGAATGCTCTGCTCACCCATGACCTCGCTCGGCCCCATGCGCCCGGCCTCGGTGAAGCCATTGCCGTCCGGCACGCTAGCGCTGACCACGCCGGTGGCGATGACGAACAGGCTGTCCGGGACTTCCTCCAGATTGAGCACTACCTGCCCGGCGCTGTACTGCTGCGCGACCATCGACTCGGCGAGGCGATCGCGTTCTTCATGGCTCAGCGAGCGGAAGATCTTCACCTCATCGAGCAACGCGCGGGCGCGGGTCGACGGTTCGATCACGCCGTCCGGGTGCCGCGAAATACCGGCTGCTTCAAGATGGCGGTGGGCGAGGTCGAACAGTTGATTGCGCACGTCGCTTTTCTTGCCCAGTTCGGCGATGAAACCGCTGGCCACGTATTCCGACATTTCTTCGCCGGCCTCTTTCAGTACCGCTTTCGGCGCAGGCGACAACAACAAACTGCTGCTGCCTTGCAGCGTGCGGTCGAGGGCGTCGAGCACCCGGCGCGGGCGGATGTGGTTCGGCACCTTGATGCTGATCGACACGCCGTGCAGGTTGTTCGGCCGGCTGAGGTTGACGATCTTGGCCTTGGCCGCCACCGAGTTCGGTACCACGGCCAGGGTGCCGCTGCTGGACAGCAGGTGCGTGGCGCGCCAGTTGATGTCGAGCACCTTGCCTTCGACGCCGTCGATGACCACCAGATCATCCACCTGATACGGCTTGGTGGTGTTGAGCACGATGCCGGAAAACACATCGGCCAAGGTGCTTTGCAGCGCCAGACCGATGACGATAGCCACCACGCCGGAGGTCGCGAGCAGGCCTTTGACCGGCAGATCCAGCACATAACCGGCCGCTGCGACGATGGCCGCCAGAAACACCAGCGCACCGATCACGTCCTGCAGCAGGCGGCCGCTGTGACCGATGCGGCGCATCAGGATCAGACCGATGACTTCGGTCAGCACCCGCGCGGCGTACAGCCACCAGAGAATCCCCAGCGCCGTCGCCCCGAGTTGCGCCACCGGGTCATCGGCAAACAATGGTGCCTGCAACGGGCTGACGCCGGCGTTGATGGCCAGCGCGCTGAATGCCAGAAACAGCACCAGCCGCACACCGACCCGCGGGGCACGGTGTTTGAACGGCGCCAGATGCCAGAGCAAGGCGTCGAGCGCCAGCAGCAGGGCGCTCCAGGACAGCAGATGGGCAGAAAAAAGGCTCATGAGTCGAACTCCGGCGGGCACAAAAGAAAACGCCACACCCGAAGGTGTGGCGAGGGGTTGCACTCAGTTCAGGTGGGTCTTGAGTTCTGCCGCGGCCTGGCGCACGGCGGCTTTGACTTCAGGAATCCCGTTCAGCGGGTTGAGCAGGCCGAAGTCGTGAATCATCCCGTTGTAACGTACCGAGGTCACCGCTACACCGGCCGCGTCGAGGTGGCGGGCGTAGCCTTCGCCTTCGTCACGCAGCACGTCGAACTCGGCGGTCTGTACCAGTGCGGCGGGCAGGCCCTTGAGCTGTTCGGCGCTGGCGTTGAGCGGCGAGGCATGGATCTGCGCACGCTCGGCCGGGTTGGTGGTGTAGTTGTCCCAGAACCACTGCATCATGCCTTTGGTCAGGAAGTGGCCCTCGGCGAATTGCTGGTACGAGCCGTTATCGAACCCGGCGTTGGTCACCGGCCACATCAGCAACTGGAAGCGCAGCGCCGGGGTTTTCTGTTCCTTGGCCATCAACGCCACGACCGCCGCCATGTTGCCGCCGACGCTGTTGCCAGCCACCGCCAGACGCTTGCCGTCGACGCCAATTTGCTTGCCGTGTTCCGCTACCCATTTCGTCGCGGCGTAAGCCTGATTGATCGCGGTCGGGTACTGCGCTTCCGGCGACGGCGTGTAATCGACGTACACCGCGACCGCGCCAGAACCCACCACCAGATCACGAATCAAGCGTTGGTGCGTCGGGAAGTCGCCCAGCACCCAGCCGCCACCGTGGAAGAACATGAACACCGGCAACTCGCCTTTGACCTTGGCCGGACGCACCACTTTCAGGTTGATCGTCTGGCCGTCGACCTTGATCGCCTTGTCGCTGACTTCAACGCCGGACAGGTCAACCTTCACCGAAGCCTGGGCGCCGGTCAGCACCGCACGGGCGTCTTTCGGGCTCAGTTGCTCAAGGGGTTTGCCACCGCCGGCGGCGAGGGCGTCGAGGAAGGCCTGAGTGTTGTGTTCGACGCCAGTGCTTTCGGCGGCGAAGGCGTTGCCGATGGACAGGGCGAGGAGGGAAGCGGCGAGGGTTTTCTTGATGTTCATGTGCAATTCCTTTTTAAGTCGTTTGAGTTTTTGTATGCCTTGGGATCGGGCTGCTGTGGCGCTGGGCTTCAGGCCTCAGCAACACCGTGAGCACAGATTAATGAGGTGCCGGAAAGTGAAAAAGCGGCTATAAAGCGTTTAACTGTCCACCAGAGAGTGACAATGAACCCGTTCGAAGACATGCGTATTTTTTGCCAGGTCATGGACTCCGGCAGCTTCACGGCGGCGGCCGATCAGTTGGGCCTGTCCAAGCAGTTCGTCAGCCGTCGGTTGATGCAGTTGGAGGAACGCCTCGGCGTGCGATTGCTCAACCGCTCGACCCGGCGCCTGGACGTGACGCCGCTGGGCCAGAGCTATTACGAATCGGCGCTGCGCTTGCTCGGTGAAGTGGAGTCGGTGGAGCAGGGCATCGCCGGGCAGACCGCCGAGCCGCGCGGGGCGATTCGCGTGAGTGCGCCGCTGTCGTTTGCGTTGGCCCATCTGGGCTGTCTGCTGCCGCCGTTTCTGCAGCGTTATCGCGAGGTCACGGTGGAGGTGGACCTGAGCGACCGGCCGGTGGATCTGCTGGGCGAGGGTTACGACCTGGCGCTGCGCATCGGTGTGCTGGAGGACTCGACCCTGATCGCCCGACGCATCGCGTCAGTCGAGCGGGTGTACTGCGCCAGTCCTGCTTATCTGGCCGAGCGCGGTACGCCGGTCAAACCGGAAGATCTGCTTGGCCACGACTGTCTGCCTTACGGCCACGGGCGTTCGGTGCAGTGGCGGTTCAATGCGGGGCAGGGCAAGCCGCTGCTGGTGAATGTCACCGGGCGGATGCGCGTCAACAACGGTGAGTTGCTGCGGGATGCGGCGGTGGCGGGGATGGGGATTACCTATCTGCCGACGTTCATTGTCGGCGCGGCGCTGAAGGATGGGCGGCTGGTGCCGGTGCTGGACGAGTTTCGGCCGGAACCGCTGACGCTGTCGGCGGTGTACCCGCAGCATCGTCAGGCATCACGGCCGGTGCAGGCGTTGATCGAGTTTTTGCGTGAGCGGCTGGATCAGAATCATGTCGCTCTCTAGGTTTTGCGGTGAACTGGTGGGCGCCGATGAGCCCTGTGGGAGTCGGGCTTGCCCGCGATAGCGGTGGGTCAGTTAGTAATGCTTTAACTGACCAGGCCTCATCGCTGGCAAGCCAGCTCCCACAGGGATTGCGGTGCTTTCAGTTCGGGTCAGTTGGCGCGCTTGTCATCGCCAGGCTCGCCGCCGACGTGAACACCGCGATCATCACCGGGTTCGCCCGCGGCATGCAGGCCTCGGTCATCACCGATTTCGCCGGCACGATGTACGCCATGGTCGTCACCGATTTCACCAGCGCGATGTACACCGTGGTCATCGCCGACCTCTCCGGACCGATGCACACCGTGGTCGTCGCCGGGTTCAGAATGCGTGCCGCTGCGACCGGATGACGCCGTGTTGCCGGAGTGGCCCGAGCCGTGGTCACTGCCGCTGTGGCCACTGTTGCCACCGCCGCCACTGCCACTGTTGCCGCCACTGCCGCTGCCGCCGTGACCACCACCATTGCCACCGCCACCACCGCCTCCGCTGCCGCCACCTCCATTACCGCCACCACCGCCTCCATTGCCGCCACCGCCGCCTCCGCTGCCACCCCCGCCGTTACCGCCTCCGCCTCCGCCACTACCTCCACCACCGCCGCCACCACCACTTCCCCCATCCTTGGCCTGAACACTCGACACCCCGGACAGGCTGTCCGGAATCAGTACGGTAGACGCCGACAGGACTGCGCCGATGGCCATTGCGAGCACGAGCTTTTGAATGTGCATATCGTTCTCCGTCTTTGTTGTCTTGATTGGGAACGTGGATGTGGCTTGTTGCGTGTGATCCGACCCGTTCCCGAGGTCAGTGGATACTCGAAGCCAGTTCGAAGATCGGGATGTACATCAGGATCACGATCACCCCGATCAACAGGCCGATGAAGGTCATGAGCAGCGGTTCGAACAACCGCACGAACCACTCGATCCAGCGGCTGATTTCCTCGTCGTAGAAGTCGGCGCTGCGTTCCATCATTTGTCCGAGGTTGCCGGACTGCTCGCCAGCGCGCAGCAGGCGCAGGGACACGGGCGTCACCAGACGGTTGAGCTCCAGCGCAGTGGACAACGACTGCCCCTCGCGCACCCGTTCGCAGGCCTGATCCAGGCGTGCTCGCGAGGCCACGGTGAGCAGGCCCCGCACCATGCCCATGGCCGTCACCAGCGGAATCCCGCCTTGCAGCAGAATCCCCAGTGACCGGTAAAACCGCGCCAGCTCATACATGAAAATCCGCTGGTGCACGGCGGGCAGTTTCTCCACCAGCCGATCCAGCCCACGGCGAAACGCCGGTTGTTTCTGCAGCACGGCGAGGGCGATGACGATCGTCGCCAACAGGCCGAAAAACTCACCCTGATGGGCGTGCAGAAACATGCCGCTGCTCATCAGGATCTGCGACAGCCACGGCAGGTTCGAGCCCAGCCCTTCGAACACCAGGCTGAAGCGCGGCACCACGTAGCCCATCAAAAACAGCACCACGCCACCGCCGACCACCAACAACAAAAGCGGGTAGATCGAGGCGCTGACGATCTTCTGCCGCACTTCGTCCATGCGCTGGCGATAGCTCACGTAACGGCCCAGCGCATCGCCGACCGCGCCGGTCTTCTCGCTGGACTGTACCAGCGCCACGTACAACGGCGGGAACACCGCCGACAACTGGCCGAGCGCCTGGGAGAAGGATTTGCCCTCGTACAGCAGCCGCACCAGCTCGCTCAAGGTTTTGCGGGCGGCGGGGGCGGTTTCTTTTTCGGCCAGGCTTTCCAGCGCATCGATCAGCGGCAGGCCGGCGTTGAGCAGGGTGGTCAGTTCCTGGCTGAACAGCACCAGGTTGAAAGTTTCACGCTTGCTCAGGCGCAACGAACGCCAGTGCCTCTCGGCGTGCAGGCTGACCACGCGCAAGCCCTGATCCTCGGCAATGCGCCGCGCCTCGCTCTGACCCGGCGCCTCGACGCTCAGCGACACCACCCCGGCCTTGCCCACTGCTTTGAGTTGAAATCGCATGCCGTGTGCTCCGCTTATTGCCAGTTGGTGACTTCGGCGTTTTCGCCATCGCCGCCGGGCTGGCCGTCCTTGCCCATTGAGAGCAGGTCGTACTCGCTGTTTTCGCCGGGATAGCGGTAGGTGTAGTTACGCCCCCACGGATCCTGCGGCAGTTTTTTCTGCAAGTACGGGCCGGTCCATTTGGCTTCGTCGCTCGGTGCGGTCACCAGCGCCTGCAAGCCTTGTTCGGTGGACGGGTAGTGGCCGACCTCCAGCCGGTACAGATCCAGCGCCTTGCTCAGGCCTTCGATCTGCGCCTTGGCGACCTTCACTTCGGAACGCCCCAGCTGGGCGAAATATTTGGGCGCGACGATCCCGGCCAACAGGCCGAGCACCACCAGCACCACGAGCAATTCGAGCAGGGTGAAACCGCGTTGGGCACGCGGACGAAATTGCAGCTTCATGATGACCTCCCGTGAGTGGCAGCCGTGTCGCCGAAAGGGCTTATGCAATTGCCATGCTCAGCCCCCGATAATTTCGGCTGTCGGGCTGATGCCCTTGTATTACGGGCTTCTCAAGAGTCGGCACAGTGCTTGCGTACGGCTGATCAACGACGGGTCAGTGGGGCATTTCCCCCAATTTTTCGGGGCCTGTCAGGGGAGGCCCAATGATCCATTCATTCACTGCAGGACTGCTCGGCTGCGTGCTGTCGGTCGGTGCCGCGCAAGCCGATGTCTTCGTTTCCATGGACGCCAAGGGCAGCTACGTGCTGTCGAACGTCCACCGTCCCGGACGCACTTACGAGCGGGTGATTCGCGAGTCCGATGCGCCACTGGTCAGCCTTGACCGGCAACCGCAATTGATCGCCAACCAGCCCTACGCGGAGCTGGTGTCAGCGGCGGCCAGCGCCAATCACCTGCCCGAAGCCTTGCTGCACGCGGTGATCAAGTCCGAATCCAATTACAACCCCGGTGCCACCTCGCCCAAGGGCGCCGGCGGACTGATGCAATTGATGCCCGACACCGCCCGCGAGCTGGGGGTGAAAGACGTCTACGACCCCAAGGCCAACATCCAGGGCGGGGCCAAGTACCTCAAGCGCCTGATGACCCTGTTCGACAACGACATCGCCCTGGCCGTGGCGGCTTACAACGCCGGGCCTGACGCGGTGCTCAGCCGGGGCCGGGTAATCCCGCCGTTCGCCGAAACCCAGCGCTATGTCCCGAGCGTGCTGCGTCAGTACCGGCGCCTGCAGGGGCTGGCGGTGGATGCGCCGTTGTAAAGCTTTTTTTGAAAATCCAGCCCCGGCTTTCCCCACTATCGGGGCAAACCCAAGGGGCCCGGAAAAGTGGGGAAACGGGTGGGGAATATCCCCCGCATTCTCAAGTGACCTGTGTAACTGATTGAGATGGAAGGCAATTTTTTGTGGCATGCGGATTGCTCTCAGGGCTTTAACGAGAATCGTTCCCTGTGAGCACCCACTACGAGGTTTCCGATCATGGTTGGCATTCACCACGCTCCGCCCCTGTTGAACTGGCTGCTGTTGCTGGTCTCGATGCTCAGCGTCGAACTGGCCAGCGCCGCCGTGCGCTGCGAGCGCAATCTGGTGGCCAATGTGGTCGCCTTCGATCAACCGCTGATGTTCAACCGCCTCGGTGCGCAAAACGCCAACGGCATGATGTACGCCCTGCGCCGCGATGTCGTCGATGAGCATGACGTTTCGCTGGCCTACGGCGGCAGCGCGGTGCCGGGCAAGGTATCGCTGCGTGCGGACAAGCGTCCACGGCCGCTGGTGCTGCGGGTGGCCGCCGGTGATTGCCTGACGATCAACCTGCAGAACCTGCTCGATTATCAGGCCAACCCGAACAAGCATTTCGAAGGGCCTGAAGGCGAGGAGGGCACCGAGAACGTCAGTGGCGCCGATGCTTTCAAGGTCGACGAGCAGGTCGCCGACCGGCATGTCGGTTTCCAGGTCAACGGCCTGCAAGCGGTGAACAGCATCGACGACATTTCCTCCTACACCGGGCGTAACGCCAACACCCTGGTGCCGCCGGGCGCGAGCCGTTCGTACGTGCTGTACGCCGAGCGCGAAGGGGCGTTTGCCGTCAGCAGCCGTGGCGCGACATTCGGTGGGGAAGGCGCGGCCGGCAACACCGCCAATGGCCTGTTCGGCCAGGTCGTGGTGGTGCCGAAGTCGGGACGCACCTATCGCAACACCCTCACCGAAGAAGAAATGCGTCTGGCCACCACCGGCCGTACACCGGCCGGTCACCCCATCGTCGATTACCAGGCCCGCTACCCGCAGCGCGAACCGTGGCTGCGTGAAGGCAAGGCCGGCACGCCGATCATCAGCATGGTCGACGGCAACGAAATCATCTCCAGCGAAAGCGACGCCATCGTCATGGGCAGCAATGCCGATGGCAGTTTCGCGCCCAGCACCTATCCGCTGGAATCGGTGGGCAAACGCAACCCGGCGATCCCCAATCGCCTCGAGCCGTTTCGCGATTTCGCCTCGCAGTTCCAGGACGAAACCGCCGCCACCCAGGCATTCCCCGCCTACTGGGCCGACCCGGTCATGGCCCATGTGCTGGAGCCGACCCGCGACTCGTTCATGATCAACTACGGTTCCGGCGGCATGGGCGCCGAAGTGGTCGCCAACCGCCTCGGCGTAGGGCCGATGCACGATTGCCTGTCGTGCGCCTACGAAGAATTCTTCCTCAGCTCGCACACCGTCGGTGATGTGGCGATGCTGGTGGACGTGCCGGCCAACACCGGGCTTGAGAACATCGCCCCCGGCCAGACACCGAGCGCCGATCAGGTTGGCGTCAAGGCCACCATGGCCCTGTATCCGTCGGAGCCGTCGAACGTCAACCACAGCTACATCGGTGACTTCGTCAAATTCCGCAACACCCACAACGGGCATGAGCAGCACATCTTCCACCTGCACGGTCATCAGTGGCTGTTCAACCCCAACGACGACAACTCCGATTACGTCGATGCCCAAGGCATCGGTCCGGGCGCCGGCTATACCTACGAAATCGCCAACGGTGGCTCCGGCAACCGCAACCGGGTGGCCGGTGATGCGATCTATCACTGCCACTTCTACCCGCATTTCGCCCAGGGCATGTGGTCGATGTGGCGGGTGCACGATGTGTTCGAGGAAGGCACCCGGCTGGAAGTCTCGCAACAGGGCGCCGATGGTTATCACAGCGAACCTTACGCCCTGCGCAGCGGTAAACCGGCTGCCGGTGCCCGCGCCTTGCCGGATGGCGAGATCATCGCCGGCACGCCGATTCCTGCCGTGGTGCCGCTGCCCGGCAAAGCCATGGCCCCGATGCCGGGCAAAGTGGTGGTGGTGCCGAAAATCGGCGAAACCCTGGTCGCCGGCCACGATGACGACGATGAAGAAGAGGACGACGGCGAACACCATGGCGGCAATGGTGGTTCGCAAGCGATTGGTTCCCTGGCGTTGGTCGATCGCAGCGAAGCCAACCGCAACGCCGACGGCAGCCTGAAAAGCCCTGGCTATCCGTTCTGGATCGGCGGCATGGAAAGTTCGGTCGGCCAACGTCCGCCCACTCCACCGCTGGACATGCTCGACGCCGCCACCGCGCAATCGTTGAAAGCCAGCGGCAAAGCGCTGTGGGCCAACCTCGATCCGAATCAGTCCGGCGGCTGGGACGGCGGCTTGCAGCGTCACACCCTCGACGGGGTGGCGGCCGGAGGCGAGGCGCACACCGTGACCACCTCGCTGGACTTCTCCAAGGAAGTCACCCGCGCCAAACCGATTTACCTGCCCGAAGAGGGCACCGAAGTGGAACAGGCCGCGATGGCGTTCCACGCGAAAAAGGATCACCCAAGCTTTGCCTTGCTGCCCGGCAACCAGATCGTGGCCAAGGCCTTCCGCACCAACGGCGCCTTGCCGATTGCCGGCGCGCCGTACTACGAACCGTGCATGGACGACCGGCAAAAACGCCTGACCAGCAGCGCCGGCAGCGGTGAATTCGCCAGCGGCGATCGGCTGGACGGTATGTCCTTCGTCGGCGCCTCGACCTTCACCGCCGACCGGCCACGGATCTACAAGGCCGCCAACATTCAGTTCGACGCGGTCTACAACAAGGTCGGCTATCACTTCCCGCAGGCGCGGATTCTGGCGCTGTGGGAAGACGCCTGGCCGGTGATCACCAAGCAGCGTCCGCCAGAGCCGCTGGTGATGCGCATGAACACCTTCGACTGCGTGCAATACCAGCAAACCAACCTGGTGCCCGCCACCTACGAGATGGACGACTATCAGGTGCGCACGCCGACCGACGTGATCGGCCAGCACATTCACCTGCCGAAGTGGGACCTGACGTCCGCCGACGGTTCCTCCAACGGCTGGAACTACGAGGACGGCGTGCTCTCCCCGGGTGCCGTTCAGGAACGCATTCACGCGATCCGCGAATTCAACCAGTGCGAAGGCACCGACCCGCGCGACGGCACCCAGGCGTGCCCGAAAGCCAAGGCGCATCCGTTCTTCGGTCAGTTCGGGCGCAGTGACTGGATGGGCGCACGCACGGCCATGCAACGCTGGTTCGTCGACCCGGTGGTCAACGCCAAGGGCGTGGATCGCGGGCTGGGCACCATCTTCACCCACGACCACCTCGGCCCATCGACTCACCAGCAGATCGGGCTGTATGCCACGGTGCTGGCGGAGCCGGCCGGTTCCACCTGGTTCCACGCCGAAACCGGGGAGCCTCTGTACAGCGGCGCGCGCCAGGACGGCGGGCCGACCTCTTGGCAGGCGGTGATCAACACCGGCGACCTCGACGGCGACGGCAAGAACGACAGCTTCCGTGAGTTCTTCCTCGAATACAGCGACTTCCAGCATGCCTATGAAGCCGGTGTGTACGTGGGCGCCGGCCCCAACGGTGTGCCCAATCCGCAAGCGTTCCCGGCCACCGCCGACAGCTTCCGCTACGCGATCAACCCGCCGGTGCGCAACAACGCCAGCACCCTGCTCGAAGGCGTGCTGGAAGTGCAGGGCGGTCAGGTGCCGGGTTGCCCGAGCCGGCCTTGCCCGCAAGCAATCTCCGTGGATGATCCGGGCATGTTCGTCGTCAACTATCGCAACGAGCCGCTGGCCCTGCGGGTCTACGACCCGAACAAGGTCGGCCCGGACGGCAAGCGCGGCATGCAGGCCGACGGCCTCGGAGGCGATCTGGCCTATGCCATGCAAAGCCGTACCGACCGGGCGATCCCGGCGATGAACCTGGCGCCGAATCTGGTGACGGCCGCCACCGGCCCGACCGGCGGCACCACCCTGTTCCCGCCGCACATCAACAAGGGCGGCAGCGAGCCGGGCGATCCGTTCACCCCGATGCTGCGTACCTACACCGGTGACAACGTGCGCCTGCGGGTACATGCCGGCGGCCACGAGGAAGAGCACAACGTCACCCTGCACGGCGTGAAGTGGCTGCAGAGCGGTTCCGGTTTCGGCAACAGCTCCAACTCGGGCTGGCGCGCCTCGCAGATGATCGGCATCTCCGAACAGATGGGCTTCATCGCACCGGTGTCGATGCTGTCCAGCTCTGCGGCGACTACCGGTGACTATCTGTACTCGATGGACGCTTCGATCGAAGGCTACTGGAGCGGGATCTGGGGCGTGATGCGCAACTACACGGCCAAACGCAATGACCTGTTCGCCATCCCCAACAACCCGAGTCCGGCCGGCATGCGCAACACCGTGGCCTTCGAAGGCAGTTGCCCACGGATCAGCGCCAACCCCAACGGCATCGGCACCCGGCCGACGGTGCAGCGCAACTATGAAGTGGTGGCGGCGCTGGCCAACGACATCCTCGGCAATTCGCTGGGCCTGAGCATCGGCGATTCGGCCGGGCTCGGTCAGCATGTCGGCGGGCCGCTGAATCCGGCGGGCGGCACCCTGGTGCTGAACTCGCGCACGGTGAGCATCCCGCAGGTCACGGTGACCGATCCGGAGGACGGCGAGACCATCACCATTGGTGGCCAGAGCGGGCCGCTGCATGATCCGACGGCGATCCTGTATGTGCGCAAATCCGACCTCGATCCGGTCAGCGGCAAGCTCAAACCCGGCATTCCGGTCGAACCGCTGGTGCTGCGCGCAGCGGCCGGGGACTGCATCAATATCACCCTGGAAAACCGTCTGCCGAGCGTGATGCCCGACCTGACCCAGACTGCCGTGATGCAGGGCATCGTCAAACGTGATCGCAACAGCGGCCTGGGCTCGACCACTTTCAGCAACAACCTGATGCGGCCGTCCAGCCATGTGGGGCTGCACGCGCAACTGCTGGCCTATGACATCACCAAATCCGACGGTGCCAACGTCGGCGCCAACCCGATCCAGACCGTACCGCCGCGGGTGGGCAGCAGCGGCGCCTACCCGACCCGGACCTATCAGTACTACGCCGGGCACCTGGAACGTGAAGGCAAACCGGTCACGCAACTGGGGCGCAGTGTCGACAACATCAACGCCACTGCCGTGGAGTTCGGTGGCCTGAACTTCACCCCGGCGGACGTGATCAAGCAACCGCAAAAAGGTCTGGGTGGGGCGATGAGCATCCTGCCGATCGGCGCGACCTGGGTCGACGATGCACGCAAGGTCAACGCTACGGTCACCGCACCGGGGCAGACGACTTACCGCGACTTCGCGATGGTCTGGCACAAGGCGCTGAACACTCGCTGGGCCAATGGCCGGCCGGTGGAAGGCATCGCTGCCGAGGGCTTCGGTGTGCCGACCGATCCGCAGGACAACTCGAGCATGGCGATCAACTACAAGACCGAACCTTTGTGGTATCGCTTCGGCCTCGCCCCGGATGCGCCGTTCGGTCGTGCCGATGGCGCGGGTTACGGCGACATGACCAACGCGCACATGGCCTACAGCAATGCGCTGGTGGGCGGCGATCCGCAGACGCCGGTGCTGTATGCCAAACCGGGTCAGCCGTTCCGCACGCACATCCTGATGCCGAGCGGCGGCAGTCGCGGCACGACGTTCCAGCTCGACGGACACGTCTGGTCGCTCAACCCGTTCCAGGCCGAGAAGAGCGACACCGGCGGCTACCCGATGGGCACGCCGGGCGTGGGTTCGGTGCGCTTCGGTTACAACCCGATGTCGATGTACATCGGCGCTCACGAAAGCATCCTGCCGGCGGCGCACTTCAGCTTCATGATCCCGAGCGCCGGGGGCAGCAACGCGATACCGGGGGACTACCTGTTCCGCGATTACGGCGCCTATGGCAACACCTCGGGGCTGTGGGGATTGCTGCGGGTGACCAATGAGCCGGAGCCGGCGCCGCCTGCTCAGTAAGTGCCAATGCGCGACCTGTGGGAACCGGTGAACCCGCTCCCACAGGTGGGGACAGGATTTGTAGGGGAGAGCGACATGAACAGGATCATCAACATCATCGGCGTCTGCCTGCTGGCGATGGCCGGCGCGCTGCTCACGCTGAGCGAGATTGCCCTGGCGCAAACCGGCGCAGGCCAGGTGCTGACCCGCGACGGCGTGTCGATCGCCTTCGATCTGAAGCCGCTGGCCAGCGACGGCCAGCTGCGTGAGGGCGAGTTTGCCGACGTGCAGTTTCGCGTCACCGACGGTGCGTCCGGCCAGCCGTTGTCCGGTGTGGCGCCGGGGGCGTGGATTGATCCGCAAGTCCTTGCCGCTGACCAGGCCCAGGGCCGTGACCAGAGCTGCAAGTCGCGGGTCGGCACGTTCCTCAAGTCCAATATCGGCGCGCGGCCGCTGCTCGACCTCAACAGCTATTTCCTGCTGGTGATGAACCGCGATGCCAGCGTTTCGGTGGTGGATCCGTCAGTCTCGGTCGGCGGTATCACCAGCACTTTGGCGCGGATCGAACTCAAGCAATCGCCGATGGACTGGGTCACGCCCAAGGACAACAAAAAGGTCTTCGTGTCGATGCCGACGGCGGGGGAAGTGGCGGTGATCGACAGCGAGCAATTCAAGGTCATCGACTCGGTGGCCGCCGGCAGCCAACCGGTGCGGGTTGCGCTGCAACCGGACGAGCGTCTGCTGTGGGTCGGCAACAACGCGAGCAAGGCTGAAGAGTCCGGGGTCACGGTGATCGACACCCAGAGCCTCAAACCGCTGAAACACCTGGCGACCGGTCGCGGCCACCACGAAATAAGTTTCAGCAAGGACAGCCGTTTCGCCTTCGTCAGCAACCGCGACGACGGCACCCTCAGCGTTATCGACATTGCCAGCCTGAGCCTGCTGCAACAGGTCAAGACCGGCTCCAGCCCGTTGTCGGTGGCGTACTCGCCGCTGTCCGGCGCGGTGTACGTGGCCGATGGCAAGGACGGCACCGTCACCGTGATCGACAGCAACAGCCGCGCCGTCCGCCGGGTGATCAAGCTGCAACAGGGCCTCGGCCCGATGGGCTTCAGCGCCGACGGCCGTTTTGGCGTGGTGCTGAACACGGTGGAGAATCGTGCCACGGTGATCGACGCGGCCAACGATTCGGCGATCCATGATCTGGAAGTCTCGGCCGAACCCTATCAAGTGGTGTTCACCCAGGCCTATGCCTACGTGCGTGGACTGGCCTCGCCGAAAGTCACCATGATCAACCTGTCTTCGCTGGGCGAAGGGCGTCAGCCGATTACCCAGGGTTTCGAGGCCGGGCCGCAGCCGCCACGGCTGGCCGGGGACCTGCCGCTGGCGTCGAGCCTCGCGGTATCGCGCGATGACAACGCGGTGTTTGTGGTCAACCCGGTCGACAACACCACCTATTTCTACGCCGAAGGCATGAACGCGCCGATGTCCGGTTACCCCAATCGGGGGCAAATCGCCCGCGCGGCGCTGGTGATCGACCGCAGCCTGCGCGAAGTCTCGCCGGGGCTCTACAGCGCCCGGGTCAAGCTGCCGGCGGCGGGGCGCTTCGACGTGGCGTTCCTGCTCAACCAGCCGAACATCATTCATTGCTTCAGCGCCCAGGTGGCGTCCGACGGCGCTCCGGAAAAACACCTGGGCGCGGCAAAAGTCGAGTTCCTGCTGGACAAGACCGCCGTGGCCCTCAACGACCCCTACGTGGTGCGCTTTCGCATCGTCCAGGGCAAACAGAAAATCCAGCGCAGCGGCGTGACCGACGTGCAGTTGCGCTACTTCCTCGCCCCGACTTCCCGGCCCCGCGAAGTGGCGGCGCTGGAAGTCGCCGACGGCGTATACGAAGCGCCGGTGACCCTCGATCGCAGCGGCGCCTGGTACCTGCACGTGCGCGCGGCATCGCTGGGCGCCGGTTTCGACGACAAGACCTTTGCCAGTGTCCGGGTGCTGCCCGGCCAGACTCAGTGACGAGGAAACGACCATGAACCGATTTGCATCCCGTGGCCTGCTGACCCTGTGCCTGTTGGCCGTCGGTATCCAGCAGGCCAGCGCCCACTCGGCGGACGAGCATGCCGGCCACACCGCACCGGCCGCCAACAGCCAGGAACACGCCCAGGTCAAGTTCGCCGACGTGCCGCTGCTCGACCAGAACGGCAAGACCGTGCACCTGGAGCAGGATCTGGTGCACAACAAGATCGTGGTCATGAGTTTCATCTACACCAGTTGCACCACGGTCTGCCCGGTGGTCTCGTCGATCATGGGCAAGGTGCAGAAACAGCTCGGTGCCCGGGTCGGCGCGGAAGTACAACTGGTGTCGATCAGCATCGACCCGCAGCGCGACGACCCGAAACGTCTGCAGGATTACGCCCGCACCTTCCAGAAAGGCCCGGGCTGGAGCTGGCTCACCGGTTCGCCGCAATCGATCACCGCCACCCTCAAGGGCCTCGGCAGTTTCAGCGGCGACTTCAAGAATCACCAGCCGCTGATCCTCGTCGGTGACGGCAACAGTCGCCACTGGACGCGCTATTACGGCTTCACCGACCCGGCACTGCTGGCCAGGGAAGTCGAGAAACTCAGCGGCCTGCGCACCCACGCCAAACACACCGCGATTGCCATGGAGCAACAGCCATGAGAACCCTGGACTGGATCACCCTGACGGTGTGTTTCTGGATTTTCAGCGCCATGGCCCTGGCTCACGAAGGCCACGAGCAACCGGCACCGGCACCAGCAACGACAACGACCAGCGCTGCGCCCGCACCGGCCAAAGGCACCCATGATGCGAAAACCTGGTTCACCGACACCCCGTTGCTGGATCAGAACGGCGACGTCCAGCGTTTCTACAGCGATGCGCTGCACAACCGCGTGGTGCTGCTCAACGTGATTTTCACCAGCTGCAATGACGCCTGCCCGCTGATCACCCGCAAGCTCAAGGAAGTCCGCCAGCTGCTGGGCGACAAGGCCGACGGCATCACCTTTATTTCCCTTACCAGTGATCCGCTGCGCGACACGCCGGCGGTGCTCAAGGCTTACACCTTGAAGCAGGGCGCCGATGACCCTCACTGGCTTTTCCTCACCGGCGACAAGGCGCAGATGGAGCTGGTGCTGGGCCGCATCGGCCAGATCGTGCCGACGCCCGAGCAGCACTCGACCCAGTTGATCGTCGGCGATGTGGCCAACAAACGCTGGAGCAAAATCCGTCCCGACGCCCCGGCCGCCGCCATTGCCCAGCGCTTGCAGTTGCTGACAATGCCCGTGGCCGGCCGCTGAGTCCGCGCCATGAGCCTCGGCCGCGTCCTCGCCCTGATCCTGCTCGCTGGCGTCAGCCTCGGCGCGGCCGCGTTACCGCTGACCGATGAAGAAAGCGCCGGCAAGCGCCTGTACCGCGAAGGCCTGTCCGCCAGCGGCGAGCCGATCATGGCGCGGGTCGGCGCGGCGGATGTGTTGCTGCCGGCCACCAGCCTGCCGTGTGCCAACTGCCACGGTGCCGACGGCCTCGGCCGGCCCGAGGGAGGGGTGCGTCCGCCGGAACTCAACTGGTCGCGGCTGACCAGCATTCATGGCCAGCAACAGATCAACGGCCGCAACTACCCGGCCTACACCGACAGCAGTCTGGCGCGGGTGATCCAGCAGGGTCGCGACCCCGGCAACAATCGCCTCGACCCGAGCATGCCGCGCTTCCTGCTGTCGATGAAGGATCAGCGCAACCTCACCGCGTACCTCAAGCGTCTGGCCGATGACCGCGATCCGGGGCTCGATGACCAGACCTTGCACTTGGGCACCTTGCTGCCCAGCCAGGGGCCGCTGGCCGAGGAGGGCGCAACCATCGCGGCGGTGCTCAACGGAAGCGTGGCGCGGATCAATCAGGCCGGTGGCATTCACGGCCGGCAGTTGCGCCTGACCGTGGCCGATCCCGGCCCGGATCGCGCCAGCGCCGAACAGGCCCTGCAACGGCTGATCGAGGAAGAGCAAGTCTTTGCCCTGATCGCGCCGCTGGCCCCGGCGCTGGACAGCGAACTGGCGCCGCGTCTGGAACAGTCCGGCGTGCCGCTGATCGGGGCGATGTCGCTGCTCGGCCCGGTGCAGGCCAGCCCACAGATTTTCGAGCCGCTGCCGGGCCTGCGTGAGCAACTGATCGCATTGGCCGATTACGCCACCGCCAGTTTGCGAGTGCTGCAAGGGCCGACGCTGATTGCCTATCCCGATGACCCGGCCCAGGTACTGGCGGCACAGGTTCTCGGCCAATATCTACAGGATCACGGCTGGGAAAAAGTCCATCTGCAGGCCTACGACCCGGCGGCGGACAGCTTGCCGCTGGGCTCGCGCTCAGTGTTCTACCTCGGTAGCGGCGGAGGTTTCAGTCGGCTGGCGGCCGGATTGCAGAATGCCGGGCAGGTGCCGTACCTGTTTGCTGCGTCGAGCCAGGTGGCGGGGGATCTGCTGCAAGTGCCGGAGGGTTTTTCCCGGCGGGTGTTTCTGGCGTATCCGTTCGTGCCCAGCGACTGGACCCAGGCCGGGCGCATGGCCCTGACGCTGTTGCGCGAGCATCAAGGCCTCGGCGCCCAGCATGCGGTGCTGCAAGTCGGCGCCTACGCCTCGATGCTGTTGTTCAGCGAAGGCATGAAGCAGGCCGGCCGCGACGCCAGCCGCGAAAAACTGGTGGCGGCGCTCGAAGGCCTGCATGACTTCGACACCGGCCTGACCCCGCGCCTGAGCTTCGGCCCCGGGCGACGATTGGGCCTGAGCGGCGCGCACGTGGTCACCGTTGACTTGCCCGACCAGCGTTTTTATCTGGTCGCTCCCTACAAACCGATTATTGCCACGCCCTGACCGGAGGCCCTGATCATGAAGCTCAAAACCCTGTGTTGGCTGCTGACAGGCTGGTTGTCGGTGGGAATGGCGAACAATGAACCGGTGGCCGCCCGGGTCAACGGCGAGGCGATTTCCGAGTTTCGCCTGGAGCGTTTTTTCGCCGAGTACCTGGAAGATCAGGGCCGCGCCGTGGCGAGCATCCGAAACCCCAAGGCCTACAAACAACTGCGTCAGGCCGCACTGGATACGCTGATCGACAAGGAATTGCTCTGGCAGGAGTCGCGCAAGCGCGGGGTGAAGATCGATGAGCAAACCGTGCGCGACCAGGTCGAACGGACTCGTACCGCCATCGGTGGCACCGACAAATTCCTCCAGCGTTTGCAGGACGCCGGTTTCGACGAAGCCTCGTTCACCGAGTACACCCATCGTGAGCTGGCGGCGCAGCGGATGTTTGCCGAGCTGACCCAAGTCCAGGCCCCGGATGAACAGACCGTGCGGGCGTTTTTTGCAGAACACCGCGCTGAAATGGGCGCGCCGGAGCAGGTGCAGGCCCGGCACATTCTGATCAAGGTTGCTGGCGATGCCGATGCCGCCACGGTTGAAGCGGCACGACTACGCTTGATGCAGATGCATGCCGCTATCGCAGGGGGGCAAACCTTTGCTAGCGTCGCGCAATCGGGATCGGAAGATGTCACCGCCAGCCAGGGCGGGGACCTGGGGTATTTCGCCCGTGGGCAGATGGTGCCGGCCTTCGAAACGGCAGCGTTTGCCCTCAAGCCTGGTGAAGTCAGCGAAGCGGTGCGCACACCGTTCGGCTGGCATTTGATCTTTGTCGAGAACCACAAGGAGGCGGCCGATGTCCCAGAGGAGCAAGGGCTGGAAACAGTCAGGGCGTACCTCGCCCGACAGCAACAGACCCAGGCTCGTCGTCAGGTGCTCGCGCAGTTACGGGCAGAGAACAGGATCGAACGAATTGACGACGACTGAAGGTTCCCCCCCAATAGTGGGGAATGGCTTCGATGCCCATTCAGGTGCTTCCCCGTTTCTGGGGAACGGGGTACCGGGACGAGCGGGCATTTCCATTCAATTCAAGGACATGAAGACAAAAAATTACCGGCATTCAGCCTGGCATGAAGTGTGCGTTACCTCTTGTGAGGCGCACTCCAGCAGGTTCGGGTCATTGAATTTCAATTGCCGGCACTTGAGGTTTCAGGGAGTCCACCTTGGTTAACAAAGTACTGGTTGTCGAAGACGAACAGCTGCTTGCACAGAACCTTCAGGATTATCTGTCGGCGCAAGGGCTGGAAGTCCGGATTGCACATGACGGCGCAGAGGGAATCGGCCTGGCCGAGACTTTCGCCCCCGACGTGCTGGTGTTCGATTACCGCTTGCCCGATATGGAAGGGTTCGAGGTGCTCGACGCGGTCCGCCAGAACAGGACGTGTCATTTCGTGCTGATAACGGGTCACCCGACCGCTGAAGTCTGTGAGCGGGCGCGGCAACTGGGGGTCAGCCACATCCTGTTCAAACCGTTTCCCTTGGCGGAACTGGCCCGAGCTGTCTGCGACCTTCTGGGGATCCAGCGCGAAGCGAAACCCGGTGCGAGCCCATCCGAAGGCTTTGTCGAACGACGCCAGAGCAGGACCGAGAGCTTCCCGTTGCAGTTGTACGATGGCAGTTGGGTGCTGGCGGACCGCCGACGAAACAGGTCGGAGGTCATGGCACCGGACGACGATCAAATGCTCACCGGGGAGTAATGGCGCGATAGACGTTCCGGTACTCGCCGAATTCGCCTCCCGCGCCGTCAGGGCCTCAAGCCCCGGGTGTTGGAGAGCAAGCCATGGATCGTCTGTCCGTTGTCGTCGAACCGCTGTCGGTCAATCCTCCACAGGAGGCACAGACCCCGCCACGCTTTTCCAGTGAGCAACTGGCCCAGGCCCGGGCACGGGCTACCACTTCCGGGGAACGGGTGCTCGATGCACTGGCCGTGCTCTGCGAACTGGCGCCGATGCCGTTCATTGCCAGCCTCGGCGCCACCCTGCATTACCCGGTGCTCGACACCGACACGCTGTTTCTGGCGACCCCGGTGTTCGACCGGGTCACCCTCGCGCAATGCCTCAAACGTGAATTTATCCTGCTGCGCCACAACGACGAAGTCATTGGCGTGTTCGCCGACCCCTTCGACACCTCGCGTCTGGCCTGGATCGACGAATGCCTGCACGGCGCGCCGCTGTACCTGGTGCATGCCGACGACCTCAAGGCATATCTGGCCCGCCACGAAGAAAGCTTCCACGCCGTCGAATCGCTCAACGCCCAGGCCGACGCCGGCAGCGAGACCGACACCCTGCAAAGCCTGTCGCTGACCAGCATCAGCGAAGACTCGAGCGTGGTGGTGAAACTGGTCAACTCGACCCTGTACGACGCGCTGAAAATGCACGCCAGCGATATCCACCTCGGCACCACCGGCCAGGGCCTGGTGATCAAGTACCGGATCGACGGCGTGCTGAACAACATCGGCAAGATCCAGGGCAGCGAGTTCGCCGAGCAGGTGATCTCGCGGGTCAAGGTCATGGCCGAACTGGACATCGGCGAAAAACGCGTGCCTCAGGACGGTCGCTTCAAGATCGGCATCAGCGGCCGGCAGATCGACTTCCGGGTGTCGATCATGCCGAGCATCTTCGGCGAAGACGCGGTGCTGCGGGTGCTGGACAAACAGGACCTGGCCGACAAGGTCTGCGGCGTGCAACTGCAAGCGCTGGGCTTTGAAGACGAAACCCTGCGCCAACTGCGCCGCCTGGCTGCCGAACCCTACGGCATGGTGCTGGTGACCGGCCCCACCGGCAGCGGCAAGACCACCACGCTGTACGCGATGATCACCGAGATCAACCACGGCGTGGACAAGATCATCACCATCGAAGACCCGGTGGAATATCAGCTGCCGGGCGTGCTGCAAATTCCGGTCAACGAGAAAAAAGGCCTGACCTTCGCCCGTGGCCTGCGCTCGATCCTGCGTCACGACCCGGACAAGATCATGGTCGGCGAGATCCGCGACCCGGACACCGCGCAGATCGCCGTGCAATCGGCGCTCACCGGTCACCTCGTATTCACCACCATCCACGCCAACAACGTGTTCGACGTGATCGGTCGTTTTACCCAAATGGAAATCGACCCCTACAGCCTGGTCTCGGCGCTCAACGCGATTCTTGCCCAACGTCTGATCCGGCTGGTGTGCAGCAGTTGCAGCACGCCGGTCAACCCGAGCGATGAAGAGCTGCGCGCTTCGGGCCTCGACCCACAGAAAGTCGATCACTACCACTTCGTCCACGGCAAGGGCTGCGGTCACTGCCGGGGCAGCGGCTATCGCGGCCGCACGGCGATTGCCGAGCTGCTGCACCTGGACGACGAACTGCGCCAGATGATCGTCGAGCGCCAACCCATCACTCAGATCAAAGCCCTGGCCTGCGCCCGTGGTTTGCGCCTCTTGCGCGAATCGGCGCTGGAGCTGGTGGAGCACGGTCGGACCACGCTGGAGGAGATCAATCGTGTCACTTTTATCGCGTGATCAATTTATCGCCGTGCTCGGCGCCAGCGGTGTCGGCCTCGGCCAGCGCCGGGGCAGCGACACCCTGTGGCTGGGCAGCGTCGGCTACATCGACGAAGGCTTCCAGAGCTACGCGGTGGCGCTGGACACCCTCGACCGTCTGCTCGGCGAACACACCCGTGCCGGCGCCGAGCTGAGCGTGGTCATCTCCGGCCACTTCAGCCGTTTCTGCCTGGTGCCGTGGAGCGAGCAGATCAGCAGCCCTGACGAACTGCGCGGCTTCGCCCAACTGTGCTTCGAAGACCTGTTCGGCGCACCGACCCAACCGTGGAGCCTGGTGCTGTCGGCTGAGCCGGCAGGGTATGACCGCATCGCCAGTGCCTTGCCGCAGGATTTGCTGGAACGCCTGCGCACGCTGGTAAGCGGTCGCGGCCTGCGTCTGCGTTCGGTGCAGCCGTACCTGATGACCGCGTTCAACCGTTTCGACAAAAGCCTCGACGCCGGTGACTTCCTGTTCATCGTCGCCGAGCCGCAACGCAGCGTGTTGCTGCTGGCAAGGGAAGGGCGCTGGTCGTCGGTGCGTTCGGTGGGCGGCAGCGACAGCGACGCGGCACTCAGCGCGCTGATCGGTCGCGAACGGCAACTGCAAGCCTCCACCAGCGAACGCGCCTTCAACGTTTATCTGCACGCTCCGGCGCGCCTCGATGCGCAACCGGAGGTGGCGGGGGTGCACCTGCGCACCCTCGAAGACAACTCGATGACCGTGCGTGACGCCTTGTACGTCATGTCCCGGGCGGTGGCCTGACATGCGCGCCTTGAACCTCGACTTCCAGCCTCGTCCGCGTTCCGGCCCGTTGGGCTGGAGCCTGCTCGGCGGCGGTGTATTGCTCGCGCTGGTGTGCTTCGGCGTGCAGCAGCACCTCGGCGATCAGGCCGAGCAACAACAAGGTCACTTGCAACACACCCAGCGCCAGCTCACCGGCGACAGCGGCAGCAAGACAACGCTGAGCCCGGCGGAAACCCGCGAGCAGGCGCAGAACCTTGCTGAAATGCGCAAGGTCTCGCAGCAACTGCGCCGCCCCTGGGAACGCCTGTTCGCCATGCTCGAAGCCATGCCGCGCGACGACATTGCCTTGCTGACCCTGACCCCGGATGCCCGCAAGGGCCAGGTGCGGATCAGCGCCGAAGCACGGGATCTGCAAGCGATGCTGGATTTCCACAAACGGCTGGAGGCCAGTGACGAGCTGTCCGACGTGTCGCTGCTGAGCCATGAAATCGTCGTCAAATCGCCGGAGCAACCGGTGCAATTCAACCTGTCGGCGACCTGGGAGATAGGCGATGCGAATCCCTAGACTGATCGTTCACGAATACCTGCAAGGCCTCGGCGTTCCGGGCCTGGCCGGTCTGGCACTGCTGCTGGTCACGCTGGCTTGGGCACTCGGCGGTTTGCTGCCGGGCTGGCAATCGCTGCAACAACTCAGCCAGCAAACCCGGGAAGCCACCGAATACCTGGCCAAGGTCGAGGACGGCAGCATCGCGCCGCCGGTGGTGCCGCAACGTCAGCTGGATGATTTTCGCAACAAGCTGCCGGCCCAGCCGCAAGCCACTGTCGCCATCGACCGCATCTACGCCCTGGCCGCGCAGGAACACATCACTTTGGCGCGCGGCGAATACGCTCTCGGCGTCGATCCCAAGACCCATCTGGCGCGCTACCAGATCCTGTTGCCGGTGCGCGGCAGCTACCCGCAACTGCGCCGTTTCCTGCACGCCTTGCTCGGCCAGTTGCCGGCGGTGGTGGTGGAAGACGTCGAGTTTCAACGCAAGAAGATTGCCGACACCGACCTCAGCGGCCGGATCCGTATGACCCTCTACCTGTCGAGGTCGTGATGGACAGCAAACGCATAACCGGCTGGGTGGCGTTCTTCGGCGTGGCGGCGGCGCTGGCCTGGTTGCCGGAATATTTCTTGCCGAGCGACGAAGCGGATTCGACCGAAGTCGCCGTGGCCAGCCCGGCCAAAGCCAGCGCCCGTGGCGCCTTGCCCGCCAGCAGCGCCAAGGCGAATGCGGCGCCGATCAAGGACCTGAGCCCGGCCGGCGACCTGTTTGCGAGCAAATCCTGGAAGGCCGCGCCGACCCTGGCGACGGTCACCGAACAAGCGATCAACCCGACCCCGGTGGTGCAAGCCCCGAGCCTGCCACCGGTGCCGTTTCAGTTCGTCGGCAGGCTGCATGACCGCAGCGACCTGCAGGTGTTCTTGCAGGACGGCGAGAAAATCTACGTCGTGCGCAGCGGGGATGTGATCGACGACACCTGGAAGATTGCGGCGATTTCCGATGTGGAACTGAGCCTGGTCTACCTGCCTTTGCATTTGTCGCAGACCTTGTCTGTGGGGAGTACGCAATGAACAGATCCCGTTTGCTGATGAGCCTCGGCCTGTGTGCCGGGCTGGCCGCGTGCAGTTCCGCGCAGGTCGCCAACAAGGAAGCCGCCGACCTGATCGATCAGGGGCAGTACGAGGCGGGCCTGGCCCGGATCGAGGAAGGCTTGCGGGAAAATCCGCGCGACACCGAGCTGCACCTGCTGCTCAACAGCGGTCGGGCCAAGGCCATCACCGCGCTGCTGACCTCCGGCGACACCGACCGCGCCCGCCGCGATTTCGCCTCGGCCCGCACCGCCTACAGCCGGGTGCTGACCATCGAGCCGAACAACCGCCGCGCCCAGGATGCCCTGCGCCAGCTCGACTACCTGCGCAGCATGGATGAGAAACTGGAGCTGGCCCGTGGCGACCTGCGCCGGGGCGACATCTACGGCGCCGACCGCCAAGTCAAACAGATCCTCGAACTCGACCCGAAAAACGACGGCGCGCTGGAGCTGCAAGGCAACATCCGTCTGGTGCAGAGCCGCAACGTCATCCAGTACCCGCAACTGCGCACCCGGCTTGATCGCCCGGTGACCCTGGAGTTTCGCGACGCCAACCTCAAGACCATTTTCGAAGTGCTGTCGCAGGTTGCCGGCCTGAATTTCATCTTCGACAAGGACCTGCGTCCGGACATGAAAGCCACGATCTTCGTGCGTGACGTGCGCATCGAAGACGCCGTGCAACTGCTGCTGCAACAGAACCAGCTACACCAGAAAGTGGTGAACGAAAACACCTTGCTGATCTTTCCGGACTCGCCGCAGAAGCTGAAGGATTACCAAGAACTGGTGATGCGCACCTTCTACCTGACCAGCATCGACGCCAACACCGCGCTGAACATGATCAAGACCATGCTCAAGACCCGCGACGTGTTCGTCGACGAGCGCCTGAACACCCTGACCATGCGCGACACCGAAGACGCCGTGCGCATGGCCGAAAAACTCCTGCAATCGCAAGACCAGTCCAACCCCGAAGTGGTGCTGGAAGTGGAAGTGATGGAAGTCGCCACCCAGCGCATTCTCGACCTCGGCCTGCAATGGCCGAACACTTTCGGCGTGGTCAACAGCGACGGTTCGGCGGTGACCATTCTTGATCAACTGAAGGGCATCAACTCCAGCCGGATTTCGATCTCGCCGTCGCCGCAAGCCAAGATCAATGCCCAGGACAACGACATCAACACCCTGGCCAGCCCGGTGATCCGCGTCAGCAACCGCGAACAGGCGCGCATCCACATCGGTCAGCGGGTGCCGATCATCAGCGCCACCTCGGTGCCGTCGACTCAGGGCCCGGTGATCACCGAAAGCGTCACCTACCTCGACGTCGGTCTGAAGCTCGAAGTGCAACCGACCGTGCACCTGAACAACGAAGTGGCGATCAAGATTGCTCTGGAAGTGAGTAACGCCACGCCGCTGGAGCCGACCCGCCAGGGGACGATTCCGGTGCAGGTCGACACCCGCAACGCCCAGACTTCGCTGCGTCTGCATGACGGCGAAACCCAGATCCTTGCCGGCCTGATGCGCAACGACCACGGCGCCACCGGCAACAAGATTCCGGGCCTCGGCGACATCCCCGGTCTGGGCCGGCTGTTCGGCAGCAACAAGGACACCATCGGCAAATCGGAACTGGTGCTCTCGATCACCCCACGGATCGTGCGCAACCTGCCGTACCAGAGCCCGTCGGACATGGAATTCCCCACCGGCACCGAAACCAGCATGCACATCCAGGCGCCGGACCGTTCGCAGAACTACACCATGCCAGCGCCTGCCGCGCAGCCTCGTGCAGTCGGTGAAGCGGCCGTGGCCACCACCCGTGTAACCGTCGAGAAGCCTTGATCATGAACGCCTCCCAACGCGGTTTTACCTTGATCGAAGTCGTGGTGACGCTGGCCCTGATCGGCCTGCTGGCCGGCATGGCCGCACCGCTGACCGAGACTCTGGTGCGGCGTGGCAAGGAGCAGGAACTGCGGACCGCGCTGTATCAGATTCGCGATGGCATCGACGCCTACAAGCGTGCCTTCGATGCCGGCTACATCGAGAAATCCCTGAACAGCAGCGGCTATCCGCCGAACCTGAAAGTGCTGGTCGAAGGCGTGCGCGACGTGCGCAGTGCCAAGGGTGCGAAGTTCTACTTTCTGCGCCGGATACCGCGGGATCCGCTGGTGCCGGCCAAACGTGACGACAACGGCGGTTGGGGCCTGCGGGCCTACAACAGTTCGGCCCAGAACCCGCGCGATGGCGAAGACGTGTTCGACGTCTACTCCCTCGCCCGGGGCCATGGCCTCAACGGCATCGCTTACCGCGAGTGGTGATTCTCATGCGCCGGGAAAAGGGGTTTACCTTGCTCGAGCTGATGGTGGTGATGGCGATCATCGCGACCCTGATGACCATCGCCTTGCCGCGCTACTTCAACAGCCTCGAGGCCTCGAAAGAGACCACGTTGCACCAGAGCCTGTCGGCCATGCGCGAGGCGCTGGATCACTACTACGGCGACACCGGGCGCTATCCCGATTCCATCGAGCAACTGGTGGAGATGCGTTACCTGCGCAACGCGCCGCTGGACCCGATCACCGAACGCAATGACCAATGGGTGCTGATCGCACCGCCGGACGGTGTGGCGGGCGGCGTCGCCGACATCAAGAGCGGAGCTACCGGGAGGGCGCGTGATGGCAGCCAGTATTCCGAGTGGTAAGCACGTGGAGCAGGGTGGGTTCACCTACCTGGGCGTGCTGTTCCTGATCGTGATCATGGGCATGGGCCTGGCGAGTGCCGGCGAGTTGTGGTCGACCGTGTCGCGCCGCGACCGCGAGAAGCAACTGCTATGGGTCGGCACCCAGTACGCCCAGGCGCTGCGCAGCTACTACCGCAGTTCGCCGGGTCTGGCGCAGTACCCGAAAGAACTGGCCGACCTGCTGCAGGACGAACGTTTTCCGGAAGCCCGCCACCATCTGCGCCAGCTCTATCCGGACCCGATCGGCGGCGGCGAATGGGCACTGCAACGGGGTTTCGACGGACGCATCACCGGCATCAACAGTGCCTCCACCGAGGTGCCGTTGAAGCAGGCGGACTTCCCGTCGCAGTGGTCGGATTTCGAAGGCATGCAGCGTTATTCGGACTGGCAGTTTGTGGCCGAGAAAGCCTTCCTCGACGGCACCGGCTCTGGCAACGGGGCCCCGGTCAAAGGCCAGTCGGCCCTGCCGCAGGCGTTGCAACCATGAGCCGCCACGTGTGGTGCGCGTTGATCCTCGCGGCCGTGGCGTCTTTCGCCAGCGCCAGCGAAGAAGACGAAATGATGGGCTTCATCGTCGACGACACGATCTCGCACATCGGCCACGACTTTTACTACTCGTTCAGCGAGCGCCTGCGCGACACCAGCCGGATGGATTTCAACCTGGTGGTGCGCGAGCGCCCCGACGCGCGCTGGGGCAGCCTGGTGACCGTCGAATATCAACAACGCCTGGTGTATCGGCGCTTCCTGCCGCCGAACACCGTGGAACTGAAGGACGAGGCCTACGCGGCCGCCGACTCGGTTCGACTGGAGGTGGTCCGGCGCAAGCTGGAAGCCTTGTTGCAGGACACCACCGACCTTGAGAAGGACGAACTATGAACACGACAACGTTCTCACGGCGCAGCGGATTCTGGATCTCGGGGTTGTTGATCGGGCTTGCCAGCGCCGCTGCCGTCCAGGCCACCGAACTGGTCTACACGCCGGTCAACCCGTCGTTCGGCGGCAACCCGCTCAACGGCACCTGGCTGCTCAACAACGCCCAGGCGCAAAACGACCACGACGATCCGGATCTCAAGAAGCGTTCGACGGTGGCCGGCACTTCGGCACTCGAGCGCTTCACCAGTCAATTGCAGTCGCGGTTGCTGGGGCAACTGCTGGACAACATCTCCACCGGCAACACGGGGAGCCTGTCCACCGACGCTTTTATCGTCAACGTCGTTGATGACTCGGGGGCACTGACGATTGAAGTGACCGACCGGGCGAGCGGCGAAGTTTCCGAAATTCAGGTGAACGGCCTCAACCCATGACGGGATGACGGTTCCGGGGAGCGATGGACATGAAAAAAATAATTGCGCTAGGGCTGATGTTGGCAGCATTACAAGGGTGCAGTCTGCGCGAGCCGATGCCGGCCGAGCAGGACACCGATACCCCGACCCTGACCCCCAGGGCCTCGACCTACTACGACTTGCTGAAAATGCCGCGACCCAAGGGCCGGCTGATGGCGGTGGTGTACGGCTTCCGTGACCAGACCGGGCAGTACAAACCGACGCCGGCCAGCTCCTTTTCCACCAGCGTCACCCAGGGCGCGGCGTCGATGTTGATGGACGCCATGCAGGCCAGCGGCTGGTTTGTGGTGCTTGAGCGTGAAGGGCTGCAGAACCTGCTGACTGAACGCAAGATCATTCGCGCGTCGCAGAAGAAGCCGAATACGCCGGTGAACATTCAGGGTGAGCTGCCACCGTTGCAGGCGGCGAACATGATGCTTGAGGGCGGGATCATCGCTTACGACACCAACGTGCGCAGCGGTGGGGAAGGGGCGCGGTATCTGGGGATTGATCTGTCCCGTGAGTATCGGGTTGACCAGGTGACCGTGAACCTGCGGGCGGTGGATGTGCGTAGCGGGCAGGTGTTGGCGAATGTGATGACCAGCAAGACGATTTATTCGGTGGCGCGCAGTGCGGGGATTTTCAAGTTTATCGAGTTCAAGAAGTTGCTTGAGGCTGAGGTCGGGTATACGACCAATGAGCCGGCGCAGTTGTGTGTGCTTTCGGCGATTGAGGCGGCGGTGGGGCATATGGTGGCGCAGGGGATTGAGCGGCGGTTGTGGCAGGTGGCGGGGGATGCTTCTACTCCTTCGCAGGATGATGTTTTGAATCGGTACCTGACTCAGAACAAGATTGATCCGGAGGCCGAGTGAACTTGGCGGCCTTTGGGCCGACCAGGTTCTTGTTGGGTTGGGTGAATATCCGTTTCTTCGGGTGTTGCCGCTGGCGGTTCCGCTCTTACAGCGGCTCACTTTTTCAAACGCCAAAAAGTAAGCAAAAGGCTTGGCCCCGGCGTTCGGCCCCTCGCTGGGGCTCGGGGTTCCTTCGCTCCGGGATTCATCCGGGGGCATCGCCTCCGGTTTGCTTCGCTGCACCTCCTCTCGATGTGTTTGGCTTCGCCAAACGGTCGCTGCGCTCCCACCCCCGGATAAATCCCTCCACTCAGCCTTCCGAAGGGGCCGGCACGTCAAGAGCGGTACTCGAGCTAACGCTCATTGTGTTGAGTGGTGAGAAGCGGAAAGCGGAAAGCGGAAAGCAGAAAGCAGAAAGCAGAAAGCAGAAAGCAGAAAGCGGACTGCTTTTGCTTTGATCGTTCCCACGCTCCGCGTGGGAATGCAGCCCGGGACGCTCCGCGTTCCATTCTCGAATGTTTAAAAGTTGTGTCTGTTTCAGCGATCCTTCCCACAAGGTTTTCAGGTTGTCCGTCGGAAGCGCGGGCTCTAGCCTGTTTCGGTCGCTGCCAATTCAGCGATCGGGCCTGGAAACCCGCGGGAAAACAGAAACAAACGGCGGCATTCATGACGTATGCTGCGCACCTTCTCTGGTGTGCTCCTTGTTATGGCGGCTGTACGTGGGGACCTTCGGGTCGTCCGGGTTTCTCTGTTCCCCGGGTTTCCAGCCTGCGTACAGCTGCCACCCCTTCGTCCGGAAACCGAATGGGCCAGCTTCATTACTCAAACAGAGAAAAACATCATGTTCAAACCAACACCCAACCCACCCGAAACCCAAGCCAACCCCGAAACCGACCCAACCTCCCCATACACCTCCACCACCTCCAGAAAACTCCACGAAGCCGCCGAACGCGCGCTCGATCATTACCTCTGCCCCGGCGCCCACATCATGGGCAGCGTCAACGAACCCGCCCCGATGTACCTCGCCAACCCGGCCTACAACACCGAATCCCTGCTCGCCAACGCCAGCGAATCCCTGGGCTCGGCCAGCGAAATGCTCAACAACTTCGCCGCCACCCTCGACCCCACCCACCGCAAGACCGCCCTGGGCATCGCGCAGATTCTCATGTTGGGTGAACTGGCCGTAAATCAGGCCTTGGATCACGTCGAACTGAAGGACTGATCCAGCACATCCCCAATAAAAAAACGCGACCCAAAAACGGGTCGCGTTTTTCACTTTCAATCCGGAGCCACCATGGATCCCCTGATCTCCACAATCGTTTCAGACTTCGAAAGCGAAGAGCAGGCCGCCAGCTACGACCGCTGGTTGATTGCCAAAATACAGGCTTCAATCGATGACCCACGACCCAGCATTCCGAATGAGCAGGTGATGGCTGAAATGTCGGCCCTGATGGAGGACAAACGAAGAAAGCATGAGGCTAGGTAAGTGCTTTGCGTTGCAGACGGCAAGAAGGCTCGAGCCGCTATAAATCGCATGTTTCATCTCAATTAGCTGAGTACTGAGATACAAAAAAACCGTACCTCCATGGGAAGCACGGTTTTGGGTGTTGAGACGAGGACGGGATCTTAACTGGGGTCGCGTCGAGGGTATTCCTGACGCGCATGCAAGATGCTCACAATCTCAATTCGGTCCGCCACTTGATAAACGACGAGATAGTTCGGGCTTACCACAATCTCCCGAGTGCCGGGAGAGCGACCTTTGCGATATAGGTGTGGATGCCAAGGAAGCGCAGATGTAGTTTTTACGACTGACTTGTGAAGTGCTGTCGCCGCTACAAAATTTCGCTCGCCAATGTACTTCAGTATTTTCGAGAGTTCGACCCGAGCCTTGGGTCGCCACTTAATCTGCATCAGCGCTTTTGCGCATTGATTCCATCAAGGCGTTTATTTCCGCCATCACTTGCTCATGGGGAATACTCGGACGCGGATCATCGAGAGAGGCCTGTACTTCGGCCCGAAACCAACGGTCATAACTCGCAGCCTGTTCCTCGGGAGCAAGATCCGAAACAACCGGGCACAGTGGGTCGATCAAAGACGGGTCAATCATGGAACCTCCGGGTTGGGTGCCTGGAAGTCTATTCGGTAACGGTATCGCTGTCGTCGCTGTCTGGATGAATTGCATGTAGGCCAAGCTCCATGGGGATCAAGTTGTCCCGGCAAATCCTAGAGCCTGCACTTCCGACGGCCAACCGCCAGAATTCGTCAGAAAACTCCTCGAATTTCTGAAAACGTTCCGTTTTCCGTAGGACGCCACTCAAGCGTCAGCGCAAAAAAACCGCGACCCTCAACAGGTCGCGGTTTTCCAACACCCAACCCTTACTGCTGCAAAACCGTCGCCTGGTTAGCCGACCCAAACTGCTGAATGGTCGCGGTCTGCGTCATCCCGCTCTGATCCACATTGGCAATGTTCCCGGTCCCGCCCTGGGTCACGTACGCCACGTTCATGGTGTCAGCCTGTTTGACGGTGATCATGTTGTCGCTGCCATACAGCTGCGCGGTGTAGGCCTGGTTGCCGGTGCCGGACTGGTCGAACTCGGCGCTGTTGCCCGAGCCGTTCGACGAGCCCTGAATCAGGTTGGTGGTGCCGCGTTGGTCGGCGATGAGGATGTTGTCGCTGCCGTTCTGATCGAAGTACAGCTCGTTGTAGGAATCAGCCTGGCTGACCGTGGTCTTGTTGCCGGTGCCGGTCTGGTGGGTGGTCATGATCTGGCCGATGCCGTCCTGTTTGAAGCTGGCGATGTTGCCGTTGCCGGCCTGGGTGACGGTGGCGCGCTGGCTGCTGCCGAACTGGCCGCCATGTTGCGGGCCTTTCCAGTTGCTGGCGTAGACCTTGTTGTCGTTACCCACCGAGGTGGCGTTGAGGGTGTGGCTGTCGCCGTTCTGGTAGGTGAAGTGCACGTTGCCGTTGCCGACCTGGTACAGCGCCAGCGTCGAGTTGACCGATTCGAACTGGTCGGCATAGATGGCGTTGGTGTTGCCGACCTGGGTGACGGCGGCGGTGTTGTTTTCGCCGAAGCTTTGGTCGACCACGGTTTCGTTGCTGTCGCCGTACTGGTTGACGGTGGCCTGGCTGGCCAGTTGCGAGTCTTGCCAGATTTCGGTGCCGTTGAGGTTGCCGAACTGGTTGATGGTGATGTTGCCGCCGGTGCCGTTGCGCTGGTCGCCGTAGGCGTAGTTGCCTTCGCCGGCCTGGTTGATGCCGATCTGGCCACCGTTGTGCAGCACTTGTTCGGCGGTGCCGTAGTTGGCGGTGCCGTACTGGGTGATCACTGAGCTGTTGCCGGTGCCTTCGTACAATTGCTCGATGTTGGCTTCGTTGCTGTCGCCGAACTGGAAGGTCTTGCCTTCGCTGCCGTTCTGCGAGTCCTGGTAGACGAACGAGAAATTGCCGGTGCCTTGCTGTTGTTGCAGGGCCTGGTTGCCGGCGCCGAAACCGAGGGACTGGCTGGCGTGGGCGGTGTTGAAGGCACCGGTCTGTTGTTGGGTGATGGTGCTGTTGTCTTCGAACAGCTGCTCGGCGTAACCGGCGTTGTAATCGCCGACCGCGTCCTGGGTGATGACGCTGGTGGCGGTGTCCTGCACGGCGGCGGCGTTGTTGCCCTGGCCGAGTTGGGTCTGGGTCGCGGTGCTGAACGGGGCCTGGGTCTGCTTCACATCAGCGATGTTGGCCGTACCGAACTGGCTCTGGGTGGAAAGGCTGTCGTCGGCCATGGCCTGGGCACTGATCATGACCAGGATGGCGGCGGTGAGGGGCGTCAGTTTGAACATGATGAACTCTCCGATGATTGCAGTGCTTAGCGATATTGCTTGACCGAAACGCTCATGCCGTTGCCCGACTGGGTCACGGCGCTTTGCAGCCCCGTGCCGGCCTGCTCGATGCTGGCGTCGTTGTTGTTGCCGTTTTGCGAAATCTGCGCGCGGTTGTGGCTGCCGGTTTGTGTGATGGACGCGGCGTTGCCGGAGCCGTTTTGCGTGATCAGGGCCATCAGGTCGCTGCCTTGTTGCAGGATGTACGCCTCCTGATTGCTGCCCGACTGCACGATCTTGCCCAGCAGCGACTGACCGTTCTGCGAGAGCAGGGCGAGGTTGACCTGGCCGTTCTGGTCGATCAGGGCTTGCTGGCCCACGGGAGGCGGTAGTTCGCCGAGGTCGGCGCTGTTGGGCGCCAGGTCATCGTTTTCCATCAGGTCGTCGGCGCGCACGCCCGCACTGACGCACAGGGCGAGCAGGCAAAGCAGGGCGGCGGTCGGCGTGTTCATGGCCAATATCCTGTGGGGCGTTAACCGTTGAGCGTTCCCCGCCGGCCCGAAAGCAGGCGGGGCGTTGACTCACAGCGTGTTCACCGAGATGGTGCGAACGGTGCCCTGGGACGAGCGGATGGTGGCGGTCGGGTTGGCTGATGGCACGACCAGCGTGTTGTTCAGCGTCAGCCGCCAGCGTCCGGTCACCGGTACCGTGGTGGTGCCCAGCGTTACCAGCCCGGTCGGGGTGGTGACCTGCACGGTGATGGTGTTGCCGGTGGTCACCGACGAGGTGCCGGCGAAGTCCCAGTTGAAGCGGCCGCCGGAACGGGCCTGCACGGTCGAGGTGGTGACCGTGAAGGTTTCCGCCGCTGGCCGTGGCGACACTTGCACCGTGACGGTCGCCGGCGTCGACTGGGCGTTGAAGCTGTCCCGGGCGATGTAGGTGAAGGTCGTGGTGAAGGCCGTGGTCACGGTGGCCGGTGGGGTGTAGGTGATCACCGTGCCGTCGGTGCTGACCGTGCCACGTCCTGCCGGCGGTTGGGTCAGGCTGGCGACGCCCAGCGGCGTGTTGCCTTCCGGATCGGTGTCGTTGGCCAGGACGTTGATCGGGATCGCGACACCCAGCGTGGCGACGCTGTCAGCGACGGCGGTCGGTGGCCGGTTAGGCGCGACGCTGATCGTTACCGTGGCCGGGCTCACCGAGGCCAGGCCTTTGTTGTCCTGGGCCTTGTAGGTGAAGGTGGTGGTCAGCGGAGTATTGACCACGGCTGGCGGGGTGTAGACCACCGACGTGGTGCCGTTCAGGGCCACGGTGCCCTGGCCGGCGGCCGGTTGAGTCAACGCGGTGATCGTCAGCGGCACGTTGTTGTCCGGGTCGCTGTCGTTGGTCAACAGGCTGAGGGTGATCGGCACGCCGAAGCTGGTGCTGCCGGTGTCGGCGTTGGCCAGTGGTGCCTGGTTTTCACCGGTGTCCGGTGCTGCACCGACCACTACGACTGGCTCGGTATCGCTGCCGCCGGCGGCGGATTTGACCGTGACGGTGGCTGGAGGCTGAGTCAGGTCGGCGACGGTGATTTTTTGCAGCGTGCCGGTTTTCGACAGGCGTCCGTAGCCTTGGGCAACCATGTCCGGCACCGCGACTTCATCGGTCGAAGTGGCTTCGATCAACAGGCTGTGGTTGGCCCAGCTGTAGCGGGCGGTCTGGATTTTCACCACGTCGGTCAGCTTGGCCGAGACAGCGGTCGGACGGGTGGTGCCGGCCGGGTTGGTCGCGGTCACGACCACCACCGACGGCAGGGTGCCGTTGCCCAGGCGCTGGCCGAAGAACAGCCCGTTGTTGTCACCCAGCAGACTGGTCTGGCACGGCGTCGGCGGTGGGCCGGGCAGCAACGCCACGGTTTCGCGGAAGCACAGGGTCGAGCTGCTGTCAGCCTTGGCGAACACCTCGGCGCGCACACCGGCCGAAGTCCGGCGATAGGTGGCGCGGTCGATGGTGACCTGGGTCTGCTGCCGGTTGTCGAGGACCTTGCCGGCGACGGTGAACAGGTTGGTCTGAATCGAGCCGGCACCCGACGGACCATCGATCCGCAGGAAGTTGGTATTGAACGGGCTGCCGGTCACCGCTTCGGTGAGGTTCGGATCGCCGACGAAGGTTTCGATGCCGCCGGTGTCCGGGTTCACTTCGGTATACGGGCCGTTGATGCTGCGCAGGAACGGGCCGATGGCGCCGTTGAGCGCACCGCTGAAGTTGCCCGGCGCGCCGATGCCGATGTCTCTGGTGATGTTGATCGCCCGCCGCCCCGGTGTGGTGACGTTGACGGTTTCAACACCATACGGGTGGGTGATGGTGTAGGTGCCGGCCACCGGGACGTTCACCCGGATACGGATCCGCGCGAAGCTTTGCTGATCGCCATCGACCGGATTCTCCGAGGCGAACGCCGCTTCGATGCCGGCGACGTAGGCGTCCACGCCGAAACCGGCGCCGTTGTCGGGGATCGCGGTTTCAGCCAGGAACCAGAAAGCTTCCGGCGGCCAGTTGTCGGGGAACACCATCGGCAGGCTGTCATCGAACACGCCCGGTTCCGGCAGCAGGGTGCACATGTATGCGGGTGGAGTGCTGGCCGGCACCCGGGAACTGGCGGCGCGCGACTGGCAGAGCTCCATCGACAGCTGATTGTTGTCCTGGTACCACATCGGGAATTTCCCGGTGGCGAAGGTGTAGGGGCCGGGATCGACGGCGGCCAGTTGCGCGAACGCACTGCCGGTCAGCGAGATTGTCAGCCCGAGCGCGTTGAGCGCGAAGCGTGGCCACTTGTTCATGATGCCTCCTGATGCGGATCTGGGCATGTGAGCGTTCATTGCACGATGACCACTTCTTCGGTATCGCTGCCGCCGTTGGACGACGTCACCCGAACCTTGGCCGGTGGAATCGGCGTGATCCCGGTGGCCAGGGTTTTCACCGCGCCATCACCGCCCAGCGCACCGATGGTGGCGCCGGTGCCGGAGGTGGCGGTGAGCACCGGTGGCGAGGTTTCGTCACTGGTCGAGGCCACCACGGTCAATTGCCCGGAAGTAAGGCTGTACTCGGCGCGCTGGATCACCACCAGGTCGGTCAGGTTCATGGGCAGGGTGGTCGGCGAACTGGTGGCGATCGCCAGGTGGTTGTCGGCGGTCACTTGCAGCACGGCCGGCAAGGTCGGGTTGACCGCCGATTGCGCGTACCAGCTGCCGGTGCTGTCGGCTTCTGTCATGTTCACCACGGGCGTGCTGCTGGTGATGGCGGCGGTGCCCGGCGCGGGCGGGGCTTTGACGAACACGTCTTGTTGGGCCACTGGTGCGCTTTCGCCGGGCTTGCGCGAGTAGGTGCTGCGCTCGGTGATCAGAGGCGTTGGCCGCACCACTGTCGACAACTTGCCGGACACGGCGAAGGTTGTGCTGCGCAGGTCGATGCCGCCCGGGCCTTCGATGCGTACGTAGTTGGTGTTGAACGGGCTGCCGGTCACGGCTTCGTTGAGGTTCGGATCGCCAACAAACTGTTCGGCCGCGCCGGTCAGCGGATTGGTCTCGGTGTACGGCCCGTTGACGCTGCGCAGGAACGGCCCGATGTCACCCTTGAGCGCGCCGTCGTAGGTTTGCGGGGTACCGATGCCGATGTCGCGGGTCATGTTGATCGCGCGCCGGCCGGGGGTATCGACGGTGAACACATCGACGCCGTACGGGTGAGTGATGACGTAGGTGCCGGCGGTGGGCACGTCGACCCGGATGCGGATCCGCGCGAAGCTGACCTGATCGCCTTCCACCGGTTCTTCGGCGGCGAACGCGGCTTCGATGGCGCTGACGTAAGTCAGGTCGATTCCGCGTGCTGCATCGACGACGGTGGTTTCGCCGGTGAACCAGAACGCTTCATCGGGGAAGTTGGTGGGGAACACGATCGGCTGCGCGTCATCGAACACGCCGGGGGTCGGCAGCAGCGAGCACATGTACGACGGGGCGCCGGGTGTGCTCGGTACGCGGGAGCTGAGTGCTTTGGACAGGCACAGATCCAGGGTGCGACCGTGGCTGTCCTGATACCAGCTGGCGAAACCGCCATTGGCCGGTGTGTAGGGACCCGGATCGACGGCGAACAGAGCGGCCTGGGCAATGCCCTGGGCCAAGGCGCTCACGACCAGGACGGTCGCGGTTTTGGACAGTAAAGGGTGCATGAGTTAATCCCTCTATCGAAGTACCTGCCCCGTGGGGTTGGGTCAGTTGCTGAGGGCTTTACAACTTCCATACCAACGATTGGCCAACCGGCCGCAAACGCCCGTGGCGCAAGGCTTGGCGGCTTGTCGTGGGGAAAAGGACGCAAGCCCGGATAGGGCGACTGTCCCCAGCATTGGGGATTGTGGGGGCATGAACGGCTGGCGGTTTTTGCCTGACCGGGAAATCGGCCGAGCGTGGGGCCGTTCACCCCCCGCATCCGGGCAAACACCCAACCGTGGGCTATAACCCTATAGGGACGTTTCGGGAAGTCGCCGCCATGAACATGCAGTCACAATCGCTACCGGTCGAGGAGGGCAGCCAGCGGCTGAACTCGCGCAAGCAGCCGTTCAACCTGTTGCGCTGGTTTTCATTGATCAGCATGGCGGTGATCGGCACCGTGGCCGTGGCGCTCGGGGCGGTGTCGACACGGTTCGTGATCGAAGAAAGCGTGCAGCGCGATGCCTTGCTCACTGCGCAGTTCATTCAGGCGATTGCGTCGGCGGAAGTGCGCCACGTCTCGATCCCCAATATCCGCACCATGGGGGAGTTGCTCGACCCTCGTCAGGACAACGATTTTCCCGATGTAGACCCGGAAGCCCGAGCCAGCGCCAGAGGCGAGTTTCTTGATCACATCGAGCACTTGCCGGACGTGATCCTCGCCAACATTTATGCGCCGGACCGTACCGTGATCTGGTCGACCAACCCGGCGCTGATCAACACCCGGATTCATGCCGACGAAGACCTCGACCGGGCCTTCGATGAAAAGATCCCGGTCTCGGCCAGCTATCACGACGTCGACAAGGCCCGTGAAGAACAAAAGTTCGTGGTGCCGCCGGAATACATCTTCATCGAAAACTACATCCCGCTGTTCGACGCCGAGGGCAAGAATGTCACGGCGATGGTTGAAATCTATAAAGAGCCCAAGGACCTGATCGCCCGCATGGAACGCGGCCTGACGCTGATCTGGCTGGCCACTGCGCTGGGCGGCGGGCTGATTTACCTGGGGCTGTACTGGATCGTGCGGCGGGCGGCGATTCTGCTGGCGGCCCAGCAAAAACAACTGATCGCCAACGAAACCTTTGTCGCGCTGGGCGAGATGTCCTCGGCGGTAGCCCACAGTCTGCGTAACCCGCTGGCGACCATCCGCTCCAGCGCCGAGCTGGCGCTGGAGTTCGACGCCGGCCCGGCGCAAAAGAACATCAAGGACATCATCGGCCAGGTCGACCGCATGTCGAAGTGGGTGCGAGAACTGCTGCAATCGTTGCGACCGCTCAATGACGACCCGGAACCGGTGAACCTGGTGGCGGCGCTGCACGACAGCCTGATGGCGTTCGAGCAGCAGATCGCCAGGGCCGGCGTGCAGGTGGTGTTTCAACCCCAGCAGACGCCGATGGTGCTGAGCCAGCCGGTACAACTCACGCAAATCCTCAACAGCCTGCTGGCCAATGCGCTGGAGGCGATGGACAAGGGCGGCACGCTGACCATCACCCTCGAACCGAGCGACAGCCGTGGCGTGAGCGTCATGCTCAGCGACACCGGCAAAGGCATGAACGAGGAACAGCGCAGCATGGCGTTCCGGCCGTTCTTCACCACCAAGCAGGGCGGCCTCGGCGTGGGGCTGGTGCTGGTCAAACGGATCATGGAGCGCTTCGGCGGCGGGGTGAGCCTGGACAGCCGCGAAGGCGAGGGCACCACCGTTCGTCTGGCGTTTCAGCTCATTCAGTAAATTGGGGTGAACTTTCCCCCAGCAGTGGGTGTCAGGCCCCGGTCACCGGGGAGTGGGGAATGCAACAGCGCGCCCAAGTCCCTGTTACAACTGGAAATGATTTTTTGGCGAGGTAATTGCAAAACACCATCACCCCTTCCTTAGATGAGGCGGCTGGTGATGGACAGAGCAACGCATGACCCCAAAAAACTCTTCCTGTTGACGCCACTGAGCGTCTTTCTGATGTTGACCCTCGGCCAGATGACCGGGGTTCGAGCGAGCCCGATCGACGACGAGAATCAGCCGGAAGCGTCCGACCCGTCGGCGTATTACGACGAGCCCGCAGACCGCGCCGGCGCCCTTAACGCCATCCTGACGATGCCCGAGGCCAACCAGGACTCCTTCGATCTGCCCGACGGGGTCAAAGGCACGCGGGACACGACGCGCACGGAAAACATCCTGCCGCCCACCGTCCAGACCAGTTTCAATTACCCCACCAACGGCAAGCCGAGCCCGCTGTACGGTGCCCAGCCGTTCACTCAGCAACTGGTGCTGTTCGAAGAGTTCGGCCCGGAAAAACTCGACCCGACCACACCGGCCGCGCCGTTGAGTTTTCCGCCGGCCGCCATCGGCCCGGCGCCGGCGCAAGACCCGAACAACATCGCCCGCAGCGCGCCTCCCGGCACGGCGCTGGATGCGTTCCTGCGTCAACCGGGGCTCACGCCATTTCCGAGCCAGTATGCCAACACGGTTGACCGCAACCCTTGGCAGGCGCAGATCGAACTGTTTCTCAACCGTCACATCGGTTCCTCCGCCGAAGGCCGGCCACCGGGAAAAGGCTGGGCTCATCAGCGCTGGAACGAGTTCTACCCGCAAGTGGCCTACAAGACCGTGCAGACCGGCGCGCGTCTGAACGGTGGCCTGCGTGACAGTCGGCAGATGCACGGTTATGCGGTGGGCGAGTTCGGCCCCGGCGGTCTGTACCACAACGTCGCGGGCGTGCCGGCGACCGATGGCACGGCCAAGGGTGTCGACCCACGGTTCCACCCGGCGATGCCGGTGCAGGATCACAACTCGGTGTGGACTTTCGACGGCACGCTGCCGCCGAAACTGTTGATGGTGCGCTACGGCCAACCGGTGCTGATGCGGCACTACAACGGTTTGCCGATTGATCCTTCCGCCAACCGCGGTTTCGGTCTGCACACCATCACCACCCATGAGCACAACGGCCACGCGCCAGCGGAAAGCGACGGTTATGCCAACGCGTTCTTCTTCCCCGGCCAGTTTTACGACTATCGCTGGCCGATCCAGCTCGCCGGTTACGACAGCATCAACACCAAGGCTGAAGATCCACGCGCCGCATTCCCGTGCGCACCGGGGGAAACCCTGTGGGTCAACGACCTGCAGCCTGCGAAAAAGACCTGCGATCACGGCACCATCAAGATTCGTGGCGACTGGCGCGAAACCATGAGCACCCACTGGTTCCACGACCACATGCTCGATTTCACCGCGCAGAACGTCTACAAGGGCAACGCGGCGATGATGAACTACTACAGCGCCCTGGACCGTGGCAACGAATCGGTGAACGACGGCGTCAACCTGCGTTTCCCCAGCGGCAGCGCCTTGCCGTGGGGCAACCGCGACTACGACGTCAACCTGGTGTTCGCCGACAAGGCCTGGGATCAGCAGGGCCAGTTGTGGTTCAACCCGTTCAACACCGACGGCTTCATCGGCGATCAGGTGCTGGTCAACTGGCAGTGGAAACCGACCCTCGACGTGCGGGCCCGCAGTTATCGCTTCCGCCTCCTCAACGGTTCGGTGTCGCGCTACTTCAAGCTCGCGCTGGTGCGGGAAGTCAAAGGCACCGGCGGCGAATTCCAAGGGCCGAGAAACTCCGGTGTGTCCTACAGCCGGGTGCCGTTCCACATGATCGCCAACGACGGCAACATCATGGAACACAGCGTGCCGTTCGACGGCTCGATGGACCTGGATGCCGACGGCGACAAACAGAACCACAACGCGATTCTGCCGACCCAAGGCATCGCCGAGCGGTTCGACATCATCGTCAACTTCGCGAAAAACGGCATCAAGCCGGGCGACAAGCTGTTCTTCGTCAACCTGCAAGCCCAGGACGATGGCAAGGGCCCGAAAGAAGTGATCCCGCTGGCCGACGTGCTTTCGGAGAAATACCTGGCGGTCATCAAGCAAACCAGCAAGGGCCCGCAATGGGACCGGGGCGACCCGGTGGTAGGCAAGGTCCTGCAACTCAACGTCAAGGCTTATACCGGCCAGGATCTGTCGATGAACCCGGCCGCTTATGAGCCAGCCAAACCGGGCAAGGCCGAAGGCATGGTGATGATTCCGCTGAAGATCCACCGTGACAACGCTGCCGACAAGGCGCTGCTGGCCAAGGCCTTGCACCGGACCTTCATCTTCGGCCGCTCCGACGGCACCGATGAAGCGCCGTGGACGATCAAGACCGATGGCGGTTTCGGCTTCCATATGGACCCGCGCCGGTTGAATGCCTCGACCAAACTGGCCAGCGGCCCGACCGACGCCGGAGTCAGCGGCATCGGCACCCTGGAAGTGTGGAACATCAAGGCCGGTGGCACGGGCTGGAGCCATCCGGTACACGTGCACTTCGAGGAGGGGATCATCCTCAGCCGTGGCGGCAAGGCCCCGCCTGAGTGGGAAAAATGGGCGCGCAAGGACGTCTATCGCATCGGCTCCGAAGCCGACGGGCTGGACAACGTCGAGATGGCGATCAACTTCCGCGAGTTTGCCGGGACCTACATGGAGCACTGTCACAACACCCAGCATGAGGACAACTCGATGCTGCTGCGTTGGGACCTGGAAAAACCCGGGCAACTGCAGTTGATGCCGACACCGCTGCCGAGCTGGGATGGCGTGCGTTACGTCAACTCCGCCGCGCTGCCAACCTTCCGCACCGGCGACGGCTTCGGCCCGCAAGTGACCGTGAAACCATGAAAAGGGAGGGAGCCGACATGACCCAGCCAACGCCGCGCTCCCGCGCCCTGGGCATGCACCTGATTCTGGTGCTGGTCACCTGCCTGCTCGGCAGCCAGGTGCTCATCGCCCATCAGGCACAGCCCGACGGCGCCAGTGAATCCGCCACCCCGTGGGGTGGCGACTATTTCCCCAACATCCTGCTGACCGACCAGGACGGTCGGCAGGTGCGGTTTTTCGATGACCTGATCAAAGACAAGGTGGTGGTGATCAACTTCATCTTCACCTCGTGCAGCGACTCCTGCCCGCTGGAAACCGCGCGCCTGCGCCAGGTGCAGAAACTGCTGGGGGACCGGGTCGGGAAAGACATCTTTTTCTACTCGATCACCATCGATCCGCTGAGCGACACCCCCGAAGTGCTCAAGGCCTATGCGCAACGCTTCAAGGTCGGCCCTGGCTGGAAATTCCTCACCGGCGAGTTCGAAGACGTCACCGAGCTGCGCAAGAAGCTCGGGCTGTTCATCGAAGGCGTCGACAACGGCCGGACCAAGGATCACAACCTGAGCCTGATCGTCGGTAACCAGAGCACCGGGCGCTGGATGAAAGCCTCGCCGTTCGAGAACCCTTGGATCCTCGCCGACCAGCTCGCCAACACCTTGCAGAACTGGAAGCAGGCCAGCAGCGAAGAAAGCTATGCCGATGCCCCGCAGATTCGTCCGCCGAGCAATGGCGAAGAGCTGTTCCGCACCCGCTGCGCTTCGTGCCACAGCCTCGGCCCGCAGGACGGCGAAGGCATCGGCATGCGCAACATCGGCCCGGACCTGATCGGCGTGACCCGCCAGCGTGACCCGGCCTGGCTCAATCGCTGGATCCGCGAACCGGATCGTGTACTGGCGGAGAAAGATCCGATCGCGCTGCAACTGTTCGAGCAATACGAGCGCATCCCGATGCCCAATCTGCGCCTGGACGAGGCCTCGGCGCAGTCGATCATCGACTTTTTGAGTGCCGAAACCGAGCGTCAGCATCCGTCCGTGCAACCCTTGGCCGACGGGGCCTTGACGCCAGTAAAACCGGCTTCTGCCAGCGAAACGGTGAGTCGTATGCAGTAGCGGCTAAATAGCATCATTGAACCGTGTGTCACGGTCATTGCCACCTACACTCATTCGAGAGGGCGGCTGTAACCGGCTCGATACCAGAACGCCAGGGCATCCCCATGCAACGACTGGAAGAACAGAAAACATCGGCACCGAACCTCGCGCTGGCGGCCATCAAGAGCTGGGGCGGGCAGTTCAATCTGCTGCGCTGGTTTTCGCTGGCGAGTTTTTTCATCATCGCGGCCGTGGCGCTGGGGCTGGGCTATATCTCCACGCGCTTCGTGGTCACCGAAAGCGTGGAGCGCGATGCGCTGCTCACCGCGCAATTCGTGCAGGCCATCGGCGATGCGGAAATGCGCCATGCCAACATCACGCCGCAGCGGACCATGGGCGAGATGCTCGACCCGCGCCAGGATCACAGCTACCCCGACGTTGATCTGCTGGCTCATGCAATGGCCCGTGCCGAGTTTCTCGATCATGTCGAACACCTGCCCGACGTTTTGCTGGCCACGGTGTATGCCCTGGATCGCACGATTATCTGGTCGACCAACCCCGAGCTGATCAACGTCAGGATCGAAGATGACGACGAGCTGGACGAGTCGTTCGAAATGAAAGTGCCGGTGTCTTCCAGCTACCACAAGATCGACGATGAAAAACCCGAACAGCGGCTGTCCCGCGAACCCAAATACCTGTTCATCGAAAACTACATCCCGATGTTCAACGCCGACAAAAGCAAAGTCGTCGCCATGGTCGAGATTTATAAGGAGCCGGCCGATCTGGTCGACCGCATCGACCGTGGATTCGCCTCGATCTGGGCCGCGACCATCCTCGGCGGCGCGGTAATTTACCTCGGGTTGTTCTGGATCGTGCGGCGCGCCTCGAGCCTGTTGCAGAGCCAGCAACAGCAACTGATCAGCAACGAGACCTTCGTCGCTTTGGGCGAGATGTCCTCGGCGGTGGCCCACAGCCTGCGCAACCCGCTGGCGACCATTCGTTCCAGTGCCGAACTGGCCCAGGAAATCGCCAGCCCCGGTGCGCAGCGCAACATCGGCGACATCATCAGCCAGGTCGACCGCATGTCGCGCTGGGTGCGCGAGCTGCTGGTGTCATTGCGCCCGATGAGTGATGACGGCGAGGCGGTGGACCTGCTCGCGGCGGTCGAGGACACCCTGGGAGCATTTGACGCGCTGATCCGGCGCAATGGCGTCGAAGTGCGATTCACGCCACAAGATTGCCCGCCGGTGGTCAGTCAACAGGTGCTGCTCACGCAAATTCTCAATAGCCTGTTTGCCAATGCCCTGGAAGCGATGCCCAGAGGCGGCGTGCTCAGTGTCGAGATTGAAACGACGCAGTCCGGTCAGGTGCGCATGACCCTGAGCGACACCGGCAAAGGCATGAGCGCGCAGCAGCAACAACAGGTGTTCAAACCGTTTTTCACCACCAAACAGGGCGGCCTCGGGGTCGGCCTGGCGCTGGTCAAGCGAATCATGGAGCGGTTTCAGGGTTCGGTCGTGCTGACCAGCCGCGAGCAGGAAGGAACCCGCGTCAGTCTCAACTTTAGAGTGGCATCGGGAGGGGAATATGGAACACAGCATTCTGCTGGTCGAGGATGACGAACTGTTGGCCGAGAATATTCAGACCTACCTGGAGCGCAAAGACTTCGAGGTGACAGTCTGCCACTCGGCCGAGGACGCGCTGGGGCAACTGGAAAGCTTCATGCCGGACATCGTCCTGACCGACAACTCGCTGCCGGGCATGAGCGGTCACGATCTGATCCAGAAGCTGCGCATCAGCGCGCCGGACCTGAAAGTGATCATGATGACCGGTTACGGCAACGTCGAAGACGCGGTGGTCGCGATGAAGGAGGGCGCCTTTCATTACGTCACCAAACCGGTCGCGCTGCCGGAACTCAAACTGCTGCTGGACAAGGCCCTGGCCACCGAACGGATGGAGCGCACGCTGTCGTTCTACCAGGAGCGCGAGGCGCAGAAATCCGGGGTGCAGGCGCTGATCGGCGAGTCAGCGCCGATGCTGCATCTGAAGAACACCATCGGCCAGTTGCTCGACGCCGAGCGGCGCATGGCCAACGGCGATCTGCCGCCGGTGCTGGTGGAGGGCGAAACCGGTACCGGCAAGGAACTGGTCGCCCGCGCGCTGCATTTCGACGGCGCGCGCAGCAAAGGCCCGTTCATTGAATTCAACTGCGCGTCGATTCCGGCCAATCTGGTGGAATCGGAATTGTTCGGCCACGAGAAAGGTGCGTTCACCGATGCCAAGGACCGCCGGGTCGGGCTGGTGGAAGCCGCTGATGGCGGCACGCTGTTTCTCGACGAGATCGGCGAAATGGATCTGGTGCTCCAGGCCAAACTGCTGAAACTGCTGGAGGATCGCACCATTCGCCGGGTCGGTTCGGTGAAGGAGCGCAAGGTCAACCTGCGGGTGATCAGCGCCACCAATTGCAACCTTGAGCAGATGGTCCAGCAGGGCAAGTTCCGCCGTGATCTGTTTTTCCGGCTGCGGATCATCTCGATCAAGGTCCCGCGTCTGTACGCCCGGGGCGAAGACATCCTGCTGCTGGCCCGGCACTTCCTCGCCAGCCACGGCAAGCGCTATGGCAAACCGAACCTGCATTTCAGCGATCAGGCCGAAGAGCTGCTGCTCAGTTACACCTGGCCGGGCAACGTGCGCGAGCTGCGCAACATGCTTGAACAGACCGTGCTGCTGGCGCCAAACGACACCATCGCCGCGCATCAACTGAACGTGTGCATGAGCCTGTGCGATGAGTTGCCGCCGCAACATCAGCACGAGGTGCAGCACCCGCACTTCGAACCTCGCCCGGCGAGCAACACCGAATCGATGAACCTGCCGGAAGTCGAGCGCGACATGGTGCGCAAGATGCTCGACAAGACCGACTGGAACGTCACCAAATCGGCGCGCCTGCTGGGCCTGAGCCGCGACATGCTGCGCTACCGCATCGAAAAGCTCGGCCTGGCGCGCCCGGACAAGCGTCAGTGGTAAACGGCGTTGCTGCGTGGATTCGGCGGGCTCAGGCATTCGAGCACGCACGTCGGGTCCAGCACTTCGTCGTTGACGTAAATGCCGCGCTCGGCATCGTAGGTGCGGATAAACACCCGCACCGTCGCATCGGCTACGGTCGGCAGTTGCGAGTCCTGGAATACATGGCGATCCGGGATAACGATGAAATCCTGTGGCGGCGTGTCATCGAACGGCCGGGGCGGCTGGGCCGACAGCGACGGTGGAGCAGGGTGGGCAAAGGGCTGGTCCGCCCCGTAGTAGTTGAAATTGCTGTCCAGCGCCTGCGCCTGGGCGGCGGCGAGCAGACAGGCGGACAACAGCAGTCGATTGAACATTCCCATGGCAGCACCTGTGGAAGCGGATTTCCCCAAGGCTATTAACTATAGCTGTCCGTGGTGCACGGCGTTGGTGCAGGCGTGGTCGGCTTACAAGTTCGCAACAACCTGTAGCGCGAGGCTGAACTAGACTCGGGCCGCTCAATTGTGAGCATCCCCCGGAGTGCGCCATGGAAGTGCCAAACAATAAAAACGCCGTCGAGAGCAATCGTCAGGCGTGGAATGATTCCGCCCGTCATCACCAGGACTCACCCGATTGGCAGGCCTTGCTGACCGAGGTTACGCAGGCGGATTTTTCCTGCCTCGACGACACCCTGCGCGGTTTGCTCGAGCAGGTCGGTGTCGATGGCAAAGACGTCGTGCAACCGGGTTGCAACAACGGCCGCGAAAGCCTGTCACTGTTCGCCCTCGGCGCGCGGAATGTGGTCGGCATCGATCAGTCCAGCGCGTTTCTCGAACAGGCCCGCGAACTGAACAAGCGTTCGCCGCACAACGCCGAATTCATCGAAGCCGATATTCATCATTTGCCTGAATCGCTGCGCGGCCGTTTTGACGTTGCACTGATCACCATCGGCGTCCTCAACTGGATGCCCGACATCGGCGAATTCTTCCGCCACGTCGCCTCGACCCTCAAACCGGGCGGACAACTGGTGATCTACGAAACCCACCCGTTCCTGGAAATGGTCGATCCCGAGGCCGAAGACCCGTTTCGTCTTGTCAGCTCGTATTTCCGCGAAGAACCGTTCGTGCAGGAAGAGCCGATCGTCTACGTCGGCAAGGTCGAACAGCCGGCGGCGAAGTCTTACTGGTTCGCGCATACCCTCGGCGCGATCTTCACCGCCGCCCTCGAGGCCGGCCTGAACATCACGCACTTCAAGGAATACCCGCACTCGAACCGGGAAGAAGTGTATGACCAGTACCAGAACCGCGAGGCGCAGATGCCGATGTGTTTTACGTGGGTGGGGGTGAAGCGCTGAGGCAGCTACAAGAGGGGGAGGTGAGAGGTGCTGTCTCTTTTTCGGTGAGTCGGATACGGGCTTGCGTCACGTATCCGATTGCTCGAAACAACTCTTCGTCGTCACCTTCTGCCAGTACCTGAGAGAGGTACTCACGGATGGCATTCAGATCAACCAGCAATGTCGTCATTTCAAAGTCGGATGTGTTTTGTTCCATCGGTTTGTCTCTGCGTTTCTGCATGAATGTATTCATTCACATGATTGCGAGCAGCCAGATGGAGCTGAAACTGAATGACGCTGGTTCCTGTACGAGAGTAGGAAGATTCTGCGACGCCGTCCCGGCCGTCGCAGGTTAAACCCGTCAAGCCTGCGCAGCCGCCGTCACCACCGGCCGTCCCGGTTTGCGCAGCGGGTCCAGGCGTGAGCCTTCGTAGCGCGTTTCTCGGAAGAACCGCCATTTGCCGAACAGGCAATAGACGTGGGTGACGCGGCCCTGTTCGTGGTAGCCCATGCGGATGTGCAGTTTCAGCGCCGGGATGTTGTGGGTTTCGCAGACGTCCACCACCTTGTTGCAACCCTGGGCGGCCATGGCTTCCCAGAGGGCGACCTGCACGTCCACCGACAGGCTGCTGCCGAAGTAGGCGCGGATCATTTCACCGCCGAACTCGAAGAACTCGCCGGGTTTGACCGGGAAGGTGCAGCCGTAATAGTGGCGGTCGTGGTAGTCGCGAATACTGCCCCAGATGAACCCGACCGCATGGCCGTCGGCATCCAGGTACATGTGCCCGGTGTGGCCCTCGTTGGCCAGTTCGGCCATGGTCTGCACCCGGTCACCGAAGTGTTTGGCGAACGCGCCGGCATTCTGTGCGGTGATGTCGACCTTGCGCAGGCCGTCGTAGGGGCGCAGCTTGTGCGGCGGTACCGGGCTGACCAGGTCGCGCTCCATCCACAACAGCTCCCAATGGAAGAACACGTAGCGTTTCCACAACGTGCCGAAGGTGCGGCCCAGGCCTTTTTGCTTGATACGTTCACGCAGCTTTTCAATGACGCTCATGATGCCCTCCGAGGCCGGAGCCCGGGTGTTGTGGATGACGCTGTTGTGGGTATAGATCAAGCCGGCAAATGCATGTCAAAGCGCCGGCTTTGAAAATATTGCAAGTTGTGTAACGGCTCAGATCGCCTCGGCACCCCGCAAAAAATCCTTGTTCAGATCGGCATAGGAAACCCGTGGAACCCCCGTCAGCCGCTGCTCTAGCAAGCGGCTCAGGGACTCTCCGGGTTGCAGATACGCGTCACCGAAATCCGCCCCGAGCTGGTTTGGATGAGCGACGATTTCCAGCACGCCGTCGGTCGGCGCGGGGGCGTTGCGCAGGTCGACCGGGGTGCAGACGTAATCGGCCGTGACCCCGGCCAATCCCTGCAATCGGCGGTTGAGCAACCCCTTGAACAGGCGCTTGGGCAGGCTGAGGTTTTGCCCCTGGTTGCGCGCCAGGCGCACGGGCACCCCTTGATGGGCGGCGAAGCGCGCGACGATCTCGCCGATCGGCCAGATGTTGTGCACGTGCTGATGCGAATCGAGGTGGCTGGGACGCACGCCGTGATCGACGCAGCGCTGCCACTGCGCCTGCAATTCTTCCTGCACCGCCTCGCGGTCTTCGCGGCTCAGCCACAGGCTGTGGCGAGGCAGGTTGAGGTCGAACACGCCGTGGCTGTCGCAGAAGGTGCGGCGCTCGACAATGGCCCGGCTCAAGGGCCGGCCGTAGGTCAGGTTGAAATGCAGGCCGATCCGGCCCTCCAGCAGCGGCAGCCGGGCCATGGCGCAGGCCGCTTCGAACGCCGGCATGTTGGCCATGGCGGTAGCGGAACTGATGACCCCGGCCTGGAACGCACCGAGGATCACCGCGTTTTCGTTCGGGCTCAGGCCGAAATCGTCAGCGTTGACTATGACTTGGCGTGGCATGTTCGCCCTCCTTGCCGGGGTTGATCACAGGTGTCGCAATGGCAGCCGCTTTGGCCGCCGCACGCTTCGCCCGCCATTGTTGCAACGCAGGTTTGAGCCGGTGCCAGGCGCGCAGCCCGAGCCCCAGCAACAGGCCGCTCGGGCGCCACGAGTAGAAACTCCAGCGCCAGTGCTCCAGTTGCCCGGTCATGCGTTCGTGCAGTTGATGGCTGGAATTTTCCAGGCTGACCCGCGAGGCATCGATCCAGCGCCAGTTGTCGTCCAGCCCCCAGCGAATCCATTCCTCCAGCAACACCCGGCCGCTGCCCAGATCGGCGTACTGCGGCAGGAAGGCGAGGTTGTAATCGTAGAGCCGGCCTTGTTCGAACAGACCGAGTCGATAGCTGATGCAACGTTCGTTGAGTTCCAGCATAACCACGCGCACCCGGCCGGAAGCGGCGAGGGCGGTGAAGGCGTTTTCCATGTAGCGGCGGCTGCGGTCGCTGGCAAAGATCCCGACGCCTTCGTCGCCTTTCCAACTGACCGCTTCGACTTCGCTGATGGCCTGCAGCAACGGGCCCATGCTGGTCGCGTCGGGAATGATCCGCCGGACTTCGGCGCCGCACGCGGCAATCCGCTTGCGCGCCCGGCGCAGTTTGTAGCGCGGATCGCCCGAGACTTCCTGGCGGTCGGCGTCGCTGATCAGGTGCACCGGCACCCGGCAGCTCAAGCGACGTTCGCCGGTGGAGCTGTGGGCCATCCATTCGGTGAGCACGCTTTCGGCGCCGACCGGTTCGGCGATTTCGTTGAGTTGCAACAGGGCGTGGGGCACGCGCTGGCGAATCAGCCGCAGCGCCTGGCGCATGTCTTCGGCGTTCAGCAGTGATAACAGCGCCAGGCGATCGGCCAGGGGATAACCGAGGTGATGCACCACCCGAAAAGGCAATCCGAAAAACCGCTCACGGCTCGCCACCAGCGGCAGGCACAGGCGCAATTCGTCCGCTTCCCAACCCAGCAATACGTGCAGCCGCTCGTGCGTGTCGAGCGCTTGCTCTGCCGCACACAGCCAGTCGAGGCTGTTGAACGGCGTGTGATCCGTCACCCGCAGGCGCAGCGCTTCATAGGCCGCCGCCGGGAAGTCAGGTGCGCACAACGAGGTGCGCCATTCGAATCGCGCCATAGATTCAGGTCACCGTTGCTGTGACAGGTGGACGGGAAGGTTTGCGCAGTGCCTCCAGGCGCGAGCCGCTGTAGCGGGTTTCGCGGTAGAAGCGCCAGCGGCCGAACAGTTTGTAGATGTTCATGATCCGGCCCTGTTCGGTATAGCCCATGCGCAGGTGCAGCTTGAGCGCCGGGATGTTGTGGAATTCGCAGACGTCGACCACCTTGTCGCAGCCCTGGGCGGCCATGGCTTTCCAAAGTTCCAGTTGCAGATCCACCGACAGCTCTGTGCCCCAATACGAGCGGGTCAGTTCGCCGCCGAACTCGAAGAACTCGCCGGCTTTCACCGGAAACAGGCAGCCGTAGTAGTGACGGTCGAAGTAGTCCCGGGCGCTGCCCCAGATGAACGCCACCGCATTGCCCTGATCGTCCAGGTGCATGTGCCCGGTGTGATTTTCCCGGGCCAGTTCCGCCATGGTGCCGACGCGGTCGCCGAAGTGGCGGGCGAAGGCGCTGACGTTGCCCGGGGTGATTTTCACCACCCGCAGCGGCGGGTAAGGCTTGAGGCTGTGGGGCGGTACCGGACTGACCAGATCGCGCTCCATCCACAGCAGTTCCTGATGAGAAAAGACGTAGTGTTTCCAGACCTTTTTCACGGTGGCAGTGAGTCCTTTCTGCCGTAGGTTTTCAGTCAGTTTGCGCAGCATGTTCATGGTCGTTGCTCCTGATGACGAGTCATCGCGCGGCCAAGGGCCAGCGCGGCCGGACATCAACAGGGCGGTCATGAGGCGCTCCAGCTCAGGGCAAACAGGGTCTGTCCCGGCAGCTCGAAGCGCACGCGGCCGTCCTGACAGCGAAACGGCGCGTCGCGGCTGCGGTTGTCGGCGCCGAAGTAGCGCAGCGCGCCGTTGTTCAATGGGCATTTCGCGCCCGCGAGGTCGACATGCTGCAAGCGCGTGCCTTTGTTTACACCGAGCAGCCCGCGCTGATCGTCGCCGGCCATCGCCAGCACATCGACTTCGAACGCGTCGTTCTCCAGCCGCAGCACTTGATGCAGCCAGTGTTGCTGGATGAACTGCTGGGCCAGGCCCACCGGTTTCAACTCGAAGCGGTCATCGCCCAGCACCCGCAACATGCCTTTGGGGTATTGCGGCTCATCGGCGGCCTGAAACCAGTTGAGCATGGTCAGCAAACCGTCCTGGGAGGCGTTGATCACCACCGAGGCCCACCACAGCGAGGTGAAATGGGTTTCCTGATCGTAGGGGCTCAGGCTCGAACCGCTGGACAGGTTGGTCTGGTCCAGCAACAAGGCCTTGCGCGGCTGGCCCTTGGTATCGAGGCCAACCAGATCCGCCGCGCGGCGCACGCTGTCGCGGTACACGCGGGTGGCGAGCAGGTCGCGAATCATCCATTCGTGCCAGGCCAGCGCATCGACCTGATCGGCGGATTCACCGAGCAGGCGCCGGGCCCAGTCGATGCCACGCTTGTTCGCCGCGTTATCGGCGAACGGGCCGTTGATCAGCCGTGAACTGGCCGGCATCGCGATGCGCACGCCGGCCCTGGCATTGGCCGGATCGCTGCGCACTTGCCGGGCCATGCTGGTGAAGATCGAACGGTATTGCTCGTAGCTCGAGTAATTCAGGTTGGGCTCGTCGGCGAACCCGATGTAGTGCGTGCCTTTGCCGCCCAGCGCCCGGGTGCCGGCGAGCCAGGCGTCGAGGCCGCTGTTGCTTTGCACGTCGGCGCGCAGATCGGCCTGGCGCTGACTGCCGGCAAGCAAGGTGATGTCCTGACGAATGCCGAAACGATCCTGATAGACCTGGCGAAACGCATCTTCGAAGTGCGGATTTTTTGCCGTCACGTCGACGAACGTGTAGTAACTGGCGGCCGTCGGTTTCAGTGCATCGAGCACCGGATGGCTGGCGGGCGGCGGCATCACATAGGGCAGGGCGATGCCCAGATCAGGTGTGCGCCCCAGGACTTTGTCGTGCAGGGTCAGGCGCGTCTGGCCGTCGTCCAAGCGCAGCGGTTTGAGCTGTTGCGGGGTCTGTGCGAACAGATTGGCCGTGCCGTCGAGCCAGAACGCCGCTTTGCCGCTGCCTTGCAGACGCAGGCGCCAGATCTGCTCGCGCTGACTGACGGGCAGCGCGAGTTGATCGAACTGCCAATAGGCGCGATAGGGTTTGAGCGACAGTGTCAGGGGCTGCCCGTCGCCGACCCGCTGCGCTTGCAGGGCGCTGACCCCGCCGTGAAACTTGCCCGCCAATATCGCGTGCTCACCGGCGGCGACCTTGAAATACAGCTCATCGCCGTTACGGGTTTCCGCACTGAAATGCACCTTGGCCGGGGCAAACAGCGCCACGGTGGTTTCGTCGTGTTCGACTCGGTAACTGCGGAAGCTGTAGCCGGGGATTTCCAGCTGATAACTCGCGGCACCCGGCGCCAATGGCCAGCTCTGACTGCCACGGGTTTCACTGGCCTTGATGAAACGATCGCCCTGCAGTTGGCCCCGGCCGTCGAGCAGGAAAATGTGCTCTTCGTTGGCCTCTGCCTGCCACGCCGGCGCCCAGCGCACGGTCACCGTGTCAGGGCGATCGGCTTGCAGGTACAGGCTGCCGTCGCGAATGTCGCCCCAACGCATAGACGCCGCGAAGGCGTCCAGCGACAGGCCGAGACCGAGCAGCAGGGCCAGGCCTTTCATGCCGATTTCCGTTGTAAGAAGCGACGCTGCAACATCAGCCACATCGGAGTGAGGTCGCTGGGCAGAATGATCAGGGTTTGCCAGAACGCCACGCCGCTCAGCCGGCAGTACAACACCAGCATCGCCACGGTCACCGCCAGATAAGCAATCGACGAAGCCGCCGCCGCGCCGACGATGCCGTAGGCCGGAATCAGCAGCAGATTCAGCGCAAGGTTGAGCAGCGCGCCAAGCCCCATCATCAACGACACCGTGCCGGGACGGTTCTTGCCGATCAGGTCCAGGCGCAGGATGCTCGCGTAGCACAGGCCCAGCAGTCCCGGCAGCAAGGCCAGCAGCGCCGGATATGCCGGTTGGTAGGCGACGCCGAACAGGGTGACGATCAGCCATTCGCCGATCACGGCCATGGTCAGGCAGGCGCCGAGCATCACCGTGGCGGTCAGACGCAGCGCGAGCGGGGTGACCTTGTCCATGCCTTCGTCCTGTTGCAGCAGGCGTTTCATCAGCGGCGTGGTCACCGCTTCCGGGACGATCAGCAGCAACTCGGCGGCGGCGCTGGCCATCGCGTAATGCCCGAGGGCGGTGCTGCCGAGCAGGGCGCCGATGAACAGGTAATCGGAACGCAGGATCACCTGCTGGAACAGCAGATCCGGATGGCTGCGCGCACTGAAGCGCAGCAGTTCGTTCTGGCTGGCGCGGTCCCATTGCAGCTGCAACGGCTGCGCGCGTTTGAGCCACAACCAACCGACGAGTACCACCAGACTGATGCCGGCCAGCCAACTGATCAGCGCGGCTTCGAGGGCCGCTTCTTTCCACATCCAGAACAGCGCGAGAAACAGCAACAGCGGCGCCAAAGATTCCACCAGTCGCAAGGCATTGAACGCGACCACGCCGCCGGACGCATTGTGCAAGGTCAGCAGACCGCTTTTCAGTACGGTCAACGGCACCGCCAGCAGCAACAACCACGCCAGCAGACCCAGTTGCATGGTCACGTCCAGTTCACTGCCGAACTCGCGCACCAGCGCCACTACCAGCAAGGTCAACAGACCCGCGAGCAAACAACCGAACACCAGCACTTGAGCCAGTAGCAAACCCATCGGCCGCTGCTTGGCCGCCTGATAACCGACCGCCGAATTCAAGCCGCCGCTGGTGGCCGCGCTGATCAGATCCGGCAGGGTGCTGAGCAGGGCGAACAGGCCCCGTTCGCTGGGGCCGAGAATTCGCGCCAGCAGCACATTCCTCAGCAGGCGCAGGGCGATCATCGCCAGTTTGGTGCCCATGCTCAGCGCCAGGTGCTTGAGGTAACTGCCTCGACTCATGGCCGCGCCCCGCGATAGATCCGCCACGACAGCAGTTGCGGATTGCGCGCGGTGCGCTGGCTGACACCGAAGCGCGGCAGGTTCAGCGGATCGCCGGTACCGCGATAGATGCCACTGCCGGTGCCCAGCGCAAACGGGAAATCGTGATTGGCGATCTGTTCGCGCACCCGCTCATCGTTGTCTCCGTTGGGGTAGCAATACACCGGCAGCGGCCGGTTGCAGCCATTGAGCATGGCATTGCGGCTGCGGCTGATTTCTTCGCCCAGGCGCACATCGTCAAGGCCGGTGAGGATGGCGTGACTGGCGCCGTGGGGGCCGAACCGCACCAGCCCCGACGCTTCCATCGCCCGCACCTGATGCCAGTCCAGCGCTTGTGGCAACGACTCCTGCGGACACTCGTCGGTCAGACGTTCGAGTATCTTCGGATCGAGCGCCTTGAGGCTTTGCAGATAATGCAACAGGGTCAGACTGCGGCGATCCACATCGATGTCGTCCAGCAGCACTGGCAACGGCTGGCCGGCGGCACGCAGGCATTCGATCAGGTGCGTGCGGGCTTTTTCACCATGGCTGCCCCACAGGGTTTCGCCGATGCTTTCCCACCAGAAGCGCTGGCGGCTGCCGATGAAATCGGTGGAGAGAAAAATGCTCGCCGGCACCTGATGTTTCTGCAGCAACGGGAAGGCGTTGGCGGCGTTATCGCGCCAGCCGTCGTCGAAGGTCAATGCCACTTGCGGACGCTCGGTGCGCAAGGCGTTGGGCTGCAGGATTTCCATCAGCGGCACGCAATCGAAATGCTTGCGCAGCCACACCAGCAAGTGTTCGAAGGCCTTGGGCCCGACGCACAGTTCGTTGCGGTGCGGCAGGTCGGCGGCGCGGTCGTTGGACAGCACCCGGTGGAGCATCAGGATCACGCCGGCGCCGTGCAGCTGGTTGCGACCCACCGACGAGTTGAGATAAAGCCAGCCGCTGGTGCGTTTAATCAGTTGCTTGATCGCCATGGCTCGATCCCTCTCAACGGTTTTGGTCAGGGTTCCACTGGGCATAACGCTGGCCGCGCAGGAACTGCCACAGGCCGATGCTCATGCCCGCCAGTGTCACCAGCAGGAACGCCGCAAGGCGGAACGGCTTGGGCAAGCGGTGTTGCGAATCCAGCAGGCCGGCAATCGCGATGGCATAGCCGACCACTTGCGCGATCAGGCTCAGGCGATAGAAACCGTGGTCTTCCCACAGCCAGAAATTGCTCAGCAGCAGCGGCAGCAACAGGATCGGCGCCAGGCGCCGGATCAACTTGTGGCTGATCAGCGCAATCGAATACAGCCCGTGCTTGAACGGATTGAGCAGCTCGCTGCGTTGCGCCAGGCTTTGCAGGCCGCCGACGGTGACCCGCTGGCGCCGGCGGAATTGCTTGTCGGCTTCGTCCACGCCGTGGTCGATCACTTGCGCTTCGGGCACGTAGACGATGCGTTTGAATTTGACCGGTGCGCAGGTGCTGATGAAGAAGTCGTCGTTGACCTCCGCCGGCACGTTCTCGAACAGTTCCCGGCGCAAGGCCAGCAGGGCGCCGTCGGCGGAGACCATGCAGCCGGTACGGTTCTCGACCCGACGCAACCAGCCCTCGTAGTGCCGATAAAGGCTGTCGCCGATGCTCAGTCCGCCGCCGGTTACCGGAATCACCATGTGCCCGGCGCAGGCGCCGACCTGCGGATCGCTCAGGGGCGCCAGCAGGTAGCCGAGGGTTTCCCGCGACCATTGGTTGTCAGCGTCGGTGAACACCAGAATGTCGCCCGTGGCCAGCGCCGCACCGGCATTCAGCGTGGCGGCCTTGCCCTGGCGGGGCAGGTCGAGCACGGTGATTCGCGGGTCGACGACCTTGTGCGCGCAGGCCACGGTGTCGTCGGTGGAACCGTCGCTGGCCAGGATGATTTGCAGGGTCGCCGGCTGATAATCCTGGGACAGCAACGAGCGCAGCTTGTGTTCGATATGCCGCGCCTCGTTGTGGGCGGCGATCACGATGCTGACGTTCAGCGGCGGTGCCGGGCTGTGGCGCCACGCCGGGAACAGCGGCGCGAGCAGCGTCAGCAGCAGCGGGTAGCCGACATAGGCGTAGGCCGGCAGCAGCAGGCACATCCAGAAAATGAATTCAGCCACGGGCAGGCCTCCTGGCGTTCCAATGACACAGACTGAGAATGAACGCGGCGCCCGCCAGGTGCAGGCGCAGCCAGTGCAGGCCCCACAGTTGCAGGGTCAGGCAGACGTTGTGGTGCTTGGCGCTCTGACGCACGCTGAGCACCAGCCCCGGCACCAGCGTCAGCATCACCATGATCACGGCGTGGTGGGGAAAGCCGTCGAGCAGCGCGGATATCGCCAGGAAATCCAGAATCCAGACGAAGATCGACAGCATCGGAAACCGCAACAGGCGCAGGCTGAAACCATGACTGCGCAGCAGTTGCAGGTGGCTGCCCTGACGCCACAGTTCCTTGCCCATCCACTCGCGCCAGTTCATTTCGTAACCCCAGTGCAGCGCGACGTTCTCATTGATCGACAGCAGTCGGGCGCCGTGTTCGCGCAGGCGCAGGGTGAATTCCTTGTCTTCGCCGGTGCGCAGGGTTTCGTTGAAACCGCCGACCTTGTCGAACCAGCTTCTGCGCATCAGCAGGTTGGAACTGGGCAGCCAGTCGACGACGTGGCTGGTGTGGGTGCTCGGGCGCAAGGTCCGGCGCTGCCAGGCAGTGGCGTACCACGGCGCGGCGGCGGGGGTATGCAGGTCGAGACCGAAGACATCGGCCTGGCCACTGGCTTCGATGTCGAACAATGGGCGCAGCCAGTCTTCCGGCATTTCGATGTCGGCATCGATGAACGCCAGCCATTCCCCGGTGGCGATGGCGGTGCCACGATTGCGCAACGCGCCGATCAGCAGGCCTGGCATCATCAGTACGTGGGCGCCGAACTGCCGGGCGATCTGCGGCCCTTCGTCACTCGATCCGTTGTCGACGACGATCAGTTCGCATTCGACATCCGCCGCGTGCGCCGCTTTTTGCGCGGCCAGCAAGGTGCGGCCAATGTGCCGGGCCTCGTTGTACATCGGAATGACGATACTGATCCGGCTCATGTCCTGCTCTCCGTCAGCGGCGCTTGTTCGGCTTTGAGGCGCAGAACGCTGGTCATGGCGAGCATGATCCACACGTATTTCTGGTTCGGCGCGCTGAGGAACATCAGGAACAGCGTCAGCGACAGAAAACTCACCCCCAGATGGGTCATCAGATCCGCCTGTTGCCAGTCACGTCGCAGCATCCACGCCTTGCGCGCCTGCATCAGGTTGTACAGACCCAGCGCGAGCATGCCGACGAACATCAATCCGGCGGGCACCCCCAGTTCGCTGAAGATTTCCAGGTAGGTGTTATGCGCCCGGCGATACAGGTCCCCGATCTTGCGGTTGGCGGAAAACGCCTTGGCGTAACCGGTGGTGGCGTAGTGCAGCGGGAAAGTGCCGGGGCCGGAGCCGAGCAGCGGGTTCTCGCGGATCATCTGGCCACCGACCACGATGTATGAGGCGCGGCGACCGAGGGATTCGTCGTTGTGGCCCTTGGCGCCGGCGCTCAACACGCTGAGGGACTGGATGCGCGCGATGTAACCGGCGGGCATCGCGTAGATCGCCAGCGGAATCACGATCGCCGCACCGAGCATGGCAAAGCCGAGGTGACGCGGACGAATCCGTGCCAGTTGCGCGCGGTAGTGCCAGCAACCGATCACCAGACTCAAGGCCAGCACCACCAGCCCGGAGCGCGATTCGGTCTTGGTCATGCCGCCGAGCAACAGCAGGCAGCAACCGCCCCAGAACAGACGATGCAACAGGTTCGGGCTGCGGATGACAAGCAATAGCCCCAGCGGAATGGCGAAGGCGATGAGCAGGGCGAAGGCGTTGGGGTCTTCGAGCAGGCCGGCGGCGCGGCCCTGATCCTGGAATTTGCTGGAGAACATGGCCATGGCGCAGGTCGTGCTGACGGCCAGGGTCACCAGCCGGGCGAACAGGTCGAGGTTCAGCTCGCGGCCGATCAGCAGGGTGATGACAAACAGAATCAGGCCGACGCTGATTTCCCGCAGATGACCCAGCGACATGCCCATGTCATCGGTGTTGAGCAGGCTCAGAAAGTACAGAACCATGAAGGCGATCAGAAAACGCCAGATATTGCTGCGCAGGCGATCCGAGGGAATCTGGTGCATCGCCAGTTGCAGCATCAGGATCACCGCCAGCGAAGCGCCGATCAGTTTGCTGCCCGACAGTGAACTGTCCTTGAAGAAACCCTCGAACGGCACCAGGGCGACGATGCCGAGCAGGCCCCAGGTCGGTTTGCGGTAAAGCACTGCGAATCCGACCAGGCCGATGACTGCGCCCGGCGCCAGATAGGGCCAGGGGCTGGCCAGCAGAGCGATGCAGGCCAGACCCAGCAGACTGACGATCGAGAGTGGGAAAATCATGCGCGTGCCTCCCGTGCCGTGCGGATGTACAGCTGCGACCAGCGTTCGGCCAGGGCCTTGAGGTCGTAGCGGTCCTGTTGCGTGCGTTTTGCGTTGTCGCGCAGTTGCCGCGCGAGGCCAGGCTCGGACAGCAACGTGTCGAGCTGGCGGGCGAGGGCGGCGCTGTCGGTGGGGGCCGCAAGCAAACCGTTGTGGCGATGCTCCAGCACGTCGGGAATCCCGCCGACGCCGAACGCCACCACCGGCACCCCGGCCTGCATCGCTTCCAGCAGAATCATCGGCGTGCCTTCGGTGCGCGAGCTGATCACCAGCGCATCGAGTTGTTGCCACCAGGGGCGCATGTCGGTCTGGTAACCCGGCAGGCGGATGCACTGCTGCAATCCGGCGGCGTCGATCCTTGCCTGCAAGTCTTCGCGTTCCGGGCCGTCGCCGAGCATCACCGCGTCGAGTTGCGGGTGCTGGTGACACAGCGGGATCAGCGCGTCGAGAAACAGATCCGGGCCTTTCTCACTGCTCAAGCGCCCGACGTAACCGGCGAGCCAGCGTGGTCCTGGCGCATCGCAAGGCAGGGCGGCCGCTGCCGGCAATCCGTTGGGAATCACCTGCAACTTCTCAGCGCTCACGCTGGCCTGACGGTGCAACACCGCGATGCTTTCGGCGACACACACCACCCGATCCACCGACGCCGTGCGGCACAGTTGCAGGCTCAGCCAGGTGTAGAACTTCTGCTTGCGGCTGCGCGGGGTGAAGCCGTGTTGGGTGATGACCAGCGGCAGGCGCAACAGTGTGGCGCCGACCCAACCGAACAACAGCCCTTTGAAATTGTGAGTGTTGATCAACGGACGTTCACTGCGCCGCTGACGCAAGTGCCGCAGCAGGGCACCCAGCCCCGCGCAGCCTTGCGCATCAACGCCAGCCTCGCGAAAGCGCGCGATCAGTTCCGGCGGCGCATCGAGGAACAGCACCTGGTGCTGCCCCGGCGTCGCCAGGCAATGATCGAGCAACATCCGCTCGGCACCATAGAACCCGCCGCTGCTGAGCAAATGCATGATCGGCAGCGCGGCGTTCTGGGTAGAGGACATGTTCAATTGCGCACCCAGTGTACGAAGCTCGGCACGGTCCAGTTCTTGTGCGGGTTGCTCGGTTGCGCGTTCTGATCGTTGATCACCAACAGCACCGGCAGGCCCAGCTCGTGGCTGATTTGCGCCGGGTGTTTGAAGCGGTGGTCGAAGAACTCACGCACGTAGACCAGTGCAATCGCCAGCAACAGACCGGTGAACAACCCGAACGGAATGATCAGCATCGGTTTGGGAAACGCCGCTTCGGTCGGCTCGAACGGCGGGCTCAACACCCGGGCGTTGGACAGGTCATCGCTCAGCGAGCGGGTGGTGCTGCTTTCGGCAAAACGCTGGGCGTAGGTCGAGAACGCGGCGTGCAGGGCATCGATCTCGGTATCCATCTGCCGCAGCTTGCTCTGGGTTTGCTGCAGCTCGCGGATACGGTTCTTGAACTCAGCGATGCGCGCGGTTTTCTGATCGATCACCTGCTGGACCACCGCCAGATCGTTGGTGCGTTCCTGGATACGGTTGCTCACCACCTTGAGGAACTGCTGGCGAGTGCGGGCAATCTGCTCGCGGGTCAGCAACATCGGTTCACTGCTGGGCTGGAACACCGCCAGATCGTTCATGTAGCGGCTGACCTGGGTGGTCAGTTGCTCGCCCATCTGTTTGATTTCCCGGTCCTCGAACGCCACGTTGTCGACCGTGGTGGTGAAGGTGTAGGGGAAGGTGTAGTCGTTAAGTTTGCTGTTACTGGCGGCGGCCAGCGCGGTCTTCAGGTACTCGAGCCAGCGCTGGCTTTGCAGCAGGCGGTCGCGATACAGGTTCAGCGCCTGCTCTTCGGTGTTGATCGCGTTGAGGCGGAAGGTGATTTCCTCCTTCGGATCCGACGCACCGACACTTTCCAGCAACGCCTGGCGATTGCCTTCCAATCCATCGAGACTCACCTGATACAGGTGTTTCTTGGTTTCGTAGAACGATTGCGGCAGGTCGATCGATTGCAGCGCCTGACGGCTCACCAGATAGTTCTGCAACAGGGCAGAGACGAAGGTCGTGCCTTGATGCGGATCGGGGAAGCTGTAGATGATCGAGATCACGTTGGAGCCAGGCAGGGTCTCGATTTTCAGGCTGTCTATCGCATCCTGGGTCAGCGCATCGAGCGCGGTGTCACGCACCGGATCGGTCTCAAGCCCCAGGGTGTTGCGCACGGGGTTGATCACGTACTGGCGCAGCGGCGAACTGATGTAGCGCTTGAACGGCTCGCTCACCAACTTGTTGAACATCCCGGGCGACGGGGTGTATTCGCCCTTGTCGCGCAGTTCGCTGATGGTCTGACGGATCAGCGCCGGCGAACGCAGGATGTTGCTCTCGGTTTCCATGTCCGCCAGCGACGGCGGGATGAAGGTGGCGTTGTCCACAGTGAGCGACGTGGTGGCGTCGCCCTGTGAAAGTTTTTTCGACTGCACGATCACCTGAGCGGTGATATCGAAGGTCTGCTTGAGCAGCAGCGGCAGCACCAGCGCGATCACTGCAAAGATCAGGAAGACCCGTTTCACCAGTTGCTTGTTGGCGAAGAAGATCCTGAAGAACTCATGCAGGTAATTTTCCTTTGGATTCATGATCGGTCACCTGAGAGTCAGTTGTTGTTGCTGTCTTTGTTGTCGACGCGGTAGCCGAAGCTGAAGCCCACACCCTGGAACAGCACCACGTCGGCCAGTTGCCGGGCGAGTTCGCCGGCGCTGGCCAGTTTGGTTTTCGGCACGTACAGCATGTCATCCGGTTGCAGGTAGGCGATTTGCGGCGCCTCGCCCGACAACGCTTTCTCGACGTCGTAGCGCACGGCCTGCACCTGATTGCCGTTGCGGCGCATGATCACCACCGAATCGAGCCGCGCTTTGACGTTGGTGCCGCGCGCCAGGGTCAGCGCCTCAAGCACCGACACCGGCCGGCGAATCGGATAGGAACCCGGCTGGCCGACCTCACCCAGCACGTAGATTTCGTTGCCGGCGGTGGACTTGAGCAGTACGTCCACGGTCATCCGGCCCGGCAGTTGCGCGTACTTCTTGTTGAGGAAGGCTTCGAGCTGGTTGACGGTCATGCCTTGCAGCGGCACCGCGCCGATTTCCGGGAAGCTCGCGTAGCCGTCGGTGCCGACGGTGATCTCGCGGCTCATGCCGGTGGCCGGGTGGTTGAGGGCGCTTTTCAGGTTCTGCTCGTTGGTCAGCGGGCTGATGATCTGCACTGTCAACTGATTGCGGTTGGGCTGGAACAACTGTTTGCGTTGATAGGCGCGCTGGATTTCCTGGCGCGCTTCTTCACTGGTCAGCCCGGCGATTTTCACCGAGGTGTTGGCGCCCGGCAGTTCGATGGTGCCGTCCGGCAGCACCAACTGGTTGCCATTGAGCTGGCTGGCAGCGGTGAAGTTAAGGCCGATCTGGTCCCCCGACTGCACGCGATAAGCGTCCGAGCCGCTGGTGCTGATGTGGAAGATCACGTCCAGCACATCCTGCGGGCGCAGGGTCTGCTCGACCTTCGGCATGTCGGTGGCCTGGGCGTTGGCCGGGGTAGCGGTGAGAATATTCACCGGCATGTTCTGGGTTTCGGAGGTGCTCGAGCAGCCTGCAAGCGGCAGCATCAGCAGCACAAGAATCCTGGCGTTCATGGCGTCATCCTTTGCGGTTGCTTACAGGTTTTTGTAGAGCCATTTAGGCATGTAGTACTTGCGTCGGTTGAACACGCTGCCGACCACTTTCGCCCCGGCCTGGGTCAAGCGCTGGACCGCCGCCTGGGCAACTTCCCAGCGAGTGTCTTCGGCGCGTACCACGAACACCACGCCGTCGACCTGGGTGCTGATGACCAGCGTGTCGGCCGCCGAATACACCGCGTCGCCGTCGATCACCACAAAGCGGTACTGGCTGCCCAGTTGATCGAGCAACGGGCTCAGACGCTCGGCGGTCAGGTGTTCCAGGGTGCGGATCGGCCGGCCGTTGGGCAGCACGTGGAATGGCAGGCTCGACACCTGCACCACGCAGTCCTGCAACAGCGGCGGGTTGTCCGGGTTGAACAACAGGTCGCGCAGGCCGCGCTCCTTGCTCAGGTTCAGTTGCTGGGTCAGGTTGCTCGCCGACTGGCTGGCGTCGACGTACAGCACCTGGCCGCTGCTCATCTGCGCCAGTTGACTGGCCATGGCCAGGGCGCTGGTGGTGGTGCCGGCGCCGGGGTTGGCGGCGGTCAGGAACAGGATCCGCAGATCCAGGTCCAGCACGGTCGAGGTCAGGTTCGACTCGCTGGGGCTGGCGATGCTCAGGCTTTTGTTGGTTGAACCGTCCATTAGCTTGCTCCGTGGCCGCTGAATACTTTGAAGGGGGTTTTCAACAGAATCTTCAGATCAAGCAGTAGGCTCTGCTCGGCGATATAGCTGAGGTCCAACTCAACGCGCTGGTCGAAGTCGATATTGCTGCGTCCGGAGATCTGCCACAGGCCGGTCATGCCGGGGTAGATCGCCAGACGAGCGAGGTGACTGTCCTTGTAGCGGTAGGTGTTGAACGAGGTCGGACGAGGGCCGACCAGGCGCATGTCGCCGGTCACTACATTGATGAGGTTGGGAAGCTCGTCGAGGCTGGTGCGCCGCAGGAAGCCGCCGATCCCGGTGATGCGCGGGTCCTGGTCGATCTTGAAGTCGATGGCGTCGGCACCGTGCTTGTTCAGGTGGCGCAGCGACTCCTTGAGCTCTTCGGCGTTGGCGACCATGGTCCGGAACTTGTACATGCCGAACTTGCGGCCGCGATAGCCGGTGCGTTTCTGCACGAACATTACCGGGCCTTTGCTGGTGAACTTGATGGCCAGCGCCAGACCGATCAGCAGCGGCGAAATCATCAGCAGAATCATCAGGGCGCCGAGACAGGCGACCACCCGATTGGTGCGCGACAGTTGCCACGGCCGGCCACCTTCTCGACCGGTCATCCAGCCCTGGCCCTGGCGGTGGATTGCCGCGTCGAGGCGCATTCGCTGTTCCGGATCCATGCGTTTGTCACGCACCAGTTGTTGGATCGGTATACCTTTCTCAAGTCCAGTCATGGAGTCCTCCGCTGATGTTCAGCCGCGAACGGCGCGTGGGCGATAGGCAGTGGGGTAGTAATCGCGGAACCAGGCGACAAACCGCCCCAGTCCCTCATCCAGCTCTATCCGGGGCTGAAACCCGGTGGCCTGGGCCAGGTCGCTGGCCTCGGCGCAGGTATTGAGTACGTCGCCCGGTTGCAGCGGCAGCAGATCGACCACGGCTTTCTGGCCGAGGTGTTTTTCCAGCAGGGCGAGGTAGGTTTTCAGCGCCACCGGGTGCTGGCCGCCGATGTTGAACAAGCGCCACGGCGCCATGCTGCTGGCCGGGTCGGGTTGTTCGCGGTTCCACTCGGGATTGGCCCGGGGTGCCCGCTCGATCAGGCGTGCGATGCTTTCGATGATGTCGTCGATGTAGGTGAAATCGCGCTGATGCTCGCCGTAGTTGAACAGCTTCAGCGGCGAGCCTTCGCTGATGGCCTTGGCGAACTGGATCGGCGACATGTCCGGCCGGCCCCACGGCCCGTAGACCGTGAAAAAGCGCAGCCCGGTGCAAGCGATGCCGAACAGATGGCTGTAGCTGTGGGCCATCAATTCATTGGCTTTCTTGGTCGCGGCGTACAGCGACAGCGGGTGATTGACGCCGTCCTGCACCGAATACGGTGTGCGCTGGTTGGCGCCGTACACCGAACTGGACGAGGCGTAGATAAGGTGCTCGACCGGGTACTGGCGGCAGCATTCCAGGATGTTGAGGAAACCATCGAGGTTGCTGTGCAGATAGGCCCGTGGATTTTCCAGCGAATAGCGCACCCCGGCCTGCGCCGCGAGGTGCACCACCACTTGTGGTCGTTCACTGCTGAACAGTGCTTGCAGCGCCGACGCGTCGGCCAGATCAATCGTGGCAAGCTGGAAATCTCCAATTTGCTTGCGCACCCAGTCCACCCGATCGTGCTTGAGCTGGGGATCGTAGTAGCCGTTGAAATTGTCCAGGCCGATCACCTGATGCCCGTCGCGCACCAGCCGCAGCACGCAATGAGCACCAATGAACCCGGCCGCACCGGTGACGAGGATTTTCATGGCCGCAACCCGTCAGGCGCGATGTGGCGCAGACCGATGCCGCTGTAGTGCAGGCCGGCGGCCGCCACTTGTTCCGGGTTGTAGAGGTTGCGTCCGTCGATGATGACTTTGGAACGCAGCTTGCTGGCCAGCAGCTCGAAATCCACCACGCGGAAATTCTTCCATTCGGTGCAGATCACCAGTGCGTCGGCATCCTCGAGGGTGTCGTCGCGGGTGGCGCACAGGTGCAGGTCATTGCGGTAACCGTAAATGCGCCGGCACTCGGACATCGCTTCCGGATCGTAGGCCTGCACGCTGGCGCCTTCGGCCCACAGCGCCTCCATCAGATAACGGCTCGGGGCTTCGCGCATGTCATCGGTGTTCGGCTTGAACGCCAGGCCCCAGATCGCGATCGACTTGCCGGCCAGGCCTTGAGGGAATTGCGCCCTGAGTTTGCTGAACAGAATGTGCCGTTGCGCGTCATTGACGTCGGTGACGCTGCGCAGAAGTTTCAATGGCATGCCGTTGTGTTCGGCGGTGTGCAGCAGGGCGCGCAGGTCCTTGGGAAAGCACGAGCCACCGAAGCCGCAGCCCGGGTAGATGAAGTGATAGCCGATGCGCGGGTCGGAGCCGATGCCCTTGCGCACCGCTTCGATGTCGGCGCCGAGCAGTTCGGTGAGGTTGGCCAGCTCGTTCATGAAGCTGATGCGGGTGGCGAGCATGGCGTTGGCCGCGTACTTGGTCAGCTCGGCGCTGCGGTTGTCCATGAACATCAGTTTTTCGTGGTTGCGGCAGAACGGCGCGTACAGCTCGCTCATCTGCTCGCGGGCCAGGTCGTCGCGAGTGCCGACGATGATCCGGTCCGGCCGCATGCAGTCGGCGAGGGCGCTGCCTTCCTTGAGAAATTCCGGGTTGGACACCACCCGCACTGCCAGAGCGCTTTTGCCGCGCCGTTGCAGTTCTTCTTCGGCGGTGTGCAGCACCTGATCGGCCGTGCCGACCGGCACCGTGGATTTGATGATCAACGTGCGATCGTCTTCCATGAAGCTTGCGATCTGCCGCGCCACGTTGAGCACATGGCTGAGGTCGGCGGAGCCGTCTTCGTCGGCCGGCGTACCCACGGCGATGAAGATCAGTTCGGCGTGTTCCACCGCATCGCTGGCCTGGGTGCTGAACAATAAACGCCCGGCCTTGATGTTTTCTTCCAAAGTTGCCGAAAGACCCGGTTCGCTAATAGGCGGTACCGCCTGTTGCAGTTGTTTAATCTTGTTCGGGTCAATATCGACGCACAATACGCGATGTCCGACATCGGCAAGTGCGGCTGCTTGTATCAGGCCAACATAGCCCGTACCAAATACGCTCACGTCCATATTGGCGTGCCTCGTAAGACGGTGATGGAAGATTGAAAATGGAACTGTCAAAAGGGGTATAGCGCAGCGTGGGAAAAGCGTGTCAGCAAAATGACATGTTGCAAGGGTATAACACCCCCATTTTTGGGGGCGAAAGGCCATCAAGTGCTTGCTGTAGCTGGATTTGTCCCGTTCTTGACGTGTTCGAAGAAAACGATAAACGGTCGTAGGCCACGTATTACAAGGGTTTTAACGACTTGGGTGTGTCAGATTTGAGTCAACGTTTTTTTGACGCTTTTTGATTATGTCCGACATTTCTTGCGCTTTAATGGCCCGGTGCTAGTGTCAGATTTTGACCGACAAACCCTTGACAACCTCTCGTCGGACGCACTCCGGAATTGCCATGTTTCGATATCTGAAAGAACTGCTTTTAATTATTTATCTATTGCTTTATTCCGAATATTACCTTGACCGTTTAAATGCGATGGGTATTGGTTTGGCAGTACTTCTTTTTGGCGCGATGTTTTTGACGCTGACTTTCGCATTATTACTGACAGCCTATATACGTCAGACTTTCATTCGGCATTTGTTCGCATTAACCCTGTTTGTTTCGGCGGTGTTCTTCGATGTTTACACGAGGGTCACCGCCGATTACCTGACCTACAGCAGTTTTGTCTCACTGGTGTACTCCGGCGGCTTCATCCAGGAAGCGGCGTATCAGTACCGGGGGGCGATCATCCACGGGCTGCTCAACGGGTTGTTGCTGTTGTTCGGGATCGGTCTCAAGCCCCGGCACACGATCCCGGTGCCCAACGCCTTGCGGATCGCTGCGCCGTTGTGCGGTGTGTTGCTGCTCAGCGCCGTACTGTTCGTGCGCGCCGGGGAGGGCGCGCGCGGGTTGCCGATCATGTACACGCCGCTGGCCTATCTGAACCTGTTCGGCTACGAAGCGCTGCACAACACCGTCGGTCCGCGTGAGCCGGTGACCCTGGCGCGCAATGGCCCGGCGGTCGGCCACGACATCGTGCTGATCATCGACGAGAGCATTTCCGGCAATTACCTGGACATCAACGCGCCGTTCGGCGTGCACAGCAACCTCAAGCAGGCCCGTCCGGGCGTCGAGATCTTCAATTACGGCTACGCGGCGTCTATCGCCAATTGCAGCGCCGACACCAACATCACCCTGCGCTACGGTGGCACCCGCGCCGACTACATGCGGATCAACAGCACGCTGCCGTCGATCTGGCAGTACGCGAAAAAGGCCGGCCTGCGCACGGTCTACATCGACGCTCAGCGCACCGGCGGCAACCTGCAGAACCTGATGAACGATGCCGAGAAAAAGGACATCGACGAATTCGTGCAATTCGACCAGACCAGCGTGCGCGACCGCGACATGGCTGCCGCCGCCAAGCTGATCGAACTGCTCAACGACGGTAAACCGCAGCTGGTGCTGATCAACAAGGTCGGCGCGCATTTCCCGGTACACGACAAATACCCGGACGCCTTCATGGCCTACCGCCCGACCTTGCCCCGCGGGCAGTTCACAGAAGTGGCCGACACCGGTGAACGCACCGGCTTCAACGGCCAGCCGGATGACTGGGTGCTGTATCGCAATGCCTACAAAAACACGGTGCTGTGGAATGTCGGCGAGTTCTTTTCGCGGGTGTTTGCCCAGGCCAATCTGAACAACGCGCTGCTGATCTACACCTCCGACCACGGCCAGGATCTGCACGAACGCGGCAATCCCGGGCTCAACACTCACTGCGGCGGCGACCCGGTGGAGGAAGAAGGGCTGGTGCCGCTGGTAGTGATTCAGGGCGATCAGTTGCAGACTCTCGACTGGTCGGCGCAACTGGCGGCGAACAAGGATCGCTCCAGTCACTACAACATCTTCCCGACCCTGTTGCAGTTGATGGGCTACGACCTGCCGGGAATCGAAGCGGTGTACGGCAAACCGCTGAGCGTGGCGACGGCGGATGAATTCACCTTCAACTACCGCTTCAACGCGCGGCTGGGGGCCAAACCCGAGTGGAAGCACATCGACCTGAACAGCATCGTCACGCCGGGTGAAGCGCCGACGAGTGTGGCGGTGGGTCAGTAACGCGTCGGTATCCGCTATCCTTGGCCGACACGGATCGATCGGATGGCGGCATGCTCCAGGTTCAAAACGTCTTCAAAAGCTACCTCACCCCGCAAGGCCCGTTGCCGGTGCTGCAAGGCATCGACCTGACGCTCAGGCCCGGCAGCAGTCTGGCACTGATGGGCGAGTCGGGCAGCGGCAAGAGCACGCTGCTGCACCTGATCGCCGGGCTCGACAAAGTCGACAGCGGCAGCATCCGCAGCGGCGAACATCGGCTGGACCGCATGAACGAGGCGCAACTGGCCAACTGGCGGCGCACCGAAATCGGTCTGGTGTTCCAGCAGTACAACCTGATCGGCAGCCTGCGGATCGAGGACAACCTGGCGTTTCAGGCGCGGCTGGCCGGGCGGCATGATCCGCGCTGGCAACAGCATCTGGTGCAGCGCCTGGGGCTGGGCGAATTGCTCAAACGCTATCCCGAACAACTCTCCGGCGGCCAGCAACAGCGGGTCGCGCTCGGTCGTGCGCTCGCTGCGCAACCGAAACTGCTGCTGGCCGACGAGCCCACCGGCAGCCTCGACGAAGCCACCAGCGACGAAGTGCTGCGACTGTTGCTGGAATTGCTCGATGACACTCCGACTACCTTGCTGATGGTCACCCACAGTCAACGCGTGGCAGCGCGGCTGGCGGAGCGCGTGGTGCTGTCCAGCGGTCGTTTGACGTGAAGGTTTTTCGTCACGCGATGATGGCGCTGCTCAGTCACTGGCGGCGCCATCCGGTGCAGTTTTTCAGCGTGCTGACCGGGTTGTGGCTGGCCACCAGTCTGTTGACCGGAGTCGAAGCCCTCAACAGTCAGGCGCGGGACAGTTATGCCCGGGCCAGCCAGTTGATTGGCGGCGAACCCCAGGCCAGCCTCAGTACGCCGAACGGCGCAATGTTCCCGCAACAATGGTTCGTCGACCTGCGGCGCCTTGGCTGGCCGGTGTCGCCGGTGCTGCAAGGGCGCCTGATCCTCAAGGGCCACGAAAACCAGCGTCTGCAATTGATGGGCATCGAACCGGTGTCGTTGCCCGGTGACAGCGCGGTAGCCGGGCAGGCGATGCCGATCGAGCGCATCGTCGAGTTCTTCAGCCCGCCGGGTAGCACCTGGATTTCTCCCGAAACCTTGCGGGCGCTGAACCTCGCCGAGGGCGCGACCCCGGCCACCGAAACCGGCCAGACGCTGCCGCCGCTGCGGGCGCAAACCGACATGGCCCCCGGCGTGCTGCTGGTGGACATTGGCGTCGCTCAGCGCGTGCTCGAACAGCCTGATCAACTGTCGCGTCTGCTGCTGCCGAAGGATTTTCATATCGAGGTGCCGGCCGCGTTCAAAGGCCAGTTGCAGCTCAAGAGCAGTGGCGAGGAAAACAACCTTGCGCGATTGACCGAAAGCTTCCACCTCAACCTCGATGCGCTCGGGTTTCTCTCGTTCATTGTCGGTTTGTTCATCGTCCATGCGGCCATCGGTCTGGCGCTGGAGCAGCGCCGGGGATTGCTGCGTACTCTGAGGGCCTGTGGTGTCAGCGCGCGAATGTTGATCGCTTGCCTGATCGTCGAGCTCGGCGCGTTGGCGTTGATCGGCGGGCTGTTCGGCGTGGTCAGCGGTTACTGGCTGGCGAGCGTGCTGTTGCCGGATGTCGCCGCCAGCCTGCGCGGTCTGTACGGCGCGGAAGTGGCGGGGCAGTTGCGTCTGAGTCCGTGGTGGTGGTTCAGCGGCATCGGCTTGAGTCTGCTCGGCGCGCTGCTGGCCGGGGCCAACAGCCTGCTGCGGGCGGCGCGTCTGCCGTTGCTGGCGGTGGCGGATCCGCAGGCCTGGCATCAGCAACATGCGCGCTGGTTGCGGCGTCAGGGTTGGGTGGCCGGCGTGTGTGCGGCGATTGCCTTGGCGGCGCTGGTGTGGGGCAACAGTCTCGCCAGCGGTTTTGTGTTGATGGCGGGGCTGTTGCTCGGCGCCGCGCTGGCGTTGCCGGTGTTGCTCAGTGCGCTGCTCAACGGGTTGCTCGGGCGCAGCCGCTCGGTGCTCGGGCAATGGTTTCTCGCCGACTGCCGCCAACAATTGCCGGCGTTGAGTCTGGCCTTGATGGCGCTGCTGCTGGCGATGGCGGCGAACATCGGCGCCGGCAGCATGACCGCGGGTTTCCGCCAGACCTTCAACGACTGGCTCGAACAACGGCTCACCGCCGAGCTCTATCTGAATCCGAGCAACCCGGCGCAGGCACGAGAGCTGTCCACCTGGCTCAAACAGCAACCGAGCGTCACCGCGATCATGCCCAACTGGCAGGTTTCGGTGACGCTGCGAGGCTGGCCGGCGGACGTGTTCGGCATCATCGATCATCCGCACTATCGCCAGCACTGGCCGTTGCTCGAGTCTCGAGGAGACGACCCGTGGGCGGCGCTGGCCAAGGACGATGCGGTGATGCTCAGCGAACAATTGGCGCGTCGCTTGAAAGTGACGCCGGGCGATCACCTGACGATTCCCACGCCGGGCGGGTCGTGGTCGCCGCGCATCGTCGGCATTTACGCCGACTACGGCAATCCCAAGGGCCATGTGCTGGTCAACAGCAATCACCTGTTGCGCGGCTGGCCGCAACTGACGCCGAACCGCTTCAACCTGCGCATCGACCCGCTGAACATCCCGGCGCTGCTCAGGGCCTTGCAGGCGCGCTTCCAGCTCGATGACAGCCGGATTGTCGATCAGGCGCGACTCAAGGGCTGGTCGGTGCAAGTCTTCGAACGCACCTTCGCCGCGACCGCCGCGCTGAATAGCCTGACGTTGGCCGTCGCCGGCGTGGCGCTGTTCATCAGCCTGCTGACCCAGAGTCAGAGCCGCCTCGGCCAGCTCGCACCGTTGTGGGCGCTGGGTGTGACGCGGCGGCAATTGATGCTGCTCAACCTCGGGCAAACGTGGCTGTTGGCGCTGCTGACGCTGGTGCTGGCCTTGCCGTTGGGCATCGGTCTGGCGTGGTGTCTGGACGCGGTGATCAACGTGCAGGCCTTTGGCTGGCGTCTGCCGCTGCGGGTGTTTCCATGGCAGTTGCTGCAACTGATGGGGCTGGCGCTGCTGGCGACGTTGCTGGCCTCGGCGTGGCCGCTGTATTCGCTGTACCGCACGCAACCGGCGGACTTGCTGAGGACGTTTGCCCATGAGGACTAGGTTTGCGCTGGTGTTTTTGGCGTTGTTGCTCGGTGGTTGCGACAACCCCACAGCGGAGCAGAAGGGTTTCGCCGGCATGGGCGCTCAGGCGCAGGCGTTTACGCCGGTGGTGCCGGGTCGGGTGTTCAGCTTCCCGGCGGATCACGGCGCCCATGACGGTTTTCGTATCGAATGGTGGTACGTGACGGCCAATCTCAAGGATGCGCAGGGCAACGATTTCGGCGTGCAGTGGACGTTATTCCGCAGCGCCCTGAACGCCTCGCCGCAGCAACCGGGCTGGGCCAACCAGACGATCTGGCTCGGGCACGCGGCAGTGACCTCGGCCAGCGTCCACCATGCCGCCGAGCGTTATGCCCGTGGCGGCGTCGGGCAGGCCGGGGTGCGTGCGGCGCCTTTCGAGGCGTGGATCGATGACTGGCGTTTCGTCAGTCAGGCGAGCGATCCGCTGGCCGACCTGCAACTCAGCGCCCGGGACAAGAACTTCAGCTACCAGCTGCGCCTGACCTCCAGCCGCCCGCTGGTGTTGCAGGGCGACAAGGGCTTCAGCCAGAAATCCGAACAGGGCCAGGCGTCGTATTACTACAGCCAGCCGTTTTTCCAGGCCAGCGGCACCCTGCAGATCGGCGGTCAGACCTACACCGTCAACGGCCCGGCCTGGCTAGACCGCGAATGGAGCAGCCAGCCGCTGACCGCCAATCAGACGGGCTGGGACTGGTTCTCCTTGCATCTGGACAGCGGCGAACACGTCATGCTGTACCGCATGCGCCAGAAGGAAGGGGCGCCGTACCTGACCGGCACGTGGATTGCCGCTGATGGCCAGACCGAAACCCTGCACGCCGAGCAGATCAAGCTGACCCCGCAAGGCACTGCGAAGGTCGCCGGCCGTTCGATGCCGGTGCGTTGGTCGATTGAGATCCCGACGAGGAATCTGCAGATCACCCTCGATGCAATCAACCCCGACGCCTGGATGAACCTGCGCATTCCGTATTGGGAAGGGCCGGTGCGCCTGAGCGGCAATCGGGGCGGGGAAGGTTATCTGGAGATGACCGGGTACTGATTCCGCGCACCGTACCTGCGAAAAAATTGATTGGAACTCTGTCCAGGGTGCCCCCTCTACCGAGGAACATGGCCGAGGATCCGATCCATGAGCGAGGAACTGAAATCTCCAGACCTGACGACCTGGCAGCAAATGTTTGACGATCAGACGTACTGGCAACAATCCCCGGATGCCCATTACTTCGATCTGCAGCGCATTGCTGACGATTTGCTCGGCCAAGGTGCCATCGATCTTGAGCAGTGGCAGATTCTCAGAGCCAAGGCCGATGACCTGCACAAGGACTCGCCCGCCATGAACGTCGCGCGGGAACTCGACGACCCCGAAGCCTGAGGAGGCCCGACATGAACACTGTCCCTGATAACGAGCACCCCGACGAACCTCGTCCGCCGGGTGAAACCGAGCGCGACAACGACGCACTGCGTCCCACCGATCCCAAACAGCGGCAGAGCTCCGGGAAAGGCACCGCCAGTGGCGAGTCCACTGCGCAGGACACCGCGCAACGATCGCGGAACAAACCCTGAAGGGCGTCTATGCTCAGTGGCACATCCGTCGCTGACCACGTTGGCGATGGGTGCTGCCATCCATCACAGGGAATGTATCGCTTATGAAGCTCCAAGCACTGACGCACGCCATAGCACTTGCCACCGTCCTTTCTACGGCCAGCCTTTCGGCGATGGCTGCCGATATCCCGCTGTCGGCCGCTGTCGAGGCCGACCGGGTCACCACCAAGGTGCTGGCGGTTGACCCGGCCAATCATCAAGTGGTCCTGGAAGGCGCGGAAGGTCGCCAGGTGCACATTCAGCTCAGCGACAAGGCGAAAAACCTCGGAAATCTCAAGGTGGGGGATCTGGTCCAGATCGAGGTGACACGTTCGGTCGCCGCTTATCTGGACACCGACGTGGATAAAGGTCTGCCAGGCTCTACCGAGCGCACCGGTGAACTGCGCAACGCCGTGGGCAGCAGCAACCCCGGTGGCGAGGCTTTCCGCCAGGTTCAGGTCCAGTTGAAAATCACCAAAATTGATTTGGCGACAAACCAGGTGACCCTGGAAAACCCGTCGGGCCAGTCGAAAACCCTCAACGTCGAAAAGCCTGAGATTCAGGCCAAACTGAAAGATTTGAAAGTCGGGCAAAGCGTCGTGGTCACTTACACCGATGTATTAAAAGTGACCAGTCAGCATGAAAGTTGAGTATTGACTCTACAGAATGGCCGTTCTTGTACAAGTAATTGTATGAGAACAGTCATATGAAGTATTCGAGGTGGTGATGTCAGAAAGTTTGTCGGGAAATATCGACGAATATTTTCTTTAACTTTTCAGTACATAAATTTCATGTTGAAGCAGGACGACATATCCGCCAATTTCCATTAAAATCCTTCGCGTTCGCCCAGTGTCAGGGCTCTTTACCGGTGCATGGATTGCCAGGCCATTACACTGGGCGAACACCTCCTCGGAGTGGAGGCCAAAGAATTCAGATGCAAAAAGTGCGACTTTGAAGTCGCCCTTTTTTATTGTCTTACGATTTGGCGGGTCGCATACCCTGTTGTAACTGAAGGCGCTTGAGCGTTTCCTGATACATGGTGGTGCGGCGGTGCTGTTTGCCGTATCCACCGATCGCGGCCACGGTGCCGGCCTGGATGTGATCCAGGTAGCGGAAGATCGTCCGCGGCGAGAGGCATTTGATGCCGTAGCCAAGGCTGCTTAAACGATCCTGCAGCGTGTATCCCGGGACCCGGTCGTCCATCGAAAAATGCAGCCCGTGAGCCTTGATCAGCCGTGCATTCCACAAGGTGCAGAAGCTTTTCAGGTGAGTTTCCCGGTAGGGTTTTGGATCTCGGGACGGCAACCCGAAATGCTGTTTTGCCCGGCGGAAATAGTGTTTGAAATAACGCGAAGACAAACGCCAGGTGTCTCTAAGGACGCCGCGATCCAATTGCTCGACGCAACCGACCGCCGCGGTATCCAAAGATTGCATGCACTCATTCATCATCATCGAAAAGACAGTACTGTCAAAAACGAAAGTGTCGGTGTGCAGCAAAAACAGGTAATCGGTTTCAACTTTCGCAAGTGCCAGATCAAGTGCCTTGCCATGAGCAATATGCCCCGCTTCCTTGCCGGGAGAAGGGCGCTCGATCAAGTTGATCCAGTCCAGAGACCGCAAGTAAATCAGGCTTTCATCGGCGGAATCGTTGTCCACCACCCACACCGGAATTTGATGCTCCTTGACATACTGCTGGAGAAACTCCAGGCACATCCGGGTTATTTCCGGCGTCTTGTAATTGACCAATACAAGACTGAAGACGGGCAGTTGTTTAGAGGTGGAATCGATCGCACTCATGGTCCGGGCTCACTTCAAGTTGAAGGGTTCTGCTGACGGCAATCAGCACACAGAACCGCTGCTTTGTGGCCCGGATGGTAGGGACGCAACCTTAGTTGAAGCTTAATTTCCGAGCGCCCTGGCCGGGCGACTTGTTACCGCTTGCGACACTGGCGAGGCGCTTGGCGATCAAGCGCGGTTCCACGGTAAGATGCGCCGCCCTTTAAAGCTCAAGGAAGACAACGGCCCGCGCCGTTCGCCAAGGATGAAACCACTTTCCCTCTACCACCCGGCCCTTTACTGGCTGCGCGTGTGGCAAAAAAGACTGTTCCGCCACATTGCCTGGCACTGCTCGAGCAAACGCTACGCGCGGCCTGCCACGACGTCCGAGCGCTTGCCTTACCGCTACCTCAAACACACCTCAAAACTGATCCGCAAACTCGGCGACTCCGACCTCGCGCTGCAACACAACAAAGTCATCAACCTCAAACTCGCCGTCGCCGCCATCGACGGCGTCACCATCGCCCCCGGCGAATATTTCTCCTTCTGCCGCCTCGTCGGCCGCCCGACCCGCCAACGCGGCTACGTCGAAGGCATGGAACTCTCATTCGGCGAAGCCCGCACCGGCATCGGCGGCGGCATCTGCCAACTCAGCAACCTCATCCACTGGATGGCCATTCACTCACCCCTGGTCGTCATCGAACGCGCCAACCACAGCTTCGACCCCTTCCCGGACGACGGCCGCGTCCTGCCATTCGGCTCCGGCGCGGCGATTTTCTACAACTACATCGACCTGGTACTGCACAACCCGACGGATCGCAGCTTTCAACTGAAGCTGAAGGTGGGGGAGACGCAGTTGGAGGGGGAATTGTTGTGTGATCGGGAGCGGGCTTATCGGTATCACGTGTTTGAAGTGGGGCATCGGTTTGTGCGGGAGGGGGAGCGGGTGTATCGGGAGAATGAGATTTGGCGGGAGGTGAGGGAGAAGGGGCAGGTGGGGGCGTTGGTGGAGAGGGAGCGGTTGTATGGGAATCGGGTGGTGGTTAAGTATGAGGTTTTGGACGCGTTGATCGATACGAAGTAATCATGGTTCTGGAATTGCTATTCTTCTGCATCCATGAGTTTTCTGTATTTGGAAAATATAGCAATGGCTTGTTTGTCGCCATTAATCAGGTTTTCATAAAAATTAATATCTGAAGCCCACTCAGCGAAAACTAACTTGCTTTCTGGCTTTGATTTTAAGGCGAGAAAACAAAGTTTCCAATGGCGCGAAAGTCTGCTATCGACAATTTCGAAAAAGTCAGCTGCGACAGGGATGGGGTATTCATCATGGGTTTCTGAGCACAGATAGTACCAAGGTTGGTTATCCCGAAATTCTATTCCGTAGGCAATGTATTCTTTTCCTATTTGCAGGTCTAATTCGCCATCAGGAAGTGATATGTGTTTTTTTAATCTTGATACGGTTTCTGGATTTGGTGCTTGGTTGAGGTTGTTGAATTTACATACGACCTTCATTTAGTGGAATCTCCAAGCTCTGAGGAAGGTGGTGGTGTTGTCTTCAAGAACATAATGTATGAAAGGGGTTGAAAAAGGGGGGTAGATTTATTTTCTTCAGCGAAAAATAAATTTTGGTTTGTTATGCTTCAAGCATAAAGTCTTCGATTTTTTTTATAAATAGTTTCGGGGGTGAGATCAACCTCATAAAGGTTGTTGATTGTGATTGTCCATCCACTTGGTACTCGGAGGGGGTGGAGTTCGTATTTAAGTTTTGTTCTCATATTATTTTGTTTTTTCATGTATAAAAGTGGAGATGTATAAAAAGGGACGGTTTTATTTTTTTTCAACGAGAAATAGATCTGTCCCCTTTGACTTTGGGTTTGAAAAGGAGACAGATTTGTCAATTTTTGTTGAGTTCAGTCTAGCGGGTACTCGCAGGTCCATGGGGGCGTAAATAGCTCGGGGTTTATGTTATTTTCATAAAGAAAAGAGTTTATTTCTTCCTCTGTTTCCATGGTTTTGCACTTTGTGATTGTTGTGTCGTTGGCGCCAATGCTGTCTCTTGTTTCGAGAAAGTGGATTGGGAGAGTGAATTCTATAATGACGTATCTAGAATTTTTTGCATCCTCTAGAAACTTGTAGTAAATCTCTCCAGGGTATCTATTTTCAAAGTTTAAATGATAAACAGCATGGATTGCGATCCACTTTCTAAGTGACTCATCCTGCGAAGGTAGTTCCTGCGCAATCTCTGTATATGATTTTGCCTCCAAACCCCACCAAACTTTTCTAGGGATAGTCTTCTGGGTGCTCATTTTTGTCCTTCAAATTTGGAGGGGAATGGGACAGATTTATTTTTAGACAAAAAATGAATCTGCTCCCCGTTGTGATCGCGTCGTAATTATTTATTGTAAATTCGATAGCCAGCGTCAAAGTTGCTAACTGTATGAGTGTTGCTATATATGGGGTCGAAAAGGCCTGTGAGAGGTGGTTGAGTAGGTTTTTCTCTTGAATTTAGTTTTTCTAAAGATTTTTGAAGCTCGGGGTAGCTTTCTATGTATGTGTAGTCTGATGAGTTAAATTCAAGTGTTATAGTGCTGGGTGAAATGAATGCGAAGTTAATTAAAAGCTCCGGGTTCGAAAAGAGTCTTCCGCTGATGTCGTAGATCTTGTCTCCGGTGTTCAATTTTTGGCCGTAGCGTTCGTGGGTCAAATATCCGTACTCTTGGTTTAATAGTCGTAATAATTTTTCGTAGCCTTTTATTGCCTCAAAAGAAATACTGGCTTGTCTTATTACAAGGAAGCCGTCTTCGGTCATGTTCTCCAAAAAATTTGAGTTCTGCCTGTTGATCGAGGCGATGACGGGCTCGTCGATTAAGTTAAGTACGAAGTTTGATAGATTAAGGTGAAGTTTTTCCCGAGGGTTTTCGATGGGGGGGATATTGATATAGCTTATGATCCCGCCTGCGTTATCGGAGTCGATCGCGCCGAAGCACTCTGTGATATCAATTGAGAAAATCATTGCGCTCTCCAGCGAGAACTGAATACACCGGTTTGGAGAAGATGTTGGAGATGGAAGTTTTTAATCTTCTTCATTCCATTCCGTATGGGTCTCAATTGCTATTTTTAGCCATGCGCTAAAGTCAGGATGTTCTCCGTGAAGCTCCCACCCCTCTGAAGCATATGCATGTATTATTAGTACTTTTGGATTGCCGGATAAATCATCGCCGTCAAAGCAAGCAATATCATCATTGGCGTTGAACTTTGCGAAAGGAACTAACGTGCGGTTGGGATACAGATTTTTTAGCGTGTTGTGCCAGTAATTTATTGTTCCCTCTTGATATATTAGTAACCACCAAGGTTCAATGTTCGTTTCAGGTTCCGTAGTCGCGAATTCTATGAATGTACTAGGGAAGTTATAGTTTTTCAGGTGTTCAATGTTGAGAAAAATTTTCATTTTGTTTGTTCGAAAAGGGGATGGATAGTCCCTTTGATTCTGTCTTTTAGTTAAGACCATTCTATGGAAAGGTTGTCTGGCCGATCAGTGGGTACTATTGCTAATGTGCCGCTTGATGATTGAACATGGATGCTGCTGTTGTGAATGATGATTTTTTCAAATGGATTGGTTCCGCTCAATACGATCAGCCAGACTAGTTCGCCGGTGTCTTTTTTGGAAAGTGCAATGAAGCCATCTTCCCCGGAGGCTAGGCATTCGCCGCAAGTAAAAGAATTGTTATTAGACCCTTCTGCTGCATAAATGGTCGATAGGCCCTCGCATGTATCAGTATGGTTTAGCAAGAAATCATTTGCCGGAATCCATATTTTTTTTGTTAATTTTTCTTCTTTTGCTGAGTGCTCGAAGAAGCAATAGAATCCATTGTTGAACGTAATTGAGTTTTGTCGAGGGTATATTTCTTCAAGCCAATATTCTTGAATTTTATTTTTGTCGGTGGTGAACATTTTTGCTTGCCAATTCGTTTATCTTTGGTTGATCTTTCAAGCCTGTTAGCTGAAAGGGGATAGATTTATTCTCTTCAGTGAAAAATAAATCTATACCCTGTGTTTTGTAATTTTGATAGCCCGTTTTAGCTTTCTAGTGGTTACTCTAGATAATAGTTAAATTTTTCCTCCCATCCGAAATTCACATCCTGTTGCTTTGTGCGTTCAAAAATATTTATTATTTTATTGTACGAATCTCCCATGTTTTTTTGAGAGTATTCAGAATTTTTCCATATTAAATCTACGGGGCGTTCCACGTCGGTGCTGAGTAGGTCCCATAAGGCGTTGAGATTGTTTCCATAAAAATCTGTCACCGCAAAAGCAATGGCTATTTTTTTATGAAACTCTTGCTCTGATGAAATGGTTAAGCCATCAAGTACAATTATCATTTTTAAAACTCACTTCCAGGTTCCAATAGAGCTGACGGTGTCGTAGTGGTCGCTAGTTATATAAAGAAGTCCATCGTCTGAATAAAGTAGTCTTGTTCCTGGTTGGTTGCTGCGAGACATTGTATTGTTAAGGCCTACATCAGCTTCATACCAAGTTCGACCAGGGGCTGAAGACGAAAAATAAATCTGTCCCCTTTAGTTCTCTTGACAGGCTTGTCGCAATAGTAGCTTCCCATCTTGTGCAGCGAAATCAAGATAAATTCAATTTCCGCTAGAACCTCAAGGGCGTCCTCTCCATTGATTTCTATTGTTTTATTGTTTTCTAACATTGATTTTTCCGAAAGTGAGACGATTATTTTTGTCATGAAAAATTGGCTGGTGAGAAAGGTCGGATTTGTTTTCTTTGGCGGAAAATAAATTTGTAGCCTTTAATTGGTGATTTGTTTTTATGTTTTAATTGTTATATATTTTTGTATGGTCGTTATTCGTGCTCTTTGCTATTAGGAAATTGTTATGACTGGTGAAGTTGATCGTCTAAGTAAAACCATGAGTTTTCTGCTGCGTCATAAACCTGAATCTGTTGGGCTGCATTTAGATTCAGAGGGTTGGGCAAGGCTCGACAGTCTTCTGATAGGGATGCAAAAGTTAGGGGTGGTGGCGGATGATGAGGTTGTGAAGAGGGTAGTGTTGGGAAGCGATAAGCGACGATTTGAGATCTCAGAGGATGGGGTGTATGTTCGTGCTGTACAAGGGCATTCGTCAAAATTGGTAACTCGTGATTACCCTGTCGTTCAGCCTCCTTGTTATTTATATCATGGTACTGCCTATCGCTTTGTTGACTCAATTTTTAAAGAAGGGTTGCAAGCTGGGGCTAGGCATTACGTGCACTTGACTGAAAATAAGGGCTTAGCTTTTGACGTTGGTCAGCGGTATGGGTCATCCGTTGTTCTACGCGTGAAAAGTCATGAAATGTTTCTTGATGGGTTCGTTTTTTTTAGGGCAGAGAATAATGTTTGGTTGATATCCTCAGTGCCCCCTGAGTATTTAGATAAAATTTAATAGTTATTTTTTCAATTTTCTTCGTTCCATTCTGCATGGGTCTCAATGGCTGTTTTTAGCCAAGTGCAAAAATCAGGATATTCTCCATGAAGCTCCCATCCTTCCGAAGCATAGGCGTGTATTATTAAAACTTTTGGATTTCCAGATAAATCTTCGCCCTCAAAACAAGCAATGTCATCATTCGCGCTGAATTTTGCGAAAGGCACTAGAGTGCGTTTTGGGTAAAGTTTTTTTAGTGTGTTGTGCCAATTGTTTATTTTTCCTTCTTTGTATACTAATAGCCACCAAGGCTCAATGTCTGGTTTAGGCTCCATAGTTGCGAATTCTATAAATTCGCTTGGGAAGTTATAGTTTTCTATTTGTTCAATATCAAGAAAGATCTTCATTTTTTTCCTGTTAGTTTTGGCAAGTCGTCAGAGCCATGTGGGTTTTCATTGCCAAATCTTTTCGGCTTTTGTTTTTGAATTCTAAGTTGCAATGCCTCACCCCACGTGTCGGGCATCACATCGTTTACCTCAAATCGCTCTCTGTTACTTTCTGATAGTGGATCGTTTGGCTTCCACTCTCTCGCCTCAACTTTTATACCTGCCTCTCGTGCAGCTCTAACACGGGTGTTATCCATGCTGGTAAGCTTTCCATCTGGCATGCGGACTACATCAATAGGATCGCCCTGCCATCCATTTTTCTTCATCGAGCTGACAAGATCATCATAGTTGAAGTTTGCACCGGTTCCTCTATCCACTTTGTTATAGGAAACGCTATTTTGGGAGAAGCGTATCTCATTAGGGTCTATGGATTGAACTTTTGGACAAGCGCCAGGTGTGCAGCTCAGACCTAATGGATCGACCCATCCGGTAGGGTTGGGCACATACTGATAGCTGTTCAACCCACCCGCAAGCTTGATCGGGTCAGGGGTCAGAAAACGTCCAGACTCTGGATTGTAGTAGCGATGACGGTTGTAGTGTAGGCCTGTCTCCGCATCGAAGTACTGACCCTGGAAGCGCAACGGGTTATCGATTTCACTGACGTCCAGCGCCGCGAGGTTGCCGTAGGCGCGGTACTTCGCGGACCACATGATCTCGCCACTGTAGTCGGTGAGCTCCTGCGGTGTGCCGAGATGGTCGAGCTGGTAGTAGAACGGCGTTGCCTTGCGCGGGCCTTCGCCGTCGAGCATGGCCAGCGGGCGGAAGCTGCCGGGTTCGTAGATATAAGTGCGATAACGATTGTCACCGCTTTCGGCAATCAGACGTTCGCCTTGCCACAAGAATTCGGTGGTATGGCCATCGACAGTTTTCTCGATGCGACGACCGAAAGCGTCGTACTTGTAGGACGCGGTGCTGCCACCCGGCAGGCTCGCGCCGATCAGTCGATGCTGGGAGTCGTAGCGGTATTCAGTGACGAGTTTCTGGCCAGCGCCACGGCGTTCGCGAATCAGGTTGCCAAAGGCGTCGTAGTCGTAGTGGCGGTCGCCCTGCATCAGCAGACGGTTGCCTTTGACGTTGGCGAGGTTGGCTGTGCCTTCGTTGTTCTGGCCGAGCAGGTTACCGGCCGGATCATGAGCAAAGCTTTCCGGTGTCGAGCCACGAACGCTGATCAAGCGATCAAGCGGGTCGTAGTGGTAGCTGCGGCTACCTTTGCGGCTGTCGTCGATACCGGCGAGGTTGCCGTTTGCGTCGTAGTTGTAGCGGCGCTGGAACAGGTTTTTGTCGCGTTGGCTGACACTGTGAGCCTGCAAGCGGCCCTGTTCGTCATATTGATACTGGCTGAGCAGCAGGCCCTGCTGGCGCTGCTGTTCGCGACCACCGCTGAACTGGTGAGACGTCAGGCGCGAGCCGTTGAGATCGATGCCGCTGAGCAGGCCGCCGGGTTGATGGCGGTAATCGAGTTTGCTGCCATCGGGCAAGCGACAGTGCTTGAGCTGGCCGACGCTGTCGTACTCATAGCGCAAGGTGCCCCAGCCTTGGTGTTCGGTGACGAGGCGATCTTGCAGGTCGTATTCGTAGGCGAGCGGCCAGTGTCCGTCGTCGACGTTGACCAGGCGGCCGAGGGCGTCGTAGCTGTAGTGAATTTCTTCGCCATCGGGAAGAGTTTTCACCAGAAGCCTGCCTGCGGCATCGCGTTGGTATTCAGTCACCAACTCGCTGCCGTCATCGCCGAATTCGGTTTTCTTCAGCAACTGGCCATTTAGGTCGTATTCGTATGCAGTGCGACGACCGTCGAAGCCGGTTTCTTGCTGGATCAGGCCATTCGGGAAGTAATCGAGGTGGTAATGCTCGCCGCGTTCGTTTTCGATTTCGGTCAGCAGCAGGCGCGAGTTGTCGTAGCGATAGCGCAGCTGGCTGCCGTCAGGATTGATGCGACGGCTGACAAGGTGCAGGTTGTCGGCATATTCGTAACGGGTGACGCGGCCGAGTTCGTCGCGTTCGGCAGTCACGCGCCCATATGGGTTATAGGTGTAAGCGCGAGTGGCTCCGCCTGGCAGGGTGATTTGCGAGAGACGGTTAGCGGCATCCCACTGATACTGGGTAATCTGGCCGGACTCATCTTGGCGCGTGATTTGCCGGCCGAGTGCGTCGTAGCGATATTTACGCTTACCGCCGTCGGGGAGGCGCTCCTCCAACAATTGGCCAAGGTTGTTCCAGCCCAATTGATGACGGCCACCGTCGGCGTAACTGATTTCCAGCAGTCGTCCCCGGTTGTCGTAGCTGTAGTGGGTCGTGTTGCCATCTGGATCAGTCTGCTGCGTTACATCGCCCTGGTTGTTGCGTTGGTACTTCCAAGTGGCTTTTCCGCGACTGACCTTGCTCACGAATCCACGGCTGTACTCATAGCCGGTGGGTTCGTCTTCTGGTGGAATAACCGCAATCAGTCGCCCGGTTTCGTTGTAATGGAATTCAGTAATTGCACCTAAAGGATCTTGCTCTGCGACCAAACGACCCTTGTCATCATAGGCTTTGAGATTTTCAGCACCGTCAGGGTCAACTTTGGCGACCAGTCGTGCTTTGTCATCGTGGGTGTAGACCTCTTCACTGCCGTCCGCATTGGTGACAGTGACACTACCTTTATCATCCCAAGCGTAGTGCGTGTCCATTTGCGAAAAGTTAGCCCAGTGATGGATGCACCTGGCAGATTTACCTTCCTTCTCCCATTCCCAGTAAAAGATGGCACCACCAGCCAGGCGCCGTTCTAGGATTACGTTCTGAGCGTTGTATGCGTAGTGCTCCGTTTCACCTGCTGCGTTTTTTGCCGCGATCAGTCGATGTTCTGAGTCGTAGCTATAAGCAACTATGGTCTGGATTGTGCTCCATGCATCTTCCAGAGTGTCTGCTGGGATGAATTGCTGATATTCGATGGCTACGATGTGTTTGCGGTCATACCTCAGAAGCAACGCACGACCTGCGCCGTTATCGACTCGCTTGATGCGGCCATGGATATCGCGAGTGATATGCAGCCTGTTGCCATACGCGTCGCTGACAGCAATCAGTGTTGCGCCGGTGCGGTTGTAGCGGAAATGATAAAACTGGGAGCGTTCGCCAGCCTGAGCAAGGATGAGCTCAGAGGGATCATCACCAATAAAAATTGCGGCTTCAGAAAGGCTGTTTGTTATTGCTGGACGTTGCAGGCTCGGCAGCGGGAATGTGATAACTCGATTTTCGTGGTCAGTCCAGACTACTTCATCATTGTTGACGTCAACCCGTTGTGCCAGCGCATGACTCCAGCCATAGCCAAGGCCGCAATCGATTTCTGCTGCGCTAGTGCGATAAAGACGAGTCCAGGAAAAAGGCAAAGTACCATCCAGTTCCCCATCAGTCAGTGTCAGCAGTTCTTCGCCGGTCACCATCGAAACCGGGCAACCATTCGTGCATGTGTTTTTAGCGCAAGTTGCACTTTTTTCGTCAGGCGTCTTGGATTGTGCAGGCGCGTCGTGATGGGCTTTTGGTGCTTCGACGGTTGTCACTCGCTTACCGTCAAAACGCAATTCCGAGATGCCGTTTCTCACCTTTGCCGTCACCCCACGCGCCGCAACGGCGGTGTATTTGGCGACGTATTCCATGAATCCTTTGATGATCTTGAATACCGACTCCACAAAACCAGTGACAGCCTTGATGATGATTTGGCCGTATTTTTTCAGGCGGGCGGCGAGATAGATTACGCCCGTACCTTCGGCAGCAATGGTCAGCACGATACCAATCACGATGTCGATGGCGATGCCGACCACCACCGCAGTTGTCATCTTTGCTGATTCACCTGCCAGTTTCGTTGGTGGTAAACCTGCCAACCAGATCACGGCACTGCGTACCATCAAGAACAATGCAGCTTCGTCGCTGGCCAGTAACATCGCCTTTTTCATGACGTCTGGAGATTGTTTGGCCAGATCAATCAACTTTTGAGTGCCCGCTCCCAAATCTTTGGCAAACTTTCCCGGATCCTGAAGGATGTCGAGCACTAGGCTGATGCCATCCCACACCCCTTTGATGGCTTCCCAGCCACCCTCAAGAATCCCGCTGCCAACAGCCATAGCCATGCCGGATGCGGACAAATTCGACCATTGCGGTTTGAACCCGGCCCATTCTTTGCGCAGGAAGCCTTCCAGATCAGCCGTGATTCCTTTGTAGGAATTGAACAATGTATCGATCTGGCCAGGCGTCACTTCGCTGTGAACGCGGATTTTGTAAAACTTGCCGGGAATGCCGCCAGTCCAGCTTGCCTTACCTTGGGCGTCGAGCTTGACCTTGCTGATTGCCCCACCTTCCACAGCAATGATTTCGACGTCGATATTGCCCAGTGGAATGTCATAAACCGATTCGAATTTGCTTTCGATCAGCAGGGGGCCTTTCAGCGGGCACCGAGCCACGTTCGACGTGAAGTCGCCGTCGGTCATGCTCACCGATTTGCTGGTACTTCCGACCTTTATGATGCGTTCCATGCCCAACAGTGAAGGCAAGTCTGCAGTTCGGCTGCCTTTGTCAGCAAGTTGTGCATACCAGGTTTTTGTTTGCTCCTGATAAAGCGTCAAGCTGTCTTTGAAGGTGTTGAGTTGTTTGTCAATGAAAGCAATGCGTTCCTTCGCGATCATTTAGCCTTGCTCCAGAATCAGGTGGTTTAACAGTGCTTCTTTAAGGTTGTCCGGAGCATCCGGGCGACGTACGAAACGGGTGATTTTCAGTTTCAGGTTGTTCTCGGGCCACGCGCTGTAGACGTCCGGGCGTGCCTCTTCGAGCCATTGCATCAAGTTGCCGATCAAGGTCGTGTGATCCTCTTTTGCCAACTGATCCAGCAACTTCTTCGGCACCTCCCACCACGGCCAATCCTTCGCCTTCGGCACCACCCTCGGTCCGACCTCCAGGCTCCGCCCGTTGATCAGATACCGCTCAAATACCGGCAACACTTCCCCAGCCGTCTCACCCAACCCTTCAAGAATCGGATAGATATGCCGCCCATCCCAAAACCGGAAAAACACCTCGGTCTCGTCCGGCATTTTCACTTGGGTCAAACTGCGCAGGTGTTCGAAAACTTCGTTGGGCTCCGAGCGGGAGACCGCCAGCCAGCCCCAGTCGAGGGCGTCGGTTTCGGTGATCCAGGGCAGGAAGGCCGAGTTGGCCTTGAGTTCGGCGACGTAAGGCATCACCGGTTGCCAGGTGGAGTAGGGCGTTCCACCCCAGACGGGAATGGCCTGGACGGACGGTTCGCTCTGATACAAGGCCTTGAGCGCTTCGGCATCACTGGCGGCGCTGACGATCAGATACAGACGTTCATCTTTTTGCAGCGGCTGTTGTGCCAGCCAATCCTTGGGTGTCAGTCGATTAGATGGCACAGGCACCTGCCTTGCATTTTTCACATTCTTCACAGAACGGCGCATTACGCTTGAGGGTATTGATCTGCGCGGGCGTCAGTACAGCGCCAGCCTTGTCGGCATCCGCCTGCTTCAACACGCCCGGCATCAACGGCGCAGCACCGGTGCCGCTCCCCGGTCCACCACCGGAGTTGATGTTGATCGCCGGCCCGCTCATGGTCACGCCGCCGCCATCGATCTTGATGAAGCTGCCACCGCCGACCAGCGTCAGCTCAGCCCCGGCCTCCAGCACCACCTTCATGCCGCTGCTCAGGTGAATTTCCTGGCCGGCGTCGATGAATTGCCCGGTGCCGATCTTGATGTGCTGGTTCACGCCCACGGTCAGGTGGTCGTTGGCCCGTGCTTCGACTTTGCGGTCTTCGTAGACGGTGTGGTGTTCTTCGGCCTTGAATTCCGTGTAGCTGTTTTTTTCCACGACGTCGTGGCGTTCGTTGCCGACGCGGATTTTCTGGTCGTGTTCGATGTTCTCGTCCCAGTCGCGCTGGGCGTGGAGGAAGATCTGTTCCTGGCCTTTCTTGTCTTCGATGCGCAGTTCGTTGAAGCCGCCGCCACCCATCGAACTCAGGGTCTTGAAGGTGGTGCGGGTCTTGTTTGCCGGCAGGGCGTACGGGACGGTGTTTTCCTTGTGGTACAGGCAGCCGCTGATCAGCGGCTGGTCGGGGTCGCCTTCGAGGAAGGTCACCAGCACTTCCATGCCAATGCGGGGGATGGCGATGCCGCCGTACTGGGCGCCGGCCCAGGCGCTGGAGACGCGCAGCCAGCAGCTGGTCTTGTCGTCGGCCTGACCTTCACGATCCCAGTGGAACTGGACTTTGACGCGGCCGTATTCGTCGCAGTGGATTTCTTCACCTTTCGGTCCGGTGACCACGGCGCTCTGGCTGCCGAGGATGCGCGGTTTCGGGTGGCGCAGGGGCGGGCGGTTCGGCACGTCCCACGGGGTGGCCTGGAAGCGGTTGCGGTAGCCCTGATGGAAATCGTCTTTCAGCGCGGTGGTGTCGCTGGTGACCGACTCTTCCAGCACCTGCGGCTGCTTGCCTTCGTGGTGGACTTCGGTGAGCAGCCACAGATCATTCCACTTGGCCTTCGGGTGTTCTTTCAGCGCGAGGAAATGGCCGCTGACCAGCAACGGCTGGTCGCTCTTGCCTTCGGCGAGCTGGAAGTCGCTGCGATGGCGTTCGAGGGCGCGTTTGGCCAGGTGCTTGCCGCGTTCGCGGTCGATGAAACGGCCCGGGTAATCGTAGTCCTCGAGGTCGGGCAGGGCGTCGCCGCGGTTTTCGCTTTCCAGCGTCAGGCGCGGTTTTTCGAAGTCGTAGTCGCGGCGGGTGGTGCGGCTGGTACGGGTTTCCAGGCGCAGGTCGAAGCGTTTGATCACCGGGTTGCTGGCGACCATGCCGGAGTCCTGCTGATAGGCCACCGGCGCCAGTTTCTTGAACACCGTCTGGTCATCGCCGAACACCAGTTTGTGGCCCGTGGCGCTGTGCTGGAAGTGGTAGTGAATGCCCTCTTCTTCGCACAGGCGCTGGATGAAATGCAGGTCCGATTCGTCGTATTGCACGCAGTAAATGCGGTCGGGGTAGATCGAACCGGTCTGGAAGGCGTAGGCGTTGCCCTGGATGCCGTGTTCTTCGAGGACCTTGCCGATGATTTTCGGCACGCTGAGGTTCTGGAAGATCCGCTGGTTGATCCGGTGCGCCAGGTACGCCAGTTGCGGGCGCAGGGTCACGGAATAGCGCGTCAGGCGCTTGCCGGAATCGCCTTGCGCGGCGCGGTAGATCAGGCCGTGGATGCCGCTGCCGTCGGGCGACAGCTGCAGGAAGGCCGGTTTGTGCAGCAGGGTTTCGAGGTCCAGCGACGGCTGCTCACTGACCAGCTCCACCTCGAACACAAAAGGCTGGCTGATGGCTTCCCGACCGGTGAGGGTAAACACCTGAAAGTCGGCGGAAAGACCTTCGATGGTCAGGGCAAAGTGGGTTTCATTGGCCGGCGCGAACATCCCTTGTTCCTCGTGCTGCATACGGCGTGTGTCGACGACCGCCAGGCGGTTCAACGCACGCGAAATTCTGGAGGGGCGTAAACAACATCGACCAGCAGAGCTGGCCGATGCTTGTAACGATCAGCCGTAATTAAACGACTGGAGCACGCCAGTCATCGGAACCCGAAGTACCGGATACTTCGTGGGTCCAGGTGATTTTGCGGTAGGTGAACTGCACTTCTTCCAGGTGGGTGAAGTGGGCGTTCGATGGATCCTGGCAGTTGTGCATCTTGTTGTTGATGGCGACGATGATCGCGTCTTCCAGTTTGGTGGTGTAGTAGTGCTCTTGGGTGCCTTGAGCCGAAGTGCGGTACCACTGGATAACGATTTCGCTCATGCGCTCGCCGGAGGTCAGAGCAGCTTGCAGCAGTGGCGAAGCCTTGTCGTAGACCTTGGTGATGATCACTGGCTTGTGAACGCGCTGACCGGTTGGCTGACCGGATTGCGGGTCACGCGGGATGATCACGTCGTGGCTGAAAGCCTGAACCATGACCTGGTCTTCGTGGCCTTCCTGGTAGGTGTTGCCAACGGAGTCGGCGGTGAAGGCGCCGGCAGTGATCAGGCCTTGTTTTTCGCCGGTAACCGACATGTACGCTGGTGTTGCCATGGGATGCTCTCCTTGCGGATAAAGTTAGGGTGCCCGGGAGGCGAAATCGCCCGGTGGGTGCCTGACTGTTATCAAGGAGCGTGCCAGCTTTTTCCACGTCCCCGGGAGCCGGGGACTTGACCGCTTTGCATCGCGGGTTTGAGCGTATTTTGATCAGCCAGGTAGCTCAAAGTGCGCAAGAAGTTGCGCAGTACTGCGCAACTTCTTGCGCACTTGGCTGGAGGCCTTTAAACACATGGCCTCCAGCGGAATCGGTGAGCATTTTTACGAAACAAGTGCGCAACTTCTTGCGCAGTATGGCCAATCGCCGCTTTTCACGCGGATCGGGCGATTGTAGCGAGACATTCCTCAATCGAACGTTGCTGGGTTTCGGCATACAGGCCCAACTCATCAATGGTCGAACGCCCCAGGGCCAGCTCGAACGCCTGTCGATTGGAATGCTCGCCATAGTGTGTCTGCGCCGCATCCCCCAGGTTCGACTGAAAAATCCCTGCCGCACTGACTGGCAGGAAATCTTCGTACACCAGCGGTTCGGCTTTCACATAGCCTTCGCGTAATAACCCTTGCAGCGAAACATCAGCGGGACGACTCGCCTCAAGCCCTTTATCTGTCAGGAAATAACGGAAATACGCCAATTCCTGCTCGCGCATGCCCTCGAGGCTGTCAGGGAATTCGCTGAAGTGCCGGGCCATCAGCGAGTTGTAGCGTGAGGCATTGGCTTCGTTGGGGAAATCGCCCAGTTCATCGCGTGCCGCGTTCAGCAGCCGGTCGTACAACGCACGGCCCTTGGGGGTCAGCGCCGCGCCACGTTGTTCGATTTCGCCGAAGCGGGCGCTGTGGCTGCCGCGGGTTTGCGTCTGGTCGGTGAAGGCAATCGGCTCGTCCAGCGCCTTGAAACTAGTCTGACGCAACAGGATCGGATGCTGCCGGCGCGGAGGGCCTTCGATCACCGCTTTGGGCGTGATGCCATGCAGTGGCATCTGCGCCTGAACGATGTCGATGTCCAGCGTGCGTGGGGTCAGGTGGTTGATGTGCGGGCCCTTGAACGCGACGACATCGGCGATCAGGCGATGCTGGGCGCTGAGCGTCTGGTACTGCGCGGCAGTGACGGTGGCGCTGTGGTGCCAGCGAAAAGTCTCCAGCGCTTGCAGGATAAATTCCCCAGCCTCGGACTCATTCAGGCCGCCAGCAGATTCAGCCTGTTCGATCAGCCTTAGCGCCAATGGCGTAAAGATCGAACGCTTATCCAGCACCGATTCAGCAAAGGCCCGCAGCTCAGGATCTTCAATCAACTCCAGTCGCAACAACGAAGTGAACACCCGGAACGGGCTGACCTGCAGCGCATCTTCATGCACCGCCCGGAACGCCGTGGAATGCACTGGCACCCCGGCAGGGGTCAGGTCGTAATAGCCCACCGGTTGCATGCCCATCACTGCGAACAAACGGGCGAGGGTGGCGAGTTCGGTGGCGGTGCCGACGCGGATGGCGCCGTGGCGCTCCATGTCCAGCCGTTCGATTTCGCCGGTGCTATGCAGTTGACTGGCGACTTGCGGCTCGCGTGCCAGCACGTCGCGGTTGGTCTGTTCCACCAGTTCCATCAACGCGCCGTACAGCGGCACTTCTTCGCGGTACATGTCGGACATCGCTTTGGAGAAGCGTTGGCGGATCAGGTCGGGGCTGACGAAAGGCTGCACGGTCATGAAAAAAATTCCTGGCACGGTCACGTAAAGGATGTCGGAAAAGATCGCAGCCTTCGCCGACGCGGGCAAACGAAGAATCCTACGAACTTCATTCTGCCAACGACTGACCGTTTACCTGTCCTGGCGCGAGTTTTCCCCCAGAAACTCCCGATATAGACGTGCCGTGTTCGACGGCTGTTCGACCATCGGCATATGGCCGACGCCATCCCAGACATCGACCCGCAGATTGCTGATGCCTTTGCTCCACACCGGCACGCTGCTGACGTCGATCAGCCGGTCCTTGCGGCCCCATAGCAACAGCGCCGGGCATTTGATGTCCGGCAGTTTCGGTTCCATCGGCGGGCTGGCGCGAAAATCCCGGAAGATCTCTTCCAGTTCGTCGCGGCATTGTTCGTAGCGCTGGGCGATCGCGTCGAGCACCAGACCGGGCACCCACGGTGGCGAGGCCATGGTCATAGCATAGAAGCGTCGGAATTCTTCCCGGGAATTGATCAGAAACGGATTGTGCCCACGGGCCAGATGACGCTCCATGTCGCTGGGCTCGGGCGCGGTGACGCCGGCCGGGTCGATCAGCGCCACCGAAGCGATGCGATCCGGGTAGGTCGCCGCCAGCCACGCGGCGATGTAGCCGCCCATGGAGTTGCCGATCACGTGGACTTTCTCGACGCCGCAGACGTCGAGCAACTGGATCATGCGTTTGGCCTGCACCGGAATGTCGTAGCCACCGCCGGCCTTGAAGCCGGTTTCACCATGACCGGCGAGGTCCGGGATGATCACCCGATACTGCCCGACAAAATGCCGGGCGAAGCGCAGCCACAGGTTTTTTTCAGCGCTGTAGCCGTGCAGCATCAAAATGCTGCTCGACGCTTCATAAGGCCCGCCTTGCCAGGTCGACACGGTCATTTCGGCAATCGGCACTTCAATCTTGTGCAACCGGTATAGCCTGGCCTCCAGGGCCGCGCTCAGATCGTAGAGCCAGTGGCCGACCGCCGGGTAACTCGACCAGCTCCAGGCCACGAAAACCGCGAGGGCGACAAACAGCAAAAGCATCGTGGGTCTTCCTTGTTCAAGACAGAATGTGGTCGGCCGGTTTCAGCGCCCGGGTCAACCGGTGGTAGCTGAAACTGAAGCCGGGGAACATCGCGATCACATGACCGCTTTTGCTTTGATACCAACTGTGGCAGCCGCCGGTTTTCCAGACCGTGCGTTCCATTTCCCGGTGAATCATCTGAGTGTAGGTACGTTCTGCTTCGGGGCGAACCTCGATGCTGCGCAGACCATTGGCCTGCAAGATGCGGATGCAGTCGAGGATGTAGTTCATCTGCGATTCGATGATGAACAGCGCCGAGGTGTGGCCGATGCCGGTGTTCGGCCCGGTGACGATAAACAGGTTGGGAAAGTCCGGCAGGCTCGTGCCGAGGTAGGCGCGCGGGTACTGCGCCCAGACATCGCGCAGTTGCACGGCGTTTTTTCCGCTGACCGGGTAGGAAATCACGCCGTCGGTGGCGTCGTAACCGGTCGACCAGACGATCAGATCGACGTCGATGTGCTGGCCATCGGTGGTGACGATGCCGGTTTCGTCGAGGCTGGCGATGCCTTGCTCGCGGCTGTGCAACGTGACGTTGGGCCGGGTCAGTGCCGGGTAGTAGGTGCTGGAGAGCAGCACCCGTTTGCAGCCGATGGTGAAGTCCGGTGTCAGTTTTTTCCGCAACTCGGGGTCAGTCACCTGGCGTTTGAGAAACTTCAGGGCGTGTCGCTGCACCATGTGAATCGCCGGTTTCGAGTATTTGAAAGCGATGACCCGGGTTTCGAATTGCCAGTAGATCATCCAGCGCAGCAGTTTGTAGGCCGGTTTCAGACCCAGCAGCCAGCGCTGGAATCGCCCGAACGTACGATCAGCCCGGGGCAGCACCCAATGCGCTGTGCGCTGAAACACATGCAATTGGGCGACCTTCGGTGCAATGGCCGGAATCACCTGTGCCGCACTGGCACCGCTGCCGACAATCGCCACGCGTTTACCGTGATAGTCGTAGCTGTGATCCCAATTGTTTGTATGAAAGGTCTTGCCCTGAAAGCGATCCTGGCCGGGAAAGTGTGGGATAACCGGCTGGCTCAGCGGCCCGGTGGCATTGATCAGGAACTGCGCATAAAAAATGCCTTTGGTTCCGGTGTATACGGCCCAGCGTTTGTCGTTGTCGTTCCATTCGACGCGCTCGACATTGGCCTCCAGTTCTACCCGATCACCGAGGCCGAAGCGCTCCACCACATGGTCGGTGTAGCGGTGCAGTTCAGCCTGTTCGGCGAACATCTGCGTCCAGCGGTAAGGCGCAAACGATAGGGAATACAGCGGCGACGGCACATCCACCGCCGCGCCGGGGTAGGTGTTCTGGCACCAGGTGCCGCCGAAGAAGTCGCGGCGCTCCAGCAAGCGAAAGTCGTCGATACCGGCCTTGAGCAGGTTGACCGCCGCGCACTGGCCGCCAAAACCGCTGCCGATGATCAACACTTGATAGGTCTGCATGGGCCTCCTTCTTAGAGTCTTTTTTCCATTTTCTTCCTTTCATGTATAGCCAATCATTTGCTCGCCGTGTGGTGCTGATGACGGGGTATTCGGCCCGCTGGCCGGTGATGGCTATTTGACGTTGCCCTGATAGACTCCCAATACATCGGGTCTGCGGTCTGCGCAGTGCCGTCGAGTGGTCGAGGCCCCTATGGGAAGAACGGGAGGAAAGGGACTTTCACTGGCCAGGAGGCTCTATACATCGCGAATCCTCGGGCTGGTTCTGGGGCTTTTGTGCGTGAGCGTCGCGATGTATCCACTCGATCCGCCGGCCTGGGTCTGGGCGGTGATGCTGTTCAACGGCCTGGTCTGGCCGCACCTCGCGTATCAATGGGCGCGCCGGGCGAAGGTTCCGTACCACGCCGAACACCGTAATTTGTTGATCGACGCCTTTCTCGGTGGCTTCTGGGTCGCCGCCATGCACTTCAATCCCTTGCCCAGTGCCACGACCATTTCGATGATGGCGATGAACAACGTCGCTATCGGTGGTGCTCGTTTTCTATTGGCCGGAGCGGCGGCGCAGTTGCTCGGCGTCGGCGTCGGGCTGGTGGTGTTTGCCCCCGCGCTCGTCCCGATGACCACGCCGGCACAGCTCTATGCCTGTCTGCCGTTGTTGATGCTGTATCCGCTGGCGCTGGGCTGGATCTGCTTTCGCCAGGCCTACACCCTCGGCTTGCATAAACGCGAATTGCTGGCCCTGAGCCGCACCGACAGCCTCACCGGTCTGCTCAATCACGGCGCCTGGAAGGATCAACTGGAAGTCGAGTTTCAACGCTGCAAACGCCAGCAGAGCGGTGCGGCGATTGCGCTGATCGACATCGACCATTTCAAGGCGATCAACGACACCTACGGCCATGTGGCTGGCGATATCGTCCTGCGCCAGCTGAGCAAGATGCTCAAGCAGAACCTGCGTTTGGCCGATGTGGCGGGGCGCTACGGCGGTGACGAATTTTGCGTGATCCTGCCGGACTTGCCGCTGTTCAATGCGGTGCAGGCGATGGAAGCCTTGCGTGAGCGTTTTTCCTTTCTGGTGTACGAACAGAACCCGGCGCTGAAAGTCAGCCTGAGCATCGGTCTGGCGGCACTCGATCCGGCCCAAGGCGACGCGACGCGCTGGCTCGATGACGCCGATCAGGCGCTGTACGAAGCCAAGGCCGGCGGGCGTAACCGGGTGATTTGCTGCAGCGACGACAAGCCGCGGCGCGAGGTATTCGATTCGGTTTGAACGGATCGGGTGTCGCATCCGGGATGGAGCCTTGGGGCGATGTCAGGTACGGTTCAGTACCCGACACGAAACAAGGATTGATTCATGACGTTCAAATTCCGTCGTTCTCTGCTGGCCGGCCTGTCCCTCACTTTTGCAGCCTCCGGTGTTTTTGCCGAACCGCATAAACAAGTGCTGGCCGATGCCGAGCAATACAAGCCCGAAGCCCTGAAGTTGCTCGAGCGCCTGGTCACTATCGACTCCGGTTCAGGGTATGAGCCGGGGCTCAAGCAAGTCAGCGACATCGCCATCGACGAGCTGAAAAAGCTCGGCGCCACCATCGAGCTGGTGCCCAATACGCCGGAAAAAACCAACCACGTGCTCGCCACGCTCAAGGGCACCGGCAAGGCGAAAATCCTGCTGATGGCGCACATGGACACGGTGTTCAAGGAAGGCTCCGCCGCCGAGCGACCGTTTCACATCAAGGACGGCCGCGCCTACGGGCCGGGTGTGATGGACGACAAGGGCGGGATCGTCGCCGGCATCTACGCGCTGAAAATTCTGAAGAACCTCGACTTCAAGGACTACGCGCAAATTACCTTCCTGCTCGATGCCAGCGAAGAAACCGGCTCGGACGTCGCCACCGACCTGATCAAGAAAACCGCCAAACTCCACGACGTCACCCTCAACCTTGAACCGGGCCGTCCGGCCGATGGCCTGGTGGTGTGGCGCAAGGGCAGCGCAACCGCTCTGGTCGAAGTCAAGGGCAAGGCGGCCCACGCCGGCGTCGCGCCGGAACTGGGGCGCAACGCGGCGATGGAGGCGGCGCACCAGATTCTGCAACTGGGCAAGCTGGGCGACGAGGCCAGGAAAACCACCATCAACTTCACCGTGCTCAAGGCCGGTGATCGCACCAACGTGATCCCGGATCAGGCCACGGCCAAGGCTGACGTGCGGGCGGCGGTGCCGGAAGAATTTGACCGGATCGAGAAGGATCTGGCGCGGGTGTCGCAGGACAAGTTGATCCCCGATACCGAAGTGAAGACCTCGCTGCAACGCGGCTTGCCACCGATGCCGCAGACGGCGGAGTCGGATCGTTTGATGGCGATGGCGCAAGGGATTTACGGCGAAATCGGCCGCAAGTTGACCGAAGAAGGCAGCGGCGGGGCGGCGGATGCGAGCCTGTCGGCCGGAGTGGGGACGCCGACGCTGGACGGGTTCGGGATTGTTGGCGGCAACATTCATACGCCGGAGGAATACGCGGAGGTGGAGAGCGTGGCGCCGCGGATTTATCTGTTGTCGCGGATGATTATGGAGTTGGCGAAACGGTAACAGCCGCCTGATCGTTCCCACGCTCTGCGTGGGAATGCCTCAACGGACGCTCCGCGTTCGGCTCTGGAAGGGACGCAGAGCGTCCCGGGCTGCATTCCCACGCGGAGCGTGGGAACGATCGACGATCAGGTTCACCGTTTTGTAGTCGTGCGCGATCTGGCCGACACGTTTTCCAGTCTCGACCTCAAGGGCATTTCCGATTGTGATCTGACGCGCATTACCAGCGCAGTGCATCTGCTGATACGGGAGGGCTGCGCCATTCTGAACGTGATTCAGACGCGATCATTACAGCGAGAGGAAGGCTTCAAGACAGCGGTCTAGCGGTTTCGCGGCGGGCGCCATGCGAGTGGACTCGTGATGGCGTCGGGCCGCTCTGCCTCTTTGTAGCGTGGTGCGAGGTTACTCTTTGACGCTCATGTATTCCTTGGCCCAGAGGATGTATTCCTCAGGCTGGGTGTAGGTGTGGGTCAGTTCGGTGGCGCTCAGGTCGGAAGCCTGGGTGAAGATCTGGCGCTGTTCGCGAAGGCTGTCGTAAGTCGCTTTGATCGCCGCGAAGTAGGCACCGTGGCCGTCGATGGTCACGCGCACACCCAGTTCGGCCAAGCGTTTGTCGTCGCGCAGCGCCGGGTTGCCGTAGGTCACCAGCATCAGCGGGACGGTCAGGTGTTCGGCGATCTGCTCGAGCTGGTCGAAGTCCTGGATACCCACCATGCAGATACCGTCGGCACCGGCGGCCTGGTACTGCTTGGTGCGGCTGATGATTTCCTGGTTCGGCAGGATGCCGGCGTTGGTCCGGGCGATGATCGCCATTTCCGAATCGACCCGGGCTTCCAGTGCCGCGCGGATTTTGCCGACGCCTTCTGCGACGGTGATCAGGTCGGTGGATTTGCGGCCGAATTGTGCTGGCAGCAGGGTGTCTTCGATGGTCAGCGCGGCGACGCCAGCGCGTTCCAGTTCAACGATGGTGCGCATCACGTTGAGCGCATTGCCGTAGCCGTGGTCGGCGTCGGCGATCACCGGTAATTGGGCGACGCGGCCGATGCGGGTGGCCTGCTCAGCGAATTCGCTGAGGGTGATCAGAGCAAAGTCCGGAGCGCCCAGCACCTGCAATGAGGCGACCGAGCCGCCGAGAATCCCTACTTCAAAACCCAGGTCAGCGGCGATGCGGGCAGACATCGGATCGAACACCGAGGCGGTGTGATAGCAGGTGTCGGAAGCCAGCAGCTGACGGAAGTTACGGCGCAAATCTTGATGAGAAAGCCTGGTCATACGAGTTCCACCAATACAAAGGAATGGAAAGGCTTGAGCAAAGGTGTCAACGCCGAAGGTGAAAAGGCTATCACGCCAATGGGTCAAGGATCATGACGAATTAACGAGGACGTTAACCAGGAAAAACCTGTTCAGGCGCTTTCTCTCCAGGAATTTGAGCTCAGGCCGCCACCGCCTGCTGCTGTCGATTGGGCAACGGCACCGCCCGCACCGAGTTGCCCGGTTGCAATTGCAGGCGTTTGGCGGTCAGGCGGTCGATCACCAGACTACTGCCGACCCGGCGTCCCGCCGCGACGGTGATGCGGCAGTTTTCCAGGCGCCGATTGTGGATCAGCCACAGCGGCGCCTGATCGTCCGGCGTGCCGATGCTCAGGGTCAGTTCCAGGCTGTCGCGCACCGTGCGGATGCTTCGGATCGGCGCCTCGATCACCGGGCCGCCGTCAAATATGTCGATATAGCCTTTATGGGCAAAACCCTCGGCCTGGAGGATTTTCAGCGCCGGCTCGGTGTTCGGGTGGGCCTGGCCGATCACGGCCTGGGCCTGTTCGGTGAGCAGGCAGGTGTACAGCGGCTGGCGCGGCATCAGTTCGGCGATGAAGGCCTTGTTGCCGAGCCCGGACAAGTGGTCGGCGTGGCTGAAGTCCATCTGGAAGAAGTGCCGGCCCAGACTGTCCCAGAACGGCGAACGGCCTTGTTCGTCGGCACTGCCGCGCAGTTCGGCGATCATTTTTTCGCCGAACAGGTGCGGGAATTCGGCAACAAACAGCAAACGCCCCAGCGACAGCAGACGTCCATTGCTGCCGTGGCGCTGGTCGTGGCGCAGGAACAGCGAGCACAGTTCCGATTGGCCGGTCAGTTCATTGTTGAGGAACAGCGTCGGAATCTGCCGCTGAATACCCAGGTCCGGCGCCGAACTGACGGTCAGCCCGACCCGATAGTTGTACCACGGCTCGCGCAGGCCGACGGCCCCGGCCAGGGCGCTGACGCCGACCACGCGCTGTTCGTCGTCTTCAAGCACGAACAGGTAATCGGCATCGGCCCGCTCGACCTGCTCGGCGAACGCCCGTTGTGCCCAGCGCACCCGGTGGGCCAGGCGATCTTCGTTGGCGGGCAGGGTGGTGAACCCCGGCCCGGCCTGTTGCACCAGCGTCATCAACGCTGGCAGGTCGCTGACTTGGACCGGACGGACAATCATGCTGCAACTCCTTTTGCGCGCCTGCTCGGGCACTGTCGTTGGGTAGAGGCGCGGTTCACAGGGCGATTACCCGGATCGTACCGCCAGTGCGGACGTTGAGCGCCGCGCACAGGGCCGGGTCAAGCGCCAGGGGCTGACCGGGCTGGAAATCCAGCTCGGCGACCACCGCCCGAAAGCCATGCAGCGCCTCATTGCTCACCAGATAGCGACCGCGGGCATCAATCAGGGATTGCTCCTGAACCGTGGCGGTCTGGCTCTGCGCGATCGAACGGATGTTGGCGGTACGTGCATACAAGGTCGGGCCGGCATCGAACAGGTCGATGTAGCTGTTGGTTTCGAAACCTTCGCGCTCGAGGATGTCGAAGGCTTCCTGACCGTCCGGGTGGATGCGGCCGATGCAGTCCTGCGCCGCTTGCGGCAGCATTGGTACGTAGATCGGGTATTGCGGCATCAGCTCGGCGAGAAACGTACGGCTCTGCAAGCCGCACAGGCGCTCGGCCTCGACGTAGGGCAGGTCGAAGAAATGTTTGCCCAGCGCATCCCAGAACGGTGAATGCCCTTGCTCGTCGCTGTAACCGACGATTTCGGTGATCACCGCTTCAGCAAATCGAGGCGCGTGGCCGGCGATGAACAGCAGCCGTGCCCGCGACAGCAATTCGGAAAACGGCGTGCGCACCAGTGCCGCGTCGATGTGGAAACCGCGCAGCAGCGTATGCCCGCTCAGGTCGTGACACAGCGACAGCGCCGGCACGCCGTGCTCGATATTCAGCTCCCGCGAGGCGCTGGTGAAGTGGCGGTTGCGCAGACTGTAGAACGGCTCGTTGAAACCTGCGGTGGCGAGAATTTCCGAACAGCCAACCAGTTGGCGGCTGCCCAGGTCTTCCAGTACGAAGAAGTAATTTTCCGGGCCCTGGGCCTCAGCATCGCTGTCGAACGAGGCGCAGGACGCGGCGATTTTCTCGCCCAGGCGCTCGCTGTCGTCCGGCAGGGACGTGACGCCCACCAGACTGTCGCGCGCCAATTGTTGCAATTGAGGCAGGTCGTTTGGCTCGACTGGACGTAAGACCAGCATGGATGCACTCCTGTATCAAAAGGTTCGGCCCATTCGCCGAACCTGACTATCACTGTCGGTTTCCACGCGTTAAAGCGGCGGTCGCCTGATTTGTTGTCAGACGCCGCTCTTTTTCTTGTCAGCCATTGCTCGGGTCAGGCAGCGCGGTACTGGCGCCGAGCTTGTTCAGGAAGAACAGGTACACCAGACCCAGTGCGATCCAGATCAGGCCGAGTTTTTGTGCATCGACGCCCATGTTGTACATGATGGCCGCGACGATGATGAAGCCGATCACCGGGCAGATCAGGTGACGGATCACCTGTCCGGATCTCTGCCGGCGCCAGTAGTAGTTGATCACGGTCAGGTGCAGCAGCATGAAGCCGCTCAGGGCACCGAAGTTGACCAGCGAAGTCAGGGTGTCCACCGAATTGATGAACAGGTAGCAGATCACCAGCGACAGCACGGCCACCAGATAAATGCTCAGGTACGGCGTGTTGTGTTTCGGGTGCACCTTGGCCAGCACTTTCGGCAACTTGCCGTCGCGGGCCATGCCGAACAGCAGGCGCGAGACCGCCGCTTGCGAAGTGATTGCCACCGCCACGCCCCAGGCCAGGGCCGTGGCCACGCCGGTCAAGGTCGCGAGCCAGCTGCCGGCTGCGATTTCGGCGATTTCATAGAACGCAGTGTCGGCGGACTTGAAGCCCATGCCCGCTGCCAGATCGGTAGCGATCCAGGTTTGCGCGACGAAAATCACACCCATCACCACCAGCGTGATCAACGCCGCTTTGCCGACGCTGCGGCCCGGATCGCCCTTGATCTCCTCGGCGAGGGTGGAGATCGCATCGAAGCCGAGGAACGACAGCACCGCAATCGACACCGCTTGCATCAGCAGGGCGAAGTTGAAGGTTTCCGGGTGATACAGCGGCGCGAGGGTCAACTGGCCGTTGCCGCCACCGTTGTGCAGGGCGTTCCAGGCGTAGAACAGGAAAATCCCCAGTACCACCAGTTGCGCCAGCAGGAACAGGATGTTCATGCGAGCAGTGAAGGTGATGCCGCGCAGGTTGACGAAGGTCGCGCTGACCAGGAACGCCAGAATGAAGCCGACTTTCGGGATGTCCGGGTACAGATGGTTGAGCGCCATCGCCGCGTAGACGTAAAGCAGCGGCGGAATCAGCAGGTAATCGAGCAGCATCAGCCAGCCGGCGATGAAGCCGACGTGTTGATTCAGACCCCGTTGCGCGTAGGAATACACCGATCCGGCAATCGGAAAGGCTCGGGCCATGCTGCCGTAGCTGAGCGCGGTGAAAACCATCGCCACCATGCCGATGATGTACGCCAGAGGCACCATCCCCGGTGCCTCGGCGTTGACGTAGCCATACACGCCAAACGGGGCGATGGGGATCATGAAGATCATCCCGTACACCACCAGGTCGGTCAGTGTCAGGCTACGTTTCAACTCCTGTTTGTAGCCGAACTCTTCTATTTCCATGAAGCGCAACTCCTTGTCAGCCAATCGGTCGTTTTAGTTGTTATATCGGTCCGTCGTTTACAGCATCAGCAGTGGTTACAACATTTTTTACAGCAGTGGTGCCAGATAATTCGCCCAGCGAGAAACCGCTTCCGGGCTGCGCAGCAGGTCGTTGCGCACTTCGATCAACACCGAATCGAGGCCCCGGGCGTCGCCGTGCACCGGCACGGTCATGTCGCCCAGCGGGTCGATCTTGTACGGCTGGTTGCCGGCGACTTTCAGCGGGTGTCGTTCCAGACCGTCGAGCATCCGTTGGGCATAGGCCCGGGCCTGACCGAACAGTACGCCGACTTCCAGCTCGCGCGGCTGGCCGTAATACACCGGGGTGAAACTGTGAATCCCTACCACCCGCACCGGTCGACCTTCGGCCAGACGTGCATCGATCAGTTGTTGCAGCCGCGTGTGAAACGGCTTGAACAGGCACTGGCGACGGTATTCGCGGGTGGCCTCGTCGAGCTCACGGTTGCCCGGCACCTGATAGATCTCGCTCTGCGCCGAGATGCTGTCGGGCGCATGCCGGGGGCGATTGAGGTCGATCAGCAGGCGCGAATAGTTGGCGCTCAGCAGCGTCGCACCCAGTCGCTCCGACAGTTGCTCGGCCAGCGCCAGGGCTCCAATGTCCCAGGCGATGTGTTCGCGCGCGGCCGTGTCATCCAGGCCCAGGTTGTTCAGGGCCTCGGGGATGTAGCGGCTGGCGTGTTCGCACACCAGAATCAGCGGGTGCGTCGAATCTTCACGGCTCAGGTTGTAGACCGGTCGGGTGTACAACCCAAGCTCAACGGATTCAGTACAGGCGTGCATAGTGCTCACAAAGATCAGCGGGCGAGAGCTGTTCCGTCAGCGCCAGTTCCTCGGTTTTAAGGGCGAAAAAAGTATCGAGCAACGCGCTTGGCAGCGCTTCGACCAGCGCTTCACTGCGACGCAGGCAATCCAGTGCCTGGGCCAGGGAGGCGGGCAGGGCAACGATGCCCCGGGCCTTGCGTTGTTCGTCGTTGAGTGAATCGGGGATTTCATCGGTGATCGCGTTCAGCGCCAGACGCTGCTCGATGCCCAGGCGTCCGGCGATCAGCAGCGCAGCCATTGCCAGATGCGGTGAGGCGGTGGCGTCCATGGCGCGGAATTCCAGGTTGTATTGCCTCGCCACGGGCTTGTTGCCCACGCTCACGGTCGGGCAGATGCGCAGCGCCGCTTCGCGATTCTGCTGGCCCAGACAGGCGTAGGACGCGCTCCAGTGATGCGGTTGCAAACGCTCATACGACACCGGCGTCGGTGCAGTGAACGCGCACAGTGCCGGCAAGTAATGCAGCACACCCGCCGCCCAATGCTGGCCGAGGGTCGACAGGCCATTGCTGGTGCCGGCGTCGTAGAACATCGGCTGACCGGCCAGATCGAGCAGGCTGACGTGCAGGTGCACGCCATTGCACACCGCGTCGGCAGCGGTCTTCGGCGCAAAGCTCAGATCCAGGCCCATCTGCCGGGCGATTTCGCGGGTGATCTCGCGCACGTTGACCGCGCGATCGGCTGCCGCCACGCCGAGGGTCGGGCGGCAGGTGATTTCGTATTGGTGCTTGCCGTATTCGGGCAGGAACATTTCCGGCTCGACGCCACCGGCGCGCAACGCGCTGAGCAGCCAGCCACCGAATTCGGCGCCCTGGCGCTGGGCTTCGAGCGAGAACGCCAGATGTTCGGCAAACCCGGCGTGCAGGTTGAATTCGTGTTCGAACGCGGCGTTGATCTGCAGGCCAAGCTCATCGCGGTAGCGCTCGACCTCGTTGCGCAACAGCGTGCGCGGGCACGCCGCCCATGGCCGGCCATCAGTCTCGCGGATGTCGGCGTGGATGAAATCCAGCGCCGGCGCTGCGGCGTCCGGGCCGTTGCCGACGGTGACGCGACTGGTCAGATCGGGAATCAGCCGCAGATCGCCATAAGCGCCCCACGGACTGGTCGAGGCAATGATGTCCTGCGGCGTCAACGCGCTGTTGGCCGGCACCCAGCCACAACCGGCGGCCTGATAGTGCTCCAGCTCATCGCTGGGAAACGAGCGGCCACGGGTGACGCCGATCAGGTCGGTGGTGACGATGGTGGTCATCGGCAACGGCGACAGGCGTTCGCTCATGGCTGCATCTCCTGCAACCGGCCGAGCACGGTGTCGGTGTCGGTGATCCAGCAGTAGCCCTTGATCGCGTTCAGGCAGGCGTCGTGGCGTGCTTCGGTCCAGGTCGCGCAGGCGTCCGCCACCAGGGTGACGAGGTAGCCACGGTCGGCGGCGTCGCGCACAGCCATGTCCACGCATTGGTCGGTGACGATCCCTGCGATGATCAGGTGACGGGTTTGCAGATTGCGCAGCACGTAGTCGATGTTGGTCGAGTTGAAGACGCCGGAAGAGGTCTTCGGCAGCACGATTTCGTTTTCCACCGGGCTCAGTTCGGCGATCACCTGTGCCTGCGGGCTGCCCTTGGGCAGGTGCATGTCCGACAGCTTGTGATCCAGCGAGCGGTCGCGGCCGTCGGCGGTCAGGCTTTCGATCAGGGTGTGCAGTACGTTCTGCCGAGCGTCGCGGAAGGCCTTGAGCAGGCGGACTTGATTGGGCACCACTTGCGAGCGCGTGCGGTTGAGGAAGTACGCGGCGTCCGGGCCTTCGAGGTGCGGGTCGAACTGCGGCTCGAGCCAGGCACGCTGCATGTCGACCAGCAACAGGGCGGTGTGGTCGGTGACAAACGGCAGGTCCCGTGGCGAGCGATGGGGAAGGCTGAACATCCTTATTTATCCTCCAGCAAGTGGGTGTCGAAGTCGTTGCGCAGGGCATCGATGCCTTCCAGGCGATCGGCCAGGTCCGGGCTGCGCAGGGTCAGGCAGGCAATCAGTGCTTCAACCTGAGCCAGCGCCGGGACCATCGTGTCGAACGGCGAAGCCGACTCCACCGGGGCGCTGATGATCATGTCGGCCAGTTCGCGCAGCGGTGAGGCATAGATGTCGGTGAACAGCACGACGCGAGCATTGTTGTTTTTCGCGGCGCTGGCCACGCGCAAGGCCTGGGTCTGGTAACGGCGATAGTCGAACACCAGCACTACGTCCTGGCGTTGCAGATCGAACAGACGATCGGGCAGTTGCGCGTTGTCTTCCAGCGCAAAGCAGCCGGGGCGCAGCAGACGCAAATGATTGAGCAGGTAAGTCGCCATCAGGCTGCTGAAGCGTCCGCCGAAGCAGTAGACCTGATGCCGGGTGTCGAGCAGCCAGTCGGCGAGAATGCGCACGTCTTCCGGTTGGGTCAGGGCCTGGGTTTCGGCCAGCAGGTTGTGGCTGTGAGCCAGGTAATGACTCCAGGCATCGTCCTTGTTCTGATGCGAGCGCGGCTGCAACAGGGTACGCGGCGAGCGCAGGCGATGGTCCATGTCGCTGAGCAGGGCGTCCTGGAAGTCGGCGTAACCACCGAAGCCGAGTTTTTTCACCAGCCGCACGATGGTCGGATCGCTGACGCCGGCATGTTCGGCCAGGCGCGCCATCGGGCCAAGTCCGTTGCGTGGATACAGATCGAGCAAGGCGCGAACGACTTTGCGCTCCGACGGCGTCAGGTCAAGGCCGGGGTCGGTGATCAGGTCTCTTAAAGGGGGCATCCGGGCTCCTGCTGGATGGGGTGTTGAATTCGCTTCACAATCCGTTAAAACAGTATTTATGTAACTGGCGCTACATGTCTAGCGAATTTTTCGGCGTTTAGACCAGGCCCCAAAATGGGGCGCAATGCCCGTAACGCAAGGGCTACACGGATGTCGATCAGTCTTGTAGTCCATTGCCCATCGTGGTGTCAGACATTGCCGCTTTCAAATGCTTAAGGCATCAATCGACTTGTCCGGAGCCTCCCGGTTTACGGCACAATTGCCGCCGCATCAGCGACTTTGTCGATGACCGTCCTGTCTTCCAGCCGAGTGACTCCCCGTGCAGACCACCCGTTTGACATTGATCTGCCATGCCAGAACCGTCGCACAAAAATTGGCGTGTTTTCCTACGAACGAACCTGTTGAAGAAACGGCGCTGGCGTCCTGCTCGCTGGCTTTGCGTTTCGACACAGCATCGCGTCTGATTTGCGCCCCGGAACTGCGCACTCGCCAGACGGCGGCGTGGTTCGGCCATGAAGCGCAAATCGATCAGGCCCTGCGTGATTGCGACTGGGGACGCTGGCAAGGTCAGTCGATCAAGTATTTGCAACGGAACGAACCCGAGGCCTTGCAAACCTGGCTCGAAGATCCGCACGCCGCCCCCCATGGCGGTGAGTCGGTGGCGCAGTTGCGTGAGCGGGTCGCCGCGTGGCTGGTTTCACTGCAAGCCACCCCAGGGCACGTGGTGGCGGTTACCCATCCGTTCGTGATTCGTGCTGCCTTGATGCAGGTCGTGCAGGGTGAGGCGTTTCACAGCCTGGATGTCGAGCCGCTGGCGGCGGTCGATCTGCGATTTGCCGGGCGCTGGCGACTACGCTTGTCCGGCATGAGCCTGGAAGGAGCAGAGTAATGAAGCGATTGCTGGTGATCGGCATCGGTGCCGGTAACCCGGACTACATCACGATGCAGGCGGTGAAGGCGCTGAATCGGGTGGACGTGTTTTTCCTGATGGACAAGGGCCAGAGCAAGGACAAGCTGATCGACCTGCGGCGAGAAATCTGCGAACGCTACATCACCGATCGTACCTACCGTTTCGCCGAAGCCCACAGCCCGGAACGCGAGCGTGGCGATGTGGACTACAGCGCCAGCGTCGATGATCTGAACCGCGCCAAGCAGCAAACCTTCGAACGCCTGATCAATGACGAATTGTCTGACGGGCAGTGCGGCGGTTTTCTGGTGTGGGGCGACCCGGCGTTGTACGACAGCACCATTCGCATCCTGCAGGCGATTCTGGCCTCGGGGCGATGTGCGTTTGAATTCGAGGTCATTCCCGGCATCACCAGCGTTCAGGCCTTGGCGGCGCAACACAAGGTGCCGTTGAACACCATCGGCCGCTCGATTGAGATCACCACCGGCCGACGCCTGGCGGCGGGGCAGGTGAGTGACACGGACAGTCTGGTGGTGATGCTCGACGCGGAAGATTCCTACCACCAGGTGGCGGATCGGGAGACCGAGATTTACTGGGGCGCCTACCTCGGCACGCCGGACGAAATCCTCATCCATGGCAAGCTCAGCGACGTTGCCGATGAGATCGAGCGGGTGCGCAAAGCTGCGCGGGTCGAGCATGGCTGGATCATGGACACTTATCTGTTGCGCAAGCCTTGATCTCTCGACCAAAGCGTTCGCGATACACCGACGGCGGCACCCCGACCACGCTGCGAAACGCCACACGAAAGCTTTCCACCGAGCGATAACCGCAGCGCAAGGCGATCTGCTCGGTGTTCTGCGGCGTGCTTTCCAGTAATTCCCGGGCTCGGGCCAGGCGTTCGTGCTGCAACCAGGCCTTGGGTGACTGGCCGCTGGCTTCGCTGAATTTGCGCAGGAAGGTGCGTTCGCTCATCGCCGCTTCGCTGGCCAGATCGCGCACTTCCAGCGGTTCGTGCAGGCGCTCGCGGGCCCACTGCATCACGCGCGACAGATCGCTGCGCGGCGTCGGGCTGACCGGCGTCGGAATGAATTGCGCCTGACCGCCGGTACGTTGTGGCGACATCACCAGCCGTCGCGCCACCGAGTTGGCGATCTGGGTGCCGAAGTCCCGCGCCACCAGATGCAGGCAGGCGTCGATCCCGGCTGCGCTGCCGGCCGAGGTAATCAATTGGCCGGAATCCACGTAAAGCACATCCGGATCGACATCGATGGCCGGAAAGCGCTCGGCCAGCTCCGAGGTGTAGCGCCAGTGAGTGGTGGCGCCGTGCCCGTCGAGCAGGCCGCTGGCCGCCAGAACAAACACCCCGGAGCAGATCGACAGCAACCGGGCGCCGCGTGAATGGGCATCACGCAATGCTTCAAGCAAGGCTTCCGGCACCGGCGCATTTCGGTCGCGCCAGCCGGGAATGATGATGGTCCGCGCATCCGCCAACAATTCCAGACCACCGTCCGCCAGCACCTGAATCCCGCCCATCGCGCGCATCGGCCCTTGATCGACCGCCGCAATGCAGTGCGCGTACCACGGGAAATCGAACTCCGGCCGGGCCAGGCCAAAGATCTCCACGGCGATGCCGAACTCGAATGTGCAGAGGCCGTCGTAGGCCAGAATCGCGACCAATCCAGGTGAATCAGGCATTTGGCGGAAAATTCCCGGTGAGTGTCTTGTGCGCCACTGTAGCGGCAAGCGGCGCCTCGATAAAGTCTGTTCATGCCCACCGACAACGGAGTGATTCAACATGCCCAGCCTGGTTCGCGAGATTCCTGCAGCGCCTTCGGCCATTGCCCTGATGCATTTCAGCAACCGTCTGACCTTCGAAACCGATTGTTCCGATGTCTTCAGCAGCCAGCAGGCCGGCGAAGTCGACTTTGTGCTGGTGGACGTGCGCGGGCCGCTGGCCTTCGAGCGTGGACATGTGCCAGGGGCGATCAACATTCCCGGGCGTTTGCTGACGGCGGAAGGGCTGGTGGACTACCCAAAAAACACGCTTTTCGTGGTTTATTGCGCCGGCCCTCACTGCAATGGTGCCAATAAGGCCGCGGTGAAGCTGGCGGCGTTGGGCTATCCGGTCAAGGAGATGATCGGTGGAGTGACCGGGTGGCTGGATGAAGGCTTTCAGTTGAGTGTTGCGACACCACGCGTCGCCACCGCGCCGATCGCCTGCGATTGCTGATAGCCGGAGGGTTGCCGCTTCGGCGGCACTTTTGTCGGCTTTGTCCTACAACCCTCGCACCGCTCCGGCGCACACTTTTCCCACGTGATGGCACTCGCCGATTTTCTGTAAGTATTTGTCGCTTAAAAACAATTTGCCCCGTGCGCGCCGCCATAGACTGCCGGCCACTTCGGTTTTTTTGCGCTGTACAGCCCAAGGCCGAACCTGACAATCGAAAGCTGCCAATAAAAGCCTCCGCACACGGGAGTAATAAATGAAAAAGCTGGTTATGTTCGGTGCCCTGGCACTGTCGATGTTGTCCCTGACCGCCGTGGCCGAAGACGCCAAGCCGATCCGTATCGGTATCGAAGCCGGTTACCCGCCATTCTCGATGAAAACCCCTGACGGCAAACTGGCCGGTTTCGACGTGGACATCGGCGACGCGCTGTGTGAGCAGATGAAAGTCAAATGCACCTGGGTCGAGCAGGAGTTCGACGGCCTGATCCCGGCGTTGAAAGTGAAGAAGATCGACGCGATCCTGTCCTCGATGACCATCACTGACGACCGCAAGAAAAACGTCGATTTCACCATCAAGTACTACCACACCCCGGCGCGCTTCGTGATGAAGGCCGGTTCCGGCGTGAAAGACCCGCTGGTCGAGCTCAAAGGCAAGAAAGTCGGCGTGCTGCGTGCCAGTACCCACGACCGTTACGCCACCGAAGTGCTGGTGCCGGCCGGGATCGAGCTGGTGCGTTACGGCTCGCAGCAGGAAGCCAACCTGGACATGGTCTCCGGTCGTATCGACGCGATGCTGGCCGACTCGGTCAACCTGAGCGACGGCTTCCTGAAAACCGACGCCGGCAAAGGCTTCGAATTCGTCGGCCCGACCTACGAAGACGCCAAGTACTTCGGCGGTGGCGCCGGTATTGCGGTGCGTAAAGGCGATACCGAGCTGGCGGAGAAATTCAACGCCGCCATCAACGAAATCCGCGCCAACGGCAAGTACAAGCAAGTGCAGGACAAGTACTTCGACTTTGACGTGTACGGCCATTAATACGCCGTAGAAAAAAGTGGCCCCGTTGACGCGGTGGCCACTTTTTTTTCGCCCGTGATTTATCCTGTCAGCACATTTTCAATGCAGTCATTGCCTCGGCAACGACTACAGAATTTCCGGAGTTCCCCATGCAACGCATCGACCACCTTCTGCCCTGGAGCCACCTGGGCAGCGAACGTTCCCTGAGCGTGTTTCGTTACGGCGCCGGCCCGCGCAAGGTCTACATCCAGGCCAGCCTGCACGCCGATGAACTGCCGGGCATGCGCACCGCGTGGGAGCTGAAAAAACGCCTGGCCGAACTGGAAAGCAACGGCCAGTTGCAAGGCGTGATCGAACTGGTGCCGGTGGCCAACCCGATCGGCCTCGATCAGCACCTGCAAGGCAGTCACATGGGGCGTTTCGAGCTGGGCAGCGGCAAGAATTTCAACCGCTCCTTCGTCGAACTCAGCGCGCCGGTGGCCGAGCGCATCGGGAGTCAGTTGGGCGGTGATGCCCAAGCCAACATCGCGCTGATCCGCCAGGCCATGGGCCAGGTACTCGATGAACTACCAGCCCCGGCCTCGCAACTGGAAGCACTGCACCGTCTGTTGCTGCGCCACGCCTGTGAGGCCGACATCACCCTCGATCTGCATTGCGACTTCGACGCCGCAATTCATATTTACGCACTGCCGCAGCACTGGCCACAGTGGCAATCCCTCGCCGCACGGCTGAAGGCTGGCGTGGCGCTGTTGTGTGAAGACTCCGGCGGCAGTTCGTTCGATGAATCCTGCTCCTCGCCGTGGTTGCGACTGGCCCGGGCTTTCCCGAACGCGGCGATTCCACCGGCCAACCTCGCCACCACCCTGGAGCTGGGTAGCATGGGCGACACCCGCGTCGATCAGGCCCAGGCCAATTGCGAGGCGATCCTGGGCTTCTTGGCCGAGCAGGGCTTTATCAGCGGCGAATGGCCGAAAGCGCCGGACGAATGCTGCGAAGGCATGCCGTTCGAAGGCACCGAATACCTGTTCGCCCCGCACCACGGCGTGGTGAGTTTCCTGCGGGATGCAGGTGAGTGGGTCGAGCGTGGCGATGCGCTGTTCGAAGTGGTCGATCCGCTGAACGACCGCGTGACCACCGTTCGCGCCGGCACCAGCGGCGTGTTGTTCGCCATCGATCGCGGACGCTACACCCAGCCGGGGATCTGGCAGGCGAAAGTGGCGGGGCGTGAGCCGATTCGAGTCGGGAAGCTGATCAACGACTGACACCCTATCCTCCGGATCACAGTGTTAGGCTCTGCCCCGAACCCTGCACTGTGTGAAGGAAGGCTTATGTTGAAGGTGTTTGCGCTGTTGACGCTGCTGGCGTCCACTGCCGTTCAGGCTCAGACCTCGCTGCAAAACGATCTGCCGCTCAACTACCTGGCCCAGGTGCACCCGGACGCCGAACCGCGTCCGCTGGTGATTTTCCTGCATGGCTATGGCAGCAACGAAGCAGACTTGATCGGTATGAAATTTCAGCTGCCCAAGCAGTACAACTACCTGTCGGTGCAGGCACCGATGGCGTTGGGAGAAGGGCGTTTCCAGTGGTTTCGCAAGAAAGGCGAAGGTGCCTACAACGGCGAGACTGATGATCTGAAGGCCAGCAGCCAGAAACTGCGGGCCTTTATTGCCGCTGCAGCGCAGAAATATCACGCGCAACCGGAGAAGGTGTACCTGATCGGTTTCAGCCAGGGCGCGATGATGACCTACGAGGTCGGACTGCGGCAGCCAGCGGCGGTGGGTGGCATCGCGGCGTTGAGCGGGCGGCTGTTGCCGGTGCTCAAGAGCGAGCTGAAGTCGGAGCAACAGCATCCGCCGCTGGAAATCTTCATCGGCCACGGCACGGCGGATGACCGGGTGCCGTACAGCGGTGGCACCGAAGCCGATGCGTTGTTGCAGAAGCTGTCGTACAAAACGCAATTTCATGCCTATCCCGGCGTCGGCCACAGCATCAGCGCGGCCGAGCTTCGGGATTTGAACGACTGGTTGCAGCAACTCAACCCGTGAAGATCATTTTTCCTTGAGGATGGTTTTCACCAGCGCCTCGTGACCGCTCTTGTCGCTGGCCCGGGAAATCACCTGGACCAGCGCCATGCGCGTGCCGGAACCGGCCAGCAACGTGGTGTTGAGAGTCTGGCCGCCGCCCTGGGTGGCGGTGCTGTCGACTTGGCGCAGGCCCAGGCCGTTGCCTTTCTGGGTCAGGCTCTTTTCGCTGAGCTTGTTGAAGTCCGGCAGGGCCTTGCGTTGGGCGTCGATGAAATCGGAGACGGTGCCGTCCAGAAACGCACTGTCGTTGTCCTTGACGTTTTTGCCTTCGGGAATCTGGTTTTCGGCGACGATGACCACAGTCTTGGTGGCGTCGTTGCTGTACATGGTGCCCTTGGCACCGGTCGGGCCGGCGGGCAGCGGGTCGCCGACAAAGCCCTTGGGCAGGACGAAACTGAATTTGCCTTCCAGCATCGAGACTTTCTCGGTGACAGCCTTCTCTTTGGCCTTGGCTGCCTGAGCATTGATGGCGCCGAAACCGGCCACCGCCGCCAGCAACAGGACGACGGCTTTCTTGCTAAGCAATGACATTCGAATCTCCGAGGGATGGTCGCGCTTGGGCGGCGATCATCCCACGGAGCACACCTGGCACTCCAGAGCGGTTTGTCCGGGCGGGTTCAGTTCGGCGAAGGTGCCGACGCGGGTTTGGCCAGCAACTGCCGGGTGACGCCCAGCATCGCCACCGAAACGGCCACGGCCACCACGAAACCACCGAAACCCAGATTGGGAACCGTCAGCGCCAGCACCAGACAAAACGCCGAAAACGAATACATCCCCGTCGCCGTCGCCTGCAACAACGCGGCGGTAAACGCCGGGCCACGGGTCTGCTGGGAGAACACCGCCATCACGCTGCCGAGCACCGGGAACACCGCGAGCAGACCGCTCCAGCGTTCGCCGACGGTGCTGGCCAGCATTGTCACCACCAGCGTGAGCGCGGCCCCGGCAATCATCCGCCAGACCAGCTTGTCCGACTTCGGCGCCGGGCCACTCACCACCGGTTGCACCTTGGGAAACAGGTATGGCGCGGCAAGAAGGGCAGTTGCAGCGGCGGCAATCGAGAGGGGCAGAGAGGCCGGTATCAGCGACAGGATCAACGCCAGCACGGCCCAGACCGATAAAGAAACCACCAACGCCAGCGGCCAGCTCGCCCGCTGCGCCACCTGCGCGTAAGTGATGCAAAACGCGATCATCGCAAACATGGCCGACAGCGCCGCCACCGCCGATTGCGCGGCAAACGCCGGGCCTTGCTCGATGGCGAGGAAAAACAGAATCGGCCCGACTACCACCGGCAACCCCGACAGCCACCCGGCGACGCTGGGGCCCCAACGCTTGCCCGCGAGGGAAATCAGCAGCAGGAAACCGGGAATCAGCAGCAGTTTGAGGATCAGCACGCAGGTGTCTCCTTCGGGTCAATAAGGGCCACGTTAGCATTGTGGTTCACGGATTGCTGCATATGCATGCAAAACATGTATACAAAAACATGGGTGTGATTGCCGACTATGCTCTGGGTATCAGGGTTTACCGGAGTCGATATCGCGATGAGCAATACACCGAAGTTGTTGCGTGGATGCTGCGGGATCGGCTTGTGGGCCTTGTTGCTGACACCCACCTGGGCCAGTTGGCAAGACGTGGTGCCCGGTGCGCAAATCATTGGCACCGGCGATTTCAGCATTTTCGGTTTCGACGTTTACAACGCCCGGTTGTGGAGCGCCGCGCGTCCATTGGCCGATGGTCAGCCCTTCGCCCTGGAGCTGATCTACCGGCGCAGCGTGTCCCGCGAAGATTTGGTCAAGGCCAGCGTCGACGAGATCAAACGCCTGGCAGGCGCCTCCATCAGTCCTGCGCAACTGGCGGTGTGGCAGGCCCAGATGCAGCAATCGTTCGTCGACGTGCAGGCCGGCACGCGGATCACCGGGGTGTATCTGCCGGGGCAGGGCGCGCGGTTCTTTGTTGGCCAACAGTTGCAGCACGAAATCAACGACCCGTTGTTCGCCCAGGCTTTTTTCAACATCTGGCTGGATCCACGCACACGCAATCCCGAACTGCGCCGGCAATTGCTGGGTACTGCCCAACCCTGAACGCAGCACATCGGCGCTTGGGCCTGCCGACTGAAACGTCTAAGCTGCGCCTTTCGACTTGTTTCTGGATGTGTTTGTGAAGTTCAGCTTGCCCAAAATCGCCACGGCGCCGTTCTGCCCGCCGGAAGTGGCCGGAAGTGTCCCGGTCGATCCCAACGCCTCGTTCTTCAAACGCGTGCTGCGCTTTGCCGGCCCCGGTTTGCTGGTGTCGATCGGCTACATGGATCCCGGTAACTGGGCCACCGCCATCGAGGCCGGTTCGCGTTTCGGTTACAGCTTGCTGTTCGTGGTGTTGCTGGCGAGTCTGGCGGGCATGGTTGTGCAATGCCTGTGCTCGCGGCTGGGCATCGCCACCGGGCGTGATCTGGCGCAGCTTTCCCGCGAACGCTACAGCACTCCGACGGCGCGGCTGCAATGGGTGCTGGCGGAAATCTCGATCATCGCCACTGACCTTGCGGAAGTACTCGGCTGTGCGCTGGCGTTTCACCTGCTGCTGGGTTGTTCGTTGACGTTCGGCATCGCGCTGACCGCATTCGATACGCTGCTGGTGTTGGCCCTGCAAAACCGCGGTTTCCGCCGGCTGGAGGAGATCATGCTGGTGCTGGTGGGCACCATCGGCGCGTGTTTCTTCGTCGAGCTGCTGCTGATCAAACCGTACTGGCCGGACGTCGCCCAAGGCTTCAAACCCTCACTGTCGGCGATCAGCGATGCCGCGCCGTTGTACCTGGCCATCGGCATCCTTGGCGCCACGGTGATGCCGCACAACCTGTACCTGCACACCTCGATCGTGCAGACACGGTTGATCGGCAAGGATCTGGCCAGCAAGCAGGACGCGGTGAAACTGGCGCGCATCGACACCATCGGTTCACTGGCGCTGGCGTTATTGGTCAACGCGGCGATCCTGATTCTCGCGGCGGCAGCCTTTCATCAGTCCGGGCACACCGACGTGGTCGACATCCAGGACGCCTATCACTTGCTCGATCCGCTGGTGGGCGGCGCGCTGGCCAGTGTGCTGTTCGGCGTGGCGCTGCTGGCTTCGGGGCAGAGTTCGACCTTCACCGGCACCATCGCCGGGCAAGTGATCATGGAAGGCTATCTGAAACTGCGAATCCCTTGCTGGCAGCGACGCCTGATTACCCGTGGGCTGGCGCTGATTCCGGCGTTCATCGGCGTGTGGCTGATGGGCGACGGCGCGGTGGGCAAGTTGCTGGTGCTGAGCCAGGTAGTGCTGAGCCTGCAATTGCCGTTTGCGCTGTATCCGCTGATTCGCATGACCAACGACAAACGGCTGATGGGGCCGTTTGTGAACCGGTTGCCGACCAAGATTCTCGCGTGGGGATTGTTTGTAGTGATCAGTGGGGCGAATGCCTGGCTGATTCTGCAACTGGCCGCGTAGCCGGTGTGATCGGCCCGACACTCCGCGCTCCAATGGGACGCAGAGCGTCCCCGGCTGCATTCCCACGCGGAGCGTGGGAACGATCATGCGTGAAGCGTGGGGCGATCATTACGATCATGAGCCAAACGCTTCGACTACAAAATCAATGAACACCCGGGTCTTGGCCGGCAGCAAGGTACGGCTCGGGTAGTACAGCGAAATCGCGCCGGCATCGCATTGCCAGTCGGGCAACAGCCGCACCAGTTCACCGCGTTCGATCTGCGCGCTGACATCCGGCAGCACCAGCATCGTCACGCCCAAGCCCAGCAGCGCAGCCTTGCGCATGGCCATCGGATCATTCAGCACGATGTTCGGGTTGAGCAGGGCGCTGGCCTGTTCGCCGGCCTCGTTGTGCATCTGCCATTGGCGCAGGCGCCCGGTGCGCAGGCCGCGCATGACGATGCCGTGGTGATCGGCGAGATCGGCCGGATGTCGCGGCAGTGTGCGGCCCGCCAGATACGCCGGCGACGCCACCGCCAGCACTTCGGCGGACGACAATGGCCGGGCGACCACGCCGGGCGTCAGCTCGAAGCCGCCACCAATCGCCACGTCATAACCCTCGGCGATCAGATCCACCTGACGATTTTCGAAGTTCCATTCCGGGCGAATCAGAGGATAACGCGCCAGAAACTCCGGCAGCAGCGGCAGCATGTGATCGATGCCGAATGTCGGCGGCAGGCTGATCTTGAGCACACCCGCCGGCTCGCCGCGCTCGGTCGCCACCGTCGCAATCGCTGCCTGCAAGGCGTCGAGGTTGCCGCCGATACTCGCCAGAAAACCCTCACCGGCCTCGGTCAGCGATAGTTTGCGGGTCGAGCGTTGAAACAGCCGTACGCCGAGGTTGCGTTCAAGAATCGCCACGTTGCGACTGACCGCCGCCGGAGTCAGCGCCAGCAACCGCGCAGCAGCAGAGAAGCTGCCGGTCTCGGCGCTGCGAACGAAGGATTCGAGATTGGCGAGGGTTTCCATGGATTTCGACCTGATAGTGATACTTGAAGATCATTCAAGGCATTACCGGCTAATCAAGTGGGAATGGCAAGCGCAAGATTCGTTTCGAGTCTTACCCCACTTTGAGGAGAACACCATGAGCACTATCGGAATCATCGGCGCTGGCGCCATCGGTTCAGCGTTTGCCAAAGCCTTGTCGCGTCAGGGCATCCCGTTGGTCATCGCCAACAGTCGCGGGCCGGAGACTTTGGCCGAACTGGTCGCAGAACTCGGCCCGACTGCCCGTGCCGTTACCCGAGAAGAAGCGGCGGCCCAAGACATCGTGCTGGTCGCGGTGAACTGGTCGAAACTGCCGATGGCACTGGCCGGGCTGCCGGACTTTGGCGGGCGGATCGTCATCGACGCCAACAACTCGATTGAAGCGCCATCGTTCAAACCGGTGGACTTGCAGGGTCGACCTTCCAGCGAAGTGTTCGCCGAGTGGGTGCCGGGCGCGCGGGTGGTCAAGGCGTTCAACCATTTGCTGGCGCGCTTGCTGGAAGCGGATCCGGCGTCGGAGGGGGGCAAGCGCGTGTTGTTCCTGTCCGGGGATGATGCGCAGGCCAAGGCGGAAGTGGGTGCGCTGATCGATCAGCTCGGCTTCTTCGGTATCGATCTGGGCGAATTGAGCGTGGGCGCGCGGCTGGTGCAGTTCCCGGGCGGGCCGTTGCCGGTGCTGAATCTGGTGAAGTTCGCCTGACGTCCGGGCAAAAAAATACCCGGTGCGACGTGAGTCGTACCGGGTTTGTTGCCAACGGGCAGTGGATGTCGTGGATCCGCCGCCCGCTGTTGAACCTCTTTTGCGCTTAAGCGCGTTCCAGTGCCAGGGCCACGCCCTGACCGCCGCCGATGCACAGGGTCGCCAGACCCTTTTTCGCATCACGCTTGATCATTTCGTGCAGCAACGTCACCAGCACACGGCAGCCCGACGCACCGATCGGGTGACCGAGGGCAATGGCGCCGCCGTTGACGTTGACCTTGTCCAGATCCCATTGCAGATCCTTGGCCACCGCCAGGGACTGTGCGGCGAAGGCTTCGTTGGCTTCGATCAGGTCGAGTTGGCCGATGCTCCAGCCGGCCTTGTCCAGGCAGCGGCGAGTGGCGGAAACCGGGCCGATGCCCATGATCGCCGGGTCGACGCCGGCGTTGGCGTAGGCGGCGATTTTCGCCAGCACCGGCAGGCCCAGGGCCTTGGCTTTTTCGGCGCTCATCAGGATCACGGCAGCCGCGCCGTCGTTCAGCGACGAAGCGTTGCCGGCCGTGACGCTGCCGTCCTTCTTGAAGGCCGGACGCAGTTTGGCCAGGGATTCGGCGGTGGTGTCGCCGCGTGGCTGCTCGTCGACCTTGAACGCCACCGGATCGCCTTTGCGCTGCGGGATCAGGATCGGGGTGATTTCATCGACAAAACGACCGGCCTCGATGGCGGCGGCGGCTTTCTGTTGCGACGCGGCAGCGAAGGCGTCTTGCTGTTCGCGGCTGATCTCGTATTTCTCGACCAGATTCTCGGCGGTGATGCCCATGTGGTAATCGTTGAACGCATCCCACAGGCCATCGCTGATCATGGTGTCGACGATTTGTGCGTGACCCATGCGCAGACCGGTGCGCGCGCCCGGCATTACATAGTTGGCCAAGCTCATGTTTTCCTGGCCACCGGCGATGATCACGTCCGCGTCGCCGCAACGGATCGCCTGAGCGCCGAGGTGCAGGGCCTTGAGGCCCGAGCCACAGACCTTGTTCAGGGTCATGGCCGGTACGGCGTGGGGCAGACCGGCCTTGATCGCCGACTGGCGCGCCGGGTTCTGGCCGGCGCCGGCGGTCAGCACTTGGCCCATGATCACTTCATCGACCTGGGCACCGTCCAGACCGGTCTGCTCAAGCAACTGGCGGATGACCGCTGCGCCCAGATCCACGGCGGAGACGCTGGCCAGCGATCCCTGGAAACTGCCGATCGCGGTACGCGTGGCGGCAACAATGACGACGTCTTGCATTTTCGAATTCCTCACTCGGCAGCGAACTGCATTTCTGGTACGTGATCCGGGACGATCAGCTTACCAGCGGTTTTGGCGACGATTTCCTCGACGCTGACGCCAGGTGCGCGTTCCTTGAGGACAAAAGCGCCATTTTCGATTTCCAGGTAGGCCAGGTCAGTCAGGACGCGCTTGATGCACCCGGCGCCGGTCAGCGGCAGGCTGCACTGGCTCAGCAACTTGGACTCACCGTCCTTGGACGCGTGGGTCATGATGACGATGATGTTGTCGGCGCTGGCTACGAGGTCCATCGCGCCGCCCATGCCCTTGACCAGTTTGCCGGGGATCATCCACGAGGCGATGTTGCCTTGTACGTCGACTTCGAAGGCGCCGAGCACGGTCAGGTCGACGTGGCCGCCGCGGATCATCGCGAAGGACTCGGCGGAGTTGAAGATCGACGCGCCGATACGGGCGGTCACGGTTTGTTTACCGGCGTTGATCATGTCGGCGTCGATGGTGTCTTCAGTCGGGAAAGGGCCCATGCCGAGCAGGCCGTTTTCCGATTGCAGCATGACTTCCATGCCTTCGGGGATGTAGTTGGCGACCAGGGTCGGGATGCCGATACCGAGGTTCACGTAGTAGCCGTCCTGCATTTCGCGGGCGACGCGTTGAGCCATTTGTTCGCGGGTAAGTGCCATGTTCTTGTTCTCCGTCAGCCTGGATTATTTGCGGATGGTGCGTTGTTCGATGCGTTTTTCGAACGTGCCGCAAATGACCCGGTCGACGTAGATGCCGGGCGTGTGGATGTGTGCCGGATCCAGCTCGCCGGGTTCGACGATTTCTTCGACTTCGACCACGGTGATCTTGCCGGCGGTGGCGGCCAGCGGGTTGAAGTTCTGCGCGGTGTGGCGGTAGATGACGTTGCCGAAGTGGTCGGCTTTCCAGCCTTTGACGATGGCGAAGTCGCCGGTGATGGATTCTTCCATCAGGTACTTGCGACCGTGGAATTCACGCACTTCCTTGCCTTCGGCGACCGGGGTGCCGACGCCAGTGGCGGTGAAGAACGCCGGAATGCCGGCACCGCCTGCGCGCATTTTCTCGGCGAGGGTGCCTTGCGGGGTCAGGACGACTTCGATGTCGCCTTTGAGCAGTTGCTCTTCGAACAGTTTGTTTTCGCCGACGTAGGAGGCGACCACCTTGCTGATCTGGCGGTCGGTCAGCAGCACGCCGAGGCCGAAGCCATCGACGCCGCAGTTGTTGGAGACGACGGTGAGGTCGCGGGTGCCCTTGCGCTTGATCTCGGCGATCAGGTTTTCCGGAATGCCGCACAGGCCGAAGCCGCCGGCGATCACGGTCATGCCGTCTTCAAGACCTGCCATGGCTTCCTCGTAGGAATACACGCGCTTGTCGAAACCTGCCATATGCACCTCTTTTATTGTTTGTCGGGCGGCTGGCTAGCCGAATGACTGGAGTGTCGCGCTCAAGGATATATTTGTTAAGTTGATTTTTAAGGTTGATTGATTGATAAAGCTCAATAGTTGGCTTTGTTGATCGTTCCCATGCTCCGCGTGGGAACGCCTCCGGGGACGCTCTGCGTCCCAGTGACGCGGAGCGTCACGGGCTGCGTTACCACGCAGACGGTTCGACGCCTCGACGTGGGAACGATCAAGACTCTGATAGGGAAGCATAGCGTTCATGACCATCAAGCAGATCCGCGCCTTTCTCGCCGTCGCCCAGAGCCTGAGCTTCGCCGTGGCCTGCGAGCGTCTGCACCTGTCGCAGTCGGCACTGAGCCTGACCATCAAGGCGCTGGAAGAAGGCCTGGGCGGGCGCCTGTTCAGTCGCAACACGCGCAACGTGGCGCTGACCCCGGAAGGGGAATCGCTGCTGCCGCTGGCCCGGCGCCTGATCGCCGATTGGGACAACGCCGAAGACGAAATGCGCCAGCGCTTCAGCCTTCAGCGCGGGCGGGTGACGCTGGCGGCGATGCCGTCGTTTGCCGGCAATCTGCTGCCGCCGATCCTCAAGACCTTTCGCGCGCGTTATCCGAACGTCAACGTCACGGTCAACGACGTGATCAACGAGCAAGTGCTGGAAATGGTTCGTGATCGTCAGGTCGAACTCGGCGTGGCCTTCGAGCCGATGCAGAACACCTCGCTGACGTTCACGCCGCTTTACCGCGATCGTTTCGTTGCCGTGGTGCCGCAGGATTCGCCGCTGGCTGATCGCAGTGACATTGATTGGCAGACCTTGCTGCAGGAGCCGTTCATCACCCTGCAACGACCGTCCACGGTGCGTGTGATGCTGGAAGAACACTTGCAGGCTCGAGGGATGAAACTGCCGGTGGAATTTGAAAGCCATCAACTGGCGACGGTCGGGCGGATGGTGGCGAGCGGGCTGGGCGTCAGTGCGGTGCCGGCCTTGTGTGCCGGGCAGATGCGCGAGTTGGGCGCGCATTGCCTGACCTTGCACGAGCCGGTGGTGGAGCGGGCGATTGGCGTGCTGACGGATCCGGGGAATGAACTGTCGGCGGCGGCGCAGGCGTTGTTCGACATCCTTAAGGCTGAGCATTGAGGCGTTGTGCCAGTAGCGGCAGCAACTGTTCGCACGACGCTTCAATCTTCAAATCCAGCAACTCATCCGCCCGCGTCTTCCCCAGATTGATCGCAATCAGCGGCTTGCCCCGATCCGCAATCACCCGGCACAAGCGAAACGCCGAATACGCCATCAGCGACGAACCGACCACCAGCATCCCGGCGGCATTTTCCGCCAGCGCCATGGCCCGCGCCGCCGTCGGCTGTGCCACGTTCTCGCCAAAAAACACCACGTCCGGTTTCATCCGCTCGCCTGCGCAATGCGGGCAATGCGGCACCTGAAAGCGCGCCTCGAAAGCCGGATCGAGCAGAGTATCGCCGTCCGGTGCCTGCACGGCATCGACGCCCGCCAGATACGGGTTCTGCGTTTCCATCAGTTGCTGAATCGAGTCCCGCTCGCTGCGCTGGCCGCAATCCAGACACAGCACCCAGTGCAGGCTGCCGTGCAGTTCGATGACATCGCGACTGCCGGCCTGATCGTGCAGGGTGTCGACGTTCTGGGTAATCAGGCCGCCGATCCGGCCGTGGCTTTGCAGACTGGCCAGCGCCTCATGGGCAGCGTTCGGTCGCGCCTGGCGCACCCGTGGCCAGCCGAGCATGGCCCGGGCCCAATAGCGCCGGCGCGATTGCGGGGCAGCGAGGAATTCCTGGTACATCATCGGCTGCCGGCCCCGGCGCACACCGTCGCTGTCGCGGTAGTCCGGAATGCCTGACGGCGTGCTGATGCCGGCGCCGGTCAGCACAATGAAGTCGCCGTCGGCCATGACCTGTTGCAAATAGTCGAGCGGGTCGGGGAGGGGACGGTCGAGCATGATCAGCGCTCCGCAGGCGGTAAGTGCCTTGCAGGTTAGCACCGACGGACGCCTCTTTTCAGAGGCGTCCGCTGCCCGAGGTTACTTGCGCGCCTCCAGAATCAGGTTGAACGGCGTCTGCGTCGCCCGCCGGAAGTGTTTGAAGCCCGCTTCGGTAAATACCTTGCGCAGGCGCAACTCGCCGGCCTGCGCACCGAGGCCGAGGCCCACTTCCTGGGACAGCGAATTTGGTGTGCAGATGAACGTTGACGCGGCATAGAACAAGCGTCCGACCGGCGTGATGTTTTCGTCCAGGGTGTCGTTGGCAAACGGCTCGACCAGCAGCACCGTGCCGTCGTCTTTCAAGGATTCAAAGGCGTGTTTGGCAGCTCCGACCGGGTCGCCCATGTCGTGCAGGCAGTCGAAATAGCAGATCAGGTCATAGTCATCGCCGGGATAGCTTTTCGCCGTGCCCTGGAAGAACCGCGCGCGACTGCTGACGCCGCCTTCTTCGGCCCGTTGGGTGGCGACGGTGATCGAAGGTGCGTGATAGTCGAAGCCGACGAACCGCGAGTTGGGATAGGCCTGGGCCATGATCACCGTGGACGCACCGTGACCGCAGCCGATGTCGGCGACCTTGGCGCCTGCTTCGAGTTTGGCCACCACGCCGTCCAGCGCCGGCAGCCACTCGGCGATCAAATGCCCCTTGTAGCCGGGGCGGAAGAAGCGCTCGGTGCCGGTGAACATGCACGGATGGTGATCGCCCCAGGGCAGGGCGCCGTTGCCGCGCATGGCTTTGACCAGTTTGTCTTTGTCATGGAAAAACGACGCCACCACGCCCAAGCCGCCGGCCACGTACACCGGCGAATCCTCCTTGGCCAGGGCCAGCGCCTGTTCTTCCGGCAGACGAAATTTGCCGTCGTGGTGTTCCATGTAGCCGGACGCCGCGTGGGCGCTCAGCCATTCGCGCACCAGTCGCGGGTTGCAGGTGGTTTTTGCAGCGAGGGTTTCGGGGCTGATCGGCTGGCTGTCGGCCATTGCCCGATACAGGCCGAGTTCTTCGCCGACAATGACATTGGCCAGCATCGCCGCGCCGCCCATGTCGTTGACCAGTTTGCCCATGAATTCATTGAGTCTGGCCTCGTCCATTTCATGTGCTCCTTTGACAGGATCACAGTCCGGTGGCGTTGGGGGTCGAGGCATTCACCACCGGGCGGTGGTCGTGGAAACGGGCAGGGCGACACTGCTGTCCTGCGTCCCCCTCGACTGGGTACTGATTGAGTCTAGCCGCTGTTGGCGCTGGCGGGAGCGGGCTGTGTGGATTTCGGGGTTGTGTATCGCGACGGTGTCTGTATCCCACTGTGTACAGGCCCGCCGCCGATACAAATCCCGCCACTTCCCCCGCATTACCCACACAGCCGCGATACACCCGCCGGTTTTACTGAACCTGTCAGTCGCCACGCCCGGCGGCTCCTCAGTAGAGATCTTGCCCATGCAGATTCCCCACCCCTCCTTGCAGGCCAGCGTCGGGCTCGGCCTGCGTCGCGGCCTGATGAAAGACCTGCAGGCCGCGCGCACCGGCGATTTCGACTTTCTCGAAGTGGCGCCGGAAAACTGGATCGGCGTCGGCGGTGCCCATGGCGCCGCGTTGCGCGAGCTGGCCGAGCGCTATCCGTTGTCCTGCCACGGGTTGTCGTTGTCGCTCGGCGGTTCGGCGCCGCTGGACGTGGGCTTTCTCCGGGAAGTGCGAACCTTTCTCGATCAGCACAAGGTGCCGCTGTACAGCGAACACCTGAGCTATTGCAGCGACGACGGTCACCTCTACGACCTGCTGCCGCTGCCGTTCACCGAAGAAGCGGTGCACCACGTCGCCGCGCGGATTCGCCAGGCCCAGGACATTCTCGGCAGGCGGCTGGCTGTGGAAAACGTTTCCTACTACGCCGCGCCCCGGCAGGACATGGACGAAGTGACCTTCACCAACGCCGTGCTGCGCGAGGCCGATTGCGACCTGCTTCTCGACGTGAACAACGTCTACGTCAACTCGATCAACCACGGTTTCGACCCGCAGACGTTCCTGGCCGCCATCGAGCCGGGCCGGGTGGTCGGGATGCACGTGGCTGGGCACTTTGACGAGTCCGACACGCTGAAGATCGACACCCATGGCGCCTCGGTCAAACCGGTGGTCTGGTCGTTGCTGGCCGACGCTTATGCCCGATTCGGCGCGCAGCCGACCTTGCTGGAGCGGGATTTCAATTTCCCCGCGTTCTCTGAACTGGTGGCCGAGCTGCAAACCATTCGCCGTCTGCAAATCGAAGGAGGCCCGCGTGGATAATCTTCTGCGGCAACAACAGGCGTTGACCCGCTACCTGCGCGATCCAGAGCATGAAGCGCCGCCCGCCGACATGAACGCGGCACGGGTCAATGTCTATCGCGATCTGGTGTTCAACAACGTCTCGCAACTGCTGGGCAGCACGTTTCCTGTGCTGATCCGGATCATCGGCCAGGAACGCTGGCGCACATTGATTCGTGGCTTCCTGCGGGACTACCGGGCGCAGACGCCGAAATTCGGCGAGATCGCCGAGGAGTTTGTCGGTTACCTGGCGTCGGAGCCCGCTGTATTGAGCGCGGGTGACTGGCCGGCGTTTCTGGTGGAACTGGCGCATTACGAATGGGTGGAAATGGTATTGCAGCAGTCTGACGCTGAACCCTTGCCTGCGAGCAATCCGGCGCACTTGTTGGAGCGGCCGTTGCAGGTCTCGGCGCTGGCCTGGGCATTGGCGTACACCTGGCCGGTGCAGATGCTCGGGCCGGATCATCAACCGGCCACGCCGCCGGCCCAGCCGACGCTGTTGCTGGTGCGGCGCACGACGGACTGGAGTGTGAAGTTTTCCGAGTTGAGCCCATTGGCGTGGCGGCTGTTGCAGCGGATCGACGAGTTCCCGTTGCTGAGCGGTCGCGAGCAGTTGCAAGGGTTGGCGATGGAGGCGGGATTGCCCGGAACTGCGTCGTTCATGGACAGCGGACTGGCGTTGCTGCGCCAGATGCATGAGGACGGTGTGATCGGCATTGTCTGAAATCAGTCGTCAGCAGCCAGCCAGCGTGGAGGATCAGGATGAAGGCGGTAGAAGCGACGCAGTTGTGCCATGTCCTTCTCGAACCAGTCACCCAGCCATTGTTTGTATTGCCGCTGAGCCGACGTTTGGACAGAGGGTTGCCCGAGGCAGTCATACACCGCCTGCGCGGCTTGCATGCCGGTCATCAAGGCCTTGAGCACGCCATGGGAAGACGCCGGGTCAAGCTGACTGGCCGCGTCGCCGACCATGAAGTAGCCGCCACCGGCTGCTGCGGTGCTGATGCGCCACGTCACATCGGCGCCGTGGATGGCGCCTTGCGTGGGCAAGTGTTGCAGCGGTTCCGGCACGGTTGGGTGGCCAAGGTTTGGCGCTTCGAATGCCAGATGCGTCCAGTGCGTCAATTGCGCCTGTACCCTGGCGATCCACGTCCATCCAGCAGGGCCCGCCGACAAGTGCGGTGCGTGTTGGTAAGCGAGTGGACAACCCCGGACGTAACCGTAGCGGGCAATCAGGCGTGGCGAACAGCGGCGGATGGTCAATCCCAGCTGTCGATGCAGCCAGGCTGACGCGCCGCTGGCATCGATCACATAGTCGGCGTGCAACGGGCCTGAATCGGTTCTGACACCGGTCACACGATTTTTCTCGCTGAGGACGGCGAGCGCGCGAGACGGCTGGTACACCATCACCCCCAGCGCTGCGGCGTGCTGCAATAGCGCTGTGTCCAGCGTTGCCCGGGGAATCTGAAAGCCCCGCCATGGACCCTTGTCGTCACTACCGAAACCGTTGAAACGCAACGGCTCGTTCCATTGCACCCAATACCCGTTGAAACGCAACGCATCCTGCGCACACAGTTGCCCGGCGACGCCCAGTTGCTGCAAAACAGGTTCAATGCCTGGATGCAGGCTCTCACCGGGACGAAATCGCGGGAAGTCATGACGCTCGATCAATGCCGCGCGCAAGCCGCGCTGTGCGCAACCGATCGCCGCCGCAGACCCTGCCGGACCGCCGCCGATCACCACGACATCAAAGGACTTCAAGGGCGAGCTGCCACGTGGTGTTTTCGTGTTTGACCAGTATCGTTTCGGCGCTGGCAAACAGTCGTACCAGTTGCTTGACCTGCACATCCCTCCATCTGAAGTCTTCGACAGGGATGCTTTCGGTGCCACGTTTGTATATCAGGAAGCGAAAGACCCAACCGCGTAACACGATGCCGACCTGCTGTTGCGCCGAATCAAGTTCCGGGTCGGGGCGCTGCACACGGATGAAGGACAGCAACGGCCACGTATTACGCAAGGTCATGTCGGTTCCCGCACCGAGTACGTTGTACACGCGGTACATCGAGAGCACCCGGTCTTGATATTCCTGCTGGGTTATTGCGCCGGTCTGTTGCAGGGAGAATCTGTTTTCAAGGGCGACTTGTGTGTAATCGCTGTATTCGTAGGCGCGATAGCGGACGAACATCCGACCCTGATTCTGGATCAGTTGCGGGGGTGGCTGGTTGTCCCAGGCGACGTTGCCGGTTCCGGTTTCCGCATCGGTCAACGGGATGATGGTGGGCAGGCTGGAGCGTGGTTCGTATATGCGAGCGGAATCGGGTGCCAGGCCTGGCCAGAAAGAGCCCAATGCTGCGCAGATTCTTGCATCCTCGGGAAAAGGGCTGGCCATCTGGTAACCGGCGAGACGGTTGATCCAGCTGCCGTCCGGGCTCTGCTCGCGAACCTGGCCCACCCCCCACCCGGGGGCGAAAAGCCCGGCTTCGCCGTCCGGCAATGTAGAAGGGCGATCAATACCGGGAAGGTGTGTGCCTGCCAACGGCGTTGAGCCAAGCTTGTGCGGCAAGCCGACTATCGCGGTGACTCCTCGATCCTCCGGGGAGAACGGTTGACCCTTGAGGGCCAGGTTGGGGCAATAGCGCACATTCGATAACGCCTGCAGTCGGGCATGCCAGATGTTCGGGTCGGTAAAGGCTGGCACCTGGCTGGCCCAGTGCATCAGGCGGCGCGGGTGGCAAAACGGAAAGAAATCCGGGGGGGCAATGATCGAATAGGCAGGTATCGACTGCAGATGCCCCAGCGACGTGCAGTGCGCACTGATACAACCGTCGGCCGTGCCGTCCCGATGGTGCAGGGCGCGATAGCCGCCTTGCCTCACCAGCTCGGCGACACCCTCGCGGTGGTTCAGATCTTCGATCGTGCCATCGTCGTGGAGCATTGACCGACCGTGGATCATGCCTCCCGAGTCCCTGGGCATCGTGAATGACAACAACTGGCCCCGGTAATGGGCCTGCTCGGCGAGCCTGGGTCTGGGCCGGGGCAACAGTAGACTCGACCCCGATCCGCGCTCCACCTCCAGCGTTGCCAGACCATCGGTGATGACAAATGGGTATTGGGAAATATCCGGTTCTTGCCAGCCGGTGTCGCTGTGACGCAGATGGATGTGGCGAATCTTTTCATTGATATGAAAAGCTTTGAATTTCACCTCCAGATCCAGTCCCGCAAGGCATTCCTTGCCATCGAACAGCTTGTGCATCGGCACCCAGAATTTCAGTGCGGGATCGACGTCTGGCTGAGCATCCATCGGGCCGAACTGTTCGTGATTTCCTTGGCGTTGCACGGCGATATAGGCGCTGTAATGCACCGGCATTATGCGAATGCCATAGGCGTCATTCTCAACGAAGGGCAAGAATGAGCGCAGATCGGGGGAGTACAGTTCGCTGCTATTGCCTACACGGGCAATGCCTGTACGCGAATAACACAGATCGGCGTGCTCACCATGCACCGTGTCGGCGGCGCAACGGTATTCGCTGGCAAACACTGCCACGGCCAGCGGTTCGCCCTGGACTTGTCGCTGTAAATCCTTGAGCGTGGGCGGCTGGACGCCGAAGACATAGTTCAGCACCGCCTCGATTTCGGCTGGGGTTGGATACGTTTGCAGGGGCTGACCGCCCGCGTCGCGCGTGACCCGTGGTGACGCCAATGCATGAAAGAGCAGGCTCTGAGCGGGCCGGGAAGGTTCGATCGCTCGATTGCCGGCCGGGCAAAAGTCCTCGAAACCGGGAACAGTCCGGTCGATACGCAGCGGTTTGAGCAGTTCGGCCTTGAGCGGTACCGCAAGAATGTCCAGACCATGGGCCAGCAACAGCGAGTGCCAGCCACCCGGCGCGAGCCGCTGGCATGCTTGATTGACAGTTTCGAGCAGAGACATGGTTCACCACGCGACGGCTGAGCGAGGTGTCATCCCACAATAATTCTGCCCGGCCGGCTACTGTCAGATCTGACAGTAGCGACCGCTGGCGCTCAGCTCAGTGGCAATTTCAGCTCCGCACACAATCCGCCACCTTCACGATTGCTCAGGGTCAGCGAACCGCCCAGTGCCATCGCCAGTTGCTGGGCAATCGCCAGCCCCAGCCCGGTGCCGCCGGTGCTGCGGTTGCGCGAGTTTTCCACGCGGTAGAAGGGCTCCATCACCTGGGCCAGCTCTTCTTCGGCGATGCCCGGGCCGCGATCCATGACCTTGATCGAGAGGCCGTTCCTGTCGCGTTGAATCAGCAGTTCGGCAGCGCCGGCGAACTTCAACGCGTTGTCGGTCAGGTTGACCAGCACCCGGCGCAAGGCGTGGGGGCGGGTGTCGATGACCGCCTCACTCTTGCCGCTCAACTGCACTTGCTTGCCCATGTCCTGATAGTCGAACACCAGGCTGTCGAGGAACGAATCCAGGTTGGTGCGCCGGCTTTCCTCGGTCGAGCCGTGGATGCTGCGGGCATAGGCCACGCCTTCGCGCACCAGATGTTCCATCTCGCCGAGGTCGTTCCACAGTTTGTCTTTCTCGGCCGAATCGTCCATGAACTCCGCCCGCAGTTTCATGCGGGTGATCGGGGTTTGCAGGTCGTGGGAGATCGCCGCCAGCAGTTGCATGCGCTCTTTCAGGTACGCGGCGATGCGCGCCTGCATCGAGTTGAAGGCGCGGGCGGCGTAGGCCACTTCGTTCGGGCCTTTTTCGTCGAGGTTGATCGGGTGAGCGTTGGGGTCGAGGGTTTCCACGGCGTTGGCGAGGCGGGTGAGGGGGCGGATGGCGATGCGCACCGCCAGCCAGGTGCAGGCGAGCATCAGCGCCAGTTGCCCGAGCAACACCACCGGCAGCCACGGTGACAGCGGCACCATCGACGGGCGCACATCGATGGTCACCGGGCTGCCGTCGCTCAGGCGCAGGTGGCCCTGAAAGTGTTTTTTCGGGCCGGGAATATCGGTGAAGGTCAGCGGGTACGCTTCGCCGATCGCATCGGTGATCGAGGTGACGGCAATCGGCACGTCCTGCGGGTCCAGCGGTGTGCCCGGTTCGCCCTCGCTCAGCAGATAGCCGTAATTCTTGCGGGCCAGGCGCTTGAGCCACATCGGGCGTTCTTCGGCGGGCAGACGGTCGAGGATGGCAATCGAGGTCGAAACGTCGGTTTCGAGGTTGCCGAGCATGGTGTTTTTCGCGCTTTCGTAGCGCTCGTAATACTGTGCGCCGAACGACAGCGCCTGAGCGAGGATCAGGCCGATCAGGAAAATCAGCGACAAGCGGGAGGCGAGGGTGCGCGGCCAGCGCAGGGCGAGATTCATGCGGGGGCTCCGAGGACTTCGACCGGCAGCGAGAACACATAGCCTTCGCTGCGCACGGTCTTGATGTAGGCCGGTTCACGGGCGTCATCCAGCAGGCGCTGGCGCAGACGGCTGACCAGCAGATCGATGGAACGGTCGAACAGATCGGCGTCGCGGCCCTGGGTCAGATTCAGCAATTGATCGCGGCTCAACACCCGTTGCGGATGGTCGAGGAACACGCGCAATAGACGGTATTCCGCGCCACTCAGCGCGACCATGGTGCCGTCCTTGTCCAGCAGATGCCGGGCCGATGTGTCGAGCTGCCAGCGACCGAACGCCAGCAGCCGGCCACTTTCGGTGACCACCAGATTCGGCGGCAGCATTCGCGTGCGGCGCAGCACGGCGTTGATCCGCGCCAGCAGCTCGCGGGCGGCGAAGGGTTTGGTCAGGTAGTCATCGGCGCCCATTTCCAGGCCGAGGATGCGGTCGGTTTCATCATTGCGCGCGGTGAGCATCAGGATCGGCGTGGCCTTGTGTTTGCCCGAGCGCAATTCGCGGCACAGCAGCAGGCCATCGTCGCCGGGCATCATGATATCGAGCACGATCAGGTCGACGGTGTTGGCTTCCAGAAAACTGCGCATCTGCCGGCCATCGGCAACTACTGTGGTGCGCAGGCCGTTCTTCTTCAGGTAATTGCCGACCAGTTCGCGAATCTCGCGGTCGTCGTCGACGATCAGGATGTGATCGACATGTTCCATGGGGCCAAACCTCAATCAAAGGGGATTGCCGGGCAGTCTATCGAGCCTGCGCGAGGCCGCCTGCCTGCCTTTGTATTGCAGTGTATCCAGCGCTGTGACGGATACACACCGACGCAAAAAGCGGATTTTTACAGGGTTTTGTATCGCTGTGTATCCCGGGCGGGCGCGGATACGTAGCGATTTATACACGGCATTTGCCGACACATGCGCGATACCTCGCGAGCTTTAAATGAGCTCCATCGAGGCACACACAGAACGCCTCGGCCCAATCAACGATTCAACCATTGAAGCCCCGAGGAAAACGCCATGAACGCCAAGACCAAATCGATCGCTGCCGCTTGCCTGTTTGCCGCTCTGAACATCTGCACCCTGTCGGCCCGCGCCGAAGCCGATGTCACTCCGCAAACCTACTCCTACGGCAGCCACCTGGACATCCAGAAAGTGGTGTCGCTGAAACAGGACAACTCGATGACCTGCGGCATCGTCGACGCCCGCCTGACCTACCTCGACTCGGCCGGCAAGACCCAGGTGCTCGACTACCGCAAATTCGCCGACGGCTGCAACGAAGACAACTGATTACCTACCTCTATAAAAGGAACATCGCCATGAACAACGTATCGCGCTATCTGACCGCTGTTGCCTTCTCCCTCGCCGGCGTCGCGGCCCACGCCAACGCTGCCGTCGAACAGAACAGCTGTGGCAGCAGCACCTGCTTCCAACTGGCCCCGGTGGCCAAGCCGGGCAGCGACGGCCTGATCGCCGCCGACGGCGCCAGCCGCACACCACAAGGCCAAACACTGGCTGCCGACGGCTCCAGCCGCACGCCACAGGGCCAGACATTGGCTGCCGACGGCTCCAGCCGTACGCCACAGGGCCAGACATTGGCTGCCGACGGCTCCAGCCGTACGCCGCAAGGCCAGACGCTGGCCGGGAACGGTGCCAGCCGCACGCCGCAAAGCCAATGGCTGGACAGCCAGACGGTTTGAGGATTGAAGGGGGCTGCCCGTAACGGGCGCCCCCCGAACCACTCAACAGACCACCCCTCATTCAAAAGGTGAACCTCATGTTTCTCATCGCTTTCCTGGGCGGTCTGTTGACTGTCCTCAGCCCGTGCATCCTGCCGGTGGTGCCGTTTCTGTTCGCCGGAGCCGACCGCACCCGTTCTTCGATCCTGCTGACCCTCGGCGGCATGGCCCTGACCTTTGCCCTGATCTCCAGCCTGGCGGTGGTCAGCAGTGAGTGGGTGATTGAGGCCAGCAACACCGGTCGCCACATTGCGCTGGCGGTGATGGTGCTGTTTGCGCTGTCGCTGATTTCCGCGCGCATCGGTGACTGGCTGGCGCGGCCCTTCGTGCTGCTGGGCAATCGCCTCGACCCGGACAGCCGGAAAAAGACCGGCCCGATGGCGTCGATCATGATCGGCGTGGCCACCGGTCTGCTGTGGGCGCCGTGCGCCGGGCCGATCCTCGGCGTGATCCTCACCGGTGCCATGCTGCAAGGCGCCAATGCCCAGACCAGCCTGTTGCTGCTGGCCTACGGCGTAGGCAGTGCGCTGTCGCTGGGAACGCTGATCTTCGCCGGTCGCGGCCTGGTCAACCGACTGAAACCGTCGATTCCTTTCACTGGCTGGTTCCGCCGCGGTGCGGGTGTTGCGGTGCTGGCGACGGCGGCGGTGATCGCCACCGGTGCCGACAACCTGCTGCTGGCCAACACTTCGTCCCAAGGCGTGGCATCGGTCGAGAAAAGCGTGCTGGAGAACGTGCCGAAAGTCGTGGACTACTTCGTCAGCAAAGTCCGTGCAGACTCGACTGAAGACGAGGCGGGCAAAGGCGCGATGCCGTCGCTGTCCGGTGCGGTGCAATGGCTGAACTCGCCGGAACTGACGGCTGAGTCCCTGCGCGGCAAAGTGGTGCTGGTGGACTTCTGGACGTATGACTGCATCAACTGCCAGCACACCCTGCCGTACGTCAAAGAGTGGGAGAAGAAGTACGGCAAGGACGGTCTGGTGGTGATCGGCGTGCACACCCCGGAATACGGCTACGAGCGGATCATCGACAACGTCAAGGATCAGGTGAAGAAGCTTGGCATCACCTACCCGGTGGCCATCGACAACAACTACGCGATCTGGCGCAACTTCGATAACCAGTACTGGCCGGCGCATTACCTGGTCGACGCCAAGGGGCAGGTGCGTTACACCCACTTTGGCGAAGGCAGTTATCAGGCGCAGGAGCAGATGATTCAGCAACTGCTCAAAGAGGCCAAGGCGCCTGCTGCGTAAACCGCGAAACTCAATGGCTCACAGGTCGCGCACCATGAGCCATTGTTCGTTGCCCCAGGCATGAAAGCGTTCCAGCACCGTCCAGCCGCGTTTGGCGTAATAGTCCTGTTTGTTCTGGGTGTGCAGGTAGAAACGCGGCAGACCCCGTTTTTTCGCCTCGTCAGCAATTCCCTCGATCAACCTCTCTGCCAGGCCCTGGCCGCGTGATTCGGGGCTGACCAGCACACAGGCCAGCCACGGCCCCAGATCCGGTCGAAGGGCCAGATCCGCCCGGGCCAGTGCCGCACCGCCCAGCAGTCGATCCCCGTCCAGCGCAATCAGGCAACGCCAGTCGCCATTGGTCTGGCCCTCGGCAAATTCGCGCTGCCATTCGGCCAAAGGTTGCTCGGCATATTCGTAGTGAAACTGGCGGTGGATCCACGCCGCGTAAGTGTCGCTGTGCTGCAGGTGATCGGCGAGCCATTCGAAGCGCAAGGACATGATCGAATTCCGTTCCGGTGAGGGCCTGCATGAGAGCCGATCAGCCGGCGCGTTGGCAACCCCCGACAGTGTTTCGGGGCCTTTACAAAATCCCGCCATTCATCGGCCAATGCCCGGTTTTACGGGCTCTCCGGACGATTGGCAGGGACGCCGGACAGCGCCCGCGCGATAGTGGGCGAGCAGGGCCGCCAACGGCTCTGACATCCATAAAAAGAATGCGAGGTTGCCATGCCGAAGTTCGTGATTGAACGCGAGATTCCAGGAGCCGGAAAGCTATCGGAGCAAGAACTCAAGGCCGTATCGCAAACGTCCTGCAACGTGCTGCGTGAACTCGGGCCAGAGGTGCAGTGGCTGCAGAGTTATGTGACTGCCGACAAGATCTATTGCGTGTACATCGCACCCAACGAGGAACTGGTACGCGAACACGCCAGGCGTGGGGGATTTCCGGCCAACAGCGTGGCCCGGGTGACGAGCATCATCGACCCGACCACCGCCGATTGACCCCTCTGCCGTGGAGCACCGATTCATGAGTACCCCCATTGATCTCACCGCCCTGAAGGAACGCCAGAAAGTCGCCTGGGCCAGTGGCGACTACGCCGTGATCGGCACCACGCTGCAAATCGTCGGCGAAACCCTCGCCGAAGCCTGCGACCTGCGCTGCGATGAAGAAGTGCTGGATGTCGCCGCCGGCAACGGCAATGCCACGCTCGCGGCGGCACGCCGTGGTTGTCTGGTGACGTCCACCGACTATGTCGCGGCGTTGCTGGAACGCGGCCAGGATCGGGCGCGCGCCGAGCATCTGGAGGTGACCTTTCAGGTCGCCGATGCCGAAGCGCTGCCGTTTGCCGATTCCAGTTTTGACGCAGTGCTGTCGACGTTCGGTGTGATGTTCGCCCCGGATCAGGCGAAAGCGGCCAAGGAGCTGGGTCGGGTCTGTCGCCGTGGCGGACGGATCGGCCTGGCCAACTGGACGCCGGAAGGCTTCGTCGGCCAGATGTTCAAGACCCTCGGTCGCTACCTGCCACCGCCACCCGTTGCGCAACCGCCCTCGAACTGGGGCGCGGAAGCCTGGCTGCATTCGCATTTCGACGATCGCCAGTTTCAGTTGCAGGTGACTCGGCGCCACTTCAACTTCCGCTATCGCTCGGCGGCGCATTTCATTGATGTGTTTCGCCACTGGTACGGCCCGGTACACAAGGCGTTCGCGGCGTTGCCGCCGGAGAGCGGGCAGGCGCTGGAAACAGACCTGACGCTACTGATCGACGGGCTGAACCGGGCGGGGGCGGAATCGATGGTGGTGCCGAGTGAGTATCTGGAGGTAGTCATCACCAAACGCTGAGCGTCATGCAAAACAACTGTGGGAGCGAGCAGGCTCGCTCCCACAGGGATCGCGACAGGGCTTCTATTTCAGATGCGCGCTGTCAAACCACTCCAGCGCCGTGCGCCAGATGCAGATGCCGAGAAAGTACGCCGACGCCAGCAGCCACAGGCCCATCACCAGCGGGTTGATCACCGGGTGGTTCAGCACCAGTGACAAGCTGCACAACAGCCAGATCGCCGTCACCGCAATGTTGATCGGCATGAACCGGCGTACCCGGAACGGATGCAGGAATTTCATGCGGGTCACGGTCAGCAGCGCCAGGCCAATCACCGTCAGGAAGGTGAGCCACGGCCCCGGATCGATGATGTACAGACACAACGCAACCACGTTCCAGGCGGCGGGGAAGCCGACGAAGTAGTTGTCCTTGCTCTTCATGTTGACGTTGCAGAAGCAGAACAACGACGACACCAGAATCAGCGACACGGTCAGCAGCAGGGTGTAGTCAGGCAGGGGAATGTAGCGATAGATGAACAGCGCCGGGATGAACACGTAGGTCAGGTAATCGATCACCAGATCGAGGATCGATCCGTCGAAACTCGGCAACACCGACTGCACGTTGACCTTGCGCGCCAGCGCCCCGTCGAGGCCGTCGACGATCAGCGCCACGCCCAGCCACATCAGGCAGTGGATTGGCTGGTTTTCCAGCAGGGCAAGGGTGGCCAGGAAGGCGGTGACCACGCCGGTCGCGGTGAAACCATGGGCGCCCCAGGCCTTGAGCCTGGCGATGTGGACGGTCGATATCACGAAGGCGTTCTCCAGAAAATGCAGCAAGCCGCGTAAACCCTCGGGCAGCAAGGGCGGCGACCAACCGGGTCGGGGTTGCAGCTATCGACCGGTCGGGCCGGGTCAAGGTTCACCCATTCGTGAAGATTAGCTGGCCGGGGAAAAATTTCTCTGGAGAATCACTCGCCCCAGGGCCACGTCAGCCAAACGGTGCTGGCGCAACGCATCAGGAGGGCTATCGTTGCCTGACGCAGTCATACCCCTTTGCCTGAGGACGACGTCATGAACACCAGCGATCTGCTCGAACAACTGCTGCGAGGCCAGGCCTCGGCGGGACAACCAGGTGGCGCGTCGGCCGGCGGGGGAGCGGGTGGGCTTGGCGGGTTGCTCGGCGGTCTGCTGGGCGGCGGCAGTGGCGGCGGTTCTGCTGCCGGAGGGCTGGGTGGCCTGGGCGGGTTGCTTGGCGGATTGCTCGGCGGTGGCGGGGCGCTGGGTGGCGGCACGCAGCGTCGGTCCGGCGGCACCAATTACGCGGCGCTGGCTTCGCTGGGCATGATGGCTTTCCAGGCGTATCAAGCCTGGCAACGCAGCCAGGCGTCCGCCGCGCCGCAGCAGACGCCGCAAACTGCGGACCTGTTGTCCGGCCCGCAAGTCGAAGAACACAGTCACGCCGTTCTGCGTGCATTGATCGCGGCGGCCAAGGCTGACGGGCGGATCGACGAGTCGGAAAAACACCTCATCAGCAGCGAAATCGGCAAGCACACCGATGACCTGAACCTGCAGCAATGGCTCGACGACGAGGTCGCCAAACCGCTGGATCCCACCGAAGTGGCGCAGGCGGCGCAGAACGATCCGGCCATGGCCGCCGAGATGTACCTGGCCAGCGTGATGCTGGTGGACGATCAGCAGGACGCCGAGCGCAATTATCTGGATGAACTGGCAGCGGCGTTGCAGATCGACCCCGAGTTGCAGGTTCACTTGGAACAGCAGGCCAAGGGCACGGCCTGATCTCTCCTCTCAAAGCCTTCGACCGTTCCGTTCAAGCAAGGAGCGAGCCGAAGGCTCCGTCCGTCAGGGCAATTTTCAAGCCGATTGAATTTTTGACGCGCCAAGCCTCTCTGCTTTATTAGAGGCGAGTGACTGAGCGTCCTGCCAATCGATCGAGAATATTGCCATGACTGTCCTGACTCACCTGCAAGCTGCCCCCGCCCCATCGCGTCCGCTCGATTCTCCGGGTGGGTTGCGGCGTATCCATGCAGCACTTTTAGCCGACGAACATCCGCAGCCGCTGGCGTGCGCCTTTCTGGAAGATCAACTGCTGCAGGCCGCGCAGTTGAAGGATGAGCTGCCATCGGACCCCGCGCAGTGGCATGCCTGGGTGGCCGAGCACTGTGCCGATGTCGCCCGGCAATACGCCGACTACCTGCAACAACGCAAGGCTGGAGGCGCGCGGCAGTTCTTCAGTTGCAAGGCTCATGCGCTGTATTTCCTGCAAGCGGTGGCGCCGACCAAACTGGTCGATGGCGCCTGGCTCTACGGCTTGCTCGGACAGTGGCGCGATCCGCGCTTCAGCAGCCTGATCAGCACTTATCTGGAAGAACTGGGCGAGGGCAATCCGGCGCAGAACCACGTCGTGATCTACCGCCAGCTGCTCGCCGAACAGGGCCTCGAGCCGAGCAGTCCACTGCCCGACGAACGCTATCTGCAAGGCGCGCTGCAATTGGCCCTGGGTGCCGGCGGCATGGATTTTTTGCCGGAGGTGATCGGTTACAACCTTGGCTACGAGCAACTGCCCCTGCACCTGTTGATCAGCAGTTACGAACTCAGTGAACTGGGGATCGATCCTTACTACTTCACTCTGCACGTGACCATCGACAATGCCAGCACCGGTCATGCGCAAAAAGCCGTTCAGGCCGTTCTGGATCTGCTGCCTCTGGAGGCCGATCGCCGCGATTTCCTGCGTCGGGTATCGCTGGGCTATCGGCTCAATGACCTGGGACAGGGCAGTCGCGCAATCATCGAGGGGTTCGATCTGGAGCGCGAACTGTTGGCGATGCTTGAACGCAAGTGTCCGTTCGCTCAACACATGCACTCCGACTATTGCCGCTTCGAAGGCAAGACCGTCAATCAGTGGCTGGCCGATCCGCAGCAGCTGTCCGGGTTCCTGCAGGCCATGCAGGACAAGGGCTGGATCAAGCGCCACGAAGATCCACAGGGCAGCCGCTTCTGGCAATTGATCGATGGCGACGGTGCGGCGATGTTCGGCGTGTTCAGCGCCTATGAAAAACAACTGGTGCACGACTGGATTGCCGGTGACTGGATTTCTGCGGACAAAACCGTCGCGTTCCGCCGCCGCCCCTCAGTCCCCGCGCCGATCGAGGTGCCCGAGCAGGACCCCGATGTGCAACGCCTGAATGCGGCACTGCAAGGGCAGGACGCACACACCAGGTTCGCAACGTTGATCCCCTGGCTCGCGCCGGCCCGGCACGCGCATCCGGCCGGGCTGCTTGCCACTCGCCAATTCATCCAACTCAAATCCGGCCTGCGTTAAGGAAATATTCAATGAATCAGGAAGAACAACTGTCTGCCAACGATCTGGTGCTGCTGCAACTGGGGCGGCGCCTGCAGGCCGACGGCTATCGTTTCATCACCCCGACGCCGCTGACCCATCAACGGGTCAACCAGCGCGACGAAGGGCAGGCCGCCGATTGCCTGCGGGATGTGTTCGGATGGTCGCGCCCGTTCGAACCGGGCCTGCTGTCTGCCGATGAACAGCGACAATTGCAGGACGCCCAGGTGATTGATGCGTTCGACGGACGCTTGAAGAGCCGGGTGCGCTGGTCGAGCCTGGATGACTTGCTGTTCGTGCATTCCGGGTTTCCCACCGATGCCGCCGATTCGGTGTTCTTCGGCCCGGATACCTATCGCTTTGCCCAACTGATTCACAGCCATTTGCAGCAGAACTTTGCGCCTATCCACCGGGCGGTGGACATCGGTTGTGGCGCCGGAGTCGGCGCGATCCTGATTGGCCGTGCCCGGCGCGAAGCGCAAGTGCTGGCGGTGGATATCAACCCTGCTGCGCTGCGCCTGACCACGATCAACGCGGCGCTGGCCGAAGTGGCCAACGTCGAGGTGCGCGCCAGTGATGTACTGCAAGGCGTCGATGGTGAATTCGACCTGATCGTCGCCAACCCGCCGTACATGGCCGATCCGGCCGGACGAGCTTACCGCCATGGCGGTGGGACGCTGGGGGCGGGGCTGTCGTTGCGCATCGTCGAACAGGCGCTCAATCACCTGACGCCCGGTGGTTCGCTGCTGCTGTACACCGGCGTGGCGATGGTCGATGGCCGCGATCCTTTCCTCGACACGGTATTGCCACGGCTGGATGAAAAACGCTTCGGCTGGACCTACCGCGAACTCGATCCCGATGTGTTCGGCGAAGAGTTGCTCAATCCCGGCTATCAGCGCGTCGACCGGATTGCCGTGGTCGCGCTGACGGTGACTCGAACAGGTTGAAACAAGGCAGGTGCAGGATGAGCAGGAATCTCGACGACTACAACCGGATGCGCGACTTCTCGGCAACCTCGGAACCGGCAGCCGACCACCGGCGGGGCAAGAAGCCCGGCGGTGAGCAGGCTTTGCAATTCTGCATCCAGAAGCATGACGCCTCGCACCTGCATTATGACTTTCGCCTGGAACTCGACGGCGCGCTCAAGAGCTGGGCGGTGCCCAAGGGCCCGTCGCTGGATCCCAAGGTCAAGCGGCTGGCGGTGCACGTCGAGGATCACCCGCTGGATTACGCGACGTTCGAGGGCAGCATTCCCGAAGGGCATTACGGTGCCGGCGATGTGATCGTCTGGGATCGCGGCGTGTGGATTCCGCTGGAAGACCCGGAGAAAGCCTACGCCAAGGGCAAGCTCAAATTCGAACTGCGCGGCGAGAAGCTCGCCGGGATATGGAACCTGGTGCGCACCCACATGCCGGGCAAGAAAGAGCAGTGGTTTCTGATCAAGCATCAGGACAGCGCCGCACGCCCGCAAAGCGATTACGACGTGCTGGTCGCCGAGCCCGACAGCGTGCTCAGCGAGCGCACGATCGTCGACAAACCCCGGCTGAGTGCGAAGCAGGTCAAGCCACTGAAAGGCCCGGCGAAAGCACCGCGCAAGCCAGCTTCCGGCAAACTCACTGGCGCCCACAAGGCGAGTATCCCGGCGCAGTTGAAACCTCAACTGGCGACTCTGGTGGAGAGCGCGCCGGAAGGGGATTGGCAATACGAAATCAAGTTCGACGGCTATCGGATCATGGCGCGCGTCGATCAGGATGAGGTGCAGTTGTTCACTCGCAATGGCCATGACTGGACGCACAAATTGCCGAAACAGGCGCAAGCCCTGGCGGCGCTGGGCCTGGAGTCTGCGTGGCTGGATGGTGAGATGGTGGTCGCCGACGCGGACGGCGTACCTGATTTTCAGGCCCTGCAAAACGCGTTCGATTCGGGACGCAGCGAAAACATCGTCTATTACCTGTTCGATCTGCCGTATCTGAACGGCGTCGACCTGCGCGAGGTGCCCGTGGAGGAACGGCGTGCTGCGCTGGCCACGGTGCTGAAAACCCATCAAGACCCGCTGCTGCGTTTCTCCGAAGCGTTCGACGAAACCCCGCAGGCCTTGCTTAACAGCGCCTGCCAGATGCGCATGGAAGGCCTGATCGGTAAACGCCTCGGCTCGTCTTACGTGTCGCGCCGCAGTAGCGACTGGATCAAGCTCAAGTGCAAGCATCGCCAGGAATTCGTGATCGTCGGCTACACCGATCCGAAAGGCGCGCGCAGTTCGTTCGGCGCGTTGCTGCTGGGTCTGCATGATCGTGACAGCGGCGAGTTGCGGTACGCCGGCAAGGTCGGCACGGGATTTAATGAAACCACCCTCAAGAGCATCCTCGCGCAGCTCAAACCCTTGCGGGTGAAGAAGCCGGCGGTGGCCAACCCGCCCACGGGGTTCGAGGCCAAGGGTGTGCACTGGCTCAAGCCGAGTCTGCTGGCGGAAGTCGCGTTTGCCGAAATGACCCAGGACGGCTCGGTGCGTCACGCCGTTTTTCATGGCTTGCGCGAGGACAAACCGGCCAAGGACATCACCGAGGAGCGCGCCAAACCCATGAAGACTTCAAAGACTGAATCTACCGCGCCGTCGCAATCCGGCCTGGCCGACGGCAAGGTGCGGATCACCCATCCCGACCGAGTGATCGACGCCAGCAGTGGCACCACCAAAATGCAGCTGGCCGAGTATTACGCCAGCGTCGCCGAATGGATTCTGCCGCAGCTCAAGGATCGCCCGGTGGCGCTGGTGCGCGCGCCGGACGGTATCGCCGGTGAGCTGTTCTTCCAGAAGAACGCCGAAAACCTGGCGATCCCCGGCATCCGCACGCTGGACAAGGAACTGACCGGCCAGCCGGTGATGCTGATCAACAACGCCGAAGCCTTGATCGGCGCTGTGCAGATGAGCACGGTCGAACTGCACACCTGGAACGCTACCACCACCGATCTGGACAAGCCCGACCGTTTTGTCCTCGACCTCGACCCGGACCCGGCGCTGCCGTGGAAAAGCATGGTCGAAGCCACAGCGCTGACCCTGACCGTGCTGGACGAGCTGGGCCTCAAGGCGTTCCTCAAGACCAGCGGCGGCAAGGGCATTCATCTGGTGGTGCCGCTGACCCGCAAGCATGGCTGGGACGAGGTCAAGGATTTCAGCCACGCCATCGTCACGCACATGGCGAAATTGTTGCCGGAGCGTTTTTCTGCGGTGTCCGGGCCGAAAAATCGCGTAGGGCGGATCTTCATCGATTACCTGCGCAACGGCCTGGGCGCCACCACCATTTGCGCCTACGCGGCGCGTACCCGTGAAGGGTTGCCGGTGTCGGTGCCGCTGTTTCGGGAGGAGGTCGGCGAGATAAAAGGTGCCGATCAATGGAACGTGCGCAATGTTCACGAACGGCTGGCGGAAGTGGGCGATGAACCTTGGGCGGATCTGAAGAAAACCCGGCAGAGCATCACAGCGGAGATGCGCAAGCGGGTGGGCATGAAGAAATGATCAGGTGTCGCGCAGCAAGTCGTGGGCGTTGAGCAGATCGAAGGCGACTTGCGGATTGTTTTCCAGGCCACGGCGAATAGCGGCGGGGATGGTTTTTCGGGTTTTTCGACAGAGCCCCGGAAGCTCTTCGACCTCGATTTCAATGCCGCCTCGCACAGTCCGTACTTCACCGAACCTCGGTGCGATCAGCACACGAATGCCTAGCTGATCGAACATCTTGCCTTGCAGCCGCTGGAGGTCGACGAGGTCTTTGAGGTTTTCCAGACGCTCGAGCAGACGCTTTTCTTCCTCGCGGGTCAGCAACAGGATGCGCACATCCGCGCCGGGCGTATCCAGCAGCGGATCACGCCCGCAGATGCACAGACCCGGCGGGCAAGGGGAGCGGAGTGAGGCGGAAATCGTCATGGCCTCCATCATAGAGGCCGTTCGACGGTTTTGCCCATGGTCGTTCGCCAGCCGTCCATCGGCAGGGCGTAACGGTGGCAAGTCCGTCAGCCACCATCATCATCGAACGTGCCGTGGTTACTGCGACAGACCTTCGTAGTGAACCAGGATGGCGTTGGCCAGCTCTTCATCGCTGGCGTTCAGCCCAGGATTGTCCTGACGCACCTGCTGCAGTACCGATTCCAGGTACACGCCACGGATCGTTCCGCCGCTGGCGACGAATGCCGACAAGTCGTCACGGGCCGGAATCACCATTTTGTGATCCTTGAACGTGGAATACAGCGAGGCGGAAACGCCGGCCGAAGTCGCGACATCCCCCGCATCCACGCGGGCGAAAGCCGAACCGAAAGGCAGGCACAGCATAAGAGACGAAACCAGTAGTAAACGACGCATGACGGTGTTCCTCCAGCAGCGTAAAGCGAAAAGGAAGTACCACATAATGTGAGAGGTGTCGGCGGGCACGGGAGTTCCGTAAGTCGGCTCAGGCCGTAGGGGGCTGAATGAGAACCGTCGCACAGTGCGGCATTTTTACTGAATGTAACGACACACGCTGAGACGCTCTAACGCAGCGGGTTCATGGAAATAGGCTTAACTGAAGCGTTGAAAGGCGCCGTGTGGCGCAGCCTGGGAGGAAATCACGGTGTCGATCAAACTGCGTTTGGTGTTGCTGATTGCGACCAGCCTGCTGACGGCGCTGATCGTGAGCCTAGTCAGTTATGTGGGCAATCAGCGGATGGCTTCGGCGGTCAGTGATAACGCGGTCAGCATGAGCGCGCTGCGCAACCACATGGAAGCCGACATGATGCACGACGCCCTGCGCGCGGACGTGTATTCGGCGATGCTGGTGGGGCTGGGCAAAAGCACCAGTTCGGCGGACGAGGTGCGAAGTTCGGTCGAAGAGCATGCGGCGCATTTTCGCGAGGTGCTGGGTGAAAACCTCAAACTGCCGGTCAATCCCACGATCAAGTCCGCGCTCGAGCAGATCAAGCCTAGCCTCGACACCTACATCAGCGCCGGCGAGCAGATCGTCGGTCTTGCACTGGAAGATCCGGACAGCGCCCAGCAGCAACTGGGGACCTTCAATACCGCGTTCAGCCAGCTCGAAGAACAGATGGCCGCTCTCAGCGAGCTGATCGAAACCAATACCCGGCAAACCAGCGAAGGCACCGAGGCGGCGATCCACAATGCCAATATCGCTCTCGGCATTGTCCTGGTCGCCAGTCTGTTGCTGCTGTTGGCCCAGGGCCGCTGGGTGATCCTGAGCATCATGGGGCCGCTGAAATCCGCCAGCCGCATCGCCGAAAGCATTGCTCACGGCAACCTCAGCGAGCCGATCGCCGAACCGTCCGGCAAGGACGAAGCCAGTGCGCTGATCCGCACGCTGGCCACGATGCAGCGCGACCTGCGGGACATGATCGACGTGGTGCGGCGCAACGCCCACGGCGTCAGCGGCATGAGCGAACAATTGAGCCACGGCTGCCATCAGGTGGCCGACAGCAGTCAGCAGCAAAGCACCGCCGCCGGCACCATGGCCGCCGCCGCGAGCCAGATGACCGCGAGCATCGAGGAAATCACCCGGCACGCCGAGCGTGCACTGGACATGGCCAGCCAGGCCGAGTCACTGGCGAAGAATGGCGGACAGGTGATCCATCAGGTCGTCAGCGACATGGACGACATCGCCCGTTCCGCCCAGCAATCGGCGCAAGTGATCCGCACCCTCGATCAGGAATCCGAAGGCATTTTCAACATCATCCAGGTGATCAAGAGCATCGCCGACCAGACCAACCTGCTGGCGCTCAACGCAGCTATCGAGGCGGCCCGGGCGGGTGAGCAGGGCAGGGGCTTTGCGGTGGTGGCCGATGAGGTGCGCAGTCTGGCTGCGCGCACCAGCGCCTCGACCCAGGAAATCGCCGCGATGGTCGCGCGCATCCAGAACAGCACCCGCGAGGCCGTCAGCAGCATGGAGGCCGGTGTCGCCCAGGTCGACAAAGGCATGGCGGTCACCGCCGACGTCGAACGCGCCATCCGCGAAATCCTCGAGGCCACTCTCAGCACCACGCAGCTGGTCAACGACATCACCCGCACCATCGGCGAACAGAGCCAGGCGAGCAACGAGATCGCCCATCAGGTGGAAATGATCGCGGGCATGTCGGAGGGCAACAGCAAGGTCATCGGCCAGACGGCCAATACCACGGACGAGCTGTCGAGTCTGGCGGGGCGGCTGGCGCAGTCGGTGGACCGGTTTCGGTTGTGAGGGGAATGTAAGTATCTGCTCAAGGTGAGATGAGCCAGCGGATCACTGATCCGCTTTTCGCCGTACATTAATGGTCGCCTCAACCTTCAATCTGAAGTTGTACTTCTTGAAGCGGTTCTTCGCATTGAGTTCTGGTTTAACGAAGGGGGACTTTTTGTTGCAGACGTAGGCAATTTTGGGGTGGTAGTTAGCCAGGAATTGCTCGCCGTGTGCATCAATCAAAAATTGAATTGTAGACTCCAATTGTTTGATCCCTTGTCCTTGCCAGCCCCCTCCATCTCGGTCTTTCAACTCTACAAGGTACAGCGCGTCATCAGTCCTCAGCATGCAGTCACATCGATCCCGACCTATTTCCTCAGCGTCTTTGATCACGCATTTGTCAATTGCGGTAAAGACGATCGTTCTTTGGAGCGGGTTCGATACCGTGGCTACCCATTCTTTCGAATTGTCCAAGTCGACATAAGCGAGAGGGTGCTCTTGATCGTCGCGTAGTCCAAATTCGGCATCAGTAAACGGGCCTGTCTGGCAGCGGATATCAAGAAAATTCACCCTTTAAGCTCCTCCTCGATATCGAGGAGTGCGTCAAATAAATCATTGCCTTCTTGCAAGGATCTGTTCAGAAAATTGTCATCGGAAGGAATGCCATCAACCATAGGCAGTTTCGTGATCGATCCTGTTCTTTCATCGGCTTGGTATATCGCCAACTCTTCAGCGTCTAGCAAGGCATGCAAAGGAATAACGGCGGAGAGTTTAGGGAGTAGATCCTTGTCGCGCTTTTTCTGGAGAATGCTGTCTTGCAGGTGCTTGCCTTGTACCGAAATGGTCAGGTAATTCACTACGTATGGGCTGTGGGTTGTCAGCACCAGGCGGTTGGCCCGGCCTTGGTTGAATTGCAGAAGACTCTGCAAAACGCTCCATTGTGACTGGGGATAAAGGTTCTGCTCAGGCTCTTCGACGATGTTGATGAACGCTGACTTGTTGAATCTGGAGGATAGCGTGGAGAGAGCAATGCGCCTTTGTTCTTCTGTCAGCGAATCAATGGCAAAGATCTCTTTAACCTCTTTCCTGAAGCGATCCAGCTCATCGGCGCTCATGGTTTCCTGCCGCTCTTCGCTACGCTCTTGAACCGCGTTGGACAGGTAGTGGCTTACCAGATGCAATGGCACGGCAGACTGAAAGCCACTGGAGGCGTCTGCCAACCTGAGTTTGTAGTCGGACTCACGAATATTGAGGATATCGTTGAGCTTGTCATATTCGAGTTCTGCCTGATTGATAGGCAATAACAAAGTGCCTTTCATACTGGCTTTTGCAGCATCGAATTCGGTCAGGAATTCCTTGAGAGAGTCAGAGGACAGTTTTAGCTCGCGAGGGTGTCTGACATAGGAGATGAAGTTGCGCTCGGCAGGCACGTACATGATCTGAGGTAGATGGTAGCTACTACCTTTTGATTCAGTGATATGCAGCTGTCCCCTAATGAAAAAAATCGAGTAGGCCTCGCCCTCGTATTCGATCTCTGTTGCATCGGAGAGGTAGTGTTCCAGCCTGTGATAGGTCAGATACGGTTTGATGAATTTGTTCTTTCGTTCAAACCATTTCTTATCGTAATCACCCCGCACCAACGACTTCTCTATCCAGGAGAATGTCGAGTAAAGCTTGGCCAGCGTGCTCTTCCCGGAGCCCTGATTACCGACGAAAACCGTCACGCGTTTGAACTCTATCCAGCCATTGTTCTTAACACCATCGCGGATAGGGCCGAAATGCTTGACGCGTAGTCGGGTCATTGATCACTCCATAGGACGAGCTTGTACGGTTTAGCGATGCAGCATATCAGGGCAGGGGACAAACGGCAGGAGCAAATTGGAGCCAAATGGCAGGTAGGGGAAGTGCTGCCAGGGAGAGAGCTCTGACGAGGTACTCGACAGAGCCTTCTGCTTCAGTCAGAACTTGTACGCCTGACGCCCCACCAGCAACCACTTGCCAGACTGCTTCTGCCAGATCTGGAAGTTCTCGATTTCCGTCGGCACGACTTCGGTGCCTTTGAGGGCCTGCGCCGAGAAGTGATGGCGTACCAGCGCGGTGTCCCCGGACAGGGTGATGGTCTGGTTCTGCATCTCCAGGGTCTTGAACGCGCTCTTGCCGGTTTCGATATCGGCGATGAAGGCTTTCTTGTCCTGGATCTTGCCGCTGGAGTGGCCGTAGGTGAGGTTGTCGGCGGTCAGGGCGTTCAGTTCGGCGATGTCCTTGTGCAGCATCGCCTGGGTCAGGTGATCGACGGCCTGGGCGACATCCTGTTCCGCCGGGGCGGCGGCGACGTAACCACTGAAGAGGCAGGCGAGAACGAGCAGCAATCTGGTTTTGTTCATGGCTATTCCTTGTTGTTGTAGGTGATGAGAGCGACCGAAATATTTGTCAGTCGTCGTACAACTTAGCAGGAATTCATCGGCGTTAGAAAGCGCTTGAGGAACCAATCGAAAACTATCCGGTCGCGAACAGACGCGCGGGTTTGCCATGACGTGATATTCTTCGCGCCACTTGTTTTGACCCAATTCAGTCTGGTGCGCTTTTCGGCGGGCCAGGCAGAACCCCTGTCGCTCAAGTAGCTGAAGCCAATAATGATAAGAAGTCAGTTCAGAAGGGACATATAACTGAGGTCGACACTGCCTGTCGGTCTTGTGTGCCCACCCGTCAAAATTGAAGTGTGCCGGAACCCGCGACGCTGGCCTGAGTGTCGCTAAAGAGGGGACCTCATACGTACAACAGCGGCGGGCGGAAGGCGTTTTATCATAGGTGCAACAGATGTTTAAAAAAGTGAACACAGCCTTGCTGGGGCTGGCTTTGGCGATGGGGATGTCTTCCGCCAATGCCGAAGAAGCGAAGAAAGTCGACGTCCTGCTGATCGGCGGCGGCATCATGAGCACCACCCTGGGTGTGTGGATCAATGAGCTGGAACCGACCTGGTCGATGGAAATGGTCGAGCGCCTCGATGGCGTCGCCCTGGAAAGCTCCAACGGCTGGAACAACGCCGGTACCGGTCACTCGGCGCTCGCCGAGTTGAACTACACCCCGGAAGACGACAAGGGCAATGTCACCATCCCGAAAGCCGTCGAGATCAACGAAGCGTTCCAGGTCTCCCGTCAGTTCTGGGCCTGGCAGGTTCGTCAAGGCGTCCTGAAGGACCCTCGTTCGTTCATCAACACCACTCCGCACATGAGCTTCGTGTGGGGCGATGACAACATCAAGTTCCTGAAAAAACGCTACGAAGCCCTGCAAGCGAGCCCGCTGTTCGCCGGCATGCAGTACTCCGAAGACCCGGCTGTGATCAAGAAGTGGGTTCCGCTGATGATGGAAGGGCGTGACCCGAACCAGAAAATCGCGGCCACCTGGAGCCCGCTGGGTACCGACATGAACTTCGGCGAAATCACCCGCCAGTTCGCCGGTTACCTGCAGACCAAGCCTAACTTCAACTTGAAGCTGTCCAGCGAAGTACAGGACATCACCAAGAATGCCGATGGCACCTGGCGCGTCAGCTACAAGAACCTGAAAGACGGCACCAAGACTGAAACCGACGCCAAGTTCGTGTTCATCGGCGCCGGCGGCGGTGCCCTGCACCTGCTGCAGAAGTCCGGTATCGAAGAAGCCAAGGAATACGCTGGCTTCCCGGTAGGCGGCTCGTTCCTGGTGACCGATAACCCGGCCATCGCCGAACAGCACCTGGCCAAGGCCTACGGTAAAGCTTCGGTGGGCGCGCCTCCGATGTCCGTTCCGCACCTGGACACCCGTGTCCTGGACGGCAAGCGCGTCATCCTGTTTGGCCCGTTCGCGACTTTCAGCACCAAGTTCCTGAAAGAAGGTTCGTACCTGGACCTGCTGACCACCACCACCACCCACAACATCTGGCCTATGACCAAGGTCGGCATCAAGGAATACCCGCTGGTCGAGTACCTGGCCGGTCAACTGATGCTGTCGGATGAAGACCGTCTGAACGCGCTGAAGGAATACTTCCCGAACGCCAAAGCCGAAGACTGGCGCCTGTGGCAAGCCGGCCAACGCGTGCAAATCATCAAGCGTGATGAAACCGCTGGCGGCGTGCTGAAACTGGGCACCGAAATCGTTGCTTCGAAAGACGGCTCCATCGCCGGTCTGCTGGGCGCATCGCCAGGCGCATCGACCGCTGCACCGATCATGCTGAGCGTGCTGCAGAAAGTCTTCAAAGACAAAGTCGCTACCCCTGAGTGGCAAGCCAAACTGCACCAGATCGTTCCAAGCTACGGCACCCAGCTGAACAACGATCCAGCCAAAGTGGCTGAAGAGTGGGCTTACACCGCCAAGATCCTGCAACTGCCAACCCCTCCGGTGATTGGCCAGGTTGCAGCTCCAGCGGCGGACGCCTCGGCTGAAAAAGCCCCGGCTCCGAAAGAAAGCGCTGCACGTGACATGGCTCTGTAATTCAGACGCCTGACACAAGAAGCCCACTGAACCGGCGACGGTCAGTGGGCTTTTTTGTGTCCGGGTTTCAGGCTTTGGCGGCCGCCAGATAAGCTCCCAACCGCCGTCCCATCTCTTCGCCCAACGCCTGCAACCCGCTCAGCGGCCGCACCATCACCTCGAACTCGACGATCTTGCCCTGTTCATCGAAGCGGATCATGTCGATGCCCTTGAGCTCTTTTGAACCCACTTTGGCGCTGAATTCCAGCACCACATTCAGGCCATCGGCTGTCGCCAGTTCACGGTGGTATTTGAAGTCTTCAAACACCTCGAACACGGTATTGAGGATCATCGAAACCACCGGCGCGCCTGGATAAGGCGTGTGGGCCATGGGCGAGCGGAACACCGCTTTGGGACCGAGCAATTCGGGCAGGGCCTTGAGATTGCCGGTGCGGATCATTTCGTGCCAGCGGTTCAGGGATTCGGCGGCGTTGGTGTGCAGGTTCAAATCGGACATGGTTTCACTCCTGTATTTTTGTTGTTCTTGGCGCGGCGCCCATGACTCTAGATCAAAGCGGCGCGATGGAAACCCTCTGTACCGATCTGAATATCGCCCCATGCGTCAGCCCGATCCATCTGATCCGCTTTTTCCTGTCGAATCTGCATCTGTAACCATCTCAGCCACGGGCCCAAAATGGCCCTGCCGTTCGGCCATACGCGACGCGCTTCATTCCGAAGCGCCCGGTGCGCCGGACATTCAGTATTCAGGAGGCCTTCATGGCTAAGATGGCGATTTTCCTCGGCGGCTTTCTTGTGTTGACCATCATGATTGGCGTCCTTGCCACGATTTCTCCGGTCTGACGATCAGCTGTTGCGTTGCGGCATGCAGCGTTCTTCAACGTTTTGAAAGGAACCTGATCAAGGCGCCCCGAACAGCATCGTCCAGTAAACCCCTTCATCACTGCGCGCCTCACTGGCATATCCGGCGCCGACCTGGGTGAACATCGGGTTCATCAGGTTGGCGCAGTGTCCGGGGCTGGCCAGCCAGCCGGCCATGGCCTTGCCCGGTGAGCTTTGTCCGGCGGCGATGTTTTCGCCGATCTGCCGGCCACGGTAGCCGGCCGCACGGGCGCGATCTGCCGGGCCGTCGCCGTCCGGGTCGCGGTGGGCGAAGTAGTTGCCGTAGGCCATGGCCTTGCTGTGCCCTTGGGCGGCGGCGCCAAGGGCCGGGTTCCAGCTCAACGGGCGGGCGGCGGCGAAGCGCTGGCGGCCGCACATGCGCGGTCGGGCGCGGGCGGCGTTGACCTCGGCCAGCAAGGCCTTGCCGACACTGCGGTTGTCGCCGACGCGACTGTCGAGCACCGGCCGGGCCAGCACCACCTGCCATTCGCTGCGGGCGCGGCTGATGCCGATGTCGGCGTATTGACCGTCGAGCAGCGCGCCGCAGTAATCGTCTTGCAGCATTTCGAACGCCTCTTCGGCGTCCTGTGCGCCGACGATCCGGATGCTGCGCACCGCCACGGCGGCATAGCCGGAGTCTTTCAATCGTTCGCGCAATCCACCGCCGTAGCCATAGCCGACCGGCAACGCCAGATTCGACTTCAACGTCAGCGGCGCCAGCCGTTGGGCCGGGCGACGGTCACAACGTTGCGGATGGGCGCGGTAGTCGTTGATGGCGGCCACCAGTTGCCGCTCGGCGCCGGCGTGGGCAGAGGGAGAAAGCAGGGGAGAAAGGATCAACAGGCACAGCGAAACGAAGCGAGACGAACGAACGGCGTGGCGCATGGGACGCAAAGCTCTGAACAAAGACAAGGCTGAAGGAAAGTGAACCGCAGAACGCGGCGCGGGTAGGACTGGCCTTTTTGCACTTGGTTCACGAAGCAGCGCCGGGTTTCATCGACTGCCGACGAAGTGCTCAGCGATTCAACGCATCCTCGATCCATTGCAGGTATTGCGGCCGTTCGGAAATCGAATTGTGTGCCGAATCCGCCACCACTTTGAGCGTGGCCACACCGTCGGGAAAACTGTGCAGCAAGCGCTCGGTGCTGGCCCGTGGAATCACCTCGTCGTCGCTCGCCGCCAGCAGCAACGTCGGCACGCGGATGTGCGCCGCGTACTGGCCCGACCGGAAACGATCCTTGAGCAACCACTGCACCGGCACCCACGGGTATTGACGGGCGGCGATTTCCTCGAGGCTGTTGTAAGGCGTGACCAGAATCAACCGTTCCACCGGTCGCTGGCTGGCCAGCCGCACCGCGACCCCGGAACCGAGGCTGCGCCCCAGCAGCGCGACCTGCGGATGACTGGCATATACCTGATCGAACAGCGCCAGCGCATCCTCGGCGATCGCTTCTTCGGAGGGCGAACCGCCGCTGCCACCAAAACCCCGGTAATGCAGCAGATACAGCGAATAGTCAGGAAACGCCTCGGAAAACTCCGGCAGATTGCGCGAAACATCCTCGGCATTGCCGCCGAAATAGATCAGCGCTCTGGGGCCGGCGCGCTCGCGCACCGTCACGCGGATCTCGGCGTCGGGCATGGCCAGCGTCAACCGTGACTCCGGCGAATCGAGGGCGGCGGGCTGCGGAAAATAGATCAGCGCCCGCTGAAACACGAACAGCGCCGCGCACAGGATCAAGTACACGGCGAGGATCAATGCGACGAGTGACAACAGGGTTCTGGACATTCGACTAACGTTAACCGGGCGCGCAGGTTGGCTGTCGCAGTGTAGTCCAACGGTTTTGCGGGCTGCATCCAAACACAAGGTGCAACAGATCCACAGGGCAAGGGCGCCAGCATGAACCACACTGAGGGATATTCCCGCCGCCGGTTGCTGACGCTGGCAGCCGGGGTGTCAGCGGTTTTCACCTTTGACCGGGCGCTGGCCGCCATTACGTCGCCGAACGCCACAGGAGCCCAGACCATGCAGACCCGCGCCATCCCTTCGAGCTCCGAGCCACTGCCGCTGGTGGGGTTGGGCACTTATCGCGGTTTCGACGTCGGCCCTGGCGATCCGGTCTACAAACAATTGCCGGCGGTGCTCGGCGAGCTGTTCAAAAAGGGCGGCACGATGATCGACAGCTCGCCCATGTACGGCCGCGCGGAAGAAACCACCGGTGAATTGCTGTCGATCCATGAACCGCGCTCACCGGCATTTCTGGCGACCAAGGTCTGGACCCGTGGCCGCGAAGAGGGCATTGCGCAGATGGAGCAGTCGTTCAGCCTGCTGCGCACCGAGCGCATCGACCTGATGCAGATCCACAACCTGCTCGACTGGCAAACCCACCTGCCGACCCTGCGCGACTGGAAAGAGCAGGGCCGCATCCGCTACATCGGCATCACCCACTACACGCCTTCGGCCTATGACGAGGTCGAAGCGGTGCTCAAGGCCGAGCCGCTGGATTTCCTGCAAATCAACTACGCGCTCGATGATCGCGGGGTCGAGAAGCGCATCCTGCCGCTGTGCCGCGAGCGTGGGGTGGCGGTGATCTGCAACCGGCCATTCGGCGGTGGCGACCTGCTCGCGCGGCTCAAGGGCAAACCGCTGCCAGGCTGGGCGGCGCAAGTCGGGGCCAGAAGCTGGCCGCAACTGGCGCTGAAATTTCTATTGGCGCATCCGGCGGTGACTTGTGTGATTCCCGGCACCAGCAATCCGCTGTACATGGCCGACAACGCCGGCGCCGGGTTCGGGCTGATGCTGACCGATGCGCAGCGTCAGCAGTTGATTGCCTTGGTCAGTTAGTCGCCTGGGTCATCCAGATTGTCGATGTGCTTGAAGCGCTCCACCAGAAAATCGATCAGGCTGCGAACCCGTGCCGACAGGTGCAGCTGTTGCGGATACACCGCGTACACATCGGCGCGGGTCGGGGTCTGGTCTTCCAGAACCAGGCGCAAACGGCCGCTGCGCACGTAGCGGGCGATGTCCCATTCGGCACGCAGCAGAATGCCATAGCCTTCCAGGGCCCAATTCAAAGCCACCTCACCATCGTTGCAACCCAGGGCACCGCGCACTTTGATGTTTTGCGTCCGTCCGCCGTCAGTGAAACTCCAGACGCCGTAGGGCGTTTCGTTCTGCCGCAGGAATATACAGTTGTGTTGCGGCAGGTCCGACAGTTTCTGTGGCACCCCGTGTTTCTCCAGATACAGCGGCGAGGCACAGAGCAAGCGGCGGTTGGAGGCGATCTTGCGGGCATGAAATGCCGCGTCGGGCAGGGTGCCGAAACGGATCCCCAGATCAAAGCCGTGGGTCGTCAGATCCAGTGGGTGGTCGCTGATTTCCAGCTGGATTTCCACCTCCGGGTATCGGGCAAAAAACGCCGCCAGGGCCGGACCGATGTAGCGACGACCAAAGCCCAGCGAGGCATTGACCCGGATCAGCCCTTTAGGGGTTGCCCGGCTGGCGCCGATCAACTGCTCGACCTCGTCGATCTGCGTCAGGATCCGCGCCGCATGGGAAAAATACAGTTCGCCTTCTGCCGTGAGACTCATTGAGCGCGTGGTGCGATTGACCAGCCGCACACCCAGACGAGCCTCCAGCGCACTCAGGCGTTTGCTTACGGCTGGAGGCGTCACACCCAATTCCCGAGCCGTGGCGGCCAGGCTGCCTTTGTTGGCCAGCAAATGAAAAAACGACAGATCGAGGGTCTGGCTCATTGGTAACTCAAAGTTATGGATGTAGTGATTTTCTGTAACTCACCGCTTTCTGGTCACTACATATACTCCGATCACACCCCGCCTGACAGCCCTGTCCGGCAGGCAAAACAAAAACGTGAAGAGAGTGGAGTTGACCATGAGTGCATACAAGATTGCAGCGGTTCCGGGTGATGGCATTGGTGTGGAAGTGATTGCCGCCGGCGTCGAAGTACTACAAGCCCTGGCGAAAAAATCCGGTTTTGAACTGGATTTCAAACACTTCGACTGGAACTCCGACAACTACCTGAAAAACGGTCACTACATTCCTGAAGGCGGCTTGCAGGAACTGAAAACCTTCGACGCAATTTTCTTCGGTGCGGTCGGCGCACTCAATGTGCCGGATCACATTTCCCTGTGGGGCCTGCGTCTGCCGATCTGCCAGGGTTTCGATCAATACGCCAACGTGCGTCCGGCCCGCGTGCTGCCGGGGGTGAAAAGTCCGCTGCACAACGGTGAGCAGATCGATTGGGTCGTGGTCCGGGAAAACTCCGAGGGCGAGTATTCCGGCAACGGCGGCCGCGTTCATCGAGGCTTGCCGGAAGAAGTGGCGACCGAAGTGTCGGTGTTCACCCGTGCCGGGGTCGAGCGCATTCATCGTTTCGCCTTCGAACTGGCGCAAAGCCGCCCGCGCAAACATTTGACCATGGTCACCAAATCCAATGCCCAGCGGCACGGCATGGTGCTGTGGGACGAAATCTTCTACGAAGTCGCCAAGGACTTTCCGGACGTGAAGATCGACAAGGAACTGGTCGATGCCGTGACCACTCGCATGGTGCTCAAGCCGGCGACGCTGGACGTGATTGTCGCGACCAACCTGCACGCCGACATTCTGTCTGATCTGGCCGCTGCGTTGTCCGGCAGCCTCGGCATTGCGCCCACGGCCAACCTCAATCCAGGGCGTGATTTCCCTTCGATGTTCGAGCCGATCCACGGCTCGGCGTTTGATATCACCGGCAAAGGCGTGGCCAATCCGATCGCGACGTTCTGGACTGCCGCGATGATGCTTGAGCATCTGGGCGAAAAAACAGCCGCCAAACACCTGATGTCGGCAATCGAGGCAGTCACGGAAAGCGGTCTGCACACCCCGGATCTGGGTGGCACCGCCACGACGCGCCAAGTCACCGACGCGGTGATCGCGCTGATCAACCGCTGATCAACCGCTGATCCCTCTGCAATTCAAATCAGTACTGCGGCACACCGCCGAGGGGCGTATCGCGCCCCTCGGCATTTCCTGACAACAATAAAAAATCAGGGCCCTGTCATGAAAAGAATATTCGGCAAACTTTACGTACAAGTCCTTGTCGCCGTGATCCTCGGCGCACTCATCGGCGTGCTGGTGCCCGAGACCGGCACCGCGCTCAAACCCTTGGGCGACGCCTTCATCAAACTGATCAAAATGCTGCTGGCACCGGTGATTTTTCTCACGGTGGTGACCGGTATCGCCCGCATGGAAAACATGAAGGAGCTGGGTCGGGTCGGCTTTCGTGCTTTGATTTATTTCGAGGTGGTGTCGACGCTGGCGCTGGTCATCGGGCTGATCGTGGTGGACGTGTTCAAGCCTGGCGCGGGCATGAATGTCGATGTCGCCAGTCTCGACACCAGCAGCCTGGCGACGTACACCACAGCGGCCAAACATGCGTCGTTCATGGATTTTGTGATGGGCATCATCCCCGACACGATCGTCGATGCATTTGCCAAGGGCAATGTTTTGCAAATCCTGTTGTTTTCGATCCTGCTGGGCATCGCCCTGGCCCATGTCGGGCCGCGTGGCAAGGTGTTTGTCGATGCGCTTGAGAGTCTGATGCAGGGCATGTTTCGAATCGTCAACATGGTCATGCGTCTGGCGCCGATTGGTGCGTTCGGCGCCATTGCCTTCACCATTGGCAAGTACGGTTTCAGTTCGCTGTTTTCGCTGGGAAAACTGATGGCCTGCGTTTACCTGACCTGTGCGGTGTTCGTGATTTTTGTGCTCGGCCCGATCTGCCGTTACAGCGGTTTCAGCTTGTGGAAATTCCTCAGGTTCATCAAGGAAGAGCTGTTTACGGTACTCGGCACCAGCTCCTCGGAGTCGGTGCTGCCGCAGATGATCTCGAAGATGGAAAAGGCCGGCGTATCGAAACCGGTGGCCGGGATGATCATCCCCTCGGGGCTGACCTTCAACCCGGACGGCCAGGCCATCTACTACACCATCGCGGCGATCTTCATCGCTCAGGCGACGAACACACCGCTGACGCTGACCGACCAATTGATTGTGCTGGCGGTGTTGATGTTCACCTCCAAGGGCTCGGCGGGGGTAACCGGTTCAGGGTTCATCATACTGGCCGCGACATTGGCCTCGCTCGGCACGATTCCGGTGGCAGGCATGGTGCTGTTGCTCGGGGTCGATCGCTTCATGTCGGAGGCTCGGGCAATCACCAACACCATCGGTAATGGCGTGGGCACCATGGCCATCGCCAAATGGGTCGGGGCGCTCGATAGCGAAAAAATGCACAGGGCGCTCAATGGCGAGGCCGAGGAACGGAGTGCGCAGGTGCCGGAAGCCGAGATCACTCTCCACGCCAGCGAATCTCTGCGCCCAGGCCTTGAGCGCGTGGCCGCCAGGTAGACGAATCGGATACAGCAACCGCAGGTGCCATGCCGTCTCAGGCACAAAAACGCCCGGCTCACGCCGGGCGTTTTTCATTCGGTTTCAGATCATCTCAGGCAACGCATCCAGAACCTTGTCCAGAGTAATCGGATACTCCCGCACCCGTGCACCGGTGGCGTTATAGATCGCATTCGCCACCGCCGCACTCACGCCGCAGATCCCCAGTTCACCGACCCCCTTGGCTTTCATCGGCGAGGAAATGGGGTCGGTTTCATCGAGGAAAATCACCTCCTGATGCGGGATGTCGGCATGCACCGGCACTTCGTAGCCCGCCAGGTCATGGTTGACGAAAAAGCCCTGGCGCTTGTCCACCGCGAGTTCTTCCATCAATGCTGCGCCGACGCCCATGGTCATCGCGCCGATCACCTGGCTGCGGGCCGATTTCGGATTGAGAATCCGCCCGGCGGCGCACACCGCGAGCATGCGCCGCACGCGGACTTCGCCGGTGGCGGCATCGACGGCGACTTCGACGAAGTGCGCGCCGAAGGTCGATTGCTGGTACTGCTTGGCGAGGTCGGCGAATTCGATGCTGTCCTCGACTTCGATCGGGGCATGTTGCGCGGCCTCGCGTAACGGCACGTTCTTGCTGCCCAGTCGCACGTGGCCATCGGCAAACTGCGCATCACCCGCACTCATGCCGAGTTTGGCCGTGATCGCTTCGCGCAGTTTCATGCAAGCCGCGTAAACCCCGGCGGTCGAGCAATTGGCGCCGAACTGGCCGCCGGAGCCTGCCGACACCGGGAAATTCGAATCGCCGAGTCGCACCACCACATCGTCCAGGCTGACCCCCATCATTTCCGCTGCAGTCTGACCAATGATCGTATAGCTGCCGGTGCCAATGTCGGTCATGTCGGTTTCAACGGTGATCTTGCCGTCGCGCTCCAGTCGTACCCGTGCGCCGGACTTCACCAGCAGGTTGTTGCGAATCGCCGCCGCAACGCCCATCCCGATCAGCCAGCGACCTTCGCGACGGGTGCCGGGCGTCGCATTGCGCTTATCCCAGCCGAAGCGTTCGGCACCGGTTTGCAGGCATTCGATCAGGCGTCGCTGGGAGAACGGCCGCTCGGTTTTCACCGGATCGACCTGCGTGTCGTTGAGGATGCGGAACTGGATCGGATCGAGTTTGAGCTGTTCCGCCATCTCGTCCATGGCGATCTCCAGTGCCATCAGCCCCGGCGTTTCACCCGGTGCGCGCATGGCGTTGCCTTCCGGCAGATCGAGCGGCGCAAGGCGCATGGTCACCAGGCGATTTTCTGCGGCGTAGAGCAACTGACTCGGCTGCGCCGCGACTTCGACCTTGCCGTCGGCGAGGTTGCCCGACCAGCCTTCATGGGCGATGGCGGTGAGTTTGCCGTCAGTCGTGGCGCCCATGCGAATGCGTTGAATGGTGGCGGGTCGGTGGGTGGTGTTGTTGGCGATCTGCGGGCGGGCGAGGGCGACCTTCACTGGCCGGTTCGCCAGCCGTGCACCCAGAGCGGCGAGGATCGCGTCGGCGCGAATGAACAGCTTGCCGCCGAAACCGCCACCAATGTACGGCGAGATCAACCGCACGTTTTCCTTGGGCAGGCCGAGGGTGGCGGCAATGTCGCCGACGCTCCAGGCGATCATCTGGTTGGAGGTCCAGAGCGTCAGTTGATCGCCTTTCCACGCGGCAAGTGTCGCGTGGGGCTCCATCATCGCGTGGGACTGATCCGGCGTGGTATAGGTCTGATCGAATTGCACGGGTGCGGCGGCAAAAGCGCTGGCGAAATCGCCGTGTGTGACGTCCGGCAATTCGTCTTTCGGCTCCACGCCCTGATCGCGCACGCTGGCCAGATCAAATTGGCCCTTGTCTTGCGCGTATTCGACGTTGACCAGTTGCGCAGCGGCCCGCGCCTGTTCGAAGGTTTCGGCGACCACCAGCGCTACTGCCTGGTGATAGTGCTGCACTTGCGGCCCGGCCAGCAGGTGTGCGGCGTTGTATTGGCCTTTGCCGAGCTTGCCGGCATTGGCGGCGGTGACGATGGTCAGCACGCCCGGCGCGGCGCGGGCGGCCTCCAGATCGATGCGGGTGATGCGACCCTTGGCAATGGCCGAACCGACCATCACGCCATAGGCCTGATTCTTGACCGCCTCATGTTGCTCGTAGGCGTAAGGCGCCTGGCCGCTGGTTTTCAGCGGACCTTCGATGCGGTCGGTGGGTTTGCCGATGACGTTCAACTGATCAATTGGGTTGGTCGTGGCGGGCGTGTCGAATTTCATGCTTCGTCCCTCGCTTGGGCCAGCACCGAGGCAATCGTGCGCTCGACCAATGTCACTTTGAACTGGTTGTCAGAAGTAGGCGTGGCGCCGTCGAGCAGGCGCGCACTGACGGCTTTCGCACCTTGCGGCAGCAGCGCTTCCGCCGCTTCGACTCGCCAGGGTTTCGGCGCGATGCCACCGACGGCGATGCGGCCGCTGCCATCCTTCTGCAGGATCAGGCCGACGGAGACCAGGGCGAAGGCGTACGACGAGCGGTCGCGCACCTTGTGATAGACATGGGTACCGCCCACTGGCGCGGGCAGGGTGACGGCGGTAATCAGCTCGCCCGGCATCAGACTGGTTTCGACATTCGGTGTGGTGCCGGGTAATTGATGGAAATCCGCCATGGCGATGCGCCGGGTGCTGCCATCGGCCTTGAGCGTTTCGACCTGGGCATCCAGCGCCCGCATCGCAATCGCCATGTCACTCGGATGGGTCGCAATGCAGGCGTCGCTGACGCCGATAATGCCGAGTTGTCGACTGACCCCGCCAATCGCCGCGCAACCGCTGCCGGGATTGCGTTTATTGCAGGCTTGATTGGTGTCGTAGAAATACGGGCAGCGGGTGCGCTGGAGCAGATTGCCGGCGGTGGTCGCCATGTTGCGCAACTGGCCCGATGCACCGGCGAGCAAAGCGCGGGACAGCAGCGCGTAGTCTTTCCGGACGCGGCTGTCGGCGGCCAGATCGGTGTTGCGCACCAGTGCGCCGATGCGCAAGCCGCCGTCTTCGGTGGCTTCGATCCGGTCGAGGCCCAGGTGATTGACGTCAATCAGCTGCTGCGGCGTTTCGATGTCGAGCTTCATCAAGTCCAGCAGGTTGGTGCCGCCGGCGATGAAACGCGCACCTTCGATTTGTGCAGCTTGAGCGGCGGCTGCGGCGGGAGAGTCGGCGCGGCTGTAATTGAACGCTCTCATGCTGGCACCTCCGCGACTTCGCTGATGGCTTCGATGATGTTCGAATAGGCGCCGCATCGGCAGATGTTGCCGCTCATGCGTTCCTGCAATTCGCTGGCGATCAGTTGCGGTGCGTCGGTGAGGCTGGCGCTGGCGTGACTGGGGATGCCGTCGCGGATTTCCTGAAGCACGGCGACCGCCGAGCAGATCTGCCCCGGCGTGCAGTAGCCGCATTGATAGCCGTCATGCTTGACGAACGCGGCCTGCATCGGGTGCAGGTGGTCCGGCATGCCGAGGCCTTCGATGGTGGTGACTTTGGCGCCGTCCTGCATTACCGCCAGGGTCAGGCAGGAATTGATTCGCCGGCCATCGACGATCACCGTGCAGGCGCCGCACTGGCCGTGGTCGCAGCCCTTTTTGCTGCCGGTCAGCTGCAGGTGTTCGCGCAGGGCGTCGAGCAGGGTGGTGCGAGTATCAACCTCCAGCGCCTGTGGCTTGCCGTTGACTTCGATGGTTACTTTGGCCATGGCCGGTTGCTCCAGGCTGGCCGCGTAGGCCTTGAGGCTGATGAAAGGGGGCATCGCGAACGCGGTTGCGGTCACGGCACCGAGAATCAGGAAACGGCGTCGGGAGATCGCCATTGGCGGATGGTCGTTCATTGGCTTGGCTTCCTCTATCAGGTCGGCAGGGTGTGAAAGACCCGCACGGGTACGCTGGCGTGGTTGCCAGTCTCGCTCTGTTCTAGGAGTGACCACGCTGGAGAGGAAAAGGTTTTCTTTGATTTGCGCATGGCCTCATGCGCGCGGTTCATGAATCGACAGAATGAACGCGGGTGCCTTGGCTGTGAGCCAGATCGCTCTCACAACCGAGACACCCAAGATCTCAATGCGCGCCGACCACCATGGACGTAAACGGCGCCACATACGCCTGCAACGTCACCAGACCGCCGACCAGGATTGCCAGCACGATGGAATGGAAGAACACGTAACGCAGGATTTCCCCTTCATGCCCGTACCAGCGAGTCGCCGTCGAGGCGACCACGATCGACTGCGCGTCGACCATTTTGCCCATCACTCCGCCGGAGCTGTTGGCCGCCGCCATCAGGACCGGGCTGATGCCCAGCTGTTCCGACGTCACCCGTTGCAAGCCGCCAAACAGCACGTTGGACGCGGTATCCGACCCAGTCAGTGCTACGCCAAGCCAGCCGAGCAAGGTGCCGAACATCGGGTAGAAAATCCCCGTGGCAGCGAATGCCAGGCCCATGGTCGCGTCCAGCCCCGAGTAGCGGGTCAGGAATCCCAGCGCCAGCATCGCGGCAATTGTGATCAGCGAAAAGCGCACCACCCACAGTGTGCGAAGGTACTGTTTGATCAGTTGGGGGATCGAGTAGCCCATCAGCAATCCACCGACAATCGCCGCGAGCAGGATGCCGCTGCCGGTGGCAGTGAACCATGTGAACTTGTACACCGCCTCTTCAGCTTTCGGCGCGGCGACCACCGGCGGGACTTTTTCGATCTGCAGATGCAGGGAGCTGAAAGTCACGGCCGGGGCGAACACCGGATTGGCCTCGCGCAGCGGTTTGCCCTGCGGATCGAGCCTGGCCGATTGGCTGACGGGATCAATCGCCGGACGGGTGTCGAACATGTTCTTGAAACCCTGGGTGCCCCAGGCAAACACGAACACCGTGAGGATGATCCACGGCATCCACGCGCGCATCACTGCCGGGCGCGCCTGATCGCTGAATGCGGCGCTGGCCGTGACCTTTTCTTCGTCGACCTTCGAGTCGTCATGCCGCCCCGACAGCGCGGCCGAGGTGTGGACGGTTGCCGGTTTCCACACCTTGAGGAACAACGTCAGGCACGCCATGGAAATCAGCGCGGCGATCACGTCCACCAGCATCGGCCCGTGGTAGTTCGAAACCAGAAACTGCGGGATGGCGAAACTGACGCCCGCCACCAGAATCGCCGGCCATACCTCCAGCATCTTGCGCCACCCGGCGAAGGCCCAGATCAGCCAGAACGGCACCAGCACCGAAAAGAACGGCAGCTGCCGTCCCACCATCATCGAGAGCTCCATCTCATCCAGCCCGGTGACCTTGGCCAGCGTAATGATCGGCGTGCCCAGTGCGCCGAAGGCCACCGGCGCGGTGTTGGCGATCAGCGCCAGACCGGACGCTGCCAGTGGCGAAAAACCAAGACCGATCAGAATGGCGCCGGTGACCGCCACCGGCGTGCCGAATCCGGCGGCACCTTCAAAGAAGGCGCCAAAACAGAAGGCGATCAGCAGCAATTGCAGGCGCCGGTCGTCGGTGATGCGGGCTAGCGAATCCTGCAACACCTTGAACGAGCCGTTCTCGGTGGTCAGGCGATGCAGAAAAATGATGTTGAGCACGATCCAGCCAATCGGCAGCAGCCCGTTGGCCGCACCGAACAGCGCCGCCGAACCGGCCATGTTGGCGGGCATGCCGAAGGCGAAGATCGAGATCAGCAGTGCCGAGGCCAGCGCCAGCAGTGCGGCCAGATGCGCCTTCACATGAAAGAAGGCCAGCGCCGCCAGCATCACCACCACTGGAACGGCGGCCATGATCGTGGAAATCACCGGATTGCCGAACGGGTCATAGACTTGTTGCCAGACCATGTCGCACCTCTACTTGTTGTTTTTGAGGGGCAGATCCTTTGCGCGTTGCAAGCAGTATAGGTGGCATTTGGCCGCCGCTCGGGCGAGGCGGGCGAGGCGATCAACGGTCATCGGCGGTCGGTGAATCATCGTCGTTTTCCCCGGTCGTATCTGCGGCAGCGCACACCGCGCCTCTTCGGTGCGGGCAGCGCTGCCGTTTCCGTCGTCAAGACCTTGGTTTTAGGGAAATTCTGAATGATGCGTGCAACAAGCCTGCTGCTGACCGTTTCCGCCGCTGTACTGCTGGGCGGCTGTGTGGCGGATTTCGATGATGACCATCGCCATGGCCGGCATTACGACCGCGATCATGGCCGTTATTACGATCACGACCGGCGCTGGGACGACCGCGATGACGACCGCCGCGACGGGCGTCGTTATTACCGCGACCGGGATGATGACTGACTGAAACGAAGAGGGCGTTCCCCGACGGGAACGCCCTCTGGCATTAAAAATGAGCGCTCGCCCGGACGCTGGATCGCGCAGGCACTGAGGCCTCGATGTCCAGCAAATGGGTGGCGAGAATGTCGCTCAGAAACCGGAACTGATCGTTGAGGCCGACCACTTCATTGCTGAAATGATTGCTCGCGGCGGGCATCAACAGATCTTCGAAGGCTTCGTCGAACACCAGCGCCTGGGTCTTGCGCGACACGGCGTGCTGATCGTAGTAGTTGCTGCCGAAGACCGGGAAACTCACGGCGAGGGTGACGGTATTGATCATGATGTGAACTCCTCGTGCTGTGTGTTTCGGATGGGCTAATCGTGCCTTTGGCGAGCAACATGCGGAAGGCAATCGTCGCGATGGTGAATATTGACGGCATTGATGGTTGGACCGGAGCGGCCCTGACCAGCGGATAAACGGCGCACCGCACGCACCTATACTCATGTCATCTCCCCCGGATTCTTCAGGTCTTGCGACCAAAGAACAGATAAGGACCGCCACCGTGAACCTGCGTGCGCTGCTCGTCGCCGCACTGGTGTTGCTGGCCGGCTGCGCCACCACGGCGCGGGCCCCGGTGACCGCGCCGGCGGTGGTGGTTTCGCCGGCGACCTGGCAGCAGATCGACCGGGAAATCGTCAGCGCCTCGAAACAGGCCACCGAGCAGGTCAAGGTGTTCGCCCGTGGCTCGATGGAACATTGGCGCATTCGGGTCTATGAGCAAACTGAAGAAAATTTCATCCCGTGGTTCAGCAGTTACTGGACCCAGGAATGGCTGTCGATGAAGGTCAGCTGGTACACGATCAGTGCCAGCGGCGAGCAGGATGCTTCGGCCAAACGTCTGGCGGCCTATCTGCTGGAGCAATATCAGGAACGCGTGCTGGCGCCGGTGGCGGTGGAGATCGACCCGGACGCGATCCTCGGCCAGTCCACCGCGTTCTACGCGCAACTGATGGCGCAGCAGATGCCAGTCATTGCCCAGCGCCACGGCGTGCCCATCGCCCAGCTCAACGGACGATTGCAGAAAATCCCTGCCATCGCCCTTGGCCCGCCGCCGGCGAGGGATGCTTCGCTGTATCAGGTTGTCAGCACTGAACCGTTGAACACGCTGCCGGCCTACGCGGCGCTGATCGACAAGATCCACACCGACGGCGGCTCCAAAGGCGTGGCTTCGACCGAATCGGCCATGGCGCCGGTGGCCAAGCGCGCCAGTCAGCGCATGGAGGCGGAAATGGCCCCGCGCGGCGCGGCCAGTGCGGTGGCGGCAGCGGCAGGCAAACTGGCCGGGGCGCTGATTTCGGTCGGGGTGGCGGGCGTGCGCGCAATCATTCAGGCCAACGACCGCCCGGACAGCGAAGCGCTGATCCGCAGCAGCCTGGGCAACACCTTCGACAAGGCCTGGCTGAAACTGGTGCAAAACCCGACCACCGGCGTGATGGCCGGCACGCTGCACATGGCGGCGCAGGTCGAGGGCAATCTGGGCGGGCGAGATGAACCGTCGGTCGGGTTGGGCGTCAACCGTGTCGAATGGCGGCCGCCCGAGTCGACTACTCAGCAGATCGAACCCACCCTGCAAGGAGAATGATCATGGCTTACATCGATGTTTTCGTGGCTCCCGTGCCGAATGCCAACCGCGAACAGTACAAAAAACACTGCGAAATCGCCGCGAAGCTGTTCAAGGAATACGGCGCGCTGGAGGTGATTCAGGGCTGGGGCGATGACGTGCCGGACGGCAAGGTCACCTCATTCCCGATGGCCGTAAAACTCAAGGAAGGCGAAGTCGTATCGGCCGGTTGGCTGGTCTGGCCGGACAAGGCCACCCGCGACAGCGGCATGGCGAAAATGATGGAAGACCCGCGCATGCAGCCAGACGTCAATCCGATGCCGTTCGATGGGCAGCGGATGATCTTCGGTGGCTTCAAGGACATTCTCGAACCTTGATGCCGCGTTGCCGGGTCACTCCGCCGACGGGGTGATCCGGCAGCCTTTGCGGTTGCGGATCTGCTCGTCCGTCGGCCGCTCGCGGACGAATTCGAAACGCGGCTCACCTTCGCTGTAATGCACCAGCCAGCCCCATTCCAGTTCGCTCTCATCCTGTCCGGGATTCGGCGGTCGGGCCCACCAGGGTTCTTTGCTGAGGATCTCGCGCATGACGTCCTCCGGTTGATGGCAATCGTTGAACTATAAACCCCATGCCGAGAGTCGCCAGAAACGGGCGTGTAGAATCCAGGGATCTCGACGAACGAAGGAGCGTGGCCATGACGGACGAAACGCGCGGGGATCAACCGTTCAAGCGGCTGTTCTTCGCCCTGGACTGCCCGCCGGCGCAGCGCAAGGCGATTGCCCAGTGGCGCAGCGAACTGGGGTTGCGCACCGGCAAACCGGTGCCGGCGGACAACTTTCACCTGACACTGCTGTTTCTCGGCGCGGTGCCGTTGGCGCAGATTGGCGAAGTCTGTGAGGCGGCGGCGAAGGTACGTACGCCGGGGGAGGCGCTGAGGATTTCGCTGGATCGGTTGCAGGTCTGGCGCCGCGCCGGGGTGTTGTCGCTGGCGCCGGAGCAGGCGCCGCAGGGATTGTTGCGGCTGGTTTACGCGCTGGAGCAGGCGATGTTGCCGTTCGGATTTGAAGAGGCGACGCGCGAGTATCGTCCGCACCTGACACTGGCCCGGGACTATCGGGCGCCGGAACCGGAATCCGCCACGCCGCCGGAGTTCTTCCTGCGGGCTGAACGCTTTGCGCTGTTCGAATCCCACAAGGGCCGCTACCGCTCGCTGGCCGATTGGCCACTGATCTGAGCCCACAAAAAAAGGCGCCCGAGGGCGCCTGAATTCACCTGAACCGAGGAAGCCAGGTGAGGCCGTTCAGAGCAGGGGGCAGCGGTGGTAAGGCGCTGCATGAACGGAAACTTTCTAGACTGATCGCTGACTGTCTGATCGTTCCCACGCTCCGCGTGGGAATGCAGCCCGGGACGCTCCGCGTCCCTTCCGGAGCTGGAACGCGGAGCGTCCCTTGAGGCATTCCCACGCAGAGCGTGGGAACGATCATCGGTGGTGCCATTACTTGCCGAGTTTCACGCGGGTCCAGCCCCGGGTCATGATCCGCTGGGTGGCAATCGGCTGATCCGGCACCGCATACAACGTGGCCATCACCGCTTGCGGCGGGTACGAGCCCGGGTCGTTGCGGATCGCTTCGTCCACCAGCGGCGTCGCGGCTTCGTTGGCGTTGCTGTAGCCGATGCTGTTGGTGACTTCGGCGATGATGTCCGGGCGCATCAGGAAGTTCATGAACAGGTAGGCGTTCTCGACGTTGGCGGCATCGCGAGGGATGGCGACCATGTCATAGAAACTGCCGGCGCCTTCCTTGGGAATGCTGTAGTCGATCTCGACCTTGTTGCCCGATTCCACCGCGCGGGCCTTGGCCTGCAGCACGTCACCCGAGTAACCGACCGCCACGCAGATGTTGCCGTTGGCCAGATCGGAGATGTACTTCGACGAATGGAAATACGCCACCGACGGCCGGATTTTCATGAACAGCGCTTCGGCTTCGGCGATGTGCTTCACGTCCTTGTCGTTCACCGGATAACCCAGGTAGTGCAGGGCGGCCGGGAGCATTTCGGTCGGCGAGTCGAGGAAACTGATGCCGCAGGCCTTCAGCTTCTCGGCATTCTCCGGTTTGAACAGCAGATCCCAGGAATTGGTCGGCGCATTCTTGCCGAGCACTTCCTTGACCTTGTCCGGGTTGAAGCCGATGCCGATCGAGCCCCACATGTACGGGAACGCGTGGGCGTTGTCTGGATCACTGGCGGAGGCGTTTTTCAGCAGCACCGGGTTGAGGTTTTTCCAGTTTGGCAGCTTCGATTTATCCAGAGTCTGGTAGACCCCGGCCTTGATCTGCTTGGCCAGGAAACTGTTGGACGGCACCACGATGTCGTAGCCGGATTTGCCCGCGAGCAGACGTGCCTCAAGGGTTTCGTTGCTGTCGAACACATCGTAGGTCACGCGGATGCCGGTCTCGTCCTCGAACTTCTTGACGGTGTCCGGGGCGATGTAATCCGACCAGTTGTAAACGCGCAGCACCTTGTCGTTGGCCTGGGCGCCCGTGGCGATTGCGCCCAATAAGGACAGTGTCAGCAGAGTCCTGCCAAACATTTTCATCGGTGAAACTCCATTCTTTTTATTCAAAAGCTTTTAAGCCAAAGCGCAAAGCCGTAAAACGCGACGGCCCTAGGCCGTCGCTGCCACTCGTTGAGGTTGCTGCCACGATTCGTTGGCGGTCTGATCCATGGCTTCCTGAATCGCCCGCTTGCGGTTGGCTTCTGCCTTGCGGCCGAAGTACCAGACCAGGAAGGTCACCAGCGACACTGCCAGCAGAATCAGGCTGGCCACGGCGTTGATCTCGGGCTTAACGCCCAGACGCACGGCCGAGAAGACTTCCATCGGCAGGGTCGTCGAACCCGGGCCCGAGACGAAGCTCGCCAGCACCAGGTCATCCAGCGACAGGGCGAACGACATCATGCCGCCCGCCGCCAGCGACGGCGCGATCATCGGGATGGTGATCAGGAAAAACACCTTGAACGGTTTCGCGCCCAGATCCATCGCCGCTTCTTCGATCGACAGGTCCAGCTCGCGCAAGCGGGCGGAGACTACCACCGCCACATAAGCGGCACAAAACGTGGTGTGGGCGATCCAGATCGTGACGATGCCACGCTCCTGCGGCCAGCCGATCAGTTGCGCCATCGCCACGAACAGCAGCAACAGCGACAGACCGGTGATCACCTCAGGCATCACCAGCGGCGCGGTGACCAGACCACCGAACAGCGTACGACCCTTGAAGCGCGTTACGCGGGTCAGCACGAAAGCGGCGAGGGTGCCCAGCGCCACGGCGGCAATCGCGGTGTAGCAGGCGATTTCCAGCGAGCGCACCACCGAGCCCATCAGTTGGGTGTTGTCGAGCAGGCCGACGTACCACTTCACCGACCAGCCACCCCAGACCGTCACCAGTTTCGAGGCGTTGAACGAGTAGATCACCAGAATCAGCATCGGCAGATAAATGAACGTCAGGCCGAAGATCAACATGAACTTTGCAAAACCGAAGCGTTTCATCCCCGTGCCTCCATCTCTTTGGCCTGGCTGCGGTTGAACAGCAGAATCGGCACAATCAGGATCAACAGCATCACCACCGCCAGCGCGGACGCCACCGGCCAGTCGCGGTTATTGAAGAACTCTTGCCACAGCACGCGACCGATCATCAGGGTCTCCGGGCCGCCCAGCAGTTCCGGAATCACGAACTCGCCCACCACCGGAATGAACACCAGCATGCAGCCGGCGATGATGCCGTTCTTGGCCAGCGGCACGGTGATTTTCCAGAAGTTGTTGAAGTTGCTCGAACCCAGATCCTGCGCGGCTTCCAGCAGGCTTCCGTCGTGCTTCACCAGGTTGGCGTAGAGCGGCAGCACCATGAAAGGCAGGTAGGCGTAGACCACGCCGATATACACGGCCGTGTTGGTGTTGAGGATCTCGATCGGGTGATCGGTGAGCCCGGTCCACATCAGGAACGCGTTGAGCAGACCGTTGTTGCTGAGGATGCCCATCCACGCATACACGCGGATCAGGATCGCGGTCCAGGTCGGCATCATGATCAACAGCAGCAGGACGTTTTGCGTTTCCTTGCCGGTCTTGGTGATCGCGTAGGCCATCGGGAAACCGATCACCAGGCACATCAGCGTACTGAGCAGCGCCACCTTCAACGACCCGAGGTAGGCCGACAGGTACAGCTCGTCTTCGCCGAGCAGGGTGTAGTTGCCGATGTTCAGCAGCAGCTGGAATTTCTGTTCGGCGTAGGTGTAGATCTCCGAGTACGGCGGGATCGACAGCGCGGCTTCCGAGAAACTGATCTTCATCACCAGGAAGAACGGCAGCATGAAGAACAGGAACAGCCAGATGAACGGGATGCCGATGACGAACTTTCGCCCGCTGGGCACCAGACGCAGGAATTGCTGATTGAAGGTTCTCATGAGCGCAGTACCACGCCGCTGTCGTCTTCCCACCAGACGTAGACCTTGTCGTCCCAGGTCGGCCGCGCGCCACGGCGTTCGGCGTTGGCCATGAACGACTGGACGATCTTGCCGCTCGGCAACTCGACGTAGAACACCGAGTGGCCGCCGAGGTAGGCGATGTCATGCACCTTGCCTTCGGACCAGTTGTAGCGGGTCTCCGGCTTGATCGTGCTGACGAGCATTTTTTCCGGACGGATCGCGTAGGTGATCGACTTGTCCTGCACCGAAGTGCTGACGCCATGACCGACGTAGATCTTCTGCTGCAAGTCCGGGCTGTGGATGATCGCGTGACCTTCAAGGTCCTCGACCACGGTGCCGTCGAAGGCGTTCACGTTGCCGATGAATTCGCAGACCATGCGGCTGACCGGCGCTTCATAGATGTCGACCGGGCTGCCGATCTGGGCGATCCAGCCCAGGTGCATGATCGCGATGCGCTCGGCCATGGTCATGGCCTCTTCCTGGTCATGGGTCACCATCACGCAAGTCACGCCGACGCGTTCGATAATCTCAACCAGTTCCAGCTGCATTTGCGAGCGCAGCTTTTTATCCAGCGCGCCCATCGGTTCGTCGAGCAGCAACAGCTTCGGACGCTTGGCCAGCGAGCGGGCGAGGGCCACGCGCTGACGCTGGCCGCCGGACAGCTGATGCGGGCGGCGTTTGGCATATTGGGTCATGTGGACGAGGCGCAGCATTTCTTCGACGCGGGCGTCAATTTCGCTGGCCGGCAAACGGTCCTGCTTGAGGCCGAAGGCGATGTTCTGCGCAACAGTCATGTGCGGGAACAGGGCGTAGGACTGGAACATCATGTTGATCGGCCGCTCGTACGGCGGCATGTCGGTGATGTCGACACCGTCGAGCAGAATGCGTCCTTCAGTCGGCCGTTCGAAACCGGCGAGCATGCGCAGCAGGGTCGATTTGCCCGAGCCGGAGCCGCCGAGCAGGGCGAAGATTTCGCCCTGATGGATCTCCAGGGACACATCGTCCACCGCCGTGGTTTCGTCGAACTTCTTGGTGACTCGATCGACTTTCACCAGAACCTTTTTCGGTTGCTGATGACCTTCAAGAGCCTTCCTGTAAGTGCTGGAGGCGTTTGCCATGTGAAACTCCCAACAGGTTTCAGTCGCCGGGCCAACGCGGCCTGGCTTAAGAGTGGATTGCAGACCCGCACCGTGCGGGTTGTTCGGCGCCGCCGTCCTGGCTGCCGGGTGGTGCTTTTTGTTTTCGCGGTGTGTTGCTGATCGCGGATGACGGATGCGCAAGCGCGCAACCGCCGACCCCGCGGGGGCAGTAAATGGTTTTGCAATCTTTGGGTGGCGTCAGCGCTGGTTGCGTCGCGCCGCACGCTGGCGGCAAGCCTCGCCGAATGCCTGGAAAATCCGCAGGTAGTTCGGGTTGTCCAGCACCTGCCATTCCGGGTGCCATTGCACGCCGAGGGCGAAGGTCGGGCTGTGCTCCACCGAGACCGCCTCGATCAGGCCATCCGGCGCCACGGCTTCGGCGCGCAGGCCGGGAGCGAGGCGGTCGATGCCCTGACTGTGAATCGAGTTGACCTGGAATTCACCCGGCAGCTCCAGCGCTTCGAACACACCACCCGGCAATACCTTCACGGCGTGGGCCGGGGCGTATTGCACGGCGACGTCCGGGCTGTCGGCTTCGCGGTGATCGAGCATGCCCGGCAGCTCATGCACCTTCTGGTGCAGGCTGCCGCCAAACGCCACGTTCATTTCCTGGAAACCGCGGCAGATGCCGAGTACCGGAACGCCCGCCGCGATGGCTGCACGCAATAGAGGAAGGGTAGTGGCATCCCGCGCCGGATCGTGGTCCGTGCCGGGAGCGCTGTCCGGGCCCTGATAGTGGAAAGGCTCCACGTTGGACGGCGAGCCGGTCAGCAACAGACCGTCGAGCTGACCCAGCAGGTCTTCGATTTCAGTCAGTTGGCCAAGGGAAGGAATGACGACGGGCAACCCCAGCGCCGCAACGCTGACAGCGCGAACGTACTTGTCGCCGCTGATGTGATAGGGGTGCAGGCCAATCTGTTTGACGCACGCAGTAACGCCGATCAATGGCTTGAATGCCATTTTTATTCACCTCGAAGTTTGACACTTGAACGAGCTTTTCCGGAGCTTAGCCTCGTTGATTTTAATTAACAACTCCCATGTAAAAAATTCTAAACGCCGCTCATCAAATCTTTATCAAGACCGGGGCTCTGGCGCCTGTATTGGCACGAGAGTGTTAAAAAAAGCCCGAAAAATAAACGCTGGGCGGCCCTGTGTTCGCTATTGACTTCACTTTGCCGTTCGGGTTGACTGGCTCAGCGAAACAGCAGTGAACATAATAATTAACAGCTAAATAGGTGCATCATGTCGGTCCCTCTGCGTGCCGTTCAACTCAACGAAGCAAACGCATTCCTTAAGAAACATCCTGAGGTTTTGTACGTCGACCTTCTGATTGCAGACATGAACGGTGTGGTGCGCGGCAAGCGCATCGAGCGCACCAGTCTTCACAAGGTTTACGAGAAAGGCATCAACCTGCCGGCCTCGCTCTTTGCCCTCGACATCAATGGCTCCACGGTGGAAAGCACCGGCCTGGGCCTGGACATCGGCGACGCCGACCGCATCTGCTACCCGATCCCCGGCACCCTGAGCATCGAGCCCTGGCAGAAGCGTCCGACCGCGCAACTGCTGATGACCATGCACGAACTGGAAGGCGAGCCGTTCTTTGCCGACCCGCGTGAAGTGCTGGCCAACGTGGTGCGCAAGTTCGACGCACTGGGCCTGACTATCTGCGCCGCGTTCGAACTCGAGTTCTACCTGATCGACCAGGATAACGTGAACGGCCGTCCGCAATCGCCGCGTTCGCCAGTCTCCGGGAAGCGTCCGGTGTCGACCCAGGTCTACCTGATCGACGACCTCGACGAGTACGTCGACTGCCTGCAAGACATCCTCGAAGGCGCGAAGGAGCAGGGCATTCCTGCCGACGCCATCGTCAAGGAAAGCGCCCCGGCGCAATTCGAAGTCAACCTGCACCACGTGTCCGACCCGATCAAGGCGTGCGACTACGCCGTCCTGCTCAAGCGTCTGGTGAAGAACATCGCCTACGACCACGAGATGGACACCACCTTCATGGCCAAGCCGTATCCGGGCCAGGCGGGCAACGGTCTGCACGTGCACATTTCGATCCTGGACAAAGAAGGCAACAACATCTTCGCCAGCGAGGATCCCGAGCAGAACGCCGCGCTACGCCACGCGATCGGCGGTGTGCTGGAGACCCTGCCTGCGCAAATGGCTTTCCTGTGCCCGAACGTCAACTCGTACCGCCGCTTCGGCGCACAGTTCTACGTGCCGAACTCGCCGAGCTGGGGCATCGACAACCGTACCGTGGCTGTCCGTGTGCCGACCGGTTCGCCGGATGCCGTGCGCATCGAGCACCGTGTCGCCGGTGCCGACGCCAACCCGTACCTGCTCATGGCTTCGGTGCTGGCCGGTATCCACCACGGCCTGACCAACGAAATCGAGCCGGGCGCCCCGGTTGAAGGCAACAGCTACGAGCAGAACGAACAGAGCCTGCCGAACAACCTGCGCGACGCCCTGCGTGAGCTGGACGACAGCGAAGTCATGGCCCGCTACATCGACCCGATGTACATCGACGTGTTCGTCGCGTGCAAGGAAAGCGAGCTGGCCGAGTTCGAAAACTCGATCTCTGACCTTGAGTACAACTGGTATCTGCATACGGTGTGAGGCCTTTAAAAGCCCCTCACCCTAACCCTCCCGATACGTCGGACCGCCCGGAGGGAGAGGGGACTGACCGAGTTGTCTCGGGATTTCCGGCGACCTGACCGATCCAGTCGATTATGGATTCGGAAGAGATGTTTCAGGTCGGCGGAGCTCTCCAGCATCCCCCGGTCGGTCCCCTCTCCCCCCGGGAGAGGGCTAGGGTGAGGGCAGCCATCTCAAGCCGAACACACACACACCAGACACCCCCAAATTCCCCCGCGTCGAGCCACCACCATGACAACGACCCGCAACGACTGGGAACAACGCTTCCAGTCCCTGACCCTCGAATCCCGTGCCTTCATCAACGGCGAATACCGCCCGGCCATCAGCGGCGAAACCTTCGAATGCCTGAGCCCCGTCGACGGCCGTTTCCTGGCCTCCGTCGCCAGCACCGATGAAGCCGACGCCAACCTCGCCGTCGAAGCCGCGCGCCAATCCTTCAATTCCGGCGTGTGGGCGAACAAGGCCCCGGCCGAACGCAAACGCATCCTGATCCGCTTCGCCGACCTGATCCTGCAACACCAGGAAGAACTGGCGCTGCTCGAAACCCTCGACATGGGCAAACCGATCAGCGACTCGATGAGCATCGACATCCCGGCGACCGCCAACGCGATCCGCTGGAGCGCCGAAGCGATCGACAAGATCTACGACGAAGTCGCCGCCACCCCGCACGATCAACTCGGTCTGGTCACTCGCGAGCCGTCCGGCGTAGTTGCTGCGATCGTGCCGTGGAACTTCCCGCTGATCATGGCCAGCTGGAAATTCGCCCCGGCGCTGGCGGCAGGTAACTCGTTCATCCTCAAGCCTTCGGAAAAATCCCCGCTGACCGCGATCCGCATCGCGCAACTGGCGCTGGATGCCGGCATTCCGAAAGGCGTGTTCAACGTCCTGCCAGGCTTCGGTCACACCGTCGGCAAGGCGCTGGCGCTGCACATGGACGTCGATGTGCTGGCCTTCACCGGCTCCACCGCGATTGCCAAGCAACTGATGATTTATGCCGGCCAAAGCAACATGAAACGCGTCTGGCTCGAAGCCGGGGGCAAGAGCCCGAACGTGGTGTTTGCCGACGCACCGGACTTGCGCGCGGCAGCACAAGCGGCGGCCGGCGCCATTGCGTTCAACCAGGGCGAAGTCTGCACCGCCGGCTCGCGCCTGCTGGTGGAGCGTTCGATCCGCGAGCAATTCATCCCGCTGCTGGTGGAAGCGCTGCAAGCGTGGAAACCGGGGCACGCCCTGGATCCGGCGACCACCGTCGGCGCCGTGGTCGATCAGCGTCAACTGGACAACGTGCTGCGCTACATCAGCATCGGCCGCGAGCAGGGCGCCGAACTGATCGCCGGCGGCCGACGCACCCTCGAGGAAACCGGCGGCACTTACATCGAGCCGACGATTTTCGACGGCGTGACCAACGCCATGACCATCGCCAAGGAAGAAATCTTCGGCCCGGTGCTGTCGCTGATCACCTTCGACACCGTTGAAGAAGCACTGCACATCGCCAACGACAGCATCTTTGGCCTCGCTGCCGGGGTCTGGACCAGCAACCTGAGCAAGGCTCACACCTTCGCCCGTGGCCTGCGCGCCGGCAGCGTGTGGGTCAACCAGTACGACGGCGGTGACATGACCGCGCCGTTCGGTGGCTTCAAGCAGTCGGGCAACGGTCGCGACAAATCGCTGCACGCGTTCGACAAGTACACCGAGCTGAAAGCGACCTGGATCAAGCTCTAATTCTATTTACAACGGTGGACGCCGGTTTTTCCGGCGTTCCTCGGAGAACAATAATGAAACAACAACACGTCAACAGTTATTACGCCGCCACCCGCAACGAAGTCATCGACTTCCCGACGCTTGAAGATTCGGTGGAGTGCGATGTCTGCATCATCGGCGCCGGCTACACCGGCCTGTCCTCGGCGCTGTTCCTGAGCGAAGCCGGCTACAAGGTGACGGTGCTGGAAGCGGCGAAAGTCGGCTACGGCGCCAGCGGTCGCAACGGTGGCCAACTGGTCAACTCCTACAGCCGTGACGTCGACGTGATCGAAGAGCGCTACGGCGACAAGACCGCGGAAATCCTCGGCAGCATGATCTTCGAAGGCGCCGACATCATTCGTTCGCGCATCAAGGAATACGACATCAAATGCGACTACCGCCCGGGCGGCATCTTCGCAGCGATGAACAAGAAACAATTGAACGGCCTGGCCGAACAAAAACGCAGCTGGGAACGTTACGGCAATAAAAACCTGAAGATGCTCGACGCTGCGGACATCCGTCGCGAAGTCGGTTCCGACGCCTACGTCGGCGGTCTGCTGGACATGCAGGGCGGCCACATTCACCCGCTGAACCTGGCCCTCGGTGAAGCCGCGGCCATCGTGCGTCTGGGCGGCAAGATCTACGAGCAGTCCGCTGCCGTGGAAATCAAATACGGCGAGCCCAACGTCGTGCGCACCGCCAAAGGCCAGGTCCGCGCCAAGTACCTGCTGATCGCCGGCAACGCCTATCTGCCGCAAGGCCTCGACAATCGCGTGACGGCCAAGAGCATGCCGTGCGGCTCGCAGATCTGCGTCACCGAACCGTTGACCGAAAAACAGGCCCGCAGCCTGATCACCAACAACTACTGCGTCGAAGACTGCAACTACCTGCTCGACTACTACCGCCTCACCGCCGACAACCGTCTGCTCTACGGCGGCGGCGTGGTTTACGGCGCCCGTGAACCGGACGACATCGAAACCCTGATCCGCCCGAAGATCCTCAAGACCTTCCCGCAGCTCAAGGACGTGAAAATCGACTACCGCTGGACCGGCAACTTCCTGCTGACCATGTCACGCATGCCGCAATTCGGCCGCATCGAAAAAAACGCCTACTACATGCAGGGCTACAGCGGCCACGGCGTCACCTGCTCGCACCTGGCCGGCAAACTGATCTCGGAAATGATCCGCGGCGACGCCGAACGCTTCGACGCCTTCGCCTCCCTGCCACACATGCCGATGCTCGGCGGCCGCACCTTCTCCGCGCCGCTGACCGCCCTCGGCGCCGTGTACTACTCGCTGCGCGACCGTTTCGGCATCTGAGTTACCTCCCCGGCGGCTGCCCCAAAAAGGGCGTCGCCGGCTTTTTCATGTGCCGTCTATCGAACCTGCTGAGCAACACCGACAAACGTGATTTAATAGCCGCCTTTCACGGTTCCGGGACACGGGAGCAACGTGATCCGCGCGCCTTGCGCGGCACCCGCCACCCACCCCCATCGCCCTTAAGTCGTTCTCACATAAGGCTGTCATGGATACGGGTTCTCGACTCAAACTAGTACGCGAAAGCTACAAACTCTCCCAGCGCGAGCTGGCCCGGCGTAGCGGCGTGACCAATGCCACCATCTCCCTGATCGAACAGAATCGTGTCAGTCCTTCCGTCAGCTCACTGAAAAAGCTGCTCGAAGGCATCCCGATGTCCCTGGCCGACTTCTTCACCTTCGACCAGCCCCCCCGCGAACACCAATACGTCTTCCGCGCCAACGAACAACCCGACCTCGGCCGCCACGGCCTGCGCCTGCTGCTGATCGGCGCCTCGGTCCCCAGCCGCCAGATGCGCTTGCTGCGCGAGCAATACGCACCGGGCGCGAGTTCCGGGGAAGAGCCGATTGTTCACGCGGAAGGTGAAGAGTGCGGGTTGGTGACGCGCGGCACCGTGGAGTTGACGGTGGATGGGCAGGTGAGCGTGTTGAGTGCGGGGGATGGGTATTACTTTCCGACGACACTGCCGCATAAGTTCCGGAATATTGGAGCGGATGAGGCGGAGATTATTAGTGCGAATACGCCGGCGAATTTTTAAAGGTTGTTGGTCGCCATAATTTTTTTTGATTAAGGGAATAGTCAATGCAGTTCAGCTTTACACAAGTGACGGTGGGTGGTTTTGCTTTGGTTTGTGCTGTTGCGACAGCTACCTGGAATATGCGAAATGATAGGCTTGCGGAATTAACATCCATTGTTGAGGGCTATGAGAAAGCTGACAAATGGACGCTGCCTGAGACGATAAAGAGAATAGACGCTGCTTCTGCCCATCTTGATCAAAAACTATCAACTATTTTTGATTATGAAAAATTGAAGGTCGAGTTAAGTCAGGCCCGATCGGACCTTTCGGAAAAAAATCTGGAAATGGATAGAGTCAGAGCTGAGCACGACCGAAAAGTATTAGATTTACAAGGCCAAGTTGAGGTCGCGAAGAGTGACCTAAAGAAAAAAAGTGATTTTTTGTCCAGTTTGTATAGTGATGCTTCCGAGTTTTCTATTGCAGAGCACGCATCTAAGAAAATTTCAGGACTGGATATGGTAGTTTCTGTTACTTCTTTGTATCTGAATGATTCTGCAAGCGTTCTTGTGAATAATAAATTGTGGAATATGTACCCGGGTAGCGTTGTTTCTGAGAGCTTCAAGGGTAAAGACTGCAAGGTTATGATGAATGAAATTACAGATTATAAATTGGCGCATTTCACATATGTATGCGAAAAAAAACTCGAGTGATTTGTTAGAGAAATGCAGAAAAGGTGCAGATCTATTTGTGTGAGTCTGTCCTCGGAAGGTGAGGAGCTTGGGTTGGTGACGCGTGGGACTGTGGAGTTGACGGTGGATGGGTCGGTGAGTGTGTTGAGTGCGGGGGATGGGTATTATTTTCCAACGACGCTGCCGCACAAGTTCCAGAATGTCGGGGCGGATGAGGCGGAGATTATTAGTGCGAATACGCCGGCGAATTTTTGACGAAGTTTTTGCTTCTGATTATTACGTATTTGATTTTTTTCCTTGCAAAAGAAATCACAGGGGGGGCTACTTTCATAGGTTGCTTCCTAGGTTTTTTTTAGCCGGTATTCGACCTCAACAATAAATTTTGTACTTGCCGAAATTATAATTGCGTCATGTAGTGTTATGTCTGGTTGGGCAATGCTGCCGTGCCCGCTCAGTGGGGTGCTGTTTCTTAAATTGTAAATCTCCTTTGCGACGCTTTTTAGGATGGGCGGGAGTTTTGATTCATTTTCATATTTACTTATAAAGCTTCCTAGTGTCTGGTTTTGTATGCTCGGAACTCCAAGAAGGTCTTTTGCCATGGTTTCCAAAATGTTTGCTGCTGCATGTAGTGTTCCCGTTGGGTCGCTGTTTTCGAGGCATAGCTCCATTCTTTCAATAAGCTTGATAATGTTTTGGTGTGCTAGCTTTTCAAGTGTGGTTGCATTTTTTTTATTAAATATCTCTGTTTGATTGAAAGCTGTGCATTCTAAATAGTGGCAGGCTGATACGCTGCTCCAGTAGTGCCGCCAGTTGTTATCTAGATTTTCTTTCTCTGCAATTCGCTGGCCAATATCTTGATCTATTTCATCTGCGTAGCTAATCAGGTTGTTTGCATAATACCCTAGATATGAAAAAGCTATTTCCGGGCAAAAATTTATATATGATTTCTTTCCATCGCTACCAAAAATGCTGCTGTCGTCTTCTGCGATGATTGGTAGTATTTCAGATTTTTCCCAGAATTCGTCAAGTGCTTTTATTTTATCTTCTGCAATGGAAGTCGTGACTTTTGTTTTTCCAAGCAAATATAAGCTTGAATAATATCTCGGGCATTTATGTGCGTTGGCATAAGGGCATGCACTAGCGACGTTGCCGTCTGCACTTTTGCTTTTGTACCATTCGGCATTTGGTATTACTTTTCTCATCTAATGCCTAGAGCTCCTTCTAACTGGAGTATTTATGATCTACGGAAGAAAGGTGACAGATCTTCTTTATGAATCTGTCACCTTTAAGTTTATTTTTTCTTTGGCTTGCCCGCATCACTGCGTTTGTCGCGGATTTGGCCATCACTATTTCTGGAGCGAGGTTGCTCCCCGCCGCCAGGTTTAGGAACCGTGACGTTAGGGTTAATAGGTCTTCTGTCTGTCATATTTCCTTCCTTACTTTTTGAAGGTTTCGTTAGAAAAATCACAGCCGCGAGTCACTAAATACTCGGCGTTTTTCTGCTTGCCGAACTGCTGATGGCCAATGGCTGGTGTTGAAGCTATCAAATTGAAATCGTGAATTCCATAGCCGCTTCTGAGAAACACAGGGGTGGTTTCTGAGCTGTATCGGGAGTCGGCCCTTGAGCTAATTCGCAAAAGAAGCATGATCTCTGTTGCTGAAACGTAGCGAGTCCTAACTTAGGGCGTCAAATCTCCCGCTTCTCTATCACCCGAAACACGTCACTCACGTCCTGAACCAAGATTCTGGCGATTGTAGTGACGGTATTGATGTCGTGCTCTGCGTGGTCGGGGAGTTGAGCGCAGGCAATTAGGTCGAGGTATTTGAGGACAGCATTGAGGCGCTCACTAGCGCAGGCGTGGAGGTCATTCAGTGGCGCGTCGGTATCCACGAACAGGACGGGCTGCTCAGTGGCGGGGTGGGACATATTCGCGTAATTGCGGAGCGGTTTATCCATCGGCATAAGTAAAGCTTCCTCGTATCCGTGAGAAGAGCTACTGCCGCTCGCTGCGAGTCGAAGGGTGGTAGCCATGTGCGGGTTCGCAGACCGAGGATACGAGGAACCCGGCAGACCCGAAGATCTCCCACACACAGCCACCATTGAGTGGTTGTCGGACGCTATTGCGACCGTCACCGTTTTGGGGGCGTCAGGTTACTACACGTATCGTCAGGGCTGCGAAACCCTATCGCCAAATTCGTTCAGCGACAGACCCACTCTAGGCACCGATTCCCACCGTCGCAATCAGCCTGTAGGACGCAAAATAGCCATGTCTGGTCAGAGAGTTGACTCCCGTTCCGCCGCGCAGCCGTTGTAAATCAAGGGTTACGGAGTGTCAGGGAAAATGACTCATCGAATCTCGGCCTGCTTCGCATCCCATCGAGACCAAGCTCCCTCACCACGCGCGGTCATTTCCTACGAAGTTTTCAGATCCCAAAATCCAGTCCTCATCCCCGCCCCGGAACTTTCCTGAAAAGCGATGTCAATTTGATGGCGTGTCGCGACGCTCATTTCGAACGGATCAACCAGTGCCAGGCTGTTTCCCGGCAACCCCAGGGATGTGTGAGATGAAACTGATTCTTGCGATGTTGTTGCTGTTCAGCGGTTACGTTTCCGCCAGTTGTGCCAGCATCACTGACCCAGACAAACGCAATTATTGCCAGGCCATGGAGGAAGGCAGCAGCTGTTATTCCATCGACAATTACGATTTGCGCACGGCCTGCCAAGCGGAGAAGGGTGGTTCATGCGCTGGTATCCAGGATCGTGACCAGCGCGCCTATTGCGACGCCAAGAAAGGCAGTAGTTGTGCCTCGATCGATAATTACGATCTGCGCACCGCTTGCGAAGGGGAGAAAGGCGGTTCATGCGCGAGTATCCAGGATCGTGACAAACGCTCCTTCTGTGAAGCGATGCAGGGCAGCAGCTGTGCGAGCATCGGTGACGGGGATCTGCGCAACCAGTGTGAAGCCATGAAACGCTGATCCATCAACCTGAATCCAAACGCAAAAAGGGACACCCAACGGTGTCCCTTTTTTGTGGCCGACTGAAACGAAATCCCCGGACTACCCAGTCAAATTTTTCACTTGCCACACCCCGGCTCATCGCCAAAGGTTCCCCCCATTGGCACCACGACGTAGACTGCGAAACAAGTTGTAACGCCTCTCCCACGGACGGAACCGCGCATGATTCACATCGGCAGCCGCAACAACGCCCCCACGCCGCAGCACCAAACCCAGGACATCTACATCTTCAGCATCGACCTGTCCCGCCCGGCGACGCCGTTCTGCTTCGAGCAATCGATTGGCGGCGGGCATGTCGAGCAGGGTGGTGCGCGGTGGTTGGCGCTGGATGAGCTGGATGGCTGGCCCGGTGAATGGCGTGAGCATTTGAAGAAGGCCGGATGTGCGTGGGTGGTCGAATTGATGGACGCGCATTCGGGGGAGAGTCAGGCTGATCTGGTCTCGCTGATCCTCCAGCGCTACGCCGAGCCGGCGCAGCCAGCCGGGCGTTTGCAGGCGATCGGGCGCTGGTTCAAGCGCCACTTCTATATTGGCGGCCGGTACGGCGTCTGACCGAGGAAACCTCCATGACCCAGACTCTGGAACGCGCCATCGCGATTGCCGCCACGGCCCACGCGGGGCAGGTGGACAAGGGTGGTGCGCCGTATATTTTGCATCCGCTGAAGGTCATGTTGCGCATGAGCAGCCTGGAAGAACGCATCGTCGCGGTGCTGCACGATGTGGTCGAAGATTGCGGCATCAGCCTGGATGATTTGCGCAAGGAAGGCTTCAGCGAAGAAGTGTTGTCAGCCATCGAGTCGGTGACCAAAGTGCCCGGCGAATCCTACGAGGACTTCGTCGAGCGCGCGGCGCAGAACCCGATCGGACGGCTGGTGAAGCTGGCGGATCTGGAAGAGAACAGCGACCTGTCGCGGATTGCCTCGCCGAGTTGGGAGGATCTGGAGCGGATCGAAAAATATCGGCGGGCGATTGGACGGTTGCGCGCCTGACTTAACTGAAAAGCACCTTGAATAGCCAGGAAGGCGACCATGAAATCCATTCTGTGTTTGTTGATTGCTGCCGGCTTCGGCGCGCTGTTGCAGTTCGAAGGCGTGCCCCACGGTTTGCTGTTGGGCTCGATTCTTGTGACGGCACTGGTCGTCACCAAATTCAAATTCGCGCCAGCGACGCCCTATGGTCTGGGCTACATACAGGTCACGCTGGGCATCGCTACCGGGTTGATGTTCGAAGCGTGGGACAGCGCGACTGTTTCGACGATGTTGCCGAGCCTTGGCATGTTGTTGCTGTGTCTGGCAGTGCAGGTCGCGCTGGCTGCTTGGTGGCTGTCGCGCGGGGCAGGGTGGAATCGCACGGATGCGTTGCTGGCGGTGTATCCGGGGGCGCTGGCGGCGGTGTTTGATTTGCTGGAATCGCATCAGGCGTCGAGCAAGGTGATCATCGTGCACTTGATGCGCCTGCTGCTGATCACGGTGCTGGTGAGTTTGCTGATTCCCGGAACGGCACCGGTTGCGGCGGTCGAGGTCGATCCGCTGTCGACGGGCATGGCGTTGACCGTGCTGGCAGTGATCGGTTTAAGCGTGGTGGTCGGGCGTTTGCTGCTGGCCGTTGGCGTGCCGGCGCCGTTCATGTTGACGGCAATCATCATCACCGCCGTGTTCGTGAAATCGGGATGGCTGCAGGGTTTTCATATGCCGGACTGGAGTTTGAATCTGGCGGCGCTGATTCTGGGTGTGCGGATCGGCTCCCGATTCCAGGGCTTGGGCCTCGCGGAACTGGGACGTCATGGCCGCACGGCGTTGGTGTCGGTGGGTTTGATGATTCTGGTCGCGGCGGTTTTTGCATTGGCGGCGGCACGATTGCTGGGCAGCGATGCGTTGTCGCTGTGGCTCGCGTACATGCCAGGAGCAATCGAAACCATCGCAATCGTCGCGTTCGCCGGCGGACTGAATGTGGTGTTTATCCTGACTCACCATCTGGCGCGAATGGTGGTGCTGCATTTTGCGCCGGCGTTGTTGGTGCAGGCTCGGCGGGAGAGGAACACAGCCGATTAGGATCTTGATTGATTTTGTGTCTTAAAACGCTGATCTATATATCGAACTGTTCTTCCATACTGTCAAAATTGACAGGGGAGTTTATTGGTTTAATTGTATAGATTGTGTAGCCGAAAGGGTCTTTATAAAAAATCTGAAGGTGGCTAATCATGCATAAAATCAGCGTTGATGAAATTATCCCTGTTGACCGTGTAGAGGTAGGGAAGTTGGTCGCGGAATTCAAAATTGCACTCGCGAATAGCGATTTTGAACCAATAAAAAAAATTGCATTCGATGGCTATCATACGATTGAAGGTCAAAGATATTTTTGGGGGTTTGGGCCAACTCAGGATGAGAAGGGTTGGGTGTTTCGCCTGGATTTTAGGCACTTTGATTTTAAACCGGGTACTGATTACAACGTTGGCTCAGGCGGTTTTAGTGCGTTGCTGGTGGAGGGTGGAGAGTTGATGATCAGCGGCGGCAGGATAAGCGAAGGCATCATGCGAATCGCTGAAATGGAACCACACGAAGGCAAGATCACAGGGAAGCTAATAAATGCAAAAGCCGAAGGCGGTCGGCCCGATGGAAGTGATATGGATCCTGCTTACGCGCGTGAAATAAATTTCGAAATTAAATTGGAGAAGTAAGTATCTGAAAGTTGATGTGAAAGTATTGATGCTGACATCTTTGAACCATATTTGCTCTATAGCTTGAATTACCCCCAGACTGACCCTCTCTTTACGGGTGAACGTCAGGCTGGGGGAATTTTGACTAGGCACTGAACTACACTCCTTGATTACCCCGCATTACAGCTAACCCGAGCGCCGTCGGAGGTAATCATGATCCGCAAAAGGTCCATCCTGCTTTTACTTGCTGCCATATGCGCCACACAGGCCAGCGCTGAATCCGTCGTCCCGCTCAAGGGCCAGACTTCCCAGCAAACCCAGATCGATATCAACGATTGTCATTCCATCGCATCCACCTCAACCACGTCGACACCCCAGGCCGGTGGTCGGCTGAAGGGCGCTGCCGCGGGTGCGGCGGCCGGCGCTACTGCCGCTGAAGTGCGCGGTCGTCAGCACGACGAGTTCTATGAAGCCGTGGACGATGATCGCAAGCAGGATTACCGCCAGAACCGAGCCAAAGAGACGGCTGCCGCCGGTGCGGTAGTCGGCGGTGCGCGGCAGCGGCAGGATCGACGCGAGCAGCGGCGGACCGATGCTTCAGCCAGTTCAAGCGCCTACACCGGTTGCCTGCAAGGGCGGGGTTATCAGGTCACGCCCTGACGGTTTTCCCGGTGCGCGACGAGCAGGTGCATCATTACGCCGCTGTAGAGCGTCACCAGAATGAACAAGCCCATGCGCACCGCGAAGGCGGTGTAGACGTCCTTGCCCGCCGCGCTGTCCTCAACAGACTGGCCGAGCAGGATGATCATGGTGATCAGCGTATTGAGCCAGAACCCTGGCGCGAGCTGCGTCGGGTGCAGCCGATAGAGTTTGCGCGCCACCAACAGCCCGAACAGCAGCATCCACAGAAAGAACATCCACAGGTGCACGAACAGGCTCAACGCACACCAGAACAACACCGCCAGCAGCCCGCCCAATAAGGTCGAGCCGAGCAATTCGCGCCCGGCGTGGTGGGTGCGGGTGGTGGTGCTCTGCTGGCCGAGGCTGACGGCTTTGAGGATGATCGGCAGGTAGCTGGCCGGGTCGATCAGCACCAGCAGAAAGGTCGGCAGCACGATCAATGTTGCGCGCATCGCTACGCGAGGCACGTCTTCGGCGGGCAGGGCGGGAGCGGGTGGTGGCGCGGGGCTGTTGGCCGGTTCCGGGAACAGGACGTGGCTCAGGCCGACGATGACGACGGCCAGCAACAGGCCTTTGACCAGCGCGCCGATCACCGCCATGGCCAGCTCGAATGAGGCGAAACCGGCGGCGGAAATCATGGTCATGCCGATCACCAGAAACGTCATGATCAGCACGTTGCCGCCGCGCAAACCGTAGGTGAACACCAGAAACAGACCGACACCGATCAGCAGCACGCCGCACACCGGGTAATAACGCAGCAACGGCACCAGCAACAGCCCGATACTGGTGGTGAACGCGGCGACCAACGTCAGCACCAGCGCCATTTTCACCGGCAACGGTCGGGGCATGCTGGCCAGCAGCAACACCGCGAGCACCGGCGACAGAAACGACAGCGGCAAGGCGAGGCCGTAACTGGCGGCGGTGCACAACGCGGTGCCGCAGGCCAGGCGCAAGGCACGTTGCGCCGGGACGCTGCGCTCAATAGGCCGCTCAGTAGGCATAGCTCAGCCAGCTCATCAGCCAGACAAACATCCGGCCCAACGGATTGAGCAGATTGCCTTCGCTGGGAAACGCCATGACTTCCGCCTGCCCACCGGCGCGAATCGAACGACTCTCGAACAGGCGCCTTTTCGCCTCTTCGCTGAACTCGATGATCACCGGAAAACGCTGGGCCGGACGCAGCCAGTCGCGGCTGTTCTGGATCGTCGGCAGGGTGCCGGGCGGCGGCGTCTGGCCGACGCTGACCCCGTAACCGACGCTGCGCACCCGGCCGTCGAGCACTTCGCCGGGCAGGGCGTCGAGGATGATCGACACCGGCGTGCCGGGCTTGATCCGGCCGAGGTTGTTTTCGGTGAGATCGGCGCTGACCCACACGTCCTGGATCGTGATCAGCGTCATCACCGGGCTGCCGGCAGCGGCGAACTGGCCGACGTCGGTGCGCAAGTCGGTGATCAGGCCCGCCGAACGCGCACCAATGCGGGTGTTGGCCAGATCCAGTTCGGCCTTGGCCAGCGTGGCGGCGGCGCTGAGCAGTTTGGCGTTGGTGTCGGTGTTGCCGCCTTCCTGCTCCTGCGCGCGCAGCACTTCGGCCCGGGCGGCGGCGACCTGGCTGACAGCGGCCTCGTGGTTGGCCCGGGACACTTCCAGCAGCCGAACCGAAACCGTGCCCGGATCTTCTTTGTACAAGCCTTCCAGCCGTCGATTGTCCTGGCGCGTTTTGAGTTCATTGGCTTGCGCGGCCCGCAACGACGCCTGTGCCGAAGCGATGCCCGCGGTGCTGGCGCCGACCGTGCGCCGGGTGTTTTCCAGATCGGCGCGGGCCCGGTCGACAGCAATTTGCAGCGGCTGTGGATCGAGCTCGAAAAGGATGTCGCCGGCCTGCACGTCCTGATTGTTGCGCACGTTGACCTTGATCACCCGGCCCGCGACTTCCGCTGCCACCGGGATCACGAATGCGCCGACCCGCGCCTGTTGGGTGTAGGGCGTAAAACGGTCGGCCAGCAGATACCAGACTAGGCTCAGCACAATCACCAGCAGCACCCAGCGGATGCCTTTTTTCGCCGGATCCGGCGGCGCTTCATCACTCATGGCGGTCTACCTGCGAGGGAATCGGATAGGTCGGTTGCGGCGGCGGGGCGCTCAGCAGATCGCCCCAGTCGGTGCGTTGTTGCATCTGCTGGCGGGTTGCTGAATCAATCTGCGGCCCGGCGCTTTGCCAGCCACCGCCAACGGCGCGGTACAGGGCGATCAGATTGCTCACGGCGTTGCTGCGGCTGACCAGATAGTTGTCCTGAAGCTCCAGCAACGCACGCTGGGCATCGAGCACCCGCTGAAAGTCTGAATAGCCTTCGCGGTATTGGGTGTTGGCCAGCACCAGCGAACGCCGCGCTGCACCTTCGGCCTCGCCGAGAATGCGCTCGCGTTCCAGCGCTTTGGTCAGGCCGCTGGCGGCGTCGTCGGCTTCGCGGGCAGCCTGGCGGACTTTGTCGCGATAGGCCTCGATCAGTTGCTGCAAGCGCGCATCCTGCACGCGGATGTTGTTGTGGATGCGGCCGTAGTCGAACAGGTTCCAGCGCAGGCTCGGGCCGCCGATCAGGTCGAAGCTGCGCGGGGTGGCGCCGAGGGTGTCGCTGGACCAGACAATGCTGCCCAGCAGGGTCAGCGAGGGATACAGATCGGTTTCCGCCACGCCGACCAGCGCCGATTGCGCGGCCACGTTCAGCTCCGCCGCGCGCACATCGGGACGGCGCAGCAGCAGGTTGGCCGGGACATCCTGCAACACGGCGCGATCCACCAACGGAATCAGCCCCGGTTGTTCGGCCAGGAACGCCGCGCCACCGGGCGGCTGGCCGACCAGCACCGCCAGCGCATTGCGGGTGCGCAGCAATTGATCTTCGAACGCCGGAATGCTGCTGAGGGTGCCGAGGTATTGGGTCCTGGCCTGTTGCAGGTCGAGTTCGGCGGTCTGGCCGCTGCGAAAGAGTTTTTCGGTGATCTCGAAGTTACGCTTTTGCTGGGCGGCATTTTCCCGTGCGACCCGCAGCCGGGCTTCGGTGGTGCGCAGGGCAAAGTAGGTGTCGGCCACTTGAGCGCGCAGCAGCACGAGGGCGTCTTCGTAGTTGGCCTGGGCGGCGAAGTAGCTGGCGTCGGCGGATTCGATGGCGCGGCTGAAGCGACCCCAGAAATCCAGTTCCCAGCCGACATCGAATGCGGCGCTGTGCTGCCAGAAGTGCAAGTCCTGCGGGTTGTTGCCGCCGGACTGACGGCGGTCGATGTACAGGCTGTCGGCGCTGGCCTGTTGCAGCTGCGGGTAGCGACCGCTGTCGGCGATGCCCAGTTGCGCGCGGGCTTCGAGGACCCGCAGGCCGGCGATTTTCAGGCTGCTGTTGCGGGCTTCGGCGTCGCTGATCAATCGGTCCAGCACCGGATCGGCAAACACCTGCCACCACTGACGCAGATCCGGTACCGCGCCGCGCTCGCTGGCCTGCTCGAGCGCCGGACTTTGCCACTGCTTGCTCCAGGCCTCGGCCGGCGGCTGGAAATCCGGGCCCAGCCGCAGGCAGCCGCCAAGGCTCAGCGCACCGAGCAGCAGCAGGTGGCCGGGACGGATCAGCAGGGCTGGCGTTGCAGGCATACCGGGAGGCCCCAGCGGGAAATGTCACTGGAGCATAGACCGCAGATTGCGGGTTGTTCGAAGCAATCAGCTGCTACGCTTTTTCAGGCGAACGCCACCGAACCCCGCCCCGGATAAAAAGGTAGGAAGCCATGGACACTGCTCAAGAACCGCTTGCCCCCACCAGCGCCAGCTGGCGTTTCAAGGTTGGCGTGGCAATCATCTGCCTGATGCTCGGTTCGTGGCTGATGGTGCCGATTGCCGCCGCCCTCGACGTGCCGGGCTCGAAAGTCGCGGCGCTGACCGGGGTGCTGTTCATCAGCAATAAAGTGCTGTTGCTGCTGGTGATCGCGGTGATGGGCAAGGCCGGGTTCGCCGAACTCAAGCGCACGATCGGCCACTACATTTCCGGCGTGATTCCGACTCCGGTGGCTGAAGTCAGCCCGCTGCGCCACAAGATCGGCGTGGTGATGTTCTGCCTGCCGCTGCTGTCGTCCTTCCTGGAACCATATTTCGATAACTTCTTCCCGGGCGTGCGGCCCAATCTCTGGCAGTTGCAGGCGCTGGGCGACTTGATGTTCATCGGCAGCTTCTTCGTGCTGGGCGGCAATTTCTGGGACAAGGTGCATGCGCTGTTCGTGCGCAAGGCGCGGGTGGTGGCGGAATGATCGCCAACTAAGTCTTGATTTTGATCAGGCATGCCCAAGCGCGATGGCAAACGACACGACGACCATGCAGGCGAAAGCGAAATTGAGGTTCATGGGGGGTTCATCCTGGTCCTTTTGAAAGTGGGGCCATTCTGCCGGGGGCGGGTCAAAAGAAAAAATTCGGCTTCGTGATTCCAATGATCGAAGCCATTGATACCGGCGTTGTGTTTGCCGGTTTGCTTGGCTAAGCTCGCGCAAACCTGCAATTAAAAGCACAAACAGGCAAAACCATGCACGATCATTCCGCTTCCGAGCTTCCCTCCCTGCGCCGGCAGAAAATCCTTCTGATCCTCGAACGTGACGGCAAGGTCATGGCGTCCGAGTTGAGCCAGCATTTTGCGGTGTCCGAAGACACCATCCGCCGCGATCTGGCCGAGCTGGACAACGCCGGACTGGTGCAGCGGGTGCACGGCGGCGCACTGCCGAGGCCCAAGGACACCGGCAAGGACTACTTCACGCGGCTGGACGAGATCGACGAGGTGAAGATTCGTCTGGCGCAGTTGGCGGCGCAGCAGGTGCGGAACGGGCAGACGGTGATGTTCGACTCGGGTTCCACCTCGTTGCAGGTGGCGCGCTCGTTGCCCAGGGACATCAGCCTCACGGCGGTCACGGCCTCACCGATGACGGCAATTGCGTTGTCCGAATATCCGGGCATCAAAGTGATTCTGGCGGGCGGGCAGTTGAATCCGAAAACCCTGTCTGCTGGCGGTCACGAGGCGCTGCGGCTGCTGTCGGGGATCAAGGCGGATCTGGCGATCACCGGCGTCTGTGCGATTCATCCGGAGGTGGGCATCACCTCGCTGCATTTCGATGAAGTGCCGGTCAAGCAGGCGCTGCTCGACTGTGCGGCGCGGGTGATTGCCGTGACCACGGCGGACAAGCTCGGTGCGGTGGAGCCGTTTGTGGTGGCGCCGTGCGAGCGCTTGCACACGCTGATCACCGAGCGGCATGTGGCGTCGGGGAATATTGAGGACTACCGGCGGTTGGGGATTGAGGTGGAGCAGTTGCCTGACTGAGGTTTTGCGGCAAAAAAGGCCCCATCACTGGCGATGGGGCCTGTTCGATCAGCGCAGTTTTTCCAGCATCTGGTAGTACCACATGCCCGCCGCCAACATCGGATTCCCCAGCAGATCGCCCATCGGCACGCGAATGTGCGAGCACGCGGCAAACGTGTCGAACTGCTGCATCTGCCCGGTGATCGCCCGGCTCATGATCTCGCCCATGATGTGGGTCGTGGCGATGCCGTGGCCGGAGTAACCCTGGCAATACCAGACGTTGTCCGAAAGCTTGCCCAGTTGCGGGATGCGGTTGATGACGATGCCCATCGCGCAGCTCCACTGGTAATCGATCTTCACCCCTTTGAGCGCCGGGAAAGTCTGTTCGATGCACGGCCGCAGTTCGCCGGCGATGTCTCGTGAGTCCTTGCCGCTGTAGTTGGCGCCGCCGCCGAACAGCAGGCGCCCGTCGGCGGTGAGGCGGTAGTAATCAAGGACGAAGCGGCAGTCGTAGACGGCGAGGTCTTCAGGGTTGATCTGTTTGGCCAGATCGCCCAATGGTTCGGTGGTGACGATGCCGCCCATGGCCGGGAAGATCTTGCCCTTGAGCTGGCCCGGCTCGAGTTTGTGGTAGACGTCGCCCGCCAGCAGCACCTGATTGGCGTCGATCCGGCCGTGGGCGGTGCGCACGCCAGGGCTGTCGCCGTGAATGATCTCCAGCACTTCGCTGTTTTCGAAGATCTGCGCGCCGAGGCTTTGCGCCGCCCGCGCTTCGCCGATGCACAGGTTGAGTGGGTGCAGGTGCATGTTGCGGGTGTTCTTGATGGCGCCGTGGTAGAGCTCACTTTGCAGCAGATCGCGCACCTGGCTGCGGTCGAGCAGACTGACCTCATCGCCCATGCCTCGGCGCACGGCTTCGTCGTAGTCGCTGCGCAAACCGGCCATGTGGCTCGGCTTGTAGGCGGCGTGCAAGTGGCCGTGCTTGAGGTCGCAATCGATCGTGTATTTCTCGACCCGTTGCTTGATGATTTCGTGGCCGCGCCAGCGCAGGTGCCAGATGAAATCATCGACCTCATCGCCCAATGTATTGCGCATCTGTTTGCGCATCGCGCCGTCGCCGGACAGGCTGCCGGTGACCTGCCCACCATTGCGCCCGGTGGCGCCCCAGCCGATCTTGTGGCTTTCGACGATGGCGACTTTCAGGCCTTTTTCGGCCAGTTCGACGGCGGTGGCGACGCCGGTGAAGCCTCCGCCGATGATCACCACATCGACCTTGTGCCGGCCTTGCAGGGTCGGGTAGTCGGTGTCGCGGTTGAGGGTCGCGGTGTAGTAGGAATTGCTGCGTTGAGTCATTTCAGTGTCCAGATTCGGAAGTCGGTGCACGGACCCTGTGGTAGCGGGCTTGCTCGCGAAAGCGATGTGTCAGTCACCTGAAGTGTTGGATGTGACGACGCCTTCGCGGGCAAGCCCGCTCCCACAGGGGGAGTTGTGAAAGATCAGGCCTCTGTGAGGTACCAGCGCCAGTCCTGCTCGCCCACTTCGGCCATGAACTGCCGGTATTCCGCACGTTTCACTGCCAGATACACCCCGAGAAACTCCTGCCCCAGCGCATCCCGCGCCCACACCGAATTCTCCAGCGCCGTAAGCGAGGTCAGCCAGTCGGTCGGCAGCAATTCTTTCGCCTGCGCGTAACCGTTGCCTTCCACCGGTTCACCCGGATCGATGTCTTCTTTTATCCCGCGATGAATGCCCGCCAGGATCGCTGCCGCTGCCAGATAGGGGTTGGCATCGGCGCCGCAGATGCGGTGTTCGATGTGTCGGGTGTTGGCCGGGCCGCCGGGCACGCGCAGGCTGACGGTGCGGTTGTCGACGCCCCAGGTCGGTGCCAGCGGTGCGTAGCTGTTGGCCTGGAAACGGCGGTAGGAGTTGGCGTTCGGGCAGAACAGCAGCAGCGAATCGAGCAGGGAGGCGAGCATCCCGCCAATCGCCGTGCGCAACAGCGGCGTGCCGGCCGGGTCTTCGGAGGCAAACAGATTGCGCCCCTCGGCATCGGCAAGGCTGACGTGCATGTGCATGCCGGTACCCGCCAGATGATCGAACGGCTTGGCCATGAACGTCGCCTGCATCCCGTGCTTGTGCGCCACGGCTTTGACCAGCCGTTTGTAGCGCACGGCCTGGTCCATCGCCTCCAGCGCATCGCCGTGTTCGAGGGTGATTTCCACCTGGCCCGGCGCGTATTCCGAGATCGCCGTACGCGCCGGAATGCCGTGCAGTTTGCAGGCGCTGTAGAGGTCGGCAAGGAACGGTTCGATCTGCTCCAGCTCACGCAAACCGTAGACCTGCGTGTGTCGCGGTCGCCCACCGTCGGCATCCAGCGCCGGTTGCGGACGACCGTTGTGATCGCGTTTGGCGTCGAGCAGATAGAACTCCAGCTCGCAGGCCATCACCGGGTGGTAGCCCTCGGCTTTCAGGCGGTCGATGACCTTGATCAACAGGTGACGCGGGTCGGCAATGCTCGCCGGCATGCCTTGTTCCGGGTGCATGCTGACCTGCACCGCCGCAGTCGGAATCTGCCGCCACGGCAGGCGCACCAGACTGCCTTCCAGCGGGTAGGCGCGGCAGTCGATGTCGCCGACGTCCCACACCAGGCCTGAGTTTTCCACGTCTTCGCCATGCACAGTCAGACCGAGGATGGTGCTCGGCAGCGGGCGACCGCTTTCGTACACGGCGAGCAGTTCTTCGCGGTGTAACAGCTTGCCGCGCGGCACGCCGTTGGCGTCGAGGATGAACAGCTCGATCATGTCGATGTCGGGGTTCTGCTCGAGAAAATGACGGGCGTCTTCAATGGCTGCGAATTTCATAATCAATCACTCACGATGGCGCCGCACAGGCGCGCAGATTCGGGCCGGACGCAGCTCGGCAAAAGGCGCGGGCGTCCTGGCAGGGATATCGAAAAAAGAGGGGGAGCTGTCGCGATTTTTACCGGCGCGATCAGACGGGCAGGCAGATATCCGGCGGGCGTGCGGAGTGACGCAGCTTGGAACGGCTCAGGGCCATGGGGAGATTGACGATGCGATTCATGCGCGGCCCCTGTGAAGAAGGGCGCGCAGTGCAGAGACGTTCAACGATTCTGATTGTTGGAGTGACGTGCTCATGACGCGTGTTTCCGTTGGCGGAAAACGTCGGCGGCGGGAGCGTCCCGCCATGCCGGTGTGGCTGGATAGTAAGGGGGAATCCCCGGATAAGTAAACGCCTGTTTCCGCAGGCGTTGGCGTGCACCCCGGTTCAGCGCAGCAGGTAAAACCCCAGCCCGACGAGGGCGCAAACGATCAACACCTCGATCACGCCGCGCTTGAAAAAGAACAGGGCGAGGGCGGCCATGAGGGCCAGCACGATCGAGAACACATCGGGCTGACCGGTAAAACCGGCGGGCCAGAACACGTGGTAAGCAAAGAAACACGCCAGATTGAGGATCACCCCGACCACCGCCGCCGTGATCGCGGTCAGCGGCGCGGTGAACTTCAATTCGTTGTGGGTCGACTCCACCAATGGCCCGCCGGCGAGGATGAACAGGAACGAAGGCAGGAAGGTGAACCAGGTCACCAGCGTCGCGGCCAGCGCGCCGGCGGCGAACGCGTGTTCCGGACCGAACGTCGGTTGCACGTAAGCGCCGACGAACCCGACAAACGCCACGACCATGATCAGCGGCCCCGGCGTGGTTTCGCCCAGGGCCAGGCCGTCGATCATCTGCGTTGGCGTCAGCCAGCCGTAATGTCCGACCGCGCCCTGATACACGTAGGGCAGCACGGCATAAGCACCGCCGAATGTCAGCAGCGCCGCTTTGGTGAAGAACCAGCCCATCTGCGTGAAGGTGCCGTCCCAGCCGAACAACGCGGTCAGCAACGCCATCGGCAGGCACCACAGCAGCGCACCGATCAGCACCAGACGCAGCAGCCTCGGCAGGTTGAACCGCGCATGTTCGGGTGGCGGTGTGTCGTCATCGATCAGCGCCGGGCCGAAGGATTTTTCGCCGCCGCGATGGCCGCCGTTGCTGAACCGCTGCGGCGCCCAGCGTCCGCCGAAATAACCGATCAATGCCGCGCCGAGCACGATCAGCGGGAACGGCAGGTTGAAGGCAAAAATCGCCACGAACGCTGCCCCGGCGATCGCCCATAACCAACTGTTCTTCAACGCTCGCGAACCGATGCGATGGGCCGCGTGCAACACAATCGCGGTCACCGCCGGTTTGATTCCGTAAAACACCCCGGCTACCGCCGGCACATCGCCGAGCGCGATGTAGACCCACGACAGAGCGATCAGAATCAGCAGCGAAGGCAATACAAACAGCACTCCGGCCAATATGCCGCCAGGGGTTCGGTGCAGCAGCCAGCCGATGTAAGTCGCCAGTTGTTGGGCCTCGGGGCCTGGCAGCAACATGCAGTAGTTGAGCGCATGCAGGAAACGTCGCTCCGAGATCCAGCGCCGGCGCTCCACCAGTTCCTGATGCATGATCGCGATCTGCCCGGCGGGGCCGCCGAAGCCGATGCAGCCGAGTTTGAGCCAGAACGGCCAGGCCTGGCGCAGGGTGATGGGTTGAGGACGGGGCAAGTCTTTTGGCGTTTGGCTCAAGTGTGGCTCCCGAGTTGAGTTGTGGTGGAGCGGCTATCTAATCAGGCTTTTGTTAAGGAGTGGTATCGAGATTGCAGCCCTCACCCCAGCCCTCTCCCGGAGGGAGAGGGGCCGACCGAGGTGTCTTGCGTCAAACATCGACCTGAAAGTCCGAGTCGATTATGGATTCGAAACTGCTGGCATCCGGATTCAACGCTATAGGTTCAGGTCGGCGTAGTACTGCAATATCCCCGGGTCGGTTCCCTCTCCCTCTGGGAGAGGGCCAGGGTGAGGGCTTTCGGTCTTCAGGCATGCGCCAGACTCCAGCGAAACGCCGCATTCTGATCACTCTCCCGAGCCTCGACCCATTGCGAACCCTCCTGGGTAGTCTCACGCTTCCAGAACGGCGCACGCGTTTTCAGCACATCCATGATGAACGCACAGGCCTCGAACGCCGCATGCCGATGCTTGCTGCTGACGCCAACGAACACGATCGGTTCGGTCACCGACAACGCACCGACCCGATGCACAATCTCCACCGCCAATAGCGGCCACCGCTCGCGGGCCTGTTCGGCGATCTGCTCCAAGGCCTTTTCGGTCATGCCCGGATAATGCTCCAGAGACAGCTCGGTCACCGACTGCCCGACGTTCAGATCCCGCACATAACCAATGAAATTAACCACCGCGCCCACCCGTGGATTGCGCGCATGCAGGTCGGAAATCAACTGACCGGCATCGAAGCCTTTACGCTGGACTCGAACACCCATGCCTCAACCCCCCGTAACTGGCGGGAAAAACGCAATCTCGTCGAAATCCTCGATCGTCTGATCCGGCTGACACAGCTCCTGATTCACCGCGCACATCAGGTTGCCGGCGCCGAGCACTTCACGCCAGACATCGCCGCGCTGCATCAGCATCTGTCGTACATCCTCGACACAAGCGAGGGTGTCGCTGGCCGGGATCTTTTCACCGCCCAGATTGAGCCGGTCACGGTAGCTGGCGAAGTAGTTGATCAGAATCATTGCGGGTTCTCCCATTGAAAGTGGCCGGAGCGGCCGCCCTGTTTGCTCAGCAGGCGGATGTCGCCGATGACCATCGCCCGGTCCACCGCCTTGCACATGTCGTAGATGGTCAGTGCGGCGACGCTGGCGGCGGTCAGGGCCTCGAGTTCGACGCCGGTCTGGCCGGTGAGGCGGCAGGTGCTGGTGATCTGTACGCGGTCCGGTTCGCAGGCTTTGAGCTCGACGTGGATCGAGCTGAGCAGCAGCGCATGACACAGTGGAATCAACTCATGGGTGCGCTTGGCCGCCTGAATCCCGGCGATCCGCGCCACGGCGAACACATCGCCCTTGGGGTGGCCGTTGGACTGGATCATTTGCAGGGTTTCCGGACGCATCTGCACCCAGGCTTGCGCGGTGGCTTCGCGGCGGGTGGCGGCTTTGTCGCTGACGTCGACCATGTTGGCGCGACCCTGATCGTCGAGGTGGGTGAGGGTGTTGCTCATGCGGTGGGCTCCTGGATCGGGCTGTAGATTCGCGGGGCGTTGCGGTGCGGGACGTGGATCAGGTTCAAGCGGTGCTTGAGCGCCCAGCGCACGGTCAGCGCGGTGGGGGCAGACAGGCTGACGAGGGTGCCGAGGCGGGCGCGCACGGCTTTGTGAATCAGTTCGAGGCTGCAACGGCTGGTGACCACGACGAAGCCCTGACGCGCATCGAGACCTTCGAATTGCAGGGCGCCGATCAGCTTGTCGAGGGCGTTGTGGCGGCCGATGTCTTCGCGGCACAGCAACGCTTGGCCGTCGGCATCGAAGTACAGCGCTGCGTGCAGGGCGCCGCTGCTGCGGGCCAGTTGCTGGGCCTGCTCGATGCGTTGGCGGATCCCCTCGAAATGTGCGGAAGGTGGCAAGGGTGTCGGGGTCAGGATCTCCAGTTGCGGCAGCGCCTGCTCAAGGGCTTCCACGCCGCAGAGGCCGCAACCGCTGGTGCCTGCCATCTGCCGCCGGTGATCCTTCAGGGCCCAGAACGCACGGCTGGAAATCTGCACGTCGGCCTGGCAGGCCTGGTCGAAATGGGTCAGGCGGATGTCATGGATATCGTCGAGGCGGTCGACGATGGCGTTGCTCAGGCTGAAGCCGCGAATGAAGTCTTCGATGTTGCCTGGCGAGACCATCATCACCGCCTGATTCAGGCCGTTGTAGCTGATGGCCAGGGCGATTTCCGCCGCCAGCGCCGCGTGGGACACCGGCGCGTCGTCGAGGTATTCGCGATAAGCCACTGACGCCGGTTGTGGCGCGGGGGCGTTGGCGTCGCCCGGTTCGATGAGTTGTTCAACTTGGCACAGCATCTTGAAAGTCCCACGAAGCGCTGAAGTGGGTTCAGGCTACGGGGCAGGGAAAAGTGCGTCCAATCGCTTGTTCCGATGCAGTGATTGGATTGGTCGATGACCGCAGGCGGACCTGAAGTCGTTGCACCGAAGTGCAACGTTTCAGGCAACTTGGGGAGGGTTAAACGGCAGGCGCCTCGATCCCGAACATCTTGCGCGCCTCGGCAAAACACTTCTCGGCAATCGCCGAGCGCGGTTCGGTCTTGCGCATCACCAGCCCCAGCGGCGCGAGCACGCTGGCATCCGGCAGGTTAATGAAAGCCAGATGTTCGATCGGCTCTTCCAGCCCGCTGTCCAGCGGCATGATTGAGCAGCAGAAGCCTTGGTGAATCGCCTGCAGCAATTGATAGGTCGAGTCGCTTTCCATGATCGGCTGCGGATTCAGCCCGCGACTGCGGAAACTCAAGTCGATGGACTTTCGATAGTGCATGCCGGTGGTGATCATCCCCAGCGGCAGTTCGGCGGCGTCTTCCCAGCTCATTTCCGGGCCTTCGAAATGGAAGTGGCGGGTGTCGTAGAGCAGGCCGACACGGGTTTCGCCAATCTCGAAGAACTCGAAATAGTTCGGGTTGACGTGGTCCAGATAACACACGCCCAGATCCAGCTGATTGTTGCCCAGGCCTTCGATGATCTCGTCCGAACTCAGCGACGACAGGCTGTACTTCAGCTCCGGATAAGTCCCGGACAAACCCTGAATGTAATTCACCGGATTGAAGTTGCTCAGCGGCACCAGCCCCAGGCGCAGGCTACCCACCAGTTGCCCCCGGCAGGCCGCCGCTTCGGCAAACAGCCCGTCGTGAGCGGCCAGCAACGTGCGGGCCCAGGCGAGGACGCGCTCGCCGGCCTGGGTGAAACCTTCGAAGCGCTGGCCGCGATTGACCAGCACCAGATCCAGCTCGTCTTCCAGATTGCGCAGGCGCATCGACAGGGTCGGCTGGGTGATGTGGCAGCGCGCGGCGGCCTGGCCGAAGTGGCGGGTTTCGTCCAGCGCGATCAGGAACTTGAGTTGTTTGATGTCCACGACGGCACCTGCTCGATAAGGAATTTTGATTGAGTATTGACGCAGATGCGTACAGCGCACGGAAAGCGCAGGGAACGACGATCCCATTGATGGTTTTTTTCGTCCAATCGGCAGTGTCTAAGAGCCTATCGAGGATTTCGATGACGCCCGGTTTCATTGGGCCGGACAGTGGTCGAGGGGCTGAAAAAAATCACCGATAGAGCAGGTCGATAGTGTGGTTGGCCAGAGTGATTAGACAGCTCTCACAAGCGGCACTTAGGCTCGTCACCCACTGAATTGACGACGGCCGGAGAGTGCCATGAGTGTGAAATCGGATGCCTTGTTCGTTCCCCTGAATATTGCCGTGCTGACGGTCAGCGATACCCGCGATTACGCCAGCGACACCTCCGGCCAGTTGCTGGTCAGCCGCCTGCTGGAGGCCGGCCACACCCTGAGCGAACGCAACCTGCTCAAGGACGACCTGTACAAGATCCGCGCCCAGGTCGCGCAGTGGATCGCCGACGACGGCATTCAAGTGGTGCTGATCACCGGTGGCACCGGTTTCACCGGTCGCGACAGCACTCCGGAAGCCGTGGCTTGCCTGCTGGACAAGCAGATCGACGGCTTTGGCGAGCTGTTCCGCGCCATCTCGATTCTCGACATCGGCACCTCGACCGTACAAAGCCGCGCGCTGGCCGGCCTGTCCAACGGCACGCTGGTGTGCTGCCTGCCGGGTTCCACCGGCGCTTGCCGCACCGCGTGGGAAGGCATCCTCGCCGAACAACTGGATAACCGTCACCGCCCGTGCAACTTCGTTCCGCACCTCAAACCGGTGCAAGCCTGCGGGCCGCGCGGATGAGCAAGCCGGGATTGATGCCGGTCGAGGACGCCCTCGACCAACTGCTGGCCATGGCCAATGAACAACGCCTGCCGGACAGCGAATCGGTGCCGCTCAACGAAGCGCGCGGGCGCGTGCTGACCAGCGATCTGGTCGCCACCCTCGACCTGCCGCCGTGGCCGAACAGCGCCATGGACGGGTATGCCTTGAACCTCGCCGACCTGCATCGCCAGCCGTTGAGCGTGTCACAGCGGGTCTACGCCGGGATGGCGCCGGACGCCTTGCTGTCCGGCACCTGCGCACGGATTTTCACCGGTGCGCCGTTGCCCATGGGCGCCAATTGCGTGGAGATGCAGGAAAACGTCGAAGTGCTGGAGGACGGTCGCGTACATTTCCTGCAACCGCTGAAGGTCGGGCAGAACATCCGTCCCCAAGGCCAGGAAAACCGCGTCGGCGACACCTTGCTGCGCGCCGGCAAACGCCTCGGCCCGTTCGAGCTGGCCGTCGCCGCAGGGCAGGGCATGACCCATTTGCCGGTGGTGCGTTGTCCGCGCGTGGCGTTGCTATCGACCGGTGACGAGTTGGTGGAACCGGGCCAGCCGCTGCGTCCCGGCAGCATCTACAACAGCAACCGCACCTTGCTCGATCACTGGTTGCGTGAACTGGGATGCGAAGTGATCGACGCCGGGATTCTGCCTGATCGCCCGGCGCAGACCCGACTCAAGCTTGAGCAGTTGCAAGTGGCGGCCGATCTGATTCTGACCACCGGCGGCGTGTCTGCCGGTGACGCCGATTTTCTCGGCCAGGTGCTGCGCGACAACGGCAAACCGCTGCTGTGGAAACTCGCGATCAAACCCGGTAAACCGCTGACGGTCGGCCATTTTGGCTCGGTGCCGGTGATCGGCCTGCCGGGCAATCCGACCTCGGCGCTGGTGACCTTCGGCCTGCTGGCGCGCCCGTACCTGCTGCGCATTCAAGGCGTGGAAGAGGTGATGCCGCTGAGCTTCACGGTCAACGCCGGCTTCGATTGGCCGAAACCCGGCAGCCGTCGCGAATACCTGCGCGTGCGTCTGGAGGGCGGTCAGGCGGCGCTGTATCCGAACCAGAGTTCCGGGGTGCTGCTCGGCGCGACCTGGGCTGACGGGCTGGTGGAAATCCCCGAGAACAGCACCTTGCGGGTCGGTGATCCGCTGCGCTTCATCCCGTTCAGCGAGCTGTTCTGAGCGCGATCAAAAGCTGTAGACCACTTGCCCGGCCAACGAGGTCTGCAACCGGCGCTCGACAATCGGGCTGTCGGCCGCTTCGTGGCTCAGGTACTGCACCGCCAGAACGGTCGACACGCTCCATTGCTCATCCAGCGGCAACGACCAGGTCAGATCCGCACCGCGACTGACCAGGCCACCCCGGGCGTTGTAGGCCCGGAACTGGCTGCGCGAGGCCTGGGTGTCGCTGACGCCGTACCAGGTGCGCATGTAGTTGCTGTCGCCGAACTGGCTGTTGAGGCCGCCGGTAACCTTGCCGTAACGGCCTTCGTAGAACGGCGCGCTGATGCTCAGCTTGAGGCGGTTCCACGACGAGCCGGTGTCGTGGTCATCATCGTCCTTTTCCAGCGCATGCTCGAAACTCGCGCCGAGAATGATCGGGCCCATGTGATAGGTCCCGTCGAGCCCGATCACCGGGCGCGACTTGATCGAACCCATGCCGTTGAGCTCGTCCGAGCCTTTGAATCCGGTCTTGCGATCCTTGCGCACGTCGCTGGCGCCGACGTAGACGCTGAGGCCGAAATCCTCTTCGTCGAAGCCCCAGCCGAGGCCTCGGCTGCTGTCGAGAAACACACCATAAGGGCTGACGATTTCGACCCCCACCAACGGCGCCACCACCCGTTCATCACTGCCGCTGTAACGCGGCGCACTGGCCGCCCCGGCACGCAGGGTGGCGTGCCAGTCTTCGGCACGCAACGAATCGCCCGGCAGCAGCAGGCAGAGGGAAGTCAGGGACAGCGAAAGTGTGCGTAACGAAACCGGCATGGGGCACCCGAGGGAAGATTGGATGCGCCCATGCTAGTGAGGGGGCGGCCGGCAATCTTTGGCAGCTTTGTCGGGAAACTGTCAAAGACTGTGAAGGCGGTTATCGGCTCAGTCCCAGCCGTTCGTGCCACTGGGCGATGGACTCTCCGGGATAGACCTCGAATTGTTGATCCTTCTTGCTCGACTGCACTTCGACCCACGGTGCCTTCGAACCGAGCATCAGGTGGGTATGTTCCGGCGGCACCGGCAACGGCGTGTCGATGGCCGAGGCGAACGGGTGGATCAGCTCCGGCCATTCCGGGCTGAACAGCCACAGTCCGCTGCCGCACAACGAGCAGAAGTGCCGCTCGGCGCTGCTGCGGTGGGCGCGGGCATCGCCTTCGTCTTTCATTTTCGCGTGGTAGATCGTGATGTGTTTGCGTCCGCGCACCGTGAGGCTGGCCGCGTCGCCGCCGAGATTGATCGCATAGCCGCCACCGCCCTGGGTCTTGCGGCAGATCGAGCAGTAGCAGCGCTGATAAGGGTAGGGGTGGGCGCTGTCGAGGGTGAATGAAACCGCGCCGCAGTGGCAGGAGCCTTCGAGTTGCATGAGTGGCCTCCGGTTGGGCTGAAGTCGTTCGATTCAGCCTAGACGAGAAGATCCCGGGCGCCCGGAGCGTCAGTTGTATCTTTACCCCGCGCCGGTCTGGTGCTGGAAACTCGGCGCAAGGGCAGGCGTGGTGATGGATCACACAATCAGGGCGCAGAAACATCTGCAGAACGGCCGCAGACGCTGTTGGCCGGAGCGCGCCGGGAATCAATTTGAAGCGGTTTGTGCGTGGGTGGGTGTGGTCGGAGTCTGGTAGCCTTTTTTCGCCATGTAGATGAACCGGCAATGACGCCGAACACCGGCCGGCTTCAGATTCACAGGATTTGATCCGGCCATTTATCAAGGAAGTTGGATATGCCAGTCAAACCGCCAACCAAGGGTGCAGGCCCGGTTGATGTCCATTTTAAACCGCCCGCTGATGGCGCGGTGTCGGGGCCGACGATTCGCCCCGGTGGCCACTTCACGCAGCCAGATCCACCCGCTTTTTCCGGAGGCTCAAGGGCCCCGCATGACCGCACTGGAGAGGTCGTCAGTCCTCCGGCTTCGATCACTGTTCACGAGGCGCAGCCGACGATTGAAATACCCGCCTCCGGGCAACAGTCGTTGGAGGCCTACCACGTCCCGGGGGCAGGCCGGCTGACGGAGATCGATGCCGATGGCTTCAGGACGTTCAAAGGGCGCCAGTTCGCCGAATTGCCCGATCAGGCCATCGTCCAGGTCAGTGCCGATCCGCAGACGGGGTTGTACCGTGCCAGGCTGGCCAGCGAACTCAATCCTTCCGGCCCGGTTCTGGAGCGCGATAGCGATGGCAGGCGCTGGCACCCGCTTCAAGAGTTTGACACTGACCGTTTTCGCACCCCGGACCCGCGCAGTGAAGTCGACTCGCCCCTCGAGACAATGCCTCACCCGGAAGGTGACGAAGGGCGCAGTCGTCAGGACGCTTCTGACGACGAGTTCGAGCTGGCTTCCGAATCAATGCAGATCAAGCCTTACACCGAACAGGAACTGGCGGCCATGCGTCACGAGGTGCGCTATTCGTTCCGGGCCAATCGTCTGGCTTCGTACGACCGCACCAACAACGGCAAATACCCGTTGCGCGATCCGCAGGGCAGGCCGGTACGGATTCGCAAACTGGAAACGCTGGTGACCTTGCGCACGGGGGAGCGATATCGTTCGGAGCTGATCAAGCCTTACATCAAGTTCGAAGGCTATGAAGACGTTGCCAGGCTCTATGAAGAGAAACTCGAGCTGCGTACTTTCACCAGTGCCGACGTGAAAGTACCCGGCGAGAAAGCGCTGATCGGCCAGCTTATGGTGGTCGCGAACAAGCGAATCACCAGAGGCGAGGCGCTGGGCCTTTACGGCGGAACGATCAGCCGGACAGGGCTGCTGCGGCCAGAGGAGCAGACGTACACCATGCTCGCGGGCACTTATTTGCATTACGGACCGGGAAGGTTCATCGAAGAGCCCCTGGTGGTCATCGGTGACAATATTGTTTCGCGGATCAACTCGAACTTCGAATATGACGCCGCCGACAAGCCAGTCGGGCAAGCGGCGGAAGGCTATAACGTGAAGATAATCGGGTTCAAGGTTGAAGCAGACCTGCAGATCGGCACCCGGTTCGAACGTCGGCGTTACATCCTGAGTGCGCTGTTCGCCGCGGACGATATTCCGGCGGGGACCGAGTTGCGCTGCAAGTACAATTATTCGGAACAGGACATGAAGCTGCTGTTTCCATGAGAAAACGGCGTGCGGCCGACTCCCTGGGGAGGAGCGAGATGAACGGCTCCTCACCCCGGCCTGTCGAAACATCCGACTGAACAGGGTAATGGGGCAAGGTCAGAGCGCCTTAGGCACACGCCACAGGTACCACGCCGCCACCGTGCGAAACGGACTCCACGCCAATCCGATGTCAATCATCTGCTTGCGCGTCGGCTGCACCTCCAGCCCCTTCAACCGCCGATAGCCCTCGCGCACGCCAAAGTCATCCGCCGGCAGAATATCCGGCCGCTCCAGGCTGTAGATCAGCAACATCTCTACAGTCCAGCGGCCAACCCCGCGCAGGCTGACCAGACGCTCGATCAGCGCTTCGTCCTCCATCACCAGCGCGCTCGAGTAATCCGGCACCACACCGTCCAGGGTCGCCTGGGCAATCCCCTGAATCGTCGCAATCTTGCCCGCCGAAAACCCGCAACCGCGCAATTGATCGAAGTCCGTCGCCAGAATCTGCTCGGGACGCGGAAACGTCTGCCCGGGAAACAACCCCACCAGCCGCCCGACAATCGCATCGCCTGCCTTGGCGTGCAGTTGCTGATAGGCAATCGCCCGCACCAGCGACTCATACGGATCGCGCGTCGGATGCGGCTGATGTAGACAAGGGCCTATGGCAGCAATGTGGCGCTGCCAGTCGGCGTCGAGGCTGGCCAGAAACTCGCTGGCCGGCTGATAGGGATCAGGCATGGTTTACTTCAGCAGACCGTTGACTTCGCCATAGGTGAAGGCCTTGAGGTGATGGGTGTCGAGCTTGCCGCTGGCGAGAAAACTTTTCACCAGTGAGCCCATGGCGCCGTACAGGAACTCGGCGATCCCGGAGCCTGCGCTCAAGCGGCGCACGCCGAGGGTTTGCAGTTCTTCGGGGGAGGGCAGGCAAGCGAAGCCCAGGACGTTGACCGGCAGGGTCGTACCTTTGCAGATCGCTTCGATTTCGTAGGCGGACGTCACCCCGGCAGCGAACAACCCATCGGCCCCGGCTGCCTGATAAAGCGCGGCGCGGTGCAGGGTTTCGGCGACGCGATCCTCGGCAGGCACCAGGCTTTTCAGATAAACGTCGGTGCGGGCATTGATGAAAAGCTTCACATTGCGCTTGTCGGCCACCTGTCGCGCGACTTCGATCTTGCGCACCAGCAGTTCCGGCGTGCCGCTGCCGTCTTCGATATTGATCCCGACCGCACCGGCGGCGATCACCGCATCGATTACTTCAGCGACCCGGCCGAGGTCATCGGAGTAACCGGCCTCGATGTCCACGCTCAACGGCACTTTGATGACTCGCGCAATCGACTCCACGCTGCTGATCAAACGCTCGAGCGGCAGAGTGTTGCCGTCCGGGTAACCGTGGGCCCAGGCGACCGCGGCGCTGCTGGTGGCGACCGCTTTGCCACCCAGTTGCTCGACCAGTCGCGCGCCGGTGGCGTCGGCGACGTTGGTCAGGATCAGCAGGCCATCGTGGTGCAACTGGTGAAACTGAGTGTCGAGCGCGTTCATCGAGATCCCTTCTTGTCGGTTGTTCAGAAAGCCAGTGGTTGCGTCAGCTGCACGGCGGCGTTTTCCAGCCGGAGCAAAAACGCCTTGCGCGGTTGCCCACCACCATAGCCGGTCAACGAGCCGTCCGCACCGATCACCCGATGGCATGGCACCACGATCGACAGCCGATTCTGCCCGTTGGCCAGCCCCACAGCGCGACTGGCGCCGGGTTTGCCCAGCCGCGCTGCGATGGTGCCGTACGTGCTGGTGTGGCCGTAGGGGATTTGCCGCAGTTCGCTCCAGACCTGCCGGGCAAACTCGCTGCCGGGCAGGTGCAGCGGCACGCCGAATTCGCTCAGCTTGCCGGCGAAGTACAGCGCCAGCTCGTTTTCGAGCTGCTGCAAATGCGCGTTGTGCCCCGGTGCGACCACGTAGCCGTAGCGGTTCTGCAGTTCTTCGACTTCCCGGGTCAGCGCCGGGCGGTCGAGAAACTCCAGCAGCACCAGTCCACGGCGTTCGGCCATGGCGATCATCGGCCCCAGCGGCGTGGTCAGGCGAGTGAACAGCAGCGGCTCGCTGGCTGCCGCGCGTCCCGGCGTGATGTGGAACGATTTCTGAAACGCATCGCGAAAACCGCTGAGGGATTCATAGCCGGAATCGAACGCGGCGTGGTCGATGGACGTGCCTTGCTTGATCCCGCCCAACGCCATGCCGAGCCGGCGGGTGCGCAGCCACGCGTGGAAGGTCATGCCGAAATGCTGCTTGAACCAGCGCCGCAGCTTCAGCGGCTCGATGCCCTCGGCGAGCAATTGCGCATCGCTCCAGCGCAGCTCCGGATCGGCGTCGACCGCTTTTAGCAGCCGCTGCACCCAGTCCGGGGCGATGGCCGCAGCGTCCAGCGGTTTACAACGCAGACAAGCGCGGTAACCGGCGGACAGGCACTCGTCAGCGTGGGCGAAGAACTCGACATTTTCCGGTTTCGGCTTGCGCGCCGTGCAGGTAGGGCGGCAAAAGATCCCGGTGGTTTTCACGGCCGTGAAGAACACGCCTTCATAGGCAGTGTCGCTTGCGAGCATGGCGCGAACCATTTCGGCGTGAGGGGGCAGGACAGCGGTCTGTATGTTCATGGGCCGAGGATAAAACCAGTTATTCGATGGCTCCACCGAAAAATCGACAGTGAATTTTCGGGCCGCTGCACTACAGTGATCGGGTCGCTACAACTCGGGAAATGAAGGTATGCCACCGTTCACGATTCAACACATCGATCACATCGTGCTGCGCGTTGCGGATCTGCAACGCAGCATTGATTTCTACGACCGGGTTTTCGGTGCCGAAGTGGTCAAGCGCAATGAAAAGTTCGGTCTGGTGCACCTGCGCGCCGGTACGTCGATGATCGATCTGGTCGACCTCGACGGGGAAATCGGCCGCAAGGGCGGCGCCGCTGCCGGCAGCGAACGGCGCAATGTCGATCACTTCTGCCTGCGCATCGAGCCGTTCGATGAAGCGGCGCTGGTCAGTCATTTGCAAGCCTGCGGCCTGACCGTCGAAAAAGCCGCCACCCGTTTTGGCGCCGAGGGCTACGGCCTGTCGCTGTACTGCTTCGACCCGGACGGCAACCAGGTCGAACTCAAGGGCCCTTCCGAAGCTTAGGCGCGCTTGGCCATTAACAATACCGAAGCTGCCGCCGACAGCAGCCCGGCGCAGCAACGGTTGAAAATGCGTTTGCCGCGCGGCTCGGCGAACCAGCGGCGCATGTGCAGGCCCATGTAGGCGTAGGCGCTGATGGCGATCCATTCGAGCAGCAGGAACAGCACGCCCAGCAGCATGAACTGCGAGGTGATGGCGCGGGTCGGGTCAACGAATTGCGGCAGGAATGCGGTAAAGATCAGGATTGCCTTGGGATTGCCTGCCGCCACCAGAAACTCCTGACGCGCCAGGGCCAGAAGCCCGTTCGCCGGCGCCGCAATGGCGTCTTCGGCGGCAGGATTGGCTCGCCACAGCTGCCACGCCAGATACAACAGATACCCCGCGCCAATAATCTTGATCCCATAGAACAACAGTTCAGACGTTTGCAGCACCACCGCCAGCCCCGCCGCCGCGAGGGCGATCATCCCGGCGAACGCCAGCAACCGCCCGATCCCGGCCACGCAGGCGCGACGATAGCCGTAGCGGGTGGCATTGCTGACCGACAGCAGGTTGTTCGGCCCCGGCGCCATGTTCAAGGCGAAACAGGCGGGCAGGAACAGGGAGAGGGTAGTGAGATCCATAGCAATAATCCTGCACTGATCAGATTTGCCAGAGATTTTAAATGTAAACTTCGAATAACGCCTAAATTCTGACGTATCGCTGTTGTTGTCGAAATTTATAAATACCTGATTTCTAACTCCAATTATTCTAGTTTGTAACCTTCGCATTGATACCATTTGCTCTGCACTAAAGCATAGTACATCGCTGTTTTCCATGAGTTTTGATGCTTCATTTGTTCTGCCTCCAACGCTTCGTCCAATATTTCTCTTATCTGAGCCGGGCTATCATTTTTGTGTCGTCTAGATAGGCGCAAACTCAAGGTTGAAAGTTCTTCTGCTGCTTCGACGGCATATCTCTCTTGCAGTCCGAACTCCTTAAAATGATTGCGTACTCTGCTTTTTGCCGATTCAGTCCAGTTGAGTGGGCAGGAAACATAGAAAAATATCGTGGCAGGTACACTGTACTTTACTTCTGCAAAAAGCCATTGTTGCTCATAGTAGTATCCTTTTTCGAAGTAAGGATGAAGGAACTGCTTTGATTCGGAGTTTCCGGCTTTATCGCTTTTGTAACCTTCATTGCAATCCCGGCAGGAAGGAACCAGATTAGGCATCAGAACAGAAAACTGAGGGTGTGAAGCCTTGGATAAATAATGGTCTAATGTAAATACTTGTCCAAATCCACAATAAGGGCATTTTTGGTTTGGTGAGCTAAAGAAGATATCGTTGTAATGTTTTCTTGCTATTTTTTGCTCGCCGACAAAGTATTGTGAGTACAACTTCATCAGATTGTCTTTCGTAAGGCGAGAAAGGACTATATCGTTCTTCTCGTATTTTTTGCCCCTGATTGTATGGAGTAGGTTTGCCTTTGCCTCTGTTAGATAACTCTTATACGCCACCTGAATATCAGGCGCCGCACTTTTGAATCTGCTGCGCAATTCTTCGTTGAATATGCCATTCACGCAGTCTCTGTAGACCAACATGTTGTCTTGTTTTGGAATGGGCAAGCTTCGCATTATCTGTTGCCCCCTTTTCCTCTGGTAGCAATGAGATTTCTGAGTATGGAGCGGCCCTCGAATCCGATTTGGTCGTTGTATTCATCTATTATTTGGTTGTATGTTTTGCTGTTGTCTTCTACAGACTTTCTTAAAAGATTATGAAATCCTGATGCAGAAACCTCCAAGCTAAAGATTTCGCTTGTCAGTACGCCAAGGTTTTCACCAAATGTCTCATCTAAAGGGCGCTCGGCTTTAATTTCATCATCGATTCGATATAACTTCCACACGCAATTTTTAGGCACCTCCTGGAGGATGACAGGAGAGTGTGTAGCTATTAAAGCAATGGCATTACGTTCGGCAAGTATGTTGGAAATCGCTCTTGTAAAAGCGGAAAGCAGTGGTGGGTGCAGATGGCTTTCGGGTTCGTCCATCATAACTAAGGACTTCTCCTCAATGTAGGCGATCAACCGAGATAAAGACTGAAGTACGATTGCATGCCCAGAACTCATTTCTTTATAGATTTTTTTAAAATCTGGAACTGTTTTTCTATCGTAACGGGATTCTATGAGTTCTACTAATCCGATTTGTTTAAAATTGTCATCTGATTCGAGTGTTTTTATTGCATCTAATAGTAGTGTGCGCTTGTCCTCTTGGTTTAAACATGTCTCGATGGCTTCGAGTAACTCGGTTTCTAAAGTTTTATCAGATTTCGGCTGGAGTTCATCATCAACAATCTGCTTCAATCCTATGTGGTGATATCGTAACCCTTTGGCGCTATCTGGTTGATCTTGCGGGGGGACGAATTTGTCAAACGCGCTAAAGGATACGGATATTACTCCACTAAAATAATTGCTACCAATCAGAGGTGAGTGAGTGTTGCGCTTCTCAAAAAAAGCACCTGACTCATTGTTGTTATGTACCAAGCTAGTAATCATGCTATTAAGTAGTTTTGTTTTCCCTGTACCATTCCTGCCAATGAGTACGTGCATGTGGGTCGGTGGTTTTGAGTCAATTTTTACTGAAAAATCAAAACGAGTACTTGTGCCTGATCTTTGTGGTGATTTTTGATAGCTGAAATCAAAGCTCTCATACGTAACCCCACCTTCAAGGATTCGAGTGAATTGATTTTTTATTGTCGTTGAGCTGGTGAATCGCATCAGTGAGGAGTAAAGAACGTGTTCCTCCATGACTGAATTAAAAATGCTTTTGTTGAATGCGATGTCGCGCAGTTTTTTAAGGATTTCAAAGCCTTTTCTTTTGGGAAGTGCAATGATTCGCTCGTAAAACTCTGAACTTTGACCTAGTGAGAAATAATTATCTTTTAAATGAGGAAAGTTGTCAGGAAGCGCATTTGCAGTTTGTTCGCTATTTGCTTGTCCAATAAAACCTATTTTTATCGTGCCTAGATCATGTCTTTCTAGGTTTTCATCGTAATATGTTACATAGAACTGAGTACGATAGCCGTAGTCATCCCAATCTGACTTGTCGAGTGTGACTATATCTTTTTGGTGTTCTAGGTTCTTTGATTTACAGAAAATCATGAGCATCAACCTCCTTTTGAATTTGGGAAAGGTATCAAAAAGCCACCATTGTGTCGAGTTTTGCTTCGCTGTGTTGTCTTTATTAGGTCGGGGTTTCCAAGGAGTAGTTTGGTTATCTGGATTGGGTTGATCTGAATGGTGATACTTTGCTTTTATTGAGGTTGTAAATATATGCTTTAGTGGGAAGGGTGAGGTGCGCAAAGAAGCCTATCAGGAGTTGTTTGTTGTAAGTGCTTTATGAGTATCATTCGAAGTGCCTCGTTATGTGATTTTTTAATACATCATCGATCAAATCTTTCAGGTCGAACTTTCAGCGGGTGTTGGAACTCATAATCAAGGCGAGGAGGGTGTGAATGGATAGATGATCCCTCCGGTTGGAATGGGAGGGAGATTATCGTGTAAGGTTTCTCCCCGTTTCACTGATCACGCACGGCCTAAGTGGCCCTACCAAGAGCGACCTACATGCAAGCAAAGGCCCGCGAGGTTCATGTACCACCGGTGTTGCAGGACCTGCGCGCCGGCACGGCCGAACTGCACATTGCACTGGAAAAACGCCTTCCTTTCTTCTCCGACACCCTTGATCTGCAAGCTTTCGAGCGATTGATGCGGGCCTATTACGGCTTCTATCAGCCACTGGAAAGCGCATTGCAGGACAGCGGCGAGATCCCCGCCGATTTCGATCTGGTTTCGCGCCTCAAAGCGCCGACCCTGCAACGCGATCTGCAAGCGCTGGATGCTAACGGCAAGGACTTTCCGGTCTGCCGCCAGTTGCCCACCATCGACTCCGCCGCCGCCTGCCTTGGAGTGCTGTACGTGCTGGAAGGCGCCACCCTCGGCGGACAGATCCTGCGCCGGGAAATCGCCACGCGGTTGAGCCTGGGCGCGGACAACGGCGCAGCGTTTCTGGACATCTACGGCGCTGCCACCGGCCGGCGCTGGCGCGATTTCATCGAATACCTGGGCAGTCGCCCGATGGACGCCGACGAGCGTGAAGCCGTCGTGGCGGCCGCCCACACTACATTCAGCTGTTTCGAGCGCTGGCTCGAAAGCCAGGAGGTTCTGGTATGACCCCGCAAGACAAAGAAGCCTTTGAAGAGTTGCTGGCCAACTGTGCCGACGAGCCGATCCGCTTTCCCGGCGCTATCCAGCCGCACGGTTTGCTGCTGACCCTGAGCGAGCCGGACCTTTCGATCATCCAGATCAGCGCCAACGTCGAAACCTTGCTCGCGCGCCCGGCGCAAGAGCTGATCGGCCAGCCCCTGCAAAGCCTGATCGGCGATGCCCACGCTGCGCAGGTTCGCCAGGCCTTGCAACAACCGACCCTGTCCGATGCGCCGCCGCTGCACTTTCGCCTTAATGGCACGGCGTTCGAAGGCTTGGTGCACCGGCATCAGGATGTGCTGATTCTGGAGCTGGAAATCCACGTCGAAAACTTCCAGCCGCGCAACGTCGCCGGCACCGAGACCCATCTGGGGCGGATGCTCGCGCGCCTGCAAAAGGCCCAGAGCCTGCAGGCGCTGTACGACATCAGCGTCAAGGAAATCCAGGCCATGACCGGTTACGACCGGGTATTGATCTACCGTTTTGAGGAAGAGGGCCACGGCCAAGTCATTGCCGAAGCGTCCGACCCCTCGATGGAAGTGTTCAACGGTCTGTTTTTCCCGGCCTCCGACATCCCCGAGCAGGCCCGCGAGCTGTACCGCACCAACTGGCTGCGGATCATCCCGAATGCCGACTACCAACCGGTGCCGCTGGTGCCCAAGTTGCGCCCGGACACCCAGACTCCGCTGGACCTGAGCTTCGCGACGCTGCGCAGCGTGTCGCCGATCCACTGCCAGTACATGAAGAACATGGGCGTGCTGTCCTCGATGAGCATTTCCCTGCTCAAGGGCGACAAGCTCTGGGGCCTGATCAGTTGCGGCAATCGCCAGCCGCTGCATGTACCGCATGAATTGCGCACCGCGTGCCAGACCATCGGCCAGGTGCTGTCGTTGCAGATCAGCGCGATGGAAGCACTGGAAGTCAGCCGTCAACGGGAAGAAAAAGTCGAAGCGTTGGCGCTGCTCAATCAAGCAATGATCGATTCGCCACAGAACGTATTCGATGGTTTGGCCAACCAGCCACAAGTCCTGATGGCGCTGGCCAATGCCGGCGGCATCGCGATCATCGAAGACAAGCAATTGCACCGTTACGGCAACTGCCCGGAGCCGGAAGAGATCCGTGCCCTGCACAAATGGTTGCAGGAGCGTGGCGAGCCGGTGTTTGCCAGTCACCACCTGGCCAGCGTCTATCCGCCGGCCGCGCACTATCAGCAAGTTGCCAGCGGCGTGCTCGCCATGAGCCTGCCCAAACCGGTGGACAACGGCGTGCTGTGGTTCCGCCCCGAAGTCAAAGAGAACATCAACTGGAGCGGCGACCCGCGCAAGCCGCTGGATTTGGAAAACTCCGACGCCGGCCTGCGCCTGCGGCCGCGTACTTCGTTCGAAATCTGGAAGGTCGAGATGGCCGGGATTTCCACCAAGTGGAGTCACGGCGATCTGTTCGCCGCCAACGACTTGCGTCGCTCGGCGCTGGAAAATGATCTGGCCCGTCAGGTGCGCCGGGAGCAGGAGGCGGTGCGTGCCCGCGATGAATTGGTTGCTGTGGTTTCACACGATCTGCGCAACCCGATGACCGTGATCTCGATGCTGTGCGGCATGATGCAGAAGGCTTTCAGCTCCGACGGGCCGCACACCTCGCGGCGCATCTCCACCGCCATCGACACCATGCAACAAGCCGCCGGGCGCATGAACACGCTGTTGGAAGACTTGCTCGACACCTCGAAAATCGACGCCGGGCGCTACACCATCTCGCCGCAGAAACTCGATGTCGCGCAGATGTTCGAAGAGGCGCAATCGCTGCTCGCGCCGCTGGCGCTGGACAAGGACATCAGCATCTCGTTCGAGGCCGATCCCGACCTGAGCATCCATGCCGACCCCGAGCGACTGTTTCAGGTGCTGTCGAATCTGGTCGGCAACGCGATCAAATTCACTCCGCGCCTGGGCACGGTCGACGTGTATGCCAAATCGGTCGGTGACGACATCGTCTTCACGGTCCGCGACAGCGGCGAAGGCATTCCCAAGGATCACCTGCCGCACGTATTCGACCGTTACTGGACGGTGAAGGAAGGCAATCCGACCGGCACCGGGCTGGGCCTGTATATCACGCAAGGCATCGTCGAGGCCCATGGCGGGCAGATCGTTGCCGAGAGCGAGCCGGGGCAGGGCAGTGAGTTCCGTTTCACCGTGCCGCGTCTGGACTGAAACGCGGATCAGCGCTCGGGTGGCTGCAACATGGCCACCCATTCTGCGGCGAATCGATGGCAATCGCCTGGCCAGCGCGCTGTCAGCAGTTGGCCGTCGCGCACCACAAATCCTGATTGCAGTTTCTGCGCACAATCGCGCTTGGCGATCAGCGGCCCGCGTTGGAAGTCGGCTTTGCTGGCCAGCGCGGTCTTCACTTCCGCTTCGACGGTCTGCTTGTAGGTGCGGTAGTAGCGCCCCAGCCACGCAGCTGTCATCAGCCACGCCGGCAACTCCATGGTTGCCGCGAGCAACGCCGTCACCTTGCGCCCGAACAACACCGAACGCCCGGTGTCGGGGTCGAGCGTCCGGGCCAGCAACAGCACGCCGTGGCACACCGCCGCCACGGGTTTTTCGGACTTGAAAAATTGCAGGGCGATCTGCTGGGCCTGCGTGGATTCCAACAACGTGCGCATGCCTTTGGCATGCCCGCCGGGGATCAGCAGACCATCGAAGCGGTTCGTGTCGACATCGGCATACGCCAGCGGCTGCTTGAACGCTTCGGACTCGATCATCTGCGTGTAACTGTCCAGATCGGCCTTGCGCGTCATCAGCATCGGGCTCAACAGGCCGAAGCCGATATTCACCAACCGTGGATCGGCGTGGGCAGGCAAGCCTTGCGGCGTGGCAAAACGAACTTCGATGCCCGCATTGCGCATCGCCTGCCAGGGCACGCTGCTTTCCGTCGGGTCGTAATCGGCAGAGGGCAACAGAATCAGAATCATCGAGGGGCAGACCTCCTGGTCAAAAGTGATCGCATAGCCAGAGCGTAGTGGGTCTGCGCGAGCGGGGGTAATTTCCTTCAATACCGCCTGCTGTGCGCCGGCTACCGTGAGCGCCTTGTTCCTAGATTTGAAGCAGGTGTGCGATGAGTCTGATTGTATCGATGGCGGCGTTTGCCCTGGCCGCGTCCATTACCCCGGGGCCGGTGAATATCGTGGCGTTGAGTTCGGGGGCGCAGTTCGGCTTTCGCGCGAGCCAGCGGCATGTGGCCGGGGCGACGCTAGGGTTTGTGCTGTTGCTGGTGTTGATGGGACTGGGGCTGCACGAAGTACTGAAACTGTGGCCGTCGCTGACCCGCGTGGTGCAACTGGCCGGGGTGGCGTTTTTGCTGTTCATGGCCTGGAAGTTGGCAACGGATGACGGGCAGTTGAATGCGGGAGAATCGGGCAGGGCGCCATCAATGCTCTACGGCGCAGTAATGCAATGGCTCAATCCCAAGGCCTGGCTGGCCTGCGTGGCGGGGATGGGCGCGTTTGTCGCCGACGGCGAGGCGCGGCTGGTGTGGCAGTTTGCGGCGGTGTATCTGGTGATCTGTTATCTGTCGGTCGGGTGCTGGGCGTATGCCGGGACGTTTTTGCGTGGCTATCTCGGCAACCCGGCAGGGATGCGTTTGTTCAACCGGGTGATGGCATCGCTGCTGGCGGTGAGTGCGATTTACCTGCTGGCGCCTCAAGCCCCGTGGGAATCACTCCCACGGGTATTTGCAGGTTGAATCAGTTCAGTCCGCTCAGGGCGTCTTCAGCCGCTTTACCTAAAGGATGAAAGCGATTTTTGCGCAGCTCCGCAATCGCATACACCGCTCGCGCCGTGCGCCCGTTGCCATCGACAAAGCTGTGATAACCGAGCATCGCTCCCAGCATCTGCCTGGAAAAATGTTCACCCGCAGGATCCAGAGCCTTGGCGTGTTGTTCCAGCAACGCTGCGCCTGAAACATTGGAAGGATAGCGTGCCTCCCCCGTTGGACTGCGCAAGCCGCCGGCATCCTTGGGAGCAATGCGTTTGTGCAGCTCGGCGTATACCGCCGGATCGTTCAGTGGCTTGTTGTTACGGCTGAATTCGAGCAGAAGGTCCTTCACACGATCGACGTCGTTACGAGAACTGGATGCGTGAACAATCCAGGCCGCGGCGCGATCTGTGTTATCGGTCAGTCCAGCGGGATTGAACTTCAGTTCATCCAGTAGGCTGTCGAATGGCGCCTTGCCCAAATCCGTGGTCAGCAGTGTGCGCTGGTGGTTGTGCATGAACTGCAGGTTTTTGTATTCAATGGTCAACGTCGTTTCGAACAACTCGGGCAGTGTATTGTGATTGCTGAACTGGTGGAGATTAGCCAGCGTATATTTTTTCGCCTGTTGCCTGATCAGACTTTCGACCACTTGTGGATCCAGCACTTTCTTCAACGACTGGGCCGCGTCGGACTGGCGCGCAATGTCGCCCAATGTCTTTTCCAACAGGTGCGCGAGCTCCGACTCGGGAATCTTGCTCAATCGTTTTGCGTCGTTTGCATGCAGTTTCTGCAGAACCTGATGCGCATCCTCTATGAGATCATTTTTGAACAGTGCTCGAGCGTGAGCGACGGTATCCAGCGACGTTCGAAGTTGGGTAGCCGAGCCGGTGTGCTCAATGGCTTTGATCAGGTCGTAGCTGTTGGCACCGGTCAGAAACCTGAGTTGCTGCTTGGCTTGATGTGCCAGTGAGAGCGTATGGCCGCTCAGTTTCGTCAGCCCTCGTCCGATCAGTTTGCCACCCGCCTTGAGCAGTTGCGGCAAACCCGATAACGGATTGAACAGGCTGAGGGCCGTCTTTGCCAGAACCCGCGAAGCGGACAGCAGTTTGCCGGCGATGGCCGCAGCTTTGCTGGCAGCGGCAGCGATGGCGACGGGCGCGGCAAAAATGGTCATCGCCAGTACGGCAGCGTCGACAATACAGTCGAAAATGGCACCGCCGTGTTTCTTCGGATCCCCTGAAGTCAGTCCTTCCACGCAGCCTTTGAAGGGAATGATCAGGTTGAGAATAATGTTGAAGATAGCGTCGGTTTTTTCGATCGCCTTTTCTCGTGCGGTTTGCTGCAGGCCCAACTGGTGAATCTCTTTTTCGGTGATGTACGGATTTTGCCTGGCGACCAGCCTACCCAGTGTTTCCATGCGTGAGGATCGATAAAAGGGTATTTGATTATCCCGGTCGCTGTGGTCGGCAGGTGCTTCAAGTACGCCGATCCTGCGGACGTGGACTCTGGACAGGACACCCGTTTTGGGTGGCACGTTTTGCAAGTAGGCCTGAAGGTCGACGGGGATCAATTCAAATTTTTTCTTGTCTGCGAAGCGAGTGTCGAGCGGGTAGCCGTTTCCGGTTATCAGCGGCTTGAAGAACGCTTCAAGATTTGGGTTGTACCGGCATTCCATCCTGAGTGGAAACAGTTCAAAGCACTTGACGGCATAACCGTGCTTTACACAAAGAATGACGCCGTAGCGCCCGGTTTCACCCGGGACGTAAGTCGCCGGACTGAAACCATAACGCCCGGTAACTCTCGCCGGTTTGTAGTTCATATTCTGAACGCAATAGATCCCGATCGCACCGTATTCGAGGGACGCTGTATCTTCCGGGAGTACCTGAGAAATGGCGATCTGGATATTGCGCGCCAGCCCCTCGAGTACAGACTCGAAATGACTGTTGGTCGCCGACTCGTAAAGCTCGGTAACGGGATAGAGATAGGGCAGGTTCGGGAAGGATTTGTAGATACTGGTGCCTTTGATGCGATCCCAGTCTTGAGTGTGAAGTTCGTCGCCCATGTAAAGGTCCAGCACTGACACTTTACGACCGGCGCCACCACCACTGCCGCGATGTTTGACCAGCAGTTCATCGGGGTCGCAATGGCGCTCCTGCGATTTCAGCTCTTGCAACGCAAGTTGTCTTCGGTCGGGCAATGGTGTGGAAAAACATTCAGCGGCTTTCAGCGTCATGTCGATGTACTGATCGTATTCGCGCATCGCGCGTTCGATTTCTTTTGCGCTGAGATCGCCTTGCGCATCTCGCGTGATGACACCGTTCATCCAGGCCCAGGTCACCACCGGGTCCACCGAGCCCTCAGCTTGTAACGCAGCCAGAGGCGCGAGTGATTTCGTCGATTGGCTGAATCCCATCAGATGTTGATAAGTCATTTTGCGGCTGGCACCGGGTGCCAGTGCTTCTACCAGATGCACCGCCTGAGTAGCGATCACCCAGGCTGGTGTTCCCATTCGCAGGCTGGACGGCCAGTCTGCAAAAAGGTACTCCGGCGCCATGCCTGCCAGAATCATCTGTGCCACCAACGGAGCGAGTGGGGGGGCGACGTGCAAATGCTTGATCAGATGCGCTTCCAGTTCCGTTCGAACCTGGCTCGGATGCTGTTTGAAGTAGCGTCTGGCGTATAGATCGAAACCGGCGAAGTGGGTATTGGCAATATCGAGCGCCGGGTCGAGATCAAGCAATATCGCGGCAACCGCCAGTTGCTCTGCGAGTTCAGTCGATTGTTGAGTGGCAGCTGCTTCATTAAGCCAGCCCAGTCGGGACAGATAATCTTGCCCGTGCCGGGACGCTGTACTTTCGAGCAATTGTTGAAGGCGGTAGTCCATGCTGGTTGTAGCGCCGTCACTTGGTCCGCTCTCAATCAGCACGCTTCTGCCGAGGACATTGACGATGGCTTCAGAATACATAGTGAAACTTTGTTTCAGATCAAGAATGATTGCCCGGTTGTTTCCTTCAAGCTTGAATGGCGACGTATCTGGCGCGTCCAGCAGTTGCCAATAGTTTCCATACTTCGGGGGCTCGGGCAATGTCGAGAAGTTCAACAGGTCCAGCAGGTCACGGGTCTCTTGTTCGTTTGTCGGTACTTGCAATCCGTTGAATCGCAGCCACTGGCCGACACTGATTTCGTCTCCTGACACGATCCATCCGCCGCTGGATGCGGCGATCCTGGCCAACAATCGCAGATCGTCTTCCAAGTCCGCCCGACCTGTGACATCCACGGTGATATCCCGGAGAGAAACAAACGGGGTAGCAGGCCGACCGTTGCTGGAAACCAGATTTCGATGACTGAAGTAGAGCCGGCCTCGCTCATCCAGCAGAAAAATCGCGTTGTCCGGAATCTGGTGGCGAGCGCGGACAAAGTGAAAATCGTCGTGGCGAAGAAGTATGGAAAGCGAAACTTTACTGCTGCGATGAATCTGGTCAAATGTGCTGTCCTCCACGCACGGAACCAGAATTTCATCCCATTTCCAGCCAAGGCGTTCATTGGCGTATTTATCGTCGATAAAGTTTGTAATGGTCTGGCTTACTGTCTTCTTTTGAAGTGTGTTGTTGGAGTTGTAAACATAGTTGTCCATTGGCTTCATGACTCGGAATCCATTCTCTGGTAGCGAAATAAATGAGATGTGTGGTGGTTGTTTATTGACTGTCGTTTTTGTGCGGTAGACAGGTTTTTAGAGTAAGGCGCCAAGGCGAAAATTGGCGTGGATTAATGTTCGAAGTGTTTCTTTGTCGTGGCGGGAATGAGAGGGGGGATTATTTTTAAAGGCCTGAAGCTTTGTTGGCGATAAATATGTATATCTTTCCGGGTATGTAGACTTATCAAAGTGACCGAGGCGCCTCTGTAACCTGATCGTTCCCACGCAGAGCGTGGGAACGATCCAAAACATTTCAGTGCGACGGGATTGAGCGTGTGGAGCTATCCCCGATACTGCCCCGGCGTAGCCGCCAGATGCTGCTTGAACGCCCGCTGAAAATGCGCCTGATCAGCAAACCCCGCCTCCAGCGCCACATCCGCAATCAACTGCCCGCGCCGCAAGCGCTCGCGGGCGAACTGGATGCGCTGGTTGACCAAAAACGCATGGGGCGTCATGCCGTAATGCTGTTTGAAGGCGCGGATCAGGTAGGACGGTGACAGCTCGGCAGCGGCGCAGATGTCGTCGAGGCTGAGCAGGTCGGTGCAGTGTTGGCGGATGAAGTCGGCGGCGCGTTCGAGTTTGCAGTTCGGTTCGCGCAACGGTTGCTCGATGGGATTCAAACGTAGTTGCAGGTCGCTGAAAAACTCGACAGCCGCGCTTTGTTTGCGCAGCACGTCTTGCTGATCGTCGACTAACACGCCGTACAACCCATTCAAGTCGCGAAACAGGTGGGCGTCATTCAAATGGGTATCGGAGAACCGCCGAAACTCAAGCTCCGCACTGAACCCCAGTTGATGCTGCAGATCCGTCAGCCACGGCGTTTCCACATACAACATCAAATACGACCACGGCTGGTCATCGATCGGGTTGCACGCGTGCACGTCCCCCGGATTCATCAGCACCACGGTGCCGGCCGCCACTTCGAACGAGGATTGCTCATGCACATAGGTGCTGCGTCCGGCGGTGATCGCGCCGATGGAAAAGTGCGCGTGGGAATGACGGGAATAGCAGACCTCGCGGCCATCGGCGATGGCCCGCGCTTCAATGAAGGGCAGGGCGTCGTCGCGCCAGAAGCGAGGGGCTTGTTCGGGGTTCTTGGCGGCAGCGTGTTTCATCGTTGTGATTCTCGGCAGTCGGGCCTGAGTTTAGCGAGCGCTGACTGCCGTTGGCCAGTCATCGTTATTACACGAACTCCAGCTTATCGATTAACGCACTATCACCGTGGACTTCGATCTGAACCCTCGTGAATGAAGGCTGGATGGTATGTCCGAATGCTTTCTCGCCAGCACCATGCGCAGGTTCAATGAACTCGTCAATCTTCGAACCATCCTGCGCAAAAAAGCGCACAGTCAGTCCTTTATCTGCGTTTGCAAACCAAAAGCTGAAGCTGTTTTGGGCCGGGTTGAGGTCGATCTCCACGGTGCCTGGACGAATGACCAGGACTTGCCCATTAACGTGGGTACCGCTTGATCCCTGAATGGACATCGGTGCTGTAGATCCTGGCAAAAGGTGAAAAGGTACCCCGTAGCTGGTGAATGTCTGCCCGGGAGCATAAGTTTTTGATGCCTGATCTTCGAAATCCACTGTGTTCATGGCGGCATACCTTCAAATGGAGGAATGGCCATGGTCAAGCACCGTCAGATCAAAAACACCTGTCATATCTGACAGGTTACGTGGATTCCCGATGAGCGGTTGGCTGCGCTCAGCGGCTTAGCTCTGGCCGGCAAAGGCTCGTTCCAGTTCGGCGATGTCGAGTTTTTTCATCCCGAACATGGCCTGCATTGCCCGTTGGACTTTGGTCTGGTCGGGGTCGGTCATCATGTGCATGAACGCCACCGGCACGATCTGCCACGACACGCCGAACCGGTCCTTGAGCCAGCCGCATTGCTGCGCTTGCACCGGCCCGCCGGCGCTGAGGTTGCCCCAGAAATGGTCGACTTCCTCCTGGTTCTGGCAATTGACCTGAAACGAAATCGCCTCGTTGAACGTGAACACCGGGCCGCCGTTGAGTCCGGTGAAGGTCTGGCCGTCGAGTTCGAAACTGACGGTCATCACCGAGCCTTCCGGGCGGCCGTGGAATTCCTGGCCGACCTTGCTGTAGTGGGTGAGGGCGGTGATTTTCGAATGATCGAAGATCGAGCAGTAAAACTTCGCCGCCGTTTCCGCCTGATCGTCGAACCACAGGCACGGAGTCAGCTTTTGAAAGCGTTGCATGGCAGTCATCCTCGGCAGGTTGGACACGCTGGATTAATAGCGTAGTCAGTCTGTGTTCGGCTGGCAGCGCAACGGGCCGAATGGTCGGTTGCTGCGAATCAAGCCGAGGCTGCAGGGTTTACCCGCGACGCTCGGCAATCATCAGCAACGACTGCGGCACCGGGCTTTGCGGATGCTGCGGCTCGCGCAGGCCGGTCAACTGCAGGCCGGCCATGTCCAGCGCATAGAGCCAGCTGGACAAGGTGCGGAAATACCACGGCATCGGCTGCCAATCGCCCTGGAGTCCGTCGAAGGTTTCTTCCCGCCAGCCGTCCTGATAATCACCGGCAGCCACCGACCACGGATGTAGCGTCTGGATCACCAACGCACCGCCCGGCACGAGCAGTGCATGCATCGCCGCGAGCAGCGGAATGATGTCCTGATGCAGCAGGGAAAAATTGGCGCAGATCAGGTCGTAATCGCGGCCAATGTCGACCTTCGCCTCAACCAAATCTTCGTAGCTGGCGACCTGCGCGGGCGATGATCCTGCCTCGCGCGCGGCCTCGATCAGCGTCGGATCACCGTCCACGCCTAACGCGTCGACCCCGCGCTCGGCCAGCGCCCGCAACAGCCAGCCCTCACCGCATCCCAGATCGAGAACCCGTTCGGGCTGGCGCCCCATCACCGCCAGCAGCATGGCCTGATCGGTCACCTGCCGGCGACTCTCGATGGCGCCGCTGCGCACGGCTTCGGTCCAGGCCCGGGCGTTGTGCTGCCAGCTCTGGAGGAGGGTGGATTCAGGCGAGGACATGACGGACTCCTTGATCGCGGGATGCAGGCAAGGATAGGTCAGGTGTAGTCGGCCAGCTGAATCCGGTTACGACCGCCGCGCTTGGATTCGTAGAGCGCGCTGTCGCCCTGTTCGATCAACGCCGCGAGGCTGGCCGGCGGCTGATCGAACACCTTGGCGCCGATGCTCAGGGTGACGGCCTGCGGGGTGGTGTAGGTCTGGGAAGTCATCTGCTGAAACTGCTCACGCAGCGCACAGCCCAGATCCATGATCTGTGCGTGGGACGCATCGCCCAGCAGCATCACGAATTCGTCACCGCCCAGCCTTGCTGCCAGCGCGCCTTTGGGCAGCACCGCGCGGATCATTTCGCTGAGGGCGATAAGCAACCGGTCGCCGGCGGTGTGGCCGTACAGGTCGTTGATCAGTTTGAAATTGTCGATGTCGATCAGCAGCAGCGCGCCGGGGCGGGCGCTGGAGACTTCGTCGAGCAGACGCGGCGCGCGGACTTCCAGGGCGCGGCGGTTGTACAGCGCGGTCAGCGGGTCCCGGGCGGCCAGTTCGGCAATCTGTTTTTCCCGCCGGTAGCGCTCGGTGCCGGTCATCGACAGCGCGATCAGCATGATCGCCATCGCGCCCTCGACCAGGGAAATCTGAATGATCTCGCCGCGCAGCGACGCCAGATCGATCAGCGTGCCTGGAATCACCGCGATGATCGCCTTGATGAAATAGAACGCGCCGTGGATCAGCAACACATAACGCAACTGCACCGCGCCGACGCTCAACGACTTGCCATGAGGGCGCAGCAACAGGCTGGCCCGCAGCATCGATGCGGCCACCAGCAGCGAGTTGGCCATCAGCATGATCTTCGACCACGACGGATCTTCCGGTAACAGCAGCAACGACAGCCAGAGCAGGAACATCAAGTACCAGGCCCGCGACAAGCGCTGCTGGGTAAACCGCGCGACTCCCAGCAGAAACAGCCAGTGTGCGACCACCAGCAAACCGTTGGCGAACCAGATGCCGATCAGCGGATAACCGTTGGCGCGCAACAGGGCCAGGCTCGAGCCGACGGTGATGGTGGCGAAACCGGCGCTCCAGAACAGCAGGGAAGATTCGCGGATACTGCGCCATTCGACCGCCAGATACAGGGCGGCCGCCGCGGCCAGGGCGGTGGAAATGGTGAGCATCGTGAGAGGATCGAGCGCCATGAAAGGACAGGTCTGCCTGGATAGTGTTAATGGGCCACGATTGTAAGCGTTCCCCCAATGGGCTGCTATTTTCACTCACCGGATATTCCATTTTCAGACGAGGTGTCCCATGGACCGATTGACCGGCGGTTGTCTGTGCGGCGAAGTGCGGATCGAGGCGTCAGGGCGCCCCTACAGGGTTGGCGTTTGTCACTGTCTTGATTGCCGCAAACACCATGGCGCGCTGTTTGCCGCGTCGGCGATCTTTCCCGAGGATGCTGTGACGATCAGCGGTGAAACCCGTGACTATGCGGGGCGGCATTTCTGTCCGCGCTGTGGCTCGTCGGTGTTCGGCCGCAGCGGCGATGAAGTCGAGGTCAATCTCGGCGCGCTGGATGCACCGGATCAATTCCAGCCCACGTACGAGCTGTGGACGGTGCGTCGCGAGTCGTGGCTACCGGCCTTTCCATTGGCCAGACACTACGTGCGCGATCGTGAGAGAACGGGGCGAACCGAAGAATAGCCGGGGTCAGGCAGGGCGCCTGACCCCGGCGGGTATGATCAGCCGCGAATGAACGCCAGCAGATCCGCGTTGATCGTCGCAGCCTCGGTGGTCGGCATCCCGTGGGGGAAGCCCGGATAGATCTTCAGCGTGCTGTTTTTCAGCAGTTTCGCCGACAGCACGCCGGCGTTTTCATAGGGCACGATCTGGTCGTCGTCGCCGTGCATGACCAGCACCGGGATCGAGATGCTTTTAAGGTCAGCGGTGAAATCGGTCTGCGAGAAGGCAACGATGCCGTCGTAGTGCGCCTTGGCGCTGCCGATCATGCCTTGGCGCCACCAGTTCGCAATGATCCCTTCCGATGGCTTGGCGCCGGGGCGGTTGTAGCCGTAGAACGGCCCGCTGGGCACGTCGCGATAGAACTGCGCGCGATTGGCTGCCAGTTGCGCCTGAAGATCGTCGAACACTGATTTGGGCAGGCCACCAGGGTTGCTTTCGGTTTTCACCATCAGCGGTGGCACGGCGCTGATGATCGCGGCTTTCGATACCCGATCCTCGCCGTGCCGGGCGATGTAGTGAATCACTTCGCCGCCACCGGTGGAGTGGCCCACATGCACGGCTTTCTGCGTCCCCAGATGATTGACTACCGCCGCCACATCGTCGGCGTAGTGATCCATGTCGTGACCGTCCCAGACCTGGCTGGAACGCCCGTGACCCCGTCGATCATGGGCCACGACCCGGAACCCCTGCGCCAGGAAGAACAGCATCTGCGCATCCCAGTCGTCCGCACTCAGCGGCCAGCCGTGGTGGAAGTGAATGACCGGGGCGTCCTTGGGCCCCCAGTCCTTGTAGAAGATTTCGACGCCGTCTTTCGTTGTGACAAATCCCATGTTCGCGACTCCTGGAAAGTGTGAAAGGGCAGTTCTTGCGGTGACAAGCGGTATCAACTGTAGGAGCAAAAACGACACCCTGATCGATGATTTTCCGAACGGTGCCGGATGACCGGTGGTCGCGGCGGCTGGTCGTCGGGTCAAAATGCGCTTAGCTGAAAGGGATAAGCCGAGGCGCGCACCGCCAACGATGGCCGTAGCAGCGCCCTTCAGAACACTGTGAGTCTGAGGAAGTCCCCGATGCTGACCTTGAACATCAATGGCAAGGATCAGGAGCTCGATGTCCCCGCGGACATGCCGTTGCTCTGGGTCCTGCGCGATGTCGCGCACCTGACCGGTACCAAATTCGGCTGCGGCATGGCCCAGTGCGGTGCCTGCACCGTGCACGTCGATGGCGCACCGCTGCGCTCGTGTATCACCCCGGCCACGGCCGTCGCCCATGGCCAGAAAATCCTCACCATCGAAGGCCTGTCGAGCGACGGTTCGCACCCGGTGCAGCAGGCCTGGGCCGAACTGGACGTGGTGCAATGCGGCTACTGCCAGTCCGGGCAGATCATGTCCGCCGCCGCGTTGCTGGCGAAAATTCCCAAACCCACCGACAGCGATATCGATCAGGCGCTCTCCGGCAACATCTGCCGCTGCGGCACCTATCCAAGAATCCGCGCGGCGGTCAAACGTGCTGCCGACATCGGCTGAACGAGGGGAGGTGAGTGATGAACAGTCCTGTATCCCGTCGCGGATTTCTCAAGGGCAGCGCCGTGCTTGGCGGTGGTCTGGTGGTGGCGTTCGTGGTGCCTGGCGGCAACCGGTTCGCCATGGCGGCCGAGAACGAAGGCAAGGTCTTTGCGCCGAACGCATTCCTGCGCATCGCGGCAGATAACAGCGTCACCGTGCTGCTCGGCCATTCGGAAATGGGCCAGGGCATCTGGACCGGCCTGACCATGTTGATCGCCGAAGAGCTGGACGCCGACTGGTCGAAGATCCGCGTCGAGCATTCCCCGGCTTCGGCTGCCGATTACGGCATGCCTGCGTTTGGCGGGATGCAGATTACCGGCGGCTCCACTTCAACCTGGATGGAGTTCGACCGCTACCGGCTCGCCGGCGCCACCGCGCGGCAGATGCTGATCGAAGCGGCGGCCAAGCGTTTCAATGTGGCACCGTCGACGATTCGCACCGAATCCGGCGTGGTGATTGCCGGCGACAACCGCGCCACCTATGGCGAACTGGCGGACGCCGCCGGGCAACTGCCGGTGCCGGATCCGAAGTCGATCACCTTTAAAGAAGCCAAGGACTGGAAAGTCATCGGCAAACCCACCAAACGCCTCGACACCCCGGAAAAAATCACCGGTCGCGCCAAATTCGGCATGGACGTGCAGTTCGACGGATTGATGACCGCGATGGTCGCGCGGGCGCCGGCGTTCGGCGCCACGGTGAAATCCTTTGAAGGCGCTGAGGCGTTGGCGATCCCCGGCGTGCACAAAGTGGTGCAAGTGCCGACCGGTGTGGCGGTGGTCGCCGAGCATTACTGGGCGGCGAAGCTCGGTCGCGATGCGTTGAAGGTCGATTGGGACCTGGGGCCGAACGCTGATCTGAGCAGTGAAAAGTTGTTGGCGAGTTTCCGCAAACTGGCGGCCACGCCGGGCACCTCGGCGGCGCAGGCCGGCGATGCCAAGGGCAATTTCGGCAAGGCAGCGAAGAAGATCGACGTCGAATACAGCGTGCCGTACCTGGCCCACGCGCCGATGGAGCCGCTGAACTGCACGGTGAAGATCAGCGCCGACAAGTGCGAGATCTGGACCGGCACCCAGTTCCAGACGCTGGATCAGATGGTTGCCGGCAAGATCACCGGGCTCAAGCCGGAGCAGGTCGAGATTCACACCGAATTCCTTGGCGGCGGTTTCGGCCGGCGAGCCAACCCGACCTCGGACTTTGTCGCCGAAGCGGTGCAAGTGGCCAAGGCAGCTGCGATGCCGGTGAAAACCGTGTGGTCGCGCGAAGACGATATTCGCGGTGGTTACTACCGTTCGATGTTTCTGCATCAGGCGAAGATCGGCCTCGGCGCCGACGGCCTGCCGCTGGCCTGGCAGCATGTGCTGGTCGGGCAATCGATCATGGCCGGCACCATGCTTGAGAAAACCATGGTCAAGAACGGCGTCGACCAGACCTCGGTCGAGGGCGTTTCCGACAGCCCGTACATCAAGGGCCTGGCCCATCATCAGGTTGATCTGCACTCGCCGACCACCGGGATCAACGTGCTCTGGCTGCGTTCGGTGGGCCATAGCCATACCGCGTTTGTCATGGAATCGCTGATCGATGAAATGGCCACGGCGGCGGGCAAGGATCCGGTGGAGTACCGACGAACGCTGCTCAAGGATCATGCCCGGCATCTCGGCGTGTTGAACCTGGCGTTGGAGAAGGCCAACTGGAAAGCGCCGCTGCCGGACGGCCATGCGCTGGGCGTGGCGGTGCATGAGTCGTTCGGCAGTTATGTGGCGCAGGTGGCGGAGGTGTCCCAGGACAATCTGGCGATCCGCGTACACCGGGTGGTCTGTGCGGTGGACTGCGGAATTGCGGTCAACCCGCAGAGCATCGCGGCGCAGATGGAGTCGTGCATCACCTTCGGCCTGGGCATGGCGCTGCACAGCAAACTGACCCTCAAGGACGGCCATGTCGTGCAGTCCAACTATCACGACTATCAGGTGTTGCGGCTCAATGAAATGCCGCTGGTCGAGGTACACATCGTGCCGAGCAGCGAGAAACCCGGCGGCATCGGCGAGGCCGGTGTGCCGCCCACGGCGCCGGCGGTGGCCAACGCAGTGTTCGCCCTGACCGGGCAGCGCCTGCGGGAACTGCCACTGCAAATGTCGGGGGTGTGAGATGAAACGACATCTGTTGTTGGGCACGGTGATTCTGCTTGGGCTGGGCGGTTACGCCTCGGATCTGTTCGCCGACGATCAGGAAGCCTTGAAAGCTTTCGGCACGGTGCAGAAAGTCTTCCAGAGCCCGCGCTGCCAGAATTGTCACATTCCCGGCGATTCGCCGTTGCAGTTCGACGCCGGCATCCCCCACGCGATGAACGTGGTACGCGGCATGGACGGCAAGGGCGCCGCCGGTTTGCCCTGCGCCACCTGCCACGCTGAAAGCAATCCGCCGGCCAGTTACGGCCCCCATGCGCCACCGGGCGCGCCGCACTGGAGCCTGCCGCCGGCCGCCCACAAAATGGCCTGGATCGGTCTGCCGCCGGATCGTTTGTGCGCAATGATCAAGGATCGCGCCAGCAACGGTGACCGGGATTTCGCCGCGCTGATCAAACACGTCAGCGAGGACAAACTGGTGCTCTGGGGCTGGAATCCCGGGGCAGGGCGCGCGCCGGTGCCGGTGCCGCACGATATCTTCGTGACCCAGTTCAAGCTTTGGGCCGATGCAGGCGGGCCGTGTCCGGTGGCCGGCGGATGAGAGGTTGAGTCATCGCTGATTCGGGCTACGCTCAACTGCATCGACGACAAAGGAGTGTGTGATGCTGGTACCCGGCAAACCTGCCAATGAAGCTGTCCGAGTTCAAGTACTGCAAGATTTGAAATTGCTCGATTCCGCACCGGAAGAGCGCTTCGACCGGCTGACGCGACTGGCCAAGCGGCTGTTCAACGTGCCGATCGCCCTGGTCACGCTGGTGGATAAGGAGCGGCAATGGTTCAAGTCCTGCGTGGGTCTGGACACGACCGAAACGCCACGCTCTGTTTCATTCTGTGGCCATGCGATTCTCAGGGACGAGCTCATGCTAGTACCTGACGCCCGAGAGGACGAGCGTTTCCACGACAACCCTTTGGTTACCGGGGAGCCGAACATCCGGTTCTACGCCGGGTATCCGCTGACCGTGCCCAACGGCAACAAGATGGGCACCTTGTGCCTGATCGACACCCGGCCCCGTGACCTCGACGAAGAGGAGCGCGCCCTGTTGCGCGATCTGGCCGGCATGGCCGAGCAGGAACTGATGGCCGTGCAGATGGCGAGCATGGACGAGCTGACGCTGCTGTCCAACCGTCGCGGCTTCAAGATGCTCGCCCAGCACGCGCTGGACGCCTGTGCACGGCTGGAAAAACCGGCGACGCTGCTGTTTTTCGACCTCAATGACTTCAAGCAGATCAACGACCTCTACGGCCATGCCGAGGGCGACAGCGCGCTTAAGACCTTCGCCGATGTTTTACGCATCGCCTTTCGCGAGAGCGATGTGGTGGGACGGTTAGGCGGCGATGAATTCGTGGCGCTGCTGACCGGCTCAAGCCATGTCGAAACCACGGCGATCATGGCGCGACTCAAGGAAATCCTCGAAGAACGCAATGCCACGTTGCACCGCGGTTACGCGATTCGCTTCAGCGTCGGCCAGATCGAATACAACCCGCAGCGCCATGACACCGTGGATAAGTTGCTGGCGGATGCGGATGCAGCGATGTATGCGCACAAGCAGGCGTTGAAGCGTTGTTAGTCCTGACCTCATCGCGAGCAAGCTCGCTCCCACAGCAGGCGTATTTCAACGGTTGGGATGAACTGAGTCTAGCGCCGTGCTTTTCGATTGAAAGACGATAGTTTTTGCGCCGAGCACAAATTATTTCGATCAATCGAGGCGGCCATGCTGCGTGAATTGAAAACCTTTCTGGCAGTGGCGCGGCATGGCACGTTTGCCGCGGCGGGCTTGCATATCGGCCTGACGCAATCGGCGGTCAGTGCGCAGATACGCAATCTGGAGCAGGCCTTGGGCGTGCGTCTGTTCGATCGCACCGGGCGGCAGGCGATTGATCATCCAGCGATACGCAACTTGCCGCTGCGAATAATGTTCAACAAATGTCTGCAGATCGAAAGCGAAAAGCCCTTCTGATGAAAGTCAACTGTCAGTCCTGACAGTGTCTTTATCTGTTTTCAGGCGCTAGCGTGGGCGCTGTAAAAGACATTCTGCTGGAGTCGGGAAGACTGGTTGTTTTTCTCAGGGCGGAGAATATTGACAATCAGAGAAAAACTCCATGTCAACCCTGGCCAAAACACATCGCAATGCTGGTGATCTGGATCCAACTTTTGCCAAAGATGGAGTCATTAATATCGGACCAGGCAGCTGCGGCTCCGTGGTGGAGACAAAAACTGGACGTATTGTTTATGTTTATGATTCGGCAGGCAAATTGCAGCTGATTCGGGCCTACGGCGATGGTTCTATCGACCCTTCATTCGTGAATCCACCTTGGCAATTTGGGCCAAAATATTCCGCTTCGCGTCAACTTGACATTCAAGACGATGGCGGTTTCGTTGCTATCGGTAGCACTGGCGATGGCTTAAACCGGTTAGCTGCAGTCACGAAGTTCAATGAGCACGGCAGTCAGAATCTGGTCTTTGGCACGAAAATCTTTCCCGACATTCCACTTGACCCTGGGCAAAGTGTGATAACTGACGAAGCAAAGGGTTGTGCCCTCTCCGATGGGCGTGTCCTGTTGGGTCAAAGCCACATTCTGCATGATGGAACAGGAGCTGCCGTTGAGGGGAGTGGAACCATCCGCTGCTATCTCCCTAATGGCGATCTTGACGATACATTCGGTGGAAATGGCGAAGTTAAGATCATATTCGACAACGCACGCTACTCGAGTATCGAGAGCATCAAGCCGAAGCTGCAGGGAGGGTTTATAGTCAGTGGATCGCTCGATAACTCCACCGGCAATGAATCAGAACCCAAAAGTGTTCTGGCTAGTTATGACGAAAGCGGAAAGTTGGACAAAGGGTTTGCGACAGGCGGTCTGTACAAGATTTCTGAGGAATACGGTTTATTTAACAACGTGGGCATATCGCGTCACGGAATAACCTTTGCCGCATCCGTACGCTCTGCCGCAGGAATTAGCGTCGCAACTGTACGCTTGCAGAATGATGGAACACCCGATCCCCGTTTCAACAATGGCCAAGTACTGTGGACCGACATTAATGGACGCTTCGTGACTATTCAAAACGTGGTCGTTCAACCAGATGGAAGCATCATTGTGGGGGTGCGTTCCGACCTTGTGCTGACCCTTCTGCGTATTCTGGAAGACGGTAAACTCGATGATAACTTCGGGGTTGGAGGCGTTGCCAGGTTGGAGGGGTGGCGCATGAATGACTGCATTGTCCAGAGCATTACAGGGAGAATCATCGCTGCTGCTGACGAGATTGATCCTGCGGGTAAACCGCTGGCGCAGGTGTTGGGTTTCGTGGGATGAAGGGGCCCCGCGAGCAAAAAAAACCCGCCAGCACTGGCGGGTTTTTTAGCGGCTAGCCGAAGATTACTCTTCGATGTTGCCCATGGCGGTGGTGTTGAAGCCGCCGTCCACGTACATGATTTCACCGCTGATGCCCGACGCCAGGTCGGAGCACAGGAAGGCGCCGGCGTTGCCGACTTCTTCGATGGTGACGTTGCGGCGCAGCGGGGTTTGCGCTTCGTTGGCGGCCAGCATCTTGCGGAAGTTCTTGATGCCGGAAGCGGCCAGGGTGCGGATCGGGCCGGCCGATACGCAGTTGACGCGGGTGCCGTCCGGGCCCAGGGAGCCGGCCAGGTAACGCACGCCGGCTTCCAGCGAAGCCTTGGCCATGCCCATCACGTTGTAGTTCGGCATGGTGCGCTCGGCGCCCAGGTAGGACAGGGTCAGCAGGCTGCCGTTGCGGCCTTTCATCATTTCGCGACCGGCTTTGGCCAGGGCCACGAAGCTGTAGGCGCTGATGTCGTGAGCGATGCGGAAGCCTTCACGGGTGGTGGCTTCGGTGAAGTCGCCGTCCAGTTGGTCGCCCGGGGCGAAGCCGACGGAGTGCACGATGCAGTCCAGGCCGTCCCACTTCTTGCTCAGTTCTTCGAAGACCTTGGCGATTTCTTCATCGCTGGCCACGTCGCACGGGAAGCACAGCTCAGGGCTCGAACCCCAGCCCTGTGCGAACTCTTCTACGCGACCTTTCAGTTTGTCGTTCTGATAAGTGAAGGCAAGCTCAGCGCCCTCGCGATGCATGGCGGCAGCGATGCCGGATGCGATGGACAGCTTGCTGGCGACACCGACGATCAGTACGCGCTTACCGGCGAGAAAACCCATGTGTTGCTCCTCTTTCAGGTTATTGCGCAGTGGCTGGTGCCAGGAAAGCGGCCTCCAGCAACTGCTGTGTATACGGATGTTGGGGGGCGGCAAAGATACTTTGCGCGTCTCCCTGTTCGACCACTTGGCCATGCTTGACCACCATCAGCTGGTGGCTCAGCGCTTTGACGACAGCCAGGTCATGGCTGATGAACAAATACGTCAGGTTGTACTTGGCTTGCAGTGAACGCAACAGCTCCACCACTTGCCGCTGCACCGTCCGGTCGAGGGCCGAGGTCGGCTCGTCCAGCAGGATCAGCGCCGGTTTGAGCACCAGGGCCCGGGCTATGGCAATCCGCTGCCGCTGCCCACCGGAAAATTCGTGGGGGTAGCGGTGCCGGGTTTCCGGATCCAGACCTACCTCCTTCAATGCCGCAATAATCGCCGCTTCCTGCTCGGCGGCGGTGCCCATCCTGTGGATCCGCAGGCCTTCGCCAACGATGTCATTCACGCACATCCGCGGGCTCAGGCTGCCGAACGGGTCCTGAAACACCACCTGCATCTCCCGGCGCAACGGCCGGACTTCGCTCTGCGTCAGGCAGTCTAGCTGCTTGCCCTCAAAACGGATCCCGCCCTGGCTGCCGATCAATCGCAGGATCGCCAGACCCAGGGTGGATTTACCGGAACCGCTTTCCCCCACGATCCCCAGGGTCTGACCCTGAGGCAGGCTGAAATTGATGCCGTCCACTGCCTTGACGTGATCCACCGTGCGCTTGAGCAGGCCTTTCTTGATCGGGAACCAGACTTTCAGATCCTCGACCTCAAGCAGCGGCGCCCCGATTTTATTGCTCGCCGGGCCTCCGCTGGGCTCCGCGCCAAGCAGTTCCCGAGTGTACGGATGCTGCGGCGAACGGAACAGCTCTTCGCACGATGCCTGTTCGACGATGCAACCGCGCTGCATGACACATACACGATGCGCAATTCTTCGCACGAGGTTCAAATCGTGACTGATCAGTAACAGCGCCATGCCCAATCGGGCCTGCAATTCCTTGAGCAGGTCGAGGATTTTCAGCTGAACGGTCACGTCCAGCGCAGTGGTCGGTTCGTCGGCAATCAGCAGTTCCGGCTCGTTGGCCAAGGCCATGGCGATCATCACCCGCTGACGCTGGCCGCCAGACAATTCGTGGGGCAGGGCCTTGAGGCGCTTGTGCGGCTCGGGGATGCCGACCATCTCCAGCAACTCCAGCGTACGCTTGGTCGCGACCTTGCCGGTCAGGCCCTTGTGGATGCCCAGCACCTCGTTGATCTGCTTCTCGATCGAGTGCAGCGGGTTGAGCGAGGTCATCGGCTCCTGAAAAATCATCGCGATCCGGTTGCCACGGATATGACGAATGGTCTTTTCACTCAGCTCCAGCAGGTTCTGCCCGGAATAATTGATGCTGCCGGCCGGATGCCGCGCCAGCGGGTAGGGCAGCAGGCGCAGGATCGAATGCGCCGTAACCGACTTGCCCGAGCCTGACTCGCCCACCAGCGCCAGGGTTTCGCCGCGCTTGATGTCGAAACTCACGCCTTCGACCACCCGTTGCACGCGATCACCGATGCCGAATTCGACGGCCAGGTCGCGGATTTCGATCAGATTGTCCTGATTCATGTCACTTCCTCGGGTCGAAGGCATCGCGAGCGGACTCGCCGATGAACACCAGCAAACTCAACATCAGCGCCAGCACCGCAAACGCGCTCATGCCCAGCCACGGCGCCTGCAGGTTGGATTTGCCCTGGGCCACCAGTTCACCCAGCGACGGGCTGCCGGCCGGCAAGCCGAAACCGAGGAAGTCCAGGGCGGTGAGGGTGCCGATGGCGCCGGTCAGGATGAAGGGCATGAAGGTCATGGTCGAAACCATCGCGTTAGGCAGGATGTGGCGGAACATGATCGCGCCGTTCTGCATGCCCAGCGCCCGGGCCGCACGCACGTATTCGAGGTTGCGCCCGCGCAGGAACTCGGCACGCACCACGTCCACCAGGCTCATCCACGAGAACAACAGCATGATGCCCAGCAGCCACCAGAAGTTCGGCTGGACGAAACTGGCGAGGATGATCAGCAGGTACAGCACCGGCAACCCCGACCAGATCTCCAGAAAGCGCTGGCCGGCCAGATCGACCCAGCCGCCATAGAAACCCTGCAAGGCGCCGGCGATCACGCCGATGATCGAGCTGAGCACGGTCAGGGTCAGGGCGAACAGCACCGAGACCCGGAAACCGTAGATCACTCGCGCCAGCACATCGCGGCCCTGATCGTCGGTGCCCAGCAGGTTGTCCGCCGACGGCGGCGCGGGGGCCGGGACTTTCAGGTCGTAGTTGATGCTCTGGTAGCTGAACGGAATCGGCGCCCACAGTACCCACGCGTCCTTGGCCTTGAGCAGTTCGCGGATGTACGGGCTCTTGTAGTTGGCTTCCAGGGGGAATTCGCCGCCGAAAGTGGTTTCCGGGTAGCGCTTGATCGCCGGGAAATACCAGTTGTTGTCGTAATGCACCACCAGCGGCTTGTCGTTGGCGATCAGCTCGGCACCGAGGCTCAGGCCGAACAGGATCAGGAACAGCCACAGCGACCACCAGCCACGCTTGTTGGCCTTGAACAGTTCGAAGCGCCGGCGGTTGAGAGGGGACAGGTTCATCTCAATGCTCCCGGCTGGCAAAGTCGATACGCGGATCGACCAGGGTGTAGGTGAGGTCGCCGATCAGTTTCACCACCAGCCCCAGCAGGGTGAAGATGAACAGGGTGCCGAAAACCACCGGGTAGTCGCGGTTGATCGCCGCTTCGAAACTCATCAGGCCGAGGCCGTCGAGGGAGAAGATCACTTCCACCAGCAGGGAACCTGTGAAGAAGATGCCGATGAACGCCGAGGGGAAACCGGCGATCACCAGCAGCATCGCATTGCGGAACACATGGCCATAGAGCACGCGGTGGCGCGTCAGGCCCTTGGCCTTGGCGGTGACCACGTACTGCTTGTTGATCTCGTCGAGGAAGCTGTTTTTGGTCAGCAGGGTCATGGTCGCGAAGTTGCCGATCACCAGCGCCGTCACGGGCAGCGCCAGGTGCCAGAAGTAATCGAGGATCTTGCCGCCCAGGCTCAGCTCGTCGAAGTTGTTCGAGGTCAGTCCGCGTAAAGGAAACCAGTCCAGATAACTGCCGCCGGCAAACACCACGATCAGCAAAATCGCAAACAGGAACGCCGGAATCGCATAGCCGACGATGATCGCCGAACTGGTCCAGACGTCGAAATGGCTGCCGTGCCGCGTGGCCTTGGCAATCCCCAGCGGGATCGACACCAGGTACATGATCAGCGTGCTCCACAGCCCGAGGGAGATCGACACCGGCATCTTTTCCTTGATCAGGTCGATGACCTTGGCGTCGCGGAAGAAGCTGTCGCCGAAATCCAGCCGGGCGTAGTTCTTGACCATGATCCACAGACGTTCCGGGGCCGATTTGTCGAACCCGTACATCTTCTCGATTTCCTTGATCAGCGCCGGGTCCAGGCCCTGCGCACCACGATAGGAGGAGCCGGCCACCGACACTTCGGCACCGCCGCCGGCGATGCGGCTGGTGGCGCCTTCGAAACCTTCGAGCTTGGCGATCATCTGCTCCACCGGCCCGCCGGGCGCGGCCTGGATGATCACGAAGTTGATCAGCAGAATGCCGAACAGGGTCGGGATGATCAGCAGCAGTCGCCGAAAAATGTACGCCAGCATCTGATTACTCCGTGCCCACAGGGTCGGCTTGCAGTTGGGTTTCGACTTCTACCGCAGGTTTCGCATCGGGTTTGACCCACCAGGTGTTAATGCCGATGTCGTACTTGGGGGAGACTTTCGGGTGGCCGATGTGGTTCCAGTACGCCACGCGCCAGGTCTTGATGTGCCAGTTCGGGATCACGTAGTAGCCCCATTGCAGCACACGGTCCAGAGCGCGGGCGTGGGCCACCAGGCTTTTGCGCGAGTCGGCGTTGATCAGGTTTTCCACCAGATGATCGACCACCGGGTCCTTGAGGCCCATCGAATTGCGGCTGCTGGACTTGTCGGCGGCGGCGCTCATCCAGAACTCGCGCTGTTCGTTACCCGGCGAGTTGGACTGCGGGAAGCTGCCGACGATCATGTCGAAATCCCGCGAACGCACGCGATTGACGTATTGCGAGACGTCGACGCGGCGGATCACCAGATCGATGCCCAGATCGCTGAGGTTGCGCTTGAACGGCAACAGCACGCGCTCGAATTCGGTTTGCGCCAGCAGGAATTCGATGGCTACCGGTTTGCCAGTGGCGTCGACCATTTTGTCGTCGACGATTTTCCAGCCGGCCTCTTGCAGCAGTTGATACGCCTCGCGCTGTTGCGTGCGGATCATGCCGCTGGCGTCGGTTTTCGGATTCTCGAAGGCTTCGCTGAACACCTGCGCCGGCAGCTGGCTGCGGAACGGGTCGAGGATTGCCACCTGTTCTGCATCCGGCAGGCCGGTGGCGGCCATTTCCGAGTTTTCAAAGTAGCTGCGGGTGCGCGCATAAGCGCCGTTGAACAGTTGCTTGTTGGTCCATTCGAAGTCGAACAGCAGGCCGAGGGCCTGGCGTACCCGCACGTCCTGAAACACCGGACGGCGCAGATTGAAGACGAAGCCCTGCATGCCGGTCGGGTTGCTGTTGGCAATCTGCTCCTTGATCAGCCGCCCTTCGGTCACTGCCGGCACGTTGTAGGCATTGGCCCAGTTTTTCGCGGCCATTTCCAGCCAATAGTCGAATTGCCCGGCCTTCAACGCTTCCAGCGCGACGGTGTTGTCGCGGTAATAGTCGGTGGTCATCACATCGAAGTTGTAGAAACCGCGATTGACCGGCAGGTCCTTGCCCCAGTAGTCCTTTACCCGCTCGTAACGCACCGAACGCCCGGCCTTCACTTCGGTGACCTTGTACGGGCCGCTGCCCAACGGGATTTCCAGGTTGCCCTTGTTGAAATCACGCTCGGCCCACCAATGTTTGGGCAGCACCGGCAACTGGCCGAGGATCAGCGGCAGTTCGCGGTTGTTGGTGTGCTTGAACTTGAACAGCACCTTGAGCGGTTCTTCGGCGACTACCTCCTCAACGTCGGCGTAGTAACCGCGATACATCGGCGCGCCTTCCTTGGTCAGGGTCTGGAAGCTGAACACCACGTCGTCGGCGCGTACCGGGTGGCCGTCGTGAAACTTCGCTTCGGGACGCAGGTAGAAGCGCACCCAGCTGTTGTCCGGAGCCTTTTCGATTTTGCTGGCGATCAGGCCGTATTCGGTGAATGGCTCGTCCAGGCCCTGTTTGGCCAGGGTGTCGTAGATCAGGCCGATATCGTCCGCCGGCACGCCTTTGCTGATGAACGGATTGAGGCTGTCGAAGCCGCCGAAGCCGGCCTGGCGGAAGATCCCGCCCTTGGGCGCGTCGGGGTTTACATAGTCGAAGTGCTTGAAGTCGGCGGGGTATTTCGGCGGCTCGTTGTACAGGGTCACGGCGTGTTGCGGGGCGGCACAGGCCAGCCCGGCGAACAGCAGACCGCTGGCCTGCACAAGCAGGGCGCGGATAGGCTTCATCGATCTTTCTCCGAAGATTTCAGCCACCACGCGCTCAGGCCCAGGGTGTAGGGCGGCGTGGTGACGAAGGCGAACCGGTTGCGGTACGCCAGACGGTGATAATTGAGGTACCAGTTGGGAATGCTGTAGTGCTGCCAGAGCAGCACGCGGTCCAGCGCTTTGCCGGCGGCGACCTGTTCATCGCGGGTTTGCGCGGCGAGCAAGTGTTCAAGTAGATGATCGACCACCGGGTTGGCGATGCCCGCGTAATTCTTGCTGCCCTTGACGTTTACCTGGCTGGAGTGGAAGTACTGCCATTGTTCCAGGCCCGGGCTTAAGGTCTGGCCTAGCGTCATCGAGATCATGTCGAAATCAAATTGATCGAGGCGCTGTTTGTACTGCGCGCGATCGACGGTGCGCAGGCGCGCCTCGATGCCGATACTGTTGAGGTTCTCGATGTACGGCTGATAGAGACGCTCCAGGCTGGGATTGACCAGCATTAGCTCGAAGCGCAGCGGCTGGCCGGCGGCGTTCTGCAGGCGCTGGCCGTTGAGCCTCCAGCCGGCCTCGGCCAGCAACGCCAGGGCTTTACGCATGGTTTCCCGGGGGATGCCGCGCCCGTCGGTCTGCGGCAGCGTGAATGGTTCGGTGAACAGACGCGCCGGCAGTTGATCCTTGTACGGCTTGAGCATCAGCCATTCATGGCCGACCGGCAGGCCGACGGCGCTGAACTCGCTGTTGGGGTAGTAGCTGGTGGTGCGCTTGTAGGCGTCGCTGAACAGCGCGCGGTTGGTCCATTCGAAATCGAACATCAGGCCGAGGGCTTCGCGGGTCTTGACGTCAGCGAAGGTCGCGCGCCGGGTGTTCATGAACAGACCCTGGCTCTGGGTCGGGATCTGGTGCGGGATCTGCGCCTTGATCACGTCGCCACGGCGCACGGCCGGGAAGTTGTAGCCATTGGCCCAGTTCTTCGCCTGATGCTCGATATAGATGTCGAACTCGCCAGCCTTGAACGCTTCGAAGGCCACATCGCTGTCGCGGTAGAACTCGACTTCCATGCGATCGAAGTTGTATTTGCCGCGATTGACTGGCAGGTCCTTGCCCCAGTAGTCCTTGACTCGCTCGAATATCAGCTGCCGCCCCGGCGTGACCGAGGTGATGCGGTAAGGCCCGCTGCCCAGTGGGGGCTCGAAGGTGGTGGCCTTGAAGTCGCGGCCCTTCCAGTAATGCTGGGGCAGCACCGGCAATTCACCGAGGCGCAGGATCAGCAACGGATTGCCGCTGCGCTTGAGCACAAACCGGATGCGCTGCGGGTTGAGGATGTCGACGCGCAGCACTTCCTGAAGGGCGGTGCGGTACAGCGGGTGACCTTCCTTGAGCAGCAAGCGATAGGAGAACGCCACGTCGTAAGCGGTGATCGGCGTGCCGTCGTGGAAGCGCGCTTGCGGGCGCAGGTTGAACACCACCCAGCTGCGATCTTCGCTGTACTCCACCGACTGGGCGATCAAACCGTAACTGGAGGCCGGTTCGTCACCGGACGGCGCGTATTGCCCGGTGCCGACCATCAGCGGCTCGTTCAGCTCGTTGATGCCGTATTGCAGGAAATTCGCCGTGGTGACCGGGCTGGTGCCCTTGAAGGTGTAGGGGTTGAGCGTATCGAAGGTGCCAAACGCCATCACCCGCAACGTACCGCCCTTGGGCGCTTGCGGGTTGACCCAGTCGAAGTGGGTAAATCTGGCCGGGTACTTGAGCGTGCCGAACTGCGCATAACCGTGGCTTTCGGTGATCGTCGCGCTGACGGGGGAGCTCAAGGCCAGGCTGATCAGGAGCAGGAGGAGGGGACGCTTCAAGTCAGATCCGATCCAGGCGGCTTGGGCTTTGTGGGCCGTACAGTAACAGCTTGTATGGACAGGAAAAAGACAGGGGCTTAATGCGCGGTTAATTGTGGGAGCTGTCTGCGCCGATCTACGGAAATATCAAAAAATGACAGGCGAAAAAAAGCCCCTGAAATTCAGGGGCTCCTGGTCAGTGCGGCTGGTAGACCGTGAGCATCTGCCCAGGTTTGAGCGCCTTGCCGGCGCCCGGATTCCAGCGCTTGAGATGTTGCATCTCGACGTTGAAACGCTTGGCGACCACGTACAGTGTGTCGCCGCGTTTAACCTTGTACTGGGTCTGTTTACCGTCGTCCTTTTCTCTGATCTTGCTGCTGGTCTTGCTGTTGGCTGCGATGACGGTGTTGATGCGCCCGCCACTGCTGCGCGCCGGTGTGCGCTTGCTGGTGTCCTGCATGACCAGGGTCTGGCCGACCTTGAGGTTCTTGCCGGTCAGCTTGTTCCAGCGTTGCAGGTCCTTGACCTCGACCTTGTTGGCCTTGGCGATGGAACCGAGGTTGTCGCCACGCTTGACCCGATAGGCACGCTTGGCCTGGGCGATCTCGCTCGGATCGGCGCCTTCGAACACCGGTTTCAGCGAACGCGGGCTGATCAGTTCGTCAGGACGCATGGTCTGCAGGCTGGCGGTCAGCAACTGCGCCTTCGAGGTCGGCACCAGCAGGTGCTGAGGGCCGTCGATGGTGGTGCGCTGCTTGAACGCCGGGTTGAGCTGGAACAGCTCGTCTTCGTCGATGTTGGCCACCGCCGCGACCTTGGACAGGTCCATGCGCTGGTTGATTTCGACAACCTGGAAATACGGTTCGTTGGCGATCGGGTTGAGGTTCACGCCATAGGCTTCAGGCGTCAGGACCACTTGCGAGAGCGCCAGCAGTTTCGGCACGTAGGCTTGGGTTTCCGCCGGCAGCGGCAGGTTCCAGTAGTCGGTCGGCAGGCCCAGCTTTTCGTTGCGCTCGATGGCGCGGCTGACCGTGCCTTCGCCGGCGTTGTACGCGGCCAGTGCCAGCAACCAGTCACCGTTGAACATGTCGTGCAGGCGGGTCAGGTAGTCCATCGCTGCCGTGGTCGAGGCAGTAATGTCGCGACGGCCATCGTAGAAACGGGTCTGACGCAGGTTGAAATAACGCCCGGTGGACGGGATGAACTGCCAGAGGCCCACCGCGTCGGCCCGGGAATAGGCCATCGGGTTGTAGGCGCTTTCGATGACCGGCAGCAGCGCCAGTTCCAGCGGCATGTTGCGTTCTTCGAGGCGCTCGACGATGTAATGAATGTAGAGGCTGCCGCGTTCGCCGGCGTTTTCGAGGAAGGAAGGGTTACTGGCGAACCACAGGCGCTGTTGCTCGATGCGCGGGTTCACGCCCAGACCTTCCTGCAGCTGGAAACCCCCGCGCATGCGCTCCCAGATGTCCTGAGGCACCTGCGGGCTGGGCTTTTCCGACAACCAGATGGGCTTCTGCTTGGCTCGCGCAGCAATGTTCGGCGTATGTGTCGCTTCAGTCTGCGGAGCATGGCTGGAACAGCCCGCCAGTGTGGCGGACACAGCCACCGCGATGGCTTGCGCCAGGCGGGTCAATGCATCTGAATTGACGGACTTACGTATGGATGACGACATTGGCTGGAAGTAAGTTCCGGGCAAAAATGTCGGGCGATTCTAGAAAGCGCACCCCCTGCGGTCAACCATTCAGAATTTTTGGACCAGGCGGCGAGCCACTCAGAACGTATCTTTCCATGCCCGCAGAGCCGCAAAAACCTCACTCGGCGCCCGGTTTTGAGGGCCGTTCCGTTCGTCCACTTTTTGTGTAACCAATATTTCACCGGTGCGCAAAAACGGGTTTGTGAGCTTTTCCAGCGCAAGGGTCGAGGGCAGTGTCATCACGCCATTCGCACGTTGCTGGCTGACTTTTTCCAGACGGGCGGCGATGTCCCGGTTGCCCGGCTCCACGGCGGCGGCGAATTTCAGGTTGCTCAGGGTGTATTCGTGGGTGCAGTAGACCAGGGTGTCTTCCGGCAGCGTCGCCAGACGGCTTAACGACTGATGCATCTGTTGCGGCGTGCCTTCGAACAAACGGCCGCAGCCGGCAGCGAACAGGGTATCGCCACAGAACAGCAGGCCATGATGGTAGTAGGCGATGTGTCCCAGGGTGTGGCCGGGAACGGCATGGACGTCGAAGTCCCAGCCGAGCACGCGCACCGTGTCGTTGTCCTTGAGGGCCACGTCGCGCCCCGGAATGCTTTCGCTGGCCGGTCCGTAGACCGTGGCCCCGGTGGCCTTTTTCAGCGTCTCGACGCCGCCGACATGGTCGTGGTGATGGTGAGTGATGAGGATGTCGCCGAGCACCCAGCCCGGATGCGCGTCGAGCCACGCCTGCACGGGGGCGGCATCCCCCGGATCGACCACTGCGCAACGCTGGGTGGCATGATCCTGTAACAACCAGATGTAGTTGTCGGTGAAGGCGGGCAGGGCACTGATCTGTATCATCGTCGAATTCGCCAAGCGGGTAACATTGGCGCATCTTAGAGGTTCCTGGCGTGTTGGAGAATGCAATGATCGATAAAGCGTTCGCTCAGGCCGATCCTGACTGGCTCGCGCTGATCGGTGCAGCCCGTGAATGGCTGTCCGGCCCCCTCGGGCAATTTCTGCTGGACGAAGAACGGCGCATGCTCGAAGACGAGCTGGGCCGGTTCTTCGGCGGCTATCTGGTGCATTACGGCCCGTCCGCCGAAACGCCGCCGTCGGCGCCGCAGGTGCAGCGCAACGTGCGGCTGGGCGCGCCCTTGCCGGGCGTGGAAATCGTCTGCGAAGAACAGGCCTGGCCGTTGAGCGAGCACGCCGCCGATGTGGTGGTGTTGCAGCACGGCCTGGATTTCTGTCTGTCGCCCCATGGCCTTCTGCGCGAAGCGGCCAGCAGCGTGCGCCCCGGCGGGCATCTGCTGATTGTCGGCATCAACCCCTGGAGCACCTGGGGGCTGCGCCATGTGTTCGCTCATGATGCGTTGCGCCAGGCGCGCTGCATCTCGCCGTCAAGGGTGGCGGACTGGCTCAACCTGCTGGGCTTCGCGCTGGAGAAACGCCGCTTCGGGTGCTATCGTCCGCCGCTCGCGTCACCCAAGTGGCAGGCCCGTCTGGCCGGCTGGGAACGCAAGGCCGGCGATTGGCAACTGTCGGGCGGCGGCTTCTATTTGCTGGTCGCGCGCAAGATCGTGGTCGGCCTGCGTCCGGTGCGTCAGGAACGCCGCGAGCCGATGGGCAAGCTGATTCCGCTGCCGATGGCCAAGGTCAACCGCCGACGCATCGAACCGTAAACCTTCTTTTATTTATGGCCGGGTATATCCCGGCCTTGGCCATCGTCGATCCGTGATCGGCGAGGCCACGCATTTTTTCTGGATAGACTGGCATGAGCGAAAGCGTCGATAGCGTAGAACTGTTCACTGACGGCGCCTGTAAAGGCAACCCCGGCCCCGGCGGCTGGGGCGCCTTGCTGGTGTGCAAGGGTGTTGAAAAGGAACTGTGGGGCGGCGAAGCCAACACCACCAACAACCGCATGGAGCTGCTCGGCGCGATTCGCGGCCTGGAAGCCCTCAAGCGTCCGTGCGAAGTGCTGCTGGTGACTGACTCGCAATACGTGATGAAAGGCATCAACGAGTGGATGGCCAACTGGAAGAAACGCGGCTGGAAAACCGCCGCCAAGGAGCCAGTCAAAAACGCTGACCTGTGGAAGGAGCTCGACGAGCAGGTCAATCGCCACAAGGTCACCTGGAAATGGGTCCGCGGCCACATCGGCCACCACGGCAACGAACGGGCTGACCAGTTGGCCAACCGTGGGGTGGATGAGGTTCGCGGTTACAAGCAGGATTGATCAAAGCATCAAAATGGCCTTGGCCAGTTGCAGGTCGGTATAGGGCTGACCTGGCAGCAGGCTGCGAATTCGCGTCAGCGCCGCTTCCATCTGTGCGCCGCGAATGTTCCCGTCGCTGGCAACGAACGCCGCCGCGTCATCCTTGGCCGCCAACACGATCTTGTCGTCCTTGAACGAACCGCTGGTGCCTTTGCTGGCGCTGAGCGTAAGGCTCATGGTGATGTCGGTGCTGATGACGAAACTGGTGGCGTGCGCCTCGGCCGTCAGCAGGCAGCCGCCGAGCATTAAAACGTATGCAGTCTTCATGACGCTCTCAATTCGCAGGAAACAAGGCGCGCACGCTAACAAGCCGGTTTGCCGCCGACTTTATGAACATTGCTAATGATTGTTAAAAACTGCATGAGCGCCGATCACCTGACGGCGCGCGACGTGTACCGCGAGCGTGTTAACATCGCCGCTTTTGCACGATTGACCCCGTTGAGAGCTGAACACTGATGGCCACCAGATCCGTTGTACTCGATACCGAAACCACCGGCATGCCAGTGACCGACGGCCACCGGATTATCGAAATCGGTTGTGTCGAGCTGATCGGTCGACGTCTGACGGGCCGGCACTTTCACGTTTACCTGCAACCGGATCGCGAGAGTGATGAAGGCGCGATCGCCGTTCACGGCATCACCAACGAATTCCTGGTAGGCAAGCCGCGTTTTGCCGAAGTGGCCGACGAATTTTTCGAGTTCATCAACGGCGCGCAGCTGATCATCCATAACGCGGCGTTCGACGTTGGCTTCATCAACAATGAATTCGCCCTGATGGGCCAGCAGGATCGCGCGGACATCACGCAGCACTGCACGATCCTCGACACCCTGATGATGGCCCGGGAACGTCACCCGGGTCAGCGCAACAGCCTCGATGCCCTGTGCAAACGCTACGGCGTCGACAACTCCGGCCGTGAGCTGCACGGCGCATTGCTCGACTCGGAGATTCTCGCCGACGTCTACCTGACCATGACCGGTGGCCAGACCAGCCTGTCGCTGGCCGGCAACGCCTCCGACGGCAATGGCACGGGCGAGGGCGCGGACAACTCGGCCACCGAAATCCGCCGTCTGCCGGCAGATCGCAAACCGGGGCGGATCATTCGCGCTACCGAAGCCGAGCTGGCCGAACACCAGGTGCGCCTGGAAATCATCGCCAAATCGGCCGGTGCCCCGGCGTTGTGGACTCAACTGCTGGAAGCCGAAGCTCAGGCGTAAGGCAAAAAAGGATCGCCCGAACATCCAGGCCGTGTTCAGGCGATCCTTTGTTTTTGGCAGTACTGACAACTGGCCACCCTCGCCACATCCGCTCCGACCCTCTACCCTGAGGACATTGGCAGATCACTCTCCGCCGCCTCAGGACACTGAGCCTCATGTACAAAGATTTGAAGTTCCCGGTGTTGATCGTCCACCGCGACATCAAGGCCGACACGGTTGCCGGTGAACGCATTCGCGGCATCGCCCGAGAGCTGGAGCTGGAAGGTTTCAGTATCGTTTCGGCCACGGACTACACCGAAGGACGGCTGGTGGCGTCGACACACCATGGTCTGGCGTGCATGCTGATTGCCGCCGAAGATGCCAGCACCAACTCCCATCTATTACAGAACATGGCCGAACTGATCGGTCTGGCCCGGGTGCGGGCGCCGGATCTGCCGATTTTTGCCCTCGGCGAGCAAGTCACCCTGGAAAACGCCCCGGCCGATGCCATGGCCGAGCTCAATCAGTTGCGCGGCATTCTCTACCTGTTCGAAGACACGGTGCCGTTTCTCGCCCGGCAAGTGGCGCGGGCGGCACGCAAGTACCTGGACGGCCTGTTGCCGCCATTCTTCAAGGCGCTGGTGCAGCACACCGCCGATTCCAATTATTCCTGGCACACCCCAGGCCATGGCGGCGGGGTGGCTTATCACAAGAGTCCGGTGGGGCAGGCGTTTCACCAGTTCTTCGGGGAAAACACCCTGCGTTCGGATTTGTCGGTGTCGGTGCCGGAGCTGGGCTCCTTGCTCGACCACACCGGGCCATTGGCCGAGGCGGAAGCACGCGCCGCGCGCAATTTCGGCGCCGATCACACCTTTTTCGTGATCAATGGCACCTCGACCGCCAACAAGATCGTCTGGCACTCGATGGTCGGGCGCGATGATCTGGTGCTGGTGGATCGCAACTGCCACAAGTCGGTGTTGCACGCGATCATCATGACCGGCGCGATTCCACTGTACCTGTGCCCGGAACGCAATGAGCTGGGGATCATCGGCCCGATTCCGCTCAGTGAATTCAGCCGCGAATCGATCCAGGCCAAGATCGATGCCAGCCCGTTGACCAAGGGCCGCGAGCCGAAAGTCAAACTGGCGGTGATCACCAACTCCACCTACGACGGCCTCTGCTACAACGCCGAGCTGATCAAGCAGAGTCTGGGCAATAGCGTCGAAGTCCTGCATTTCGACGAGGCCTGGTACGCCTACGCCGCGTTTCACGAGTTTTTCGCCGGCCGTTACGGCATGGCTACCTCGCGCAGCGAGGACAGTCCGCTGGTGTTCACCACCCATTCCACCCACAAACTGCTGGCGGCGTTCAGTCAGGCTTCGATGATTCATGTGCAGGATGGCGGGGCGCGGCAGCTGGATCGCGACCGGTTCAACGAAGCGTTCATGATGCACATCTCGACGTCGCCGCAGTACAGCATCATCGCCTCGCTGGACGTGGCGTCGGCGATGATGGAAGGACCGGCCGGACGCTCGCTGTTACAGGAAACCTTCGACGAAGCCCTGAGTTTTCGCCGGGCGCTGGCCAATTTGCGCCAGCACATTGCCGCCGACGACTGGTGGTTTTCGATCTGGCAGCCGCCGGGTGTCGAAGGCATCGACCGGGTGCAGACCGAGGACTGGCTGCTGAAGCCTGATGCGGACTGGCATGGTTTCGGTGAGGTCAGCGACGATTATGTGCTGCTCGATCCGATCAAAGTGACTTTGGTGATGCCGGGCCTGACTGCTGGCGGCGCTTTGAGCGACAAGGGCATCCCGGCGGCAGTGGTCAGTCGCTTCCTCTGGGAGCGCGGACTGGTGGTGGAGAAAACCGGCCTGTATTCATTCCTGGTGCTGTTCTCCATGGGCATCACCAAGGGCAAGTGGAGCACGCTGCTGACCGAACTGCTGGAGTTCAAGCGCAGTTACGACGCCAACGTCAGCCTCGACATCTGCCTGAAGTGTGTGGCCCAGGAAGATCCTGTGCGCTATCGCGGCATGGGCCTGCGCGATCTGTGCGATCAACTCCATGCCTGCTATCGCAGCAACGCCACCGCCAAGCACCTCAAGCGCATGTACACCGTGCTGCCGGACATCGCCATGAAGCCGGCCCATGCCTACGATCAACTGGTGCGCGGCGAAGTCGAGGCGGTGCCGATCGATGAGCTGGAAGGCCGGGTGGCGGCGGTGATGCTGGTGCCGTACCCGCCGGGCATTCCGCTGATCATGCCTGGCGAACGCTTTACCGAATCCACGCGCTCAATCATCGAATACCTCAGGTTTGCCCGCACGTTCGACGCAACGTTTCCGGGGTTCGTGGTCGATGTGCACGGTCTGCAACACGAAGATGAGGGCAATGGACGGCAATACACCGTCGATTGCGTCAAGGAATGAGGGCTTTTCCGAGTATGCAACCGGTCATGAATCCGAAATACCCAGGGTTGTCGGTGCGAGTCGCCGACGACGGTTTTGCCGCTTACATCTGGGGCAGCGATTTCAGCTTCGAGGTGGCTGCCTACGGCGCGGCCGAAATCGGCAAACCCGTGGCGCAATGGGCCGTGACGCCCATCGTGCCGTATCGCAAGTGCTATGGCATCGATCCGGAGGAATTCAGCAGTTTTCGCGATGCTGCCGACAGCGCGATTTTCATGGCGTATCTGGAGGACGAACCGGTCGGCCATCTGGTGATCAGCACCAACTGGAACGGCTTCGCCCATATCGATGAACTGGCGGTGCATGCCCCGGCGCGGCGCCATGGTGTGGCCAAGGCCTTGCTGGATGTGGCGCAGTTCTGGAGCCGCAAGAAAAAGCTGCCGGGGATCATGCTGGAAACCCAGAACAACAACCTCGGCGCCTGCCGTCTGTATGAGCGTTGCGGGTATGTGATCGGCGGCATCGACCACCTTCGTTATCGCGGCATCGATCCGAACACCGCCGAAGTGGCGTTGTTCTGGTATCGCTTGTTCGATAACCCGCTGGAACATCCGATCAGTTCGCCAGCATCGCCTCGGCTTGTTCCGTGACGATCCCGAGCAGCGTCTGAATCGCCGCTGACGGCGGGGCGTGTTTGAAGGTCAGGGCATAGAGGCTGATCGGCACCGCCGGCGACAACGGGCAGACGTCGAGACCGCCCGCCCGTGCACCGAGGGCGGTGAACGGGTCGACGATCGCCAGGCCTTCGCCGGCCTCGACCATGCTGCGCATCATCTGGTGGGTTTGCACGCGGGTCTGGATGGTCGGCGCCGGGCGCAGGGCCTGGAGCTTGTTTTCCAGCGCCGGACTCAACGGGTCCTGGCCTTCGAGGCCGACCATCGCCTGGCCGGCCAGATCCTGCAGGGAAATGTACTTCTGCTTCGGTTGCAGCCAGCCGTGGGGCGCGAGCAATTGCAGTTTGCCCTGGGCCAGCGGCTGGCAATCAATGTCGGGATGTTGTGGGTCGTGCAGGCTCAGGCCCAGATCGCTGTCGCGCAGCAGCAGGTGGCGGACGATGTCGCGGGTCGGTTCGCTGAGCAGGGTGCAGGGCACGTCGGGCAGGCGCCGACGCAGGGCAGCGAGGCTTTGCGGCAGCAGTTGCTGGGCCAGCGGTGGGGTGCCGATGATCCGCAAGGGTGGGGCGAGGTATTGCTTGAGGCTGCTGGCCAGCCGTTGCACCGGTTCCAGCGCTTCATAGATGTGGCCAATCTCGACTTGCAGCGCCCGGGCCTCCGGGGTCGGCTGAAGTCGTCCGCGTACACTGGCGAACAGCATGAAACCAAGCTGGCTCTCGGCTTCGCGCAAACGCTCCTCGACCTCAGGCGCCGCTAATTGCAGCCATTCGGCGGCGGTGCCCATGTGACCGGTCTGCAAAAGCGCCTGAATCACTTCGATATGACGTAAACGCATGCGTGAAGTCCATGTCCGGCCGTTGGGGTCAGTGGCTGAATCCTACCCCAACTCGGCGCGGATGACTTCTGCTCATAACGATCGGTTATGAAGCGACCGATGGCTCGGGTTCGCGGATCAGGGTGATGCCCGACTGAACCAGCAGGAACTCGTTGTCGTCGATCTTGTTGACGCGGTCGCCAATCGCCAGCTTGTAGGTGGTAACGGGCTCCGTGCCGGTGAAACCGTCTGCCGACGGGTTGGATTCCTGGAACTCATGCACGGAATAAACGCGGCCTTCCGCATCTCTTGCATGGAACTGACCGACGAGTACTGCTGCCATCTGCTTAGAACCTCTGGAGATAAAACGCTTGATTTGCGGCTTGGTAGACCGTCATCGAGCTTGGTAAGTTTTCCTACATGAAAAAAATATTCCAGACGCGGGAAATAACCTTCGGCGTCTGGTGGAATCGTCATCGGATCATCTATAACTACTGGCTCCTCCCACGGACAGTCGAGAGTCTTCCAATGAGCAATGTCTATAACGTCGCAGTAGTGGTCGGCAGCCTGCGCAAGGCGTCCATCAACCGCAAGGTCGCCCTGGCGCTGGCGGAACTGGCACCGGCCAATCTCAAGCTGAACATTGTCGAAATTGGCGATCTGCCACTCTACAACGAAGACATTGACGGCGATTCACCGCCGGCAGCCTACAGCACTTTCCGGCAAAAAGTGGGTTCATCCGACGCTCTGCTGTTTGTCACCCCGGAGTACAACCGCTCGGTGCCGGCGCCTTTGAAGAACGCGATCGACGTCGGTTCGCGGCCGTATGGCAAGAGCGTCTGGAGCGGCAAACCGGGGGCGGTGATCAGCGTTTCGCCGGGTGCCATCGGCGGTTTCGGCGCCAACCAGCACCTGCGTCAGTCCTTCGTTTTCCTCAACGTGCCATGCATGCAGCAGCCGGAAGCCTATCTGGGCGGCGCGGGCACGGCGTTCGATGAAGCTGGCAAGCTTAACGAGTCGGTGAAGCCGTTCCTGCAGAGCTTTATCAATGCGTTTGGTGAGTGGGTGACGCAGCACAAGAAGTGATTCGCTGATTTTTCTGACAAGATATCGAACCTGTGGGAGTCAGCTTCCACAGGTTTTTTTGTGTGGTCTGATTCTTTCCCCTTTTATTGAAGGCTGTCGCGAATGCTCGCTGCTTCACTGATTTTCCTGCTGACCATTACCCTGGTGATCTGGCAACCCAAAGGCCTCGGGGTCGGCTGGAGTGCAACGTTCGGCGCCATCGTTGCGCTGATTTTCGGCGTGGTGCATCTGAGCGACATCCCGCTGGTGTGGCAGATCATCTGGAACGCCACTGGCACGTTCGTAGCGCTGATCATCATCAGCCTGTTGCTCGACGAGGCGGGGTTCTTCGCCTGGGCGGCGTTGCACGTAGCGCGGTGGGGACGGGGCAGCGGGCGCAAGCTGTTTGCCTTCATGGTGCTGCTGGGTGCGCTGGTCTCGGCGCTGTTCGCCAATGACGGCGCGGCGCTGATCCTCACGCCGATCGTGATTTCCATGCTGCTGGCCCTGCGGTTTTCTCCGGCGGCGACCCTGGCGTTCGTCATGGGCGCGGGGTTCATTGCCGACACCGCGAGCCTGCCGCTGGTGGTGTCGAACCTGGTGAATATCGTCTCGGCCGATTTCTTTCACATCGGATTCAACCGTTATGCGGCGGTGATGGTGCCGGTCAACTTTGTCAGCGTCGCGGCCACGCTGGGCATGTTGCTCTGGTTCTTCCGCCGCGACATTCCCAAGGCCTACGACCCGGAACAGCTTGAACACCCGGAAACCGCCATCCACGACAAAGCCACGTTCTACGCCGGTTGGGCGGTGCTGGTGATTCTGCTGATCGGCTGTTTCGCGCTGGAGCCGCTGGGCATTCCGATCAGCGCGATCTCGGCGGTGTGCGCGGCGCTGTTGCTGGCGATTGCCGCGCGCGGGCACAAGATCTCCACGCGCAAGGTGATGAAAGAGGCGCCGTGGCAGATCGTGATTTTCTCGCTGGGCATGTATTTGGTGGTCTACGGACTGCGCAATGCCGGGCTCACCGATTATCTGGCCGGGTGGCTCAATGTGTTCGGCGAATACGGTGTATGGGGCGCGGCGATGGGCACCGGGGTGCTGACGGCGTTGTTGTCGTCGATCATGAACAACCTGCCGACGGTGCTGGTCGGTCTGCTGTCGATCGATGCCAGCCAGGCCAGCGGTGTGGTGAAGGAGGCGATGATCTACGCCAACGTGATCGGCAGCGACCTGGGACCGAAAATCACCCCGATCGGCAGTCTGGCGACCTTGCTCTGGCTGCATGTGCTGGAGCGCAAGAACATCAAGATCGGCTGGGGATATTACTTCAGGGTCGGGATCGTGCTGACGGTGCCGGTGTTGCTGGTGACGCTGGCCGCACTGGCTGTGCGGTTGTCGGTTTAACTCTGGCCCGGCACATTCGGCCACAGATCCGACACCAGAAACAGCCGCTCGGCTTCTTCCCACTCGCCCCGGGCATTTTCGGTCAGGCGCACCATCAGTTGCGCCGGGGCCAGCGGTTCGAGCTCATCGAGCCAGGCCTGCAAATGCCCGTTGCTCCAGGTCTGCTCCGCCGGGTAGTGCGCCGGCGCCAGCCAGGCGTGGCGGGGCAGGGGTTGCCAGCGTCCGGCCGGGCGCTGAGCGACAAACGCCGGCCAGTCTTTCTGATGCAGCCAGCTGCCGCGCAAATGCTGCGGGTGGGCGCCGCTGGGCGGCACGGACTGACCGGGCCACGGATACAGCAAGTATCCGCCCAGCCACAGTTGCGCACTGAACGACCCGACATCCAGCGCCGCCAGCACTTCGCGGCTTTCCGGGCGCGCGGAGATCGGCAGCTGATGTTCGCTCAAATGCGCCAGTTTGCGATCCAGTCGATCATGACAACCCGGCCCCAGCCATGACGCCGGATCATGCCCGTCGCCGTTCTGCGGGCCGAGGTAGAGCTTGATGGCCAGTTCCAGGTGGTGCACGCCGTCGCGATCGCGCAGCAGCATGTCCAGCTCGCCGAGGGTGTGACCGTCGCGGCGGATCGGCAGGTTGGCGGCTATCAGTTCGATACCCGGCGCGTGTTCCACCGCAAATTGCCACAAACGCTCGTAATACAGGCCCAGGCGCCGGGTGCGGGCCTGGGACAGCCAGTGCAGCAGGCCGTAACTGTCGCGGTCGAGCTGGCGCAGCCAGTGTTCAAGGCGCTCGGGATCGCCGACCCAGTCGCTGCCCGCCAGCGGATGGCGCTGCGGCCACGGGGTAGCGGCGAGCATTGGCGGGGCGAGGATCACCCACGCCAGATCACGCACCTCGGGGTGGCGTAACTGGTGGGGCAACTGCAGCAAATCGGGAAATAGGATCATCTTGCGAGCATAGCCTCAAACACCGGTGCAGCCTCGGGGCTGAAAGGATTTTGTCTATCCGGCGCTTTCGCCCATAATCGTGCTTTTCGCCGTCTCAGTCCCCGCAGGAGTCCCATGGAGCAATTTCGTAATATCGGCATCATCGGTCGCTTGGGCAGCTCCCAGGTGCTGGATACCGTCCGCCGACTGAAACGCTTCCTGCTCGATCGTCACCTGCATGTGATTCTCGAAGACACCATCGCCGAAGTCCTGCCGGGCCATGGCCTGCAAACCTCGTCGCGCAAGATGCTCGGCGAAGTCTGCGACATGGTCATCGTGGTCGGCGGTGACGGCAGCCTGCTCGGCGCGGCGCGGGCACTGGCCAAACACAATATTCCGGTACTCGGGATCAACCGTGGCAGCCTCGGCTTTCTCACCGACATCCGCCCCGACGAGCTGGAAATCAAGGTCGCCGAAGTGCTCGACGGCCATTATCTGGTGGAAAACCGCTTCCTGCTGCAGGCCGAAGTCCGTCGCCACGCCGAAGCCATCGGCCAGGGCGATGCGCTGAACGACGTGGTGCTGCACCCGGGCAAATCGACGCGGATGATCGAGTTCGAGCTGTACATCGACGGCCAGTTCGTCTGCAGCCAGAAGGCTGACGGCCTGATCGTCGCCACCCCGACCGGTTCCACTGCGTACGCACTGTCCGCCGGCGGCCCGATCATGCATCCCAAGCTTGACGCTATTGTGATTGTGCCGATGTACCCCCATACCTTGTCGGGCAGACCGATCGTGGTCGATGGCAACAGTGAGCTGAAAATCGTCGTGTCCAAAGATATGCAGATCTACCCGCAAGTCTCCTGCGACGGGCAGAACCACTTCACCTGCGCGCCGGGCGACACCATCACCGTCAGCAAGAAAGCGCAGAAGCTGCGGCTGATCCATCCGCTCGACCACAACTACTACGAAGTCTGCCGGACCAAGCTCGGCTGGGGCAGCAAGTTGGGTGGTGGAGGCGACTGATGCTCGATCCCGCGCGCAGTTATGACCTGATTGGTGACGTGCACGGATGCGCCCTGACCCTGGAACACCTGCTGGACCGTCTCGGTTATCACAAGCAGGGCGGAGTCTGGCGGCATCCGTCGCGCATGGCCGTGTTTGTCGGCGACATCATCGACCGCGGCCCGCGGATTCGCGAGGCGCTGCACATCGTCCACGACATGGTCGAGGCCGGTCAGGCGTTGTGCATCATGGGCAACCACGAGTTCAACGCCCTCGGCTGGAGCACCCCGGCGCCTCCGGGCAGCGGCAAGCAGTTCGTCCGTGAACACACCCCGCGCCATGCCCGATTGCTGCACGAAACCCTGACCCAGTTCGAAGACCATCCGGGCGACTGGCACGACTTCCAGCAGTGGTTCTACAAACTGCCGTTGTTCGTCGACGCCGGACGTTTCCGCGTGGTGCATGCCTGCTGGGATGCCGGCCTGATCGAGCCGTTGCGCGCGCTGTTCCCCGATGGCTGCATTGATGAACACTTCCTCCAGGCATCGGCCGTACCGGGCAGTTTCGCCTGCACCGTGTTCGATCGCCTGCTGCGCGGCACCGACATGCGCCTGCCGGATGGCCTGACCATGACCAGCGGCGATGGCCTGGTGCGCTCGTTCTTCCGCACCAAGTTCTGGGAAGACGACCCGCAAACCTACGGCGACATCGTGTTCCAGCCCGATGCACTGCCCGAACCGGTGGCGCAGAAGCCGCTGACCTCCAGCGAAAAGAATTCCCTGCTGCGCTACGGCGTCGATGAGCCATTGTTGTTCGTCGGCCATTACTGGCGCAGCGGCAAACCGGCGCCGATCCGCCCGAACCTCGCGTGCCTGGATTACAGCGCGGTGCTCTACGGCAAACTGGTGGCCTATCGTCTGGATCAGGAAACTCGCCTCGATCCGAATAAATTTGTCTGGGTCGACGTCGAGCGGCCGGAGGTGCTGCGATGAGTGCCATAGCGGTCTTGCGTGTGCCGTTGGCGGCGGACCTGAGTGGTTTCGTCAAACTGCTGCAACGCATGCAAGTGCCCCATCGTGTCAGCGAAGAGGCGGGCGAGCAGGTGTTGTGGGTGCCCTCGGAAATCAGCGACGACGTGCGCTCGCTGTACGAGCGTTTCCCGGCGGGTGATCCGGATCAGCAGCTGGAAATTCCGTCGGCGCCGACGCTCAAGCGCCCGAGCTTCGCCGAGCAACTGAAACATGCCAAAGCCACCGGATTCATTCTGCTGCTGAGCCTGATCGTCGGCGGGTTGACCTTCCTTGGCGATAACCTCGACACGATGCGTTGGCTGACCTTCCTCGATTTTCGCGTGGTCGGCGACTACATCCACTTCACACCACTGGCCGACAGCCTGGCGGCGGGGCAGTGGTGGCGCCTGTTTACGCCGATGCTGATCCACTTCGGCATCCTGCACCTGGCCATGAACGGCATGTGGTACTGGGAGCTGGGGCGGCGCATCGAGTCGCGCCAGGGCAGCGTCAACCTGATCGGCCTGACGTTGCTGTTCGGCCTGGTTTCCAACTATGCGCAGTTCGCATGGAGCGGCCCGAGCCTGTTCGGCGGCCTGTCCGGCGTACTTTACGGATTGCTCGGTCACTGCTGGATCTTCCAGTTGCTGGCGCCGAACCCGGCCTATCGCCTGCCGCGCGGCGTGCTGGCAATGATGCTGGTGTGGTTGCTGGTGTGCATGTCCGGGCTGATCTCGATGATCGGTTTCGGCGAAATCGCCAACGCTGCCCACGTCAGCGGGTTACTCATCGGATGCTTAACCGGTTTGTTGGGCGGTTTGTACAACCGCCGTAAACTGGCCGCCTGAATTTTTTGAATAAAGAGCACGGAGACCCTGATGTCCTCTTTTAACGATTTGATCAAGAACATCACCCCGGACATCTACCAGAGCCTGAAACTGGCGGTAGAGATCGGCAAATGGTCCGACGGCGGCAAACTCACCGCCGAGCAGCGCGAGCTGTCGTTGCAGGCGATGATCGCCTGGGAAATGCAGAACCTGCCCGAGGAAGAGCGCACCGGCTACATGGGCCCGCAGGAATGCGCGTCGAAGTCGATCGAAGTGCCGAACATCCTGTTCAAGTCGGACGCCCTCCATTGATCGAGATCGGCCGCGGTGCAATCAGCAAAATGTCGGCGCGCCTGGACGGGCCGAACGTGCAGTACGCGTTTCGTCTGGATGACGTCGAGGTGCCGGTCAACCCGTTGATCGGCAGCACGGTGCGTCTGGAATACCTGGGGGCGATTCACTGCACCCATTGCGGGCGCAGGACCAAGACCAGTTTCAGTCAAGGCTACTGCTATCCGTGCATGACCAAACTCGCCCAGTGCGACATTTGCATCATGAGCCCGGAGCGCTGCCACTTCGAGGCCGGCACCTGCCGTGAGCCGGAGTGGGGCGAGAAGTTCTGCATGACCGACCACATCGTCTACCTGGCCAATTCGTCGGGGATCAAGGTCGGCATCACCCGCGCCACCCAGTTGCCGACCCGCTGGCTCGACCAGGGCGCCAGTCAGGCGCTGCCGATCATGCGCGTTTCGACGCGGCAGCAGTCGGGCTTCGTCGAAGACCTGTTCCGCAGCCAGGTGGCGGACAAGACCAACTGGCGCGCCTTGCTCAAGGGCGACGCGGCGGCGGTGGATCTGGCGCAAGTGCGCGATCAACTGTTCGAAAGCTGCGCCCCGGGTCTGCAAGGTTTGCAGGAGCGATTCGGTCTCCAGGCCATTCAGACCATCGCCGATGTCGAGCCGCTGGAAATCCGTTACCCGGTCGAGCAGTACCCGGCCAAGATCGTCAGCTTCAACCTGGACAAGAACCCGATTGCCGAAGGCACGCTGCTGGGGATCAAGGGCCAGTACCTGATCTTCGACACCGGCGTGATCAACATTCGTAAATACACGGCCTACCAGCTCGCCGTGCATCAATAAGGACTTCAGCATGCGCACCGAACAACCGAAGATGATTTACCTGAAGGACTATCAGGCGCCCGAGTACCTGATCGACGAAACACACCTGACCTTCGAGTTGTTCGAGGACCACAGTCTGGTCCACGCGCAACTGGTGATGCGCCGCAACCCGGCCCGTGGCCCGGGCCTGCCGCCGCTGGTGCTCGATGGTCAGCAGCTGGAACTGCTCTCGGTGACCCTGGCCGACCAGGAACTGAGCGCCGACGATTACCAACTGACCGAGAACCACCTGACCCTGCAACCGGCCAGCGAAACCTTCACGGTGGACACCAGCGTCAGGATCCATCCGGAAACCAACACCGCACTGGAAGGCCTGTACAAGTCCGGCACGATGTTCTGCACCCAGTGCGAGGCCGAAGGCTTCCGCAAGATCACCTATTACCTCGACCGCCCGGACGTGATGAGCAAGTTCACCACCACCGTAGTGGCCGAGCAGCACAGCTATCCGGTGCTCTTGTCCAACGGCAACCCGATCGCCAGCGGCCCCGGCGAAGATGGCCGGCACTGGGCGACCTGGGAAGACCCGTTCATGAAACCGGCGTACCTGTTCGCGCTGGTGGCCGGTGACCTGTGGTGCGTTGAAGACTCCTTCACCACCATGACCAACCGCAATGTGGCGCTGCGCATTTACGTCGAGCCGGAAAACATTGACAAGTGCCAGCACGCCATGAACAGCCTGAAGAAGTCGATGCGCTGGGACGAAGAGGTCTACGGTCGCGAGTACGATCTGGACATCTTCATGATCGTCGCCGTGAACGACTTCAACATGGGCGCGATGGAGAACAAGGGCCTCAACATCTTCAACTCCAGCGCCGTGCTGGCCCGCGCCGAAACCGCCACCGACGCCGCGCACCAGCGGGTCGAAGCGATCGTCGCCCACGAATACTTCCACAACTGGTCGGGCAACCGCGTGACCTGCCGCGACTGGTTCCAGCTGTCGCTCAAGGAAGGCTTCACGGTGTTCCGCGATGCCGGTTTCTCCTCTGACATGAACTCGGCCACGGTCAAGCGCATTCAGGACGTGGCGTACCTGCGTACCCACCAGTTCGCCGAAGATGCAGGTCCGATGGCCCACGCCGTGCGCCCGGACAGCTTCATTGAGATTTCCAACTTCTACACCCTGACCGTGTACGAAAAGGGCTCGGAAGTGGTCGGCATGATCCACACCCTGCTGGGCGCCGAAGGCTTCCGCAAGGGCAGCGACCTGTACTTTGAGCGCCATGACGGCCAGGCCGTGACCTGCGATGACTTCATCAAGGCCATGGAAGATGCCAACGGCGTCGACCTGACCCAGTTCAAGCGCTGGTACAGCCAGGCCGGCACACCGCGTCTGGCGGTGAGCGAGTCTTACGATGCGGCCGCGAAAACCTACAGCCTGACCTTCCGCCAGAGCTGCCCGGAAACCCCGGACAAGGTTGAAAAACTGCCGTTCGTGATCCCGGTCGAACTGGGCCTGCTCGACAGCCAAGGCAACGAGATTGCCCTGCGTCTGGCCGGCGAAGACTCGGCTCAAGGCACCACCCGAGTGATTTCGGTGACCGAAGCCGAGCAGACCTTCACCTTCGTCGACATCGCCGAACAACCGCTGCCGTCCTTGCTGCGTGGCTTCTCGGCGCCGGTGAAACTGAGCTTCCCGTACAACCGCGATCAGCTGATGTTCCTGATGCAGCACGACACCGATGGTTTCAATCGTTGGGATGCCGGCCAGCAACTGTCGGTGCAGGTGCTGCAAGAGTTGATCGGCCAGCAGCAGAAGGGCGAAAGCCTGGTGCTCGACCCACGTCTGGTTTCCGCTTTGCGCACCGTGCTGTCGGACGAAACGCTGGATCAGGCGATGGTCGCGGAAATGCTCTCGCTGCCAAGTGAGGCGTACCTGACCGAAATCAGCGAAATCGCCGATGTGGACGCGATCCACACCGCCCGCGAATTCGCCCGTCAGCAACTGGCGGAAAACCTGTTCGAACCACTGTGGCTGCGTTATCAGGCCAACCGCGACTTGTCGAAGCAAACCCCGTACGTGGCCGAGGCCGATCACTTTGCCCGTCGCGCGTTGCAGAACATCGCGCTGTCGTACCTGATGCTCAGTGGCAAGCCGGAAGTGCTGGCGGCAACGCTGGAACAGTTCGACACCTGCGACAACATGACCGAGCGCCTGACTGCGCTGGCGGTGCTGGTCAACTCGCCGTTCGACGACGAGAAGGCCAAGGCGCTGGCCAGTTTCGCCGAGCACTTCAAGGACAATCCGCTGGTCATGGATCAGTGGTTCAGCGTGCAGGCCGGCAGCACCTTGCCGGGCGGTCTGGAACGCGTGAAGGCGCTGATGCAGCACCCGGCGTTCAACATCAAGAACCCGAACAAGGTGCGCGCGCTGGTCGGTGCGTTCGCCGGACAGAACCTGATCAACTTCCACGCGGCGGATGGCTCGGGTTATCGCTTCCTGGCGGACCTGGTGATTGAGCTGAACGGCTTCAACCCGCAGATCGCTTCGCGTCAACTGGCGCCGTTGACCCGCTGGCGCAAGTATGACGGCGCTCGTCAGGCGCTGATGAAGGCTGAGTTGGAGCGGATTCTGGCTTCGGGGCAGCTGTCCAGCGATGTGTATGAGGTGGTGAGCAAGAGTTTGGCTTGAGGCTGGTTGGTTGGGGGTGGTCTTGAGGTGGTGTTTCAACTTTAGATCCAGCCCTCACCCTAACCCTCTCCCGGAGGGAGAGGGGACTGACCGAGTCGTTCTGTCGAGCTGCATCGACCTGATAGTGCTTTGCCGAATCCATAATCGACTCGATTCTTCAGGTCGATGTATCGCGCAATACACCTCGGTCGGCTCCCTCTCCCTCGGGGCGGTCCGACGTTTCGGGAGGGCTGGGGTGAGGGGGTTGGGTTTCAGCCGCACCACATCACTCACGCCGAATAGAAAAACGCCGCTCGATGAGCGGCGTTCTTTGTGGCTGGATGAAAAGCCCTTATTGCCGCAAATCAAACCGATCCAGATCCATCACCTTCGCCCATGCAGCAACGAAGTCGTTGACGAACTTTTCCTTCGCATCGGAGCTGGCATACACCTCGGCCAGCGCCCGCAGTACGGCGTTGGAACCGAATACCAGATCGACCCGGGTCGCCGTCCATTTCACGCTGCCGGTTTTACGGTCGCGGCCTTCGAACTCGGTTTTCGACGTCGGTTTCCATTCCACGCCCATGTCCAGCAGGTTGCGGAAGAAGTCGTTGGTCAGGGTGCCGGGTTTGTCGGTGAACACGCCGTGTTTCGTTTTACCGACGTTGGTGTCCAGCACGCGCAGGCCGCCGATCAGTACGGTCATTTCCGGGGCGGAAAGGGTCAGCAGTTGCGCCTTGTCGATCAGCAACGCTTCGGCCGGCACCCGGTACGTGTTGGCGGCGTAGTTGCGGAAGCCGTCGGTATGCGGCTCGAGGAAGCCGAATGACTCGACATCGGTTTGCTCCTGAGTTGCATCGGTGCGCCCCGGATTGAACGGCACGGTCACGGTATGCCCGGCGTTTTGCGCCGCTTGCTCGACACCGGCGTTACCGGCCAGCACGATCAGGTCCGCCAGCGAGACTTGCTTGCCTGTCGCCCCGGCGTTGAACTCGTTCTGAATGCCTTCAAGAACTTTCAGCACCTTGTCCAGTTGCTCAGGCTGGTTGGCCTGCCAGAATTTCTGCGGTGCCAGACGCAGACGCCCGCCATTGGCGCCGCCGCGTTTGTCCGAGCCCCGGAAGGTCGATGCGGCCGCCCAAGCGGTGGAAACCAGCTCCGAAACGGACAGCCCCGACGCCAGTACTTTGCCTTTCAACGCCCTGATATCGCTGTCGTCCACCAGTGGATGCGTGGCCACGGGAATCGGGTCTTGCCAAAGCAATTCTTCCTGCGGCAGTTCCGGGCCGAGATAGCGTGACAGCGGGCCCATGTCGCGGTGAATCAGTTTGTACCAGGCGCGGGCGAAGGCATCGGCCAGTTGATCGGGATTGGCCAGGAAGCGCCGCGAAATCTTCTCGTAGGCCGGGTCGAAACGCAGGGCCAGGTCGGAGGTGAGCATGGTCGGGTCGATGCGTTTGTTCGGGTCGTGGGCGTGGGGGATGGTGCCGGCGCCGGCGCCGTTTTTCGGTTTCCACTGATGGGCACCAGCCGGGCTTTTGGTCAGTTCCCACTCGAAGCCGAACAGGTTTTCCAGGTAATTGTTGCTCCACTTGGTCGGGGTGGTGGTCCAGGTCACTTCCAGGCCGCTGGTGATGGTGTCGGCGCCTTTGCCGGTGCCGAAGCTGTTTTTCCAGCCCAGGCCCTGTTCTTCGAGGCCGGCGGCTTCCGGTTCCGGGCCGACGTTATCGGCGGGGCCGGCGCCGTGGGTCTTGCCGAAGGCGTGGCCGCCGGCGATCAGGGCGACGGTTTCCTCGTCGTTCATGGCCATGCGGCCGAAGGTTTCGCGGATATCCTTTGCCGAGGCCACCGGGTCGGGATTGCCTTCGGGGCCCTCCGGGTTCACGTAGATCAGGCCCATCTGCACGGCGGCGAGCGGGTTTTCCAGGTTGCGTTCGCCTTGGTTGGTGCGGCTTTCCTCATTGCCGTGTTCGGCGGGTTCCGCGACCAGTGTGCCTTCGCCCGGCGGCTGCATGGATTCCGGATCCTTGCCGTAGCGGTTGTCGCCGCCCAGCCACTTGTTTTCCGAGCCCCAGTACACGTCTTCATCGGGTTCCCAGACGTCCGCGCGGCCACCGGAGAAACCGAAGGTCTTGAAGCCCATGGATTCCAGCGCGACGTTGCCGGTGAGCACGATCAGGTCGGCCCAGGAAATGTTGCGGCCATATTTCTGCTTGATCGGCCACAGCAGCCGTCGGGCCTTGTCGAGGCTGACGTTGTCTGGCCAGCTGTTGAGCGGGGCGAAGCGTTGCTGGCCGGAGCCGGCGCCACCACGGCCGTCAGCGGTGCGATAGGTGCCGGCGCTGTGCCAGGCCATGCGGATGAAGAGCGGGCCGTAGTGGCCGAAGTCCGCTGGCCACCACTCCTGGGAGTCGGTCATCAGCGCCGTCAGATCGCGTTTGAGGGCCTGGAAATCCAGGCTCTTGAAAGCCTTGGCGTAGTCGAAGTCCTTGCCCATCGGATCGGATGCGGGCGAGTGCTGACTCAGGATTTTCAGGTTCAGTTGATTCGGCCACCAATCGCGGTTCGTCGTGCCACCGCCGGCGGCGTGATTGAACGGGCATTTCGATTCATTTGCCATGTTCGGGATCCTTATCAGGTCTTCTGCGGCCGGCTCGTGCCGACTTCGGACTAGTAAGGCTAGACCCGACTTGGCAAGTCAGCTAATAGGCCGACTATTGGTGCCTGATAGGCGCAGTCTCTTATGCGAAGTGCGGGGAACCTGCAGGGGCAGGGCGCTGAAATGCCCGTGCTTGAGCGCTGGTTTGCATGTGTCTGGGCGAAACGGGATGGTCATTGGAAATGTTATTGTATAACATAAAAATGATTTCATCTGATCGATGCCGGTAATACACCCCTGTGTAGCGCTGGCATCGATCCTCACTTTTCTGCCTGACGGATTCCTGAAATGCCTTCCCGCTTCCACACCTTCCAACCCCGCCTGACGCTCATGGCCTCGGCGCTGCTGATCGCTTCGCCCGCATTCGCCGCCGACCCGCTGGAACTGCAACCGCAAGTCATCACCGGCAATCCGCTGGGCAGTCAGACGCTGGCCTCGCCCTCGACCGTGTTGAGCGGCGACAGCCTGACGCTGCAGCAAAAGGGCAGTCTCGGCGAAACCCTGAACAAGCAGCCGGGCGTGTCGTCGTCCTACTTCGGCCCGGGTGCGAGTCGGCCGATCATTCGCGGGCAGGACGGCGATCGCATTCGCATCCTGCGCAACGGCGTCGGCGCGCTGGACGCGTCGTCGTTGTCCTACGATCACGCAGTGCCGCTGGACCCGGTCAATGTCGAGCGCATCGAAATCGTCCGTGGCCCGGCGGCCTTGCTGTACGGCGGCAGCGCCATCGGCGGGGTGGTCAACACCTTCGACAACCGCATCCCGACCGAAGCCATTGAAGGCATCCACGGTGCCGGCGAGTTGCGCTACGGCGGCGCCGACACCACCCGCAGCAGCGCCGGCAAGCTTGAAGCCGGTAACGGCCAGTTCGCCTTGCACCTGGACGCCAGCGCCCGCGAGTTCAATGACCTGAAAATTCCCGGCTACGCCAAGACCGGCCGTGAACGGGCGAACGACGATGGCGATTCGAAGAAACATCGGCTGGCCAACAGCGATGGTCGTCAGGACGGCGGTGCGGTGGGCGGGTCGTACACCTGGGATGACGGTTACGCGGGGCTGTCGTACAGCAATTACGATTCCAATTACGGCTCGCCGGCCGAAGACGATGTGCGGATTCGCATGGAGCAGGAGCACTACGCGTTCGCTTCGGAAATCCGCAACCTCGACGGCCCGTTCAGCTCGGTTAAGTTCGACGCTGGTTACACCGATTACCAGCACCGGGAAATCGAGGGCGGCGAGGTCGGCACCACGTTCAAGAACAAGGGCTACGAGGCACGGGTCGAGGCCCGGCATCAGCCGCTGGGGCCATTCAACGGGGTGATTGGTGCGCAGGTCAGTCGCAACGAGTTCTCGGCGCTGGGCGAAGAAGCCTTCGTGCCGCACACCGATACCGACGCCGGTGCACTGTTCATTCTCGAAGAGTTGCAAGCCACGGATCGCCTGCTGTTTACCCTCGGCGGACGCCTTGAGCACACCACAGTCGACCCGGACGCCAAAGGCAACGAGCGTTTCGCCAATGCCGATCGCTCCAGCAGTTTCACCGCCGGCAGCCTGTCATCCGGCGCGGTGTACACGCTGACGCCGGTCTGGTCGGTCGCCGCCACGCTGGGCTACACCGAACGCGCGCCGACGTTCTATGAGCTTTACGCCAACGGCGCCCACGTCGCCACCGGCACTTATGAGGTCGGGGACGCGGGGCTGTCGAAAGAGAAAGCCGTCTCCAGCGACCTGGCCCTGCGTTTTGACAACGGCACCCACAAGGGCAGCGTCGGCGTGTTCTATAGCCATTTCTCCAACTACATCGGACTGCTCGGGACAGGGCGCACGCTGAATGACGAAGGGGAGGAGGACGCCGACGGCATCCCCGAATACACCTACTCCGGCGTACGGGCGCGCTTCAGCGGTATCGAAGCGCAGGATCGCTGGACCCTCGGCGAAAACGCCTACGGCAAGTTTGCTCTGGAACTGTCGGGCGATTACACCCGCGCCAAGAACCTCGACAACGGCCAGGACCTGCCGCGCATCGCACCGCTGCGGTTGAACACCGGTCTGTTGTGGGAGCTGGATCGCTGGCAGGCGCGGATCGATGTGGAACACGCCAGTTCCCAGCACCGGGTGCCGGACAATGAAAGCAGCACCGACGGCTACACCACGCTGGGGGCGAATGTGGGTTATCACTTTGATGTTGGCCAGAGCAAATGGCTGGCCTTCGTCAATGCCGAGAACCTGACCAACCAGACCGTGCGTTATGCCAGCTCGATCCTGCGCGATATTGCACCGGCAGAAGGGCGCAGCATTCAGGTCGGACTGCGCACCACGTTCTGATCGGTCACATCGGACAGGCGCCAGCGTCGTTGCGACGCTGGCGTCGACCTCAACTCGATTGAGCGGTGTCTTCTTCCGGGATCTCGTCCAGCAGATCCTGTTGCCCTGGCAGTTCGGTGATCACGCTGAAATCACTGACCTCCACGGCGCCCAGGCCATACCCCAACAAGTGAAACGAGAACGCCTTGCGCGGTTGCGGGTTGTCGAAGCTGAAATCCATCTCCAGCGGCTGATCCGCCGTGGCGACCATCTCGGTCGGCAGGCCCAGTTGCACGTCCTGTTCGAATTCCTTGGCCTTGAGCTGAATGTACGCTGCCTGCTGCGGATCGACCGAACGTACGGTCAGGCGTACGCGGGTGTGGGAGCCTTTAGGCATCTCCAGGTATTGCGCGCCGATCAGGTTGTCGGCCCAGTCGTCCTTGATCTGCGCTTGCAGCGGAATGACGTTGGTGCTGCCGAACTGATAACGCTGGTTCAGCGGGGTACGCAGCAGCGACAGGTCCAGGGCCGAGGCGCGGGCGGCGATGTCCCGGGCATTCTGGCTGCTGGCGTTGCCCTTGAACGTGGCGCTTTCGGCGATGAATCCATTGCTTGCGTAATTGCGGCAGCGGCGCGGCATGTCGCATTCGGTCAGCAGGCCGCGACCGTCGTGGTAACGCAGCTTGCCGTTGGTGAACGACATGATTTCGCGGCCCGAATCGTAATCGCGAAACAGCGAACGGCCGCTGAGGGCGGAAGGCACCGGAAAGTCGAAGTAATCCAGAATCGACGCACTCAGATCGACGTGACCGTAGACCCCGGCGTTCAGGCGCGGCAACTGCGCCTGCTCCGGCGCGAGGGTCAGGTTGAAGCCCCAGGACGACGCGAGGCGGACACCGTCGATGCCGTGGGACTCGTCCGAAGTGATCACCACCAGCGTGTCTTTCAGCACGCCCTGGCGTTCGAGGCCGCTGAGAAACTGCTCCAGCGCATCGTCCAGATAACCGACGGCGGCCTGCTTGGGTGTGTCGTAGCGTTGCAGGTAATCCTCCGGCGCGGAGTAGGGCTGGTGGGTGCCGACGGTTAGCAGCGTGAGCATCCACGGCTGCTTCTGCTTTTTCAGGTCGCCGACGTATTTCAGCGCGCCTTCGAAGAACGCCTTGTCATCCTTGCCCCACGGGAATTCCAGGTAGTTGGCGTTGGTGAACCATTCCAAGCCATGGGTCGCATCGAACCCGATGTGCGGCATGATCTTGTCTTTGGCCATGAACCGCAGCCCTGCGCCTTGCAGGTAGTGAGTGGCAAAACCATGCTGACGCAACTGAGCCGGCAGACAGGCCTGATTGCGTTCGTGCTGGGTCAGCATTTCCACGCCTTTGGGCGTGCCGTTGTCGAGTTTGTCGTAATCGCCGCAGAGCATGGCGTACAGACCGCGAATGGTCTGGTGGGTGTGCAGCACGTAATCCGGGGTGTTCATGCCGCGCTCGGCCCAGCGGCTGAGGTTGGGCATCAGGTCTTCCTGATAATGGCTGCCGATGGCCTGGCGATTGGCGCCGATGTAAGCGCCGGGAATGCCTTCGAGGGCGACGATCAGCACATTGCGCGCCTGGCCCTTGGCCGCCAGCAACGGGTGACCGTTCAGATCGACATCGGTGAGCCCGGCCATCGGTGGAGGCGCGACTTGAGTGTTGCCGTCCAGCCATTCTTCAGCCTGCATCTGCACGTCGGCAACCTGCGCGGCCAGCAGTTGGTGCGGCAGGTTGTACAGACGCCACGGATCGGCATCGCTCGGGTTCAGGTGCTGCGCGCCCCAGTACGCGCAGAACAGCAGCACCGGGGTCGCCCAGGCTGCTTGGGGCAGAGCGCGAACCGGTGTCGCACGTCGAGTCCAATGACTGAGCAGCCACAGGGCCAGGGCCACAAGCAGCGCAACCGCCACGCCGGGATGGGCGAAGCCGCCGCCGGTGGAGTTTTCCACGAACTGCGGGTCGATCAGATAATGCAGGTCCGCCACGGTCGGCAGGCGGCCGACCGCGCTGACCAGTTCCGCGGTCGCCACCGCCAGCAATCCCCAGAACAGCAGCACCGGCAGCGCCAGCCACCAGGGGCGGCGGTGCAACACCACCACCAGCAGACTGCCGATGGCCAGATCCGACAGGTAACCAAACAGGCTCGACCAGCCGAGTGCCGCCCGCAGGCACACCGGCACGATCAGTACCAGAAAAACCAGAGAGAGAAGGCGGGCATCCAGGCACCGCAGCCGTTGAAAAAGAGCGCTCACAAAAAAAGACCTTCCAGCCATTAAACCGTCATAAAAGTGTGGGCGATGATACCAAGCGTCGGCAGTCTGATCGCCTTTTTAAACGGCTGGATGATCCGGTCCCGAAGAGCGCTGTGAACCATCCGCAAGGGGCGGGACCTTGATCGGCGTACGTCCTGGCGGTTTTCCGACCTGAGCGAGGCGCCGGTTTTATTGTTTCAGGCTGTTTAAGCGGCCTTTGATCCGTTCGTGCTGCATTTGCGAACCAGTGCGATTTACAATGCGCGACCCTTGATGGAGTCGTTCGTCGTGGATTTACTCGCGCAACTTCACGCGCAGCTCAGCCGCTGGGTGATCGATCCGGTCACCGAACGGTTCCTTGGCCTGTTCGATTTGAACGGCCGCCTCGGTGTGGTGTTTCTGCTCACGTCCTACGGCGTGGCATACGGCCTTTATCGCCACCGAAAATCCCGGCACCTGACGCAAGCCCGATCCTTCTGGCAATTTGTCGGCGGCGGTCGTGTTCACGGGCATCGTTCGGCCTGGCTGGATTACCGTTATTACTTCATCAAGGCGATTCTTCGGGTGACGCTGGTGTTGCCCGTGGTCGGCCTGGTCGACCCGCATATTCTGCGTTCGGGCGACTACGCACAGTTTTTCACTCAGCTGTGGGGCGCGCGCGAGCAAGTGCCGGATCACCCGATGATCGCGCTGTTCTACGGACTGGGCGTGTTCCTGCTCAGGGACTTTCTGCATTACTGGATTCACCGTGCCTTTCATTCCCGCTATCTGTGGGAGTTCCACAAGGTTCACCATTCGGCGCCGGTGCTGGTGCCGGCCACGGCCAGCCGGATTCACATTGCCGAATCGATCGTTGAACGAATCGTCATCACCGCCGGCCTCGGCGCGTTTGCCGGGGTGGTCTGGTACGCCTGTGGCGGTGAGGTCAGCCGCTACACGCTGTTCGGCGTGACCTGGCTGGTGCTGATCATCAACAGCCTGGGCTCCAATCTGCGCCACAGCCATGTCTGGCTGTCGTTCGGGCCGGCAGTCGAGCATGTGCTCAGCAGCCCGGCCCAGCACCAGATTCACCACAGCGACGCACCGCGCCATTTCAACAAGAATTTCGCGATCAATCTGTCACTCTGGGACTGGCTGTTCGGCACACTTTACGTCACCACTTCAAAGCCCGAAGCCTTGCGCTTCGGCACGGGCGAGCAGGACCGCACGCGTTATCTGACGCTGTACAGCCTGATCGTCACGCCGTTCGTGGACACCGCGAAGCGCCTGTCGTTGAACGCCGACGGTCTTAGAACCCGGTTCAATCAGCGTACGCCTTGAACTTCGGTATCAGCCTGTTCATCAGTTTTTCGAAGCTGGTTTTCCAGTGATATCAATATGCGATAACGGTATTTAAATTTCGTTTTTTATAGCGATAAAGTCCGGCCTCACAGATTTCTCTATAAATCGTTGCGAGGTTGTCATGGCCCTACCGTTCAAACGTTCTGCACTGACGCTGCTGGCGGCCTCGCTGGCCGGCGCGTTGCTCGGCAACACTGCACAAGCCGAAGGCAAGATCAGCATTGCCCAGCAATTCGGTATCGGTTATCTGATTCTGGATGTTGTGCGCGATCAGCAGTTGATCGAGAAACACGGCAAGGCCCTGGGCCTGGACATCAAGGTCGACTGGAACAGCATTTCCGGCGCCACCGCCATGAATGAAGCGCTGCTCACCGGATCGCTGGACGTGGTCTCGGCGGGCGTGCCGCCGATGCTCACCGTGTGGGATCGCACCAAAGGCAAACAGAACGTCAAGGCCATCGCTTCGCTGGGCTCGATGCCCAACTACCTGCTGACCAACAACCCGAACGTCAAAACCCTCAAGGACTTCAGCGACAAGGATCGCATCGCCGTGCCGGCGGCGGGTGTGGGCTTCCAGTCGCGCACGCTGCAAATCGAAACGGCCAAGGAATTCGGCAATGACCAATACAAGAAATTCGACGATATTTCCGTCAGCCTGCCGCACCCGGATGCGACGGCTGCACTGATCGCTGGCGGCTCGGAAATCAACGCGCATTTCTCCAGCCCGCCGTTCCAGTATCAGGCACTGCAGAATCCCAACGTGCATAAAGTGCTGAGCTCCTACGACGTGCTCGGCGGCCAGGCCACGTTCAACGTGCTCTACACCACGGAAAAATTCCACGACGAAAACCCGAAAACCTACAAGGCGTTCTACGACGCGCTGGCCGAGGCCGCGAAAATCATCAAGGCCGACAAGCCTGCGGCGGCTCAGGCCTACATTCGGGTTGAACAGTCAAAGCTGCCGCTGGCGCTGGTCGAGAAAATCGTCACCGATCCGGAAATCGATTTCACCGTGGTGCCGCAGCGCACCTTTATCTATGCAGAGAAATTGCAGGAGCTGGGCGTGCTGAAAAACAAGGCGGACAGCTGGAAGGATTATTTCTTTGAAGAGGCGCATGGTGGGGCGGGGAGTTGAACGGCCGTCATTTCTGAACAACCCGCACGTCCGCCGACCGGGTAAGCGACAAACCCACGTCTATAGTGAGAGGGCTGTGTGAAACCGGTGGCGCACCTCAAGGCTGCGGGGAGAGGCGCCGAGTGAACAATCTGCTGTTATTCATTCAGGAGAACGCCATGAGTCAGATCGAAAAAGTCCTCTACACCGCGAAAACCCACACCACCGGCGGACGTGACGGCGCCTCGCGCAGTTCCGATGGGATCCTCGACGTAAAACTGTCGTCGCCCGGCTCCAGTGGCGGCGGGACCAATCCGGAGCAATTGTTTGCCGCAGGCTGGTCGGCATGTTTCATCGGCGCGATGAAAGCGGTGGCGGGGCAGCAGAAAATCAGCCTGCCAGCGGACCTGGCGGTGGATGCCGAAGTGGACCTGGGTACCAACTCGGGAGGGTATCTCCTGCAGGCGCGACTGAATGTAAGCCTGCCGGGTATGGAGCGCGGTGCGGCGCAGCAGTTGGTGGATGCGGCGCATCAGGTGTGCCCGTACTCCAAGGCCACGCGCAACAATATCGAGGTCGAATTGAAACTGGTCTGACATCCGGATGCAAAAGGGGCGGCATGATCATCGATCATGCCGCCCCTTTTGTTTTTTGAGGCCGTAAATCTGTCAGTCAGCGATCAATGCATCTTGCTGTGATCGTGGCCTTCCATGGTCAGCGCCTTGACCGGCGCTTTCACTTCCACGGTTTCCTTTTCGCCCTTGGCGTTTTCGATAGTCAGGGTCAGCGGGACGCTGTCGCCTTCCTTCAGTTGAGCGGTCAGGCCCATCAGCATCACGTGGTAGCCATTCGGATCGAAGTTGACGGCTTTGCCCGCCGGCAGGTCGACCGATTTCACCGGGCCCATGCTCATCACGTCGTTTTTCATGGTCATCTCATGAATCTGCACGTCCTTGGCCGCCGGCGAGGCAACGCTGAGCAGCTTGCTGTCGCTGTCGGCGGTGACGGTCATGAACGCGCCGCTGGCCGACTGGTTCGGCACGGTCGCACGCACCCAGGCGTCGTCGACCCTGGTCTGCGCCGATACCTGGAAAGCCAGGCCCAGCAGGGACAGGCCCAGTGCGGCACGTTTGATGTGGTTCAGAAAAGGGTTCATCAGCAGACCTCCATGACGGTAAGCAAATCTTCCGTGCACTCTTGTGCAGAAAGCGATTGAGACAGGCCCACACGCAACGTGCCCCGGGTGTCGTAGACATAGCTGGTGGCGGTGTGGGAAAGGGTATAGGTGTCGCCGGCCGGGACTTTTTCGTAGAAAACGTCGAATTCCTTGGCGGTGGCCTTGGTTTCTTCGAGGGTGCCGTACAGCGCGACGAAGCTCGGGTCGAAGGTCTTGACGTAGGCGTCGAGGATTTCCGGGGTGTCGCGTTCCGGGTCGAGGGTGATGAACACCACTTGCAGGATGTCGCCGTCCTTGCCCATCAGCTTCTTGATTTTCGCGGCGCGGGCCAGCGTCGTCGGGCAGATCGCCGGGCACTGGGTGAAGCCGAAGAAGATCATCGGCATCAGGCCGCGAAAGCTCGACAGCGTCACGGTGTTGCCTTCGGTGTCCTTGAGCTTGAAGGTGCGTCCGAGGATCTTGTCGCTCAGATCCTTGCCGTACTTGTACGACAGTTCGCCGCGGGTGTCGCAGCCGGCGAGCAGGCCGAGACCGAGTACGCCCATTCCCGCAAGCACCTTGCGGCGAGTCAACAAAGCCGTCATTTCATACCGCCCTTTGGAGCCCGCCGGTCGGCAGGACAGGCGGGCGGGTTAACCGTAAAAGCGGCGCATGATACCAAAATGATCCGGCAGGTCGGTTTTTGATCACCTGTCAATGTCGGAACAGGCGACAAAAGGTGTAAGAAAAAATGACTCAAGGCGATGGTGGAAGCGGCTCGACCGGGCTCCAGCCACCACCCAGCGCGGTGTACAGGTTCACTTGCGCAACCAGTTGCGCCAACCGGTCGGTAATCAGCCCTTGCTGGGAACTGAACAGCGAACGCTGGGCATCGAGGAACGTCAGGCTGCTGTCGACGCCGCTTCGATAGCGGTGCTGCGCCATGTCGTAGTAGTCCTGGGTCGCCTGCACCAGATCGCGTTGGGCCTGGAGTTGCTGTTCGTAGGTCTGGCGCGCCGCGAGGCCGTCGGACACTTCCTGGAATGCCGTCTGAATGGTCTTTTCGTACTCGGCGACGCTGATGTCTTTTTGCAGCTTCGCGTAGTCCAGGCTGGCGCGCAGACTGCCGGCGTTGAAGATCGGCAGGTTGATCTGCGGCTGGAACGTCCAGGCCCCGGAGCCGCCCTTGAACAGCCCGGACAGGTCGCGGCTGGACGTCCCGGCATTGGCGGTCAGGCTGACACTCGGGAAAAACGCCGCCCGCGCCGCGCCGATGTTGGCATTGGCAGCGCGCAGCTTGTATTCGGCCTGGAGAATGTCCGGCCGACGTTGCAGCAGATCGGACGGCAACCCGGCCGGCACGGATGCCACCAGGTCACTGTCCAGCGGACGCGCCGGAAGGTGCTCGGGCACCGGCGCGCCTACCAGCAGCGTCAGGCTGTTCAAGTCCTGGGCGACTTGACGCTGATAGCGGGCCAGGCTTGCGCGGGTGCTGTCGACGCTGGTCTGCGCCTGAATCTGGTCCAGCGCCGAGGATTTGCCGGCCTCGCGGTTGCGGGTGGTCAGGTGCAGGCTTCGTTCGTCGGCGGCCAGCGTTTCCCGGGCCAGCACCAGCAACTCCTGATCGGCGCGCCAGGTCAGGTAAGCGTTGGCGACATTGGCCACCAGACTCAATTGCGCACTGCGCCGGGCCTCTTCGGTGGACAGCCAGGTCAGCAGCGCCTGCTCGCTGAGGCTGCGCACCCGGCCGAAGAAGTCCAGTTCATAGGCGCTGATGCCCAGATTCACCGAGTAGGTCGAGGTGATCGCCGCTTGGGTTCGGGTCACGCTGGACGGCACCCGCTGACGCAGTTGGTTGGCATTGGCCGAGACCGCCGGCAGCAGATCGGCGCGCTGGATGCGGTACTGCGCCTGAAACGCCTCGACATTCAGCGCGGCCACCCGCAGATCACGGTTGTTGACCAGCGCGCTTTCAATCAATTGCTGCAACGCCGGGTCATTGAACAGCGCGCGCCAGTCTTCCACCCGGGGCGTGACCGGGGATTGCGCGGCATACGCCGGACCTTGCGGATACTGCGCAGCGCTCGGCGATGCCGGTCGCTGGTAATCGGGAATCAGTGAGCAACCGCCCAGCAGCAGCGCAGCGGACAGCAGGGAAATCGGCAATCTGAACATCAAACAGCCTCGTTCACGAATGAGAGCGGACGCCGGGCGCCCGGAATGAGAAAAATGCCGGATCAGGCCCCGGCCATCCATTTCGCCAGACCGTGTCGCCCGCTGACCCCGAGCTTGGCGGCCGCACGTTTGAGGTAGGTCTCTATCGAGCTGTTCTTGACCCGCAACTTTTCCGCCATCTGCGGCACGGTGCCGCCGGTCAGCAGGCCCAGACAGACCTCTTTCTCACGCACCGACAAGGTGATGTCACCCAACGCCAGGCGTTCGTCGAACACCTGTTGCAACGGCGTCTGGGGTTGATCGGCTTGTGGCGCGCGGGGTTGGCGGGCGATGGCTTGTCGACTGATGTGCGCGTGGCGCTCGATCAAGGGCAACAGGGTGTCGGACAGGCGCTTGAGAAACGACAGCTCTGGCAGGGAAAACACCCGATGCGTGTGGGGACGGTAGAACGAAATGACGCAACGGCGGTTGGACGTGCGGGACACCAGATTGCATTGGTGGACGCTGTGGTGCGGGTGTCGATGCTGGAGCGAGGCTTTCAATTGAATCAATAGCGAGTCGTTCATCTCGATCATCTGTTGCAGCAGCGGGTGGTCGTCCGGGTGCTGCGACGGGGCTGGGGGCGGGAAGGTGTCCGGCAAACCGGCGCTGCCCAATGCCCTGATCTCGACCACACTGGACTCCCGTTCGTCCAGGGTCCACTCACTGAGATCGACGCGATTGACCGGAACGAGGTTGTCGACCAGCTGGAACATGTTGGTGGCAAAACGCTCGTTGCCGGTGCTGGCGATCAGTTCTCCCAGTTGCCAGTAAAAGTGCGGATTTTCCATGTTGCGAAGACTGCCGGTCAGGTTCATATCCTTGTCATCCTTGATTTAGAGCCATTGCCGAATCGTCTGCCGTGCATGCACCCGTGAAACGCCCACCCAGTTGTTTCTCCTGAAAATCGATCTGGAACGGGATTTAAGCCTATGCATTTGTCCTACGTCTGTAGGGGAAAACAGGGACACAAAGTGCCACCATTTCCGAAAAAATGGCGTCACGTTTCTGTCAGATCAATGTGTACGGACTCGTAGTCTATGACTGTACGATCTAGTACGAACCCCGGATTCCGGGGCTCGGACCGCGGTGCCCCGCCATTGCGGGGCACTAACGGGTAGTCGAGTGTGGCGATTGTCCTACAGGATTTTCAGTCATTTCTTTCCGAACTTTTAGGGGATTAGCTGACTTCTCAGGCCCTGTTGGTTCGCACAACTGTACAAAGTGGGGAGTGCTGTCCGGGTTTTACGTGTCACGCGGATTTCGGGGCCGATGCTTGAATACGCGCCAAATCACGTGAGATGGATCTTATGAACCAATTTGCTGCCGATGCGGCGGACGGTCTGTCCGCGATTTCCGAGGCCTTTCCGCTGACTGCCGCCCAGCGCGACATCTGGCTTGATCAACTGCGTCAGGGGAACTCGCCGATGTACAACATCGGTGGCTATGTCGAACTGACCGGGCCGCTGGATCCGGCGCTGATGCAGGCGGCGCTTGAAGGGCTCGTGGCCCGGCATGACGCGATGCGCACCAGCCTGCTGCCGGGGGCCGGCGAGGATGGGCTGCCGTTGCAACGTTTTGCCCGGTCCATGCCGGTGCCGATGCCGGTACACGATTTACGCAGCCATCCCGATCCATACGCCGCAGCGCGCCAACTGACGCAGGAAAATATCGAGCAACTGTTTACGCTGGATGGCGGGCCGTTGTTCCGGTTTCGTCTGCTCTGGCTCGATGACGACCGTCATTGGCTGTCACTCCAGGCCCACCACCTGATCGTCGATGGCTGGGGTTTCGGCGAGATGCTCAAATCCCTCGACGAGATCTACAACGCGCTGGCGCTCGGGCAATTGCCGCCCGATTCGGCGCCGTCCTATGTCGATTTCATCCGTGACGATGCGCGGTATTTTCAGTCCGACCGTTACGCCCGTGACCGGGCGTATTGGCTGGACAAATACCAACATCGGCCCGAGCCTCTGTTGCTGCCGCGTTATCAAGAGCGCTTTGCCAGTGCTGCGGCACCGACCCGGATTTTCTCGCAAGTGTTTCCGGCGCGTTTGCACGAGCGCATGACGCACGTGGCCCGAGAATACGGCGCATCGGCATTTCATGTGCTGCTGGCAGCGATCCATGTGTATTTCAGCCGCAGCGCCCAGCGTGACGAATGGGTGGTGGGCGTGCCGCTGCTCAACCGCTCCGGCGCCCGGTTCAAATCGACCCTGGGGCTGTTCACCCAGGTCAGCGCGGTGCGCATGGGGTTTGGCCGCGAGTTGTCATTCAAGACGCTGGTCAAGGCGATTCACGACGAGTTGAAAAAAGACTTTCGCCACCAGCGTTTTCCCTTGAGCGAAATGAACCGTGCCCTCGGCTTGCTGCGCGAGGATCGCTCGCAGTTGTTCGAAGTGACCGTGTCCTATGAGCGCGATGCGCATGAATACCGCTACGGCGAGGCGCAGGGGCGGGTGGTCAAAGTGTCGAACCACGAAGAGGGCACGCCGTTGTCGGTGCACCTGCTGAGCAGCCGTGGTGACTACGAGGACAGTTTGTACATGGTGTACAACGAGGCCTACTTTGACGCCGATGAAATCGCGGCGCTGAGCGGGCGCTTGCTGTGGGTGCTGGAGCAGGGGCTTGAAGACCCGGCGCTGATGGTGGGTGATTTCAGCCTGAGCCTGCCGGCCGAATCGGCGCTCTTGCAGCAGTGGAACGACACACGCGCGCAATACCCTCAAAACCAGACCATCCACCAGCGCATCGAAGCGCAAGTGGCGACACGCCCGGATGCGGTAGCGGTCGAACTTCAGGGACAGCGGCTGACCTATGCCGAGCTGAACCGACAGGCCAACGCCCTGGCCCATCATTTGATCGGGCTTGGCGTACGACCCGACGCCCGCGTGGCGCTGGTCGCGCGCCGAGGACTGGACACGCTGGTCGCGCTGCTGGCGATTCTCAAGTCCGGCGCCGGTTATGTGCCGGTCGATCCGGCTCATCCTGCGGAACGGCTGAGCTATTTATTGCGCGACAGTGCTCCGGTCGTGGTCCTGACCCAGCACGATCTGCGCGAACGTTTGCCGATGCTCGACGTGCCGGTGATTGAAATCGACACGCGCGGCTGGCCGATCAACGATCTCAACCCTGACGTTTCGGGTCTGACCACTGCACATCTGGCCTACGTGATCTACACCTCCGGCTCCACCGGCCAGCCCAAGGGTGTGATGGTCGAGCATCACACGCTATCGAATCTGGTCGACTGGCATTGCACGGCCTTCGACCTGAGCGCCGGTTGCCACACGTCAAGCCTCGCCGGCTTCGGTTTCGACGCCATGGCCTGGGAGGTCTGGCCGGCGTTGTGTACCGGGGCGACTTTGCACCTGGCGCCGTCTCGTGACGGCGGCGAAGACATCGACGCGCTGCTCGACTGGTGGCGTGCGCAACCGCTGGACGTGAGTTTCCTGCCGACCCCGATTGCCGAGTACGCTTTCAGTCGTCACCTCGAACACCCGACCTTGCGCACACTGCTGATCGGCGGCGATCGCCTGCGCCAGTTCAATCGCCAGCAGACGTTCGCGGTGATCAATAACTATGGCCCGACCGAAGCCACAGTCGTCGCTACCTCGGGGCGAATCGAACCGGGCCGGACGCTGCACATCGGCAAACCCGTGAGCAATGCCACGGCCTATCTGCTGGATGACCGACAACGCCCGGTGCCGATTGGCGTGGCCGGTGAACTGTACGTCGGAGGCGCCGGGGTGGCGCGGGGTTACTTCAACCGGCCGGAGCTGACCGCCGAACGCTTTCTCGACGATCCTTTCAGCCGCCAGCCCAACGCCCGGATGTACCGCACCGGCGACCTCGCACGCTGGCGCCCGGACGGCACCCTCGAGTACCTGGGCCGCAACGACGATCAGGTGAAAATCCGTGGCGTGCGCATCGAGCCCGGTGAAATCGAAGCCGCGTTGAGCAGCCACGAATCGGTGCGCGATGCGGTGGTGCAGGTGCGCGACGGGCAATTGCTGGCCTGGTTCACCGAACGCCAGCCACTGGATATCACGCAGCTGCATGCTCACCTCAAGACCCGTCTGCCCAGCGCGATGCTGCCATCGGCCTATGTGCGTTTGACGGCGCTGCCGCTGACGGCCAACGGCAAACTGGATCGCCAGGCGTTGCCGGCGCCGGGGCCGGAGGCGTTGATCCGCCGCGAATATGAAGCCCCGCAAGGCGACGTCGAAATTCTCCTGGCGCAGATCTGGGCCGAGGTGCTGCAAGTCGAGCGGGTGGGGCGTCACGATCACTTCTTCGAGCTGGGCGGGCATTCGTTGCTGGCGGTCAACCTGATCGAACGCATGCGCCAGCTCGGCATGAGCAGCGATGTGCGCGTGCTGTTCGGCCAGCCGACATTGGCGGCACTGGCCGCGTCGGTGGGCAGTGGCCGCGAGGTCGAAGTGCCGGCCAACCGTATTCCGCCAGGTTGCACGCAGATCACCCCGGATCTGTTGCCGTTGGTAGAACTGGATCAGGCCACCCTCGACCGGATCATCGCCACGGTGCCGGGTGGGGCGGCCAACGTGCAGGACATTTATCCGCTGGCGCCGTTGCAGGAAGGCATCCTTTATCACCACATCACGGCCGCGCAGGGCGATCCGTACCTGCTGCAGTCGCAGCTGGCGTTCGACAGCGTCGAGCGGGTCGAGGCCTATGCGGCGGCGCTGCGTCAGGTCATGGCGCGCCACGATATTCTGCGCACTGCGGTGGTCTGGGAAGGTTTGACCACTCCGGTGCAGGTGGTCTGGCGCGAAGCCGAGTTGCCGGTGCAGGAAATCAATCTTGATCCGGCCGAGGGCGATGTCCTCGCGCAACTGCATGAGCGCTTCGATGCCCGGCGGTATCGCATCGATGTCAGTCAGGCGCCGCTGATCCGGCTGATGTATGCGCGCGATCCGGCCCTCGGGCGGATCGTGGCGATTCTGTTATTCCATCACCTGGCGCTGGATCACATCGCGCTGGAAGTCCTGCGCCATGAAATGCGCGCCAATTTGCTTGGGCAGGGCGAACCGCTGCCGCCAGCGGTGCCGTATCGCAATTACGTGGCCCAGACCCGATTCGGTGTCAGCGAGCAGGAACACGAAGCGTTCTTCCGCGAGATGCTCGCCGACATCGACGAGCCGACCTTGCCGTTCGGCTTGCAGGATGTGCAGGGCGACGGTCGCGGCATCGATGAAGCCGTACGCACGCTTGCGCCGGAACTGGATCGGCGTTTGCGTGTTCAGGCGCGGCAGGCCGGCGTCAGCGTGGCCAGCCTGATTCACCTGGCTTGGGCCCAGGTGCTGGCGGCGACCTCGGGGCAGGGACATGTGGTGTTTGGCAGCGTTTTTATGGGCCGGATGCAAGGCGGCGAGGGCGCGGATCGGGCGCTCGGGGTGTTCATCAACACCTTGCCATTGCGGGTGGACATGGACCGAGGCGCGCGCGATGCGGTGCTGCTCACCCACGCCCGACTGACCGACTTGCTCGGGCACGAACATGCGTCTCTGGCGCTGGCCCAGCGTTGCAGCGGCGTTGCGTCACCGGCGCCGCTGTTCAGTGCGTTGCTCAACTATCGGCACACCGAACTTGAGGCGCAGGAAGCGGCGTCGGACCAAGCCTGGCAAGGCATTCAGACCCTGGAGAACGAAGAACGCACCAACTACCCGCTGACCCTGAGCGTCGATGATTTGGGCAGCGCCTTACAGATCACCACGCGAACCCTGATGAGCATCGGTGCGCAGCGCATCGGCGACTACGTGCAAAGCGCGTTGCAGGCACTGGTCGATGCCCTTGAGCAAACCCCGCAACAGCCGCTGAATCGCTTGCCGATCCTGCCGGCGGCGGAGCTTGAGCAACTGCTGGTCGAGTTCAATGCCAGCGAAGTCGATTGTCCGCTTGATCAGCCGCTTCAGGTGTTGTTCGAGCAACAAGTACAGCGCAGACCCGACGCCATCGCATTGCAGGCTGGCGAGCAACAACTGACCTATCGCCAGCTGAACGAACAGGCCAACCGTCTGGCGCATCATCTACGCGAGCACGGCGTGCAACCCGATTTGCGGGTGGCGATCTGTGTCGAACGCAGCCTGGATCTGGTGATCGGCTTGCTCGGCATTCTCAAAGCGGGCGGTGCGTATGTGCCACTGGATCCGGACTATCCGCTGGAACGCCTGCATTACATGCTGCAGGACAGCGCCCCGGTGGCGGTGCTGGTGCATGACGCCACCCGCAATCTGTTGGGCGATCCGGGTGTGCCGGTCATCGATTTCGACCGCTGCACCTGGCAGGGCGCATCGACTGAAAACCTGCAAGTACCGGGTTTGAGCGCTTCAAACCTGGCCTACATGATCTACACCTCGGGCTCCAGCGGCACGCCGAAGGGCGTGATGATCGAGCACCGAAGCGCCTGCAACATGGTGCACTGGGGCTCGCAGATCAGCCCGCCGACCGAGCACGGCGCGCTGTTGCAGAAGGCGCCGTTCAGCTTCGACAGTTCGGTGTGGGAGATTTTCTGGCCGCTGTGTTCCGGCCTGCGGCTGGTACTGGCGCGTCCCGACGGCAACCGCGATTCGGCCTATGTGACCCAGGTGATTCGCGAACGGCAGATCACCGTGGTCAAGTTCGTGCCGGCGCTGCTGCAACAGTTCATCGAACAGGACGATGTCAGCCAGTGCACCAGCCTGACCGACGTGCTCAACGGTGGCGGTGAGCTGACCGCCGCACTGGCCCGGCGCGTCCGCGAGCGCCTGCCGTGGGTGCGTCTGCACAATGTCTATGGCCCGACCGAAACCACCGTCGACAGCACCGGCTGGACGCTGGAGCCGGGTCAACCGGTGCCGGAGGCCGTGGTGCCGATCGGCAAGGCGCTGAGTAACACCCGGCTCTACGTTTTGGACGCCCACGATCAAGCGGTGCCATTCGGTGTCAGCGGCCACCTGCACATCGGCGGGGTCGGGGTCGCGCGGGGTTATCTGGGACTGCCGGACATGCAGGCCGAGCGCTTCATCGACAGCCCGTTCGTGGCCGGTGATCGCCTGTACCGCACCGGCGATCTGGTGCGCTACCGGGCGGACGGCAACCTCGAATTCCTCGGCCGCAATGACTTCCAGATCAAGCTGCGCGGCTTGCGTCTGGAGCCGGGGGAAATCGAAGCACGGCTGATCGAGCATCCCGCCGTGCGTGAAGCGGTGGTGCTGGTGCGGGACGAGCGACTGGTGGCGTATTTCACCGTGCGCGAAGGCTTCGACGCGCCTCCCATCGAAACCTTGCGCGCCCATGTGCTTGAGCGTTTGCCGGAGTACATGGCGCCGGGCGCTTACGTGAAACTCGACGCATTGCCCCTGACCCCCAACGACAAGGTCGACCGCAAAGCCTTGCCGGCACCGGGGGCTGAGGCGGTGCTCAGTCGCCGCTACGAGGCGCCCGAGGGCGAAGTCGAAATCCGGCTGGCGCAGATCTGGGCCGAAGTGCTGCAACTGGAGCAGGTCGGGCGCAACGATCACTTCTTTGAACTCGGCGGGCATTCGTTGCTGGCGGTCAGTCTGGTGGCGCGCATGCGTCAGGCCGGGCTGCACGTCGATGCGCGAACGCTGTTCAGTCAGCCGACCCTGGCTGCGCTGGCGGCGCAGACCTCGGCACAGGCAAAACAGCTGGAAGTACCGAAAACCACCATTCCGACGCTCAACCACAAACGCCGGCTCTGAGCCGACACCGGCGTCGATTCGCGGTTCCCGCGGATCGGCGCCATGACTGGTCGGTCACGGGTCTTGTCCCCGCTTCCCATGTCAGACACCCAAGCCCCGATGTTTTAGCTTTTCCAGGCTGCGCGCCGCCGTACGGACTCGCCGCTGCGCGCTCCTTTTTTCCGAATTTACAGCAGGTTACCCCCATGCAATTTCGCGAGCTGATGGCTGTTATTTCCACCCATGCGATCCGCCTTCAACAGGACGATGAAGACCTGGTCATTCTGGGCGATGACGACGCACTGGACGATGCATTGTGGGACAGCCTCGCCAAACACAAGGCGCAGTTGCTGGAACTGGTGGCGAGCCACGGCGGCGACTGGTCGAGCCCGGCGCTGCGCATCACCCCGGACATGCTGCCGCTGGTGCAGCTGGATCAGTCGGCCATCGACCGGATCGTCGCCACCGTGCCGGGTGGCGTGGCGAATGTGCAGGACATCTATCCGCTGGCTCCACTGCAGGAGGGGCTGCTTTATCACTACCTTTCCGCCCCCGAGGGTGATCCCTATGTGTCGCAGGCGCGGTTCACGTTCGACAGTCGCGAACGGCTGGAGGCATTCACCGAAGCGTTGCGTCGGGTGATCGAGCGCCATGACATTTTGCGCACCTCCATCCTCTGGGAGCATCTGGACGAACCTGTGCAGGTGGTCTGGCGTGAAGCCCCGCTGGTCTGTGAGGAAGTCGATCTGAATGACCGCGAGGACGTACTCGCGCAATTGCTGGCACGCCACGACCCGCAGTACTTCCGCCTCGACCTGCAACAGGCCCCGTTGCTGCGGCTGGTGTTCGCCGAGGATCCGGTCAACGACCGGGTGGTCGCATTGTTGCTGTTCCATCACATGATCATGGATCACGTCGCGCTCGATGTGGTGCGCCGGGAAATTCAGGCCTACCTGTCCGGCCGCGATGCCGAAGTCGCGAGGGCGGTGCCGTTTCGCGACCACCTGGCGAGGGCACGTCTGGGGTCGGATGAGCAAGCGCATCAAGACTTTTTCCGCGAGATGCTCGGCGACATCGACGAGCCGACACTGCCCGGTGGCTTGCACGATGTACAAGGTGACGGGCAGGGCATCGAGGAAGTCTCGTGCATGCTCGACAGCGATCTGAGCCAGCGCCTGCGTACTCACGCGCGACAATCGGGGGTGAGCGTGGCGAGCCTGATGCACCTGGCCATGGCGCGGGTGCTGGGTCAGCTGTGCGGGCGCTCGGCGGTGGTGTTCGGCACCGTTCTGTTGGGACGGATGAACGCGGCTGACGGTGTCGAACAGGCCTTGGGGATGTTCATCAATACCTTGCCTTTGCGGGTGGATGTCGGCGCGTCGAGCGTTCATGACGGCGTGCTGACGACGCACCGGCGCCTGACCGCGCTGCTCGCCCATGAGCAGGCGTCCCTGGCACTGGCCCAGCGTTGCAGCGCCGTGGCGGTCCCGACGCCGCTGTTCAGCGCCATGCTCAATTACCGCCACAGCAGCGTGGAGGAAGTCGCCGAAGTGATCGAGCTGTCGCCGGGGGTGCGCGTGTTGGGTGCCCGCGAGCGCACCAATTACCCGCTGACCGTCAACATCGATGACCTCGGTCAAGACCTGCGCATCACGGTGCTGGCCGACGCGACGCTTGGCGCCTCACGCATCGCCGGTTACCTGCGCACGGCACTGGCAAGTCTCGTCGATGCGCTGCAGAACAACCCGCAAGCCGCATTGCACAGCCTCAACATCCTGCCGCCCGCCGAGCGTGAGCACTGGCTGTATGGCGTCAATTCACCGAAGGCGACGTTTCCCGATACGCCTTTGATCCATCAGCAGTTCGAAGCGCATGCGCACACTCGGCCCGAGGCGGTCGCGTTGCTGTTCGAGGGACGAACTTACAGCTATGGAGCACTCAACCGACAGGCCAACCAGGTGGCCCATCGTTTGCTCGCCCTTGGCATCCGTCCGGATGACCGGGTAGCGATCTGCGTCGAGCGCGGCCCGCAAATGATCGCCGGCCTGCTCGGCGTGCTCAAAGCGGGTGCCGGATATGTGCCGATCGATCCGGCTTATCCGCTGGAGCGCATCACCTTCACACTGCAAGACAGTGCGCCGGTGGCGGTGCTGATGCAGGCCGCGACTCTGGATCGGATTGCCGGGCTATCCGTGCCGCGGATCGACCTCGATAACGACGATTTGCAGACCGAACCTGAATTCAACCCGCAGATCCCGGACTTGAATCCGGCGCATCTGGCCTACGTGATCTACACCTCTGGCTCCACCGGGCTGCCCAAAGGCGTGATGGTCGAGCACCGCAACGTGGCCCGCCTGCTTGGCGCGACCCACGATTGGTTCCGGTTCAACGGGCAAGACGTCTGGGCATTGTTCCATTCGTTTGCCTTTGATTTCTCGGTCTGGGAAATCTGGGGCGCGTTGGCGTACGGCGGACAGTTGCTGGTGGTGCCGCAACACATCAGTCGCTCGCCGGACGAGTGTTACGCGTTGCTCTGCCGCTCGGGTGTCACCGTACTCAACCAGACGCCGAGCGCTTTCCGCCAGTTGGTCGCCGCTCAGGGACGCAGTCCGCTGCAGCATTCGCTGCGCGAGGTGATTTTTGGTGGTGAGGCGCTGGAGCCAGGATCGCTCAAGCCCTGGTATGCGCGGGTCGGCAACGCCGGCACCCGGCTGGTGAATATGTACGGCATCACCGAAACCACGGTGCATGTGACCTATCGCCCGCTGGTGGTGGCAGACGCGCAACTGACCGCCAGCAGCCCGATCGGCGTGCGCATTCCCGACCTGCAGCTGTACGTCCTCGATGCCCGGCGGGAACCCGTACCGGCCGGAGTGACCGGGGAGTTGTATGTGGGTGGCGCCGGGGTTGCCCGTGGTTACCTGAATCGTGAGGCGTTGACCGCCGAGCGCTTCATTGCCGACCCGTTCAGCGAGCATGCCGAAGCGCGTTTGTACAAGACCGGCGATCTGGCACGCTGGACGGTGGAGGGCGAACTCGAATACCTGGGACGCAACGATGACCAGGTGAAAATCCGTGGTTTCCGTATCGAACTTGGCGAGATTCAGGCACGTCTTGCAGCCTGCGACGGCGTGCGCGATGCGCTGGTGATCGCCCGCGAGGACAGCCCTGGCGACACGCGTCTGGTGGCCTACTGGCTGGCCGCCGAAGGTGTCGAACCGAGCGTTGCGCAATTGCGCGATCACCTGCTGGCATCGCTGGCCGAGCATATGGTGCCGGGCGCGTTCGTGCGCCTCGATGCCTTCCCGCTGACGGCCAACGGCAAACTCGATCGCCGGGCGTTGCCGCAGCCGGACAACGAAGCCTTCGCCCGGCGGGCGTTTGAAGCACCGCTTGGCGAAATCGAAACCCGCATCGCTGTGATCTGGCAGACCTTGCTCGGGCTGGAGCAGGTGGGCAGGCATGACAATTTCTTCGAGCTGGGCGGTCATTCGCTGCTGGCGGTGAAGCTGATCGAGCGCATGCGTCAGCAGGACATGCAGTGCGACGTCCGTGTGCTGTTCGGCCAGCCAAGCGTGGCTGCACTCGCCGCGACGCTGGGAGGGGACGCCACGGTCAGCGTGCCGGCCAACCGCATCGAACCCGGTTGCACCCGCATCACCCCGGACATGCTGCCGCTGGCCACGCTGGATCAAGCGGCCATCGACCGTATTGTCGAGACCGTCGACGGCGGTATCGACAACGTGCAGGACATCTACGCCCTGGCACCGTTACAGGCGGGGATCCTCTATCACCATCTGGCCATTGCCGACGGTGACCCGTACGTGTTGCAAGCGCAGTTCGCCTTCGACGGACTGGCGCAGATCAAGGCGTTTGTTCGCGCGTTGAACAGTATCATCGCCCGGCACGACATCCTGCGTACCAGCGTGGTCAGGGAAAACCTCGAGGAGCCGGTGCAAGTGGTGTGGCGTGCGGCGCCGCTGGCACTGGAGCGGGTGGATGCCGATCCGCAGGACGGTGATGTGTTACAGCAAATGCAGGCGCGCTTCGATCCGCGACACTATCGCCTGGACTTGCAGCGTGCGCCGTTGATGCGCTTTGCCTACACCGAGGACCCTTTGCAAAACCGCTGGGTCGGGATCCTGCTGTTGCACCACATCGTGCTCGATCACACCGCGCTTGAGGTGTTGGTGGCCGAGATGAGCGACGCACTTGACGGGCAAGTCGGCGCGCTGCCACCCCCCGTGCAATACCGCAGCTATGTCGCTCAGGCCCGTCTCGGTTCGAATGCCGAGGCCCATGAAGCGTTCTTTCGCGAGATGCTCGGCGACATCGTCGAACCGACCCTGGCGTTCGGCCTGCGGGACGTACTCGGTGATGGCACAAACATCGTGGACAGCGAGCTGGCACTGGATGAGCGTCTTGCCGCACGCCTGCGCAAACAGGCCCGCACGCTGGGCATCAGTGTTGCGAGTCTGGTGCATCAGGCCTGGGGCCAGGTACTTGCCCAGGTCTGCGGGCGCGAGGAAGTGGTATTCGGCACGGTGTTGCTGGGGCGCATGCAGGGGGGAGAGGGCGCCGATCGTTCGTTGGGCATGTTCATCAACACCCTGCCGCTGCGGGTCCATGTCGGGGCAACGACGGTGGAGGCGGGTGTCAGGTCTACCCACGAGCGTCTGGCGCAACTGCTGGTGCATGAGCAAGCGCCGCTGATGCTGGCTCAACGTTGCAGTGGCGTGACGGGTTCGCAACCGCTGTTCAATACCTTGCTCAACTATCGCCACAGCGCGCAACAGACGGCGACGCCGGGCTGGGAAGGCATCCGGATTCTCGATTCTCGTGAGCGCAGTAACTATCCGCTGGTGGTCAGCGTCGACGACCTTGGACAGGGCTTCCGGCTTTCTGTGCAGGCAGTGCCCCAAGTGGATGGCGCGCGGGTCTGCGATTACCTGCAAACGGCACTGCACAATGTGCTGAGCGCGCTGGAGCAGGATCGCCATGCGCCATTGAATCAGGTGTCGATTCTGTCGGCGGCCGAACGCCAGCGCGTGCTGGTCGGTTTCAATGTCACCGGTCGCGACTTTGCTCACGGCCATGTGGTGCACCAATTGTTTGAAGCGCGAGCGGCGAGCCAACCCGATGCTGTGGCAGTGGTGCAGGGCGGGCAAAGTCTGAGCTACGACGGCTTGAACCGCTGCGCCAATCGTCTGGCCCATCACCTGATCGGCCTCGGTGTGCAACCGGACGATCGCGTCGCGCTCTGTGTGCAGCGGGGTCCGCAGATGCTGGTCGGGCTGCTGGCGATCCTCAAGGCTGGCGCCGGTTATGTTCCGGTCGATCCGGCACATCCGGCGGAACGGATCGCTTACCTGCTGCAGGACAGCGATCCGGTGGCGGTTCTGGCACAGACGGCCACTCGCGACCTGCTGGGTGCCGTGCCGGTGATCAATCTTGACAGCGACGCCTGGCAGCATCTGCCGGACAGCAATCCACGACTGCCGAACCTGACCCCCGAGCATCTGGCCTATGTGATCTACACCTCGGGCTCCACTGGCCAGCCGAAAGGCGTGATGGTCGAACACGCGACCTTGGAAAATCTCGTGCACTGGCACGTCGATGCCTTTGACCTGCAGGCCGGCAGTCACACCGCCAGCGTGGCCGGTTTCGGTTTTGATGCGATGGCCTGGGAAGTCTGGCCGGCGCTGTGCGTCGGCGCGACATTGCACCTGCCGCCGGAATCGGTGAGCAACGAGCACCTGGACGAACTGCTCGACTGGTGGCGGGCGCAGCCGTTGCAGGTCAGCTTCCTGCCGACGCCGGTGGCCGAATATGCCTTCAGCCGCGAACTGCAACATCCGACCCTGCGCACCTTGCTGATCGGCGGCGACAAGCTGCGTCAGTTCAATCGTGAGCAAAGCTTTGCGGTGATCAACAACTATGGCCCGACCGAAGCCACGGTGGTCGCGACGTCCGGCCGGGTCGAAGTCGGCCAGCCGCTGCACATCGGCCGGCCGATAGCCAACGCCAGGGTTTACATTCTGGATGACCAGCAACGGCCAGTGCCGGTGGGCGTCACCGGCGAGCTGTACGTCGCCGGCGCCGGTGTCGCACGGGGTTATCTGAACCGTCCCGATCTGACCGCCGAGCGCTTCCTGAATGATCCGTTCAACGAAGGGCGCATGTACCGCACCGGCGACCTTGCGCGCTGGTTGGCAGACGGCAACATCGAATACCTGGGCCGCAACGACGATCAGGTGAAACTGCGTGGCGTACGGGTTGAACTGGGGGAAATCGAAGCGGCGCTGGCCAGCCATCCGGCAGTGCAGGACGCAGTAGCGCTGGTGCGCGACGGGCAATTGCTGGTGTGGTTCACCGAGCATGCGCCTACCGATATCGAAGCCCTGCGCAATCATCTGCAAACGCGTCTACCGCAAGTGCTGATCCCGGCGGCTTACGTGCGCCTCGACGCCTTGCCGCTGACCGCCAACGGCAAACTCGACCGCAAGGCCTTGCCGGAACCGGATCAGAACGCCTGGCTCAGCCGCGAATACGAAGCCCCGCAAGGCCCGGTGGAAACCGCGCTGGCGCAGATCTGGGCTGACGTGTTGAAACTGGAGCAGGTCGGACGCCACGACAACTTCTTCGAACTGGGTGGCCACTCGTTGCTGGCCGTGAGTTTGATCGAACGCCTGCGCCAGATCGGCCTGAACACCGACGTGCGCGTGCTGTTCAGCCAGCCGACCCTGGCAGCCCTGGCGGCTGCGGTGGGCAGCGGCCGCGAAATCGAAGTGCCGGCCAATCGCATTTCTGCCGACTGCACCCACATCACCCCGGAGCTGCTGAGTCTGACCGAACTGGATCAGGCCAGCATCGACCGGATCGTGGCCAGCGTGCCGGGCGGCGCCGCCAACGTGCAGGACATTTATCCGCTGGCGCCGTTGCAGGAGGGCATCCTTTATCACCACTTGAGCGCGGAGCAGGGTGACCCGTACCTGCTGCAATCATGCCTAGCCTTTGCCAGCGTCGAGCGCTTGCACGCTTTTGCCAACGCCTTGCAAAAGGTGATTGCGCGCCACGACATCCTGCGCACCAGCCTGGTGTGGGAAGGATTGCCGAGCCCGCAGCAAGTGGTATGGCGAGAGGCCGCGCTGGCGGTGCAATCGGTCGCTCTGAGTCCGCTGGATGGCGATATCCTCGATCAGTTGCGCGCACGCTTCGATGCCCGGGATTATCGCCTCGACCTCGGTCAGGCACCGCTGATCCGTCTGGTATATGCCGAAGATCCGCTGCATGACCGGGTGGCAGGTGTGCTGTTGTTTCATCACGTCGTGCTGGATCACACCGCGCTGGAGGTGGTTCGCCGGGAAATGCAATTGTATCTGCCGGGGCAGGTTGAGTCTTTGCCGCCTGCCGCGCCCTACCGCAACTACGTACATCAGGCTCGCCAAGGCATCAGCGAGGAAGAACACGAAAGCTTCTTTCGCGAGATGCTCGGTGATATTGACGAGCCGACCCTGCCATTCGGCTTGCAGGACGTACAGGGCGACGGCCGCAACATCGAGGAGCATTCGCTGGCGCTGCCGGTGGAATTGAATCGGCACCTGCGCCGACAGGCGCGGCAATACGGGGTCAGCGTCGCAAGCCTGTTTCATCTCGCCTGGGCGCGGGTGCTGGCGGCGACTTCCGGACGCCGGGACGTGGTGTTCGGCACCGTGCTGCTGGGGCGGATGCAAGGCGGCGAGGGCGCGGATCGGGCTTTGGGGATGTTCATCAACACCTTGCCGTTGCGCGTGGAAGTTGCCGGGCAAAGTGTGAGCGAAGCGGTTCGAACGGTTCATGAGCGGTTGGCGGCTTTACTGGGACATGAGCATGCGTCGCTGGCACTGGCTCAGCGTTGCAGCGCCGTGGCCGCCCCTTTGCCGCTGTTCAGCGCGGTACTCAACTATCGACACAGCGGCCACGACGCTGCGCGACAGACGGTTGACCCGGTCTGGCAAGGCATCGAATTCCTGGCCCAGGACGGGCGCACCAATTATCCGCTGACCTTGAGCATCAACGACCGGGGCGATGGCTTCAATCTGTCGGTGCTGACCCCGGATCATGTGGGGGCGCAGCGGGTCTGCGAGCTGATGCACAGCGCTCTGACGGAGCTGGCGACAGCGTTGGCTGACAACCCCGGACAGGCCTTTGAACGTCTCAACGTCCTGTCAGCGGCGGCGCGCGCGCAGCTGCTTGGCGACTTCAACGCGAGCACGGCGGTTTACCCGTCAGCGCAAGGTGTTCATCGTCTGTTCGAAGCACAGGTTGCGCGCACGCCGGATGCCGTGGCGGTTCAGGCGGGCACGCAGCGCCTGACGTTCAGGCAATTGAACCAGCGCGCCAATCGCCTGGCCCATCATCTGCAGGGGCTGGGGGTCACTACCGAGACACGAGTGGCGATCTGTCTCAAACGCAGCCCGGACATGCTGGTCGGCTTGCTGGCGATCCTCAAGGCCGGCGCCGCTTATGTACCGGTCGACCCGGCTTATCCGCCCGAGCGAATTGCTTACATGCTGGCCGACAGTGCGCCGAGGGTGGTACTGGTTCGCGATGTAGCTTTGCCGAATCAGGCTGGCGTACCTGTGATTGATCTTGCCCATGAGACCTGGCAAGACCTGTCGGTTGCTGATCCGCAGGTTGCCGAGTTTACGCCGGACGACCTGGCCTACGTGATCTACACCTCAGGCTCCACCGGCCAGCCGAAAGGCGTGATGGTCGAACACGCGACCCTGGAAAACCTTGTGCACTGGCACGCCGAAGCCTTTGACCTGCAGGCTGGCAGCCACACCGCCAGCGTGGCCGGGTTCGGCTTCGATGCGATGGCCTGGGAAGTCTGGCCGGCGTTGTGCGTCGGTGCGACGTTGCATCTGCCGCCGGAATCGGTGAGCAACGAGCATCTGGACGAACTGCTTGACTGGTGGCGGGCGCAGCCGTTGCAGGTCAGCTTCCTGCCAACCCCGGTGGCCGAATATGCCTTCAGCCGCGAACTGCAACACCCGACCCTGCGTACCTTGCTGATCGGCGGCGACAAGCTGCGGCAGTTCAACCGCGAACAGACCTTCGCGGTGATCAACAACTACGGCCCGACCGAAGCCACGGTGGTCGCGACGTCCGGCCGGGTCGAAGTCGGCCAGCCGCTGCACATCGGTCGGCCGATGGCCAACGCCCGAATCTATCTGCTCGATGACCAGCAACGTCCGGTGCCCGTGGGTGTGACGGGTGAGTTGTACGTCGCCGGCGCTGGCGTGGCGCGCGGTTACCTGAACCGTCCCGATCTGACCGCCGAACGCTTTCTTACTGATCCGTTCAGCGATCAGCCGCAGGCGCGGATGTACCGCACCGGCGACCTCGCACGCTGGCTGGCGGACGGCAACATCGAATACCTGGGCCGCAACGACGATCAGGTGAAACTGCGTGGCGTGCGGGTTGAACTGGGAGAAATCGAAGCCGCCCTGACCACACATCCGGCAGTGCAGGACGCAGTGGCGCTGGTACGCGACGGCCAGTTGCTGGTGTGGTTCACCGAGCGAGCCCCGACCGATATCGAAGCCCTGCGCAATCATCTGCAAACCCGCTTGCCGCAAGCCCTGATCCCGGCGGCTTACGTGCGCCTCGACGCCTTGCCGCTGACCGCCAACGGCAAACTCGACCGCAAGGCCTTGCCGGAGCCGGATCAGAACGCCTGGCTCAGCCGCGAATACGAAGCCCCGCAAGGTCCGGTGGAAACTGCGCTGGCGCAGATCTGGGCCGACGTGTTGAAGCTGGAGCAGGTCGGACGTCACGACAACTTCTTCGAACTGGGTGGCCACTCGCTGCTGGCCGTCACCCTGATCGAACGCCTGCGCCAGATTGGTCTGAGCACTGACGTGCGTGTGCTGTTCAGCCAGCCAACGCTGGCTGCACTGGCCGCAGCGGTGGGCAGCGGTCGCGAAATCGAAGTGCCGGTCAATCTCATTCCTGCCGACTGCACCCGCATCACTCCGGAGTTGCTGAGCCTGACCGAGCTGGATCAGTCGAGCATCGACCGGATCGTGGCCAGCGTGCCGGGTGGCGCCGCCAACGTGCAGGACATTTATCCGCTGGCGCCGTTGCAGGAGGGCATCCTCTATCATCACTTGAGCGCGGAGCAGGGCGACCCGTACCTGCTCCAATCGCGGCTGGCCTTCGACAGCGTCGAGCGTGTGGAAGCGTTCGCGGCGGCGCTGCGCCAGGTCATTGCCCGTCACGACATCCTGCGTACGGCAGTGATCTGGCAGAAACTGGCCGAGCCGATGCAAGTGGTCTGGCGTCACGCAGATCTGCCAGTGCAGGAGATCGTGCTTGATCCGGCGGATGGCGACATCCTCGAGCAATTGCACGGGCGTTTCGATGCCCGGCACTACCGGCTCGACATCAGCCAGGCGCCGTTGCTGCGTCTGGTGTATGCCCGTGATCGGGCACACGACCGGGTGCTTGCGATGTTGCTGTTCCACCATCTTGTGCTCGATCACACCGCGCTGGACGTGGTGCAGCAAGAAATGCTCGCCTGCCTGCAAGGGCATGAAGCTTCGTTGGGCGCGGCCGTGCCTTACCGCAACTACGTAGCGCAGGCGCGGCTGGGTGTCAGCGAGCAGGAGCACGAGGCGTTCTTCCGCGACATGCTCGGCGACATCGACGAGCCGACCCTGCCGTTCGGTTTGCAGGATGTGCAGGGAGACGGTCGCGACATCGAGGAAACGCAACAGGCCCTGACCGCCGCCACCGGCCAGCGTCTGCGCAGTCTCGCGCGGCAACTGGGCATCAGCGTGGCCAGCCTGTTTCATCTCGCGTGGGCGCAGGTGCTGACGGCGACATCCGGGCAGGAGCGGGTGGTGTTCGGCACGGTGCTGATGGGCCGGATGCAGGGCGGCGAGGGGGCCGACCGGGCGTTGGGGATGTTCATCAACACCTTGCCGCTGCGGGTCGATCTGGGAGCAACCCCGGTGCGTGATGGGGCTCGGGCGACGCATGCGCGGCTCAGCGCGCTGCTCGGTCATGAACACGCCTCGCTGGCGCTGGCCCAGCGTTGCAGTGGCGTCGCCGCGCCGTCACCGCTGTTCAGTTCGATGCTCAACTACCGGCACAGCGCCGACGCGGCGCAACAGCAAAACCGGCGTCAGGCCTGGCAGGGCATCGAGACCCTGAGCAGCGAAGAGCGCACCAACTATCCGCTGAGTCTGGGCGTCGATGATCTGGGCAGCGGGTTCGTGCTCACCGCCATGACCCCGGCGAGCATCGGCTCGCAGCGGATCTGCGACTACATGCAGACCGCGCTGGAGCAACTGGCGGATGCTCTGGAGCAGGCTCCGGATCAGCCGCTGAACCGCTTGCCGATCCTTGACGGCGCAGAACGTCAGCGGGTGCTTTACGACCTTAACGTCACCGGCACCGCCGACGATCTGGAGCAAACCGTTCACGCTATGTTCGAGGCGCAAGTGCAACGCACGCCGCAAGCCATCGCGTTGCAGGCCGGTGAGCAGCGGCTGACCTACGCCGAACTCAACGCACAGGCCAATCGCCTGGCCCATTACCTGCGTGAGCTGGGCGTGGGGCCGGATTCGCGGGTGGCGATCTGTGTCGAGCGCGGGCTGGAGCTGATCGTCGGTCTGCTCGCCATCCTCAAGGCCGGCGGTGCCTATGTGCCACTGGACCCGGCGTACCCGGCGGAACGTCTGGATTACATGCTCAAGGACAGCGCGCCGGTAGCGGTGCTGGTGCATGGGGCGACTCGCGCTTTGCTCGACGAGAGCACCGCGCGGGTGATCGATCTGGATCAGGCGCAATGGACATCCAACCCGGAGGACAACCCGCAAGTGCCGGGCCTGAGCGCCTCGAACCTTGCCTACGTGATCTACACCTCCGGCTCGACGGGGGCGCCGAAGGGCGTGATGGTCGAGCATCATGGCGTAGGCAATCTGCTGCACTGGAGTTCGCAGCTGTGTCCCGCCGTGGCCGACGGCGCCCTGTTACAGAAAACCCCGTTCAGTTTCGATGCCTCGGTCTGGGAGCTGTTCTGGCCTCTGAGCGCTGGCCTGCGTCTGGTGCTGGCACGTCCTGACGGACACCGCGAACCGGCGTATCTGGCGCGGGTGATTCGCGAGCAGCGGATCAGCGTGATCCAGTTCGTGCCAGTGTTGTTGCAACAGTTCCTCGAGCAGGACGACGTCAGCCAGTGCAGCAGCCTCACCGACGTGTTCTGTGGCGGCGGTGACCTGACGCCGGCGCTGGCTCGCCTTGTGCGCGAGCGTTTGCCGCAAGTGCGCTTGCACAACGTTTACGGCCCGACCGAAGCCACGGTCGACAGCACGGTGTGGACGCTGGAACCGTCGATGCCGGTGCCGGACAGTGCTTTGCCGATCGGACGGCCGATCAACAACACCCGTCTATATGTCCTCGATGCCGCTCAGCGGCCGGTGCCGATGGGCGTGATCGGTCAGTTGTTCATTGGTGGTGCCGGGGTTGCGCGGGGCTATCTGGGCCTGCCGCAATTGATGGCCGAACGGTTTATCCCGAGCCCGTTCGTGGCCGGCGATCGGCTGTACGCCACGGGCGACCGGGTGCGCTATCGCACCGATGGCCAGCTCGAATTCATCGGGCGCAACGACTTCCAGGTCAAGCTGCGTGGCTTGCGTCTGGAACCGGGTGAGATCGAAGCGCAACTGCTCAGCCATCCAGCCCTGCGCGAAGCCGTGGTGCTGGTGCGTGATGAGCGTCTGGTGGCGTACTTCACGTGGCACGCCGAAGCCGGGCAGCCGGGGATCGAGGCGTTGCGCGAACACTTGCTGGCACGCTTGCCCGATTACATGGTGCCGTCGGCATTCGTCGCGCTCGACAGCCTGCCGCTGAGCCCCAACGGCAAGGTCGATCGCAAGGCGCTGCCCGCACCGGATTCGGCTGCAGTCAGCATTCGCGAATACGAAGCGCCGGTCGGCGAGATGGAAATCCTCCTCGCGGTACTGTGGTGCGAATTGCTCAAAGTCGAGCGCGTCGGGCGGCAAGACCATTTCTTTGAGCTGGGAGGGCATTCGTTGCTGGCGGTCAGCCTGATCGGGCGCCTGCAACAGGCAGGTATCGAAGCCGATGTCCGGACGTTGTTCGAGCAACCGACTCTGGCTGGTTACGCGGCTATCACGGAAAGAATGGAGATCGTCCTGTGAACCTGAATGAACTGTTGGCGACGCTGAAGACAAAAGACATCCAGTTGGCAATCACGGACGGGCAATTACGGGTCAATGGCAACAAGCAGGCCCTGAGTGAACCGGCCTTGCTGGCCGCATTGCGCGAGCACAAACCGGCATTGATCGAGCTGATCGAGGCGGGCGGTTACTCGTCCGCACGGGAAGGGCAGGTTGCAGTGCCGGTCAATGGCATTTCACCGGGCACAACACGGGTCACCCCGGCGATGCTGACAATGGTTGACCTGAGCCAGGACACCCTCGATCAAATTGTCGCGCAGATCCCTGGCGGCGGCGCCAATGTCCAGGACATCTATCCACTGACGCCGTTGCAGGAGGGCATCCTCTACCACCACGCGAGCGCTGCACAGGGTGATCCGTATGTGATGCAGGCGAAATTCGCGTTCAGCGGACCCGAGCGGTTCGAGGCATTCGTTCGGGCTCTGCAGACTGTCATCGAGCGCCACGACATTCTGCGCACCGCCATCGTCTGGGAAGGACTGGACACGCCGGTGCAAGTCGTCCTGCGAAGTGTCGAGTTGCCTTTGGAGAACGTGCAGCTTGATGCGGCTGAGGGCGATGTCCTTGAGCAGTTGCATGCGCGATTCGACGCCCGGCATTTCCGTCTCGACGTGACACGTGCGCCGCTATTGCGCCTGGCTCATGCCCGGGATTCAGAGACCGGGCGTATCGTCGCGATGTTGCTGTTTCACCACATGGCGATGGATCACTCGGCGCTCGCGGTGGTCAGCGAGGAAATGCAGGCGTGCCTGTCAGGACAGAGCACCAGACTGGGAGTGCCCGTACCGTTTCGCAATTATGTCGCCCAGGCGCGGCTAGGCATCAGCGAGTCCGAGCACGAGGCGTTTTTCCGCGAGATGCTCGGTGACATCGACGAGCCGACGTTGCCGTTCGGCCTGCAGGGCGTGCATGGCGACGGCAGCGACATCGAAGAGTGCGGTGTGCCACTTGACCCGTTGCTGGGGCAGCGCCTGCGAGCCAGTGCCCGCTCGCTCGGGGTGAGTGTCGCGAGTCTGTTCCATCTCGGCTGGGGGCAGGTCCTGAATGCACTCACCGGCAAGTCCGCCGTTGTGTTCGGTACCGTGCTGATGGGGCGAATGCAAGGGGCGGAGTCGACCGACCGCGCGCTGGGCATTTTCATCAACACCTTGCCGCTCCGGGTCGAGGTCAGCGCGCTGGCAGCGAATGAGTCGGTGAAGGCCACCCATGCACGTCTGACCAGCCTGATGCGCCATGAGCACGCACCGCTGGTGCTGGCCCAACGCTGCAGTGGGGTGGTCGGGTCATCGCCGCTGTTCAGTTCGCTGCTCAATTATCGGCACAGCACCTCAAGTGCCAATGCCAGTGCCGAAGCGCTCTCGGCCTGGGAGGGGATCAGCGTCCTGCATGCGGAGGAACGCACCAATTACCCGCTGACCTTGAGCATCGATGACTTTGGTGATCGCTTCAGCCTGACGCTGCTGGCCACCCGTGAAGTCGAGGCGCAGCGCATCTGCAGCTACATGTTGTGTGCCATGGAAAACCTGTTGCAGGCGCTGGAGCACGCGGCGGATACGCCGTTGAGTCAACTGTCGGTGTTGCCCGGCCTGGAGCGCGAACAGTTGTTGACGGGGTTCAACGCCAGCAATGTCGAATACGTTCGCGGACAGACCATTCATCAACGCTTCGAGGCGCAGGTCGTCGCGCGACCGCAAGCGCTGGCGGCGGTGCACCTGGACAAGCAACTGACGTTCCACGAACTGAACCGCCAGGCCAACCTTCTGGCGCATCGCTTGATCGATCTGGGTGTGCAGCCGGATGACCGGGTAGCCATCGTCGCCCGGCGAGGGCTGGATACCCTGGCCGGATTGCTCGCTGTCCTCAAGGCAGGCGCCGGGTATGTGCCGATCGACCCCGCGCATCCGGCCGAACGCTTGAGTTATCTGCTGAGCGATTGCGAGCCAGTGGCGATTCTGACCTCGAGTGACCTGCTCGCACGGCTGCCGGGACAGGAGCTGCCGGTACTCGATCTCGACCCGCGCACCTGGCGCTCAGGCAATGACGCAAACCCAGTGGTAGCAGGTCTGTCCGAGGCGAACTTGGCTTATGTGATCTACACCTCGGGCTCCACCGGTTTGCCCAAGGGGGTGATGGTCGAACACCAGACACTGGCCAATCTGGTCGACTGGCACTGCAACGCCTTTGACCTGCGTACCGGTCGCCATACGTCGAGTCTGGCCGGGTTCGGCTTCGACGCAATGGCATGGGAAGTCTGGCCAGCTCTGTGCGTCGGCGCGACCCTGCACCTGGCGCCTGCGCAGGACGGCGGTGAAGACGTCGACGGGCTGCTGGCCTGGTGGTGCGCGCAACCGCTGGACGTGAGTTTCCTGCCGACTCCCGTCGCCGAATACGCCTTCAGCCGGCATCTCGAGCACCCGACATTGCGTACCCTGCTGATCGGCGGCGACCGCTTGCGTCAGTTTTCGCGCAATCAGCATTTCGATGTGATCAACAACTATGGCCCGACCGAAGCCACCGTCGTTGCCACGTCCGGACGGATCGAGGCGGGGGAGGCGCTGCACATCGGTAAACCGGTGAGCAATACCTCGGTGTATCTGCTCGATGGCCAACAACGTCCGGTGCCGATCGGGGTGCCCGGCGAGCTGTATATCGGTGGCCGAGGCGTGGCGCGTGGTTACTTGAACCGTGCGCAACTGACCGCCGAACGCTTTCTGCCGGACCCGTTCAGTGAACGACCGAATGCGCGTATGTATCGCACTGGCGACCTTGCTCGCTGGCGCCCGGACGGGACGATCGAATATCTGGGGCGCAACGATGACCAGGTGAAAATCCGCGGCATGCGCATCGAACTGGGGGAAATCGAAAGCCGTCTGCAGCAACTTCCCGGCATTCAGGAAGTGGTGCTGCTGGCCCGTGAAGACGAGCCCGGACAACCACGGCTGGTGGCCTATTTCACCGAGCAGGCGCAGGTGCAGCCACTGGCTGTGGCGCAACTGCGCGAGCATCTGCTGGGCCAGTTGCCCGAGTACATGGTGCCGGTCGCGTTCGTCAGACTCGACAGCCTGCCGCTGACCGCCAATGGCAAACTGGATCGCAAGGCCTTGCCGTTGCCGGAGCGCACGGCGCTGCTCACTCGTGAATACGAGGCGCCGCAAGGCCAGCTCGAATGCACGCTGGCGCAGATCTGGGCCGAGGTTCTGCAGGTCGAACGGATAGGGCGTCAGGATCATTTCTTTGAGTTGGGCGGCCATTCGTTGCTGGCCATGCGCATGGTCGCGCAAGTGCGTCAACGGCTGGGTGTGGAGCTTGCGCTCGGCGAGTTGTTCGCCAATGCCGAGCTGGCGTCGGTGGCGCAGTCGCTTGCCCGGGCCGGACGCTCGACGCAGCCGCCGATCCTGCCGGTGCCACGGGAAGGCGCATTGCCGCTGTCGTTTTCCCAGCAGCGCTTCTGGTTTCTGGCGCAGATGGAAGGTGCCAACACCGCTTACAACATTCCGATCGGTCTGCGTCTGCGCGGTGTGCTCGACGCCGATGCGCTACAGCGGGCGCTGACCCGGATTGTCGCCCGCCACGAAAGCCTGCGCAGCCGTTTCACGCCGTACAACGGCGAAGCCCAGGTTCTGATTACTCCGCCCGACAGTGGCGTGCTGCTGCGGGTCGAGGACCTGCGCCAGCACCCGCAGGCCGATGAAGCCTTGCAGGCGCTGATTCAGGGGGAAGCTTCCGGCCCGTTCGACTTGCAGGATGATCCGTTGATTCGCGGACGGCTGGTGCGTATGGCCGACGATCACCATGTGTTGCTGATCACCTTGCATCACATCATCTCCGACGGTTGGTCGATGGAGGTGCTGACCCGCGAGCTGATGGCGTTGTATCAGGCTTTCAGTCAGGGGTTGGCGGACCCTTTGCCGCCGCTGGCGTTGCAATACACCGACTATGCCGTCTGGCAGCGACGCTGGCTGAGCGGGGAGGTTTTGCAGCGCCAGAGCGATTATTGGCAACGCACGCTGGCCGATGCGCCAGCCTTGCTGACGTTGCCTGCCGACCGACCGCGACCACCGCAACAGGATTACGCCGGCAGCAGCGTCGAAGTGTGCCTGGACGAGCGCTTGAGCGCCGGCCTCAAAGCCTTGAGCCAGCGCCATGGCGTGACGCTGTACATGACGATGCTGAGCGCGTGGGCGATGCTGCTCAGTCGTTTGGCCGGGCAATCGGACGTGGTGGTCGGTTCGCCGGTGGCCAACCGTTTCCGGGCCGAAATCGACGGATTGATCGGGTTGTTCGTCAATACCCTGGCGTTACGCATTGATACTTCCGGTGAGTTGAGCACCGAAGCGCTGCTGGCGCGGGTCAAGGCGCTGACCCTGCAGGCCCAGGCCCATCAGGACCTGCCCTTCGAGCAAGTGGTGGAAATCGCCCGACCGGCCCGCAGTCTGGCCCACAGCCCGCTGTTCCAGAGCATGTTCAACTGGCGCAGCAGCGACGGGCCGGTATTGGCGCTGGGGGATCTGACCCTGGAAGCGGTGGCGGAGCCGAGTCACTTCGCCAAGTTCGACCTGACCCTGACCCTGGGTGAATCGCCCAACGGGATAAATGGCTGGATGGAGTACGCCACAGCGCTCTTCGATGAGGCGACGGCACGGCGTTATGTCGGGTATTTCCAGCGCTTGTTGCAGGCCATGGTCAACAACGACCAGGCAGTGCTGGAACACGCGCAGATAATCGAGGATCAGGAACGCACGCAGTTGCTCGACGAATTCAACGCCACCGCGCGGAACAGTCCGCAAGCGCTGACCGTGCACCGTGTATTCGAGATGCAGGCCGCCGAGCATCCGCAGGCCGTTGCCGCGGTGCACGGGACGCAGGTGTTGAGTTACGCAGAACTGAACCGCCGCGCCAACGGCCTGGCTCATCATCTCATCGCTCAAGGTGTGCAGCCTGGCGATCATGTGGCGATTCTGTTGCCACGCTCGCTGGAACTGTTGATCGCGCAGTTGGCGATCATCAAGTGTGCGGCGGCCTATGTGCCGCTGGACATCAACGCACCCGCCGAGCGTCAGGCATTCATGGTGCAGGATTGTCAGGCGGTCGCGCTGTTGACCGGCAGCGATCAGGCCTTCGAGTACCCGGTGCGACGAATGGATCTGGATACCCTGGCGCTTGCCGGGAGTCCTTCGCACAACCCGGATCTGCCTCAGTCCTCGGAGGCGCTGGCGTACATCATGTACACCTCGGGCTCCACGGGCACGCCGAAGGGGGTCATGGTGCCGCATCGCGGCATTACCCGCCTTGTGATCGACTGCGGCTACGCCGATTTCAACCCGAGTGATCGCGTGGCATTCGCTTCGAACCCGGCGTTCGATGCGAGCACCATGGATATCTGGGGCGCTTTGCTCAACGGTGGCCAGGTGGCCGTGATCGATCATGGGATTTTGCTCGACCCACAGGCATTCGGCCGGGAGCTGAGCCGGTGCGGGGCCACGATCCTCTTCGTCACCACCGCATTGTTCAATCAGTATGTGCAATTGATTCCCGAGGTGCTCAAAGGGCTGCGCATCCTGCTGTGCGGTGGGGAGCGTGGCGATCCGGCAGCGTTTCGAAAGCTGCTCGCCGAAGCACCGGACCTGCGCCTGGTGCATTGTTATGGCCCGACCGAAACCACGACGTACGCCACCACCTTCGAAGTGCGTGAGGTGGCGCCGGATGCCGACAGCGTCTCGATTGGCGGCCCCATCGGCAATACCCGCGTGTATGTGCTGGATAACCGGCAACAACCGGTGCCGTTCGGCGTCACCGGCGAGTTGTACATCGGTGGTCAGGGGGTTGCGCTGGGCTATTTGAATCGGCCTCAACTGAGTGCCGAGAAATTCCTCCGGGATCCGTTCAGCGATAACCCGCAAGCCTTGATGTATCGCACGGGCGACCTGGTCCGCTGGCAGTCGCCGGGGCGACTGGAATGTCTCGGCCGCAATGATGACCAGGTGAAGATCCGCGGCTTCCGGATCGAACTCGGAGAAATCGAAAACCGCCTCTTGAGCTGTCCGGGGGTCAAGGAAGCGGTGGTCCTGGCCCGACGCGGCGGCCAGGAGCCAACGCGGCTGGTGGCCTATTACACGGCGCACGATCCTGCATTGCAGGGCGCTACCCTTCGCGCGCTGCTGCAAGCCAGGTTACCGGAGTACATGGTGCCGACCGCCTGGGTGGTGCTGGAGAGCCTGCCGCTGAACAACAACGGCAAGGTCGATCGCAAAGCCTTGCCCGCGCCGACACACCAAGCGCTGGTCATGCGTGACTATCAGGCGCCGGCCAATCCTCTTGAGGAATCACTGGCCGGGCTATGGGCTGAAGTGTTGCAAGTCGGGCGGGTAGGCCGCCATGACAACTTCTTCGAACTGGGCGGGCATTCGCTGCTGGCGGTGCGGCTCGTCGATCTGATGCAGAAGGCCAACAGGCCGATTTCGTTGGCCGAGCTGTTCCAGCATCCAACTGTCGAGTCTGCTGCCACGCTGTTGTGCCAGCGCGATGACGCTGTGCAACACCATGACGGCGTGGTCGTGGTGCGGGCAAGCGAGCGGGGCACGCCGTTGTTCCTGGTGCATGAGTTCAGTGGTCGGGACCTGTATTTCCCGGCGCTGGGCCTGTACATCGGCGGCGAGTTCCCGATTTACGGCTTGCCGGGTATCGATCCCGGTATGGCGCAACTGCGCACCATGGAATGCCTGGCAACCCGGCTGGTCGAGGTGATCCGCGCCAGACAACCCCACGGCCCCTATCGGCTTGCCGGCTGGTCGTTCGGTGGCGTGCTGGCTTATGAAATCGCGGCGCAACTACTCGGGATGGACGAGTCAGTGGCGTTCGTCGGGCTGATCGACTCCTACGTGCCACGTCTGGCCGATCCGGATAAGGCGCTGTGGAACGATGCACATGTACACAAGCGCCAATTGCTTCTGCATTGCACGGCGCATTGGGCCGGACGCGAGACGCAGGGGCAGCAGGCACTGGCGCGTCTGGCCATGTTGCAGACCGAACTTGAGCAGTGGGCGTTCGCCGATTTGTTCAACCATTGTCACGAACAACAGTTGCTCAGGCCCGAACTGGCGGCTGTCTCGTCGGCGGATGCCTGGCATTACCTCGACCGGGAAGTGGCCCACGGGCATGCGTTGGCGCATTACCGGATCAACCCGATCGGCCTGCCGTTGCATCTGCTGCGTGCCACGGAGCGTTCGGCGCAAATGTCACGACTCAGCGCCACGCGCGGTTGGGCTGAAGAATTGCCAGGTGCCGAGTTGCACTGCATCGACGTACCGGGCGATCACCAGAGCATGATGAAAGCACCGCACGTTCAGGCTCTGGGGCAGGCCCTGACTCAGGCGCTGGAAACGGCAACTGCGCCAGCGCCAACGGCCTATCAGCCGATCCTGACCATTCAGACCGGTCACACCGGACATGCACCGATTTTCTGCGTGCCGGGTGCCGGCGACAGTGTTACCGGGTTCCTCCACCTGACTGAGGCGCTGGGGCCGGAGTGGCCGATTCATGGGCTGCAACCCCGAGGCCTGGACGGCGCGACGGTGCCGCACAGCCGGGTCGAAAGCGCCGCCACGTTCTACCGGCGGGCGCTTGAACAGCTGTATCCGCAAGGACCGGTGCATTTGATCGGGCATTCGTTCGGTGGTTGGGTGGCCTACGCCATGGCGGCGCAGTTGCAGGCGGCGGGGCGCGAAGTGGCATCCCTGACGCTGATCGACAGTGAATCGCCGGGCGGCAACAGTGTGGTGGGCAAGCCTTACACCACGACGGCGGCGCTGTTGCGGCTGATCGAGTCGCTGCAACTGTCCAGCGGCAAGTCCCTGGGCATCGATGCGCTGACCTTCGCCGAAGCCGACGACAGCACGCAAATGCGCCTGCTGCACGAGGGGATGGTGCGCGCGGGTGTGCTGTCGGAGCGCGCGTCACTCGATGCGATGCAGGGCCCGGTGCGCACGTTCGCCGCCGCACTGCGCACGGTCTATCGGCCGGCGCTGGCCTACACCGGTCCGGTGCGTCTGGCGCTGGTGGACGACCCGACGCTGGACGCCTCGGGCAACCAGCGCGAACAGGCGGCGATGCTCGAAGGCTGGCAGCGTGAGGCCAGGGATCTGGCGGTGTGGTACGGCCCGGGCAACCACTTCACGATCCTCAAGGCGCCCAACGTCTTCAGTCTTGCAGCGTGGTGGCATGACGGGCTGACGGTGGCGGCGGGCCAAGTGTTGTCCTGATTGAAGTGTTTATCCTGGAACCCGGCCGCTGGCCGGGCTCAACCCTGAACGGAATTGTGGTCATTTATGGAACAGTCGAAGGTGCGCAAAGTCGGTCTGGGAATCGCGTTGACGCTGGTGGCCGGGTTGGTGTTCTACACGGTGCAGGCGCCGGCCGAAGCACCGCAATACCTGACCGCCACGGTCGAACGCGCTGACATTGAAAACGCAGTGCTGGCCACCGGTTTGCTGGAGGGCATCAAGCAGGTGGACGTCGGCGCCCAGGTTTCGGGGCAGTTGAAGTCGCTGAAGGTCAAGGTCGGCGACAAGGTCAAGAAGGGCCAGTGGCTGGCGGAAATCGATCCGTTGGTGCTGCAGAACACCCTGCGTCAGGCACAGGTCGATGAGGAGAATCTGCAAGCCCAGCGCCGGGCGACGCAGGCTCAGCTGCGCCAGACCAAGGCCATCTACGAGCGCTATCAGAATCTGCAGGAAGACGCCTCGATCTCGCGGCAGGATTTCGAAACCGCGCAATCGAACTACGAAGTGCAGCAGGCCAATCTGTTGTCGCTGGACGCGCAGATCAAGAGTGCGCATATCCAGATCGACACGGCCAAGGTCAATCTGGCCTACACGCGGATCGTCGCGCCCATCGACGGCGATGTGGTGGGCATCGTGACCCAGGAAGGCCAGACCGTGATCGCCAATCAGCTGGCACCGATCCTGCTCAAACTGGCGGACCTGGACACCATGACCGTAAAGGCTCAGGTGTCGGAGGCCGATGTCATCCACATTGCACCGGGGCAGGAGGTGTACTTCACCATTCTTGGTGAGGACAAACGTTATTACGGCAAACTGCGCGGCACTGAGCCTGCGCCGCAGAACTTCCTCGAAACCCCGCCCGCCGGCACGCCGAAGCAGAACACTGCGGTGTTCTATAACGCGCTGTTCGAGGTGCCGAATCCCGATCACCGTTTGCGTATTTCCATGACCGCTCAGGTGCGGGTGGTGCTCGACACCGCCAAATCGGTGCTGACGATTCCGGTCGCCGCGCTGGGCCCACGCAACAGCGATGGCAGCTTCCCGGTGCGGGTGCTGGACGCCAAGGGCCAGGCGCAGTCGCGCAATGTGCAGACCGGGATCAACAACAACGTCAAGGTGCAGGTCAACGAAGGCCTGGCCGAAGGCGACCGGGTGGTGATCGGTGATCCGGTGACGAAAGTGGCAGGGGCATGAGCATGAGCGAACCTCTGCTGCAACTGACCGGCATCAGCCGCAGCTTCACGGCTGGCGATCGCGAATTCCTCGCGCTGAAGAACATCAACCTGACGATCAATGCCGGGGAAATGGTGGCGATCATCGGCGCCTCGGGCTCCGGCAAATCGACCCTGATGAACATCCTCGGCTGCCTCGATTACGCCACGGCCGGCAGCTACAGGATCAACGGCCGGGAAACCCGCGATCTGGACAGTCAGGCGCTGGCCGAACTGCGTCGCGACTATTTCGGCTTCATCTTCCAGCGCTACCACTTGCTGCCGCACTTGAGCGCGATGCACAACGTCGAGATGCCGGCAATCTACGCCGGCACGCCGGAACCACAGCGTCATGCGCGAGCCCGTGAATTGTTGGCGCGCCTTGGGCTGGAAGGGCACCTGACCCATCGTCCGAGTCAACTCTCGGGCGGTCAGCAGCAGCGGGTCAGTATCGCCCGGGCACTGATGAACGGCGGCGAAGTGATCCTCGCGGACGAGCCGACCGGCGCCCTCGACACCACCAGTGGCAAGGAGGTGATGCGCATCCTGCTGGAGTTGCACGCGGCCGGGCACACGGTGATTCTGGTGACCCATGACCCCAAGGTCGCGGCCAATGCCGAGCGCATCATTGAGGTCAGTGACGGCGAAATCCTTAGCGACCGTCGCAACGAGCGCGACAGCACGGCATTGAGCAATGAGGACGCGGTCCCCAAATCCACGGGGGCGCGGCGTCTGGTGGCCAGCCTCGGGTTGTTCAAGGAGGCCTTCAACATGGCCTGGGTCGCGCTGATTTCCCATCGGATGCGCACACTGCTGACCATGCTCGGGATCGTCATCGGCATCACCTCGGTGGTGTCGATTTCGGCCATCGGCGAAGGAGCCAAGCGCTATGTGCTCAAGGACATTCAGGCCATCGGCAGCAACACCATCGATATCTATTCCGGCACCAGTTTCGGCGACAGCCGTTCGGCGGCCATCGAAACCCTGGTGCCGGCGGATGTAACGGCGCTCAACCAGCTGTACTACGTCGACAGCGCCACGCCGGTGGTCGGGCGCAATCTGTTGCTGCGCTATCGCAACATCGACCTCGATGCCCAGGTCAACGGCGTCAGCGATCTGTACTTCCAGGTGCGCGGAATCAAGATGGAGTCGGGCATTGCGTTCAGCGAAAACGATGCCCGACGCCAGGCGCAGGTGGTGGTGATCGATCACAACACCCGCCAACGGTTGTTCGGCGAGGGGGTTGATCCGCTGGGACAGGTGATCCTGATCGGCAACCTGCCGTGCACCGTGATCGGTGTGGCGGCAGAAAAGAAGAACATCTTCTCGTCGAGCAAGTCGCTCAATGTCTGGGTGCCTTACGAAACCGCAGCCGGTCGACTGTTGGGCCAGCGCTACCTGGACAGCATCAGCGTGCGGATCAAGGACGGCCAACCGAGCAAGGTCGTGGAGGACAACGTCAACAAGCTGATGCTGCAGCGCCACGGCACCAAGGATTTCTTCACCAACAACCTCGACAGTGTCATGCAGACGGTGCAGAAAACCAGCCGCTCACTGGCGCTATTGCTATCGCTGATTGCAGTGATTTCGCTGGTGGTCGGCGGCATCGGGGTGATGAACATCATGCTGGTGTCGGTCACCGAACGGACCCGCGAGATCGGTATCCGAATGGCGGTCGGGGCGCGGCAGTCGGACATTCGTCAGCAGTTTCTGGTGGAGGCGGTGATGGTCTGTCTGCTGGGCGGGGCGATTGGAATCTCGTTGAGTTACGCCATCGGCCACCTGTTTTCGCTGTTCATCAAGGAATGGGAAATGGTGTTCTCGTTGAGCTCGGTGTTGACGGCGGTGATCTGCTCGACGCTGATCGGCATCGTGTTCGGCTTTGTGCCGGCGCGCAATGCATCGCGGCTCGACCCGATCGAGGCGTTGGCGCGGGACTGAGGGCCGGACATGAAAAAAACCGCCGTCCCTGGCAGGACGGCGGTTTTTTTCCGGCGTGTGATCGATCAGGCCGCGTTGGACGGGTCGCAGGCGGCCGGGCAGTCCTCAGGCGAATACATCCAGCGCATCAGCGAATGGCGGCCGCTGATTCCCAGTTTGATGGCAGCACGTTTGAGGTAGCTCTCGACGGTATTGACCTTCAGTTGCAATTGCTCGGCCAGTTCAGGCGCGGTGCGCCCGGCCAGCAGACCGACGCACACTTCCAGTTCACGGTTGGACAGGCTCAGGCCCAGTTGCTGCACGCGCTCGCAAAAACGCAGGCGCAGGGTTTCAAGGCCTTGAAGCGAGGCTTCGGTCGCTGCGGCTTGCGCCTCGGGATCCGCACTCGCCGGTTGCAGCGCGTGGATGTGCTTTTCCACCATCGGCAGCAACACCGGGGAGATGTCCTGCAACAGACTGCGCTCGCGCGCGGAGAAGCGCTTCGACGGTCCGCAGCGGTACACGGAAATCACATAACGGTAACCGTCCTTGCGCCGGGTCAGGTGCAACTGCGAAGCATCGGTGACCGTGGAGGGTTCGGGGGCGGGCACGTCACTGTTGCCGGGATCGGTGCTCAGTTCGGAATACACCGTCTCGGCCGTCAGGGTTGCCTCTTTGGGGCATTCCGGCTCGGTGCGCGGTTGCGTACGTGCGACCGGCTCCACGCGCATCTGCCGGATGTGTGTGGCATCCACGGCCAGTTGGGTGAGGATCAGGTCGTGCAGCATCCGCGGAAAATGCCGGCTGCCGGTGCTGGCGATGACTTTGCCGATGTGAGGGAACAGGTGTGAGTTCATGTGTTTCATCCATGAGTAGCAATGGGGGAATTGCGCTTTCCCGAGTCTCCGGCGGATATCCTTGGCCGGCGACCTCAAATCGGGAAATTTGGATCCTATCCTAGTACAACGTTTGAGCGACCGTTTAATGAAGGGGTTATTAGCTCATAACGAACATTGAGTGCCGCAACCGCATTGCCTTCCACTCGTCGCATGTATCGAACGACGCAGAACCGAACCGGCTCTACCCGATGTCATCTTCGCGAGGCATTCGATATGTTTGATCAACGCAAAAAAGAGTCCCTGTCGGCCTGGCGCAATCTGGCAACACAGTCCCGGGAGCAGCTCGACCCACAGGATCAATATGATGAGTTGCTCAAGGGGGCCGACGAGATGCTGGAGCAGGGACTTATCAACGCTTCCGAGTGGCGACAGTTGGTGCGCGATGCAGGCCACATCTTTATCCGTCACGAAGACTTGTCTGCGCCACCGCTTGAAGGGTAGCAGGCACTCCGGACATTCAGCGGCAATGCGCGTCCACCAGTTCGATCCAGTGCCTGACGGGCGTGCGGCCGGCGCCATCGAGGTGTGCCTGACAGCCGATGTTGGCGGTGGCGATGATCTCGGGATGACCACTCTCCAGCGCAGCGAGTTTGTTGTCGCGCAGTGACCTGGCCAGCGCCGGTTGGGTGATCGAGTAAGTACCTGCCGAGCCGCAGCACAGATGAGCGTCGGGGACGGCAGTCAGGTCGAAGCCCATTCGGACCAGCACCGACTCCACCACACCGCCAAGTTTCTGCGCGTGCTGCAAAGTGCAGGGGCAATGGAAAGCCACACGTTGATTGGCGTGAATGCCTAAGGATTCGAGCGGCTCTTCGCGCAGCACCTCAACCAGATCTTTTGCCAGCGCGCTGACGGCTTTGGCCTTTTCGGCATAAGTTGGATCGGCGCGAAGCAAATTCCCGTAATCCTTGATGAACGCACCACAACCGCTGGCGGTCTGCACGATCGCCTCGGCACCCTGTTCGATGGCCGGCCACCACGCATCAATGTTGTGGCGGGCGCGCTCAAGGCCGGTGGCCTGGGCGTCAAGGTGATAATCCACCGCGCCGCAACAGCCAGCCTCGCGGGCAGGAATCACGCTGATGCCCAGACGATCCAGCACCCGCGCCGCTGCGGCATTGGTGTTGGGTGACAGGCCCGGTTGCACGCAACCCTCCAGCATCAGCACTTGCCGGGCATGGCGGATGCCGGGAACTGATGCAGGCATTACCGCGTTGTGTGGCAGCTTGTCTTGCAAGGCGTCGGGCAACCATCTGCGCAACATCTGACCGCCGTTGATCAACCCTTTGAACAACCGTGGATTGGGCACGATATTTCGCAGCCCTTCACGTAACAGGCGCTGCCCGAGCGGACGCGGGACGGCGGCGTCCACCACCGCCCGGCCGATGTCGAGCAGGTTGTGATAGTCCACGCCGGAAGGGCAGGTGGTTTCACAGTTGCGGCATGACAGGCAGCGATCCAGATGTTGCTGGGTTTTCGCCGTGACTTCGTTGCCCTCAAGCACTTGCTTGATCAAGTAAATGCGTCCGCGCGGGCCGTCCAGTTCATCGCCGAGCAATTGATAAGTCGGACAGGTCGCATTGCAGAATCCGCAATGAACGCACGTGCGCAGGATGCTTTCGGCCTCTTCGGCGCGGGGCAGTTGCCGGGCTTGCGGGCTGAGGGTGGTCTGCATGGCTCAAAGCTCCGCGTACAGACGCCCGGGATTGAAAATGCCCCGGGGGTCGAGTTGTCGTTTGAGTTGGCGGTGATAGTGCAGCAGGGCGGGCGCCAGAGGATGGAACGGCTCGTCGATCAGACCGTGGCTATAACAGGTCGCATGCCCGCCGACTTCGTCGACCACTTTGCGAATGACCGCAGCTTCGGCCGTCGATTTGAGCCAGCGTTGCGCGCCGCCCCAGTCGAGCCACTGCTGGCCGGGCAGGTTCAGCGGCGGCGTGTTCAGCGGCACGGACAGGCGCCAGAGCGGTTGGTCTTCGTCGAAGAAGCCCAGGCGTTGTTCGTTGAGATCGGCCCAGAACGAACTGTTGAGCGGCTCGCCGCCAAGGCGATCATGGGCGGCCGCCACCGAACCTTCGCCACCCTCCAGGCGCAAGTGCAATTGCCGGCCATCGTGACACGCGGCGCTGATCGGCAACGGCTGCTGGCCCCATTCGGCCAGACGCAGCAACGCCTGTTCGCTGGGCATTTCCAGACTGAGGCTCAGGCACGCTCGCGGTTTGGGCAGCACCTTGAGCGAGACTTCGGTGATCACGCCCAGTGAGCCATAACTGCCGGTCATCAGGCGCGACACGTCATAACCGGCGACGTTCTTCATGACTTCGCCGCCGAAGCGCAGGTGTTTGCCATGACCGGTGATGATTCGCGTGCCCAGCACGAAATCGCGCACCGATCCCGACCAGGGCCTACGCGGCCCGGACAGGCCCGTGGCGACCATGCCGCCGACCGTGGCATCGTCGGCGAAGGCGGGTGGTTCGCACGCCAGCATCTGTTCCGAAGCGTCCAGCACGGCCAGCAGTTCCACTAGTGGAGTGCCGCAGCGTGCGGTGATCACCAGTTCGGTCGGGTCGTAGCTGACGATGCCGCGATGGGCGCGAGTGTCGAGAATCTCGCCACCGACGATGCGCCCGAGAAACGCCTTGCTGTTGGCGCCCTGGATGCGCAGCGGGGTAGCGTTTTCCAGTGCCCGGTTGACCTGTTCGAGCAGCGCGGCGCTGTCATCGAAATCCATCGCGTCGCCCATCAGAACCGCTCCAGTTCGGGGAAGGGCAGTTGCCCGTGGTGTACGTGCAGGGCGCCGAATTCGGCGCAGCGGTGCAGGGTCGGAATGTTTTTGCCGGGGTTGAGCAGGCCGCCGGGATCGAACGCGGCTTTGACGGCGTGGAACAGGGTCAGCTCATCGCTGTTGAACTGCGCGCACATCTGGTTGATTTTTTCCCGGCCCACGCCGTGTTCTCCGGTGATGCTGCCGCCGACCTTGACGCACAGTTCGAGGATCTTGCCACCCAGCGCTTCGGCACGCTCCAGCTCGCCGGGCAGGTTGGCGTCGAACAGAATCAGTGGATGCATGTTGCCGTCGCCGGCATGGAATACGTTGGCGACTCGCAGGCCGTATTCGGCTGAAAGCTGTGCAATCGCATGCAGTACGCCAGGCAACTCGCGGCGCGGGATGGTGCCGTCCATGCAGTAATAGTCCGGCGACAACCGGCCCACGGCAGGGAAGGCATTCTTGCGCCCGGCCCAGAATCGCACGCGCTCGGCCTCGTCTCGGGCCTGGCGCAGTTCGGTGGCGCCGGCGTGTTCGAGCACTTGCCGGACCCGCGCGCAATCATCGTGGACATCGGCTTCAACGCCATCGAGTTCACAAAGCAGAATGGCCTCGGCATCCACCGGATAACCGGCGTGGATGAAGTCTTCGGCAGCGCGGATCGCCAGGTTGTCCATCATTTCCAGGCCACCGGGAATGATGCCGGCCGCGATGATATCCGCCACGGCGCGGCCGGCCCTTTCCACGGAGTCGAACGCCGCCAGCAGCACTTTGGCCGTCTGCGGTTTGGGCAAGAGTTTGACCGTGACTTCGGTGATGACCCCGAGCAGGCCTTCGGAACCGGTGAACAGCGCCAACAGGTCGAAACCGGGGGAATCCAGTGCGTCCGAACCCAGCGTCAGGCGTTCGCCATCGACGGTGAGGATCTCGACCTTGAGCAGGTTGTGCACGGTCAAGCCGTACTTGAGGCAATGCACACCACCGGCGTTTTCCGCCACGTTGCCGCCGATCGAGCAGGCGATTTGCGAGGAAGGGTCAGGTGCGTAATACAGCCCGAACGGCGCGGCGGCCTGGGAAATCGCCAGGTTGCGCACACCGGGTTGCACCCGTGCAGTGCGGGCCTTTGGGTCGATCTGCAGGATGTTGTTGAAGCGCGCCATCACCAGCAGCACGCCTTTTTCCAGCGGCAAAGCACCGCCAGACAAACCGGTCCCCGCGCCCCTGGCCACCACCGGCACCCGTCGTTCATGGCAGATCTGCAACACGCCCTGAACTTCATCGATATGCCGTGGCAGTACCACCAGCAGCGGCGTGGTGCGGTAGGCCGAGAGGCCATCGCACTCGTACGGTTTCAGTTCCTCGCGCTGATGCAGCACGTCCAGGTCTGGCCATTGGTGCTGCAGGGCTTGCAGAAGCGCGACTTTGTCGACGTCGGGCAAGGCGCCGTCGACCTGTTCGTCGTAGAGAATGTTCATGATCGGTGGGCGACCCTCCGTTGTCGTTATTCGAGGTCGGTGCCGGTTTCCATCATTGGGCCGCTGACACCGAGAAGTAAAGCGTAGCGTCCGGTAGTTCGTTGTCCCGCGTGCTCCTGTAATATGCCGCCACTTCACCCCAATGAGCATGGAATGCACTCTCACTCGATTCTGGCCTTTACCCAGGTTGCCGCGATTGCCATTGCCAGCCCTGGACCCGAGCCGCTTAGCCTGCGCTGTCCCGTTGGGCCATCCGGGTGGTGAGACCGGTTCATCGGCTTCGGGGCTGCGATTCTGACGATGCGTCAGCAGGTGCGTAGCTCACAGAGGTACGACTGAAATCAATCAATCATTTCAAGGAAGCATTGCGTGGCACTCAGGGTTTTAGTGGTCGGCGGTTACGGGAATTTCGGCAGCATTGTCAGTCGGCATTTGATTGCGATGCCGGACATCACGCTAGTGATCTCCGGTCGCGACCCTCAGAAACTGATGCGCAAAGTCGACGAGCTGAAAACCCTGTCGGGCGTCGTCTGCGAGAGTTGGTGCGGCAATGCGATGGGGGACGGGCTTGAAGCGGTTCTGAAATCGATGAACATTCAACTGGTCATCCACACCGGGGGCCCGTTTCAAGGGCAATCCTATGCGGTCGCCGAGCGCTGCATAGACGCGGGTGTGCATTATTGCGACTTGTCCGACTGCCGAACGTTCGTCAACGGCATCGGAGCCCTCGATGCCCGCGCGAAACAGACTGGCGTGGCAATTCTCAGCGGTTGCAGTTCGGTGCCGACACTTTCATCGGCACTTATCGATGAGCATCAGTATCGCTTCTCTCGTATCGATTCGATCGAACATGGCATTTCCTCATCGGCGAAAATGCCGGGCCTTTCGACGGTTGAAGGTGTTCTGGCCTACGCCGGCAAGCCGATCAGGCAGCTCAGGAATGGCCAGGTTCATGAGGTGGCAGGCTGGCTCGACCTGACGTTGCGCAAGATGCCTCACCTGGGCGTTCGGGTGCTGGCGAATGTCGACGTGCCGGACATGGACATTTTTGCCAGCCGCTATGGTGCCCGAACCTTGAGTTTCAAGGCGGGTGCGGGCCTTAAGCTGGGTGGAGTGGCCAACGGCCTGTTCGCCCTGGCCCGCAGGTTTGGTGCGTTTCGTGATCATGTTCCCTGGGCGGCGCGGCTTCATCGTTGGGGCACCTGGTTCGAGCGATTCGGTGATGGCAAAAGCGCGATGTACATCGACGTGAAGGGGCTCGGCATCGACGGCAATCCGCTGGCCATGACGGTCCAGCTCACCGCCCGCAATGACAAGGGGCCGGAGATCCCGAGCTGCGCAGCCGTTGCCCTGGCTGCGAAAATCGCCCGGGGATATCGGCCCGAGGCTGGCGCGCGTCCTTGCGTGGGCGTGATCACTGTCGACGAATACATGGCAGCCATCAACGATCCGCAGAATCTGAGCCTGTCGATGCATTTCTCTGATGGGCAGAACTGACCGTGCTCTATCTGTGCCTCAAATACATTCACATCGTCGCCGCGGTTTTCCTGTTCGGATTCGGCATGGGCTCGTACCTCTACCTGATCGCCGCTAGCCGTACAGCCAACCCTTTGGTGATAGCGCACGTGTCGAGAATGGTCGTACGGTTCGACGCCTGGATCACCACGCCGGCGGGCTTTATCCAGATCGTGACGGGTTACGGGTTGACCAGGCTTGCCGGACTGCCTCTGACCACGGAATGGGTACTGACCTCCTTGGTCATTTTCCTGTGCGTCGGGTCGCTCTGGTTACCGGTATTGGTGCTTCAGAAGCGTTTGTACATGATGGCGTCGAGCGCAGTCGAAACGGGGGGCGGGCTTGCCGATGAGTACCGTTGCGTGTACCGAAAATGGTTCTGGATGGGGGTTGCCGGTTTTCTGGGGATGTTCGTGATCGTGCTGCTGATGGTGACGAAGATGACGCCGGGACAGTGGGCTGACTTGTTGGTGTAGCGAACGCAACGCCCGATACAGACTTCGCACCGGACGTTGCGTCGTATCAGGTGAAGTTCAATCGAGATCGCTTGCTTGATGCCGTTCTGGAACCTGGCTCGCTTCATCGCCCCACGTCCGGTTGACGCGCTGGCCGCGAATAACCGCAGGTCGTTCGGCAATCTCTTGCGCCCAGCGCTGCACGTGGGTGTATTCATGGGCGCTCAGAAACTCGGCGGCGGAGTACACATTGTTGCGCACCAGTTGTCCGTACCACGGCCAGACCGCTATGTCGGCGATGGTGTAGTCGTTGCCGGCAAGGTAAGGGCTTTCGCTCAGGCGGCGATCGAGTACATCCAGCTGACGCTTGGCTTCCATGGTGAATCGATTGATCGGGTATTCGAGTTTTTCCGGCGCATACGCATAGAAATGCCCGAAGCCACCGCCCAGATACGGCGCAGCACCCATTTGCCAGAACAGCCAGTTCAGGGTTTCGGTGCGACCCGCCGGATCGGAGGGCAGGAAGGCGCCGAATTTCTCCGCCAGATACAACAGGATCGAGCCAGATTCGAACACGCGAATGGCCGGCTCCACGCTGCGGTCCAATAGAGCCGGAATTTTCGAGTTGGGGTTGATCTCGACAAAACCGCTGGAGAACTGGTCTCCTTCGTTGATGCGGATCAGCCAGGCATCGTATTCAGCGTCGGTGTAGCCAAGCGCCAGTAATTCCTCGAGCAGAATGGTCACCTTCACACCATTGGGCGTGGCCAGCGAGTAGAGCTGCAGCGGGTGCTTGCCGATCGGCAGCGTTTTTTCATGCGTCGGCCCGGCAATCGGGCGATTGATATTGGCGAATTGGCCGCCGGAAGGCGCGCTGTGTTTCCAGACCTTGGGTGGCACGTAAGACGTATTGCTCATGAAACGGACCTCATCGGTTAATGGCCGGAATGTTGTGAGCCCGAATGGGAACAGCGGGCTCATGACGAACAGCACACCACACAACGGCGTTTGAATGCCACCGGCGGGCGGATGAAAATTCGCGGGACTCGAGCGTGATATCAACCCAAAGAAAAGCCCGGCAGATGCCGGGCTTTCTGGGTTTCGGGAGCATCACGCCGCCACGTTGCCGGCCATCATTTCCTTTTTGTAGCTGGCTTTCATCGCTTCCATTTGTTCGCCCAGTTCATCGAGCTTCGCTTTGCCGAGGAGTTTTTTTGCCTGCGGAAACATCTCGGTTTCTTCCTCTTCGATGTGATGCTCCAGAAGCTCCTTGACCACTTTGACCCGGCCAGCGAACTCGGGCGTCCCCGGATCAGTCAGTTTGAGGTCTGGCAGCACCAGCGAATCCACGGTGCGGTGCTCTTCCTTGGCTTCGAAGTACATGATGTCCTGTTCCTTGGTGCCGGCTTCCTTGAAGGCCGGATAAAGGATTTCCTCTTCGAGTCGGGTGTGGATCGAGATCTCCATTTCCAGTTTGCCCAGTAGCTCGACACGTTTTTTCAGGGCCCGGTCCGTCGATTCGCTGAGTTGACTCAGGATCCCTTTGACTTTCTCGTGGTCGGCTTTCAGAAGGTCGATCGCGTTCATGTTGGTTGCCTCTGCTATTCAGGGTTAGAACACAGTCCGATGTCTCTCGGCGCCGTGGATTCCCGAAGAACAACGCATTTGCCATGCCAGTCGTGCGTCCCGGCCAAAGGCGTCTGGATCAGGGGTTGTGCGGTAGCAGGGTTGAGGGGGTTCGTGCAGCCTGCATGAACGACGTGCAATCGGCATTGCAGAACACGACCCGAAGGGTTGCAGGCGCGGCTTTCCGGATCAGAAGACAGAAGGCACGAAAGCCATCACGACGGATGTTGTTTGCCGGTGCTGGCGCTGTGGCAAGTACTTTTGCGCAATTGTGCCGGACTCACGCCAAGTCGTTGTTTGAAGGCACTTGTCAGGTGCGCCTGGGAATTGAATCCACAGGCCAGGGCGACCTGCGACAAGGCCGTTTTCCCGTCGCATATCATCGCCCGAGCCCTGGCCAGGCGCCGGTCGATCAAATAGCTATGGGGGCTTTTGCCCGTGGCTTGTTTGAAGGCGCGAGTGAAATAGCCTTCGGACAATTCGAGCAGGTGTGCCATCGACAGTACATCGAGCGGGCCACTGAGACCTGCGTCAATGAACTCATCCAGCCGTCGCATTCGGCTGTCGGTGATCGAGCCGCGGTGCACTGGCACGTCCTGAACGGCGGCGCGCTCAGCCAGCGCAAGCGCCCAGGTTTCCCAGTCATCGTCCCATTTGGGCTGCAACAGCGCGCTGCGCATTCGCTGGGCGAGGAGAATGGCCTGCGGGTCGGTGCGGTTGTTGAATGGCCGATCTCCGGCCAACGCATCCCCTTTGGTGCGGATGACCCGCAGGTATTCACCGCCCATGGGGGACTCGGACAACACATCACAGCCGACCGGGACGAACGCCAGGCCATTGGGCATCGCGTCGAAGGGACGTACCCGGTCAGTACCGATGGCATGCAGGCCGCGTTGGCTGTCGAAGGCAAAGCCAATCGCTGACTGGGTCGCCACGTAGCGAGCCGAGTAGGCTGCGCCGGGCAGCAATTCGATCGTCCACGAACCTGCCTCGATGCGACGGACCGGTTCCGCAAGGGGGGTGATGTGCTGACGGTTTCGATGACTCATGATCGTCATAGTAGTGAAGGGATGGCATAAAAGTCAGGTTCGTTTTTTGAAAGCCGACGCGACGCCTGCGTGCCTAGACTGGGGCAAAGCCAAGGAGACGCTCATGCATACACTCAGTCGCGATGACCTCGAACACGCTGCTCGCCAGGTTTACCAGGTGATGCCAGCTACCGCCCAGTATCGCTGGCCTCTGCTGGCCGAGCGATTGGGATGCACCGTTTGGGTCAAGCACGAAAACCACACGCCGACCGGTGCCTTCAAGGTGCGCGGCGGCATTACCTTCATGAACTGGCTGCGCCGTGAGTACCCGAGCGTCAAAGGCATCGTTTCTGCGACGCGTGGCAATCATGGCCAAAGTCTTGCACTGGCAGCCAGTGCCGTGGGGCTGAGGGCATTGATCGTTGTGCCACAGGGCAACTCGCAGGAAAAGAACAACGCCATGCGCGGGTTCGGCGGTGAGGTGGTCGAGTACGGGCGTGACTTCGATGAAGCTCGCGAAGAGGCTGCTCGCCTGGCGCAGGAACATGACTTGTACCTGGTGCCGCCATTTCATGCCGAACTGGTCAAGGGCGTTGCGACGTATGCGCTTGAGCTGTTCAGTGCAGCGCCAGAGCTGGACACCGTCTATGTACCCATCGGCTGTGGTTCGGGAATCTGCGGTGTGATTGCTGCCCGGGATGTGTTGGGCCTGAGTACCGAGGTAGTAGGGGTGGTGTCGACGGAAGCAATGGCCGCCAAACTGTCTTTCGAAGCGAAAACGATCTGTGAAACCGCGTCGGCCAACACTTTTGCCGACGGCCTTGCCGTGCGCAGGCCTGTTGCCGAGGCGTTCGACATTTATAGGAAGGGGGCAGCGCGGATCGTCTCGGTAAGCGAAGATGAAATCGCCGAGGCCATGCGCGTGTATTACACCGATACCCATAACCTTGCTGAAGGGGCGGGCGCGTCCGCGTTGGCGGCCTTGATGCAGGAGCATGAAAGGCGGGAGGGGAAAACGGTCGGTGTGATTCTATCCGGGGGAAATGTTGATCGAGCGATCTATGCGGGGGTGATTGGATGATTGCTACCTTATATAGCCGGTACGGGGGGTAGTTTTCGCAAACGCGACCTGGCCTGTTGAGTATGGAAAAGAATTTTCACACGGGGGTTGACCACCTGTTTTGATCCTGTATTATTCGCCTCCCGCTAGCGAGCAACTTGAGTTGCTTCTAGCGCAAGTGATTGAATTCAAATGAAAATAGTCACTTGACAGCAAATGAGGCTGCTGTAGAATGCGCGCCTCGGTTGAGACGAAAGATCTTAACCAACCGCTCTTTAACAACTGAATCAAGCAATTCGTG
>NZ_NEJA01000005.1:0-637500 GCF_002112915.1 Pseudomonas sp. B34(2017) | reverse complement strand
GAATTTCTTGACGACCATAGAGCGTTGGAACCACCTGATCCCATCCCGAACTCAGAAGTGAAACGATGCATCGCCGATGGTAGTGTGGGGTTTCCCCATGTGAGAGTAGGTCATCGTCAAGATTAAATTCCGAAACCCCAATTGCGAAAGCAGTTGGGGTTTTGTTTTAGTAGAAGTCACCGATTTTTGCCGGAACGTTACTGCGGTAACGGGCTGGTCACAGAATTTCTTGACGACCATAGAGCGTTGGAACCACCTGATCCCATCCCGAACTCAGAAGTGAAACGATGCATCGCCGATGGTAGTGTGGGGTTTCCCCATGTGAGAGTAGGTCATCGTCAAGATTGAATTCCGAAACCCCTGTCTGCTAATGCAGACAGGGGTTTTGTCGTTTCAGAGCCCATAAAAGTCTGATCTTCAAACAGCTCTGCGCGTCTTGCTGCTCCGACGAGCCTGCCATTTGCGCCACCAGATGTAGACGCCAGTCCCCGACAACCCCGCAATCAGAACACCCAATACTGCGATCATCACTTGTCCGGTGAAGCCTATGATCCGCCCCCCATGTATCGGCAACTGCAACCGATAAAACCGCTCTCCCAACGTCCCTTCTCCTGCGATCTCCTGCCCCAATAATCGTCCGTCAGTACCGTGGAAGAATAACCAGGATTTGCCGTGGGCCTCGGTGTCATGCTGTCCAAATCCCGCACCGTAAAAGTTATATTCAAAGCTGTAATACAACTCGCCGATCGCTGCTGTCAGCCCCAACCTTTTTCCCTCCTGCTGTGCCCTTTCGTACGCCTGTTGATAACTCAATCGGGTGATCCCCAGCTCTTCGGCTGGCATTCGCCCTCGGGCCTCATACACGCTCGGTTCAATCTGGGAAAACAACGACACCACCGGTTTGAAAACCTGGCTCGGCAGGTTCATCGCCACGCTGCTGGCGGCTATCGGCAGCAATAACAACCACAGCCACAAGCCCCCTGCCCGATGCAGATCGAAGTTGAGTCGATAGGCATGCCCGCCCTTGATCTTCCAGGCGCTCGACCACTTCTTCCAGAACGGTTTCCCCCGCGGCAATGTCAGCCAAAGGGCGATGAAGCAATCGATTACCCAGGCGATGGCCACCAACCCCATCAACAGCAAACCCCAGTTACCGGGGAGTGTCAGGTTGTAGTGAAACTCGAGAATGAACGGAACGAAGTTCTCACGCTGGAAACAGCACTCGCCCCAGTAACGCTGACCTTTTTGCTCGCCATTGACAGGGTCGAGGTAGAACACCTGATTGCGTTCTTTAAACGGTTCACCCGTCGCCGGATCATTGCGCGGTACCGCCGCCAGTAATGCCGTGTGGCCTGCCTCGTTCGGGTACTCCATGTACCAGACCTGCAACTTCGGATGGGCCGATTGCACCGCATCAACCAGCTCACCTGGCGGCAGACGCTCTCCCTCGGCCGACGCCGCGTAAAACTCCGGATTCAACCACTCATCCAGCTCATGGTTGAACGCCAGAATGCTCCCGGTAATCCCCGCCAGCAGCAGAAAAACCGCCGTGGCCAACCCGATATACCGGTGCAATAAAACCAGAAACGAACGCATGAAAATTTCCCCTACAGATACGACAAAGCCAGCCCCTGAAATCAGGGGCTGGCTTTTTTATGCACAAGACAAAGGCTTAGAACTGGTAACTGACCGTGGCGGCGACGTTGCGCTCTTCGCCCATGTAGCAGAAGTCCAGGCTGGCGCAGGAGGCCACGTAGGATTCGTTGGTCAGATTGTTCGCATTCAGGCGTACGTCGACACCCTTCAGACCAACCTTGCCGAGGTCATAGCCAATCGATGCGTCGAACAACGTGTAGGACGGCACCTTCATGGTGTTCTCTGCATCCGCCCAGCTATAGCCGACATAACGCACACCACCGCCCAGTCGCAGCCCGTCGAGTGCCGCGCTGTCGAACTTGTAGTCGGCCCACAGCGATGCCATGTGCCGCGGTGCCTGGGTTGGCGAGTTGCCTTTGTTCTCGATCACATTGGTCGGTGTGCTCAAGGTGCTGGTCATCGACTTCGAGTATTCAATGTCGGTGAAGGTATAGCTGCCGAGGACTTTCAGGTTGTCGGTCAACTGCATGTGCGCTTCCAGTTCCAGACCCTGAGAGCGAACAGCGCCTACAGCGCGATAGAAGTTTTCCTGCGGCAGTTTGGTCGCCAGGTTCTCCTGATCGATGCGGAACAGCGAGGCAGTGAACAGATTGTCGGTACCTGGCGGCTGATACTTCAGGCCCATTTCCCACTGCGTTCCATCGGTCGGTGCGAGAGGATTGCCGGCGCTGTCCGCGTAGGAGTTCGGGTTGAACGACTCGGAATAGCTGACGTACGGTGCGAGGCCGTTATCGAACAGATACAGCGCGCCGGCACGGCCGGTGAGCTTGGTGCGTCGATCATTGATCTCGGTGCCGACCGGACGGCCCGCTTCGGCGATGCGGTTTTCGTCGGAGGTTTCCACCCAGTCCTGGCGCAGCCCCAGCGAGAAGCGCCACTTGTCCATCTCGATCAGGTCTTGCAGGTAAACGCCGGTCTGCTCAAGACGGCGCAGGTAGCTGGTCTCGCCGTACGGTGTAATAGCGGAATTGCCGTACACCGGGTTGAACGCATTGATCGGCGCCAGGCCGCCGCTGGTCCAGTCGACCACGGTTTTGCGCCGCTGGTAATCCGCGCCCATCAGCACTGTGTGCTTGGTTGCGCCGGTGAAGAATTCGGCCTGGAGCATGTTATCGACGATGAACGCATGGAGGCGCTCGTCACCGCCGGTGTAGTAGCGATTCAGTTCGTTGCTGGTCGGCGACGTCCAGCCATAGGCGTACACCTGATCCATGTTCACTTTGGAGTCGAGGTAGCGGAAGTTCTGCCGCGCGGTGAAGACGTCGTTGAAGCGGTGTTCGAACTGGTAACCGAACGACTGCTGATCACGGGAGTAACCATCGATGCCCGGCTCTCCTTCGAAGAAGTGCGGCGAAATGCGATTGCCGTTGCGCTGATGAATCGTGCCGTCGGCCGGCACGCCACCGTGATAGCCGCCGTCCGGGTCATGCTGCAGATACGCTTGCAGCGTCAGCGACGTGTCCTCGCTGAAATCGATGCTGACGGTCGGCGCGAGGGCGAAGCGCTTTTCCTTGTTGTGGTCGAATTGCGTGTCGGACTGATCCGTCAATCCGATCAGACGATAGGCGATGCGCTTGTCGTCATCGACCGGTCCGCTGAAGTCAAAACCGACACCACGTTGGCCCTGAGTACCCACGGTGGCTTGTACCTGGTGATAGGCCTCGTACAGCGGCTTCTTGCTGGTCAGCGCCACCAGACCGCCCGGCGAGCTGCGGCCGTAGAGCACCGACGACGGGCCCTTCAGAATATCGACGCGCTCGAGGAAATACGGATCGACCTGCATCGTGCTGTAGGTGCCGCTGTCGCCCATCGACTTGAGGCCGTCGAGGTAGATGTTATCCACCGAACCGTCGTTGAAGCCGCGCATCGCCACATAGTCGTAACGGTGCGTCGCGCCGTAAGGGTTGGTCAGTACGCCGGGGGAGTAACGCATGGCTTGGGACACGGTTTGCGAGCCTTGGTCATCCATTTGCTCACGGGTGACTACTGACACACTTTGCGAGGTTTCCAGCAGCGCGGTACTGGTCTTGGTGGCGATCTGGCTGTGCGTCGCGTTGTAGCCGTCCATGCTGCCCAGTGCGTTGCCGAGGGCGAAGCCTTTGATGTCGGTGGTCGGCAGGGCCAGCGCTTCGGTTTCTGCGACCGAGCGCAACACATAGCTGCTGCCGTCCTGGCTGATCGCTTCCAGGCCCGCGCCGTCGAGCAAATGGCTCAAGGCCTGATCGGTCGAGTACTCGCCCTGCACACCCGGTGACTGCCGGCCCTGGGTTTGCTGCGGCGTCATCGACAACGTGATGCCCGCCTCACGCGCGAACTGGTTGAGCGCATCGCCCAGCGGTCCGGGGGCGATGTTGTAGCGGTGGCTGCTGACCTCGCTGGCATTGGCCGCCATGCTCAGGCTCGGCAGCACGCCAACGCCCAGTGCAGTAGAAAACAGCGCCGCCCGAACGGCGTGGCGCAACACTCCCGATTCGGCAGAGAAATTCAGAGGGTTCTTACAGGTAACGCGCGCAGTCATTGTAGGTTTCCGTAGGCAGTCGCGAAGGCTGAGTTGAAGTGCTTACTGACTAAGCCGGACTTGCCGCGAAAACCCGCCAAAATACTTTCAGGCCACAGACTCCAGCGTCACCCACCAACGGGTGCGGTAGCGCAATTGCACCGGCAGGGTCTGCGGCAGGATCGCCAGCAGCTTGTCGGTGTCCTCAAGACGGAACACGCCGGACAGACGCAAATCCGCAATATCCGACGCACAGCTCAGAAATCCCTGACGATACCGCCCGACTTCGCCGAGGAAGTCGCCCAGCCGCATGTTGCGGGTCACGATCAGCCCGTCGACCCAGGCACCGGCATCCATGTCCAACGGCGGCGCCGGGCGAATTTGATGGTGATCGATCAGATAGCTCTGACCGGCGATGGCCTCCGTCGAGTTGCCAGCGGAGTGAATCGCGACCCGGCCACTGGTGACGCTCAGGCGCGTGCAGTCATCTTCCTGGCGCAGAATGAATCGCGCCTTGAACGGCTCGTAACTGCCATGACGACTCTGCACCCGCAGCGGTCGGTCAATCGGCGCACCTTCATCGGCACCGCCACAGGTGACGATGATTTCGCCACGGGTCAGCTTGATCAGCCGTTGTTGCGCGGTGTAATCGAGATCCACGCTGCTGGCGGTGTTGAGTTCGATCCGCGTGCCGTCCGGCAGCTGGAAGCCACGGCGTTCGCCGGTAGCGGTGGCGTAGTCGGCGCTCCACTGTTGCCAGACGGACGTGTCTTTGGCCAGCCATCCCGCCGAGCCCATCAGCAGCGCGCCGGACAACAGCTTCAATGCCTGACGTCGCCCCAGCCCCTGCGCACTGTTTTCCAGCGTGTTGAATGCCACCTGCGCACCGGGCACGGCGCGCAGATTGTGGGTCAGTTCGGCTTGCAGAGACTGCACCCGTTGCCAGGCCAGTTCGTGATCATGGTGCTCGGCGCGCCATTGTTCGCACTGGCGATTCAGGCGCGGGTTGCCGTTGTTATTACGCAGGCGCAGGAGCCAGTGAATGGCCTGTCGGACGACTTGCTGCGGTGGCTCGGCGCGTCGGCCAAGCGAGAGGTTATCCACCGGCATCAGTTTTCGTACCGCAGCACGTAGCAGTGAAACAGGGCGTCGGCGACGTAGCGTTCTACCGAGCGCAGGGACAGGCCCATCTGCTCGGCGATCTGCTTGTGGGTCAAACCTTCGCACTGAGCCAGCAGAAACGCCTGACGCACTTTCGGCTTCAAGCCTTCAAGCATGCGGGCAATGCCTTCGAGCAGTTCGATCACCAAGGCGCGGGATTCAGCACTCGGGGTTTCGGCTTCAGGCAAATGGGCGATGGTTTCCAGATAGGCGCGTTCAATTTCCTCACGGCGCCAATGGTCGATCACCAAGCCCCGTGCAACCGTGCGCAGAAACGCGCGGGGTGCCTTGAGTTCCAGGCGCTCGGTGCGCTGCAACAGTCGAACGAAGGTGTCCTGGGCCAGATCCGCCGCATCGGCAGCATTGCCCAGCCGAGCGCGCAACCAGCCGTTGAGCCAGCCGTGATGACTCGTGTAAAGCGCCTGTACAGCCAACTCAGGTGAGGACATGAACGCGACAGCCCGAACGTCACAAATGATAATTAGTCGCATTGTCATCAAGGGTTACAGAATTTGCAACCGGCGCTGCAAAACGCTCATCAAAAAAGCAGAGGCGACCGCTCTAATACACCGTCCGGCGGGAATCTGGCAGAAATGCCATCCATTTCCTGCAAAGCCCTAAGTTTTCTCCAAAGCGTGCCGACAGACTGGTGAGACATGCGTGCACCAAAGTAGAGCAGCCGTCAGAACGCTGCCTGCGCTGTACATGGAATGTTGCATCCGGAACGCATCCCCACTTTTCGCATAAGAAGTCCCATGAAATGAATCTCAAGTTCAGCCATAAAATCCTGCTGGCCGCCTCGGGCGTCGTGGTCCTGGCGTTCGCGCTGTTCACTTTGTACAACGACTATCTGCAGCGAAACACCATTCGCCAGAACCTCCAGTCCTCGGTCCAGCAGGCCGGTGACTTGACCGCCAGCAGTGTGCAGAACTGGATGAGCGGGCGGATTCTGGTACTGGAAAACCTCGCGCAGAACGTTGCTCATCAAGGCAAGAATGCAGACTTCCCCGGCCTGGTCGATCAACCGGCCTTCACCTCGAACTTCCAGTTCACCTACGTCGGCCAGGCCAACGGTGTGTTCACCCAGCGCCCTGACGCGAAGATGCCGGACGGCTACGACCCGCGTCAGCGCCCCTGGTACAAGCAGGCCGTGGCCGCTGACCAGACCATGCTGACCCCGCCATACATGGCCGCCGTTGGCGGTCTGGTGGTGACCATCGCCATGCCGGTGAAAAAGAACGGCGAGCTGCTTGGCGTAGTGGGCGGTGACCTGAGCCTGGAAACCCTGGTGAAGATCATCAACTCGGTGGACTTCGGCGGTCTGGGCCACGCGTTCCTGGTCAGCGGTGACGGTCAGGTGATCGTCAGCCCGGACAAAGACCAGGTGATGAAGAACCTCAAGGACATCTACCCGAACGCTGGAGTGCGCATTGAGAAGGGCAACCAGAACGTGGTGCTCAACGGCCAGGAACGCATCCTTTCGTTCACTCCGGTCGCCGGTCTGCCGAATGCCGAGTGGTACATCGGTCTGTCGATCGATCGCGACAAGGCCTACGCCGCACTCAGCCAGTTCCGTACTTCGGCAGTGATCGCGATGTTCGTCGCGGTGGGCGCGATTGCAGTCTTCCTGAGTCTGCTTATCACCGTGCTGATGCGTCCGCTGATCACCATGGGCCGCGCGATGCAGGACATCGCTCAGGGTGAGGGCGACCTGACCCGTCGTCTGGTAGTGGAAAGCAAGGACGAGTTCGGCGAGCTGGGCAGTTCGTTCAACCAGTTCGTGGAGCGGATTCACGCTTCCATTTCCGAAGTGTCTTCCGCGACTCGCCACGTACACGACCTGTCGCAACGGGTGATGGCATCGTCCAACGCCTCGATCATCGGTTCCGACGAGCAAAGCGCGCGCACCAACAGCGTGGCCGCCGCGATCAATCAACTGGGTGCCGCCACTCAGGAAATCGCCCGCAACGCCGCCGACGCTTCGCAACACGCCAGCGGCGCGAGCGAGCAGGCCGATGACGGTCGTCAGGTGGTCGAGCAGACGATTCAGGCCATGACCGAGCTGTCGCAGAAGATCAGCCTGTCGTGCACCCAGATCGAAACCCTGAACGCGAGCACCGACAACATCGGCCACATTCTCGATGTGATCAAAGGCATCTCCCAGCAGACCAACCTGCTGGCGCTCAACGCGGCCATCGAAGCGGCCCGTGCCGGTGAAGCCGGACGCGGTTTTGCGGTGGTGGCGGACGAAGTGCGTAACCTCGCTCACCGCACCCAGGAGTCGGCGGAAGAGATCCACAAGATGATCACTTCGCTGCAGGTCGGCTCCCGCGAAGCGGTGACCACCATGAACGCCAGTCAGGCGTCCAGCGAGGAGACCGTTGAAGTGGCGAACCAGGCCGGTCTGCGCCTGGTCAGCGTGACCCAGCGCATCGGCGAAATCGACGGCATGAACCAGTCGGTGGCCGCCGCTACCGAGGAGCAGACTGCCGTGGTGGAAACCCTCAACGTCGACGTCAACCAGATCAACCTGCTGAACCAGCAGAGCGTGGCCAACCTCAATGAAACGTTGAAGGATTGCGATGCGTTGTCGCAGCAGGCCAACCGTTTGAAACAGCTGGTCGACAGCTTCAAGATCTGATCGCTTGCGGTAAAAAACAGCCCGCTGCGGAGTGATCCGCAGCGGGCTTTTTCATGCCTACACAAACAGCTTCAGCACATTGCCCATCGCGTCATCGGCAAACCCCTGCACGAAATCCTTGAACCCCGGCAGCGCCTCGGGCCCACCGCTGGCCGGCTCGGCAATGATCGTCCAGGTCGCCCGCGACTTGCCCGCGCCCAGCGACTCCACATTCATCGCCGCCCACAGGTTGGCCACGCCCAGGGTGTTGTAGATGGTGGTCCAGGTCATGCTCAGCGCCTGGTCGTCCCGGGAGTTGAGTTGCTCGACCACGATGTTGCCATCCTTGAAGAACTTCTTGCGCAGCGACGACACGCCTTCGCCGGTCATTTCAATGTGCGACAGCGCCGGAATGAAACGGTCGAAACCGTCGAATTTACCGACCACTGCCCACACTTGCCTGGCGTCCACCGGTACTTCCACCGAAGACACGACGTGGCAGCCGTGAGGGTTTTTGATCAGGGTGTCGGGTTGAAGATTGCTCATGGTGTTGCTCCTTGGTTGATGAGTCAGATGAAGTTGATTTCTTTCAGGTAGTCGCAGCCGCGACGCAGCAGCGCCGGGGATTTTTCCGGGTAGTGCGCGCCCATCTGCTGCACGCCGGCCTGGGCGTTGGCGTGGCCGATCAGGGAGATGTCGCCGATGTCTTCCTCGAAGCCGTTGAGGTAAAAACCGAGCACGCCGAACAGCGCGTTGTCGGCATCGACCCGGTCCAGTTGTTGTTGCCAGTCGGCGACGCTGACCAGCGAAAACTCGCTGCCGGTTTCGCGGAACGACGCGACGTAGGCATCCCAGCTCAGAGGCTCCGGGTTGTGCAGGTTGAACACCGCCCGTTCGGCCGAATAACGGCTGGCGTGGAAGGCGATGAAACGGGCAAGAAAGTCCACCGGCATCAGGTCGAAATTCAGCGCGAAGGCCGGCACCTGACCCAGCTGGATCGAGCCCTTGAGCATCAGCATCAAACGGTTCTTGTGCGGCTGGCACACGCCGCTGAGGCTGTTGAAACTGATGTTGCCGGGCCGATACAGATTGACCCCCACCCCACGCTCCCGGGCCCGTTCGAGGATGCGCTCGCCGACCCATTTCGACAGGTTGTAGCCGTTGCGGATGTAGATCGGCGGCGTCGGTGCGGCGGGCAGTTCCAGCACCCGGCCTGCGTCGTCGACGGTGCTGGAGGCCGACAGCGTCGAGACGAAATTGAACACCTTTTTGCTGCGCCCTTCGCACAGCCGCAGCAGTTCGAAAATCGGCTCGACGTTGTCCGCCGCCAGCGACTCGTAGTCGAGTACGTGATTGACGTTGGCAGCGTTGTGCACCAGCGCGCCGAATTCACGATCCAGCCGCTCGAAATCGTCATCGGCCAAGCCCAGTTGCGGCCGGCTGATGTCCGCCGAATAGACCCGCACCCGGCTCAGGTCCAGATGCTCCAGCCGGTTCTCTCGCAGCGCTTGGGCAAAGCGCTGCGCCGCGGTTTGCCCGCCGCCGTCGCGCACCAGGCACGCCACCTCGCTGGCGCCCCATCCCAGCAGCGCCTCGACGATATGCACGCCGACAAAACTGTTGGCGCCGGTGACGATCACCTTGTGCACATCGCCCATGCGGCTGATCGGCAGCGGCTCGATGTCCAGCGCTCGCTCGGCGTCGGCCATTGCCTGGGCGCTGAGCACCGCGCTGTCGTCGGTGCCGCGCACCAGCGTGGCGAGCTTGGCGATGGTCGGCAGTTCGATGAAGCGGTTGATCGAAATGCTGCGGCCGAATTCCTCCCGCAGACGCAGGAGCATGCGTGACAGCAGAATCGAGTGACCGCCGAGATTGAAGAAGCTTTCGTCGGTGGAAATGTCGCTGGTCGGCAGCTCCAGCAACTCGCCCCAGATCTCCAACAGCAGCGCTTCTTCGGCGTTGGCCGGCAGGCATTTCGGGCCGCTGTCCTGCACGCTGACCGGCAACTCCAGCAAGGCTTTTCGGTCGACTTTGCCGTTGGCGGCGAACGGCATGTTCGGCAGTTCCGTCCACGCCACCGGTTGCATGTAGTCAGGCAAAAACTGCTGCGCGTGAGCTTTCAACGACTCGCGCGCGGCATCCGATTGCGGCTGGGCAAGGAACGCCAGAATCCGTCGCTGACTGTCGATCACCACGGCGATCTGCCGATACAGCTGACTCTCGCGCAGGCACCGTTCGATCTCTTCCGGCTCGACCCGGAAGCCGCGAATCTTCACCTGATTGTCGCGGCGTCCGCACAGCTCGATGCCATCCTCGCCCCACTTGGCCATGTCGCCGCTGCGGTAGGCGCGCAGACGTTGGCCGTCCGGCAACTCCAAGTCCAGATAGCGCTCCGCCGTCTGCTGTGGATTGTTCAGGTAACCCAGGCATACGCCGGGGCCGACGATGAACAATTCGCCCACCGTTTGCTCCGGCACCGGTTGCAGATCGTCATCGAGGATCAGCACCTGACTGTTGGCAATCGGCCCGCCGAGGGTGCGATTGCTGTCCCCCGGTTGCAGTTGCCGCGCGGTGATCAGCACCGTGGCTTCGGTCGGACCGTAGAGGTTATGCAGCTTGCCCTGGCGCGTCAGTTGCTCGATCACGAACGGCTCGCAGACGTCGCCGCCGGTCATGATCTGCCCGACGTTTTGCAGTTGCTCCAGCGGCAGGATGCTCAACAGCGCCGGCGGCAGGAACGCGTGGGTTAGTTGCCGACGGCGGATCAGCGCCACCAGTTGCAGCGGATCACGCCGCTGGTTGTCATCGGGCACCACCAGTTCCGCGCCTTCGAGCAGGGTCGGGAAGATGTCGATCAGCGACGAGTCAAAACTCAGCGACGAGAACTGCAGCACCCGGCTCTCGGCCCGCAACTGCACATAGCTGGCGTACCACGCGGTGAAGTGGGCAAGGTTTGCCTGACTCAGCAGCACACCCTTCGGATGCCCGGTGGTGCCTGAGGTGTAGAGCGCCATGCACGGCGCGCCGAGCTCGATCCGGTGACGAACCAACGGTTGCGACAGATCGACGTCAGTGCGGTCGATGCGGCAGACATCCAGCCCCGGCATCGAAGCGCTCAGCGGGTGTTCGCCGTCGTGCAGCAACAGCACCGCCCCGGCGTTTTCCAGAATGTACTGCTGGCGCTGAAGCGGATGGCTCGGCTCCAGCGGCAGGTACACCGCACCGCTGCCGAGAATCGCCAGGATCGAAGCAAACAGCGCATCGCATTTCGGCAGACAAATCCCCACCACCCACGGTTGCTGCTGTGTCTCCAGCATTGTCAGCAACCGTTGCTGGATTGCACGGCTGTGATCATGCAACTGGCGATAGCTGATCGACTGCTCGGCGAGGTGCAGCGCCGGGCGCTCCGCGTGTTCGATCAGACTCTGTTGCAGCCGCTCGATCACCGGGATTTGCGCCTGTTGCAGCAAGGCCGGATGGGCCGTGGCATTGAGGCGATGGATGTAAGCCAGGCTGTCGAGGAACAGCAGGTTTTCCACCAGCTCGAAGTCCGGCGCACGGGCCGCTGTCGCGTGCTGGAAATACTCGGCATCGCGGGAAAAACGGCTGACCAGCAGCGCCACTTCGTCCACCACTTGCGCCAGTGTTCGCTGGCGCAGGGCCTGCCCATTGCCGGACGGTTCGTCGGCGATGGGCACGCGGCTCAGCAGCGTCGAGTTGCAGAGGCATAGCAGATCGAGCACCGGCAATCCGCCGATGCCCGTTGCACCAATGCCCAGGCGCAAGTTCAGCTGCGCTGTCGTGCCGTAATCCTGTGGCGCAAGACTGCCGTCATCGATCACCAGATCCACCGACGGAGCAACCTCCGTCAGCAACGAATGACCGTGTTGTTCGAGCTCCTGCGTCAGGTCGGTCAAGGCCTGACTACGGCCCCTCAGCAAAATGTCGAGACGTCTCATGTCAGCCTCCTTGTCAAACCAGGTAGTCGCGCAGGGCGTGCTGCACGCACGGTGTGTCGAGCAGCGAACTGTTGTGGAAAAACCGCACGATGTTGCCCACCAGCGGGTGGTGGCGATTGATCGGGAAGGCCAGCCCGGCCATCTCGTCTTTCAGTGCGCGGCGGGTGGCATCGTTGACCGGCAGGGCGTCGATCAGGCGCAGGTCGAAGGCCTTCTGGATGTCGTTGGTCAGGTAATGGCCGATGAACACCGGCAGGATCTGCGCGATGCAGTCGCGATCCGCATCACTCGCGGTGTGCCAGTAGATGCGCACCATCCGCGCCCAGAAACTCGAGTGCCGGCCCTCGTCGAGCAAGTGGTCGGCCATCAGGCCCTTGATCGACGGCTTGACCGTGTCGTCCCGGGCGAACGCCGCGACATCGCCAGTCACGGTGTTTTCGGCGATGGCCACGCAGATCAGCTCCACGGCGCTGCGCAAGTGTTGCGGGGCCAGTTCGACCGCGGCCGGAATCGCCCGGCTCAGTTCGATTTCATTCGGCAGCTCGATCGGCTCGATGCCGGTCATGGCCACGGTCTGCTGCATGAAATCCATCGCCACCAGCGCGTGGTAATCCTCGTCCACCACCACGGTCATGGCGTCGTAGCGACAGGCGAACGGGAAGGCCACGGCGAAGCGGTTCTTGGCGATGCTGCGGGCGGTCTTGTCGACGATCTCGGTTTCAAAAATCACCACGTCGTTGATGAATTTGTACAGCGTCTGCACCAGGGCGAAATCACGCTGCTGCGGGCATTCGCGCAGGAAGGTTTCGCTGAGCACCAATGGCTGGCGGCTGAGCGGATAGATCAGTCGCGCGTCGTCCTCCAGCACGCGGCGTGGCCGGGTGCGGATGGTCGCGCGGCTTTCCCAGGCGTCGGCGAAAGACTGGTAGTCGGCGGCGTTCATTGGGCCACCTCCGCCAACGGTTCGCGCATGCTCAGGCGCAGGCCGTCCCACAGAGCGATGCGGCTTTCCACGGCGGCGATGGCGCTGGCGTAGACCTCCGCTTCGCGCTGCGGATCGCCGTCCACCAGTCGATCCAGCAGTTGTTCTGCGGCGGGGCCGTGGTCTTCGGAGTCGACTTCGATGTGTCGCTCCAGGTAGTAACGGAAGGTCGGCGCCTGCTCGACGCCGATGCCCCAGGCATCGAGCATGCGCTGGAACATGGTCGGGATGACGCTCTCGCGACCGTGCAGGAAGGCGGCGGCAACGCTGTGACCGGGTGCATGCAGTGCGGTGTGCAAAGTGTCGCGGACGAACCGCGCAGCGGCCGGATCGACCTCGACGCTTTGCAGGGCGACGTCGTAACTCACGCCTTCCTGTTGCAGCGTCACGAAGCGCTCCACCGCTGTCGTGTCCGCACCGACTTCGCGCATCGCATCGAGGTACAGTTCGAAGTGACTGTAATGCCCGTGTGACAGCCGATCGTCCGATTCTTCCCCGAGCACGATTTCGTTGATCAGTCTTGCTGCGTGCGGATCTCGTGGCGGTAACCACGGCAGGCGAGTGCAAGTCAGTTCCTGCTGCAGGCGTTTGGTCAGCGACATGAAGTCCCAGACAGCAAATACATGGGACTCCATGAACCGGCGCAATGTCGCCAAAGAATCGATCTCGGAGAAGATCGGATGAATGCTGAGTTCGGCTTTCTTCAGTATAAGTTGCTCTTTAGTTGGCATGGTTGCGAGACTCTGGTTAATAGGGAATAAGGATTGCTCAATTAATCGCTAACAACGTTGAGCAAGTTTCTCCAGGCGAACGACAGCCTCATTCGGTTTCGATGAAAACAGGCAATGTCTGAAGGGCCCGGGACAGCAGCGGACGGATAAACCGCTGCGAACCTGGCCGTAGCGCAAGGTTGTGCCGGGTTGGTGATTTCGGATCCAAACTCGGCGAAGAAAAACTAATACATCGCAAAACAACTTAACAAGTTTATTTTTAATTATTTTTAGTTGGCTGTTTTTGAAGTATGAGTGGGGCTGATAAAACTTATAAGTTAAGTTTTATTTGGGCGTAGTTGCTCCTTTCGGCGTTTAATGGCCAAAATTGAACGACAAGAGTGAATGCCTCACTCGAAGCAACTTTCAAATTAAGTAATCGAATTGATATGAGGGGATGAAGTCGGGCTGTGAGAGCGCCGTTTCTTCCTGTTCCCGTGACAAGGCTCCTTCCGTAGGTTCCTGGTGCGGGGACTGCTGCCGGGGCGGCGCGTCCCCGTTCTATATTGGGTTGGCGATTCAAGGGTGCGCGTAAATCGGCGCCGCGGCTATCGTCGAAAATGACTTCCTTGCGGTGCAAATTCCGGGCTGTTCAAAGCAGAAGGGAGGTTAGAGCGCAGGCGTCGATGTGCCACGGCAAATGACCGTGACGGGTGGGGGGATTTGTAAGCGGGTTATTCGCCGGGTGAGTGGAGGCTCACCCGGGAGGGAGGATTCAGTGCGCCGCTTTGCGGCTTTGGCCGGCGGAGCTGGCGAGGTAACGGGTGATGACCTCGACACCGCGGTTGAGGTGCTGCTCCAGCAGTGTCACGGCGTGCGCGGTGTCACGCTCTTTCACCGCCTGCAACAGCGCGCGGTGATCGTCCTGGGAGATTTTGCCCAGGCCCATGGCCTCGAGGTTGAAGCGCAGGAAGCGCTCTTCTTCGTTCAAGCCGTCTTCCACCAGCCGCAACAGTCGGCCATTGGGCGCCTTGCCGTAAAGCGCCATGTGAAACAGACGGTTGAGCCGACCGATTTCGGTGTAGTCGTGTTCGTTTTCCAGTTCTTCGATGAAACCGGCCGCGCGTTCGTGGTCGACCGGGGTCAGCAGCGGGATCGACTGGCGCAGTGCTTCGGACTCCAGCAGAATGCGCAGCTCATAGGTTTCCGTTGCGTCACCCTGGATCAGCGGCGCCACCACGGCGCCCTTGTGGGCAGTGACGTTCAGCAGGCCCTGGGCCTCGAGCTGGCGCAAGGCTTCGCGCACCGGCATGCGGCTGACACCGAACAGGTCGGCCAGATCCTGCTGGCGCACGGCGGTGCCGCAGGGCAGGCGCCCGTCGAGAATGGCGGCGCGCAGGGTTTCTTCGATGACCGAGCGCGCCAGATGCGCGGGAATCGGGCCGTCGACTTTGATGCTGTGGAGTGGCTTGGGCTTTTGGGTCACAACTGCACACCCTATGACTGCGGATTTGGATCCAAAGGACACTAGTGATTGCTCTACAGGTTGTCAAACCGTGTAGAAGAACCCTGTCACATCTGAAGTTTAGCGCGGCAGCGATGATCTCATGGTGCCATTGTTTTTTGCTGGGCTAACCTTCACCATCAAGCGCTTTCCTCTCTGCCCTGGATGCCTTGCATTGGCGGTACGTTTCGCAATCCCACGGATTGCGCGCTGGCTTGCCTGCGCGCTGCTGCTGGCCGGCATCATGCTGGGCGGTCTGCATGCCGATTGGGATTTTTCCGCGATCAGCCGCAAGGCCACGGCACTGTACGGGCCATTGGGCGCCGGGCAACAGCGGATCGATGCCTGGCAGAATCTGCTGGCCACGCAGAAGCAGGTCAGCGAGATGGAAAAGCTCAAAGTGGTGAACCTGTTTTTCAACAAACAGATGCGCTACGTCGAAGACATCGATCTGTGGCACGAGGTCGACTATTGGGAAACCCCCATCGAAGCCTTGTGGAAAGGCGCCGGCGACTGCGAAGACTATGCGATCGCCAAGTATTTCAGCCTGCGCCACCTCGGTGTGGCCAGTGACAAGTTGCGCATCACCTACGTCAAGGCCCTGCGCCAGAACCGCGCGCACATGGTCCTGACTTACTATTCCAGCCCTGACGCCATGCCGCTGGTGCTCGACAGCCTGATCGACCCGATCAAGCCGGCCGCCGAGCGAACCGATTTGCTGCCGGTCTACTCTTTCAATGCCGAAGGGCTGTACCTGCCGGGCGCCAAGGGCAACAAGAAGGTCGGTGACACCAAACGCCTGTCACGCTGGCAGGATGTGTTGAAGAAAATGCAGGCCGAAGGATTTCCGGTCGAGACGACTAACTAGGAGCACGCGCTCAGATGTCTTTGTTCAAACAGCTGTTGATCGCTATCTGTCTGTTCCTGGTGGTTGCCTTCACCGGCAGCTTCATGGTCAGTCTGGAGAGCTCGCGCACCCAGTACGTCAACCAGTTGCGCTCCCACGCCCAGGATGCGGCCACGGCGCTGGCGCTGTCGTTGACGCCGAACATCGATGACCCGGCGATGGTCGAGTTGCTGGTCAGCTCGATCTTCGACAGCGGTTATTACTCGAGCATCCGCGTGGTCGATCTGAAGACCGACCAGACCATTGTCGAGCGCAACGGAATTCCGGCGGTCACCAACGTGCCGGACTGGTTCGTCAGACTGATCGGCCTGGAACCGGCCGGTGGCGATGCGCTGGTCAGCCGTGGCTGGGAGCAGGCGGCGCGGGTCGAGGTGGTCAGCCACCCGATGTTCGCCCTGGCCAAGCTCTGGCAGAGCGCGCTCGGCAGCCTTGGCTGGTTGCTGGTCTGCGGGGCGGTGAGTGCGGTGCTGGGTGCGCTGTTGCTGCGCCGGCAACTGAAGCCGTTGGATTACATGGTCAAGCAATCCCACGCCATCGCCCGTCGTGAGTTCCTGAGTCTGCCGGATCTGCCGCGCACGCCTGAATTGCGCCGCGTGGTGCTGGCGATGAACCAGATGGTCGAGAAGCTCAAGGCGCTGTTCCAGGAGCAGGCCGAACGCAGTGAAAAACTGCGCACCGAGTCCTATCAGGACAACCTCACGGGGCTGGCCAACCGGCGTTATTTCGAGATGCAGCTGAATGCGCGGGTGAGCAACCCGGAGCAGGCCAGTTCCGGTTATCTGCTGCTGTTGCGGGTCAAGGATCTGGCCGGTCTCAACCAGCGCCTCGGCGGTCAGCGCACCGATGAATTGTTGAAAGCGGTCGGCGAGCAACTGTCCCGCGAGTGCGCCAAATACCCGGAAACCCAGAACCTCGTCACCCGGATTCGCGGCGGTGAATTCGCCGTGCTGGCGCCGGGGTTGACCCGTGAAGAAGCGCTGCAACTGGCGCAGAGCCTCGACAGTGCGTTGAGCAGCCTGCACGCGACAGGCGCCACCGACGTGCCCGCCGTGGCTTCTATCGGCCTGGCACCGTTCGCTCACGGCGATTCGCCGCAAGCGGTCCTCAGCCTCGGCGATCAGGCGCTGGCCCAGGCCGAAGGGCAGGGCGAGCAGAACTGGGCGTGCCTCGATCAGAGCCTGGTGGCGGAGGTCGGCGACGATCACCACGCCTGGCACCGTTTGCTCGATCAGGCGTTGAATCAGCGGCGTTTCGAGCTGTTCTTCCAGCCGGTAGTGGCGGCGCAGGACACGCAACTGGTGCTGCATTACAAAGTGCTGTCGCGCTTGCTCGACGAGCAGGGCCAGACCATTCCAGCCGGACGCTTCCTGCCGTGGCTGGAGCGCTTCGGCTGGACCGCACGGCTGGACCGGTTGATGCTCGAGCAGGTGCTGGAGCAGATGGCCGGCCATGAAGAATCGCTGGCGCTGAACCTGTCATCGGCGACCCTCGCCGATCCGCAGGCGTTGAACAAAGTGTTCGAGATTCTGCGGGCGCATTCCAACCTCGGTGCGCGCCTGACCCTGGAAATCGGCGAGGAACAATTGCCGGAGCAAGCGGTGCTGGAACAATTGACCCGGCGCCTGCGTGAACTCGGTTTCTCCCTGAGCCTGCAGCGCTTCGGCGGACGCTTCAGCATGATCGGCAACCTGGCGCGGCTGGGGCTGGCGTACCTGAAGATCGATGGCAGCTACATCCGGGCGATCGATCAGGAAAGCGACAAGCGTCTGTTCATCGAGGCGATCCAGCGTGCGGCGCACAGCATCGATCTGCCGCTGATTGCCGAGCGGGTCGAGACGCAAGGGGAATTGTCGGTGATTCGCGAGATGGGGTTGTATGGGGTTCAGGGGCAACTGTTCGGTGAGCCAAAACCCTGGGGCTGACTGATCGTTCCCACGCTCTGCGTGGGAATGCACAAAGGGACGCTCTGCGTTCCAGTCACACCGTCGGTGTCGCGTCAGACACCGTTGTGACGCGGAGCGTCATGGGCGGCATTCCCACGCAGAGCGTGGGAACGATCAAACTTCATCGAAGATCCTGGATTAGATCAACCCGCCCTCATCCTCATCAATCAACTGACTCAACCCGCCCAGCGCTTCCCGAGCCTGGGTCCGGTCCATCAACTTGGCCTGGGCCGCCGGCGGCAGGTCGGTGACGCGGATCACGCCTTTCTGGGTCAGCACCTGAATCAGGTCGTCGAGTACCCGGATCATTTCCAGGTCGCTCTGCTTGAGCTGTTTGAGGCTGTTCTCCACGGCTTCGTTGGCGTACCAGGCCTGGATTTCGTGGTGGTCGGCCGGCAGCGTTTCCGTGGCCTCGGCGTAGGCCGCAGCTTCCACGCGAATCAACTGACCCTGCGCATCGCGTTGCACGTAAAACATTGAGCATCCCTCGGAAATGGACCAGCGTCATGCTGTCAGCAGCATAGCCAACTGCGCGCGAGTATGCGGTGCGCCGACGAAATCGTCACCGGTTCAAGCGCCGAAAACGCGACGGCCGCCCCAGTGGGGCGGCCGTTGTTCACGCATCAGCTGTTGTTGTGGTCGACCTTGATGGTCGGATCGCTGCCGGCAATCAGGTTGTGAATGTTGACCGTGGACCAGTTGTTGCCTTCCAGTTTGATCGTCACGTCCGGGGTGGCGGCTGCGGCATCGCCCGAGTTGAACTTGCCGCCCGAGCTGACTTGCAGCGACGACACGCCGTCGACCGTGGTGATCTTCAGGAAGTTGTCGATGGTGCTGCCGGTCTCGCCCTGCAACAGGTCACGCAGGTCGATGCGGTCGCCTTCGCTGGCCTTGAAGTCCTTGATCACGTCGTTGCCGGTGTCGCCTGCCTTCCAGACGAAGGTGTCGGCACCGGAACCACCGATCAGGATGTCGTTGCCCTGACCGCCGATCAGCGTGTCGTTGCCGGTGCCGCCGAGCAGGATGTCATTGCCCTTGCCACCGTCGAGCAGGTCGTTGCCGCCCGAGCCGAACAGAATGTCATTGCCCGCGCCGCCCAGCAGCGTGTCGTTGCCGTCGTGGGCACCGGACACATCGAACGCCTGATAGTGCTCGGTGATGTACTGGTGCACGTTGCTGGTGGTGACTTTGCTGACGTCGACCCCGGTTTCCTTGGCCACGAACGCCTGCATTGCCTGATAACCCTCGCCGGCAATGCCGTTGAAGCTCACCAGGTCGCCGAACAGGATGTCGTTGCCGTCGCCACCGCTGACGGTGTCGTTGCCCGGCATCGTCGCTTCGGTGTGGCCGATGATCGAGTTGGCCAGGTCCTTCGGATCGATGTTGGTCTGCGGCGTCTTGTCCGAATCGTACGGTTTCAGGTCGTTGAGGCTGACACCGCTGTTGATGCCGATGGCCTCCACGTTCGACAAACCGTTGAGCAAGGCGAAACCGCTGCTGGCGTTATCGGTGGTCGTGGTCGTGGTGCTGCTGCCGTTGCCCGCCAGGCTCGAGATCTCGTAGGTGCCGTCACCCTGAGCGTGGATGGTACCCAGGCTGTTCCAGCTCCAGCTGCCGTTCTTGTACGTCTGCAATACCACGGCGCCGGCCGTGTTGATACTCAGGTAGTGGGTGTTGTCGATGTAGGTGCTGAAGCTGTCGCCCAGTTTGTAGTTGCTGGTTTTCACCACATCATCGAGCTTCACGTTACCGTACAGCGTCGGGTTGGTCTGCTCGTTGCTCTGGTAGTAGGTCGGCTGGCCGTCGGTGATGAAGTACGTAAGGTTCTTCGCCCCGGTGTTGGCCAGCGCTTCGGCGCTCTGGAAGAAGTTCGCCGTGGCCTTGAACACGTCCTCATAGTTGGTGCCGCCGCCGGACGACATCGAGTCCAGCACGGCCTTGAGCAAGGTCAGTGCGTTCGGGTCGTTGAGGTTCACCGACACCGACTTGTTGACCTGGGTGTCGAAGTCCACCAGGAAGATGTTCACCGTGCCGGAGTTGCTGCCCAGGCTCTGTTTGAGGGTGTTGAACACCGACGTCAGCGAGTCCTTGGCGGCGTTGATCGACGAGGCGCTCATACTGCCCGAGCTGTCGACCATGAACGCGATGTTGTAGTTGGTGCCCGGCACCACGGTCAGGCCGCCGATGTCGGCGACGATGATGTCGTTGCCGTCGGTGCCGGTGACGGTGTCGTCCGCCGAGGTGGCGACCACCGCGTTATACACCGCCGGCACCACGGTGACCGGGATGGTCGCGGTGGTGCTGGCCGAGCCGCCGACCTGTTCGGTTGAGGTCGAGGTCACGGTCAGGTTGAACTGGCCGTTGTAGTAGGTCGGCGGGGTCACGGTCAGGGTGCCGAGGTTCCAGCCGGTGACGTTGGCGTCGCCGCTGGTGGCGGTCACGGTGAAGCTGTGGCCTGCGCCGTCGCTGAGTACCGAACCGACCGGTGCGCCGCTGATCTTGATGCTCAGGGTTTCCGAGCCGTCGGTGTCGGTCAGCGCGGTGCTGATCGACGACAGTTTCACGGTGGTGCCTTCGGCGCCGGTGTTGAGTTTGTAGCCGTCGTAATAGCCTTCGCCGTTGCTGCCGTGCAGATCGGAGACGGTCACGCCGGCATTCACCAGATCCTGCACGCCGGTATAGATCGGCACGCCGGCACTGCTCAGGTCGATCGGCGTGCTGCCGTTGACCGACAGGTTGACGTCGTAGCTGCCCGGGCCGCTCTGGTTGTGGTGGTAGATGTCCAGGGTGTAGTAGCCGCTGGTGGTCGGGGTGAACGAACCGTTGAGGTTGCCACCCGCGCCCCACGTGGTCGAGGCCACGTTCTTGCCGCCGATGGTCACCAGCAGGCTGTCGTCACCGGTGCCGCTGAAGGTGTAGGTCTTGCCGGCTTCCAGATAAATCAGGCCCGAGGTTTTCGACGCAGTGCCGGCGGTCACGCTGCCGTCGGACTGCACGTTATTCACGGTGCCGCTGGTGTTCGGCTTGCCGGCACCGTCGATCACGTTTTTCAGGGTGGTCGAATTCGCGCCGCTGCCGTCGGTGCCCAGGCCCGACAGACCGGTCCAGACTTCCTTGATCAGCCCGGTGGACTTCACGCTGTTGTCGGCCACCGACAGGGTCGGTGCATCCGCCACCGGGGTGATGTCGATCTTGATGGTGCCGGTGTTGCCCAGCAACTGGCCGTCGGTTGGCTGGAACTTGATCTGTGCGTAGTCAGCCTGGTTGTTGCCCAGGCCGGTGCCGCCGTAACCGTTCACGCCCGACTCGTTGGCATCCGGCAGGAAGCGCAACTTGCCGGCGTCGATATCGGCCTTGCTGAAAGTCTGGTTGGTGGCGACGTCTTTCCAGGTCGAACCGTCCAGATACTGCAGTTTGCCTTCGCCCGGCAGCTGGGTGATTTTCACGCCCAGGCTGCTGGCCGGGCTGTCGACGTCGCTGACGCCGAAGGTCGACCAGCCGAGAACCAGCGGGGTGTCTTCGGTGCCGGTGACGTTGACCGGTGCAGCGACCGGCGCATCGTTGACCGCCACTACGTTGACCGTGGTGGTCGCGGTGTTGGAGTAGTTGCCGCCATCGGTCACGGTCACGGTGATGATCCGTGGCACGGTGCTCGGATCTTCACTGCTGTTGGTGAAGCTGATGTTCTTGATGGCCTGCATGTAGTCGGCGAGCGTCGCGTTACCCGACAGGGTCAGGGTGACGGTGCCGTTGGTGCTGTTGGCATTGATGGTGATGCCGTTGACGCTGTTGCCCAGGTTCAGCGCATCGCCGTCCTGGCGGTTGGTCAGCACGACGGTGGCGCCGGTCAGCATGGTGCTGTCCGGGTCGGTGATCTTGATGTCGGTGTCGGCAATCGACACGCCTGCGCCCGGGGTGTTCTCGGTGAAGGTCACCTTGTAGTCGGCACCCGTTGCACCGCTGGAGTTGTTGGCGTCGAGGTCGATGACCGGCGGAGCATCGTTGTCGATGATCGAGGTGCTGACGCTGCCATTGGTGCTGCTGACCGCCAGGTTTTCGAAGTTGCCACCGGTGGCCGAGTCGATCTTGACCACGAAGTTTTCGGTGCCTTCGGTGATCTTGTCATCGATGGTCGCGACGTTGAACTGCGCACTGCTGGCCCCCGCCGGGATCTTCACGGTGTACACGCCGGTGAAGTCCGAACCGTCGGCGGCGGTGCCGCTGTAGACGATTTTCAGGGTGACCTCGGTTTGCGCCGGGTTGGTCAGGCTGACGGTGTAGGTTGCGGTCTGGCCTTCGGTCACCGAGGTGCTGCCGGTGATGCTGACGGTGGTGGTGTCGACGGTGTCGGTGACGCTGGTCACGGCTGGTGTGTTGCTGGTGACCAGGTTTTCGAAATTGCCGCCGGTAGCGTTGGTGATCGTGGCCTGTACGTTGCCGGCGTCTTTGTAGACGTCATCGGCTGGCGCAGGAACGGTCACGGTGCCGGTGGTTTTGCCGGCTTCGATGGTGATCACCGAACCGTTGCTCAGGGTGACGGTCACTGGCGAGCCAGCGGCGTTGGTCAGGGTTGCGGTGTAGGTGATCGAGCCACCCTCGGCCACGGTGCTGGTCGCGCTGAGGGACAGGTTGGTGGTGTCGACGGTGTCGGTGACGGTGGTGCTGACCGGGGTCTTGTCTGCCACCAGATTCTCGTAGTTGCCGCCGCTTACGCCGGTGATCGCGTTGGTCAGTGGCGCATGACCATTCAACACGTCGTTCGGCGCGGTGGTGGTCACACTGCCGGTGGTTTTGCCGACTTCGATGGTGATCGACTGACCGTTGGCCAGGGTCACAGTCACAGGCGAGCCCGTCACTGGTGCGCCGACGGTCGCGGTGTAGACAACGTTGCCACCCTCGGCTGCCGTCGTGGTCGCGGTCAGCTTCACGGTGGTGGTGTCGATGGTGTCGGTAACGCTGGTTACGGCTGGCGTGGTGCTGGTGACCAGGTTCTCGAAGTTGCCACCGGTGGCGGATTTGATCGTGGCCTGCACGTTGCCGGCGTCTTTGTAGACGTCATCGGCTGGTGCAGGAACTGTCACGGTGCCGGTGGTCTTGCCCGCTTCGATGGTAATCACCGAGCCGTTGGACAAGGTCACGGTCACTGGCGAGCCAGCGGCGTTGGTCAGGGTTGCGGTGTAAGTGATCGAGCCACCCTCGGCCACGGTGCCGGTCGCGCTGAGCGACAGGTTGGTGGTGTCGATGGTGTCGGTGACGGTGGTCGAGACCGGCGTCTTGTCGGCTACGAGGTTTTCGTAGTTGCCGCCGCTGACGTTGGTGATCGAGTTGGTCAGCGGTGTATGGCCGGTCAACGCGTCGTTCGGCGCGGTGGTGGTCACGGTGCCGGTGGTTTTGCCGACTTCGATGGTGATCGACTGACCGTTGGCCAGATTCACGGTTACCGGCGAGCCAGTCACTGGTGCGCCGACGGTCGCGGTGTAGACCACGTTGCCACCTTCGGCCGCCGTCGTGGTCGCGGTCAGTTTCACGGTGGTGGTGTCGATGGTGTCGCTGACGCTGGTCACGGCTGGCGTGGTGCTGGTTACCAGGTTCTCGAAGTTGCCACCGGTGGCGTTGGTGATCGTGGCCTGTACGTTGCCGGCGTCTTTGTAGACGTCGTCCGCCGGGGCAGGAACGGTCACGGTGCCCGTGGTTTTACCGGCCTCGATGGTGATCACGGCGCCGTTGCTCAAGGTCACGGTCACCGGAGTGCCCGCAGCGTTGGTCAGGGTCGCGGTGTAAACGATCGAACCGCCTTCGGCGACCGAATTGGTGGCGCTCAGGGTCAGGTTGGTAGTGTCGACGGTGTCGGTCACGGTGGTGCTGACCGGGGTCTTGTCGGCCACCAGATTCTCGTAGTTACCGCCGCTCACGCCGGTGATCGCGTTGGTCAGTGGTGCATGACCATTCAATACGTCGTTAGGCGCGGTGGTGGTGACGGTGCCGGTGGTTTTACCTACTTCGATAGTGATCGACTGACCGTTGGACAGGTTTACGGTCACTGGCGAGCCAGTCACCGGCGCCCCCACGGTAGCGGTGTAGGTGACGGTGCCACCTTCAGCAGCTGTCGCGGTCGCGGTCAGCTTCACGGTGGTGGTGTCGATGGTGTCAGTGACGCTGGTCACCGCTGGCGTGGTGCTGGTGACCAGGTTCTCGAAGTTGCCACCGCTGGCATTGGTGATGGTGGCCTGCACGTTGCCGGCGTCCTTGTAGACGTCTTCGGCTGGCGCAGGAACGGTCACGGTGCCGGTGGTTTTACCTGCCTCGATGGTGATCACGGCGCCGTTCGACAGGGTCACGGTGACTGGCGAGCCAGCAGCGTTGGTCAGTGTCGCGGTGTAGGTGATCGAACCACCTTCGGCCACGATGCCAGTCGCGCTGAGCGACAGGTTGGTGGTGTCGACGGTGTCGGTGACGGTAGTCGAGACCGGGGTTTTATCCGCAACCAGATTTTCGTAGTTACCACCGCTCACGCCGGTGATGGCGTTGGTCAGCGGCGCATGACCGGTCAACACGTCGTTCGGCGCGGTGGTGGTCACGGTGCCGGTGGTTTTGCCGACTTCGATGGTGATCGACTGACCGTTCGACAGGTTCACGGTCACAGGCGAGCCGGTCACCGGTGCACCTACGGTAGCGGTGTAGGTGACGGTGCCACCCTCGGCCGCTGTTGCGGTCGCGGTCAGCTTCACGGTGGTGGTGTCGATGGTGTCGGTGACGCTGGTTACCGCTGGCGTGGTGCTGGTGACCAGGTTCTCGAAGTTGCCACCGGTGGCGTTGGTGATCGTGGCCTGTACGTTGCCGGCGTCTTTGTAGACGTCATCAGCTGGTGCAGGAACGGTCACAGTGCCGGTGGTTTTGCCGGCTTCGATGGTGATCACGGCGCCATTGCTCAAGGTCACGGTCACCGGCGTGCCCGCAGCGTTGGTGAGGGTCGCGGTGTAGGTGATCGAACCACCTTCGGCCACGGTGCCGGTCGCGCTGAGCGACAGGTTGGTGGTGTCGACGGTGTCGGTGACGGTAGTGCTGACCGGCGTCTTGTCGGCCACCAGATTTTCGTAGTTGCCGCCCGTCACGTTGGTGATGGCGTTGGTCAGCGGCGTGTGGCCGTTGAGTGCATCGTTAGGCGCCGTGGTCGTCACGGTGCCGGTGGTTTTGCCGACTTCGATGGTAATGCTCTGGCCGTTCGACAGGTTCACGGTCACTGGCGAGCCAGTCACAGGAGCGCCCACGGTGGCGGTGTAAGTGACAGTGCCGCCTTCAGCCGCCGACTCGGTGGCGGTGAGTTTCACCGTGGTGGTGTCGATGGTGTCGGTGACTTCGGTCACGGCCGGAACGGTGCTCGGCACCAGATTCTCGAAGTTGCCACCGGTGGCGGTCGAAATGGTTGCTTCAACTTTGCCCGCATCTTTGTAGACGTCGTCTTTCGGTGCGTCGACGGTCACGGTGCCGGTGGTTTTGCCGGCCTCGATGGTGATGACAGCGCCGTTCGACAGGGTCACGGTCACCGGAGTGCCGGCCGGGTTGGTCAGGGTCGCGGTGTAAACGATCGAACCACCCTCGGCGACCGAGTTGGTGGCGCTCAGGGTCAGGTTGGTGGTGTCGACGGTGTCAGTCACGGTAGTGCTGACCGGGGTTTTGTCAGCCACGAGGTTTTCGTAGTTCCCGCCAGTCACGCCAGTGATCGCGTTGGTCAGCGGTGTGTGACCGTTCAACGCATCGTTCGGCGCGGTGGTGGTGACGGTGCCGGTGGTTTTGCCGACCTCGATGGTAATCGACTGACCGTTGGCCAGGGTCACGGTCACAGGCGAACCGGTGACAGGTGCGCCAACAGTCGCGGTGTAAGTAACGGTGCCGCCCTCAGCCGCCGACTCGGTCGCGGTCAGTTTGACCGTGGTGGTGTCGATGGTGTCGGTGACTTCAGTGACAGCCGGAACAGTGCTCGGCACCAGATTCTCGAAGTTGCCACCGGTGGCGGTCGAAATGGTCGCTTCGACTTTGCCGGCATCTTTATAGACGTCGTCTTTCGGTGCATCGACGGTCACGGTGCCCGTGGTTTTGCCGGCCTCGATGGTGATCACGGCGCCGTTCGACAAGGTCACGGTCACGGGGGTGCCCGCAGCGTTAGTCAGGGTGGCGGTGTAAGTGATCGAACCGCCTTCGGCCACCGAGTTGGTGGCGCTGAGGGTCAGATTGGTGGTGTCGACGGTGTCAGTGACGGTGGTCGAAACCGGGGTCTTGTCGGCTACAAGGTTTTCGTAGTTGCCGCCAGACACGCCAGTGATCGCGTTGGTCAGCGGCGCATGGCCGTTGAGCGCATCGTTCGGCGCGGTGGTGGTGACAGTGCCAGAGGTTTTGCCGACTTCGATGGTGATCGACTGACCATTGGCCAGGGTCACAGTCACAGGCGAACCGGTCACTGGCGCGCCAACAGTCGCGGTGTAAGTGACGGTGCCACCTTCAGCGGCCGTTTCGGAAGCGGTCAGCTTCACGGTCGTCGTGTCGACGGTGTCGGTGACTTCCGTTACGGCTGGAACGGTGCTCGGAACCAGGTTCTCGAAGTTGCCACCGGTTGCGTCCTTGATCGTGACTTCGACTTTGCCGGCGTCTTTGTAGACGTCATCGGCAGGCGCAGGAACGGTCACGGTGCCGGTGGTTTTACCGGCCTCGATGGTGATGACAGCGCCGTTCGACAGGGTCACGGTCAGCGGGGTGCCGGCCGGGTTGGTCAGGGTCGCGGTGTAAACGATCGAGCCACCTTCGGCCACGCTGTCGGTCGCGCTCAGCGACAGATTAGTGGTGTCGACGGTGTCGGTCACGGTAGTGCTGACCGGGGTTTTGTCAGCGACCAGATTTTCGTAGTTGCCACCGCTCACGCCGGTGATCGCGTTGGTCAGCGGCGTGTGGCCGTTGAGCGCATCGTTTGGCGCAGTGGTGGTCACGGTGCCGGTGGTCTTGCCCACCTCGATGGTGATCGACTGACCGTTGGACAGCGTCACGGTGACTGGCGAACCGGTCACAGGTGCGCCCACGGTCGCGGTGTAAGTGACGGTGCCACCTTCAGCTGCCGATTCAGTCGCGGTCAGTTTCACCGTAGTGGTATCGATGGTGTCGGTGACTTCGGTCACGGCCGGAACGGTGCTCGGCACCAGGTTCTCGAAGTTGCCGCCGGAGGCATCCTTGATCGTGACTTCGACTTTGCCGGCGTCCTTATAGACGTCATCTTTCGGCGCATCGACGGTCACGGTGCCGGTGGTTTTACCGGCCTCGATGGTGATGACGGAGCCGTTGCTCAACGTCACGGTGACCGGGGTTCCAGCCGGGTTGGTCAGGGTCGCGGTGTAAACGATCGAACCACCCTCGGCCACCGAGCCCGTTGCGCTCAGGGTCAGGTTGGTGGTGTCGACGGTATCCGTGACGGTGGTCGAAACCGGGGTCTTGTCGGCCACGAGGTTTTCGTAGTTACCGCCAGTCACCCCAGTGATCGCGTTGGTCAGCGGCGCATGGCCGTTGAGCGCATCGTTCGGCGCGGTGGTGGTGACGGTGCCGGTGGTTTTGCCGACTTCGATGGTGATCGACTGACCATTGGCCAGGGTCACGGTCACAGGCGAGCCGGTTACCGGGGCACCAACGGTGGCGGTATAGGTAACGGTGCCGCCTTCAGCTGCCGACTCGGTCGCGGTCAGTTTCACCGTGGTGGTGTCGATGGTGTCGGTGACGTTGGTCACGGCCGGAACGGTGCTCGGCACCAGGTTCTCGAAGTTGCCGCCAGTTGCATCCTTGATGGTGACTTCGACCTTGCCGGCGTCTTTGTAGACATCGTCTTTCGGTGCATCGACAGTCACGGTGCCGGTGGTTTTACCGGCTTCGATGGTGATCACGGCGCCGTTCGACAGGGTCACGGTGACCGGTGTGCCGGCCGGGTTGGTCAAGGTCGCGGTGTAAACGATTGAACCGCCCTCGGCTACCGAGTCAGTGGCGCTCAGGGTCAGGTTGGTCGTGTCGACGGTGTCGGTGACGGTGGTCGAAACCGGGGTCTTGTCGGCTACGAGGTTTTCGTAGTTACCGCCAGACACGCCAGTAATCGAGTTGGTCAGTGGGGTGTGACCGTTCAACGCGTCGTTCGGCGCGGTGGTGGTGACGGTACCGGTGGTTTTGCCCACTTCGATGGTGATCGACTGACCATTTCCCAGGGTCACGGTCACAGGCGAGCCGGTTACCGGGGCGCCAACGGTGGCGGTGTAAGTGACAGTGCCGCCTTCAACTGCGGACTCGGTCGCGGTCAGTTTCACCGTGGTGGTGTCGATGGTATCGGTGACTTCGGTAACAGCCGGAACAGTGCTCGGCACCAGGTTCTCGAAGTTGCCGCCGGAGGCATCCTTGATCGTGACTTCGACTTTGCCGGCGTCCTTATAGACGTCATCTTTCGGCGCATCGACGGTCACGGTGCCGGTGGTTTTACCGGCCTCGATGGTGATGACGGAGCCGTTGCTCAACGTCACGGTGACCGGGGTTCCAGCCGGGTTGGTCAGGGTGGCGGTGTAGGTGATCGAGCCACCTTCGGCCACCGAGTCAGTGGCGCTCAGAGTCAGGTTGGTGGTGTCGACGGTGTCAGTCACAGTGGTGCTGACCGGCGTTTTGTCGGCCACGAGGTTTTCGTAGTTACCGCCGCTCACACCGGTGATCGAGTTGCTCAGCGGCGCATGGCCGTTGAGTGCATCGTTCGGCGCGGTGGTGGTGACGGTACCGGTGGTCTTGCCGACTTCGATGGTGATCGACTGACCGTTGGCCAGGGTCACGGTCACAGGCGAGCCCGTCACCGGAGCGCCCACGGTGGCGGTGTAAGTGACAGTGCCACCTTCCGCCGCCGACTCGGTCGCAGTCAGTTTGACTGTGGTGGTGTCGATGGTGTCGGTGACTTCGGTAACGGCCGGAACAGTGCTCGGCACCAGATTCTCGAAGTTGCCGCCAGTTGCATCCTTGATGGTGACTTCGACCTTGCCGGCGTCTTTGTAGACATCGTCTTTCGGTGCATCGACAGTCACGGTGCCGGTGGTTTTACCGGCCTCGATGGTGATGACGGAGCCGTTGCTCAACGTCACGGTGACCGGAGTACCGGCCGGATTGGTCAGGGTGGCGGTGTAGGTGATCGAGCCACCTTCGGCCACGGTGCCGGTCGCGGTCAGTGTCAGGTCGGTGGTGTCGACGGTGTCGGTTACCGTGGTGCTGACGGGAGTCTTGTCGGCCACCAGGTTTTCGTAGTTGCCGCCGCTCACGCCAGTGATCGAGTTGCTCAGCGGTGTGTGACCGTTGAGTGCATCGTTCGGCGCGGTGGTAGTGATGGTACCGGAGGTTTTGCCCACTTCGATGGTGATCGACTGACCGTTGGCCAGAGTCACGGTGACCGGCGAGCCAGTCACCGGAGCGCCAACAGTGGCGGTGTAGGTGACGGTGCCACCCTCGGCCACCGACGTATCGGCGCTCAGTTTCACGGTCGACGTATCGATGGTGTCAGTCACTTCAGTGACGGCCGGAACGGTGCTCGGAACCAGATTCTCGAAGTTGCCGCCGGACGCATCCTTGATGGTCACTTCGACTTTGCCGGCGTCTTTGTAAACGTCATCGGCCGGAGCCGGAACGGTCACGGTGCCAGTGGTTTTACCCGCTTCGATGGTGATCACCGAGCCGTTGCTCAGGGTCACGGTCACTGGCGTGCCAGCCGGATTGGTCAGCGTGGCGGTGTAAACGATCGAACCGCCTTCGGCCACGGAACCTGTAGCGCTCAAGGTCAGGTTGGTGGTGTCGACGGTGTCGGTGACTGACGTCACGGCCGGCGTCTTGTCGGCGACCAGGTTTTCGTAATTGCCGCCGCTGGTGCCGTCGATTTTCACGCTCAGCGTGTTGCCGCCGGCCAGTGCATCGTTCGGCGCGGTGTAGTTGACGCTGGCGCTGCTGGCGCCGACCGGGATGGTGATGGTCTGGCCGTTGGACAGGGTCACGACCACTGGCGAGCCGGTCACCGGTGCGGTGACGGAGGCGGTGTAAACCACCACGCCGCCTTCAACGGTGCTGGCCGTGGCGCTCAGGGAAACGGTACTGGTATCGATGGTGTCGGTGACGTCGGTCACCGCCGGGGTCTTGTCGACCACCAGGTTTTCAAAGTTGCCGCCGGTGGTCTTGGTGATGCTGGCGTCGACTTTGCCGGCGTCCTTGTACACGTCGTCGCTCGGTGCGGCGACGGTGATGGTGCCGGTGCTCGCGCCTTTGGCGATGTTGATCACCGCGCCGTTGCTCAGGGTCACGGTCATGGCCGTGCCGGCCGGGTTGGTCAGGGTCGCGGTGTAGACGATCGAACCGCCCTCGGCGATCGAACCGGTGGCGCTCAGGCTGATGTTGGTGGTGTCGACGGTGTCGGTGACTTTGGTCACCACAGCCGTACGGTTGGCATCGACCTGTTCGAAGTTGCCGCCGCTGTGGCTGGCAATCGCGGTCTGCACCTTGCCGCCATCAATGTAAGGCGTATTGGCCGGCGCAGGGAAATTCACCGAACCGCTGGTGGCACCGGCAGCGATGTTGATCACCGCGCCGTTGGCCAGGGTCACGGTCATGGCAGTGCCGGCCGGGTTGCTCAGGGTCGCGGTGTAGGTGATCTGGCCACCTTCGCTGACGGTGTCGCTGGCGCTCAGGGTCAGCGTGGTCTTGTCGATGGTGTCGTTGACCGTGGTGCTGACCGGCGTCTTGCTGACGTCGAGCTTCTCGAAGTTGCCGCCGCTGGCATCGGTCATGGTCACGGTGAGCTTGCTGACATCCTTGTAGACGTCATCGCTCGGCGCCGGGATGGTCACCGAACCGCTGGTCTTGCCGGCCTCGATAACGATGGTCTGGCCGTTGCTCAGGTTGACGGTCACCGGCGTCTGCGCGGCGTTGGTCAGCGTTGCGGTGTAAGTGATCGACGTGCCTTCGAGCACATAGCTTTCGGCGCTGAGGGTCAGGTGCGTGGTGTTGATGGTGTCGGCGACGTTGGTCACCGCTGGCGTCGGGTTGGCCACCAGGTTTTCGAAGTTGCCGCCGGAAGTGTCCTTGATGGTCACTTCGACTTTGCCGGCGTCTTTGTAGACGTCATCGGCTGGTGCGGGAACGGTCACGGTGCCAGTGGTTTTGCCGGCTTCGATGGTGATGACGGAGCCGTTGCTCAACGTCACGGTCACCGGGGTGCCGGCCGGATTGGTCAGGGTCGCGGTGTAGACGATCTGCCCGCCCTCGTTGACGTTGCCGGTGGCGGTCAGCGATACGGTGGTGGTGTCGACGGTGTCGGTGATGGTGGTGCTGACCGGCGTTTTGTCGGCCACGAGGTTTTCGTAGTTACCGCCGCTCACACCGGTGATCGAGTTGGTCAGCGGTTCATGGCCGGCCAGTACGTCGTTCGGCGCCGTGGTAGTCACGGTGCCGGTGGTTTTGCCGACTTCGATGGTGATCGCCTGACCGTTGGCCAGGGTCACAACCACAGGCGAGCCGGTTACCGGGGCGCCCACCGTCGCGGTGTAAGTAACGGTACCGCCTTCCGCCGCCGACTCGGTCGCGGTCAGTTTGACGGTCGACGTGTCGATGGTATCGGTGACCTGGGTCACGGCCGGCACAGTGCTTGGCACCAGGTTTTCGAAGTTGCCACCGGTTGCGCCGGTGATGGTCGCTTCGACTTTGCCGGCATCCTTGTAGACGTCATCGGCAGGCGCTGGAACGGTCACGGTGCCGGTGGTCTTGCCGGCTTCGATGGTGATGACCGCGCCGTTGCTCAAGGTCACGGTCACCGGCGTGCCGGCCGGATTTGTCAGCGTCGCGGTGTAGATGATCGAGCCGCCCTCGGCCACGGAATCGGTGGCGCTCAGGGTCAGGTTGGTGGTGTCGACGGTGTCGGTCACGGTGGTGCTGACCGGGGTTTTGTCGGCGACCAGATTCTCGTAGTTGCCGCCGCTCACGCCGGTGATCGCGTTGGTCAGCGGTGCGTTGCCGGCCAATGCGTCGTTCGGTGCTGTGGTGGTCACGGTGCCGGTGGTCTTGCCCACTTCAATCGTGATGCTTTGGCCGTTAGCCAGGGTTACGGTGACCGGCGAGCCAGTTACGGGCGCTCCAACTGTCGCGGTATAAGTGACGGTGCCGCCCTCGGCCGCTGACTCTGTCGCGGTCAGTTTGACCGTGGTGGTGTCGATGGTGTCGGTGACTTCAGTGACAGCCGGAACAGTGCTTGGCACCAGGTTCTCGAAGTTGCCGCCGGTGGCGTCCTTGATGGTCACTTCGACTTTGCCGGCGTCTTTATAGACGTCATCGGCAGGCGCCGGAACGGTCACGGTGCCAGTGGTTTTACCCGCTTCGATGGTGATGACGGAGCCGTTGCTCAACGTCACGGTCACCGGGGTGCCCGCAGGATTGGTCAGCGTCGCGGTGTAAACAATCGAACCGCCCTCGGCGACAGTGCCGGTGGCGCTCAGGGTCAGGTTGGTGGTGTCGGCAACGTCGGTAACCGTGGTCGAGACCGGGGTCTTGTCGGCCACCAGATTTTCGTAATTGCCGCCGGAAACGCCGGTGATCGAGTTGGTCAGCGGTGCGTTGCCAGCCAATGCGTCGTTCGGCGCGGTGGTGGTCACGGTGCCGGTGGTTTTACCCACTTCGATGGTGATGGTCTGACCGTTGGACAAAGTGACAGTCACCGGCGAACCGGTGACTGGTGCGCCAACCGTAGCGGTATAAGTAACGGTGCCGCCTTCTGCAACCGAAGTATCAGCCGTCAGTTTGACCGTCGACGTGTCGATGGTGTCAGTCACTTCGGTGACAGCGGGAACAGTGCTTGGCACCAGATTCTCGAAGTTGCCGCCGGTGGCGTCCTTGATGGTGACTTCGACCTTGCCCGCGTCTTTGTAGACGTCATCGGCAGGCGCCGGAACGGTCACGGTGCCGATGGTTTTACCGGCGTCAATGGTGATGACGGCGCCGTTGCTCAACGTCACGGTCACCGGCGTACCCGCAGGATTGCTCAGCGTCGCGGTGTAGACGATCGAACCGCCTTCCGCCACGGAACCGGTGGCGCTCAGCGACAGGTTGGTGGTGTCGATGGAGTCGGTGACGGTAGTAGTCGCTGGCGTCGTGTTTGGCACCAGATTCTCGAAATTGCCGCCGGTAGCGCCGGTAATCGTGGTGCTGACGGTGCCGCCGTTGTTGTAGACGTCATTCGGTGCGGTCGGCACGTTGACGCTGCCGGTGGTCTGGCCGGCGCCGATGGTGATGGTCGAACCGTTCGACAGGGTGACGGTCACCGGCGTCTGCGCCGGGTTGGTCAGGGTCGCGGTGTAGGTGATCTGGCCACCTTCGACCACAGTGCCGGTAGCGGTCAGGGTCAGGCCGGTATTGTCGATCGAGTCGGTGATGGTGGTCACCACCGGTGTCGGGTTCGGCACCAGGTTTTCGAAGTTGCCGCCCGTGGCACCGGTGATGGTGGTGGTGACGGTGCTGCCGTTGTTATAGACGTCATTCGGTGCGGTCGGCACGTTGACGGTGCCGGTGGTCTGGCCGGCGCCGATGGTGATGGTCGAGCCGTTGGACAACGTGACGGTCACCGGCGTCTGCGCCGGGTTGGTCAGGGTCGCGGTGTAGGTGATCTGACCGCCTTCGGTCACGCTTGGGCCGGCCGTCAGGGTGACGGTGGTGGTGTCGATGGTGTCGGTGACCTGGGTCGTGGCCGGGGTGGTCGGCGGGGTCACGGTGATGCCGTTGCCGCCGGTGGTACCGGTGACGGTCACGTCGATCTGGGTCGGGTCGTTATAAACAGTGTCGTTCGGCGCCAGGGGCACGTTGACGGTGCCGGTGGTGGAACCGGCCGGAATCACGATCACCGCACCGTTGGACAGGGTGATGGTCAGGTCGGTCAGCGGCGCCTGGGTCAGCGTTGCGGTGTACACCAGCACGCCGCCGGCTTCGGTGATGCTCGGCGTGGCGCTGAGGTTCAGGGTCGATTCGCGCAGGGCATTGGCGTTGGTGTCGGTGGTCTGGCCGCCGGGGATGTTCTGCGCGGCCTGGCCTGCAGCGTTGATGCCCGCAGTCGGGAAACCGATGGTTGGGTCGACGCGGCCGGCGGTCGCATCGAGCATCACGAAGCTGTGACCACCGCCGGCGGCACCGCCAGTCCCCGCGGCACTCGGGCCGGCAGCGGTGGCATCAAGAGCGGTGGTCGGGTCGACACCGGCGGCGATGGCTTGTTGCAGCTCTTCTACCGACGGCGCGGCTTGCGCGGTGGCTTCGGCCAGGTCGGTGCTGGAATCCGGGGTATCGGCGCTCCACTGAGTGTCACGGCCCAGATCGATCGTGCGGCCATCGGCCAGTTCCAGGGACACGGCGCCGGAAACGCCGGTGTCGACCTGATCGCCGGCAAACAGCCGGTCGCCTTCAACGAGTACGCGACGGACGCCCTCTGGGGACACCACGAAAACCTGACCGACAATGCTTTTGACGATGGCAACAACACTGCTCATTGAAGACTCTCCGGGTGTCACGTTCAGTTGACTTCCATAGACCTGATGGCTGTCTGCGCCGATTCAGTCTGGACGTACTTTTAAAAAAAGAGGAAACAAAGTTGACGCTGCTGTTCGTCAATATTTTGGCTAGATTCTTTCGCTATTAACTTTATGCCAAACTATTGACCTTCTGGGTGCCATCCTAAACAATCGTCCCAGTAATGTCACATTGATATTTATGCGGCGACCTGCCCTTCAGCGTGTGATCCAGTTCCGGTTTTAAACTTTCCGACATACGGTCATTCCGGTTGCCATCTTCCGACGCAGCTCACCAATTTGCTGTGATTCAAGACAAGAAGTTCTGGGAAATCTTTACCATGCGTTCGCACCTGCTCAAGGCTCTACCCTTCGCTCTCGCCGCCTCTTTCGTACAAGCACAATCCTTACCAGAAGCCATGCAGCAGGCGCTGGATGTCCATCCGGAAATCCAGGCAGGGGTCAACAGTCGGCTGGCCGCGGATTATCAATTAAAGGCTGCAAAAGGTGGATACCTGCCCAAGGTCGATCTGCTGGGCGGTTATGGTCGTGAAGGCACCGACAGCGTGACCACCCGCGCCAATGGTGGCGGCAATCACTGGGAAACCCTGAACCGCAGCGAGTCAAGTTTACGTCTGTCGCAAATGGTTTTTGACGGTTTTGCGACGTCCAGCGAAGTCGGGCGTCAACAAGCCACCGTCAACTCCCGCGCGTATTCCCTGCTCGGCACTTCCGAGCGCACCGCGCTGACCGTGGCCCAGGTTTATCTGGATGTGCTGACCCGTCGCGAATTCGTGCGTCTGGCCGAAGAAAACCTCAAAAGCCACCAACGTATCTACGACCAGATCCAGCTGCGCACCCAGCGCGGCGTCGGCAGCGGTGCCGACCTCGATCAGGCCGAAGCGCGGATGGCCCAGGCCCGCAACAACCTGATCACCGAGCAGACCAACCTCGCCGACTCGGAAACCAATTTCCTCAGCGCCGTCGGCCAGATGCCCGATCAGTTGGAGCGTCCGGCGCCGTTCATGGCGATGATGCCGGCCAACCTGAATGAAGCGCGCCAGCAGATGCTGGAAAACAGCCCGATCCTGCGTTCGGCCGAGTCCGATATCGCCGCGGCCGAGAAGCAATACGAGACTGCCAAGTCGACCTTCTACCCGCGCTTCGACGCCGAGCTGGGCCGCACTGCCGACAACGACCTCGACGGCCAGAACGGTCACAACAACGAATGGCAGGCCATGTTGCGCATGCGCTTCAACCTGTATTCGGGCGGCAGCAACAAGGCGGATCTGGAATCCAAGTCCTACCTGTCGAACCAGGCGCTGGACATCCGCAACAACGCCTTGCGCCAATTGAATGAAGAGCTGGGCCTGGCCTGGAACGCCCTGAACAACGCCAACGCCCAGGTGCCGATCGCTCAGCAGTACGTTGATCACAGCACCTCGGTGCGCACTGCTTACCAGCGCCAGTTCAGCCTCGGCGAACGGACCCTGCTGGATTTGCTCGACAGCGAAAACGAGCTGTTCACCGCTTCGCGGCGTCTGGCTGAAATCAAAAACATTCAGTTATTTACTCAGTATCGAATCAAGGCGACCATGGGCGAATTGCTCAAGAGCCAGGGAGTGGTCGCACCCTTGGCATCCGTTGTGCAGAACGACGTGAAGCCCAAGGTTCAGCTGCCTGGGATGAATTGAGTTGTCCCTTTTCAACTGCTAAAGAGTGTCGAGCGTGGAATCAGAAGTCAGTCGAGTTCATCTCAGTCATGATCCACGCGCGTTGCACGACGATCCTTTACTGGATGGTCTGCTCGCTCTTTGCATGCTCCACCAGAAACCTGCCAGCGCGGCGATGCTGACCACCGGCCTGCCGCTGCCCAAACAACGCCTGAGTGTCGAGCTGCTGCCCCGTGCAGCGGCGCGCGCCGGGCTGCAAGGGCGGGTGCTGCAGCGCAAGCTCGAAGAAATTCCGGCGATTGCCATGCCGGCGCTGTTGCTGCTCAAGGATGGCCGCAGTGCCGTCCTGCTCGGCTGGCAGGGTGAGAACGAAGCACGGGTGCTGCTCAGCGAAAGCGACGGCGGCGAATCCCTGGTCAGCCGCGAGCTGCTGGCCGACGACTACATCGGCAAAGTGTTCTTCGCCCAGCCCCAGCACAAATTCGACGTCAACCACGGCACGCTGATCCCGCGTGCGCGCTCGTGGTTTCGCGACACCCTCAAGCGTTCGCGCTGGCTGTACGCCGACGCCATCGCCGCCAGTTTCCTGATCAACATCATCGCCATGGCCGCGCCGCTGTTCGTGATGAATGTCTACGACCGCGTGGTGCCGAACCAGGCCGAAGCGACCCTGTGGGTGCTCGCGCTGGGCATCACCGGCGCCTATCTGTTCGACCTGATCCTCAAGAGCCTGCGCAGCCTGTGCCTGGATCTGGCCGGCAAGAAAACCGACCTGATCATCTCCGCCACGCTGTTTGAACGCATCGTCGGCATGGCCATGAAATACCGCCCGGCGCGGGTCGGCAGCTTTGCCCAGAACATTCATGAGTTCCAGAGTCTGCGCGACTTCCTCGCCTCGCTGACCCTGACCAGCCTGATCGACCTGCCGTTCACCATCCTGATCTTCATTGTCATCGCGATTCTCGGCGGGCATCTGGTGTGGATTCCGGTGCTGGCCTTCCCGATTGCGCTGCTGATCGGCTACGCCTTGCAGAAGCCGCTGGTGGCAACCATGGAACGCACCATGGCCCTCGGCGCCGAGCGTCAGTCGAGCCTGATCGAAACCCTCGCCGGCCTCGACGCGGTGAAGGTCAACAACGCCGAAAGCGAACGCCAGTATCAATGGGAGCAGACCATCGGCACCCTCAGCCGTCTCGAGCTGCGGGTGAAAATGCTCTCCGGTCTGGCGATGAACATCACCCTGCTGATCCAGCAACTGGCCGGGGTGATCATGATCGTCTTCGGCGTGTACCAGATCATCGCCGGCAACCTGAGCATGGGCGGCCTGATCGCCTGCTACATGCTCAGTGGCCGCGCCCTCAGCCCGCTGGCGTCGCTGTCCGGTCTGCTGACCCGCTACCAGCAGGCGCGGGTGACCATGACCTCGGTCGACCAGATGATGGAGTTGCCGCAAGAGCGCAATTTCGAAGAACGCCCACTGAGCCGCAAGGTGCTGCAAGGCGCGATCGAATGCCGCCAGCTCAGCTTCACCTACCCGGAACAACAGAACCCGGCGCTGAAGAACATCAACCTGGTGATCCGTCCCGGCGAGAAGATCGGCATCATCGGCCGCAGCGGTTCCGGCAAGAGCTCACTGGCGAAACTGCTGGTCGGCCTCTATCAGCCGGACGACGGTGCGTTGCTGGTGGACGGCGTCGACATCCGCCAGATCGACGTCAGCGAGCTGCGCTACAACATCGGCTACGTGCCCCAGGACATCCAGCTGCTGGCCGGCACCCTGCGCGACAACCTGATTTCCGGCGCTCGTTACGTCGAAGACGAACTTGTCCTGCAGGCCGCTGAACTGGCCGGCGTCCACGAATTCGCCCGACTGCACCCGCAGGGTTATGAGCTGCAAGTCGGCGAGCGCGGGCAGAACCTGTCCGGTGGTCAGCGCCAGAACGTCGCCCTGGCCCGGGCGCTGTTGCTCAATCCGCCGATTCTGTTGCTCGACGAACCGACCAGCGCGATGGACAACACCGGCGAAGAACGCCTCAAGCAACGCCTCGCGGCGGTGGTGGAAAACAAGACCGTGGTGCTGGTGACGCACCGGGCATCGCTGCTGTCGCTGGTCGATCGCCTGCTGGTGGTCGACCGTGGGCAGATTCTCGCCGATGGCCCGAAAGCGGCCGTGATGGAAGCGTTGAAGAAGGGGCAGATCAGTGTTGCTTAAGTCGGGTTTCAAGGATTCGATCCGCCGCTACTTCAAGGGCTCGGCATCGCTGCAGGGCCAGCCGCTGCCAGAGGTCAACAAGGCCTTGATCGAGGACGCGCCGCGCGTGGTGCGGCTGACGATCTGGGCGATCATCGGTTTCTTCGTGTTCCTGATGCTGTGGGCCAACTTCGCCGTCATCGACGAAGTGACCAAGGGCGACGGCAAGGCGATTCCCTCGTCGAAGATCCAGAAAATCCAGAACCTCGAGGGCGGTATCGTCTCCGAGCTGTTCGTCAAGGAAGGCCAGATCGTCGAGGCCGGCGCACCGCTGGTACGCCTGGATGACACGCGATTCGCCTCCAACGTCGGTGAAACCGAGGCTGATCGGCTGTCGATGCTGCTGCGGGTCGAGCGCCTGAGCGCCGAGGTCGATGACCGGCCGCTGAATTTTCCCGAGGACGTGCTCAAAGCCGTGCCGGGTCAGGCGAAAAGTGAAGAATCGCTGTACATCAGCCGTCGTCAGCAATTGCACGACGAGGTCGGTGGCCTGCAGGAACAGTTGATTCAGCGCCAGCAAGAGCTGCGCGAGTTCACCTCGAAGCAGGCGCAGTACCGTCAGCAACTGGGTCTGCAACGCCAGGAAATCAACATGTCCGAGCCGCTGGTGGCTCAGGGCGCGGTATCGCCGGTGGAAGTGCTGCGACTCAAGCGTGCCGAAGTGGAAACCCGTGGTCAGCTCGACGCCACCACCCTGGCGATCCCGCGCGCCGAATCGGCGATCAAGGAAGTACAGCGCAAGATCGACGAGACCCGCGGCAAATTCCGCAGCGAAGCCCTGACTCAGTTGAACGAGGCGCGCACCGACCTGAACAAGGCCCAGGCCACCGGCAAGGCGCTGGAAGACCGGGTCAGCCGTACGCTCGTCACCTCGCCGGTACGGGGCATCGTTAACAAGATGCTGGTCAACACCATCGGCGGCGTGATCCAGCCGGGCAGCGACCTGCTGGAAATCGTGCCGCTGGACGACACCCTGCTGGTCGAAGCGAAGATCCGCCCGCAGGACATCGCGTTCCTGCATCCGGGCCAGGAGGCCACGGTGAAATTCACCGCGTACGACTACACCATCTACGGTGGTCTCAAGGCCAAGCTGGAACAGATCGGCGCCGACACCATCACCGACGAAGACAAGAAAACCACCTACTACGTCATCAAGCTGCGCACCGAGCGCAGCCATCTCGGCACTGACGAGAAGCCGTTGCTGATCATCCCGGGGATGGTGGCGTCGGTGGACATCATCACCGGCAAGAAGACCGTGCTGAGCTATCTGCTCAAGCCGATCATCCGGGCCCGCGCCGAGGCGTTGCACGAACGCTAGATCTTTATTGGCCTTTCCGGCCTCTTCGCGAGCAAGCCCGCTCCCACACTCGACTGCGTTTTTCCAGAGACACGCGATCGAGTGCGGGAGCGGGCTTGCTCCGGGCGGCGATCCGACGAAGGCGTCTGTCGGAACAACACATTCCGTCCAGAAGTGACACAAATGGTCACTCACCATCCAGTCCATTCCTAAGCATTCGCCATATCGTTATTCGTTAACAGTATTTAAATTCCGCTTCTTATAGCTATAAAGTCAGCCTCCTGCGTACCTGCCGACCAATCGGCGCGCCGCACGACACGAACCAACACGCAATCCAGCGTGAGTTTCTGATCGACGCGCGCGCCATCGAGCGCGCCGTGCGTGGGAGATTGATTGATGTCCGCAGCTACTGCTACCCCAAGCGCCGCGACTGCCGCGCCGCAAACCTTCGAAGTCCGCCCGTTCAGCGGTGCCGTCGGCGCCGAGATCATCGGCCTCGACCTGACCCGTCCGGTCAACGACGAAGACTTCGCCCGCATCCACCGCGCGCACCTCGATCACCACGTCGTGGTGTTCCGCGACCAGCGCATCACCCCGCAACAGCAGATCGACTTCAGCCGCCGCTTCGGCGTGTTGCAGATCCACGTGCTCAAGCAGTTCCTGCTGGCCAATCACCCGGAAATCCTCATCGTTTCCAACATTGTCGAAAACGGCCAGAACATCGGCCTCGGCGATGCCGGCAAGTTCTGGCACTCGGACCTTTCCTATAAAGAGCTGCCGAGCCTTGGCTCGATGCTGCACGCCCAAGAGCTGCCGTCCGAAGGCGGCGACACCCTGTTCGCCGACATGCACAAAGCCTGGGACAGCCTGCCCGACGCGCTGCGCAAAGCCGTTGAAGGCCGCTCGGCTGCGCATTCCTACACCGCGCGCTACAGCGAAACCAAATTCGAAGGCAACTGGCGCCCGACCCTGACCCCGGAGCAACTGGCCCAGGTCGCCGAGGTCGTGCACCCGGTGGTCCGCACCCATCCGGAAAACGGCCGCAAGGCGTTGTTCGTCAGCGAAGGCTTCACCACCCGCATCGTCGGTCTGCCGGAGGACGAGAGCAAACAACTGCTCGACGAGCTCTACGCCCACAGCGTGCTGCCGCAGAACATCTATCGCCATCAATGGCAGCCCCACGATCTGGTGTTCTGGGACAACCGCTCGCTGATCCACCTTGCCGCCGGTTGCCCTGCGCACCTGCGCCGCAAGCTGTATCGCACCACCATTCAGGGCGACGCGCCTTTCTGATTTGCCGGAGATCCGATCATGTCCAAACGTCTTCCATTCGCGCCGCTGGCGGCGGCCATCGGCCTCGGGTTCAGCCTGATCGCCGGCAGCCTGGTGGCGCCGACTGTGGCCCACGCCGAAGGTGAAATCCGCATCGCCGAGCAGTTCGGCATTGTCTATTTATTGCTCAATGTGGTGCGCGATCAGGGTCTGATCGAGAAGTACGGCAAGCAGGAAGGCCTCGACATCAAGGTCGACTGGACCCAGTTGTCCGGCGGCGCGGCGGTCAACGATGCACTGCTCTCCGGCTCCATCGACATTGCCGGCGCCGGTGTCGGGCCGCTGCTGACCATCTGGGATCGCACCCACGGCAAGCAGAACGTCAAAGCCGTGGCCTCGCTGGGCAACTTCCCGTACTACCTCGTCAGCAACAATCCCAAGGTCAAAACCATCGCCGACTTCACCGAGAAGGACCGCATTGCGGTGCCGGCAGTGGGCGTTTCCGTGCAGTCGCGCTTCCTGCAATACGCGGCGGCCAAGCAGTGGGGCGACAAGGAATTCAATCGCCTCGACAAGTACACCATCGCCGTTCCGCACCCGGACGCCACCGCTGCGCTGATTGCCGGCGGCACCGAGCTGACCGGGCACTTCTCCAACCCGCCGTTCCAGGATCAGGCGCTGGAAAATCCGAATGTGCACGTGGTGCTCAACTCCTATGACGTGCTCGGCCCGAACTCGCCGACCGTGCTGTTCGCCACCGAGAAATTCCGCAACGAGAACCCGAAAACCTACAAGGCGTTCGTCGAAGCGCTGACCGAAGCCGCGCAATTTGCGCAGAACGATAAAGGCGCGGCGGCGGACACTTATATCCGCGTGACCAAGGCCAAGATCGACCGCGCCGCGTTGCTGAAAATCATCGACAACCCGCAGTTTGAATTCAGCGTTACGCCGAAAAACACCTACCCGCTCGCCGAATTCCTCTACCGCGTCGGCGCGATCAAGAACAAACCGGAATCGTGGAAGGACTACTTCTTCCAGGACGCCAAACCGTTGCAGGGGAGCTGATCGACATGAACGCCCCTTTGCAAGGCCACGCGGCCAGCAACCCGATCGCCACCGCGCAAGCGCTGTTGGCGGTCGATCAGGTCAGCCTCGAATACCGCACGCCGCAGCGCGTCGTGCGCGCCACCCACCAGGTCAGTTTCGAAGTCGATCAACAGGATCGCTTCGTGCTGCTCGGCCCGTCCGGCTGCGGTAAATCCACCTTGCTCAAAGCTGTCGCGGGGTTCATTGCGCCGTGTGAGGGCGAGATCCGTCTGCAGGGCCAGCGCGTCGACGCGCCGGGACCGGACCGGATCGTGGTGTTTCAGGAGTTCGATCAACTGCCACCGTGGAAAACCGTCAAACAGAACGTGATGTTTCCGCTGCTGGCTTCGCGCACGCTGAAGAAAAAGGAAGCTGAAGAGCGTGCGCTGCATTACCTGGAGAAAGTCGGTCTGGCGGCGTTCGCCGATGCCTACCCGCACACCTTGTCCGGCGGCATGAAAGCGCGGGTGGCGATTGCCCGGGCGCTGGCGATGCAGCCGAAAATCCTGCTGATGGACGAGCCGTTCGCCGCGCTGGATGCCCTGACCCGGCGCAAGATGCAGGAGGAATTGCTGCTGCTCTGGGAGGAGGTGCGGTTCACCTTGCTGTTCGTCACCCACTCGATTGAAGAAGCGCTGGTGGTCGGCAATCGGATCCTGCTGTTGTCGCCGCATCCGGGGCGGGTGAGGGCGGAAGTGCACAGTCATCAATACGATTTGCACAGCCTCGGCGGTGTAGCGTTTCAGGAATCGGCGCGGCGCATTCACCGGTTGCTGTTCGATGAAGGACAGTCGCCGGAAACCGAGCGCGAACTGGATTTCACTGATATCCGCATCGCTTATTGAGCCGCCTGGAGGATTGCCCGATGAGCCATTCATCATCCGTACGTCAAGAATTCGAAAACGATCTGCAACCGCTGACCAGCGTTCCGGTGGAGCGCGAGCTGCCGCTGGGCCAGCGCTTGTGGCAACAGGGCTGGTTGCGCAAAAGCGTGATTCTGATTTTGCTCGCCGTGCTCTGGGAGGTTGTGGCCCGGGTGCAGAACAACGACCTGCTGCTGCCGAGCTTCTTGCAGACCAGTCACGCGCTGTATGACGGCCTGCTCAGCGGCGAACTGCTGGGCAAGGTGTGGATCTCGCTGGTGGTGCTGATCAAGGGTTACCTGATCGGCATTGTCCTGGCCTTCGCCCTGACCACGCTGGCGGTTTCGACCCAGGTTGGTCGGGACTTGCTCAGCACCCTGACCTCGATGTTCAACCCGCTGCCGGCGATTGCCCTGTTGCCGCTGGCGTTGCTGTGGTTCGGCCTGGGCCAGAACAGCCTGATTTTCGTGCTGGTGCATTCGGTGCTGTGGGCGCTGGCGCTGAACACTTACGCCGGGTTCCTCGGCGTCTCGGAAACCCTGCGCATGGCCGGGCGCAACTACGGTTTGAAGGGCATGCGCTTCGTGCTGTTCATCCTGATTCCGGCGGCGCTGCCATCAATCCTCGCCGGGCTGAAAATCGGCTGGGCTTTCGCCTGGCGTACCCTGATCGCCGCCGAGCTGGTGTTCGGTGCCACCAGCGGTAAGGGTGGTTTGGGCTGGTACATCTTCCAGAACCGCAATGAGTTGTACACCGACAAGGTGTTTGCCGGTCTGGCCGTGGTGATCCTCATCGGTCTGCTGGTGGAGAACCTGGTGTTCGACACGCTGGAGCGGGTGACGGTGAAGCGCTGGGGCATGCAGCGCTGATTTTCTGATCTGCTAGCATTGCGTGCGAATCAATCCTGATCGGCCACGAGTGCTCAGCATGCAACTCCCGGACATGAACCTGTTGGTCGCCCTCGACGCCTTGCTCGACGAGGGCAGCGTGGTCGGCGCCGCGCGGCGGATGAACCTCAGCCCGGCGGCCATGAGCCGCACGCTGACGCGGATCCGCGAAGCCATTGGCGATCCGATTCTGGTGCGCGCCGGTCGCGGTCTGGTGCCGACGCCCAAGGCACTGGAGCTGCGCGAGCAGGTGCGCGATGTGGTCGAGCAGGCGGCGTTGCTGTTTCGCTCGGCCGATGCGGTGGAGCTGGGCACGTTGCGCCGGCGCTTCAGCATTCGTGCCAACGATTTTTTCGTCGGCGTGTACGGCGGCAAGCTGTTCGACACCCTCGATCAACTGGCGCCGCACTGTGAGCTGCGCTTCGTGCCCGAAGGTGACGGTGACGATGAAGCCCTGCGCGAAGGGCGGATCGATCTGAGCGTGAGCAACACCCGCCCGGTGACGCCGGAAGTCAAAGTGCAGAACCTGTTTTCCACCCACTTTGTCGGTCTGGTGCGCGAGGATCATCCGCTGCTGGATGGCGAGATCACGGCCGAACGTTACGCCGGTTTTTCCCACATCAGCATGTCCCGCCGGGGCATCGCCCGTGGGCCCATCGACACCGCTTTGAATGCTCTGGGGCTGGAGCGGCGGGTGGCAGTGATAGCGCCGAGTTTTCACGCGGCGATGTTCGCCCTGCCAGACTCCGACCTGATTTTGCCGGTGCCCAAGGAAGCGCTGCTCAGCGTGCGGCGGCTGGGCTTGAAGCTGCGCTCGTTCGACCTGCCGATTCCGCTTCCGACCCTGATGCTGACCCAGGCCTGGCACCCGCGTTTCGACAAGGACCCGGCCCACCGCTGGCTGCGGGAAACCCTCAAGACCTGCTGCGACGAAACCTGGCTGGCGGCACAGCCCTGACAATTGCGTCTGGTGCACTTATAAACTGCCAATAAGTCAATTTTCGTCAGCACTAAGCCCTACTAACATGCTCCGGTATTTTTCCCTCCGGAGTTTGCTTGCATGACATCCCTGACGGTCACGGCGCCGATCGCCGCAACCGCTCCGATGGCAGCCGCGCCACCGGTGTTCGGGGCGCGGATCATCATCGGTCTGGTCGGCGTGCTGCTGGCGGTGCTGGTGTCGGGTCTCAACGAGATGGTGACCAAGGTCGCCCTGGCCGACATTCGCGGCGCCCTGAGCATCGGCTACGACGAAGGCACCTGGCTGGTCGCCAGCTACACCGCGACCTCGGTGGCGGCCATGGCATTCGCGCCGTGGTGCTCGGTGACCTTTTCCCTGCGTCGCTTCACCCTGTGCGCCATCGGCGTGTTCACCCTGCTTGGGGTGCTCTGTCCGTTCGCCCCGAACTACGAAAGCCTGTTGCTGATGCGCATCCTGCAAGGCCTGGCTGGCGGCGCGTTGCCGCCGATGCTGATGACCGTCGCGCTCCGATTCCTGCCGGCCAACATCAAGCTTTACGGTCTGGCCGGTTACGCCCTGACCGCGACGTTCGGCCCCGGTCTCGGCACGCCGCTGGCGGGGTTGTGGACCGAGTACGTCGGCTGGCAATGGACGTTCTGGCAAATCATCGTGCCGTGCCTGATTGCCATGGCGATGGTTGCCTGGGGCATTCCACAGGATCCGCTGCGTCTGGAGCGCCTCAAATCGTTCAACTGGAAAGGCCTGCTGCTGGGCTTTCCGGCGATCTGCATGCTGGTGATCGGCCTGTTGCAGGGCAATCGCCTGGACTGGTTCGAATCCAACCTGATCTGCGCTTTGCTCGGCGCCGGTTCGCTGTTGCTGGTGGCGTTTCTGATCAATGAATGGTCGCAGCCAATCCCGTTTTTCAAGTTGCAGATGCTCGGCATCCGCAACCTGTCGTTCGCGCTGATGACATTGGCCGGCGTGCTGGTGGTGCTGCTGGCGGTGGTGCTGATTCCATCGAGTTATCTGGCTCAGGTGCAGGGTTACCGGCCGGTACAGACTGCGCCGATCATGCTGATCGCGGCGTTGCCGCAGTTGATCGCGCTGCCGCTGGTGGCGGCGCTGTGCAACCTGCGCTGGGTCGATTGCCGCTGGGTGCTCGGCATCGGTTTGAGCATGTTGACGCTGTCATGCCTCGGTGGCTCGCAGCTGACCTCGGAATGGATTCGCGACGATTTCTACGTCCTGCAATGGCTGCAGATTTTCGGCCAGCCGATGGCGGTGCTGCCGCTGTTGATGTTGTCGACCGGCAGCATCCAGCCCCAGGACGGGCCGTTCGCCTCGGCCTGGTTCAACACCGTGAAAGGCTTGGCGGCGGTGGTCGCCACCGGCGTGATCGAAGCGCTGACCACTTCGCGCCTGCATTTTCATTCGACGATGCTGGTCGATCGCCTCGGCAACTCACCGCTGGCCGCAAGCAATGACCCCGGCCTCGCCCATCGTCTGCACGAACAGGCGGTGGTGCTGACTTCCTCGGATCTTTATCTGTGCATGGCCGGCGTCGCGGTGGCGCTGATCCTGCTGATTTTCTGGCTGCCGACGCGGATCTTTCCGCCGCGCGCGCCGACCTGACTGAAACAGAAGGTTTTTATGACGACTCAAGCAAAGCAAAAACTCGCGGTGGCCGTAGCCGCTGCGCTGGCGGTTGGTGTGCTGGTGTATCTGGCGATGCCCGGCCTGTTCGGCAAACGCACCCAGCAGAACACCAACGATGCATTCGTTTCTGCCGACTTCACCCTGGTGGTGCCGCGTGTGGCCGGATTCATCAAAGAGGTGCTGGTGGAAGACAACCAGCAGGTCAAGGCCGGGCAGTTGCTGGCGCTGATCGATGACCGCGACCTGCGCGCCGCCGCCGAAGCCGCCGATGCGCAAACCCTGGTGGCCCGCGCGCAGTTGCAGAACGCCAAGGCCACTCTGGAGCGCCAAACTTCGGTGATCGCACAGGCGCAGGCGTCGGTGGTATCGGCCAAGGCTGAAATGGCCTTCGCCCAGCAGGAATTGAACCGCTACAACCACTTGGCCGGCGTCGGTGCCGGCACCGTGCAGAACGCGCAGCAGGCGCGCACCCGGATCGATCAGGCTTCTGCGCGGCTGGACACGGCCACCGCGAAACTGGCAGCGGAACGTAAGCAGGTCGAGATTCTGACGGCGCAGCGCGATGCTGCCGAAGGCAGTTTGAAGCACGCTCAGGCCGCGCTGGAAATCGCCAGTTTCGAGCTGTCCTACACGCGCATCACCGCGCCCCAGGACGGCATGATCGGCGAGCGCGCCGTACGGGTCGGCGCCTATGTGACGCCGGGCAGCAAACTGCTGGCGGTGGTGCCGCTGAAACAGGCCTATGTGGTCGCCAACTTCCAGGAAACCCAGCTCACCGACGTGCAGCCGGGGCAGGATGTGGTCGTGCGGGTCGACAGCCTCGGCGGCGAAGCCCTCACCGGCCGTGTCGAAAGCATCGCCCCGGCTACCGGCGTGACCTTCGCGGCGGTCAAACCGGACAACGCCACCGGCAACTTCACCAAAGTCGTGCAGCGGATTCCGGTGAAGGTTTTGCTGGATCCGGGGCAGCCGCTGGCCGAACGCTTGCGGGTCGGGATGTCGGTGGAAGCGAGCATCGATACCGAAAGCTCGATGACATCGGTGCGTGAGGTGACGCAGCGATGAAGCGCTTTCAGTCCATGACGGTTGTCCTGAGTCTGTCGGCGTTGGCGGCGTGCACCGTCGGCCCGGACTTCCAGAAACCCGAAACCACCCGGATTGCCGAGTGGGCAAAACCGTCAAAAAGTGCCCCCAGCCAGGCCGTCAGCGAACCGTTGAACGAGCGCTGGTGGGAAGTCTTTCACGACGCGCAGCTCTCGGCCCTGACCCAGCGCGCCTTGCGCAGCAACCTTGACCTGCAACTGGCCAGCAGCCGTCTGCAACAAAGCCGCGCTGCCCGTCAGGTGATCAGCGCCGACCGCTATCCGACGACCGCCGCCACCGGCAGCTACGCCCGCAAACGCAACAGCGGCGAAGGCTTGAACGACCCGTCCGGGCACAATGGCGATTCCGCGTTCAACCTGTGGGACGCCGGTTTCTCCGCCTCCTGGGAACTGGATTTCTGGGGCCGTGTGCGCCGGGAAACCGAAGCGGCCGATGCCAACCTCGAAGTCGCGGAAAACGACCGTCGCGGTGTGCTGCTGGCGGTGCTCGCGGACACCGCGCAGAACTACATCCAACTGCGTGGTGTGCAGAACACCCGCGCGGTCACCGAGCAGAACCTCGACGTGGCGCGGCACAGCCTGAAGCTCTCGCAACTGCGCCTCAACGATGGCGTGGCCACTGATCTCGACGTCGCCGAAGCCGCCGCGCAAGTGGCGGCCATCGAATCGCGCCTGCCGGCGCTGGAGCAACGTCAGGCGCAACTGATCAACGCCATCAGCCTGTTGATGGGCGAACCGCCACAGGCCTTGGCTCAAGAGTTATCCACAGACGCGCCGGTGCCGCAGTCGCCATTGACCGTCGCCATCGGCCTGCCGTCGCAACTGGCCGAACGCCGCCCGGACATTCGCCAGGCCGAAGCTCGTCTGCATGCCGCCACCGCCAACATCGGCGTGGCCAAGGGCGATTTCTATCCGCGCATCACCCTGTCCGGCAATCTCGGCTCGCAAGCCATGCAGCTCAGCGATTTCGGTTCCTGGGGCTCACGCGCCTTCGGCATCGGCCCGCAATTCAGCCTGCCGCTGTTCGACGGCGGCCGCTTGCGCGGCGTGCTGCAACTGCGCGAAGCCCAGCAGCAGGAAGCGGCGATCGGTTATCAACAGACCGTCCTGCGCGCCTGGCACGAAATCGACGACCAACTGACCGCCTACAACGCCAGCCAGCGCCGCCGCGACAGCCTCGCCGAAGCCGTGCGCCAGAACCAGATCGCCCTGCGCACTGCGCAACAGCAATACGTCGAAGGCGTGGTCGACTTCGTCAACGTCCTCACCGTGCAAGGCGCACTGCTCGCCACCCAGGAACAATGGGTGGAAAGCTCCACCGGCGTTTCACTGGCGATGGTCGGGCTGTACCGGGCGCTGGGTGGGGGATGGGAGTCGGTGTACCCAGACGAGAACCGGACCGCCGTGTTGCCGGATGTCGCGAAAGCGCCAGCCGGCGTCGACGATTCTGCTGTGGCTGACCTAAAGTGATGAGCAGGTTGGCGCGTCATACTCTCGTGGCGCAACGGCGCGGCAAGAGGAAGCGATGGCGGTTAACAGAGTCACGCCAATGGGCGACACGCAAGATCCCTTTGCCGCACCCGGCTCCTGGTTCGGCAGTCTGCGCTGGGTGCGCTGGGTAAAACATCATTGGCTGTGGCCGATCCTCGCGCTGGCGGCGTTCGTGCGTTTTTATGACCTGACGGCGGCGGCGATCTGGGGCGATGAAGGGTCCAGTCTGCTGTTGGCGCGCTATCCGTTGAGCGAAATCTGGAAGCACGCGGCCTTCGATGTGCATCCGCCGCTGTACTTCATACTGCTGCATGGCTGGATCGAGCTGTTCGGTGACGGCATCTTCGCGATCCGCTGCCTGAGTGCGCTGGCCGGCATCGCGGCGGTCGGGTTGGGCGTCTGGCTGGTGGATCGCCTGGCCACACGCCGGGCGGCCTTCATCGCCGGTCTGTTGCTGGCGCTGCTGCCGACAGCGGTGCGCTACAGCCAGGAAGTGCGCATGTACGCGTTGCTCGGAGGGCTGTTGCTCGCCGCGAGCCTGGCGCTGGTTTACTGGATCAGGCGCCCCCAGCGAAACCGCTATCTGGTGATTTACGCGTTGTTGATGAGCGCGGCCTTCTACACCCACTACTTCGCCGTTCTCGCGGTTTTGTGTCACTGGCTCTACCTGATCGCGATCCGCGTACAGCGCGGTTATCGATTCCGCCATATCCAGCGCTGGAACTGGTGGCTGGCGAACCTGGCCATCATCGTGCTGTACCTGCCCTGGCTGCCCAATCTGCTCGACTTGATGCAGCACATGGAACAGCTCAGGGCCGGCGGCGATGTCGGCTGGGAGCCGGCCGTCACCTTGAGTTCGCTGCCGTCGATGATCTGGTCGTGGTTGATGCAGGACGATGGCGATACGTTACCGCTGCTGACGTTCGCAGCGTTGCCCCTGGCATTGCTGGCACTGGCGGCTGTCGCGGTGATGCGCGATCGCAGCGTGTCGCGCGGCAGTATGCTGTTGGCGCTGTACACCGGACTGCCGCTGCTGCTGGTATTTGCGGTGTCGTTCATCACGCCGGTCTTCGTCGAGCGCTATTTGACGGCGTACGCCCTGGGGTTGCCGATGCTGGCGGCGTCTGCCATTGACCGTTTGTACAGCCACGCACGGTTGCTCGCTTTGGCGGTGTTGGTCTCACTGATCGGCGTGGAACTGCTCGGCGTGAACAACAACGCCAACGTCGACAGCGATGATCAGTTCGATCGCGTGGTGAATTACGTCAATCAGCATTTCCTGCCAGGCGATCGTATCGTCACCAGCGACATGCTCTGGTACTTGAGCTACGTCTATTACGACCGCAGCGGTGCGCAGGTGCGCCTCTTTACTCCGCCGACAGCGGACGGCCGTTCGACACAACCGAATGAGTACGGCTTCGGCACACTGGTGAGCCGCGAGGTCTATCTGGACAGCCTCGCGCAATTGCCGGGGCATGGACGGGTCTGGCTGGTCGGGACGTTTGGCGCTGCGGAAGAATTCTCACCCTTACCCGCAACCTGGCAGCCCGGCGCCGAAATCCATGCCGGCGGCGCCAAGGCACGCCTGTTCATCCCCCAGCCACCACTCGACTAAAACCGCACCTCTATAAACGCCGCTGTCGACTGCGAGCTTTTGCCTCAGGATTTACCTGACAAATCTGCCATCCCCTTGAGCAGTTCGATCGGCAACGGAAACACGATGGTCGAGCTCTTGTCGCCGGCAATCGAACTCAAGGTCTGCATGTAGCGCAGCTGCATGGCGCCGGGCTGGCGGCCGAGCATTTCGGCGGCCTGCATGAGTTTTTCCGAGGCCTGCAATTCGCCTTCGGCGTGGATCACCTTGGCTCGCCGTTCGCGCTCGGCTTCGGCCTGCTTGGCGATGGCGCGCACCATCGACTCGTTGAGGTCAACGTGCTTGATTTCGACGTTGGCGACCTTGATGCCCCAGGCGTCGGTCTGGGCGTCGAGCACTTGCTGGATGTCGATGTTCAGGCGTTCGCGTTCTGCCAGCAGTTCGTCCAGCTCATGTTTGCCGAGGACCGCGCGCAGGGTGGTCTGGGCCAGTTGGCTGGTGGCCATGAGGAAATCCTCGACCTGGATGATCGCTTTCTGCGGGTCGAGCACGCGAAAGTACAGCACCGCGTTGACCTTTACCGACACGTTGTCGCGGGTGATCACGTCCTGCGGCGGCACGTCGAGGACGATGGTGCGCAGATCGACCCGGACCATTTGCTGCACCACCGGAATCAGCAGGATCAGCCCCGGCCCCTTGACCTGCCAGAAGCGTCCGAGCTGGAACACCACGCCGCGTTCGTATTCGCGCAGGATGCGGAACGTCGAGCCAGCCAGGGCGATCAGCAACAGCAGCAGCGCGACAAAACCGATTTGCAGACCCATGATCACTCTCCGAGCGGTGCCGCGTCAGTCGCGGCCACTTGCAGCAACAGACCCTTGCGCCCGACCACCCGCACCGGTTGCCCGGTGTGCAGCGGCGTGGCGCTCAGCACCTGCCAGCGTTCTCCCTGCAACTGCACCCAGCCGTTGCGGCTGTCTTCCGGTTGCACCACGGTCACCGCCGTGACACTGCCGAGCAGGCCGGCATCGCCGCTGACCGGTTGGCGCGGTCGGGTTTTCAGGGCGCGGACCAGCAGCGCGATCAGCAACAGGGCGCTGACCAGGCCGAGGCCGATCATCATCGGTACCGGCAGTTCGGCGTTGCTCAGAATCAGCGCGCCGATCACGAACATGACGATGCCGCCGAGGCCGATCACCCCGTAGTTGGGCAGCGCGGCTTCGGCGATCAGAAACGCGATGCCCAGGGTGATCAGCCAAAGACCGACCGGGCTGACAGCGGTAAACGGGGTGTCTGCCGCAACCACCGTTCCACTCAGCAGCACCAGGGCAAACGCACAGCAACGGATGTTCACGTGACCCTCCGCGAGAGTCAGGGGTTGTTCTTACAGTCTAGTTGAGGCTGTGGCTGGATGAATTTTGATCAATTCTCCCCGCCCCGCCAGTGGGCGGATTTCCCTGTGTGCGCGGCCGACGGGACTAGACTTTGAAGGACAGCCACAGCGTTTCATTACCGTCCGCCGCGCAGCGTCGGCGGGCACCGAGGTGCATCATGCGTATGGCCAAGAAAGTGCAGAGCAGCCTCAACCGGGCGCAATGCGAATATGACATCGTCACCCACCCGCACTCGTCCAGCAGCCTGGAAACGGCGCGGGTCTCCGGGATTGCCGCAGAACGGGTGGCCAAATCGGTGATTCTGGACGACCGCCACGGGCACTACCTGATGGCGGTGCTGCCCGCCAGCCGCCACCTGGACTTGAGCAAGGTGCGCAGCAGCGGCGAATGGCAAATCACCCGCGAAAGCAATCTGGCGCACATTTTCGACGACTGCGAACGCGGCGCCGTACCGCCACTGGGGGATTCCTACGGACTGGACATGGTCATCGACCCGCTGCTGACCCGGCAGAAAGACGTCTACCTGGAAGCCGGCAACCACAACAACCTGCTGCACATGAGCATGCCCGAATTCCTGAAAATGGTGCCGCATGCGCAGGTGCGGGAGTTGAGTCAGTAGCTTTGTGGCGTTTATGAGGACGCCAATCGCGAGCAGGCTCGCTCCCACGGGTTTTGCACTGAGCCTGTGGGAGCGGGCTTGCTCGCGAAAAATCTTTCCCACCCTATAAATCTCGCAGGAGTTCCGACATGGAAAACCCGACGCACAGCCTCCCATCCCTGTTCAAGCAACTCGGTCTGGACAACGACCCGGTCAGCATCGACCAGTTCATCGCCACCCATTCCCCGCTCAAACCCGAACTGCACTTGTGCGACGCGTTTTTCTGGAGCAAGAGCCAGGCGGATTTCCTGCGGGACGAGATTCTCGATGATGCGGATTGGGCGGAGGTGGTGGATCAGCTGGATGTGATGTTGAGGAAGGGGCGGGGCGCTTAGTCAGCGTAAAATTTCGTCACAGGATATCCTCAATCGCCCTCTCTATCTGGGGTAGCTTCCGATTTCAAAGAAGACTGGAAGCTGAAAAATGCAAAGATTCCCCCCGGTAAAAATGATCAGTGTCGAGGCTTTTAAAGAAAATTTTGATGCGGTAATCAAGGATGTCAAATATGAGCCAGTCGTTTTACAAAAGCACAGTCAAGTTTTAGCTGTCCTGCTTTCCGCATCATTGTATGAGGCGGTTATTGAACGGCTGGACGATCAGTATTTGGCGTTGATCATTCACTCGCGACGCAATGAAATTGGAAAACCCATCGAGCTGGATCAACTGTAAAAAACCTTCGAGGAGATTTGTTTCAAAACTTGACTGAATTTCCCCTCCAATGCGATATTGATAGTTAGCAAACTAACAGTGTGTGCATTCCCTCGTGCCGAATAACCTCGACGCTCTCCAGATGAACATCAGCAGTGCCATGGTGGTGGCCGCCAGGCATTGGCGGAAGATCTGCCAGACCACGCTGGTCAACTATGGAATTTCCGAAGCCTGCGCCGTCCCGTTGTTGATGATCGGGCGGTTGGGCGAGGGTGTGCGCCAGGTGCAGGTGGCGCAGGCGGCGGGGATGGAGTCGCCGTCGCTGGTGCGCCTGCTCGATCAGTTGTGTCACGCCGGGTTTGTCTGCCGCACCGAAGATGCCCAGGACCGTCGCGCCAAATGCCTGAGCCTGACCGACGCCGGCCGTGAGCTGGTGCAAGCGGTGGAGGCGCAACTGGTGCGTCTGCGTCATGAAGTGCTCGAAGGCATCGACCAGCGCGATCTGGAGGCTACGCTTCGAGTACTGAGAGCTTTTGAGGCGGCCACTCCGCCAACGGTGATCAATCCGTGAACGGGTTCTTTTCCGGCATGCCCCCGGCGCGGGACTGGTTCTACGGGATCCGCACGTTTGCGGCTTCGATGACCGCGCTGTATATCGCCTTGCTCATGCAGATGCCGCGTCCGTACTGGGCGATGGCCACGGTGTACATCGTTTCCAGCCCGTTCCTCGGCCCGACCAGTTCCAAGGCGCTGTATCGGGCGATCGGCACGTTTCTCGGTGCAGCGGCGGCGGTGCTGTTCGTGCCGATGTTCGTCCAGAGCCCTTATGTGCTGGTGGTGGTCATCGCCTTGTGGACGGGGATTCTGCTGTTCCTGTCCCTGCATTTGCGCACCGCCAACAACTACGCGCTGATGCTGGCCGGCTACACCTTGCCGTTGATCGCCCTGCCGGTGGTGGATAACCCGTTGGCGGTGTGGGACGTGGCCGAGTCGCGGACTGAAGAGATCTTTCTCGGCATCGCCGTGGCGGCGGTGGTCGGCGCGATGTTCTGGCCACGACGCCTGGCACCGGTGTTCAACGATGCCGTGGGCAAATGGTTCGCCGACGCCACGACTTACAGCCTGAAATTCCTCAGCCGCGACGTCCAGCCTGAAGAAGTCACCGCCCTGCGCATGGCGATGGTCGGCAGTTTCAACAGCCTGGAATTGATGATCGGCCAGTTGCCGCACGAAGGTGCGCGGCCGCAAACCGTACGCAACACCAAGGAACTGCGCGGCCGGATGATTCACCTGCTGCCGGTGATCGATGCCCTTGAAGATTCGCTGTACGCCCTCGAACGGCGCACGCCCGAGCTAGTGGAAAAGTTCGCACCACTGCTCACCGCGACCCGCGAATGGCTCGGCCACAAAGACGCCGATCTGGAACGCTGGCAAGCGCTGCGGGATCAGCTCGAAGCACTGCAACCGAGCGCCGAAGCCCTGGAAGATCGCAAGCAGTTGCTGTTTTCCAACGCGCTGTATCGCCTCGGCGAATTCATCGATCTGTGGCAGGACTGCCGCAGTCTGCAGGACGCAATCCTGTGCGAGCGCCAGGACAGCTGGCGCGCGGTGTATCGTCACTGGCGCCTCGGTCGCCTGACGCCATTCATCGACCGCGGGCTGATGCTGTATTCGGTGGCCTCGACCATTCTGGCGATCATCGTTGCCTCGGTGTTGTGGATCCTGCTGGGCTGGACCGACGGTGGCAGCGCGGTGATTCTGGCGGCGGTGTCGTGCAGCTTCTTCGCCTCGATGGACGACCCGGCGCCGCAGATTTACCGGTTCTTTTTCTGGACCGGAATGTCGGTGCTGTTTGCCAGTCTGTACCTGTTTCTGGTGCTGCCAAACCTGCATGACTTTCCGATGCTGGTGCTGGCGTTCGCGGTGCCGTTCATCTGTGTCGGCACCCTGACGGTGCAGCCACGCTTCTACCTCGGCATGCTGCTGACGCTGGTCAACACCTCGTCGTTCATCAGCATTTCCGGTGCTTACGACGCGGACTTCTTTGCCTTCGTCAATTCCAACCTGGCGGGCCCGATTGGGTTGTTGTTCGCGTTTATCTGGACCCTGATCGCCCGGCCGTTCGGCGCCGAACTGGCGGCCAAGCGTCTGACCCGTTTCAGCTGGAAAGACATCGTCAGCATGACCGAGCCAGCGAACCTTGCCGAACATCGACAGCTGGGCGTGCAACTGCTCGACCGCCTGATGCAGCACCTGCCGCGTCTGGCGCTGACCGGCCAGGACACTGGCATCGCCATGCGCGAAGTGCGCGTGGGGCTGAACCTGCTCGACCTGCTCGCCTACACACCGCGAGTGACGGGCGCGCCGAACGCGCTGCTCAAGCAAGTGGTGGCAGAGGTCGGCGAATATTTCCGGGCCTGCCTCAAGGCTGGCGAACGCCTGCCGGCGCCAAGCGCCTTGCTGATGACCATGGATCGCACCCGCCGTGCGCTCAACGGCCACGGCGATGAAGAAACCCGGCTCAACCTGTTGCACGCCTTGAGCGGTTTGCGCCTGGCGCTGTTGCCCGGCGTGGAATTCGTTTCCAATGCAGAGCCCGAAGAACCGCTGCCCGAAGGAGCGCCCCTATGATCGGTGATCTGGATATCAGCGGCATTTTCCTGCCGACCCTGTTGGTGTTGATGGGCATCACTTATGTGCTGTTTGTGTTGGTACACGGCGTGCTCACACGCCTGCATTTCTACCGTCTGGTCTGGCACCGGGCATTGTTCAACGTGGCTCTCTACGCCGTGATGCTGTACGGCGTGGATTCACTCAGTCGATACCTGATGACATGAAAAAACCGTTTCTGACCCTCGGTCGCGTCGTCCTGACGCTGCTGATCGTGACTTTCGCCGTCGTCGTGGTCTGGCGCATGGTGATGTATTACATGTTCGCGCCCTGGACCCGCGACGGCCACATTCGCGCCGACATCGTGCAGATCGCCCCGGACGTGTCCGGGCTGATCCAGCAGGTCGAAGTGAAGGACAACCAGTTGGTGAAACGCGGCCAGGTGCTGTTCAGCATCGACCAGGACCGTTTCAAACTGGCGCTGCGCCAGGCTAAGGCCGCGGTAGCCGATCGCGAAGAAACCCTGGCTCAGGCGCAGCGTGAAGCCAAGCGTAACCGTGGTCTGGGCAATCTGGTGCCGGCCGAACAGCTGGAAGAAAGCCTGTCGAAAGTGGCCCGCGCGCAATCGGCCCTGGCCGAAGCGCTGGTGGCGGTGGACAGCGCTCAGCTCAACCTCGACCGCTCGGTGATCCGCAGTCCGGTGGACGGCTACGTCAACGACCGTGCGCCGCGTTCGCAGGAGTTCGTCACCGCCGGGCGTCCGGTGTTGTCGGTGGTCGACAGCAATTCGTTCCACATCGATGGCTATTTCGAAGAGACCAAACTCGACGGCATCCACATCGGGCAGTCGGTGGATATCCGCGTGATCGGCGACCGCGCCCGCTTGCGCGGGCACGTCGAAAGCATCGTCGCCGGTATCGAAGACCGTGACCGTTCGAGCGGCAGCAACCTGCTGCCCAACGTCAATCCGGCGTTCAGCTGGGTACGTCTGGCGCAACGGATTCCGGTGCGCATTGCCTTCGACGACGTGCCGGATGACTTCCGCATGATCGCCGGGCGTACCGCCACCGTGTCGATCATCGACGATCAACCGCAGGAGCCCGCGCAATGAACAGGGCCCTGATGGTCGCCGGGCTGGGCATGATGCTGTCGGCCTGCTCGATGGTCGGGCCGGACTACCACGTGCCCGAAGACGCGGCGATCCAGCGCAAGGATTTCCAGGGCGACCTGGCGGTGGCCGGCAAACCGGTGGTGTCGGCCCCGGTGCCGGCGGACTGGTGGCGGCTGTATCAGGATCCGCGTCTGGATCAACTGGTGCAGCAGGCCATGGCATCCAACACCGATCTGAGGGTGGCGGCGGCGAACCTGTCGCGGGCCCGTGCCCAGGTCGATGAAGCCGAGGCGGCCGGTGGCTGGAGCGGCGGCGTGAAGATGGGCGCGCAACGCTTGCAGGAATCCGGCGAGGCATTCCTGCTGCCGGAGAAAGTGCCGGTGGCCAACATCGGCGATATCGGCATCAGCGCGTCCTACCAGTTCGACCTGTGGGGCACCCTGCAACGCGGGATTGAAGCGGCGAAGGCCAACGCCGACGCGACCCAGGCCGCTGCCGATACCGCGCGCATCACTCTGGTCGCCGACGTGGTGCGGGCTTACACCCAGGTCTGCGCGGCGAACGAGGAGCGGGAAATCGCCCAGCATTCCCTCGACCTGCAATCCCAGAGCACCACCCTGATCCAGCGCCTGCGCGATGCCGGCCGTGGCGACGAAACCCAGGTCACCCGTTCGCAGACCCAGTTCAAATCCCTGCGCGCCGACATGCCGCGCTATGAAGCGGCGCGGCAGGCCGGGTTGTTCCGTCTGTCGATGTTGCTGGCCAAGCCTGTCGATCAACTGCCGGCCGGCACCGCGACCTGTGCCGAACTGCCGAAAATCGCTCAACTGGTGCCGGTGGGCGATGGCGCCGCGCTGCTCAAGCGCCGGCCGGACATCCGCCAGGCCGAGCGGCGTCTGGCGGCCGCGACCGCCGGGATCGGCATCGCCACCGGCGAGCTGTACCCGGACATCAGTTTCGGCGCAACCATCGGCACCGTCGGCATTCTGGACAACCTTGGCAAACCGTCCACCAACCGCTGGGGCTTCGGCCCGTCGCTGAGCTGGAGCGTGCCGACCAACGGCGCCCGGGCCCGGATCCGCGAAGCCGAAGCCACCACCCAGGGTGCGCTGGCGCACTTTGACGGCGTGGTGCTCAACGCCATCCGCGAAACCCAGACCGGCCTGTCCCAGTACTCCGCGCTGCTGCAACGCCGCGATGCGCTGGCCGATGCCGAGCAGTCGGCGAAACTGGCGGCGGACCAGACGCACCGCTTCTTCCAGGCCGGCCGCGAGTCGTTTCTCGCCGATCTCCAGGCCACCCGCACCTACACCGACGTCACCGCGCAACTGGCCGCCGCCAACACCCAGGTTGCCATGAGCCAGATCGATTTGTTCCTCGCCCTGGGCGGCGGTTGGGAAAGCGGACGAACGCAAGCCTCGAGCGCCAGCAAACCCTGAGGCCGTTGCTATGCTTTGAAGTATTGAAAGGGCGCCCCGAACCAGGCGCCTTTTCAGTGCACATCGCTAGCGCAGGTCTAGGGGAAACCAATAATGAAAAACCCTTACGCTCTTGGCTTCTGGTGCGCCCTCGTAGCCCTGGTGCTGCTGTCGGCCACCTATTTCTACGGCATCATGCTGGCTCATCAGATTGACAAGGCAATGGTCTTCCTCGACAGCACCGTGGCGCTGATCGCGGTCATGGCGATCGTGGTCGTGGCGTCGGCGCTGGTGCAGACCCAGCGACTCAAAAAACGCCAGCTTGAGCAAAGCAAGACGCTGCTGCTGATCTGGGACACCAAGGTCGCGCTGCGTAAAGTCGAAACCGTATTCGACCGCTACTTCTGGGGCGGCTACTGGCAGCCGGGGCGTACCTTCGCCGAAGTCATGGGCGAGCTCACCGGCACGCCGCTGGAAAAAAGCCTCGAAGCCCTGAAAAAACAATGTCTGGCCCTCGACCGACAAGTCGCCGGCGATGGCTGGCACTGGCTCAACAACGCCCGCGAACTGTCGGACGTCGCCACGGCCATGGCCCGCGAGCGTTATCAACTGGATTTCTGCGACCCGCGCAGCGACGGGCCGGGCGGAGCAGTGATCGACCGGGATTTCGAAGTGCTGGTGTACACCTGGACCGCGCGGCTGAAAAGCTTCGACCATCAGCTCGACGAGATCGAGGTGCAATATTCCTGATCCCGAAAAGATCGCCGAACCCGGCGATCTTTTTGTTTGTCCATGTCTTGTCGACATTCTTTAACCTTTAAACATTGGGCTGCCAGGCGCGCCCGGTGCTAATCTCCACCGCTAAATTCAGCGGAGTCGCGCCACGGCCCGGTCACGGGTTCAGGGAAGACGACCACACTTTCAGCCACGGAAATCGATCAGGTCATTCATGAATAAATCAGCAGGCGTGCTTCTCGGAATTGTTGTGGCCATTGGCGCCATCAGCGTAGGCGGGGCCTGGTACACCGGCACCAAAATCGAAGGCGTGTTGAACAATGCCGTCGCCAATGCCAACAGCGAGTTGCAGACCGCCATGGCCGGCTCCAACGGCAGTGCGTCGCTGGAACTGGTGTCGCTGGAGCGCAACACCTTCAGCAGCACCGCGCACTATCGCCTCAAGGGCGAGGGTGAAATGTTCGGCGAAGCGCCGGTCGAGCTGCTGTTCGTCGACCGCATCGAACATGGCCCGCTGCCGTTCTCGCGTCTGGTTTCGCTGAAATGGCTTCCGGTCATGGCCACCAGTCACTTTGAGCTGGAAAAGACCCCGATCACCGAAAAATGGTTTGCCGCCACCAAGGGCGCGGCGCCGCTCAAAGGTGTGGTCAACATCGGCTACGACCAGTCCACCACCGGCAACCTCGAACTGCTGCCACTGGAAGCTGCGCTGGATGACAAGTCGAACCTGAAGTTTTCCGGCTTGAACATGGATATTTCCGCCAGCGCCCAGGCCCAGAAAGTCAAGGCCGACGGCTACATGGACAGCCTGCGCCTGACCACGGTCGCCGAAGACCAGACGCCGGTGCAGATCGAACTCAATGGCCTGACCCTGGCCAGCAACCTCGCCAAGAGCACCTACGGCTACTACACCGGCGAGAACACCCTGGAGCTGACCAGCAGCAAGACCACCTTCGGCGCCAAGCAGTCGGTGCTGGGCGTGAAGAACTTCGAAATGAAGAACCGTACCGAAGAGAACGGCAGCAACGCCTCCGGCCGTGCCGACTACAAGGTCGCTGAAGTGACCCTCAACGACAAGAAAATCGGTTCGGCCAACCTGGCCATGAGCCTGAAAAACCTCGACATTCCGTCGGCGATGTCGCTGATGCAGATCTACCAGACCAAGCTGCAGCCTTACGAAAAAGCCGCTGCCGAAGCCACCGCCGCCGGCCTGCCGGCACCGGAGCTGAACCTGACCGAGGCCGAGTCGACCCAGGTCAAGGCCGACCTGCAGAAACTGCTGGCGGCCGGGCCGCAACTGGCGCTGGAAGACCTGTCGCTGAAAACCGCCAACGGCGAAAGCCGGGCGAATCTGGTGCTTGATCTGACCAAGCCTGCGTCGATGGACCTGCCACCGGATCAACTGGGCAAACAGTTGATCGCGCTGCTGGACATCAATGTGTTGGTGTCCAAGCCGATGCTGGTCGACCTGCTCAGCGTGCAGGCGCAAATCGATGGCCAGACCGATGCCAAGGCCATCGTCGACCAGGCCAGCGCTGGCGCTGACATGTTCGCCGGCATGGCCGTTGGTTCGCAGTTGGCGACACTGGATGGCACCAACGTTGTCACCAAGCTGCATTACGCCGCCAATCAGGTTGAATTCAACGGCCAGAAGATGACCGTCGAGCAGTTCGTGGGCTTCCTGATGAGCAAGTTCGGCAGTATCGAACAGCCTCAGTAAACGCCCCGCGCTTCACCGAAACGCCCGGCCTCTGCACCCGCAGACGCCGGGCGTTTTGCTGTCTGGCATCCGGGTCAACGGTTAGCCGGGGCCAGTCATCGTCACGAATCTGAACAATTATTGTGTTCTGAATATTGATCTACGCTTGCGTGCAAGACTGCTTGGATAGCTTGGCCAGGTGATCTACCTGGCCTCCGTTACGAATTGGGCAAGGGGGGGCACTGCTACCCGGCTGGCCATGTAAGGATGCTGACGAATGCCGCGTATTGATGGTCCTGTATTACATCGTGGTTTACGCCCTTTGTTTCGAGTCGCGCTGTGCAGCCAGTTGCTCTGGCCGGCGTTCGCGTTCGCCGATACGGCCTACGATCAAATGGTGCTCGACGCCCGGGCCGGGCATTACACGCCCGCGCTGACCGTTTTGCGTCAGGTGCCGCCGGCCCAGGCCACCACCGGCCAGGTCAGCGATCACCTGCAAATCGCCAGTTGGGCCGGGCTCGACGCCGAAGTGGTGCAGGTCTACGAGACCCAGGGTCGTGGCCGCGTGCTGCCGATCCAGGCACTGACCGCCACCGCCCGGGCCTATCGCAACCTCAAGCGCTGGGATCAGGCGATCCAGGTCTACAACAAGGCCCTGACGCTGGAGCCGGACAACGCCGACCTGCAACTCGGTCTGGCGCTGACCCAGGCCGACTCCGGCAAGCCCGACGAAGGGGTGATCCGCGCCCGTTCGCTGGTCGCCGCCAAACCCGATGATCCCTCCCGCCGACTGGCGCTGGGCTACGCCCTGAATCGCGCCGGCAAGCCGTACGACGCGCTGTTCGAATACGACCAGGCCTTCATGCGCGCCGGCAACAAACCGGAGGTCGCCCGCGAATACGTGGTCGCCCTGCAAAAGGCGCGTCTGCCGGAACCGGCGCTGCGGCTTGCCAGGCAGCGTCCGGGGTTGATCGATCCCGTTACCTTGCGTCGACTGGAAGGTGATCTGGCCGCCGAACGCGTGCGCCTGGCCGAACTGGCCACCCGCAGCGAAAAAGAACGCTACGTGATCGCCGACCGCGCCCTGGCCGACTACGACCAGTTGCTCGCCACCTGGACCCCGGACGCCAGCGCCCACGATGACGTGACCCGCTGGCGCATCGACCGCATGGGCGCACTCAAGGCCCGGGCGCGCACCGCCGAAGTCATCAGCGAATACCAGAAGCTGCAAGCCGAAGGCGTGAAGATCCCGACCTACGCCCTGCGCTGGGTGGCAGCGTCCTATCTGGATCAGCGCCAGCCGGAAATCGCCACCGATCTCTACCGTCAGGTGCTGGCGGCGCCGGACGCCGATGTCGGCGACCGACTCGAAGACACCACGGCGCTGTATTACGCGCTGCTGGAAAGCGACCGCGCCGAAGAGGCGCGCAAGGTCGCTGAGGATCAGGCCAAGGCGCAGAAGCCGCGTGTCGAACTCAAGGGCTTGCCGATCGGCAACCCCAACGATGAATGGATGGACGCCCAGCAACTGGCGGCACAGGCCGGCACCTACGGTTCCGACCTGCCTCACGGCGAAGAGCGCTTGCAGACCCTGGTGGACCAGGCGCCGGGCAACATCGGCCTGCGCCTGGCCCAGGCCGACCTGTACCTGGCTCGCAATTGGCCGCGCCGCGCGGAAAACCAGCTCAAGGAAACCGAGAGCATCGCGCCGCGCGACATGGGCCTGGAAGTCGCGCAGGCCCGCACCGCCATGGACTTGCAGGAATGGCGGCAGATGGATGCGCTGACCGATGACGTGGTGGCGCGTTTTCCCGACAACCGTCAGGTCCAGCGTCTGGCCCGTGAACGTGAAGTGCACGACATGTCCGAGCTGCGCGTCGAGGCCTATGGCGGCAAGGCCAACGGTGGCAGCGGTGGCGATGCCGGCGCGGTCACCGGCAGCCGGGATTTCGGCATCCAGACCACCCTCTACAGCCCGCCAATCGATGAAGACTGGCGAGTGTTCGCCGGGGCCGGTTACGCCACCGGCGATTTTGCCGAAGGCACCGGCCACCATCGCTTCCAGCGTGTCGGTCTGGAGCGTCGCACCCGCGACATGACCCTCGAAGCCGAAGTGTCGAACCATTCCTATGGTTTCGGCGACAAGCAGGGTGCGCGCCTGGCGATTGCCCGCGACATCGACGATCACTGGCAATACGGCGGCAGCCTCGAATACCTCTCGGCCGAAACCCCGCTGCGGGCATTGAACAGCGACATCAAGGCCAACGGCGGCAGCGGTTTCATCCGCTGGCGCGCCAACGAGAGCCGCGAGTGGCGGCTGGCGGTCAGCCCGTCGCACTTCAGCGACGGCAACAACCGTGTCGAAGCCTTGCTGACCGGAAAAGAGGGCGTCTACAGCGCGCCGAACCTGCAAGTCGATGCGGGCCTGGAAGTGGGCACCAGCCACAACTCCAAGTCCGATGACGTGCCGTACTTCAACCCGAAGTCGGACTTCAGCGTCATGCCGCTGCTCAACGTCAATCACGTGCTGTACCACCGCTACGAAACCGTCTGGAGCCAGCAGTTCCAGGCCGGAGCGGGCACTTACAGCCAGCGTGATCACGGCACCGGCGGCATGGCATTGCTCGGTTACGGCCAGCGCTACGCCTGGAACGACGTGTTCGAGGTGGGCGGTTTGTTCAGCGTGATCAACCGGCCCTACGACGGTGACCGGGAAACCGATCTGCGTCTGCTCGTCGACCTCACTTTCCGCTTCTAGAAGAGTTTGAAGATGCCTTTGATTTCGCGTTTCTTCCTTCTGCTGGGAGTGCTGCTGGTCAGCGCCTGCGCCCAGCAAGCCCCGGCCTTCGTGCCGCCGTCCGAGCGACCGCTGGCAGCCAATGAAAAGCCCTGGCCGAAAAACCACGTGCTGGGCATTGCCTACCATGACGTCGAAGATCGTGACCCCGATCAGGCGGTGGTGGCGGTGCGCACCGAGCGCCTGCTTGAGCAACTCGCCTGGCTGCGGGAAAACAACTACAAACCGGTGACGGTCGACCAGATCATGGCCGCGCGCAAAGGCGGGCCGGAACTGCCGCCCAAGGCGATCCTGCTCAGCTTCGACGACGGTTACTCAAGCTTCTACACCCGCGTGTTGCCGGTGTTGCGCGCCTACAACTGGCATGCGCTGCTGGCGCCGGTCGGCACCTGGATCGACACGCCGCTGAACCAGCCGGTGGATTTCGCCGGTACACCGCGTGCGCGCTCCGACTTCCTGACCTGGGCTCAGGTGCGGGAAATCTCGCAATCGGGTCTGGTGGAAATCGCCGCTCACACCGATGCCAATCACAAAGGCATTCTCGCCAACCCGCAAGGCAACCTGCAGCCGGCGGCCGCGACCCGCCGCTACGATCCGGTGAGCAAACGCTACGAATCCGAGGCCGATTTCCAGGCGCGGATCCGCGCCGACGTGCAGGCGATCTCGGAGAAGATCCGCAAGAACACCGGTAAGAAACCGCGCGTCTGGGTCTGGCCTTACGGCACGGCGGACGGCACGTCGCTGACCGTGGTCAGCGAAGAGGGCTATGAAATGGCCCTGACCCTCGATGACGGCCTCGATGCCCTCGACAACCTGATGAGCGGGCCGCGTTTCCTGGTCGCCTCTGACCCTGACGGCGAGCACTTCGCCAACAGCGTGGTCGGCGTGCAATCGGATTTCACCATGCGCGTGGTCCACGTCGATCTGGACAACGTCTACGACCCGGACCCGGCGCAGCAGGAAATCAACCTCGGCAAACTGATCCAGCGCATGGCTGACATGGGCGCCAACACGGTGTTCCTGCAAGCCTTCGCCGATCCGAAGGGCGATGGGCTGGTGCATTCGTTGTACTTCCCCAACCGTCATCTGCCGATGCGCGCCGACCTGTTCGACCGCGTCGCCTGGCAACTGCGTACCCGGGCTCACGTGAAGGTCTTTGCGTGGATGCCGGTGCTGAGTTTCGAACTGGATTCGAAGCTGCCACGGGTGACGCGCTGGGATCCGAAGACCGGCACGACCGCGGTCGACCCGGATCAATACAAACGCTTGTCGCCGTTCGATCCCGAAGTGCGGCGGATCATCGGTGAGATCTACGAAGACGTGGCACGCCTGACCTCGGTCGACGGCATTCTCTACCACGACGACGCGGTGCTTTCGGACTTCGAAGACGCCGGCCCGCAGGCGCTGAAGGCTTATGCCGCGAACGGTTTGCCGGACTCGATCGCCGCCCTGCGTGACGATCCGGAAGCCATGCAGCGCTGGACGCGCTTCAAGAGCCGCTACCTGATCGACTTCACCAATGAGCTGACCGCCAAGGTGCGCGCGATTCGTGGCCCGCAAGTGCTCACCGCGCGCAACATCTTCGCCGAGCCAGTGCTCAATCCGCACAGCGAAGCGTGGTTCGCGCAGAACCTCGATGACTTCCTCGGGACTTACGACTGGACGGCGCCGATGGCCATGCCGCTCATGGAAAAACAGACGTATGCGCAGTCCGGCCCGTGGCTCGAAGCGCTGGTGGCGAAGATCAAACAGCGCCCCGGTGCGCTGAATCGCACGGTGTTCGAATTGCAGGCCCGGGACTGGACGAAAAAGGACCAGACCGACATCGACGGCGCGCAACTGGCCGACTGGATGAGCCGCCTCAAGCGTCAGGGCGCCACCAGTTTCGGCTACTACCCGGACAACTTTCTCGAGAACCTGCCGGACCTGAAAACCGTGCGGCCTGCGCTCTCCAACAAATGGAACCCATGACATGCTGGATAGACTGCTGGCCCTGCTTGTTCTGGCGATCGTCCTCGGCGTCCCGCTGGGGCTGATCTTCCTGGTCACCGGGCAATTCCTGATGGACTTCGTGTTCTTCTACCCGCTGTTCATGTCCGGGTTGTGGATTTCCGGTGGCCTGTATTTCTGGCTGCACTGGGAACGGCACTGGCCGTGGAAGGACGACACCCTGCCGCCACCGCTGGAAGGCGAACCGCTGATTTCGATCCTGATCCCTTGCTACAACGAGGGCGACAACGCCGCCGACACCATCCACGCGGCGCTGGCGCAGCACTACCCGAACATCGAAGTCATCGCGATCAACGACGGCTCCAAGGACAACACCGCCGAAGTGCTGGATGCGCTGGCCAAGGAAGATCCGCGACTGCGCGTGCTGCACCTGGCGGAAAACCAGGGCAAGGCCGTGGCCCTGCGCATGGGCGCCATCGCTGCGCGCAGCGAATACTTGGTGTGCATCGACGGTGACGCGCTGCTGGCGCCGAACACCGCCGCTTACCTTGTGGCGCCGATGCTCGACAACGCACGACTGGGTGCGGTGACCGGCAACCCACGAATCCGCACGCGTTCGACCCTGGTCGGGCGAGTTCAGGTTGGTGAGTTCTCGTCGATCATCGGGCTGATCAAACGCACACAGCGGGTGTTCGGGCGGATCTTCACCGTGTCGGGTGTGATCGTCGCGTTCCGCCGCACCGCGCTGAACCGGGTTGGCTACTGGAGCCCGGACATGATCACCGAAGACATCGACATCAGCTGGAAGCTGCAACTGGACCACTGGAGCATCTTTTACGAGCCCCGTGCCCTGTGCTGGATCCTGATGCCGGAAACCCTGCGTGGTCTGTGGAAGCAGCGTCTGCGCTGGGCCCAGGGCGGCGCCGAAGTGCTGTTCAAGAACATTCGCGGAATCTGGCAGTACCGCCATCGTTACCTGTGGCCGCTGCTGTTCGAATACTGCCTGTCGACCGGTTGGGCGTTCACCTTCCTGTTGTCGGTGATCTTCTGGGCCGTCGGCAAGTTCGTGGTCATGCCTGAAGCGATTGCGGTCGATCACCTGATGCCGCCGGCGTTCACCGGTCTGCTGCTGGCGTTTGTCTGTCTGGTGCAGTTCGCGGTCAGCATCATCATTGACCGGCGCTACGAACCGGGCCTGGGCAAGACCATGTTCTGGGTGGTCTGGTATCCGATCGCGTTCTGGTTCGTCAGCCTGCTGACCACGCTGGTCAGTTTCCCCAAAGTCTTGTTCGGCCAACACCAGAAGCGTGCGCGCTGGGTCAGTCCCGACCGGGGTATCAAGCCGCTCGGGAACGATGAAGAGGAGGTTATCAAATGAAAATCATCCGGACCCGCCAACGGCCGTTTCTGGTGGTGGTCGATGCGTTCTTCACCGTGCTGGCCTGGATCGGCCTGCTGTATCTGCTGGCGCGCGGTTTATGGCCGCTGATCGAGACCCACGAAGGCGGGCCGCGCATCGACAATTCGGCGTTCGAAGCGCTTGGCACCTTGCAGATTTACCTGTGGGTGGCGCTGGTCAACGCGGTGATCCTGATCGGCTGGGCGCGCTATCAGCAACGCAAGAGCCGAAGCTTCGCCCAGCGCCGCCTGCCGTCCCCGGTGGTCGACGATGAAGGGCTGAGCCGCAGCTTCAAATTGTGCGACGAGCGCTTTCAGAAATTGCGCGGGCCGGGCGTGATGACCATCCACAACGATCAGGACGGCGACGTCAGCCAAGTGGTGCCGCATCTGTGGCCGGTTCAGCCGCAAGAGCTGCCACCACCGCTGGCCCCGCTGGAGCATCCTCGGGTGATATTTCTGCACGCCGAGGACGACGACAACCGCGAGCCGCTGAACCGGATCACCTGACGGCGCGAATCAGCCGCCAGGCTTCATCCATCGGCAGCGGCTGTTTCATGCGTTCGGCGAGCAGGGCCATCGCTCGTTCCTCTTCGCAGGCCACCGCCGCCACCACCACGCCCTTGCTCCCGAACAGCCCGATAAATGGCGGCTGTTCGGGTTCGCCGATGAATTCCACTGCGTCCCACTGCTCGGCGTGACCGAGATAGTCGTAGTTGCGGCCGAAATGCCAGGTCCAGAAATACGGCACGTCGAGATAATGCTCGTCGCCACCGAGCAGGTTGGCGGCGGCGATTCGCGCGTGCTGCTGGGCCAGGCGCCAGTGTTCGATGCGTTGTGGTTTGCCGTTCAACGGGAAGGTGGCGATATCGCCAATCGCCCATAGGCCGTCAGCCACGCGCAGGCTGGCATCGACCAACAGTGATTGATCGTCCTCGCGCGACAAGTCGACGAACGCTTCGGTGGCCGGATGTACGCCGATTCCCGCCAACACCAGATCCGCCGACAGGCGCAGGCCGTTGTCGAGCAACACCGCCTCGACCTTGCCATCGCCGGTGATCTCCCTGGCTTCGTGATCAGTGATGAATTTCACGCCGTTTTCTTCATGCAGCGCCCGGATCGCCTTGCCGACGGCTTCACCGAATTGCGCCGCGAAGGGAATCGCGTGACGGGCCAGCACCGTCACCTCGAGACCGTGTTGGCGCAAGGCTGAAGCACATTCAAGGGCAATGAAGCTGTCACCAATGATCACCGCGCGCTGGCCCGGTTGGGCGGCGTCCATGATGGATTGCGCCTGGGTTCTTGAGCGCAGGACAAACACCTGGGGCAGGTCGGCGCCGGGTAACTCCAATGCGTTGGGCGTCGCGCCGGTGGCCAGCACCGCCGCGCTGTAATGCAGTGTGCGGCCATCGCTCAGGTGAAGGGTTTTGGTATCGGCATCGAGCCCGGTGACCTCGCCTGAAACCCGGTTGATGTGCTGTTCGCGGTAAAAATCGTCATCGCGCAGCGGCGGGGTTTCCGCTGACGGCATTTCCCCGGACAGCACGAATTTGCTCAGCACCGTGCGGTCGTAGCCGGCGTCCGGCTCGCGGTCGATCAGCACGATTCGCCCGCCGAAGCCTTTTTCCCGCAGGGCGGCGGCGCAGGCCGTTCCCCCGGCACCGGCGCCGACGATCACAAAGGTGCGCGGATCGTCCTGCGGTGGGGTGTGCGGATCCGGCAACGGCTGGTCATCAACCCACACCTCGTCGCCGCGCAGTTCCAGCGGATAGCGCTTGAGGCTGTCCAGTGCCGGAGGTTCGCACAGGGCGCCATCTTCGGCGCGAAAGGCTGCCTTGTGCCACGGGCAGATCAGCCGGCCGTGGCACAACGCACCTTCCGCCAGCGGCGCGCCGGCGTGCGGGCATTGCCCCTGAAAGGCGCGCAACTGGCCAGCGGCGCGCAGCAGGACGATCTTGCAGTCGCCGATCTGCACCTCCAGCCCACGGTCTTCAGGCACATCGGCGAAACGGGCGACACGGTGCAGGGTCATGGTCGTGCTCCTCACAGGCATTTCTCTTACGAGTTTGGGCTGCATTGCGAGGTTCAGCCATTTCCCACTGCCACGGCACGAACGGTACGGCTATAGTTTGCAGGCCGACGAAGGCCCAACTGCACAAGGTGCTCCCGGAATGACCCGATTGACCTCTCTCAACCCTTGGCTGGCGGCCGTTGCCGTCGCCCTTTGCGTGCAGTTTCCGGCGCAGGCCCAGGAGCGTTTCACCCTCAGCATTCCCGGCGTGTCGGATAACCGCCTGTTCACCTCGGCGGCGGCCAGCGATGCAGCCGGTTGCGGCGGCAAGAACCAGTCGCCGGCCCTGAGCTGGAATGCCGGCCCGGCCGGAACCCTGAGCTACGCCATCGTCATGCACGATCCGGACGGCCAGAAAGGCGCAGGCGTCGATCACTGGGTTCACTACGGCATCAAGGCCACAACCCGGCAGATTCCCGCCGGCGTTGGAGCGAAATCGGCACTTGAAGGCGTCGGTGGCACCAACAGCAAAGGCACCACCAGCTACATCGGCCCGTGCCCGCCGGTGGGCGACAGCGCGCACCATTACATCATCCAGATCTATGCCCTGGATCTGGCCCCGGACGCCTTGCCTGCCGGCCTGACCCGCGCCCAGTTGATGGAAAAAATCAAAGGCCACGTGCTGCGCAACAGCAGTGCGGTGCGGCGCTATCACCGCTGAAAAAAATTTCGGCGAGGTTTAACCCGAACGCAAAGGGCTGCCCGTCTCAGGGGATGAATGGATCAATTCTTCCCCGAGGTCAGCCCCCATGTCCCTCCCTTCCACGTTTCTGCGCCCCCTTGCTGCCAGTGTGTTGCTGGTGGTTGCCGGTTGCGGTGTTTCCTCCAGCCCGGAAACCACCATCATGCCACCTCCGGCGCAGACTGAACTGAAATCCTCCGTGCAGCCTGAAGCGGTGATGGCCGACAGCGCGATGGCCAAACGCAGTGTACGGGCAGCGCCGATCGCCAGTTTTGCACCGATGCCGGCCAGTGAAAGTTATCCACAAGGCTATCGTGACGAACAACGCGAGCAGTACGCCAAGCTGGCCGACAACCCGATCCACAGCGTCGCCGAAACCCCGGTCTCGACCTTCAGTGCCGACGTCGACACCGGCGCCTACGCCAATGTTCGGCGACTGCTCAATCAGGGTCGACTGCCGCCGGAAGGCGCGGTGCGGCTGGAGGAGATGGTCAATTACTTTCCCTACGACTACGCGCTGCCGAGCGATGGCTCGCCCTTCGGCGTGACCACCGAACTGGCCGCTTCACCGTGGAACCCGCACACCCGCTTGCTGCGCATCGGCATCAAGGCCTCCGACCGCGCGGTGGCGGAACTGGCCCCGGCCAATCTGGTATTTCTGGTGGATGTGTCCGGCTCGATGGACCGCCCCGAAGGCTTGCCGCGGGTCAAAAGCACCCTGAAGTTGCTGGTCGATCAATTGCGCGAGCAGGATCGGGTTTCGCTGGTGGTGTATGCCGGCGAATCCAGAGTGGTGCTGGAGCCGACTTCCGGACGGGAAAAAGCGAAAATTCGCACAGCCATCGAGCAATTGACGGCCGGCGGCTCGACCGCTGGTGCTTCCGGTATCGAACTGGCTTACCAGATGGCGCAGCAGGCTTTCATCCCCAACGGCATCAACCGCATCCTGTTGGCCACCGATGGCGACTTCAACGTCGGCATCAGCGACTTCGACAGCCTGAAACAAATGGCTGTGGATAAACGCAAGACCGGGATTTCCCTGACCACCTTGGGTTTTGGTGTGGATAACTACAATGAACACCTGATGGAACAACTGGCCGATGCCGGTGACGGCAACTACGCCTACATCGACAACTTGCGCGAAGCGCGCAAGGTGCTGGTGGATCAACTCGGTTCGACCCTCGCCGTGGTGGCGAAAAACGTCAAGTTGCAGGTCGAGTTCAACCCGGCGCAGGTCAGCGAATACCGGCTGCTCGGCTACGAAAACCGCGCGTTGAAGCGTGAGGATTTCAGTAATGACAAGGTCGATGCCGGTGAAATCGGTGCAGGCCATACGGTGACGGCGTTGTATGAAATTGTCCCGACAGGCGGGAAGGGCTGGCTGGAACCGCTGCGTTACGGAAAAACCGATGCAGTGGTTTCCGAGAAGAAAGGAGAATTGGCCATGCTACGCGTGCGATATCAAAAGCCTGAGGGTGGGAAAAGTCTGCTGATCGAGCGGCCGATTGCCAATCAGGTGGCGCCGGCCAGTGAGGATCTGCGTTTTGCTGCCGCCGTCGCTGCGTTTTCCCAGCAACTCAAGGACGGCCGCTACACCGGCGAATTCAGCCTCAAGGACACCGAAGCCCTGGCCCGAGGTGCACGCGGCGATGACCGCTTTGGCCTGCGCAATGAGTTCGTGCAGTTGGTGGAGCTGGCGCAGAGCTTGCGCACGTCCACGGCCTCCAACGCAATGTCCACCGAGCGACGGATTGAATAGTGAGCCGCCTCAAAGGCTTTATCACACAGCTGTTTACCTCCGCCGACAGCCTTGAGGCCAGCAGCGATGAATCGCTGCTGGCCCGGTATCGCGAGGGTGACGGCAAGGCGTTCGAGATCCTGTACGCTCGTCATCGGCAGAGTCTTTACCGGTTTCTGCTCGGTTTGAGCGGCAAACTGGAACTGGCCGACGAGGTTTTCCAGGAGACCTGGCTGAGCCTGATCCGCAGTGCCAGTCAGCCACAAGGCCGGGCGACCTTTCGTACATGGTTGTTCCAGATTGCCCGCAATCGCCTGATCGACCACTGGCGCAAACACGGCGCCCGGCAACCGTTGCATGACAGCTACGACGAGCAATTCCACGCTGTCAGCGACGACGCCTCCGATCCCGAACAACTGCTCAACCTCAGCCGCGACAGCCAGCGCCTGGAGAGCGCCCTGCAATCCTTGCCCGCCGACCAGCGCGAAGTGTTCCTGCTGCGCGCCCATGGCGACCTCGACCTGGCGCAAATCGCCAGCCTCACCGAAACACCGCTGGAAACCGTCAAGAGCCGCTTGCGCTACGCCCAGCAAAAATTGCGTCGGCTGCTGGCCGAGGAGGTACTGACATGACGGACGCCCGCCCGACACCCGAAGAGCAAGTGCTCAAGCACGTGCGCGAACAGCACAACGCCGAACCGCCGGCGCATCTCGACGCGCTGATCCTCAACGCCGCCCGCCGTGAAACCCCGGCGCTACGGCAGAGTCTCTGGCAACGCTGGCTCAAGGCCTGCCAGACACCGCGCTACCAGGTGGTTTTCGCCAGCCTGGTCGGCATCGCGCTGATGCTGTCGCTGGTGCAACGCACGCCGGAGCCCGCCGCTCAATACGATTTCGCCCCCGCCGCGAAACCGGCCGCGCCCGTGGCCCGCCAGGAGGCCCGATCGTTGTCGGCCCCCGCTGGCGCGCTTTCTGCGCCAGCTCCAGCAATGGCTCCCGCACCAATGGCGGAAATGGCTGCACCGATGCAGAGCGAATCGATCAGCGCCGAAACGGCAGACGAAGCCAAGGTCAGCAAGCGCGCCGCCGCCCCGGTCAACGGTCTCGACGCGCAACTGCGCGAGGTCCTGCGCCTGCGCGAGTCCGGCCAGTCGCAAGCGGCTGACACCCTGTTCAACAACTTGCACAAGCGCTACCCGAACGTGAATCTCGACCTGCGGCTGGAAAAAATCCGCAAGAACTGACCGTATCAGCCATCCGCCATTTGGCATTGACCCGCAAAAACGCGCACTATCGGGTCATTGCCGATGCGCTGGAGGATGCCGTGGCCCAAAAAATCGACCGCATCGCCCAAATGCTCAACTGCCCGGTGAAGGGTGAGGAACTGCGGCGGGCAGTGACGGAGAGTCGCAAGGAGTTTCTTCTGGCCAAACAGGCCGAAGAGGATCTGGAGCAAGACGTTCTCGATGATGAGTTGATCGAGGACGAAGAAGGCGATGATGAATACGACGAGTTTGACTGGACGACGGAGTGAGTCGCCAGCCAGCAGGCACAAAAAAGCCCCGGACCTTGCAGTCCGGGGCTTTTTCGTTTTGTTCATGGCGCACCAGGCGGGATTCGAACCCACGACCCCTGCCTTCGGAGGGCAGTACTCTATCCAGCTGAGCTACTGGTGCAGCGGGCGACATCATACCTAGGTCGGCTCGGGGCGTCCATGCCGGGTTTTGGCGTGGATTGTCAGTGCAAGTGTCGGTTGGAAAACCCTGCATTCCATAAAGCTGTAACGTCCTGCAAAAGGCTCGCTTGGCGCTTTGGGGAGGCTGTTCTATGGTTTCCCTGCGATCGGGGCTGTTGGTACGTTGATCTGAAATGTTCAGCAATTGCGGCGTTTTTGTTCTTTTTTTCGAACGCCCTATTGTCCTCCAACCCCTTTGAACCTAGGATTCGTTTGAGATTTCAAACGCTCCTTATCCAGGTGCTGAGCCGCACGCGTTTCGAGTCGTGCGCTATTCATGTGCCAGCCCGGTGAATGATTTCCCTGACGGCAGCCTTGCGAGGCGCCTTTCTACAATCATAATTTTGCTCCGCGCCTTGCGCGGTGCTGTTAAGGAAAGCCGACATGCAGCTTAAAGACACCCAGTTGTTCCGCCAGCAAGCCTTCATCGATGGCGCATGGGTCGACGCGGACAACGGTCAGACGATCAAGGTCAACAACCCGGCCACTGGCGAGATTCTGGGCACCGTGCCGAAGATGGGCGCTGCCGAAACCCGCCGCGCCATCGAAGCCGCCGACAAGGCGCTTCCGGCCTGGCGTGCACTGACCGCCAAGGAGCGTGCAGGCAAACTGCGTCGCTGGTTCGAACTGATGATCGAGAACCAGGATGACCTCGCTCGCCTGATGACCCTCGAACAAGGCAAACCACTGGCCGAAGCCAAGGGCGAAATCGTTTACGCCGCTTCGTTCATCGAGTGGTTCGCCGAAGAAGCCAAGCGCATTTACGGCGACGTAATTCCGGGCCACCAGCCGGACAAGCGCCTGATCGTGATCAAACAACCAATCGGCGTGACCGCTGCCATCACCCCGTGGAACTTCCCGGCGGCGATGATCACTCGTAAGGCAGGTCCTGCGCTGGCCGCCGGTTGCACCATGGTGCTCAAGCCGGCTTCGCAAACGCCGTTCTCCGCATTCGCTCTGGCCGAACTGGCCCAGCGCGCCGGCATCCCTAAAGGTGTGTTCAGCGTGGTCTCCGGCAGCGCCGGCGATATCGGCAGCGAGCTGACCAGCAACCCGATCGTGCGCAAACTGTCCTTCACCGGCTCGACCGAAATCGGTCGTCAGCTGATGTCGGAATGCGCCAAGGACATCAAGAAAGTCTCCCTGGAACTGGGCGGCAACGCGCCGTTCATCGTGTTCGACGACGCGGACCTGGATAAGGCCGTCGAAGGCGCGATCATTTCCAAGTACCGCAACAACGGCCAGACCTGCGTCTGCGCCAACCGTCTGTACATTCAGGATTCGGTCTACGACGCGTTCGCCGAGAAGCTGAAAGTGGCAGTCGCCAAGCTGAAGATCGGCAACGGTCTGGAAGAAGGCACCACCACCGGCCCGCTGATCGACGAGAAAGCCGTGGCCAAGGTGCAAGAGCACATCGCTGACGCGGTGAGCAAAGGCGCAACCGTTCTGGCCGGTGGCAAGCCGATGGAAGGCAACTTCTTCGAGCCGACCATCCTGACCAACGTGCCGAAAGACGCGGCGGTGGCCAAGGAAGAAACCTTCGGTCCGCTGGCGCCGCTGTTCCGCTTCAAAGACGAAGCCGAAGTGATCGCGATGTCGAACGACACCGAGTTCGGTCTGGCCTCGTACTTCTACGCTCGCGACCTGGGCCGTGTGTTCCGTGTGGCTGAAGCCCTGGAATACGGCATGGTCGGCGTCAACACCGGGCTGATCTCCAACGAAGTCGCGCCGTTCGGCGGCATCAAGGCCTCGGGCCTGGGTCGTGAAGGCTCCAAGTACGGCATCGAAGATTACCTGGAAATCAAATACCTCTGCCTGGGCATCTAAGCCTCGGTAGAAGATCGCTGTAAACGCAAAGGGCACGAGAGCGCTGTCCCTTTGCGTCGTTTCAAACCGGAATTTTCTCTGCGGCCGGGAACGCCGTGGCAGTCGATCATCGCATGCTGCCGCCGCCGATTCCTCCCGCTTTATCCTTGAACCACGCCGCCCGATGAGCGGCGAATGAGGACTGCAATGAGCAAGACTAACGCTGAACTGATGGCCCGTCGTACCGCAGCTGTTCCACGTGGTGTTGGCCAGATTCACCCGATCTTCGCCGAGTCCGCGAAGAACGCGACCGTGACCGACGTTGAAGGTCGTGAATTCATCGACTTCGCCGGCGGCATCGCCGTACTGAACACCGGCCACGTGCACCCGAAAATCATCGCCGCCGTGACCGAGCAGCTGAACAAGCTGACCCACACCTGCTTCCAGGTGCTGGCTTACGAGCCGTACGTCGAGCTGTGCGAGAAAATCAACGCTCGCGTACCGGGCGACTTCGCCAAGAAAACCCTGCTGGTGACCACTGGTTCCGAAGCCGTTGAAAACGCCGTCAAGATCGCCCGTGCCGCCACTGGCCGCGCTGGCGTGATCGCCTTCACCGGCGCTTACCACGGTCGCACCATGATGACCCTGGGCCTGACCGGTAAAGTCGTGCCTTACTCGGCCGGCATGGGCCTGATGCCAGGCGGCATCTTCCGCGCGCTGTACCCGAACGAACTGCACGGCGTGAGCATCGACGACTCGATCGCTTCCATCGAGCGCATCTTCAAGAACGACGCCGAGCCGAAAGACATCGCCGCGATCATCATCGAGCCTGTGCAGGGTGAAGGTGGTTTCTACGTCGCACCGAAAGAGTTCATGAAGCGTCTGCGCGCCCTGTGCGACCAGCACGGCATCCTGCTGATCGCTGACGAAGTGCAGACCGGCGCTGGCCGTACCGGCACGTTCTTCGCCATGGAACAGATGGGCGTTGCTGCCGACCTGACCACTTTCGCCAAATCCATCGCTGGCGGCTTCCCGCTGGCCGGTGTCTGCGGCAAGGCCGAATACATGGACGCCATCGCGCCAGGCGGCCTGGGCGGCACCTACGCCGGTAGCCCGATCGCTTGCGCCGCGGCCCTGGCCGTGATGGAAGTGTTCGAAGAAGAAAAACTGCTGGACCGCTGCAAGGCTGTCGGCGAGCGTCTGGTCACCGGCCTGAAAGCCATCCAGGCCAAGTACCCGGTGATCGGCGAAGTCCGTGCCCTGGGCGCCATGATCGCGGTCGAGCTGTTCGAAAACGGCGACAGCCACAAGCCAAACCCGACTGCCGTCGCGGCTGTCGTGGCCAAGGCGCGTGACAAGGGCCTGATCCTGCTGTCCTGCGGCACCTACGGCAACGTGCTGCGCGTCCTGGTACCGCTGACCTCGCCGGACGAGCAACTGGACAAAGGCCTGGCGATCATCGAAGAGTGCTTCTCGGAGCTGTAATCCGCAGCACCGTGTGATCGGATCGACAAAAAACCCGCTTCGGCGGGTTTTTTCATGCCGGGAGAAACACCTGCGCGGTTTTCAGGTTGTACCGAAACGCCAGCATTGGCTAAGGTTCAAGCATTGCAAGGGAGGGCGAGCATGACGGCCGTCGATTTACCCGCTGTACCAAGAGTCCTGATTGCCGAGGCCGACCCGTGGTCTCGTGACCTGCTCAAACAAGTGTTGCTGAATGTGCGTTGCGACGCGCGGCTGGATCTGTGCGCCGATGGCCAGGAGGCAATGACGCTGCTCAGCGAAGTGCCCTATGACCTGGCGATCGTCGACTGGGAGTTGCCCGGCGTCGATGGCTTGAACGTGTTGCGCAGCGTGCGCCAGCGCAAACGCAACCCGCCGCTGCCGTTCATTCTGATGAGCAGTCGCAACGACAGCGCCAGCGTGCGCGAAGCCTTGCCGCTGGCGCCGACTGCCTACCTGGCCAAACCCCTGAACATGGATAGCCTGACCGAGCGTTTGCAGGGGCTGCTGCTGAACGCCGGTGAGGAAGTGTTCTGCGAAGTACCGGCGCTGGCGCCGGGCATGACCCTCTCGGTATTCCTCGAACGTCGCCGCGAGCAGGCCGACGGCGCGCCGCTGATGACCGACGTGCAGGTGGCGGTCAAGCGCAGCCTCAATCCCAACGGGCTGGATCTGAAGCTGCTGGAAGAGGAAATTCGCACCGACCCGCAGATCACCGCCGTGTTGATCGCCGCCGCCAACAGCGCCGCCCAGCATCATGGCGCGCCGGTGCAGACCCTGGCGCAGGCGCTGCATCGTCTGGGCACCGGGCAAAGCATGAACCTGATCCTTGGCCTGGCACTCAAGCGCAGCGCCCGGCTCAGCGACCCGTGTCTGGCCGACTACGCCGAGCGCTATTGGGGCCTGTCGCTGCACACCGCCGAGTACGCCCGCACGCTGGCGCGGTTGCTCGATCTGGATCAGGAACGCTGCTACTGCGCCGGGATGCTCCATCGCCTCGGCGATCTGGCGTTGCTGCGTTGTCTTCAAGAGTGGAAGCAGGCCGGCGGCGAGCTGGATGAACTGGAGGAAGTCGGCGATGCGCTGGCCGAATTCGGTGCGGCGTATGGCTCGGCGCTGCGCACTCGCTGGCGTTTGCCGCTGGAGTTGCGCGAGCTGATTGCCTCGGTCTACCAGCTCGGTGGCGGGGTGTATTCCCGCGAGGCATTGGTGATGAACATGGCGGCGCAGATGGCGCGGCTGACCGAGCATGAGGGCGTTGAGGAGCTGGCGAAGAGCCGCACGGCGCGCTTGCTCAAGATCGGCTTGCCGGAGCTGATGCGGATGCGCAAATAGCGGCTTGATTGCGCATCCGCTCTTGAATCAGGCGGAAATGATCCGGTTCTTGCCCTGCCGTTTGGCCTCGTACATCGCCGCGTCTGCGCGGGCGAACAGGGTGTCGAGGCTTTCGTCATCCGGGGTGAGGCTGGTCAGGCCCTGGCTGACGGTGATACCGAACGTCTGTTCACCGTGATTGAAACTCAGCCGCTGGATTTCCCGTTGCAGCCGTTCGGCCACCTGCATCGCCATGTCCGGCGCACAGCCCGGGAAAACCGCAGCGAATTCCTCACCGCCAATCCGCCCGAACAGGTCTCCCCGGCGCAATGATGCTCGCCCGCATTCGGCGATCCGTTGCAGCACGTTGTCGCCCTCCGGGTGGCCGTAGGTGTCGTTGATCACTTTGAAGTCATCGATGTCCAGCAGCAGGAACGCCATTTGCGCGCCTTGCAGGCGGGCTTGTTCAAATTCCCGGTGGGCGCATTCGAAGAAGTGCCGGCGATTGCTGCTCTGGGTCAGTACGTCGGTGGTGGCCAGGCGTTGCAGCTCGGTTTCCATTTGCTTCTTGTCGGTGATGTCTTCGGCGATGCCGACGATGATCACCGGTTGCCCCGGTTCGTCCTGACGATTGATGAAGCACTTGTCGCTGACCCAGCGAACCTGGCCGTCGGCGGCGATGATCCGGTATTCGCGGTCTTCCACGGCGCCTTTGTGCAGCACTTCGGCGAGGCTGCGTTCGGCGTATTCCAGATCATCCGGGTAGATGCTGTCGCGCCACTGGTTGTAGTCGGCCAGCAACAGGCCGGCGGAACGACCGAAGATCCGCTCGTAAGCGGGGCTGACGTACAACACCTGACGGGTTTCCCAGTTGAAGGCCCAAAGCACGGCGTTGACGCTGACCAGCAGCGAACTGAACAGCTGCTCGCGTTCGCTGAGCCGGGCGACTTCGCCCTGGGCGTGCATCAATGCCATCAGGGTTTGCGCGGCCTCGGGCCACTGGGGAGGGGATGAGTCTTTTTGATTGTTGTTGACCATCGACACGAATCTCAAAGGGCGTGCCGATCAATCGACAACGGCCACGGGAAAACCCGCCGGGGGTGGCGAAGTGTCTTTGAGATAGGGGATCGAGGGTGAAGTTCCGAAGGGTGCGCACGGGAACCGGGCGCACCGATCAACGGCACTCAGGCGGCGACAGGGCGCAGCGAGTAGGTTTTCAACTGGTCAGCGAATTCGCGCAGGGACTGGATGCCGCTGGCCTCGGCCTCGTGTACCCATTCCTTGATGGCGGCGAGCATGTCGTGGCCATTTGCGCTGGTCTTGACCCAGATCTGCTGCAGGGCCAGGCGTTTCTCGTAGATTACCTTCAGCGCCTGGCTGTGCTCGAGCATGTTCTGGATGCGCGCGTGGTGGCGATCTTCCAGCAGACTGGTTTCCCGCGAGAGCAGGCGTTTGGCCCGGTGGAACTGGTGGCGTACCGAATGATCGACCTTGGCCAGTTCCTGCTTGACCAGCGGGCCGATCACCAGCTTGCGGTACTGGGCCATGATCTGGAAGCGGTTGTTGAGGATCGCCATGGCGGTGTCCATGTCCAGGCTGCCCTTGCCTTCGACGCGGTGGGCGATCGGCGCGACCCGCTGGACCTTGGCCAGACGCAGGAAGCTGAAGACCTGGATCCAGGCCCAGCCGAGGTCGAACTCCCACTTCTTGACCGACAGCTTGGCCGAGTTGGGGTAGGTGTGATGGTTGTTGTGCAGTTCTTCGCCGCCGATCAGGATGCCCCAAGGCACCAGATTGGTCGCCGCGTCGCGGCATTCGAAGTTGCGGTAGCCGACGGCATGGCCGAGACCGTTGACCACGCCGGCCGCCCAGACCGGGATCCACATCATCTGGATCGCCCAGATGGTGATGCCGATGGTGCCGAACAGCAGCAGGTCGACGACGGCCATGATCGCCACGCCCAGCAGCCGGTAGCGGCTGTAGAGGTTGCGCTCGATCCAGTCTTCGGGGCAGTTCTTGCCGTAGATGCGCAGGGTTTCCGGGTTCTGCGCTTCTTCGCGGTACAGCTCGGCACCTTTGCGCAGGACGGTGGAAAGACCCTTGACGACCGGGCTGTGCGGGTCGTCTTCGGTTTCGCATTTGGCGTGGTGTTTGCGGTGGATGGCAGTCCACTCACGGGTGTTCTGCGCCGTGGTCAGCCACAGCCAGAAACGGAAGAAATGCTTCAGGCCGGCATTCAGCTCCAGGGAGCGATGGGCCGAGTAGCGGTGCAAGTAGACCGTGACGGCAACGATCGTCACGTGGGTCATCACCAGGGTGACGGCGACCAGCGACCAGGCCGACAAGCCAAGAAAACCTTCGTACCACATAGGCTATAGGGCCCTCGATAAAGAAAAAAACAGCCGTTGCATTATCACCAAGCACACAGATAAAACCAGTCGCCCTTTCAGATAAGAGATGGCTGGATGTTTCTTGACCTATAATCCCGACATTTTTGTAGGGACATGGACGGCCGAATGTCTGCCACATACCGCGATGCCTTGCGTGCAGCGCTGCTTTACCTGGTCCTTGCCGTGGTCTGGCTGCAAGGTACTGGTTATTTATTGAACAGTTTCTTCGATAGCTCTGACGAGTTGCTGCGCTGGCAACTGATCAACGGCTACCTGCTCGTGGTGCTCAGCGCCGGGTTGATCTTCCTGGCCCGGGCGCGGCTGTTCGAATGCCTGGGCATCGGCGCCCGATTGCGTGAACGCCAGGCAGATCGCGAACGCCTGCGTCAGGCCGCTGCGGTATTCGATTGCACCCGCGAAGGCGTGCTGGTCACGGACCGGCAGGGGCTGATCGTGCACGTCAATCGCGCGTTTATGGAAATCACCGGTTATCAGCGCGATGAAGTCATCGGCCAGCAGCCCAGCCTGTTCAAGTCCGGGCATCATCCGCCGGGGTTCTATCAAGCGATGTTCGCTTCTTTACAGGCGCGGGACGAATGGAGCGGCGAGATCTGGAACCGGCGCAAGAGCGGTGAAATCTACCCGCAATGGCAGACGATCCGGGTCATTCGTGACGATGACAACCGTCTCAGCCATTACGTCGCGGTGTTTTCCGACATCAGCGCGATCAAGGATTCCGAGCACGAACTCAAGCACCTGGCCCACCACGATCCGCTGACCGACCTGCCCAACCGCCTGCTGTTCAGCGACCGCGCCGAACAGGCGCTGGCATCGGCGCAGACCCACAAGCGCGGCTGCGCATTGCTGATGATCGATCTGGACCATTTCAAACTGATCAACGACAGCCTCGGTCACACCATTGGTGACCGTTTGCTCAAGGCCGTCGCCGCGCGTTTGCAGGGGTTGTTCGGGCCGGGCATCACCCTGGCGCGGCTGGGCGGCGATGAATTCGCGGTTCTGCTGGAAAGTTGTCCACAGCCGGCACAGGCGGCAGCGCTGGCTCAGCGTATTCTCGATGCGCTCAAGGAGCCGTTCTGCCTCGACGGCCATGAACTGTTCATCAACGCCAGCCTCGGCATCAGCCTGTTTCCCAGCGATGCACTGAGTGCCGAACAGCTGTTGCGCAACGCCGATGCGGCGCTGTTCAAGGCCAAGAGCAGCGGCCGCAATGGCTACGCGCTGTACACCGAAGAGCTCACGGCTCACGCCCAGCAGCGGGTCGAAATCGCCTTCGAGTTGCGCCGCGCGCTGGAGCAGCAGGAACTGCGGGTCTACTACCAACCGGTGCACGACCTGCAAACCAGTCGCCTGATCGGCGTCGAGGCGCTGGTGCGTTGGGAGCATCCGCAGCGGGGCCTGGTGTCGCCGGCGGAGTTCATCCCGATTGCCGAGCGTACCGGGCTGATCTCGGAAATCGACGCCTGGGTCATGCAGCAGGCCTGCCGGCAGATGTGCCAATGGCAGCAGGCCGGGGTGGTGCTGTCGTTTGTCGCGGTGAACGTGTCCTCGCGGTTATTCGCTCGCCGCGAGTTGTATCAGCAGGTGGCGCAGGTGCTGCACGAGACCGGCCTGGATCCGGCCTATCTGGAGCTGGAAGTCACCGAAAGCGCGGTGATGGACGATCCGGAAGTCGCGCTGGAACAGATGCATCGTTTGCGCGAGCTGGGCATTCGTCTGGCCATCGATGACTTCGGCACCGGTTATTCGTCGTTGCTGCGGCTCAAGCGCCTGCCGGTGCAGAAGCTCAAGATCGATCAGGGTTTCGTCGCCGGCCTGCCGTGGGACGAGGACGATGCGGCGATCGTCCGGGTGATCATCGCCCTGGCCCGCAGCATGGGCATGCAGGTGCATGCCGAGGGCATCGAGCAGGTGGAACAGGCCGCGTTCCTGCTGGAGCAGGCCTGTGATCTGGGGCAGGGCTACTGGTTTGGGCGACCGGTCCCGGAAGCGCAAATCGACTGGAACCGGGCGCCCTTGATCGGTTGATGACGGCGTACGGCGGGTTTGCCGGCGGGCAAATCCGCCGCAAACCCTTGCTGCATCACATAATGTTTTCCAGTTATATAAACATTCTTAAATAGTCTTTTTAAGAATATCCGCGCCTCTCTTATATTGCTCCCACGCCGAACGCAGTGCCGCCCACTGCCAGGCATATCCCATACAAAGGAGCAGCACCATGAGCGCATCCCTGCGTAGCGTTGACGGTCAGGACGAAAGCACCATCCTGCGCGAAATCCAGAGCGCCTTGCGCGACCTGCGTTTCGGCGCGGTGGAAATCACTGTGCATAACGCCCAGGTGGTCCAGATCGAACGCAAAGAGAAATTCCGCTTGCAGCAACCGGGCAACAAACCGAGCTGAACCCAGAAAGATTCCAGCCTGCGCCCGCTCTTGCCGGGGATCAATGCAAGAGTGGGCGCAGGCGGTGATCTTTACAGGCAACCCGATTTTCGCAATCCATAAGAAAAAGCCACCACCAAGAATTCCAGGAGCTTTCACCATGTCGTCGATTCGCCGTTACGCTTTGGCCGCCCTGGCCAGTGCTGTGTTTGCCGGTTCCGCGGTTGCCAAGGATTACGAACTGCTCAACGTGTCGTATGACCCGACGCGCGAGCTGTATCAGGATTACAACGCCGAATTCGTGAAGTACTGGCAGTCGGAGCACGCCGGCGACACTGTGAAAATCCAGCAATCCCACGGCGGTTCGGGTAAGCAGGGCCGTGCGGTGATCGACGGTCTGCGCGCCGACGTCGTGACCCTGGCCCTGGCCGGCGACATCGACGAAATCGCCAAGCTCGGCAAGACCCTGCCGGCCGACTGGCAGAAGCGTCTGCCGGACGCCAGCACTCCTTACACCTCGACCATCGTGTTCCTGGTGCGCAAGGGCAACCCGAAAGGCATCAAGGACTGGGGCGATCTGATCAAGAATGACGTCTCGGTGATCACCCCGAACCCGAAAACCTCCGGCGGTGCGCGCTGGAACTTCCTCGCGGCGTGGGCCTACGGCCTGAAAGCCAACGGCGGCAACGAAGCCAAAGCCAAGGAATACGTACAAACCCTGTTCAAACACGTACCGGTTCTGGACACCGGCGCCCGTGGCTCGACCATCACCTTCGTCAACAACGGTCAGGGTGACGTGTTGCTGGCCTGGGAAAACGAAGCCTTCCTGGCGCTGAAAGAAGACGGCGGCAAGGACAAGTTCGACATCGTCGTGCCTTCGCTGTCGATCCTCGCCGAACCACCGGTGGCTGTGGTCGACAAGAACGCCGAGAAGAAGGGCAACGAGCAGATCGCCGAAGCCTACCTCAAGCACCTGTACAGCCCGGCCGGTCAGGAAATCGCGGCGAAGAACTTCTACCGCCCGCGTGACAAGGACGTGGCCGCCAAGTACGCCCAGCAGTTCCCGAAACTGGAGCTGGTGACCATCGACAAGGACTTCGGCGGCTGGAAAACCGCACAGCCGAAATTCTTCAACGACGGTGGCGTGTTCGACCAGATCTATCAGGCGCAGTAATCTGAAATAGGTCATAAACGAGCCCCGATTTAACCGTCGGGGCTTTGTGCGTTCTCAAACCAAGGACTTTTATGTCGCGTCGTATCTCCCCCGTCATACCCGGCTTCGGGCTGACGCTGGGCTACACCTTGGTGTACCTCAGCCTGATTGTGCTAATCCCGCTGGCGGCGATGTTCGTCCACGCCGCCCAACTCACCTGGGATCAGTTCTGGACGATCATCTCCGCGCCCCGCGTGCTCGCCGCATTGAAGCTGAGCTTCGGCACCGCGCTGTGCGCCGCGATCATCAACGGCATCATCGGCACGTTGCTGGCCTGGGTGCTGGTGCGCTACACGTTCCCCGGGCGCAAGGTCATCGACGCGATGATCGATCTGCCGTTCGCCCTGCCGACCGCCGTGGCCGGTATTGCGCTGACGGCGCTGTACACCCCGACCGGACTGGTCGGGCAGTTCGCCGCCGACCTCGGTTTCAAGATCGCCTACACCCCGCTCGGGATTACTTTGGCGCTGACCTTCGTGACCTTGCCGTTCGTGGTGCGCACGGTGCAGCCGGTGCTGGCCGACATCCCGCGTGAAGTCGAAGAAGCGGCCGCATGCCTCGGTGCCAAGCCGTTGCAGGTGTTCCGCCACATTCTGCTGCCGGCGCTGTTGCCGGCCTGGCTGACCGGTTTCGCCCTGGCGTTCGCCCGTGGCGTCGGCGAGTACGGTTCGGTGATATTCATCGCCGGCAACATGCCGATGAAAACCGAGATCCTGCCGCTGCTGATCATGGTCAAGCTCGACCAGTACGATTACACCGGCGCTACCTCCATCGGCGTGTTGATGCTGGTGGTTTCCTTCGTCCTGTTGCTGCTGATCAACTTGCTGCAGCGGCGCATCGAAACCCCATAAGGAGGCGCGAACCATGTCCCAATCGTCTATTGCGGCCGCTTCCTCGGCCAACGCCGCCCGCCGTGGCAGCGCCACTTCGCGGCGGATCCTGATCGGCCTCGGCTGGCTGATTTTCTTCCTGTTTCTGCTGCTGCCGCTGTTCATCGTGGTGTCGCAGGGATTGAAGAACGGCCTCGGTGCATTCTTCACTGCGATCTTTGAACCGGATGCCTTGTCGGCGCTGAAACTCACCGTGATCGCGGTGCTGGTGTCGGTGCCGCTGAACCTGGTGTTCGGTGTCAGCGCCGCGTGGTGCGTGAGCAAGTACTCGTTCCGCGGCAAGAGCATGCTGGTGACGCTGATCGACCTGCCGTTCTCGGTATCACCGGTGATCGCCGGTCTGGTCTACGTGTTGATGTTCGGCGCCCAGGGCCTGTTCGGGCCGTGGCTGCAGGATCACGACATCCAGATCGTCTTCGCCCTGCCGGGCATCGTGCTGGCGACGATCTTCGTCACTGTGCCGTTCGTGGCCCGTGAGCTGATCCCGCTGATGCAGGAACAAGGCACTCAGGAGGAGGAAGCCGCGCGTCTGCTCGGCGCCAACGGCTGGCAGATGTTCTGGCACGTGACCGTCCCCAACATCAAATGGGGCCTGATCTATGGCGTGGTGCTGTGTACCGCGCGGGCCATGGGTGAGTTCGGTGCGGTGTCGGTGGTCTCCGGGCACATTCGCGGGGTGACCAACACCTTGCCGCTGCACGTCGAGATCCTCTACAACGAATACAACCACGTGGCCGCGTTCGCCGTGGCGAGCCTGTTGCTGATCCTGGCGCTCTTCATCCTGCTGCTCAAGCAGTGGAGCGAAAACCGTATCAACCGCCTGCGCGCCAGCGCCGCGGAGGAATAATTCATGTCGATCGAAGTGCGTAACGTCAGCAAGAATTTCAATGCGTTCAAGGCGCTGGACAACATCAGCCTGGACATCCACAGCGGTGAACTGGTAGCGCTGCTCGGCCCGTCGGGCTGCGGCAAGACCACGTTGCTGCGCATTATTGCCGGTCTGGAAACTCCGGATAACGGCAACATCGTGTTCCACGGCGAGGACGTGTCCGGCCACGACGTGCGGGATCGCAACGTCGGTTTCGTGTTCCAGCACTACGCCCTGTTCCGCCACATGACCGTGTTCGACAACGTCGCGTTCGGCCTGCGCATGAAACCGAAAAACCAGCGCCCGAACGAAAGCCAGATCGCGACCAAGGTCCACGAGCTGCTGAATATGGTGCAACTGGACTGGCTGTCGGATCGTTATCCGGAGCAACTGTCCGGCGGCCAGCGTCAGCGTATCGCCCTGGCCCGCGCCCTGGCGGTAGAGCCGAAAGTGCTGCTGCTCGATGAGCCGTTCGGCGCCCTCGATGCCAAGGTGCGTAAAGAGCTGCGCCGCTGGCTGGCGCGCCTGCACGAAGACATCAACCTGACCTCGGTGTTCGTCACCCACGATCAGGAAGAAGCGATGGAAGTGGCCGACCGCATCGTGGTGATGAACAAGGGCGTGATCGAGCAGATCGGCTCACCGGGCGACGTCTACGAAAACCCGGCCAGCGATTTCGTCTATCACTTCCTCGGCGACTCGAACCGTCTGCATCTGGGCGATGACAATCACGTGCTGTTCCGCCCGCACGAAGTGTCGCTGTCGCGGCATGAACTGGAGGATCACCACGCCGCTGAAGTCCGCGATATCCGGCCGCTGGGTGCGACCACGCGGGTGACGTTGAAGGTTGAGGGCCAGGCTGATCTGATCGAGGCGGAAGTGGTGAAAGACCACGACAGCCTGACCGGGTTGGCGAAAGGGGAGACATTGTTCTTCAAGCCGAAGGTCTGGCAGAAAGTCGCCAACGTTTGATCTCGCTCGTTCCCACGCTTTGCGTGGGAACGCCGCTATGGACGCTCCGCGTCCACTGTGACGCGGAGCGTCACGGGATGCATTCCCACGCAGAGCGTGGGAACGAGCGAGCCGGGCAGTGGTTCAGACCGCCGCGCGATGCGGATTGACCCGCACCACACCTGCCCGTGCCTCGATCTGCTCTTTCAGCTCATGCCGCATCCCGAGCATGAACGCCAGTTCGGCCACCACAAACAGCGGCCCGACAATCAGTCCGCTCACGTCATCGACGAACGCCGGTTTGCGCCCCTCGTAATGGTGTCCGACAAACTGGATCACCCAGCCGATCACGAACATCGCCAGACCGCTGCTGAGCCAGACCATGGTGCTCTGCTGCGCCAATACATGCCCGGCCCAGACCGACAGCCCCATCAACACGGTCATCAACACCCCGAGTTTCAGTTCCAGGCGCAGGTAAAACCACGCCGACGCAAGGGCAGTAATCACCGCCGGGGAAATCCACAATCCGCCCACCGCCCATTCCGGCCGCGACAACAGCACGGCCACCGCCACCACAATCAGCGGAATCCCGATAAAGTGGCTGGCGATGTTGCGCGGGTCACGGTGGTAAGCGGCGTATTGACTCAAATGATCGACGAGGCTTTTCATTGTTGTTCCTCCTGTAGGGTGATCGAATCATGCCCCGGGTTCACGGCTCGCTCTGTCAGGCAGGCGACAATCTTTCGGAGAACGCATGGATAAGGTCTGGCGTGAGCGCCTGCTGACCGGGCAATGGTTCAGTCATCTGCCCTCGTCCTTTCAGGATAGTCTGCTGGCGGCGGCCCGGGAGCGGCGGCTGGCGGCGGGGCAGCGCTTGTTCAAGCGCGGTGATGCGCCGTGCGGGCTGTACGCGGTGCTCGATGGCGCGGTACGCATCGGCGCGGTCAGCGAGCAGGGCAAGGAGGCGTTGCTGAGTCTGGTGGAGGCGCCGCACTGGTTCGGCGAAATCTGCCTGTTCGACGGCCAGCCCCGCACCCACGATGCCTACGCGGTCGGGCCCTGCACGCTGCTGAACATTCCCCAGGCCACGCTGCTGAAACTGCTCGACGAGCAACCTGTTTATTGGCGGCATCTCGCTCTGTTGATGAGCCACAAGCTGCGCCTGACCTTCATCAACCTCGAACAGCTGAGCCTGCTGCCGGCCCCGGCACGTCTGGCTCATCGCTTGCTGATGATCGCCGAGGGCTATGGCGAACTGGACCCGCCGCGCCGCGTGCTGCAACTGCCTCAGGAGCAGTTGGCGTCGATGCTGTCGCTGTCGCGGCAGACCACCAACCAGATCCTCAAGGAGTTGCAGGGGCAGGGGATTATCGGCTTGAGTTATGGCGAGATCGAAATCCTCGACGCTGTGCGACTGCGCGCGCTGGCGACCCTCTGAAGAACACGGGTTTCCCTGTGGGAGCGGGCTTGCCCGCTCCCACATTGGATCGATGTTGTTTTTACGAACCGCGATAAGTGGAGAAGCCATAAGGGCTCAGCAGCAGCGGAATGTGGTAGTGCTGATCCGTCTGCTTCACTTTAAAGATCACCGGAATCTCCGGGAAAAACGTCTCGTGCTTGGTCTTCTCGAAGTACTCACCGGTCTTGAACACCACCCGATACTCACCGGCTTCGAACGGTTTGTTCGCCGGGAACAGTTCGGCGATCCGCCCCTGTTCATTGGTGGTGCCCTGCGCCAGCGGCTGCCAGTCCTGGCCCACGTGGCGTTCCAGCGTCACGTTGATGCCCGGCGACGGCAGGCCGTTTTCCAGATTGAGTACGTGTACGCTCAGCGGGTTGCCGGCGGCGAGTGCCAGACTCGAAAAAGCGCTCAGGCCAAGCGCGGTGAAAGTCATGCGCAGTGGGGTCATGGTGATGCTCCTGGGGTCAAGTACGGTTGATGGACAGGCCGACGATGTCGGCAGCCTTGATTGCGCAGTTTTCGTCCTGCTCGCCGCCGCCGGAACCGGCCACGCCCATGGCGCCGACCAGTTCTTTCCCGGCAAACAGAGGGATGCCACCGCCTAGCAACAGCAACTCATCGAGGGTGTTGAGGTTGGCGGTTTCCGGGTTGCTGCGGGCGCGCTCGGCGAACAACCGGGTCGGGGTTTTCGTCGACAGCGCGGTGTAGGCCTTGCGTTGGCTGGCGACGGTGTTGTGCGGGCCGATACCGTCGCCGCGCAAGGTCACCAACAGGTTGCCGCCACGGTCGAGCACCGACACCGTGCCGGTGCAGGTTTCCAGCGCTGTGTCGGCCAGCAGCCGTGCGGTTTTCAGATCGAGGTCGGCGTGATGGGGCAGCTCAGGCGCGGCGATTGCGGCAGTGCCGAAGCTGATTGCCAGGCTGGCGATCAAGTATTTAGCGGTCATGGGCAGGCTCCTGAAGCGAAGGCCACCACCTTATCCGCCGGTCCCCGTCGAAACCTCGTCAGTCGGATTACAAGTTTGTAATGGGCAACGTCGCCGAAGGGGCCTAGCCTGTGTCTCTGATCAATCGAGGTGTGCCATGCGTTTGCTGGTCGTAGAAGATGAAGCCAAAACCGCGAACTTCATCGCCAAAGGGCTGGGTGAGTCGGGTTTTGCCGTGGACGTGGCGCTGAATGGCCTCGACGGTCGCTACTTTATTGAGCAGCAGGAATATGACCTGATCATCCTCGACGTGATGCTGCCGGGCCTCAACGGCTGGCAACTGCTGCAGCTGATCCGCCAGCGCGGCGCCACGCCGGTGCTGTTCCTGACGGCGAAGGACGCCATCGAAGACCGCGTGCGCGGCCTCGAACTGGGGGCCGATGACTATTTGCTCAAGCCGTTCGCCTTCGCCGAATTGCTCGCGCGGGTGCGCACGTTGTTGCGGCGCGGGCCGATGCGCGAGGCCGAGTCGTACAGCATCGCCGACCTGGAAATCGACGTGCTGCGCCGCCGGGTCAGCCGGGGCGGCCAGCGCATCGCCCTGACCAACAAGGAATTCGCCCTGCTGCATCTGCTCGCCAGCCGTCAGGGTGAAGTGCTGTCGCGCACGCTGATCGCTTCGCAGGTGTGGAACCTGAATTTCGACAGCGATACCAACATGGTCGAAGTCGCGGTGCGTCGGCTGCGTTCGAAAGTCGATGATCCATACATGCCCAAACTGATCCACACCGTGCGCGGGGTCGGCTATCAACTCGAAGCGCCCGACGATGCGCGCTAGATCCATCGCCTGGCGCCTGGCCCTGGCGTTCGCTGCTGTCTGTGCGTTGGTACTCAGCGCGATTGGCGTGTTCCTGTATCGCTCGCTGGCCTCGGAAATCGCCTGGCGCGACGACATGGCGTTACTCGGTCGCCTGGAACAGGTGCGCGCGCTGCTCGCCGACAGCGACAGCCTCGACGCCCTGCAGGCGCGGCCACGGCTGTACCAGAACATGCTGGGCAACCTCGACAGTCTGCTGCTGGTGCAACGCGCGGACGGCTCGAATGTGATCACGATCAACCCTCGCCAGCGCGCACTGCCGCCCGTGCAGGCCATCCCCCGGGATCAGCCGCCGCAACGCCGTGATGTGCTGACCTGGCAGGCGGCGGACGGTGTCGAGCTGGCCCTGCTGTCAGGTCAGGCCCAAGGGCCGAACGGCGAAGCGCTGACCGTTATCGCCGGCAAGGTCTTGAGCGAGCGCGAGCAGATGCTCGGCAGCTATCGCCTGCGCTTGTATCTGGCCGTCGGCCTTGGCGCCTTGCTTGCCTTCACCTTGGGTCTGGTGCTGTTGCGCCGAGGCTTGCGCCCTCTGCGCAAGCTGAGTGAAGCGCTGCGCGGCATCGACCTGCGCAGCCTCGACCAACGCGTTCCTACCGCCGGCACGCCAGCGGAATTGCTGGAACCGGTGCACGCGCTGAACGGCATGCTGGTGCGGCTGGACGACGGCTTCCAGCGCCTCTCACAGTTTTCCGCCGACCTCGCCCACGAAATCCGCACGCCGTTGCACACCTTGCTCGCGAGCAACGGCCAGGCACTGAATTACCCGCGCAGCAGCACCGAGTATCAGGAAGTGCTGGCGTCGAACATGGAAGAGTTCGAACGGCTCAAGCGCATGGCCGAGAACCTGATGTTTCTCGCTCGCGCCGAGCAGGCTGAGCGAGCACTCGATCTGCGCACGCTGAAGTTGCACGAAATCGGCGATGAGTTATGCGACTACTTCGAAGCCCTGGCCGATGACCGGGGAATCCGTCTGGAAAACACGTTCAGCGGAGAATTGCTGGCGGATCAGCAACTGCTGCAACGCGCCTTGGGCAACCTGTTGGCCAACGCCGTACGCCATGCCGACGCCGATTCGGTCATCAGCCTGCGCCGACGCGATGAGCCAGGCCTGTGCTGGCTGCAGGTCCACAACCACGGCCCGGTTATCGCGGATGAACATCTGGGCAAACTGTTCGACCGCTTCTACCGCGTCGACCCGTCCCGCGCGGAGCCAGGAGACTCCGGCGGATTGGGACTGGCAATCGTGCAGTCGATCATGCAGTTGCATGGGGGGCGGGTGCGGGTGAGTAGTGAAGTTAAGGGAACAGTTTTTGAGCTTGGTTTCCCTCTTGATGCACCGAGGAGGGTGAATTCTCATGATTGATTTGATTCGGGGTTTGGAAATCACCGTCGCTGATAGCTCCGTAGGGACACTCGTTCGTGGGCAGTCCGGCATGGAGAGCGTGTTCAGATACTGTGAGGGCGTGAACGCTGAGAATGCTGTTTCGCTAACGATGTCAGCTCGGATGGAAAACTACGGCTGGGAGCGAGGTGTTCATCCGATTTTCGAGATGAACTTGCCAGAAGGGGCATTGCGCGATGAATTGATTCGACGCTTCGGCGAAGCAGTTCGTGACTTCGATGCTTTTGCGTTGCTGGCAATAGTGGGTTCAAGTCAGCTAGGACGGCTGGCAGTAGCCTGCGAATCGGTCACAGATCATCAGCCCGAAACGTTATTGTCCGATCTTTTGATACATGACGGCGTTCATGGCTTGTTTGACAATCTGTTGCACAAACATGGCCAGTATTCCGGTGTTTCAGGCGTGCAGCCTAAGGTGTTGGTACGCGATGGTGTGACAGCCGCTCTTTACCCGATTCACCGAGGCTCCACACATCTGGTCAAAGCCTTCCGTCCCGAAGAGTTTCCTGAGCTGGCGACCAACGAATACTTCTGTATGCGCGCCGCAGCGCTTAGCGGACTTGAAGTGCCAAAGTTTGAATTGAGTGAGCAGGGCAAGTTTCTGGTGGTCGAGCGTTTTGACCTGACTGAGCATGGCTATCTGGGTTTCGAGGACTTTTGCGTACTCAATGGCTGGCCTTCCAGAGCCAAATACGATGGTTCTTACGAAGGCGCTGCCCGACAGATCAAAGCCTTTGTTTCTCCTGCGCTGTTGAGTCAGGCGCTGGAAGCTTTTTTCAAGATCGTGGCGCTGTCAGCGGGACTGAAAAACGGCGATGCGCATCTGAAGAACTTCGGTGTGCTGTATGACCATTGCGGCGCGCAGGCTTCGATCCGGCTAGCCCCGGCTTACGACATCATCACCACATCGGTTTACATCAGGAACGACAGCCTGGCCTTGCTGTTGGGCGGGTCGAAGGCATGGCCCAAGTACAAGGCGCTGATGCGCTTCGGCCGTACGGCGTGCAATCTCACTGAAGGCCGGTGCAATGAACTACTGCAGCAGGTTGTTCATGGCATGCAGACGGCGATGGCGGAAATGCTTGAGCATTGCCGAACCCATCAGGCGTTCGCCGAGGTAGGTACGGCAATGATCGAGCAGTGGGAATCCGGGATTGAGCGCAGTCTGACCAAGGGTTGAGCGACCCATTTGCGCTCAGCGCAACTGATCCCGAAACTGCCCCGGCGTCATCCCCGTCCAGCGTTTGAACGCGCGGCTGAAGCTGCTGGTGTCGGCAAATCCCAACAGGTAACTGACCTCGCTCAGCGAGCATTGCGGATCGCGCAGGTGCAGCAGCGCGAGGTTTTCGCGGCTTTCATTCAGCAGGGTGTCGAAGCGACAACCCTCGTCTGCCAGATGCCGTTGCAGGCTGCGCAGGCTCAGGTGCAGGGCCTGGGCGATGCGTTCGGCGCTGGGTTCGCCTTCGGGCAGTTGTTCTTCGATGGCGTCGCGCACCTTGCGCTCCCAGGTCAGCGGTTTGAGCTGGGCGAGGGTGCGTTTGAGCACCGCTTCGTTGTGCTCGGCCAGTTCCGGGTTGGCGTCGTCGAGGTGGCTGTCGAAGTCGGTGAGGGCGAATTCGATCCGGTCTTCTTCGGCGCAAAAGTGCACCGGCGAGCGGAACACCTTGTGCCATTGATGCGCATCGACCGGTTCCGGGCGACGCAGGTACACCGCCAGTGGCGCGTAGTCGCGGCCCAGGCGATTGCGGCAGGTGCGTACGTAGATGGCGGCAAAGGCGTCGATGGCTTCGAAGGCGGGCGCCGGATTGCCGGCCGGGATTTTCAGGCGAAAGCGGTAGCGGTCCTCGGTGCGGGTCAGCTCCAGTTCCAGCGCGTCGCTGACCACCTGGTGATAACGCACGATCCGCTCGAACACTTCCCGCAGGCTGCCGCTGGCCACTAACGCATAGCCCAGTGCGTGAAAGGTCGTGGGGCTGACGAACCGCGACACCCGCAAGCCGATTGCCGGATCGCCGCTGACCTGCACCGCGATTTCCCACAGGCGCGTGGTGGCGGACAACGGATAGCGGGCGTTCGGGTCGTCCATCAGTTGCGGATCGAGCCCGGCCTGCTGACACAGGGCAGTGCTGTCCAGCCCCAGCGCGTCGAGTTGCTTGCGCAGGGCACGGGTCCAGCTGGCGAGAGAAGTCGGTTCCTTCATGCTGATTGGCGCTTCCGGTCAACAGGTTGGCGTTCTCGGCTACCGCGTTTGGAGTCCGCGCGAGGCAGGATGCGAACATCAATAACCAGAGGATGGAAGCATGGACCGTACTTCTGCAAGCCCCCAGCGACACAATGCTGCCCAGCGATCAGCGCATATTCGCGAAGTGGTGCTGGCCAAGGGCGTGGAACTGCGCGAGCGCTACCCGATTCTCAAGCATCAGGATGCACTCGGCGCCGGGATTCTCGCCTTTGCCCTGGCCGGAATGATCGGTTCGGCGGCGCTGTATATCAGCGGGCACCTGGCGTGGTGGGCGTGCCTGTTGCTCAACGCGTTCTTCGCTTCGCTGACCCATGAGCTTGAGCACGACCTGATCCACAGCATGTATTTCCGCAAACAGCGGGTGCCGCACAACCTGATGATGGGCCTGGTGTGGCTGGCGCGGCCGAGCACGATCAACCCGTGGATTCGCCGCCATCTGCACCTCAATCATCACAAGGTGTCCGGCACTGAAACCGACATGGAAGAACGGGCAATCACCAACGGCGAACCCTGGGGTTTTGCGCGGTTGCTGATGGTCGGGGACAACGTGATGTCAGCGTTCATCCGCATGCTGCGGGCCAAGACCTGGACGCACAAGTTCAGCATCATCAAGCGCACGCTGAAGGTGTACGCACCGTTGGCGCTAGTACATTGGGGCGCGTGGTATGTGTTTCTCGGGTTCCATGCCGCCAACGGGATCGCCTCGTTGATGGGCTCGCCGATTGAATGGTCGGCGACCACGCTTTCAGTGATGCAGGTGATCGATATCGCCGCCGTGGTGATCATTGGCCCGAACGTGTTGCGCACGTTTTGCCTGCACTTCATCAGCTCCAACATGCATTACTACGGGGATGTGGAACCGGGCAATGTGTTGCAGCAATGTCAGGTGCTGAATCCTTGGTGGCTGTGGCCGTTGCAGGCGTTCTGCTTCAACTTCGGCAGCAGTCACGGGATTCATCATTTTGTGGTGAAGGAGCCGTTTTATATTCGCCAGCTGACGGTGCCGGTGGCGCATAAGGTGATGCGGGAGATGGGGGTTCGGTTTAATGATTTCGGGACGTTTGGGCGGGCGAACAGGTTTGTACGCCAAGTGAAGGTATCGGCCGAAGAGGCTCGTACAGCTCAGGCTTGATGGGTGATTGCAACGCTCTCATCGCGAGCAGGCTCGCTCCCACAATTGAATTGTGAATACGATCCAATGTGGGAGCGAGCCTGCTCGCGATGGCAATATTTCAGCCCCCTCAATCCGGCTGAAACGGCGATTCACTCAAAATCACCCCGGTCTCCTCCACATACCGCTGCCAATGCTCGATCAGCGCTTCAAGCCTTTGCGGCTGACTCGACGCCAGGTCATGAATCTCCCCCGGATCACTCCCGAGATCGTAAAGCTGCCAGGTCGCCGGCCCCACCGGCCCGGGAATCCACACCGCCTTCCACTGTCCCTGCCGAATCGCCCGGCGCCCGAACAATTCCCAGCCGGTGACGGTGTGTTCGTCATGCACCTGCGCTGTCTCGCCGGACAAAAAGCCCAGCCACGATTTCCCGCGCAACGGCGCCACCGGTTTGCCGTGCCATTGCTTGCCGGGGTGGCGCACGCCGGCCAGATCGAGGATGGTCGGCGTGATGTCCATCACCGTGCCGAAACCATGGCTGATCTGCCCCTTCAGCGGCAGTTGCGGATAGTGCAGCAGCGCCGGAACGCGAATTCCGCCCTCGGTGGTGAACGCCTTGAACAGGCGTGACGGCGCGGTCGCCACCTGCGCCCAGTTCGGCCCGTACCAGACATAGGAATTGGCGCGGCCGATGTTGTCGAGGCTGTTGTCGTAATGCTGGCTCAGATACGTCATCAGCTCCGGACCGAATTTCGGAAAGGCTTCCAGCAGCGCACCTTCGGCACCGTTGTCGGACATGAACAGGATGAAGGTGTTGTCGAGCTGGCCCTGCTGGCGCAGGTAATCGACGACGCGGCCGATGTTCCAGTCCATGCGCTCGACCATCGCGGCGTAGACTTCCATCGCCCGGGCGGAAATGCGTTTTTGTTCATCGCTCAGCGCGTCCCATTGCGCGGTCAGCTGGATCAGCGGATGCGGTTCGACATCCGGCTCGATCAGCCCCAGCGACTTGAGTTTTTCCAGACGCTCGAGGCGCAAGACTTCGGGGCCCGCGTCGTAGCGGCCACGGTATTTTTCGACGATGTCGGCGGGCGCCTGCAACGGCCAGTGCGGTGCGGAAAACGGCAGGTAGGCGAAGAACGGCCGGCTCTGATCGCGCTCCTTGAGGTACTGCAACAGCTTGTCGCCGAAGGCGTCGGAGGAATAGAAATCCTTGGGCAATTCGTCAATGAACGTGTCGTCTTCGATGTACAGCGCCGGGGTGGATTTCAGCAGGCCGGGCGTGTGTTCATCGTAGGTGGGTTCGAATCCGTAGTGGTTCGCCGCGCCGGGTAGCAGCGAGAACGAACGCTCGAAGCCTCGGGCGTGGGGCGCCAGTTCGGCGGTCAGGCCCAAGTGCCATTTGCCGCTCATCAAGGTCTGGTAACCGGCCTCGCGCAGCAACTCCGGCAGCGCGACGACACGGTCATTGAGATAGCCTTCGTAACCCGGTTTGCCGATCAAATCCGGAGTCAGCGCTTCGGCCATGGTGCCGATGCCGGCGATGTGGTGATCGGTGCCGGTGAGCAGCATCGAGCGGGTCGGCGAACAGGTCGGTGCGGTGTGAAAATCGGTCAGGCGCAGGCCATTGTTGGCCAGGGCATCGAGGTTCGGCGTGGCGATTTCGCCGCCGAACGCGCCGATGTCAGAGAAGCCGAGATCATCGGCCAGGATCACCAGAAAGTTGGGACGTTGCGGCATCAACAGGCTCCTGTTCAGCAGGCAATGAACGACAGCGGCAGATCGCGGATCTGTACCGGTGCGCTCGGTTGGTAATGATCGTCACTGGTCAGCTCGTGCAGCAGTTCTTCGCGCAGCTGATGGAAGTCGAAACTGCTGCGCTGGCGCGGATGGGGCAGGGCGATGTCCACCACCCGCTTGATCCGGCCGGGGCGCGGTTCCATGACTACCACGCGGTCGGCGAGGAAGATCGCTTCCTCGACATCGTGGGTGACCAGAATCGTGGTGATCTTTGCCCGCTCGCGAATCGCCAGCAGCTCGTCCTGCATCTGCTGGCGGGTGAGCGCGTCGAGGGCACCGAAGGGTTCGTCGAGCAGCAGGATTCGTGGGCTGGCCACCAGACCGCGAGCAATCGCCACGCGCTGGGCCATGCCGCCGGAGAGTTGATGCGGGTAGGCGCGGGTGAAGTCGCGCAGGCCCACCAGCTCGATGAAATCGTTGATGCGTTGCTGCTTCTCGGAGGCAGCCAGCGGCTCGTTGACCAGGCCCAGGCCGATGTTGTCGGCCACCGTCAGCCATGGGAACAAACGGTGCTCCTGAAACACGATGCCGCGCTCGCCGCCGATACCGCTGACGGCTTTGCCGTCGACGCTGATCTGCCCGCGAAACTGCGTATCGAGGCCCACCAGCAAACGCAGCAAGGTGGATTTGCCGCAGCCGCTGGAGCCGACGATGGCGACGAATTCGCCCTCGGCGATGTCGAGGTTGAATTCGCGAATCGCCTCCAGTTCGAAACCGTCGACGTCAAAAGATTTGCCTACATGGTTGAAGCTGACAATCGGTGCGTTCATGCGTGTCTCCAGCGGGTGGCGCGGATTTCCAGGCGTTGGCCAATGAGGTTGAGCAGGGCGCCGGTGAGGCCGACCAGCAGCATCCCGGCCATGATCAGGTCCATGCGCAGCAGTTGTTGGGCGCCGATCATCTGGCTGCCGATGCCGCCGTTGGACGGCATGAAATATTCGGCGCCGATGGTGCCGAGCCAGGCGTAGATCAGGCTCAGGCGCAGGCCGGCGAAAATCCCCGGCGCGGCGCCCGGCAGGACCAGTCGGCGCAGGCGCTGAGTGAGGCTCAGGCGCAGCACTTGCGCGGCTTCGTTGAGTTGCGGTGAGAGGTTGGCGACGCTGCGTTGAGTTGCGACAAACAACGGAAAGAAAGCGGCGAGGGCGACGAACACCCATTTCGCCAGTTCACCCAGACCGAACCACGCGGTGAGCAGCGGCACCCAGGCGAAAATCGCGATCTGGCGCAGGGCGGCGAGGGTCGGGCCGAGCACGCGTTCGCTGGTGCGCGACAGACCCAGCAACAAACCCAGCACGAGGCCGAGGCCGCCGCCAATCAGCAAGCCGCCGAGGGTGCGGCCCAGGCTCAGGGCCATGCCGGAGATCAACGTGCCGTCGAGCAATCCGTTTTTCGTCGCCTCAAGCACCACCCACGGGCTGACCAGAATGTTGGCATCGATCCATTGCTGGTCGACCGCCAATTGCCACAACGCAAACAGCGCCAGTGGCAGCAGCCATGGCTGCACGCGCTGCCAGCCTTCGTAGCGTGGGCCGCGACGAATTTCCGCCGTGGCCGGGTGCGGCCAGTGCACCAGTTTTCTGTCCAGCAGACCGATGCCGCGATCCATCGCCACGCCGATCAGGCCGATCACCACGATGCACACGAAGACGATGTCGAGCATGAACAGCTGTCGCGCCCAGACCATCAGGTAACCGATGCCTTCGCTGGAGGCCAGCAGCTCGACGGCGAGCAACGAAGTCCAGCCAGCGGCCAGTGCCAGGCGTACGCCGGCCATGAACGCTGGCAGCGCGGCGGGCAGCACCAGTCGGCGGATCAACAGTCGTGGAGGCAAACGTAAAACAGCGGCGGCTTCGCGCAGCTTGGGTTGCGCATCGCGCACGCCGACCAGCGTATGCAAGGTCACCGGAACCACGATGGCCTTGACCAGCACCACCAGTTTCAGCGTTTCGCCGATGCCGAAAAACACCATGAACAACGGAATCCACGCCAGCGTCGGCACCTGGGCCAGGCCGGCGAACGTCGGGAAGATCAGACGTTCGAGGCGACGGCTGAAGCCCAGCGCCGCACCGAGCACTGCGCCGGCGCTAACACCCGCCAGCAGTCCCCAGAACAACCGTTGCAGGCTGATCCACAAATGACTCCACAACTCGCCCTGGGACAATTCGATCGCGCTGCTCCACACCAGTGACGGCGCGGGCAGGATCTGTTCGCTCATCCATTGATTGCGCGCCGCCAGCCACCACAGGGCGAACAGGGAGAGGGGCAGCAGCCACGGCAGCACACGCTGGCCAAGGCTTGGCCATGAGCGCAGTGCTTTCAGCGGTGGTGCGGGTAGCGGCAGGCTGAGCAGGGATTGTCGGGCCATGGTGACCTCCGTTGTCGGGTTGCAGGCAGGCCTGCCTTCATGGAAGTGCGGTATGCAAATTTGATATATAAAAATTCAATTCAATGCTATTGGGAGATAAGCCAGACCATTTAAGGCCTCCAGCCCATGCGCATCCAATGCATTCGGAGAATATTTTCGATGCTCTGCATGCATATCGATCTACAGGCCCTGTGGACTCTGGCTTAGCGTTTAAAGCTATAAAAATGTGCTTTTTAAGTATTTAAACGTTGATACGGAATGTGCCTACTTTCGGCTCCTCAATGCCCGCCGTGATCAGGAGCCGCACCCATGAACCTTCCCTTCAAACGTGTCATCAGTCTGTTTGCCGCGCCGGCGCTGGCGGGGCTGCTGGCGTTCTCTGCCCAGGCCGACGAGCTCAAGGAAATCAGGATTGCCGTGCCTGATCTGAGCGCCGGTACCCAGCACAGCGGCGGGGGCATCGTGGACGTGCTGCGCGATCAGCAGATCTTCGAAAAGGCCTTCGCCGATCAAGGCATCAAGATTCAGTGGAGCTTCTTCAAGGGCGCTGGACCGGTGATCAACGAAGCGTTCGCCAATGGCCAAGTGGATCTGGCCTATCTCGGAGATCTGGCGGCCATCATCGGCAAGTCCAACGGTCTGGATACGCGCCTGCTCAGCGCCAGCGCCCGGGGTGTGAAGCAATACCTCGGCGTCGTGCCGGGTTCGGGGATCAAGACGCTGCAGGATCTCAAAGGCAAGCGCGTGGCAATCTTCCGCGGCACTGCGACCCAGTTGTCGTTCGATGCGGCGCTGGCCAGCGTGGGCCTGAGCGAGAAGGACGTGAAGGTGATCAACCTCGATTTCAACGCAGCGGTAGCGGCGCTTGCGGCGAAGCAGATCGATGCGTCATGGGGCAGCTCCGGGCTGACCGCGTTGCAGGCCAAAGGCCTGGCCGAGTTGCCTCTGAATACCAAGGATCTCGGTGGCGCCGGCAGTGTGCAGTCGGTGCTGGTGGGGACTGGCAAGTTTGTCGATGGGCATCCGGAAGCCGTGGCAAAACTGCTCAAGGCGCAGCAGCAGGCGGTGGATTGGTTGACGCAAGACAGCAACAAGGACGCCTATGTGCAACTCGTCTCGGGGCTGGCGAGCTATCCGCCGGTGATCCTGACCCAGGATCTGAAGGATCAGAACCTGAGCGAAGTGTTCCCTTCGACACTGGATCCGCTGTTCCTTCAGAACCTGCAGGGCAAGGTGGATCTGGCTGCGCAGCAGAAGCTGATCCGCAAGCCGTTCAAGGTGAACGAGTGGGTCGCGCCTGAGCTGGCGGCTGCGAAGCTCTGAGTCATGCGGTCATTCCCGCGCAGAGCGTGGGAATGACCCTCAAACCGCGACGCTGATCGCCTGTTTATCCACCGCCACCAACGTCTCGATCATCGCCCGCGCCGCCGGTGAAAGCCGGAATCCCGTGCGGCTGACGATCCCGCACCGCGCATTCATGCTCTCCAGGTTCTGCGGCAGATTGCGCCAGTGCAGCAGCGCCAGCGAGCCCTGGGCAATGTCCTCGACAAACGCCTCTTCAGTACCGACGCCGATCGCGTTGGATTGCAGCACCACTTTCACCAGCGCCGGAAAGTGCTCGGTCTCGATGGTCGGCGAAAAGTCGATCCGTCCGCTGAGATTCGCCAGCAGTTTGCGAATGCCCGGCGGGATCAGCGTGGTCGCCAGCGGATAATCGAACATGTCGTTGGTCGACAGGCTTTCCTTGGCCAGCAGCGGATGCCCCGGCCGGCAGAAGAACACCCCGCGCTTGGGCGTCAGCGGCTGGGTCTGGAAGTTCGGGTCGGACTCGAAATGGCGGATGTCGGCAATGAAGAATTCGATCTCTTCGCGGCTCAGGGCGCGGCTGAGTTTTTCCCAGTTATCCACCTGAAAACAGGTGCGCACTTTCGGGTGTGCATTGATGAATTGCGCCACCGCGTCCGGCACCAGTTTCACCGCTGGCGCCGGGCCGCAACCGAAGTGCAGTTCGCCGGCGTCGAGCTTGGTCATCTGCGTCACCTCGGCGCTGAGCAACGCCGCGCCTTGCACCAGGGTCAGGGCGTGTTGCAGCACCACCTGGCCTTCGGGCGTGGGGCGCAGATCCTTGTTGCCGCGATCCACCAGCACGCAGCCGAACTCCTGCTCCAGCCCTTGAATGCTGCGGCTGAACGCCGGTTGAGTGATGCCCATGGCGTCGGCCGCGCGGACAAAACTGCGGTGTTCGTTGAGGGCGATGAAGTAGCGCAACTGGCGAAGATCCATATGCTTTTCCGGCATCCTAAAAATAGCTCGAAGGCATTTGCGACGAGGTTGCTTGAGGTTTTAAATGCAAGCTCTTATTCCGTCAACGAAGCATGTGAATATCTATTAGATGTAAATGGAATATAGATAGAGCGTTGTTTCGCTGCCGTCCAACCGCAAGCAGTCGATGAGGGTCTACCCATGAGCAATGCCGCACTCGCTGTAAAACCCGCTGTCCACACGCTGGACATTCATCCGGTGGCCGGCCGTATCGGCGCCGAAATCCGTGGCGTGCAGCTGTCCGGTGAGCTGGATGCCGCGACGGTTGAAGCCATTCAACAGGCGCTGATCCAGTACAAGGTGGTGTTCTTCCGTGAGCAGACCCAGCTCGACGATCAACGTCAGGAAGCCTTTGCGCACCTGCTCGGCGAGCCCGTGGCGCATCCGACCGCGCCGTCCCGCGAGGGTACCCGTTACCTGCTGGAACTGGACGGCGCCGAAGGGCAGCGCGCCAACTCGTGGCACACCGACGTGACCTTCGTCGATGCCTACCCGAAAGCCTCGATCCTGCGCTCGGTGGTGGCCCCGGCGTTCGGCGGCGACACCCTCTGGGCGAACACCGCGACCGCGTACAACGAACTGCCGACTGAATTGCGTGAGCTGGCAGACAAACTGGTGGCCGTGCACAGCAACGAATACGACTACGCCGCCGTGAAGCCGGACGTGTCGGCGGAGAAGCTCGAGCGCTATCGCAAGATCTTCACCTCGACCGTTTATGAGACTGAACATCCGGTGGTTCGTGTACACCCGATCAGCGGCGAAAAGAGCTTGCTGCTGGGGCATTTCGTCAAACGCATCAAGGGCTATTCCCAAGCCGATTCGGCGCACCTGTTCGGCTTGCTGCAAAGTCATGTGATCCGTCAGGAGAACGTCGTGCGCTGGCGCTGGAAGGCCGGTGACGTGGCGATCTGGGATAACCGCTCGACCCAGCATTACGCGATTGATGATTACGGCACTCAGGATCGTGTGGTGCGTCGGGTGACGCTCAAGGGTGAAGTGCCGGTCGGGGCGAATGGGCAGCGTAGCCAGACCATCAAAGGCGCTGAAATCGTCGGCGTTTGAATGATCGTTCCCACGCTCTGCGTGGGAATGCAGCCCGGGACGCTCCGCGTCCCAAAGCGGACGCAGAGCGTCCATTGAGGCGTTCCCACGCGGAGCGTGGGAACGATCAGCACCTCGGCGGGGGGAGCGATCACTGTCACCAAACGCCGATCTGCACCATCTTCTCGGTCTCCGGCTCCCCATAACGAAACCGCTGCCCGCGCAAATCAATCTCCTGATGACTGATGGTCGTGCGCCGCTTCAACCCGCGCACCCATTCGAACAGATACCCCGCATGCTCCTCGCGCACCGCCGCATACGCCGGGTCCGCGCCCAGATCCTGCAGCTCCTGCGGGTCATTCAACAGATCGAAAAGCTGCGGCCGGAAGCCGTCATACGCCAGGTATTTCCAGCGCTCGCTGCGCACCATGGTCATGCGGCAACGGTCGATCGGCTGGCCCAGTCGCTCCCGTGCCGGGGCCTGGAAGGCGTAGTCGTATTCGCTGATCGCATAGCGGCGCCAGTCGGGGTTTTCACCGTGCAGCAGCGGAATCAGCGAGCGACCTTCCAGGCGATGCTCGGCGCCCGTCACGCCCAGCGCTTCGAGAAAGGTCGGCACGCCGTCGATGGTTTCCGCCAGGCGTTCGTCCACCGTGCCCCGTGTGATGTCCGCCGCCGCACGCGGGTCGCGCACGATCAATGGAACGCCCACCGCCTGCTCCAGCAAAAACTCCTTCTCACCCAGCCAGTGATCGCCCAGGAAGTCGCCGTGATCGCTGGTGAACACGATCAGCGTGTCCTCCCAGCGGCCGTTGCTTTGCAGGAAATCGAACAGCCGCCCCAACTGATCATCGACCTGTTTGACCAGGCCCATGTACGTCGGGATCACGTTCAGTCGTACCAGATCTTTGGAGAAATTCAGGCTTTCCTCATGCTGGCGAAAGGCCTGATAGACCGGGTGGTCGCTTGGAGAGGCATTACGTACCGGTTCGAGAATCGATTTCGTACTGTACAAAGTGTGGTACGGCGCCGGTACGATGTAGGGCCAGTGGGGTTTGATATAGGACAGGTGTAAAAACCACGGTTTTTCACCTTGCTCACCGATGAAGTCGATGGCTCGATTTGTAGTGTAGACAGTCTCTGAATGTTGCTCGGGAATTCGCGCCGGCAAATGGGCATTGCGCATTTTCCAGCCGCTGAGGATTTCTCCGTTGTCCCCTTCGGCCGCGTTGGCCCAGTCATGCCAGGGGTTACGCCCTTCGAAACCCTGCGCGCGCAGGTAGTGGGTGTATGGCGCGGATTCGCGTTTGTCATCGAACAGCGGGTCGTCGGGAAAGATGCCGTCGTGACGAAAGTACGGCTCGAAGCCGACTTCGTTCAGCACTTCGGCCTGGGCGCTTTCAGGGTTGATCGCCAGCCGCTGCAAGGCATCCACGTTGGCCGTGGCGTGGGTCTTGCCGACCAGCGCGGTACGAATACCGTGGGGGCGCAGGTAGTCGCCGATGGTCAACTCTTCCAGCGGCAGCGGCACGGCGTTCCACGCCACTTGGTGGCTGCTGACATAGCGCCCGGTGTAGGCCGACATCCGCGACGGTCCGCAAATCGTGCCTTGGGTGTAGGCACGGCTAAAGCGCACGCCGGCCGCAGCCAGGCGATCGATGTTTGGCGTGTGCAGGTGCGGGTGGCCGTAGCAGGACAGGTAATCGCGGCGCAGTTGATCGCACATGATGTACAGCACGTTGCGCACGGGGTTTTGCGGGTTGGACATGGGGTTCACCAGTCAGGAAGACAGGCGAGGTTTTTCGCTTTCGGCGAGGGTGTTCGGCAAGTGCATTCGGGGAATGCTTGCCATGCATGAAACGCATGGGCTCAGACGGCGAGGTTCGCCAGTGAACACACTTCTTCATCCACCGCATCAATCGCCTTGATCTGCTCGATCATCGCCTCGGCCAACGGTGACAACCGATATCCGGCGCGGCTGACGATTCCATAACGGGTGTAAAGCTCCTCCAGATCATCCGCCAACCCTTCGACCTTCAAGCACACCAGCTCACCCCGGGCTTGATGCAGTGCATCCGAATAGGCACCGACGATGCCGATCGCATCGGAGCGCAGCACCACGCCGAGCAGGCTGGCGCTGTTCTCGCACTCTACGTTCGGGACGAAATCCGGGCGGCCACTGAGGTCGACGATGACCTTGCGCAGGTTTGGCGGACGAATGCTGACGGCCAGTGGATAACTCATCAATTGCTCGGCCGTGACCCGATCCGATGCGGCCAGCGGATGCCCGGCGCGGCAGCAGAAATGCCATTTGCGCGGTCGCAACCGGTGGGTCAGATAATCCGGATCTGCCTCGAAGTGCCGAGTATCGGCAACGAAGAATTCGAACTCCTCGCTCAGCAGTCTTTTGCTCAGGCTCTGCCAGTCATCGACCTGGTAATGCACCCGCGCTTTCGGGTAGCGGCCGATGAAGCTGCCGATCGCTCGCGGGATTAATCCCGCCGCCGGCGCCGGGCCGCAACCGAAGCGTAACTCTCCGGCCTCCAGCCCGTTGAACTGGCTGATCTCGTTGGCCATCTGCTGCGCACCGCTGACCAGCCGCCGCGCATGTTCAAGCAGCACCTGGCCCTGTTTGGTCGGCGGTAATTCCTTGCGTCCGCGATCCACCAACTGGCAACCGACGCTGTGCTCCAGCGCCTGAATGCTGCGGCTGAACGCCGACTGCGACAGGTTCACCGCCTGCGCGCCGGCGACGAAGCTGCGTTGTTCGGCAAGGGCGATGAAGTGTCTGAGCTGGCGCAAGTCGATATGCATTTTTCACATAAAAAATATCCGGGAAATGCATTGGATATGCATTAGGTCGACTCCTTATAAAGGCAATCTCTTATGCAGTAAATCTTTGTAAAAACATAAATAAATAACTTAAAAGAATATGCGGCACGGAAGATGTCTGCGTGTTTTTTGACCAGGAGCAGCCCCATGAGTCCGTTGAACCTCGCTTCACCGCCGCCGCCACGACGGCTCAAACGCCTGCCTCTGGCCCTGTTGCTGGCGGGGAGTGCCAGCTGGACCCACGGCTACGCTGCGGAAACGGAAACCCCTGTGCCGGCACCGGCAGGCAAGACCGCGACCGCCACTTCGCAACTGGAAACCGTGACCGTCACCACCCGCCGTCGCGAAGAAAGTTCTCAGGACGTGCCGACACCCATGAGCGTGGTCAGCGGCCAGACTCTGGAGACGCAGCGGGTCTACCGGATTCAGGATCTGCAGCAACTGGTGCCCAGCGTCAACGTCGCCTACATGCATGCGCGCCAGTCCAGCGTGTCGATCCGGGGCCTGGGCAACAACCCGGCCAGCGATGGTCTGGAAGGCAGCGTCGGGCTGTACATCGACAACGTTTATCTGGGTCGCCCGGGGATGGCGGTGTTCGATCTGATGGACATCGAGCAGCTGGAAGTCCTGCGCGGGCCGCAGGGGACGTTGTTCGGCAAGAACACCACCGCCGGCGTGATCAACATCAGCACCCGCGCGCCGAGTTTCACCCCGGAGCGCAGCATCGAAACGTCGGTCGGCGAGGACGGTTATTTCCAGACCAAGGGCACGCTTTCCGGGCCGCTCAACGATCAGTTGGCCGGACGCATCTCTGCCTATCGCACCCGCAGCGACGGTGACATCAAGAACGAATTCAACGGCCATGATCTGAACGGCGGCTCCCGCGACGGCTTCCGGGCGCAACTGCTGTTCAAGCCCAACGAGAATTTCAACCTGCGCTGGATCGGTGACTACAACGAAGAGGATTCCAGCGCCGGCACCCGCGTGCTGTACAACACCGGGCCGACCATCAATGGCGTCAATCTCTACTCGGCCCGCGCCGCCGCTGCCGGCGCGACACTGGTCAACGGCTCGCACCGCAAGGTCAATCTGGACAACGACCAGCACGTCACCGTGCATCAGGGCGGCACATCGGTGGAGGCCAACTGGACCCTGCCGAGCGACTTCACCCTGACCTCGGTCAGCTCCTACCGCTTCTGGAATTTCACCCCGCGCAACGACGATGGCCTCAATGTGCCGGCCACCTACAACGCCGGGGTGTCGGTGGAGGACAAACAGTATTCCCAGGAATTTCGTCTGGCGTCGCCCAAGGGCGAGTTCTTCGATTACGTCCTCGGTGCTTATTACTTCGGCTCGGATCTGGACAACAAATCCTTCGCCTATTACGGCCCGCAGGCAGACATCTGGAACGGCACGCCACGGGGTGCGCTGGCCAACGTCAACAGCGTCGGTCGTGGCCACATCAAGACCGACAGCTTCGCGCTGTTCGCCCAAGGCACCTGGCACCTGACACCGCGACTGGATTTCACCGCCGGGGTGCGTGGCACCTATGAAGAGAAGAACGCCTGGGTCAATCGTGACGCGCCGGTCGGTGGCGCCGCTGTCACGGGTGCCGCAGCCACTGCGCGACGCGGCCGCACCGGTGCCTACGATTCCGGCGACCTGAATCAGTACAGCTCCAGCCCGTCCGGATTGCTCAACCTCAGCTATCGCTTCACCGATGACCTGCTCGGCTACGCCACTTTGTCTCACGGCGAAAAATCCGGTGGGGTCAACCTCGTGGTCGGCTCGGCCCCGACCGCTGGCGCCGACTCGCTGCTGATCGGCACCGAGCGCGCCAACAACGCTGAACTCGGCTTCAAGAGCACGCTGTGGGATCGCCGTTTGCAGCTCAACGCCAACGTGTTCTGGACTCAGGTCAACGCTTACCAGACCAACGCCTACGACGACGTCAACCGTGTGCAATACCTGACCAACGCCGGCTCGGTGCGCTCGCGCGGGGTGGAATTCGAAAGCACCTTGATCCCGCTGCGCGGCCTGACGCTGAACTTCAACGGCTCGTACAACGACGTCAGCTATCTCTCCTACAAGGACGCGCCGTGCCCGCCTGAAGTCAGCCAGGCACCGGGTGCTCCGGCCTCGTGCGACCTCAGCGGCCATCAGGTGGTCGGCGCCTCGAAATGGATCGGCAACGCCAACGGCAAGTACGAATGGAATCTGGATAACGGTCTGCAACCTTACGTCACCGGCAGCTACGCGTTCCGCTCCAAAGCGGTGGGCACGGTCGAAGATTCCGACTACGGCCAGATCCCGAGTTACGCGGTGGTCAATCTCTCCACCGGCCTGCGCGGCGATTTCAATCAGGGTCAGTGGGACGTCTCGCTGTGGCTGAAAAACGCCTTCGACAAAACCTACTACACAACCCTGTGGACCGGCGGCAACGGAGGCTATGAAGGCCTGCTCGGTACGCCGCGCACCCTCGGCGTCACCGGTCGCTACGACTTCTGATCGATCCTTCAAGGAGCTGCATCATGTTGCGCATCAAAACCGCTTTACCGGTGTTGTTGTCCGGCGCAGTGCTCAGTGCCGGGGCGCTCGCCGCGCCGAGCGTTTATCCCACCGGCGTCACCCGATACGACCCGGCCAAGGCCTTCAATCAGTATGTGATCTTCAGCGGTGCCGACAAGCAGACGCACCTGATCGACATGAACGGCAACGAGGTGAAGAGCTGGCCGCAGTCGGGTTTCCCGTCGGCGATCATCGACCCGCAACTGGTCGGTGGCGAGCGTGGCCATGTGTTGTTGCAACTGAGCGAAAAGGATCCGGGCAAGCTCGGTTCCGCTGGCAATGGCCTCGGCAATCAGAGCGTCGGCGAGCTGGACTGGAATGGCAAAGTCGTCTGGCAGTGGGGCGACAAGGCCCCCGGTGGGGCGGCGCAACAGCATCACGATCAGCGTCGCCTGAGCAACGGCAACACCGTGGTGCTGGCGAACAAGGTGCACAAGGTCAAAGGCTTCAAGGTGCCCGAGGTGATCGACGATGTGATCTATGAAGTCAGCCCCGCCGGCGAGGTGAAATGGCAGTGGCTGGCGTCGGATCACTTGAACGAATTCGGCTTCACCGCCGAGCAGTTGAAGCTGGTTCGCGCCAGTGAAAATCCGGATTACCTGCACATCAACAACCTCAGCCTGGTCGGGCCGAACAAGTGGTTCGATGCCGGCGACAAGCGCTTCAATCCGGACAACCTGCTGATCGATTCGCGCAACGCGAACTTCATCGCGATCATCGACAAACACAGCGGCAAGGTGGTCTGGCGCCTGGGGCCGAATCTGCCGTTGGCCAATCCGAAAACCGCGCAGAAAATTCCGCGCCCGGTAGACCAGTTCGTCGGTCAGCATGACGCGCACATCATCCCCGCCGGACTGCCCGGCGCGGGCAATCTGCTGGTGTTCGACAACCAGGGTTCGGCGGGTTACCCGAACGTCACGCTGGGGCTGATTTCCGGTTCGCGGGTGCTGGAGATCGACCCGGTGAAAAATGAAATCGTCTGGCAGTACAGCGCCGCCAATTCAAAGCAGCCGGGGTGGGCGTTTTACAGCTCGTTCATCAGCAGCGCGCGGCGCTTGCCCAACGGCAATACGCTGATCGATGAAGGCATGAACGGGCGGTTTTTCCAGGTGACGGCCAGTGGTGAAAACGTCTGGGAATACGTCAGCCCTTATTTGGGCAAGGCACCGGGCAGCGACGCGATCAGCAACTGGGTCTATCGGGCCCTTCCTGTGAGTTATGACTGGGTGCCGGCAGAAACGCCGCGCTCGGAAACGGCAGTGATTGCGCCGGCCATTGGTGTGCAACAAACCAATGCCAGTCGTTAGTTATTAAGAGTCTTCCGAATCGAAATAAGTTATGAGCGACATGAATAGTGCATATAGCAATTTCGTTGAAAAGTCGCGTGGACAATAAATGAATGTCCAACCATCCTGAGTGTCGTGAGTTTCCAGGAGGAAACTTGCTCTCATCGGAAGACACTTATCCAACGATAAAGGAAATCTCGTTATGTCGAGCATTAATGGCACTTATGTAAATGCCAACTCTGGCGCCAAGCTGGTTATCACCGACGGTAATGATTCCAATGGTAGCTTCAGCGGCACCCTCAGCCAGGGTGGCGTGAATTACGACATCCGTTACGGGAACTACCACTTCCAGAACAGCACCGGCAACCCGACTACAATCGCGGTACTGGCTCAGAACGGAAATAGTGGGTATCAGACCTGGACGCTGTTTTCGCCTGATCACAACTACGCAAAACTCCGGGCTACCGGCTCCCGCGTGAACTTCGATGGTGAAGTTGTGAACTTGGGTGGTGAGTTTCTGAAGCAATAAGAAATTCCGCAAATCGAAGGCCGATGCATTAAACATGCATCGGCCTTTTTGTTTGTCCTTTAAAAAGTTTGTCAACTATCACCTTGGAATTAGTTGTCACTGAATCCCGGGTCACCGATAACCCGATGCCTTGGATGAATACTTTTTATGCCGGGAAAGCATGTCGATTTTGGCGAATCGCTGGAAGCCTTGCAGGCCGTGGCTTTGGCGGAAATGACCGTTTCATATATTCCATAAACGTCTATTCATAACATGAAAGATTACTTTCGGAGATAAGCGTCTAGCCCAATGATTGACCCATCGATCACGCCGTGGGGGATTCAACAAGCGGCGAATCGGCTACGCGAAAAAACGCAAAGAGACCGCAGGGAGTAAATCAATGGGCAATGTCCAGACCGCCGCCAGCGCACAGGAGGTGCTGTGGCGCCAGGCGCCGAGCGGCGAGTTGGTCGATCTCGGCCGGCCCCATCGCGTGCCGTTGGGGCAGCTGCGTTTGCAGCGCGCGCCCAAGGGCATTCTGAGCCGCCGCGAAACGATTCTGCTCGGCGTTCTGGCGCTGGTGGTGCACGGCGCGGTGATCTACTGGATCAACCAGCATCCGACGCCGGCGCTGCCGATCGTGCCGCCGGAAATTCCGCCGATGACCATCGAGTTTTCGCGCCCGGCGCCACCGGCACCACCTGTAGTTGTGCCGCCGCCACCGGCACCGGTGGTCGAGCCTCCGCCGCCGGTGGAAGACGAATTGGCAACCAAGCCGCCACCGAAGCCGAAGCCGATTGCCAAACCGAAACCGGTCGCCAAACCCGTACCGAAACCAGCGCCAAAAGCCGTCGAGCAACCACCGGCGCCGCCACAACCGGCCGCCCCGGCCGCCCCGGTCGCCGCGCCCGCGCCACCTGCACCACCAGCGCCTGCTCCGGTGACGCCGGCCTCGGCCAACGCCGCGTACCTGAAGAACCCGGCGCCGGAATATCCGTCGCTGGCCCAGCGTCGCGGTTGGGAAGGCACGGTGTTGCTGCGGGTACACGTGTTGGCCAGCGGCAAACCGGGCGAGATCCAGATTCAGAAAAGCAGTGGCCGGCAACAACTCGACGACGCGGCGCTGGACGCCGTGAAGCGCTGGAGCTTCGTGCCGGCCAAGCAGGGTGATGTCGCCCAGGACGGCTGGGTCAGCGTACCCATCGATTTCAAGATTCATTAAACCGAAACCAATTTCGCGCTAAACGTTTACACGAGGGAACACATCATGACGTTACTGGCATCTCCACTGGAATCCATCGAAAGCGCGGTGATCTGGCTGCTGGTGGTCTTCTCTGTCGCCACTTGGGGCCTGGCATTGCTCAAGGCTGTGCAGTTCGGCCGGTTGAAGGCGCAGGACCGCAAATTTCACAAGCGCTTCTGGGCGGCGTCGAGTCTGGACTCCGCCGCCGAGTTGAGCGAAACCCAGCCCGGCGCGGCAGCGCGGGTGGCACAGGCCGGTTATGCGGCGATACAAGTGGGCGAGGCGCCGCAGGCCAATGACCTGAGCCAGGCGATCAACCATCAAGATCGCCTCGAACGTGCCTTGCGCCAGCAGATCGTCCGCGAGCGTCGTTCGCTGGAGACCGGTCTGGCAGTGGTCGCGAGTATTGGCAGCACCTCGCCGTTCATTGGTCTGTTCGGTACGGTGTGGGGAATCATGGAAGCGTTGAAAGGCATCAGCGCGGCGGGTTCGGCGAGCCTGGAAACGGTCGCCGGTCCCATCGGTGCAGCTCTGGTCGCCACCGGTGTGGGGATCGCGGTCGCGGTGCCGGCGGTGCTGGTTTACAACTACTTTTTGCGTCGTCTGAAACTGACGGCGGCGGACCTGGACGACTTTGCCCACGACTTCTACAGCCTGGCGCAAAAAAGCTCGTTCCGCGTGCTGATCCACCCGACCGCGCACAAGGCTGCGGCCCACGGCAACGCAACAAAAGTGAAGGAGGCGTCCTGATATGGCCTTCTCCACGCAAGACAGCGACGAGGTGCTGAGCGAGATCAATGTGACGCCGCTGGTGGACGTGATGCTGGTGCTGCTGGTGGTGTTCATCGTCACCGCGCCGCTTTTGACCAACGCAATACCGATCAACCTGCCGAAGACCGAAGCAGTGGCGCCGGTCGAGCAGAAAGACCCGTTGGTGGTGAGCATCGACGGTGCGGGAAAACTGTTTATCAACAAGGACGAAATCCAGCCGGATCTGCTGGAATTCAACCTCAAATCGGCCAAGGCCAAGGACCCGGAAGTGCGCGTGCAATTGCAGGCGGACGACGGGGTGAATTACGGCGAAGTGGCGCGAGCCATGGCTTCGATTGAGCGGGCGGGCATCACCAAGCTGTCGGTGATCACTGCACGATAAGGGTTTCACGTTTTTCCGGGGCCGTCTCCTTGGCAGGGTGCGGCCCCTTTTTTTGCCCAATGCTTGATATTCTTTTCGGGTATTAATAAATAGCTTCTTATTCCTTAACGAATATAAATCCCGTCCCTATACTCGTTCAGGAACAGACACGACGCAGGAGAGCTCCCCCATGCGCAACGAATCAATCCGTTATCTGATTGTGCCGGGCTGGCAAGGATCGCCAGAAGATCATTGGCAAACCCACTGGCAGAACAGCCTGCCCAACAGCGCGCGGGTGGAGCAGGCCGACTGGCTGACGCCGCGTCGTGAAGACTGGGTCGCGGCGCTGGCCGAGGCGATTGCCGCCGACAGCTCGCCGGTGATTCTGATCGCGCACAGCCTGGGTTGCATCACCGTGGCGCACTGGGCGGCCACCGCGCCGCTGCATCACTTGCGTCAGGTGCGCGGGGCGCTGCTGGTTGCGCCGGCGGATGTCGAGCGTCCGGCCTGCGTGCCGGCGCTGCGCAATTTCGCGCCGATCCCGACCGATCTGCTGCCCTTCCCGAGCCAGGTCGTCAGCTCCGACAACGACGCCGCCGTCAGTGCGCCGCGTGCGCTGGAACTGGCGCGCAACTGGGGCGCCGAGGCGGGGATTCTCGCGGGCGCCGGCCATATCAACGTGAAGTCCGGGCATCAACGCTGGGAGCAGGGATTCGCTTATCTGTATCGCCTGCAAAACCGCATGGAACACCACGCCCGGCGCCGTGCCTGACCACTTTTTTTTCAACGCCCCCGTCTCCCGGCGATTTGGGGCGGGAGTCTGCCATGAGTTTTGAAACCTTCGGCCAGCCGTTGCTGACCTTTCCCGATGCGGAAAAAAGTCCCCTGAGCATTCGCGCCAAGGCGCTGGTGTTCGTCGATCCACGCTCGCGCCAGTTGCGCGAGGAAATGGCCCAACTCGCACCGCGCTCGATCTCGGTGTTGATTCGCGGCGAGACCGGCACCGGCAAGGAATTGCTCGCCCGCCACATTCACCGTGCCAGTGATCGCAGCGGCTTGTTTGTCTCGGTCAACTGCGGCGCCATCAGCCCGACCTACGCCGATGCCGAATTGTTCGGCTACGCCGCCGGCAGCTACAGCGGATCGGCCAGCAGTCGCGCCGGCTGGTTCGGCTCGGCCAACGGCGGCACCTTGTACCTGGACGAGATCGGCGACCTGCCGCTGCCGATCCAGATCAAATTGCTTTCCGCCCTGGAAAACCACGAAGTCACCCGCGTCGGTGCGCATCAACCGAGCCCGGTGGACGTACGGCTGGTCGCCGCGACCAGCATCGATCTGGCGCAAGCGGTGGCGGCGGGGAAATTCCACGAGCGTCTTTATCACTATCTCAGCGAAGGGCATCTGGAACTGCCGGCATTGCGTGCGCGGGTCGGCGATATTCTGTCGTTGGCCGAGTACTTCCTCGGCATCTACAGCCAGCGCCTGGATCTGCCGGTGCCTTTGATCAGCGAAGCGGCGCAACAGGTGCTCGAGCAACACAGCTGGCCGGGCAACACTCGGGAGCTGGAAAACGTCATTCATTTTGCGTTGCTGGTGAGCACCGGCGACGAAATCCTGCCGGAGCACCTGAACCTGCCCGAGGTGTCTGGGCCGCAGGTTCAGATCGAGCGTCAGGTGGCGAGCGTGAGCCTCAACGGCACCGTCGACGAACGTAAGGCATTGAAAGAATTGCTGTTGAGCCTGAGCGAGGCGTTGTAACCATTTTGTTCAACATGAACAAAATGGAATATGAAGCTGAATAAACGTTATTGTCCGGGAATAAAAAATCCCGGTATTGTCCGCTTCACGCCAGCAGTAGCACATCGCTGGCACACGTATTAATGCCGTCGTCGATGACGACCGATTTTCGATAAGGACACTGCATGAAAAAGGTTCTGTTGTTTACCGCATTGGCGGCTGCTCTGACTGCTTCCCTGGCCCAGGCCGGCGAGAAACTGGTGGTGGCCGCGACGCCGGTGCCGCACGCCGAGATCCTCGAGCTGATCAAGCCGACCCTCGCCAAAGAAGGCGTGGATCTGGAAATCAAGGTCTTCACCGACTACGTACAGCCGAACGTACAGGTTGGCGAGAAGCGTCTGGACGCCAACTACTTCCAGACCAAGCCTTACCTGGACAGCTTCAACGCCGGCAAATACAAGGACGACAAGGCCAAGTACCTGGTGACCGTGCAAGGCGTGCACGTTGAACCGTTCGGTGGCTACTCGAGCAAGTACAAGACCCTGGCTGAACTGCCGGACGGCGCTACCATCGCCATTCCGAACGAAGGCAGCAACAGCGGTCGCGCTCTGATCCTGCTGCAGAAGGCTGGCCTGATCGAACTGAAAGATCCGAAGAACGCCCTGGCCACGCCGAAAGACATCGCCAAGAACCCGCACAACTTCAAGTTCAAGGAACTGGAGTCGGCCCTGCTGCCGCGTGTTCTGAAAGAAGTCGACCTGGACATGATCAACACCAACTACGCGCTGGAAGCCAAGTTGAACCCGACCAAGGACGCCCTGGTGATCGAAGGCGCGGATTCGCCTTACGTGAACTTCCTGGTCGCCCGTGAAGACAACAAGAACAGCGACGCCATCAAGAAACTGGCCGCTGCCCTGACCAGCCCTGAAGTCAAAGCGTTCATCGAGAAGAAGTACAACGGCGCGGTACTGCCGGCGTTCTGATCCGACGCAACAGCAACCCCCTTCAAGGTTGAAAAAAAACGCCGATGACCAGCGATGGTCATCGGCGTTTTTGTGTGTGCGTTTGCGATGATCGTTCCCACGCTCTGCGTGGGAATGCCTCATCGGACGCTCTGCGTTCGGCTCTTGATGGGACGCGGAGCGTCCCGGGCTGCATTCCCACGCGGACAGTTCGACGCCTCGACGTGGGAACGATCGAAGTGGGGGCTACGCAGCGCTGGTTTTCAGCGCCCTGCGCAAAGCCACCAGCCATTTCACGAAATCCTGCGGGTCCGGTCGCTGCGGCACTTTTACGTCCATGTTCTCTTCCTTGTTATGGGTTTGGCCGGGGGAGTCTGGCCAAAAGCTGTTCGTCCTTGGAGGGCTTTCATGAAAAAAAGATCCGTCCTACAGCGAAAGGAAAAATAGCCTTCTTATTCTGTCGGGGCAAACCCGCAGGATAGTTTTTTGCGTGATATCAATATGCTTTAACGGTATTTAAATTCTTCTTCTTATGCCTTTAAAGTCGGTGCCTGCCGGACAGTTACCCGCTGTCCATGGACTGCACCACCGTCGCTTACCGAGCGGCGTCAGGATGTTTCATGACCTTCGATTACGCATTTATCCTCAGCACCCTGCCGGCGTTTCTCAAGGCCGTGGGCGTGACGCTGCAGGTCGGTTTGATCGCCATTGGCACCTCGCTGCTGGTGGCGTTGCTCAATGCGACGATTCTGGTATTCCGCACGCCTTACCTGCAAAAGCTGGTCGGCCTGTATGTGGAGCTGGCGCGCAACACACCGCTGCTGATCCAGCTGTTCTTCGTCTACTTCGCGTTGCCGGCCCTGGGAATCAAGGTTTCGGGATTCAGCGCCGCGATCATCACCATGACGTTTCTCGGCGGCGCCTACCTCACTGAAGTGCTGCGCGCCGGCGTCGATGCGGTGCCCCAGGCGCAGCTTGAGTCCGGTCGCTCCATCGGTTTGTCCCACGGCCAGTTGCTGCGCTACGTGATCCTGCCGCAGGCGGGAATCCTCAGCCTGCCGTCGCTGTTCGCCAATTTCATTTTTCTGCTCAAGGAGACCACCGTGGTCTCGGCCGTGGCGGTGCCGGAAATTCTTTACACCACCAAGAGCTACATCGCGCTCTACTACAAGACCTACGAAATGCTCGCCGTGCTGACGCTGATCTGCGTGCTGCTGTTCCTGCCGCTGTCGCTGCTGTTGAGCCGTCTGGAAAGGAGGCTCCAGCATGGCCAGTTCGGGTCTTGAACTGCTCTGGGTGTCGTTGCCGCAACTGGCCAAAGGCGCCGGGCAAACCCTGTCGATCTCGTTCCTCAGTATCGCCATCAGCACCGTCGGCGGCGTGCTCTACGGCGTGCTGCGCACGCTCAACGTGACGTGGCTGAACGCGCTGCTGCGGATCTATCTGGAGCTGTTCCGGGCGATCCCGGTGCTGGTCTGGTTGTACCTGCTGTTTTTCGGCCTGCCGATTTTCTTCGGTCTGAGCCTGCCGAGCTTCTGGTGTGCGGTGTTGGTGCTGTCGCTGTGGGGCGCCAGCGAGGTTGGCGAAGTGGCGCGCGGTGCGTTGCATTCGTTGCCGCGCGGGCAGCGTGAAGCGGGGCTGTCGATCGGGCTGAACGCGGCGCAGCTCTACGGCTATGTGCTGCTGCCCCAGGCGCTGAAACGCATGACACCTCCGACCATCAACGTCTACACGCGGATCATCAAGACCAGTTCGCTGGCGGTGCTGATTGGCGTGGTGGATGTGATCAAGGTCGGTCAGCAGATCATCGAGCGCACCTACGAATCGGTGCTGATCTACGGCGCGCTGTTTCTGTTTTTCTTTTTTATCTGCTACCCGCTGTCGGCCGCTTCGCGCGTGCTGGAGCGGCGCTGGACGCAAGCATGAGCGCATTGATCGAGTTTCAGGGTTTCAACAAATTCTTCGGCGAATAGCAGGTGCTCAAGGGCATCGACCTGCAAGTGAAATCCGGCGAAGTCATCGTCATCCTCGGCCCCAGCGGCTGCGGCAAAAGCACCTTGCTGCGCTGCCTCAACGGTCTGGAAAGCGCCCACAGCGGTCACCTGAAGTTCGCCGGCCGTGAATTGCTGGACAAGGCCACCGACTGGCGCGAAGTGCGTCAGCAGATCGGCATGGTGTTCCAGAGTTATCACCTGTTTCCGCACATGAGCGTGCTCGACAACCTGCTGCTCGGCCCGCTGAAAGTGCAGAAACGCCAACGCCGCGAAGCACAGCAACAAGCCGAAGCGTTGCTCGAACGCGTGGGCCTGGCGGACAAGCGCGACGCCTTCCCGCGCCAGCTCTCCGGCGGCCAGCAGCAACGCATCGCCATCGTCCGCTCGTTGTGCATGAACCCGCGGGTCATGCTCTTCGACGAAGTCACCGCCGCCCTTGATCCGGAGATGGTCAAGGAAGTGCTGGAAGTGATTCAGGGCCTGGCCCGCGAAGGCATGACCCTGTTGATCGTCACCCACGAAATGGCCTTCGCCCGCGCGGTGGCCGATCGCATCGTGTTCATGGATGGCGGGCGCATCCTTGAGCAGAACCCGCCCGAGCTTTTCTTTACGAACCCGCAAACCGCACGCGCGCAGCAGTTCCTGGAGAAGTTCTCCTACGTCGAAGCGCTGACTTCAACGACTTCGCTCACAACGTCTCAAACCAAGGAACTGGAACTGCCATGAAAACTGCCAAAGCCTTATTCGCACTACCGCTGATCAGCCTCGCGCTGTTGGCCGGCTGCAACAAGACCGAAGAACCGGCCAAGCCGAAAGTCGCCAGCGAAAGCACCGCGCCGGCCGGTTACCTGGACAAGATCAAGGCCCGCGACAAACTGATCGTCGGCGTGTTCACCGACAAGCCGCCGTTCGGTTTCGTCAACGAAGGGGGGCGTTACGTCGGCTTCGATACCGATATCGGCCGTCAATTCGCCAAGGATCTGCTGGGCGATGAAAACAAGGTCGAGTTCGTGGCCGTGGAGCCGGCGAGCCGCATTCCGTTCCTGCAAAGCGACAAGGTCGACCTGATCCTCGCCAACATGACCGTGACCCCGGAGCGCAAGGAAGCGGTGGAATTCACCAACCCGAACCTGAAGGTCGCGGTGCAGGCGCTGGTGCCGCAGGGCAGCGAAGTAAAGAAGCTGGATGACCTGGCGACCCGCACCACCATCGTCACCACCGGCACTACCGCCGATATCTGGCTGACCAAAAACCATCCGGACTGGAAACTGCTGAAGTTCGAGAAAAACTCCGAGTCCCTGCAAGCCCTGGCCAACGGCCGTGGCGATGCCTACGCGCAGGACAATCTGGTGCTGTTCAGCTGGGCCAAGCAGAACCCGGGCTACCGAGTGCTGGATGAAAAACTCGGTGCCGAAGCGCCGATTGCGCCGGCGGTTAAGAAGGGCAACATCGAATTGCGCGATTGGGTGAACGCGGAGTTGGCCAAGCTGGGGGAAGAGAAATACCTGCTCAAGCTGTATGACCAATATGTGCGTAAAGAACTGAGTGATGACACCAAGCCTGAGAGCGTGATTGTCGAAGGCGGGAAGTGGCAGGGTTAACTCCCTGGTAGATGATCGTTGATCGTTCCCACGCTCCGCGTGGGAATGCAGCCCGTGACGCTCCGCGTCACTGGACGCGGAGCGTCCCCAGAGGCATTCCCACGCAGAGCGTGGGAACGATCAGGTACGGTGTGGGAGCGAGAGTGTGAGGCTAATCAGGCCAATTCCACGCAGGCTCATCCAGAACCCTCTGCCCGACGATCCCGGTCTGGCCGAGGGTCTTTTCCAGCACGATGCAATTGCATTCCGGGTCTTCCTGCAACGCCGAAATCAAGCGCCGGGCGTGGGACACCACCCACACCTGACACTGCTCCGACACTCGGATGATCAGGCGCGCCAGCGCCGGCAGCAGATCCGGATGCAGGCTGGTTTCCGGTTCGTTCAGCACCATCAGCGACGGCGGGCGTGGCGTCAGCAGCGCGGCGACCAGCAGCAGATAACGCAACGTGCCATCCGACAGTTCCGCTGCCGACAACGGCCGCAACAACCCTTCCTGAAAGAACTCGATGGCAAAGCGGCCGCCCGCCAGCGGTGCGATGTTCAGCCGTGCGCCGGGAAAGGCGTCGCTGATCGCCGCCTGCAACGCCTCGGGGTCGCCGATCTCGCGGATGGTCTGCAACGCCGCTGCCAGATCGCGCCCGTCGTGGTGCAGCACCGGCGTGCGCGTGCCCAGTTGCGGCTGGCGCACCGGGGCGTCGGCGTCGCTGCGAAAGTGGTCGTAGAAGCGCCAGCGGCGGATGAACTCACGCATCTGGAAAACTTCCGGCGAGGTGCGCAGGCTGCCGACCTGATCGAACAGGCTATCGAAGTTCGGCGTGTATTGCGCCAGAACATCCCAGCCACGACCTTCACGGGCTCGGATCATCGGCCCGTCGCGATCTACTAGCAGACTGGCCGGACGATAAAGCGGCCCGGCCCAGATGCATTCCTTTTTGATTTCCGGGTCGAGGGAAAAGAACGAAAGGCTCGGCTCCGGCAAGCCCAGGGCGATCGAATAGCTGAAATCTTCCCCGGCAAAGCCCAGGCGCAGGCGTTTGACGCCCTGGCGCACGGTGGACTGGATCGGCACCTCGCCGTTGCGCATGCGCCGGCTGATGGTTTCCGGCCCGGCCCAGAACGTCGAGTCGAGCCCGCCCTCACGGGCCAGCGCATTGACCACGCCGCCCTGAGCGGTTTCCGCGAGCAACCGCAGCGCCCGGTACAGGTTGGATTTGCCGCTGCCGTTGGGGCCGGTGATCAGGTTCAGACGGCCCAGCGGAATCACCAATTTATTGATCGAGCGGTAATTGGCCACCGCGAGGGTCTTGAGCATGAAAATCCTTCTTGAGTGCCCCGGAATCCGGGTCAGGATACTCGCTGCACAGAAATGCATATATCGCCCGGACGAAGGTTGAACCCTGTTCTAAGCTCACAGTCGTATCGTCACTTGCACGTTCGTACACAGGAAGGAGTCTGCATGGCGAGTCCCGGATTGAAAACAGCGGTCATGCTGAGTCTGCTCGCTTTATTGAGCGCATGCGGCGAGAAAAAGGCCCCCGCCGAATACCTGCCCCGGGTCTTCGTGCAGGAGGTCAACCCCGCCAATTACGCCGCCGCCGTGACTCTCACCGGCGACGTCCAGGCCCGCGTGCAGACCGAACTGTCGTTCCGGGTCGGCGGCAAGATCATCCAGCGCATGGTCGATGTCGGTGACCGGGTATCGGCCAGACAAGTGCTGGCCAAGCTTGATCCGAAGGATTTGCAGACCAACGTCGATTCCGCCCAGGCTCAGGTAGTGGCCGAGCAGGCTCGGGTCAAACAAAGCGCCGCCGCGTTCGTCCGCCAGCAGAAACTGTTGCCCAAGGGCTACACCAGCCAGAGCGAATACGATTCGGCGCAGGCCGCATTGCGCAGCAGCCAGAGTGCCTTGAGCGCAGCCCAGGCGCAGTTGGCCAACGCCAAGGATCAATTGAGCTACACCGCGCTGATCGCCGATGCGCCCGGCGTCATCACCGAGCGTCAGGCCGAAGTCGGCCAGGTGGTTCAGGCCACGGCACCGATTTTCAGCCTGGCCCGGGACGGTGACCGCGACGCCGTGTTCAACGTTTACGAATCCCTGCTGGCCGAGCGGCCGGCGGAGCGTTCGATCGTCGTCAGCCTGCTCGACAACCCCGCCATCAAGACCACCGGCACCGTGCGCGAAATCACCCCGGCGGTGTCCGCGCAGTCCGGCACGGTGCAGGTCAAGGTCAGCCTCGACAGCCTGCCGCAGGGGATGCAACTGGGCTCGGTGGTGAGCGCCACGGCCAAGGGCACCGGCAAGTCGGCCGTTGAATTACCGTGGTCGGCGCTGACCAAGAACGTCAGCGATCCGGCGGTGTGGATGGTCGACGACAAAGGTGAAGCGCAGTTGCACAACGTCACCGTCAGCCGCTACCTGATCGGCAAGGTCATCATCAGCGAGGGCCTCAAGGGTGGGGAAAAAGTCATTGTCGCGGGTGGGCAGTTGCTGCATCCGGGCATGAAGGTCGAAATTGCCGAAAACACCTACAAGGATCTGCAACCGGGAGCACAGCCATGAAGCGTCTGGGGCTGTTATCCATTGGCGTGTTGCTGGCCGCCTGTTCGAAAAGCGAGCCACCGCCGGAACCAGTACGGCCGGTGTTGTCGGTCAAGGTCGAAGCGATGAGCGAGGAAAACCTCGGGCGTTTCGCCGGCAGCATTCAGGCGCGCTATGAAAGCAACACCGGTTTTCGTGTCGGCGGGCGCATTGCCAGCCGTAACGTCGATGTCGGCACCGAAGTGCAGAAGGGCACGCTGCTTGCCACCCTCGATCCGACCGATCAGCAGAACCAGTTGCGTTCGGCCCAGGGCGACCTGGCCAGGGTTCAGGCACAACTGATCAACGCCCAGGCCAACGCCCGCCGTCAACAAGCGCTGTTCGACCGTGGTGTCGGCGCGCAGGCACAACTGGACATTGCCATGACGGACCTGAAAACCACCCAGGCCTCGCTGGATCAGGCGCGGGCGGCGGTCAACCAGAGCAAGGATCAACTCGATTACACCCAGCTACGCTCCGACCACAAGGCGGTGGTCACCGCGTGGAACGCCGAGGCCGGACAAGTGGTGACGGCGGGCCAGCAGGTGGTGACCCTGGCACAACCGGACATCAAGGAAGCGGTGATCGATCTGCCGGACACCCTGGTCGATGAGATCCCGTCCGACGTGGTGTTTCTGGTGGCCGGGCAGCTCGACCCGAGCATCAACACCACGGCCACCCTGCGCGAGATCGAACCCCAGGCCCAGAGTGCCACGCGCACCCGCCGCGCACGGTTGACCCTGGCCAATACGCCCGACGGCTTCCGCCTCGGCACGGCGATCAGCGTCACCCTCAGCTCGGCGATCAAGCCGCGTATCGAATTGCCTGCCACAGCATTGCAGGAGGTCGACGGCAAACCGCGAATCTGGGTCATCGACACCCAAAGCAAAACCGTCAACCCGCGCGACGTCAGCGTGATCAGCCGCACCGACAGCAGCGTGGTGCTCGCGGGGGGCGTGAAGAACGGCGAGCGCGTGGTCAGCGCCGGCGTCAACAGTCTCAAACCCGGACAATCCGTAAAACTTGACGAGGACAGTCAATGAAAGGCTCTTTCAATCTCTCCGAATGGGCCCTCAAGCATCAGTCTTTCGTCTGGTATCTGATGTTCGTCGCATTGCTCATGGGGGTGTTCTCCTACTTCAATCTGGGGCGCGAGGAAGACCCGTCGTTCACCATCAAGACCATGGTGATCCAGACCAAATGGCCGGGCGCGACCCAGGAAGAAACCCTCAAGCAGGTCACCGACCGCATCGAGAAAAAACTCGAAGAACTCGATTCCCTCGACTACGTGAAAAGCTACACGCGCCCCGGCGAATCGACGGTGTACGTGTACCTGCGCGACACCACCAGCGCCAAGGACATTCCGGAAATCTGGTACCAGGTGCGCAAGAAGATCGACGATATCCGCGGGCAGTTTCCTCAAGGGATTCAGGGGCCGGGATTCAACGACGAGTTCGGTGATGTGTTCGGCTCGGTGTACGCCTTCACCGCCGACGGCCTGACCATGCGCCAGTTGCGCGATTACGTGGAACAGGCGCGGGCCGAGATCCGCAATGTCCCGGGGCTGGGCAAGATCGAAATGATCGGCCAGCAGGACGAAGTGATTTACCTGAACTTCTCCACCCGCAAACTGGCGGCGCTGGGCATCGATCAGCGTCAGGTGGTGCAGAGCCTGCAGTCGCAGAACGCCGTGACTCCGGCCGGTGTGATCGAGGCGGGCCCGGAGCGGATTTCCGTGCGGACTTCGGGCCAGTTCGCTTCGGAGAAAGACCTGGCCGAGGTCAATCTCAAGCTCAACGACCGCTTCTATCGCCTGGCCGACGTGGCCGACATCACTCGCGGTTACACCGATCCGGCCACGCCGGAATTCCGCTTCGACGGCAAGCCGGCGATCGGTCTGGCGATTGCCATGCAGAAGGGCGGCAACGTTCAGGAATTCGGCAAGGCCCTGCACAAGCGCATCGATGAACTGACCGCGGATCTGCCGGTTGGCGTGGGTGTGCACACGGTGTCCGATCAGGCCGTGGTGGTGGAGGAGGCCGTTGGCGGCTTCACCAGTGCCTTGTTCGAGGCAGTGGTGATCGTGCTGGTGGTCAGCTTCATCAGTCTCGGTGTGCGCGCCGGGCTGGTGGTGGCGTGCTCGATCCCGCTGGTGCTGGCGATGGTGTTTGTGTTCATGGAATACAGCGGCATCACCATGCAGCGGATTTCCCTTGGCGCTCTGATCATTGCCCTCGGCCTGTTGGTGGACGACGCGATGATCACTGTGGAAATGATGGTCACGCGCCTGGAAATGGGCGAGAGCAAGGAGGAGGCGGCGACGTTCGCCTACACCTCGACCGCGTTCCCGATGCTCACCGGTACGCTGGTGACGGTCGCCGGTTTCGTCCCCATCGGCCTCAACGCCAGTTCTGCCGGCGAGTACACCTACACGCTGTTCGCGGTGATTGCCGTGGCGATGATCGTGTCCTGGATTGTGGCGGTGTTTTTCGCCCCGGTGATCGGCGTGCACATTCTCAGCACCAACGTGAAAGCCCATGAGGCTGAGCCGGGACGCGTTGGCCGTGCATTCAACGGCGGTTTGCTGTGGTGCATGCGCAATCGCTGGTGGGCCATCGGCATCACCGTGCTGTTGTTTGTGCTGGCGGTGTTCTGCATGCGTTTTGTGCAGAATCAGTTCTTCCCGTCCTCGGATCGACCGGAAATCCTGGTCGACCTCAACCTGCCGCAAAACGCCTCGATCGACGAGACCCGCAAGGCCGTCGACAAGCTCGAGGCCACGCTCAAGGGCGACGCGGACATCGTGCGCTGGAGCACCTACATCGGTCAGGGCGCGATCCGTTTCTACCTGCCACTCGACCAGCAATTGCAGAACCCGTACTACGCGCAACTGGTGATCGTCAGCAAAGACTTCGAAGCCCGCGAGGCCCTGAGCCAGCGCCTGCGCGAACGGCTGCACAAGGACTTCGTCGGCATCGGCAGTTACGTGCAGGCGCTGGAAATGGGCCCACCGGTAGGGCGTCCGATCCAGTACCGGATCAGCGGCAAGGACATCGACCAAGTGCGCAAGCATGCCATCGACCTGGCGACTGAACTGGACAAGAACGAGCACATCGGCGAGATCATTTACGACTGGAACGAGCCGGGCAAGGTCCTGCGAATCGATATCGCCCAGGACAAGGCGCGCCAGCTCGGGCTGTCGTCCGAAGACGTGGCGAACCTGATGAACAGCATCGTCAGTGGCGCGCCGCTGACCCAGGTCAACGACGACATCTACCTGATCAACGTGGTCGGTCGGGCGGTGAACTCGGAACGCGGTACGCCGGAAACCCTGCAGAACCTGCAGATCGTCACGCCCAACGGCACGTCGATCCCCTTGCTGGCCTTCGCCACCGTTCGTTATGAGCTGGAGCAGCCGCTGGTGTGGCGCCGTGACCGCTTGCCGACCATCACCATCAAGGCGTCGGTGCGTGACGAGATTCAGCCGACCGATCTGGTGAAACTGTTGAAGCCGTCCATCGACGCGTTCGCCGAAAAACTGCCCGTTGGCTACAAGGTCGCCACCGGCGGTACGGTCGAGGAGAGTGGCAAGGCCCAAGGGCCGATTGCGAAAGTGCTGCCGCTGATGCTGTTCCTGATGGCGACGTTCCTGATGATCCAGTTGCACAGTGTGCAGAAGCTGTTCCTGGTGGCCAGTGTCGCGCCGCTGGGGCTGATCGGCGTGGTGCTGGCGCTGGTGCCGACCGGTACGCCGATGGGCTTCGTGGCGATCCTCGGGATTCTGGCGTTGATCGGCATCATCATCCGCAACTCGGTGATCCTTGTGACCCAGATCGACGAGTTCGAGCGCAAAGGCTACGCGCCATGGGATGCGGTGGTGGAAGCCACCGAACACCGACGGCGCCCGATCCTGCTCACCGCCGCGGCGGCGAGCATGGGCATGATCCCGATCGCCCGGGAAGTGTTCTGGGGGCCGATGGCGTACGCGATGATCGGTGGGATCGTGATTGCGACCCTGCTGACGCTGCTGTTCCTGCCGGCGCTGTACGTGGCCTGGTACAAGATTCGCGAGCCGAAGAAGGACGCTGCGTCATCGGCACAGTGAGTACGCCTGTTACATATTTGCGAAGGGTCTGACTTACAGCATCGGAGTATTCGGTTACCGTCCCTTCTCCTCCAGGAGAAGGGATGTCTGATGCTTACCGTTACCTTCTGGCTGCGCGTGTTATTGCTGATTGCCGGTTTGAGCCTGCCGTCCCCGTCACAGGCCGATACGGTATTGGAGAACCCGCTTTGGCGCGTGCAACTCGATCCGGCAACGCTGGCTGTTCGTATCACGCGTGCAAACGGTGCGACGGTGCAGGCCTCGGCGGGCGTTGCCGCGCATAAGGTCAGCCACTTGAGCAGACGGGGTGATCGCATCGATTGGCAATGGGATGACGGAGCCTGGACCCTCAGTGCCGCGCTCGATCAACGTGATCTGTCCTTCTCGATCACGGCGCGTGAGCCCGCGGAACTGGAATTTCTGCGTCAGCCCGCCAGCGCGATGGGCAAGGGACTGATCTGGCCCCTGGCCGAGGGGCACTATGTGCCGCGAGGCGATCCGGTGTGGCAGGCATTCCTTTTGAGTCAGGGCGAATTCAATACCACTCAGGATCTGAGTCTGCCGCTCTGGGGTGTTGAACAGGATGGCTTCAGCCTGCATTGGCTGATGACCAATCCCTTCAACAATCGGCTGTTGTTCAGTGCCCAGGGCAAGGCTTTGGCACTGTCCGCGCGGCATCGCTTCACTTCGCTCGATCCGTCCGCGCCATTGACGTTCACGCTGTTTCTCGGGGCGGCGGACCCGCTGGCTGGCGCCAAACGCTACCGGCAATGGCTGATCGATAACGGTCGCTATGAAACTCTGAGCAGCAAATTCGAGAAAACGCCTCAGGCGAAGCGGCTGCCGGGCGCCAGTCATCTGTATCTTTGGGGCAACGATCTGCTGGGGGCCAAGGATGTGCGCAGCTGGCCCGTGCTGCTCGACACGTTGCGCGGCAGCGGCTCACTGGCCCGTGAGCTGAAAACGGGGATGGACCGTGAGGCGTTGCAGATACTTGCCACTGGCGGGGAGTTGAGCGGCTATCAGAAAAAAGTGCTTTTACGCAGTCTCAACCACGCCCTGAATACTCTTGCACGCAAGACCTGGCAGGCCCGAGCGGTGCCGGACATGCAGGCTCTCGTCAAAGGTTACGCTGAAGTACGCGCGAAAGTGGCAGCCGATCTCGGTGACGCATTGATTCCCGAGCCGGAGCGATGGGGCAGCACTCTGTCACTGGACACGATCAAGCAATTGCAGAACGCCGGACTGTCCCGTTTGTGGTTGGGACTTGGTGAGGGCTGGGAAGGCGGCCTCTGGCACCCCGAGACGATCAAGGCGGGCGTGGCGGCGGGCTATCTGATCGCGCCTTACGATTCCTATGAGACGGCGCTGAGCCGCAGTGAAAATCCTGACTGGACCACCGCACACCTGGGGGACAAGGCGAATCTTGAATGCGCAATCGTGAAGAGCGATGGAACGCTGAAAAGCGGCTTCCAGCAATCGGGGCATTACACCGATCCCCGGTGCGTGCGCCCACTGCTTGAGCGACGTGTGACGGCCATTCGGGATGCCGCCGGTTTCAATAGCTGGTTTCTCGATGCCTATGCCACCGGGATGCTGTTCGACGGCTACCGTCCCGGGGCAACGATGACCCAGGCACAGAATGCCGAGGGCAACATCGGAGCATCACGCTGGATCAATGAAGTGCTTAAGCTGCCTGCCGGTTCGGAGGATGGCAACGCAACGACCGCGCAAGGCGTGCTGTTCGCCCATGGGATGCAGACCCCGGTGATCGGTTGGGGCGACGTCGAAATGAGCAAGAACACCAAGTCCAGGTATTTTGCAGGCAAGTGGTATCCGCCTGAGCAGCCAGAGGTTTTCTTCAAACCTGTGCCGATCAAGGAATCTTTGCGGCGTATTCACTTTGATCCGGCCAGTCGTTTGCCGTTGTATCAGGCGGTGTTCCATGGCTCGGTCATCACGTCCCACCATTGGCTGTTCGACAGTCTGAAATTGACCAACGTTCGGGCGGATAACGAACTCGCTCAGTTGCTCTACAACGTCGCGCCGCTGTATCACCTCAGTGCCGACACTCTGGCGCAACGCATACCGCTGATTGCCCGTCAGGATGCTTTTTTCCGTCCGTTGCATGAACGTCTGGCGGCCCAGGCGCTCACCGGTTTCGAATGGTTGAGCGAAGATCGGCTGGTGCAGCAGACAGCCTTTGAAGACGGCACGCAATTGCTGGCCAATTTTGATGTGCAGGGGCGCGAAGTACAGGGCCAGACATTGCCCGCACGGAGCATCACTGTGCGCTCGCCCGAGCAAGCGCCAGCTTACTTTCAGGTTGAGACAGGGCCCTGAGTCTCAGGTCTTGCGCCAGACACTCGCCAGCCAGGGCTGCTGCTCACGCGGCAGCCCCGCTGGCCGGTAGTAATGCTCCAGCTCGACAAACCCGGCAGCGGTCAACAACCCGCGCCATGCTTGCAGATCGTGATACGAGCCATAACGCGGCCCGTTCCAGCCCTCACGGTTATCCCCGCGCGGGTTGGAGCTGAACAGCACGCCGCCCGGCTTCAATGTCCCGTGCAGTTGCTTCAAGACCCGGGGCAACTCCTGCAACGGCACATGAAACAGCACCGCATTGGCGAAGATCCCGTCGAAGCGTTCTGCCGGCAGATCCAGCTTCAGAAAGTCCTGACACCATACTTCACAGCCACTGTCATCCCGCGCCATCTGCGCGAATTTCTCCGCGCCGTCGAGGCCGACGGCGACATGGCCCATCCGGGTGAATGTCTGCAAATCCCGCCCCGGCCCGCAGCCGAAATCGAGGATGGAAAACGGCGCGTCACCCTGGATGTGCCGCAACAGGGCGTCGATGTTCTGGCTGACATCGTGATCGCGGGTGCCTTCACGAAAATCCTCGGCCACCGAATTGTAGTGGCCGAGGGTGGTGGAGGTGATCTGCTCAAGGTCGAGAGGATTCTGTTTCATGGTCGGGCTGCGGTGGCAATCGGGTTATCGGAATATACGCCATGCGTGCGAGGCCTGTGAGACCAGGGATCCGCAATGAGGTCGGTGTCGATGTCATAACTATTTACCGCACGGCGTGTTCGGGCGACTGCTGAAATAGCGCCCGTGCGATAGATGGCTGTCGCGTTGTCTGCCCTTTTCAATCAGGAGGGACTCACTTGGAAAAACAGGATTTCCCATGATCACGGGTCGCAAAACCACCGTTACCTCACCGCCCCCTCGTTCTGCGACGGACACGACCTTCAACCGCTTGCGGCCTGGCAGGACGCATTCGATCGACGAGCCTGCGGTGAAGGTGTCACGAGTTGCACAACCAGTCGCCGACAGTCAGCCCGGGCTCCCGATATTTTCCGATCACATCACGACCAGTCCGCTGCCGCTTGTTGAAAGTGCTTCCATTCAATCGGTGCTGCCATCGCTGAACAACTACCGATTGACACTTCCCGCTCAATTGCCAGCGGCCGACGCCAAGGGCATCAGGCACTTCAAGGGGCGCCAGTTCGTCGACATCGCACCGGGCGAAGTCGTGCAGATTCGGCAGGACGCGACAACAGGCGAGTATCGCGCCACTTTATCGTCCGAAGGGGTTGCATCAGGACCTGCGCTGGTACTCGATCGTCGGACGATGATCTGGAAGCCGGTGCACGCTTCGATTCTGTCCGACATCAGTAACGTCATGAACACCCGGACAGACGCGCCGGGAAAATTCTACGAGGGCCGCGATGACCGGTTCGAGCAACGGGTTTCCGAGTCCGTAACCATTGTCGCGCGCGGTCTGGGACAGTTTTCCCCCCAGCATTCAGCCATTTTGCGTTCGGAGCTTGGAAGGGCGCAGGGAATGTTCTCCGATGCAAAGGACTGCATCGGGGCGAACTATGTCGAGACCACAGAAGTATTGCAGGGGTACTTCGGTCAGCATTATGAACTCGTCAGGGAGCGACTCGGCGATTGCCTGTCGCGGGGCGAGGCGCTGTCCAGGGAGTATCAGGGACCGTGGGGGCAGGACAAGTTCGTGGGCGTGGAGTTTGACCCGGATCGCAGGGCCCGGATGTTCACACTCGACTTCCATGGCCGGTTCTTCATCAGCCAGAATCTCATCGAGCCAGGGGGATTTGCGGCTGTTTTGGGCCACGAAATGATGCACACCAACCGGATCAATCGATTCAAGAGCGTAGGGCCCGGTGCAGTGGATTTCTTTTACCTGGATGTCCTGATGGGAAAAGCACTGGATCGTCCCGTCCCTGCCTACGACATTGCCGAGCGCGGTGTGTCCGAGGTCATCATGCAGGGTGGATTGACGGTGGCGTATCTGAACGGCTTCACGAGTGACCATGACAGCTTCATCGCTGGAGTCGCGCAGGCTTTGGGGGTTTCGGATGCGCTGGATGTTCAGAGTGCCGTTGAGCTGTTCAACGCCCATCCGACGGTGCGGACACAGATGGCTTCGAACAATGCCGACAGCATTGTTTATGCTGCGAAAAGCCTGCAGCAATTGCATCTGGCGAGAACGGCCGACAGCCGCTTGATGAGCAGTTTGTTGGTGAGCTGAACCCTTGGCCCGGCGAGGCGCGAAAGCGGACATTTCCGCTTTCGTGCGAGAAATCAGCGCTTGTTCAAACCCCGCGCCAGGCGATCGCCACCCAGCTGAATCACCGCCACCAGTGCCACCAGCAGCACGATCACGGTCAGCATGATCTGGCTGTCGAACCGCTGATAGCCGTAGCGATAGGCGATGTCGCCCAGGCCGCCGGCACCGATCGCCCCGGCCATGGCCGAGGAGTTGATCATCGTCACCAGGGTGATGGTGAAACCGCCGACGATCCCCGGCAGCGCCTCGGGCAGCAGCACATGCCAGACGATGTGCCAGCGCCGACAGCCCATGGCTTGCGCTGCTTCGATCAGGCCGTAGTCGACTTCACGCAGGCTCACCTCGGCGATACGCGCGAAGAATGGCGTGGCCGCAATGGTCAACGGCACGACCGCCGCCCACACGCCGTAGGTGGTGCCGACGATCAGGCGGGTGAACGGAATCAGCGCGACCATCAGGATCAGAAACGGGATCGAGCGAAACAGGTTCACGAACGCACCCAGCGCGCGATTGAGCACTGGCGCTTCGTAAATGCCGCCCTTGTCGCTGGTGACCAGAATCACTGCCATCGGAATCCCGACGAGCAACGCGATCAGCGACGACACGCCAACCATCAGAAACGTGTCGATAAAACCCTGCAGCAAGCGATCAAACCACATAACCCAGCACCTCCGTGCGTTGTGCCCATTGCCCGGCGCGCTCACGCAATTGCTCGGCATTCAGCTGCGAACCCGCGACCGCCAGCAGCAGTTGCCCGAGCGCATGGCCCTGAATCCGTTCCACGCCGCCCTGGAGCAATTTCACCCGGCCACCGAGCGCGGCGAACAGCGCGGCCAGATCCGGTTCGTCCTGTTGGCTGCCAGTGAACTGCAAGCGCAGCACCACGGCCGCATCGGACGACGACGGTTGTGCCTGCAAACGGCTTTGTAATTCTTCGGGCAAGGCGTGTTGTAGCGGCGCGAGCAAGGTCTGGCTGACTTCGTGCTGTGGATTGCCGAACACTTCCCAGACCGGGCCCTGCTCGACGATGCGGCCGTGTTCGAGCACGACGACGCGATCGCAGATCTCCCGGATTACTGCCATCTCGTGAGTGATCAGCACGATGGTCAGGCCCAGGCGTTTGTTGATCTCGCGCAGCAGGCCGAGGATCGATTGAGTGGTTTCCGGATCGAGGGCCGAGGTGGCTTCGTCACACAGCAGAATGTCCGGGTCATGCACCAGCGCACGGGCGATGCCGACGCGCTGTTTCTGCCCGCCGGACAGCTGCGCCGGATAAGCCTTGTGCTTGGCTTGCAGGCCCACCAGTTCCAGCAGTTCGCGAACCTTTTTCTCCCGTTGTTCTTTCGGGACACCGGCGACTTTCAGCGGCAGTTCGACGTTCTGCCACACCGTTTTCGCCGACATCAGGTTGAAGTGCTGGAAGATCATGCCGATCCGCCGGCGCAGGGCGACGAGGCGATCCTCGTCGTATTCGCCGATGTCCGCCTGATCAATCAGCACCCGGCCCGAGGTCGGTTGTTCGAGGCGGTTGATGGTGCGGATCAGCGACGATTTGCCGGCGCCGCTGCGGCCGATGATGCCGAACACTTCACCGCGCTGGATCGCCAGGTCGATGCCTTGCAGGGCGGCGACCGGGCCTTGTTTGCCGTCGTAGGTCTTGCCGAGCCCGACGAAGCGCACATGAGCGCGGTTCAGTTCGGGATGCAGTTCGGTGCGCTGTGCCAGCGCGGGTGGCTCTGGAAGATCCAGTCGCCGTTGGATGGCCGCGGTCATCCTCAGCTTTCCCAACCGGCCTGGTACAGCTTGCCGTGGGCCTTATCCAGTGCGGCGCGCACGGCCGGCGAATGCTGGTAGATGTCGACGAACTTGATCAGGCGCGGGTCGGTCTTGCTCTTCGGCTGGATCACGAACTGAATCACGTATTCCTTGTGGTCGAGGCCGTCGAACAGCAGCGCGGAGCCGGCGTCGAAAGTCTTCGCCAGACGGATGTAGGCCGGGTAGCCCTGGACCAGATCGGCGTCATCGTAGGCGCGCACCAGTTGCACGGCTTCGACTTGCAGGATCTTGATCTTCTTCGGGTTGGCGACGATATCGTCTTCAGTGGCCTTGTAGCCAACACCCGGTTTGAGGGTGATCAGACCGGCCTTGGCCAGCAATTGCAGCCCGCGTCCGCTGTTGATCGGGTCGTTGGCGATGGCGACGCTGGCGCCTTCCGGCAGCTCGTCGAAGCTTTTGTATTTCTTCGAGTACAGGCCGACGTTGTTGATGATCCCTGGCGCGAACGGCACCAGGTCGAAACCGGAGGCGGCCTTGGCGTTTTCCAGGAACGGGATGTGCTGGAAGTAGTTCACGTCAATGTCACCGGCGGCGAGGCTGACGTTCGGTGCGATCCAGTCGGTGAATTCCACCAGCTCGACTTTCAGGCCCTGTTTGGAGGCCTCTTCGACGGCGGCTTCCAGCGGAATCGCGAAGGCGGCGGTGGTGCCGATTTTCAACGGGGCATCTGCGGCGAACACCGCCGAGCTGAACAGGCCGAAGGCCAGGGCCAGTGCTTTGACTGGGTGGGACAGGAGCTTCTTGGTCATGGTGGTTTTCCAGTCAGTGAATTTAGCCTGATCGTTCCCACGCTCCGCGTGGGAGCGCGCCTCAATGGACGCAGAGCGTCCCAAGGCTGCATTCCCACGCAGAGCGTGGGAACGATCAGTGCCGGGGTTAGTGTCGGTAGTGGGCGCCGGTGTGTTGCTGCGGCAAATGCGCTTCGCCGTGAAACAGTTTTTCCCGCAGGCTGCCGGTGTCGTACGCGGTCTTGTACGAGCCGCGCCGTTGCAGCTCCGGAATCACCAGATCGATGAAATCCACATAGCTTTCCGGGGTGACGATGCGGGTCAGGTTGAAGCCGTCGAGGCCGGTTTCGGCGATCCACGATTCCAGTTCATCCGCCACTTGCTGCGGTGAGCCGACCACGGTGATGTAGCGCCCGCCCAGAGCGTGCTGGTCGAGCAATTTGCGGCGGGTCCAGTCGTTGTTCTGCAGGTTCTTGGTGGCGGACTGGATCGCGTTGCTCTTCACGTACTGGATCGGTTCGTCGATTTCGTACTGGGAAAAGTCGATGCCAGTGGACGCCGAAAAATGCGCCACGCCCGCTTCGGCGCTGGCGTAGCTCAAGTATTCGGCATGCTTGGCCCAGGCCGCTTCCTCGGTCTCGCCGACGATCACATTGAGGCCCATGAACACCTTGATGTCCTCGGGATTGCGACCCGCTTCGACGGCGCTGGCGCGGACCTTGTCCACCTGCACTTTGGTCGACTGCTTGTTCTGGCCGCTGATGAACACGCACTCGGCATGACGCCCGGCGAACAGCAGACCGCGATCCGAACTGCCGGCCTGGAACAGCACCGGCGTGCGCTGCGGTGACGGTTCGCACAGGTGATAACCCTCGACCTGATAGAACTCGCCCTTGTGTTCGACCTTGTGCACCTTGTCCGGCTGCGCGTAGATCCGCTGCTGCGGATCGTTGAGCACCGCGCCGTTTTCCCAGCTGCCTTCCCAGAGTTTGTAGAGCACTTCGAGGTACTCGTCGGCCTGGTCGTAACGCCGATCATGTTCGACCTGTTCACTGAGGCCCATGGCCTTGGCGGCGCTGTCCAGATAACCGGTGACGATGTTCCAGCCCACCCGTCCACGGCTCAGATGATCGAGGGTCGACATGCGACGGGCGAACAGATACGGCGGCTCGTAGGTGAGGTTGGCGGTCAGGCCGAAACCGAGGTTTTTGGTCACCGCGGACATCGCCGACACCAACAGCAGCGGATCGTTGACCGGCAGCTGGATCGACTCTTTCAAGGTCACGTCCACCGAGTTCTGATAGACGTCGTACACGCCGACGATGTCGGCGATGAACAACCCGTCGAACAGCCCGCGCTCCAGCAACTGCGCCAGTTCGGTCCAGTATTCGATTGTCTTGTACTGGGTTGAGGTGTCGCGGGGATGGGTCCACAACCCGTGGTTGATGTGGCCGATGCAGTTCATGTTGAACGCATTGAGCAGGATCTTTTTCTTGCTCATCAGATGGTCCCTCGCAGCGGAGGGTTTTCATCGTTGAGGTAGTAATTGCCGACCGCGTGATATTTCCAGCGCACCGGGTCGTGCAGGGTGTGAACCCGGGCGTTGCGCCAGTGGCGGTCTAGGCCGTGTTCGATCAGGGTGGCCTGGCTGCCGGCCAGTTCGAACAGGGTGCTGCCGGCGGCCAAGGAGATTTCGGTGCTGATCGCCCGTGCTTCGGCGACGGCAATCGAGGCCGCTGCAACCGTCTCGGCATTGGTCTCAGCCTGGGCCGCATCGAGGAATTCGCCGGCACGTTCGAGCAGGGCTTCGGTGGCGTGCAGGCGGATGCTCAGGTGGCCGAAGCTCTTGAGGGTCAGCGGGTCTTCGGTGGCCTTGTCGTTGCCCGAGTCGATCCATGGCCGGGTCTTGCTGCGCACGAAGTGCAGCGCATCTTCGTAAGCGGCGCGGGCGATGCCGGTGTCGATGGCGGCGTGAAGGATCTGCGCCAGCGGGCCGACCGGGGTCGGGCGCTCGAAAGCGCTCTGGAACGGGATGACATCTTCGGCGGCGACATACACGTCTTCGAACACCACTGAACCGCTGCCGGTGGTGCGCTGGCCGAAGCCGCTCCAGTCGTCGATCACGGTCAGGCCTTTGCTGTCGCGCGGGACGAAGGCCAGTTGCTGCACGCCGTTTTCATCGACCACCGACGTTGGAATGCGTTGGGCGTAAATCGCACCGGTCGCATAGAACTTGCGACCGTTGATGCGATAACCGCTGCCGTCGCGTTCGAGGCGGGTGACCCGGTCGTGGGCGGTCCTGGTGCCCAGTTCTGCCAGGGCATTGCCGAAGCGCTGGCCGGCGAGGACTTCGGCGTACAAGCGTTGTTTCTGCTCGTGGCTGCCGTTCACCCGAAGCACTTCGAGGGCATAGAAATGGTTCTGTGGAATCTGCCCCAGCGAGCCGTCAGCCCGGGCGATCAGGGCGATGACTTTGGCCAGGGTCACGTTGGATACGCCGGCGCCGCCGTATTCCTTGGGCACGCTGATGCCCCACAGGCCGGAGCGGGAAAACACGTCGAGTTCCGGCAGCGGCAGCCGGCGTTCGCGGTCGCGCAGGTTGCTGTCGCGCTGGAAATCTTCGGCCAGGTCGCTGGCGACGATCAGGGCTTGCTCGTCGCTGGTGATGAGCGCGACGGGATGGGAAAGAGTCATGTGTTTCTCCAGAGATCTGGTCAAAAGTGTTCGGGTCGTCAGATCCAGGAATGGCGAGCCGGAAGTTTTCCGTTGAGGCGATAGGCGCCGACCGCGTGGTACTTCCAGCGCACCGGGTCGTGCAAGGTGTGCACCCGGGCGTTGCGCCAGTGACGGTCGAGGTTGAATTCAGCGAGGGTGGCGCGGCTGCCGGCCAGTTCGAAGAGTTTTTCGCTGGCCAGCAGCGAGATCTCGGTGGTCAGCACTTTGGCTTCGGCTACGGCAATCGATGCGCGGGCGGCGGATTCGGCGGTCAGTGGCGCGGCGTGCACCTGATCCAGCACCTGCCCGGCCTTGCGCAACAGCGCTTCGGCAGCGTGCAGTTCGATTTTCAGTTTGCCGATGTCGGCGATCACGTAGAGGTCATCGCTGGCCCGTTCGACGTTGGCGTCGATCCACGGCCGGGCGCGGGTCTTGACGAATTCGATGGCATCATCGATGGCGCCACGGGCGATCCCGGCGTCGATCGCTGCCTGAATCAGCTGCGACACCGCGCCCTGGGTGTTGGGCTTTTCGTTGATCTTCCAGTTGTCCACCACGAGGCCGGCATCGACCCGCACGTTGTTCAACAGGATCGTGCCGCTGGCGGTGGTGCGCTGGCCGAAACCCGACCAGTCATCGACGATGCGCAATCCCGGCGTGCCGCGACGGACGAAGGCCAGGACTTGCTTGCCGTCATCGTTGAGCGCCTTGACCGCCACCCAGTGGGCGAACAGGGCGCCGGTGGAATAGAACTTCTGGCCGTTGATCACGTAGTCATCGCCGTCAGCGGTGATGCGCGCCTTCAGTTCCAGGGTGTCCTTGGTGCCGCGTTCAGGCCCGGCGTTACCGATGCGCCAGCCTTCGAGCACGCTCTGCAGCAGATGCTTTTTCTGCTGCTCGGTGGCGCTGCCGAGGATCAGGTTGATGATGCCGAACTGGTTCTGCGGGATTTGTCCCAGCGCCGGGTCGGCCGCGGAAATGATCGCGAACACCTCGGCCAAAGTGACGAAGGAAACCTGCGGGCCGCCGTACTCGCGCGGAATCGCGATGCTGCCGAGGCCGCTGCGGGTGAACTGTTCGATTTCCGACCACGGCAGCTTGCGCTGGCGATCACGTTTGGCGGCCTGCACGCGGGCGACCTGCGCCAGCTCATGGGCGGCCTTGATGGCTTGAGCGTCGTTGCGCAGCACTTGCGCGGGCAACAACAGCGGGGCGATGTCCAGGTCACTCTGGACGTTTGCGTCTGCCAGACTGGACATCAGTGCCGCTCCTTGGCTGCACGCAATGCCCTGGCGATCTGCACTGGGGTGATTGTGTTCCGGACCATGCTACCTACCTCACATCTCATGAAAAACGCCGCAAAGGTGCGGCGAACGAAAGAATGTCCGGTGGTCCGGTGCATATACCCTAAGCGCGTATAAAATTTAAATAAACTAACTTTTAGGAATATGTATAGAAGGGGGCGTGGTCTGGCTGGTCAAGCGTGCGGCGACGAGGGACGGCGTCCCTCATCGACCGTTTTGGCTCATTTCTTTTGTGGCTCTGCCGCCTTCAGCGTTTCCTTGAGCGGCACCTTGAGGTAGGGATTCACGCAACCGATCTTCAGCGTTCGCGGCGGTGCCCAGCGCGAGTTGTTGCCGACCCGGTCGAGGATGCAATAGGTCACGTCCAGCCGCAGATCCTCGCCGGCCTCGGTGATGACTGCCGGCGGCACCCAGACCTGAATCGGCTTGCCGATATCGGCCGGGGTGATGAGTGCCAGATCCATCCGCACATCGCCCCAGCGCAAGGTGATGGCATCGCCTTCGGCCATGTTCAGATACGGCTCGATGGTCAGTGGCACGCCGCGTCTGATCTGGTTTGCGTTGACGCCCTGACGGCGAATGGTGTCGGGCAGGGTCACGGGGGCCAGTTGCTGGTTTTCGTCACCGCACACCGCCGGTGGTTGCCCGCCGGGGCAGTCGAGCTTGGCTGTGACCCGCGCGGCTGCCGACAACGATGGGCCGTGACCTACCCGCATGACCCGATAGTGGATGCATGACGAGCCGCTGGCGATAAAACTCTCCGGCACTCGCAGGCTGACCGGGGTCGCGACGTCCTGCGCTGTCAGCATGTGAGAAGCGACGTAGCAGTTGTTCCAGAACAGTTCGATCAGGTCGCCCGTATCCATGTCCGGGTAGGGCGGCACATTGACCAGCAGCTGAGCCGCTGCCGCGAGGTTGATGCCGTTGTTCTGGGATGGCGCCAGGCTCGGCGCGGCCAGTTCGGGAATGTGCGAAGTGCGGGTCATGAAATCCTCTCCTTGAAGCCTTGCAGCGAAATCCGTTTCTGAAAGTTCAAATGGCGTGAATTGCCCGGTAATAAAAACCGGGTCGTTCGGCCATTCGTTATCGGGTCTTGGTAATGTTGTGGGGCGCGATGAGTGACTAGATAAAAGTTCGTTGAATGGCGTGTCAACGGACACGGTTAGTTAATTGAAGAATTACGGATTTATCAGAAGCTTCCTACGCAGATAAGGCACTCTACCTATTCTGCATGGCGAATCGAGCCACAGCTTTTGCCGGATTTTATCGTTCTGTCGTCGGTCGGTTTGTACAGCTGGAAATTTGGAGGGGGCGAACTTTAATCGCGGCGAGACTGTTGCAGGACATATATATGTAATGCAGTCACTTGATTAATTTTTTATTCGGGAGGGTGTAAGGCAAACTTCCATCCATGGAAGTTTATATTCAGGAAAGTTTACGGATTAGCCGTTGTTTCTGAACTTGCTGAGGAACTGTCGAGTGCGTTCTTCTTTCGGATTGGAGAACAACGCTTTAGCTTCGCCTTGTTCGACGATCACGCCTTTATCGAAAAACACCACGCGGTTGGCTACGTCACGGGCGAATGCCATTTCGTGGGTGACGATCACCATGGTGCGTTTCTCCTCTGCGAGGCCGCGGATGGTCGCCAGCACTTCACCCACCAGTTCCGGATCGAGGGCCGAGGTCGGCTCGTCGAACAGGATCACTTCCGGCTCCATCGCCAGCGCCCGGGCAATCGCCACGCGCTGTTGCTGGCCACCGGACAGGCGCCGTGGGTAGGCGTCTTCCTTGCCCGCCAGGCCAACCTTGGCCAGCAGCTTCCTGCCCAGGGCAATGGCTGCATCGCGGGGCGTCTTCTTGACCACGATCGGGCCTTCGATGACGTTTTCCAGGGCGGTGCGGTGCGGGAACAGGTTGAAGTTCTGGAACACGAAGCCCACATGCTGGCGCAGGTTGCGCACCAGGCTCTGCTGCTGGTTCAACGGGCGGCTGGTATCGATCTCGATCTCGCCGACCTTGATCCGGCCGCTGGTGGGTTCCTCGAGGAAGTTCAGACAGCGCAGGAATGTGGTCTTGCCCGAGCCGCTGGGGCCGATGATTGCCACGACCTCGCCTTCCTTCACCTCCAGATCAATGCCGTTGAGCACGACTTGACCCTTGAACTGCTTTGTCAGTTTTTCCACGACAATCATGGGGTCAGGACTCCTGGTCGTGCCGATTGACCCGCTCTTCCAACTTGTTCTGGAAGTGCGACAGCACCGTGGCCAGAATCCAGTAGATCAGCGCGGCGGCAAGATACATGGTGAAGACTTCGAAAGTCCGGGCGGTAATCAGCTGCGCCTGACGGAACAGCTCCGGCACCTGAATGGTGGCAGCCAGCGCGGTGTCCTTGACCAGCGAAATGAAGCTGTTGCCCAGCGGCGGCAAGGCCGTGCGCATCGCCTGCGGCAGGATGGCCCGGCGCAGGGTCTGCGCGCGGGTCATGCCGATGCTCGCGGCGGCTTCCCACTGGCCGCGTTCGATCGAACCGATCGCGGACCGCAGGATTTCACAGGCGTAGGCGGCCATGTTCAGCGAGAAACCGATCAGCGCCGCCGGCAGCGGGTCGAGTTCCATGCCCAATTGCGGCAAGCCGTAATAGATCACGAACAGTTGCACCAGCAACGGCGTGCCGCGAAAGAACGACACGTAGATGCGGGCCAGCCAGCTGACCGACTTGAAACGCGACAGGCGCATCAACGCCAGGCCAAAGCCCAGCAGCAGGCCGAAAAACATGCCGCCGAGGCTGAGGATTACCGTGTAGTACGCGCCCTTCAACAGGAAGGGCGCGGAGTCCAGTGCGAGTTGGAAAGCTTCTTCCATTATTGGGTGACGTCAGCGTTGAAGTATTTCGTGGACAGCTTCTCAAGGGTGCCGTCGGCACGCAGTTCGTCGAGGGCCTTGTTCACGGCGGCCAGCAGTTCAGGCTCGCCTTTGCGCAGGGCAATACCGGCTTCCTGACGCGAGAAGGCTTCACCGGCGGCGACGGTTTTCGGCGCTTTCTTGGCGTATTCCAGTGCGGCCAGACGGTCGATCAGGATCGCGTCGGTACGGCCGTTGTTCAGGTCGGCGAACTTGGTCGGATCATCGTCGTAGGTGCGCACGTCGGCACCCGGCACGTTGGCGCGGACCCACTGTTCGTAGTTGGTGCCCAGGCCCACGCCGACTTTCTTGCCGGACAGGTCAGCGGCGGATTTGATGTTCAGCGCGGCGGCCTTGTCTTTCAGTACCAGCGCCTGAATCCCGGAAACGGTGTACGGCTCGGAGAAGTCATACTTCTTCTTGCGCTCGTCGGAAATGGTCACCTGATTGACCACGACGTCCAGACGCTTGGATTCCAGGGCCGCGAGGATGCCGTCCCATTTGGTCGGCTGAATCTTGGCCTTCACGCCCAGCTTCTTGGCCAGGGCTTCGGACAGTTCGACTTCGAAACCCGACAGCTTGCCGTCGGCATCGACGAAGCTGAACGGTGGGTAAGTGCCTTCCAGGCCGACGTTGATAACGCCTTTGTCCTTGATCTGTTGCAGTTGTTCACCGGCAACGGCGCTGCTGATCAGACCGGCGCTCAGTGCCAGGCCCAGCGAACCTACCAGCAGATTTCGACGTAGTGCGGAAAGAATCATGACAAGCCCCTGTGTTTTCTTATGGAAGACGCTTAAGGAAAGTTGGCGAATCCGGGAATTGGACGACAGCGCTATCCTGCCTTAAAGCAGCTTATGCGTCTCTCGCGAAATTCGCCTGCGGCGAGACTATATGACGGTTCTTTTAGAATGGAAAATAATGAATTTTCCGTTTGTTATTCATCTGTGGAATATCTGTTTTTCGTATTCCGGGATGCATTCCCACGCAGCGCGTGGGAACGAGCGCGTCAGAGAAAATCCTTGTACGCGAACAACGCCGGGGCGCCGCCGGTGTGCAGGAAGATGATCGGGCCGTCGTCGAAACGCCCGCGACCGATGCCGTCGAGCAACCCGGCCATGGCCTTGCCGGTGTAGACCGGATCGAGCAGCACGGCGTCCTGGCTGGCCAGCAGTTTCACTGCCGACAGCGTCCCGGCATTCGGCTCGCCGTAGCGCGGGCCGAAGTATTCGTCCCACAACTCGACCTTGAAGCTGTCCGGCAGCGCCACGCCCAGCAGGTCGGCAGTGCGTTCGGCCAGGCCCTGGACTTTCGGACGCTGATCTTCTTCGCTGCGCGAAACCGTCACGCCGATCACCGGCAGTTGTGGCAGGGCTTCGCTCAAGGCCAGTGCCAGACCGCTGTGGGTACCGGCGCTGCCCGAGGCCAGGACCACGGCGGAAAATTGCAGGCCGGTGTCCTTGATCTGCTCTGCCAGCTCCAGACCGGCGCGCACGTAACCCAGCGCGCCGAGGGCGTTGGAGCCGCCGATCGGCACCAGATACGGCTTCTTGTCGTTGCTGCGCAGGCGCACGGCGAGGGCGGCCAGTTGTTCGTCGGCGTTGTCGAGGTTGTCGACCAGCTCGACCTTGGTGTCGAACAGGTCCAGCAGCAGGCGATTGCCGTTGCCGGTGTAGTTGCTGTCGTCGGTGCCCAGTGGATTTTCCAGCAGCGCCACACAGCCCAGGCCCAGTTTCGCGGCCAGCGCGGCGGTCTGGCGAACGTGGTTCGATTGCAGTGCACCGGCGGTGATCAGGGTATCGGCGCCTTGGGCGAGGGCATCGGCGGCGAGGTATTCGAGCTTGCGCAACTTGTTGCCGCCCATGGCCAGCGGCGTCAGGTCGTCGCGTTTGATGTAGACATCGCGGCCGAGCCAAGTGGACAGACGCTCGAGCTTTTCCAGTGGGGTCGGTTGGCCGAGCAGGTCGAGGCGGTTGAAGCGTTGCAGCTGTTGTTTGATCGGTTGTGTGGACATGGTTCCGTACTGGCGGAGGAAGATCACCGGACTATAGGCACGCCGATTTACCGGGGCAACCGTCAATCGCTTATAGCCAAATGTGCTTAGTCCAGCACTATCGGTTCTTAATTCGCCCCGATGGGGTTGCCGTAAAGTAGTCGCCGTTGACGCGGCCAGACAGTCCGGCCGCCCGTGAGGAGTCTTTACCGTGAGCGAGCGTTCCAGCCATTGGCAATTGCAGACCATCGTCAGCCAGCTGCGTACCGCGCGGGATCAGTGGCGGGCACAAAATGGCCGTGCTTCCGGCGAGCAGGGCGGGCGCGAATTGCCGTCCCGCGATGCGATGGCGCAGATCCTTGAAGCCCTGTGCGGTGCGTTGTTCCCGATGCGGCTGGGGCCGGTTGATCTGCGTGAGGAGAGCGAGGATTTCTACGTCGGCCACACCCTCGATGTCGCCTTGAATGCACTGCTGGCCCAGGCACGACTCGAACTGCGTTACGTCGCCCGTCACAGTGCCCAGGCCGACACTGAGGTCGAGGCGCAGGCGATCAGGATCATCCAGGATTTCGCCCTCGCATTGCCGGGCCTGCGCAGCTTGCTCGACACCGATGTGCTGGCCGCCTACCACGGCGACCCGGCGGCGCGCAGCGTCGATGAAGTGCTGCTGTGCTATCCGGGGATTCTGGCGGTGATTCACCATCGTCTGGCCCACCATTTGTACCGCGCAGGCCTGCCGCTGCTGGCGCGGATCAGCTCGGAAATCGCCCACTCGGCGACCGGCATCGATATTCATCCGGGCGCGCAGATCGGCCGCAGTTTCTTCATCGACCACGGGACGGGTGTGGTGATCGGGGAGACCGCGATCATCGGCGAGCGCGTCAGGATTTATCAGGCGGTGACCCTCGGCGCCAAGCGCTTCCCGGCGGACGAGGACGGCCAGTTGCAGAAAGGCCATCCACGCCACCCGATCGTCGAGGACGACGTGGTGATATACGCCGGGGCGACGATTCTCGGGCGGATCACCATCGGCAAGGGTTCGACCATCGGCGGCAACGTGTGGCTGACCCGCAGCGTGCCGGCCGGGTGCAACCTGACCCAAGCCAATCTGCAGCATGACGACGGGACGCAGAAGTAACGATTACACCTGATCGTTCCCACGCTCTGCGTGGGAACGCCTCCAGGGTCGCTCCGCGTTCCGGACGTCCCCCGAATTACAGAGTGGCCTGCAATATGACGCGGAGCGTCAAGGGCGGCATTCCCACGCAGAGCGTGGGAACGATCACTTGGGAACGATCGTCCTCGCCACAGCGTCATACCCCCTCTTGAGCTAGCGTACGAAAGGTACCGCTGAGCCCTGCGATTAGTCCTTGGCGCGCTATCCATGTTTAACTTGAACGTTCATTCAAGTTAAACCGGCGGTTCGCCGCCCGCTCACAACAGGAGGCTTGCCTTTGCTGAGTCCGATCATTTCAGCCATTTTCCAACCCCTTGAGGTGCACCGTTCATGAGTGCATCGTCTACCCCCGCCAGCGGTCTGGTACGCATGAATCCGCCGGTGTTCTGGTTCGCCGCGACGGTGATCCTGCTGTTCGGCCTGACCGTCATCGCCATGCCGGAACAGGCCGGCACCTGGCTTCTCGAAGCGCAAAACTGGGCGGCCAACACGGTCGGCTGGTACTACATGCTCGCCATGACCCTGTATCTGATCTTCGTGGTGGTTACCGCGTTGTCGGGCTACGGCAAGATCAAACTCGGTGCCGACCACGACGAACCCGAATTCAGTTACCTGTCCTGGGCCGGCATGCTGTTCGCCGCCGGGATCAGCATCACGCTGTTTTTCTTCTGCGTGTCCGAACCGCTGACCCACATGCTTCAGCCGCCGCAAGGCGAGGCCGGCACGGCGGACGCGGCGCGTCAGGCGATGCAGATTCTGTTTCTACACTGGGGCCTGCACGGCTGGGGCGTGTTCGCTTTCGTCGGCATGGCGCTGGCGTATTTCGCTTATCGGCACAACCTGCCACTGGCCCTGCGTTCGGCGCTGTATCCGCTGATCGGCAAACGCATCAACGGCCCCATCGGCTACGCGGTGGACGGCTTCGGCATCATCGCCACGGTGTTCGGCCTCGGCGCGGACATGGGCTTCGGCGTGCTCCATCTCAACTCCGGTCTGGACTACCTGTTCGGCATCGCCCACACCCAGTGGATTCAGGTCGGCCTGATCACGCTGATGATGGGCGCGGCGATCATCGTCGCCGTCTCGGGTGTGGATAAAGGCGTGCGGGTCATGTCCGACATCAACATGCTGCTGGCCTGCGCGCTGCTGCTGTTCGTGTTGTTCGCCGGCCCCACCCAGCATTTGCTCAACACCCTGATCCAGAACCTGGGCGACTACCTCGGCGCGTTGCCGATGAAGAGTTTCGACCTCTACGCCTACGACAAACCGAGCGACTGGCTCGGCGGCTGGACGGTGTTCTACTGGGCCTGGTGGATTGCATGGTCGCCGTTCGTGGGCCTGTTCATCGCACGGATTTCCCGTGGCCGGACCATTCGCGAATTCGTCTTCGGCGTGCTGCTGATTCCGCTCGGTTTCACCCTGGCGTGGATGTCGATCTTCGGCAACAGCGCCATCGACCAGGTGCTCAATCACGGTATGTCAGCATTGGGCATGTCGGCCCTCGACAACCCGTCGATGACCCTTTACCTGCTGCTGGAAACCTACCCGTGGAGCAAAACCGTCATCGCGGTAACGGTGTTCATCAGCTTCGTGTTCTTCGTCACCTCCGCCGACTCCGGCACCGTGGTGCTCTCGACCCTGTCGGCCAAGGGCGGCAACCCGGATGAAGACGGGCCGAAATGGCTGCGGGTGTTCTGGGGCGCGATGACCGCGCTGGTGACCAGCGCACTGCTGTTCTCCGGCAGCATCGATGCGTTGAAGTCGGCGGTGGTGCTGACCTCGCTGCCGTTCTCGATGATCTTGCTGCTGATGATGTGGGGCCTGCACAAGGCGTTTTACCTGGAGTCGCAGAAGCAGATCGCGCAACTGCATTCGCTGGCGCCGGTGTCCGGTTCACGGCGTGGCAAGGGCGGCTGGCGTCAGCGTCTGAGCCAGGCTGTGCACTTCCCGTCGCGCGACGAGGTGTACCGCTTCATGGACACCACGGTGAAACCGGCCATCGAAGAAGTGACGGCCGTGTTCGCCGAGAAAGGCCTGAACGTGGTCACCCAACCGGACCCGGCACACGACAGCGTCAGCCTGGAAATCGGTCATGGCGAGCAGCATCCGTTCATCTATCAGGTGCAGATGCGCGGCTACTTCACGCCGTCGTTCGCCCGTGGCGGCATGGGTTCCAAGCAGCTCAACAATCGCCGCTACTACCGCGCCGAAGTGCATCTGAGCGAGGGCAGTCAGGACTACGATCTGGTCGGTTACACGAAAGAGCAGATCATCAACGACATCCTCGACCAGTACGAACGGCACATGCAGTTCCTGCATCTGGTGCGTTGATCGGGGCAGGGCGCCGGGACGATTCAGGTCTCGGCGCTCAGCACCATGAACAACACCATCGCCGCCAGCGGCACGCCATACACGGCGCTGCCGATCGCAATCTCCGACCCCAACGGCTGCCCGGCGTGGACCACGCCGACCGCACCATTGATCACCGTCAACGCCAGCCACAACGCCGCGAAACCATAGGCCAGCGTCTGCCGACTGAAGCCGATGCGCTCGCCGATGTAAAACATCAGCGCCAGCAGGATCAGGCCGAAGAAGATGATGATTGCGGTGTGCATGGGGAGGCCTGCGGCATAGTCGGTGTTTGGTCGGGCGCCTTCGCGGTTTCATTTAGAGCATAGCCAAACCCGCCCACGCCATATTCGTCAGGTACTTTCCCGCTCTATGACCGTGCACTGCAGCAGATTCAACCGCTGTACCTCATCGCTCGGCAACACGCCAAGGCTTTCCAGCACCCGCGTCGCTGCCAGTACACCGATCTCCAGCGCCGGCGGTTTGATGGTGCTCAGGCTCGGCAGCAGCATCTCGGCGAACGGGTAGTCGCCGAAACCGAGGACGGCGCAGTCTTCGGGGATCTTGAGGCCGGCGCGTTGTCCGGCCAGCAGGCCGCCGGCGGCGAGGTTGTCGTTGGCGAAGATGATCGCGTCCGGGCGGGGTGAGGCGTTCATCAGCGCTTCCATTGCTTGCTTGCCGGCCTCGAATGGGGCGCGATCGGCGTCCGGTGCGAACACCCACGGTTCCAGGCCCAACTCACGCACGGTCGCCGCATAACCGTCGCGGCGCTCCAGTGCGCTGAAGTCGCCGGGTGCGCTGTTCTGCACGAAGGCGATGCGTCGATAGCCTTTGTTGTGCAAATAACGAGCGGCGCTGACACCCACTTCGAAGTGCGAAAAGCCGATCTGCATCGGCTCGCGATCCGGCTGGTAATCCCAAGTTTCGATCACCGGGATATCCGCTTCGGCAAGCATCTTTTCTGTGCCCTCGCTGTGGAAGTGACTGGTCACCACCAGCGCCGCCGGCGACCAGCCGAGGAAGGCCCGCACGGCGTTTTCTTCCTGTTCAGTGCTGAAGTAACTCGAGGCAAGAAGTAGCTGGTAGCCGTGACGGCTGAGGGTGTCGCTGAAGCCCTGAATGGTGTTGGCGAAGATCGGCCCGGAGATGTTCGGGATCACCATGCCGACGATTTTCCCCCGCGCCGAGGCGAGCCCGCCGGCCACCAGATTCGGCACATAACCCAGTTCGGCGACTACCGCCGCGATGCGCTCGCGGCGTTCCGGCGAGACCTGTTCCGGCTGGTTGAAGTAACGCGACACGGTGATCGCCGAAACACCGGACTGGCGCGCCACCGCGTTGAGGGTCACGCGACCGGCGCCACGGCGTTTGCGGGGCTTTTCTTCGCTCAAGGCTCGATCCTTTTTAAAAACCAAAACGCATATAAAAGTAATTTTTCAGTATTGGACGGTCTATGTCCGGCTTGCCAATACTGGCGATGTTAGCGCTAACAAGGCGCGTTGTCTGCTACTCGCTCGAGCGAATGCCCAAGACACCGATACAGGCGCTGTCGTCGCAGAACGGCAGCGGTTCAGGGCAACTTTTCGAGCGGGCAAACATGCACAACATTCCTGGGGCGACACACACATTGGCGCAATCGATCCGCGCTGCGGGCTGGCTACTCACCGGGCTGGCCGCGCTGCCGTTGCCTGCCGCGTTCGCCGCCGATAGCACCGATCCGGAGCCGACCCTCAAATCCGTCACGGTCACCGCCACCCGCCGCGAAGAGTCGCTGCAAAAAGTGCCGGTGGCGGTATCGGTGATCGACGGCGAGCAGCTGGAACGCGACAACCGCAACAGCGTGGCGAGCATCGTCCAGCAAGTGCCGTCGCTGAATTTCCGCACCGGCGCGTCGAACAAGGACACCTCGCTGTTCGTGCGCGGCGTGGGCACGATCTCCACCTCGCCAGGCGTCGAGCCGACCGTGGCCACGGTGATTGATGGCGTGGTCTACGCCCGTCCCGGCCAGTCGACCCTCGATCTGCTGGACCTGGAACGCGTCGAAGTCTTGCGCGGCCCGCAAGGCACGCTGTTCGGCAAGAACGCTTCGGCCGGCGTGCTGAACATCACCAGCAAGGCGCCGACCGCCGAGACCCACGGCTACATCGATCAGTCGTATTACAGCGGCAATGAAAGCCGCACCCGGTTCGGCATCGGTGGCAGCCTGATTCCGGACACGCTCAAGGGCTCGATCAGCACCTTGTTCGGCACTTACGACGGCAACGTCGACAACCAGCATAACGGTCAGGAGGTAAACGGCTACAACCATCGCGGCGTGCGCGGCAAACTGGAATTCACCCCGAACGACGACGTCACCTTCACCCTGATCGCCGACTACATGCAGTCCCACGATGACGGCCCCAACGGCGTCGTGACCAAGTCGTTGACCCCGGCCTTCGCCAATGCGTTGAGCCCGGTCAGTGCCACCAGCCACAACCGCGACATCAACACCGACACCCGCTCCCACGTCGAGGACACCAACAAGGGCCTGTCCGGCCAGCTCGACTGGCAACTGGGCGATTACACCCTGACCTCGATCACCGCGTGGCGTGGCTGGGACAACACTCAGTATCAGGACGGCGACCGCCTCGGCACGGTGACGGCGGCGTTCCCCGGCACGGCGGACAAGGGTGATCTGGCCTTCGACCAGTACTCGCAGGAGCTGCGCCTGGCGTCGCCGAAAGGCGAGTTCCTCGAATACGTTGGCGGCCTGTTCTACATGCATGGCAAGGACGAGGAAACCTATCAGCGCACGCTGACCACCACCACGCGGACTGATCGCGGCGTCGCCGATTACAGCACCACCAGCGACAGCTACGCAGTGTTCGGCGAAAGCACGTTGAATTTCACCTCGGACTTCCGTGGTATCGCCGGCCTGCGCTACACCCACGACGATCTCGAATACGATCACCGTCGTGTTTCCACTTCCGCCACCACCGTCAGCGGTATTCAACCGGCCACCCGCAGTTCCGGGTCGGTGGACGAGGATGGCTGGTCCGGTCGGCTCGGTTTGCAGTACGACCTGAGCGATACCGTCACCACTTATCTGACCTATTCGCGTGGCTACAAAGGCCCGGCCTACAACGTGTTCTTCAACATGCAGCCGCGCGACACCGAAGCGTTGAAACCGGAGACGTCCAACACCTGGGAGGCGGGGATCAAAGCCTCGTCCTGGAACAATCGCCTGACCACCAACCTCGCGGTTTTCCACAGCGACTACGACAACTATCAGGCGAATTTTTTCGACACCGTCGCCGGGCAAGTGGTGACGCGCCTGATCAACGCCGGCAGCGTCAGCACCGAAGGTGTAGAACTTGATTTCGCCCTGCAGGCGACCCAGCAACTGAAGTTCTCCGGCGCGCTGGCCTACACCCGCGCCCGCATCGACGAGTTCGCCTGCCCGGCGGGCGCGGCGGCGTCGTGCAACGTCAACGGCAAACCGCTGCCGTTCAGCCCGGACTGGAAAAGCTACGTGCGGGCCGACTACACGATTCCGCTGGATAACGGCCTGGATATCGAACTCGGCACCGACTACAGCTGGCAGAGCGAAGTGCAGTACGACATCAGCCAGAACGCCGACACCAAGCAGGGCGCCTACGGTCTCTGGAACGCCAGCGTGGCCCTGGCCGATTACACCAACGGCTGGCGCGTGGCGTTGCTCGGCAAGAACCTCACCGACAAGTCGTATTCGCCATTGCTCGCCAGCGGAGGCAACTACATCTACCGCGCTGTGCCTCGTGACGACGAGCGCTACTTCGGCGTGCAACTGCGCAAGGACTTCTGAGATGAGCAGACAGCTGAAACTCGGCGCGTTCCTCATGGCCACCGGGCACCACGTCGCCGCGTGGCGTCATCCGGACGTTCCGGCCAACGCGGGACTGGATTTCGCCCATTACAAACGCCTGGCACAGATTGCCGAGGCAGCGAAGTTCGATACGTTGTTCGTTGCCGACAGCGTTGCCGCGCCGACCCAGGACATCGCCAGTCGCATGGCCCGTTCCGATCATTTCGAGCCGCTGACCTTGCTCTCGGCGTTGAGCGCGGTGACCGAGCACATCGGCCTGATCGCTACCGCCACCACCAGCTACAACGAGCCGTATCACGTGGCGCGCAAGTTCGCTTCGCTCGATCACCTGTCCGGCGGGCGAGCGGGGTGGAATCTGGTGACCTCGGACAACGCCGCCGAAGCGCAGAATTTTGGCCGCGACGAACACATCGGCCATGTCGAACGCTACAGCCGCGCCCGGGAATTTCATCAGGTGGTCACCGGGCTCTGGGACAGTTGGCAGGACGATGCCTTCATTCGCGACAAGGTCACTGGCGCGTATTACGACCCGGAAAAACTGCATGTGCTGGATCACGTCGGTGAGCACTTCCGGGTCAAGGGCCCGCTGAACGTCGCGCGTTCGCCACAGGGTCAGCCGGTGATCGTGCAGGCCGGCTCGTCGGAAACCGGACGTGAACTGGCGGCGCAGACCGCCGAAGTGGTGTTCACCGCGCAGACTTCACTGGCCAGCGCCCAGGCGTTTTACGCCGACCTCAAGGGGCGCTTGCCGAAGTACGGACGCAGTGCCGATTCGCTGAAAATCATGCCCGGCGTGTTTGTCGTGGTCGGGCAGACGGAAGCCCAAGCGCAGGAAAAATGTGAAACGTTTCAGCAATTGGTCGAACCCGAGGTTGGCGTCGCCCTTCTTGGGCGTATGCTGGGCAACTTCGATCTGTCGAAGTACCCGCTGGACGGGCAGCTGCCGGAGTTGCCGCTGACTGACAGCGGCCAGCAAAGCCGACAGAAACTGTTGACCGAACTGGCCGGCCGAGAACATCTGACCCTGGCCGAACTGGGTCGCAGAATCGCTGGCGGTCGCGGGCATTACAGCGTCGTCGGCACTCCGGCGCAGATTGCCGACCGCTTGCAGGAGTGGTTCGAGCAGGGCGCGGCGGACGGCTTCAATGTGCTGGTGCCGCACCTGCCCGGCGGGCTCGAAGACTTCGCCAATGGCGTGGTCCCGGAACTGCAACGGCGTGGGCTGTTCAGAATCGAATACGAGGGCCGGACCTTGCGCCAGAACCTTGGCCTCGCCCGGCCCGGTAACAGATTTGCGTAGCAATCGACACCCGATTCAAGACCGACAAGAGAGGATTCGATGACTTACACCGCTGCCGAAAACCGCTATGACTCCATCCCTTACCGCCGCGTCGGACGCAGCGGTCTGGTGCTGCCGGCGCTGTCCCTGGGCCTGTGGCACAACTTCGGCGACAGCACGCCGATCGACACCCAGCGCTCGTTGCTGCGCACGGCGTTCGACCTGGGCATCAACCACTTCGACCTGGCCAACAACTATGGCCCGCCCTACGGCAGCGCCGAGATCAACTTCGGTCGTCTGCTGCGCGAAGACTTCAAGCAGTACCGCGATGAACTGATCATCTCCAGCAAGGCCGGTTGGGACATGTGGCCCGGTCCTTACGGCCAGGGCGGCGGCTCGCGTAAATACGTGCTGGCCAGCCTCGACCAAAGCCTGCAACGCCTGGGCCTGGATTATGTGGATATCTTCTATTCGCACCGCTTCGACCCGGACACCCCGCTGGAAGAAACCGCCAGCGCCCTTGCCACGGCGGTGCAGCAGGGCAAGGCGCTGTACATCGGCATCTCGTCGTACTCCGGAGTGAAAACCCGCGAGATCGCCGCGTTGCTCAAAGAGTGGAAAGTGCCGCTGCTGATTCACCAACCGGCGTACAACCTGCTCAACCGCTGGGTGGAAAAGGACCTGCTCGACACCACCGATGAGCTCGGCACCGGCGTGATTGCCTTCACCCCGCTGGCGCAAGGCCTGCTGACCGACAAGTACCTCAACGGCGTGCCGGCGGATGCGCGGGTCAATCGTCCGGGTGGTGGTTCGTTGCAGGCTTCGCATTTGTCCGAGGCGAACATCGCTCACGTGCGGGCGCTGAACGAGATCGCCAAACGTCGTGGGCAGAGCCTGGCGCAACTGGCGTTGGCGTGGACGCTGCGCGATCCGCGGGTGACCTCGGCGCTGATTGGCGCGAGCCGACCAGAGCAGATTATCGAGAACGTCGGGGCGTTGAAGAATTTGAGTTTCAGTGCTGAGGAACTGGCGGAGATTGACCGGTTTGCTCAGGAGGGCGGGATTAATCTTTGGGAGAAGCCTTCGACGGCAGAATAACGACACACAGATCGTTCCCACGCTCCGCGTGGGAATTCAGCCCGGGACGCTCCGCGTCCCCTGCCAAGCCGAACGCGGAGCGTCCGTAGAGGCGTTCCCACGCAGAGCGTGGGAACGATCAATCTTGCTCTTGCGTTAAAGGCTCAGCGAAAAAACGGCACATCCCCCAACACCGTAGCCCGCTGCATCACCCGCCGCGCCGGACGGTAATCATCCACCGCGTAATGCTGCGTCACGCGGTTGTCCCAGAACGCAATGTCATCCTTCTGCCAGCGCCAGCGAATGGTGAATTCCGGCCGCGTCGCATGCGCGAACAAGAACTTCAACACCGCTTCGCTCTCGGTCTCCGACAGCTCATTGATCTTCGACGTGAACCCTTCGTTGACGAACAACGAGCGCCGTCCGCTCACCGGGTGCGTGCGAATCACCGGGTGCGACAGCGGTGGATTCTTGCGCCGTGCCGCTTCCCACTGCGCCAGCGCTTCGGGCGTGTTGCCGTAGCGTTCCAGCGGAAACGAGCGGGTGAAATCGTGAGTCGCGGTCAGCCCTTCGAGCAGCGCTTTCATCGGCGCCGACAGCGCCTCATATGCTGCAATCCCGCTGGCCCACAACGTGTCGCCACCGAACTCCGGCAACAGCTTGGCGCTGAGCACCGCGCCCATGGCCGGGGTCGGCAGGAAGGTCACGTCGGTGTGCCAGATCGCGTTGTCGCGCACGTCGGTGACGGCGGTGTCGAGGATCAGCACTTCCGGTTGTTCCGGTACGTTCGGGTAGATCGGGTGAATGTGCAGATCGCCGAAGTAGGCGGCGAAGCGCGCCTGCTGCGACGGCTCGATCGGTTGATTGCGGAAGAACAGCACCTGGTATTTGAGCAGTGCCTGCTCGATGGCGTCGCGCTGTTCCAGGTTCAGCGGCTGGCTGATGTCGACGCCGCTGATCTGTGCGCCGAGGGCCGAGCTTAACGGGGTGATGTTCAGGCTGCTCATGGTGGTTCTCTTCAATTCCGGGGCCCCGAAACTGTCGGGGTAGTCAGTGCTGAAAAATCAGTGGGCCTGGCCGTGCCACGGCACCAGTTTGCGTTGCAGGGCGCGCAGGCCCATTTCCATGGCGAAGGCGATCAGGGCGATGACCAGAATCCCCAGTACCACCACATCGGTGACCAGGAACTGCGCGGCCGACTGCACCATGAAGCCCAGGCCGCTGGTGGCCGCGATCAGTTCGGCGGCGACCAGCGTCGACCAGCCCACACCCAAGCCAATGCGCACACCGGTCAGAATGTCCGGCAGGGCGCTTGGCAAAATCACATGGCGGATCAGTTGCGCGCGGGTGGCGCCCAGCGACTGCGCGGCGCGCAATTTGGCCGGGTCGACGGTGCGCACACCGGTGGCGGTGGCAATCGCGATCGGAGCGAAAATCGCCAGGTAGATCAGCAGCACTTTCGACAACTCGCCGATGCCGCACCAGATCACGATCAGCGGCAAATAGGCCAGTGGCGGAATCGGCCGGTAGAACTCGATCAGCGGATCCAGCACGCCACGGGCGATGCGGTTGGCGCCGATGGCGATGCCCACCGGCACCGCGGTCAGAATCGCAAAACCCAGGCCCAGGCCGATTCGGCTGAGGCTCGCGCCCAGGTGCTGCCACAACGTCGAATCCATGTAGCCCGTAGTCGCCAGCAACCAGCCTTTTTGCAGCACGGCGGACGGTGGTGGCAGGAACAGCGGCTCGATCAGGCCAGTGGCCGTCACCGCCCACCAGATCACCAGCAAGGCGAACAGGGTCAGCAGGCTGATCCAGCGGGTGCTGAGACGGCGGCGCACGGGAATCACCACCGATGTGGCGGCGGGTTTCACTGCGGTGGCGGAAACGTCGTAACTGCTCATGCGCGCTCCTGCCGCTGAACGGCGCTGCGTTGCGAGAACACTTTGGCCAGCACGTGTTCGCGGGTTTCGATAAAACGCGGGTCGGATTTGATGGCTCGTGCCGACTCACCGGCGGCGTAACGCTGGCCGAAGTCGAGATGCAGACGCTCGACGATCTGCCCCGGATTCGGCGCCAGCAGAATCAGGTCAGTGGCGAGGAACACCGCTTCTTCAATGTCGTGGGTAATCAGGAACACCGGTTTGGCGGTGCGTTGCCAGACTTGCAGTAACAGCTCCTGCATCTGTTCACGGGTGAAGGCGTCAAGGGCGCCGAAGGGCTCGTCCATCAGCAATACACGTGGGTCGGCGGCGAGAGCGCGGGCCAGGCCAACACGCTGTTTCTGGCCGCCGGACAGCTGCCAGATGCGACGATGTTCAAAACCGGAAAGGTCGACCAGTGCGAGCATTTCCCGAGCGCGCTGTTCGCGTTTGTCCTTGGCCACACCGGCCAGTTCCAGACCGAAAGCGACGTTGGCCAGCACGTCCTGCCAGGGCAACAGGGCGTCGTCCTGGAACACCACGCCGCGTTCGGCGCTCGGACCTTTGACCGGCACGTTGTCGAGGGTGATGCGGCCGGCGCTCGGTTCGACGAAACCGGCAATCAGGTTCAACAGCGAAGTCTTGCCACTGCCGGACGGGCCGAGGGCCACCAGCAATTGCTGCGGGCCGAGGGTCAGGGAAATGTCGGACAGTACCGGTTCCGGGCTGCCGGGATACTGTGCGCTGATGCGCTCCAGCTGTAGCAAGGCCATCGCAATTAACTCCCGATCAGTTGGTGATGTACTTGGCGCTGACGTACGGCGCGTAGTCCGGCAGTACCGCTTCGACCTTGCCTTGCTCCTTGAGGAACGCAGCGGTGTCGGTGATGGCTTTGGTAGTCGGCGCGCCGAGGTCACTGACCTGATCCGCCGCCAGCGGGTAGACGTTGCCTTGCAGCAGCAAAGGAATGTCGCTGGCCTTGGCGCCCGAAAGCTTCACAAGCTTGTCGACGTTGCTCTGATTGGCCAGCCAGGCTTTCGGATCCTTGCGATAGTCGGCGTAGGCGTCGAGGGTAACCTTGGCGAAGGCGGTGACGATTTCCGGGTGCTTCTCGGCGAAGTCCTTGCGCACGATCCAGGCATCGAAGGTCGGCGCGCCGAACTTGGCCAGTTCACCGGAAGTGATCAGCACTTTGCCGTTTTCCTTGGCCACACCCAGCGCCGGATCCCAAACGTAGGTGGCGTCGATGTCACCGCGTTTCCACGCGGCAATGATCGCCGGCGGGGCGAGGTTGAGCACGGTGACTTTCGAAGGATCGATGTTCCAGTGCTTCAGCGCGGCCAGCAGGCTGTAGTGACCGGTGGACACGAACGGCACGGCGATTTTCTTGCCGACCAGATCCTGCGGCGTCTTGATGCCCGAGCCGTCACGGGCGACCAGCGCTTCGGCGGCGCCGATCTGGGTGGCGATGAGGAAGGTTTCCACCGGAACTTTGCGGGTGATCGCAGCGGTCAGCGGGCTGGAACCGAGGTAGCCGATCTGCACGTCGCCGGAGGCGATGGCGGCAATGATGTCGGCACCGTTGTCGAATTTGCGCCAGTTGATGTCGGCTTTGGTGGCTTTTTCATAGGCGCCGTCGGCCTGGGCGACTTTCGCCGGGTCAACGGTGGTCTGGTAGGCGACGGTGAGGTCGGCGGCCTGAGCCAGGAAACTCGCAGCAGCCAGAGAGGCCACGGCCAGCAGGCGAAGCGGGAAATTCAGTTTCATTCAAGAGCTCCATATCAGGCGACCGAGCGTCGGCGTGAAAGGAGACTAAATGATCTAAGAATCTAAAAATAAATAACTTTTTAGAATGAGCTTATGAGCGGAAAAATCTAAGCCGGGGGTATTTGATAGTTCCCACGCTCTGCGTGGGAATTCAGCTTGTGACGCTCCGCGTCACTGGGACGCAGAGCGTCCCTTGAGGCTTTTTTTGATCGTTCCCACGCTCTGCGTGGGAATGCAGCTCGTGACGCTCCGCGTCACTTGGACGCGGAGCGTCCATTGAGGCGTTACCACGCAGACGGTTCGACGCCTCGACGTGGGAACGATCAAAGAACCTTCTGATGTCAGTTGCTGATCGCCAGAATGCTCGCCTGATACGACCCGACAAACACGTCGAAATCGCCCACCTCGTTCTGCTCCAGCTCCGCCTGTTGCGCCAGCGAAGACCGCGCCAGTTCTTCGAACTTCGCTTGCTCTTCAGCCGCCAACGGCTCGCTGCGGAAGAACTCCGCGTGGGCCTGGCTCTGGCGCAGGGAGAATTGCGCGAAGCTTTCCTTGTGCGCGGCCATTGCCGCCAGCACCTGGGCCGAAGGCGTCAGGGATGAATCCTTGACCTTGGCCAGTTGCGCATCGAGCGCCTTGCTATGGGCATCGCCGCCATGGCTTTGATCCAGCATCGCCGCCAGCGGAGCGATTTTTTCCAACAGTTCGGCAGCCCATTCCTTCAGCTCGACCGGTTGGCCGTCGCGCTGCAATTGCAGGCCCGGACGGCGACCTTCCTTGACCACGCTGAGGAAGTTGGAGGTGGCGTTGCCGCAGGAGTTGTTGGTCAGCAGCGGGCTTTCGTTCAGCGCGCAGTACAGCAGGAATGCGTCGAGGAAGCGCGACTCGGTGAGGTCGATGCCCATCGGCAGGAACGGGTTGATGTCCAGGCAGCGCACTTCGACGTACTGGATGCCACGGGCCATCAAGGCCTGGATCGGCCGCTCGCCGGTGTAGGTCACGCGTTTCGGGCGGATGTTGGAGTAGTACTCGTTTTCGATCTGCAGGATGTTGGTGTTCAGTTGCACCCACTCGCCATTCTGGTGCGTACCGATTTCAACGTACGGCGCGTACGGCGTGGCCACCGCTTGGCGCAGGCTGTCGGTGTAGCTCGCCAGATCGTTGTAGCACGGGGTCAGGCCCGCCTGGGCGTTGCTCTGGTAACCGAGGTCGCTCATGCGCAGGCTGGTGGCGTAGGGCAGGTAGAGGGTGTCCGGATCCAGCTGTTCCAACTGGTGCGAGCGACCGCGCAGGAAACCCGCGTCCAGCGCCGGCGAAGCGCCGAACAGGTACATCAGCAGCCAGCTGTAGCGGCGGAAATTACGGATCAGCGCGATATAGGACGACGACTGGAAATCCCGGTCGGTGCCGACGAAGCCTTCGGCTTCTTTCAGCAGCGGCCAGAGCTTTTCCGGCAGGGAGAAGTTGTAGTGAATCCCGGCGATGCACTGCATGGTCTTGCCGTAACGCAGGGCCAGGCCCTTGCGGTAGACGTACTTGAGCTGACCGATGTTGGAGGTGCCGTAATAGGCGATCGGGATGTCTTCCTCGGCCGGCAACGGGCACGGCATCGATGGACTCCACAGGTACTCGTTGCCGAGCTTGCTGTAGGCGAAGCGATGAATCTTGTCCAGGCTGGCCAGGGTATCGGCCGGGTCCGGCAGGGCGGGCGTGATGAACTCCAGCAGCGACTCGGAATAGTCGGTGGTGATCTGTTCGTTGGTCAGCGCGGAACCCAGGGCTTCAGGGTGCGGCGTCTGGGCCAGGCGGCCTTCGCCGGTCACCCGCAGGCATTCACGTTCGATACCGTGAAGGCACTGCTCAAGCAGAGAGAGGTTAGCGCGCTCGCCGAGCAGAGCCAGGCGGCGGTTGAGAAGTTCGCTCAATTTGGATTCCTTCACGCGTCAGTCGCCCCAATATGGGGGTGGGCAGGACGGTCTACAAGGGTGAAGTTGAAACTGGCGTTTTCGCCTGGTTTTCGGGCCATGAAAGCCCCATTGGAAACGCCAACTTCAGTCCCTGAATCTGGCAGACGCGGGCGAGGAAAACTCCGACGCTGCGATCACAGCGCCGAAATTAACTCAAAATGATGAACAACATCTACAGGACAGCGAACGTGCCTTGCGCTTTTGCGACCAGTTTGTCGCCCTGCATCACGTCGGCTTCGACCACCAGCGTGCGCCGGCCCGGGTGGATCACCCGCGCCGTGCACATCACCTCGCCTTCAGAGACGGCGCGGATGTAGTTGATCTTGCACTCGATGGTTGCGCTCTGCTGGTCGAAGCCGTGGGTGCTGGAACAGGCCAGCCCCATGGCGATATCGACCAGACTGAACAGCGCGCCGCCGTGCAGCTTGCCGCCGCGATTGCGCAGTTCGGGTTCCAGCGCCAGGGCGACTTGCGCCACCCCGGTTTCCAGGCTGTGCAGACGGCAGCCCAACAGCTTGAAAAACGCGCTCTCGACAAGCCCGGCCGGCATTTCCATCAGCGTTTCTTCAACTGCTTGGCGTTGGCGAACAGCGAGGCCATTGCGTTATTCACCGGAGCCGCCGGGGTGCTTTCCTTGCGTGGCGCCGAACCCTGCGACTGGCGTGGCGCCGAGCCCGGACGCGAGCCACGGGCACCGTCGATCTTCTCGCCCGGGGTGTCGCTCATGCGCATCGACAGGCCGACGCGTTTGCGCGGGATGTCGACTTCCATGACCTTCACCTTCACCACGTCACCGGCCTTCACCGCCTCGCGCGGATCCTTGATGAACTTCTCCGACAGCGCCGAAATGTGCACCAGACCGTCCTGATGCACGCCGATGTCGACGAACGCACCGAACGCGGTCACGTTGGTCACGACGCCTTCGAGGATCATCCCCAGTTGCAGATCCTTCAGGTCCTCGACGCCTTCCTGGAACTCGGCGGTCTTGAACTCCGGACGCGGGTCGCGGCCCGGTTTTTCCAGCTCTTGCAGGATGTCGGTGACGGTGGGCAGACCGAAAGTCTCGTCGGTGAATTTCTTCGGATCCAGACGCTTGAGGAACGCCGCATCGCCGATCAGCGAGCGGATGTCACGGTCGGTTTCAGCGGCGATGCGCTGCACCAGCGGATAGGCTTCCGGGTGAACGGCCGAGGAGTCCAGCGGGTTGTCGCCGTTCATCACGCGCAGGAAGCCGGCGGCCTGTTCGAAGGTTTTCTCGCCCAGACGCGCGACTTTCTTCAGCGCCGCGCGGGTTTTGAACGCGCCGTGCTCGTCACGGTGGGCCACGATGTTCTGCGCCAGGGTCGCGTTGAGGCCGGAGATCCGCGCCAGCAGTGCCACGGAGGCGGTGTTCACGTCCACGCCCACGGCGTTCACGCAGTCCTCGACCACGGCGTCCAGGCCGCGCGCCAGTTTCAGCTGCGACACGTCGTGCTGGTACTGGCCGACACCGATGGATTTCGGGTCGATCTTCACCAGTTCGGCCAGTGGATCCTGCAGGCGACGGGCAATCGAAACCGCGCCACGGATCGACACGTCCAGATCCGGGAATTCCTTGGCTGCCAGTTCCGAGGCCGAGTACACCGATGCACCAGCTTCGGAAACCATGACCTTGGTCATTTTCATTGCTGGATATTTTTTGATCAGTTCGATGGCCAGCTTGTCGGTCTCACGGCTGGCGGTGCCGTTGCCGATGGCGATCAGGTCGACCGAGTGCTTGGCGCACAGGGCGGCCAGGATGGCGATGGTCTGATCCCATTTGTTGTGCGGCACGTGCGGGTAAACCGTGGCGTGATCCAGCAGTTTGCCGGTGGAGTCGACCACCGCGACCTTGCAGCCGGTACGCAGGCCCGGGTCGAGGCCCAGGGTTGCGCGCGGGCCGGCCGGGGCGGCCAGCAGCAGGTCGTGCAGGTTGTGGGCGAACACGTTGATCGCTTCGGTTTCGGCGCCGTCGCGCAGCTCGCCCAGCAGGTCGGTTTCCAGGTGGGTGTAGAGCTTGACTTTCCAGGTCCAGCGCACCACTTCACCGAGCCATTTGTCGGCCGGACGGTTCTGGTTCTGGATGCCGACGTGCTGGCCGATCATGCCTTCGCACGGGTGCAGGGTGCCCGGCAGCTCTTCGTCGACTTTCAGTGCAGAGCTGAGAATGCCTTCGTTGCGGCCACGGAAAATCGCCAGTGCGCGGTGCGACGGCATGCTTTTCAGTGGTTCGTCGTGTTCGAAGTAATCGCGGAACTTGGCGCCTTCCTCTTCCTTGCCGGCGATTACGCGGGCACTGAGAGTGGCTTCCTGCTTCAGGTAGGTGCGCAGTTTTTCCAGCAGGTTGGCGTCTTCGGCGAAGCGCTCCATGAGGATGTACTTGGCGCCTTCCAGTGCTGCCTTGGCATCGGCCACGCCTTTTTCGGCGTCGACGAAGCGCGCGGCTTCGGTTTCCGGGGTCAGCGACGGGTCGTTGAACAGACCGTCGGCCAGTTCGCCGAGGCCGGCTTCCAGGGCGATCTGGCCCTTGGTGCGGCGCTTCTGCTTGTACGGCAGGTACAAGTCTTCGAGGCGGGTCTTGGTGTCGGCGAGTTTGATTTCGCGCTCCAGCTCAGGGGTGAGTTTGCCCTGCTCCTGGATGCTGGAAAGAATGCTGATGCGCCGTTCGTCGAGTTCTCGCAGGTAGCGCAGACGCTCTTCCAGATGACGCAGTTGGGTGTCATCGAGGCTGCCGGTCACTTCTTTCCGGTAACGGGCGATGAAGGGAACAGTAGAGCCTTCATCGAGTAGCGCGACGGCCGCTTCGACCTGTTGTGGGCGTACGCCGAGTTCCTCGGCGATGCGGCTGTTGATGCTGTCCATAAAACCACCTGACAAATTGTGAAAGCAGGCTCGCAGGCGCGTGAATTAAGGCCCGGAGTCTGGTGGGGCGGCTTGATGCTGGCCGCTGCCTGGGTCAAAAGGCATCCCATTGACCCGTGAAATCGAACAATTACTGCGGCGCCCATGAAAATAAGGGACGGCCACCTGCGGTAACGATTCAGACGTTGCCTGGCACAAAAGGCCGCGCATTATAACCAGCGTTCTGTCATTCGGGGGCGACGCAGTCTGTAGGCACAAGCCCCGGTTTTCTGGCAGTGAAGGAAAAATCTGCTAACAATGCACACGGTGCGTATAACGGCAGCTACGCCATAATGCGCGCCGAGCTAAAAGGAGCATCCAATGAGCAGCACTGCACAAACTGCTGAAGGCGAAAAAATTCTCATCGTTGACGACGATCCGGGGCTGAGCAGCCTGCTGGAACGCTTTTTCGTCAGCAAGGGCTACCGTGCCCGCGCCGTACCGAACACCGAGCAGATGGATCGTCTGCTGTCGCGTGAAGTGTTCAACCTGGTCGTCCTCGACCTGATGCTGCCCGGCGAAGACGGCCTGACTGCTTGCCGTCGCCTGCGTGGCGCGAACAATCAGATTCCGATCATCATGCTGACCGCCAAGGGCGACGAGCTGAGTCGTATCAAGGGCCTGGAACTGGGCGCCGACGACTATCTGGCCAAACCGTTCAACCCGGACGAGCTGATGGCCCGCGTCAAGGCCGTGTTGCGCCGTCAGGCCGCACCGGTGCCGGGCGCGCCGGGCAGTGAAGAAGAAAACGTCACGTTCGGCGACTACGTGCTCTCCCTGGCCACCCGCGAACTCAAACGCGGCGATGAAGTGCACATGCTCACCACCGGTGAGTTTGCGGTACTCAAGGCTTTGGTGATGAACGCCCGTCAGCCGCTGACCCGCGACAAGCTGATGAACCTGGCCCGTGGCCGTGAGTGGGATGCCCTTGAGCGTTCCATCGACGTGCAGATTTCCCGTCTGCGCCGGATGATCGAACCCGATCCGTCCAAGCCGCGTTACATCCAGACCGTCTGGGGTGTTGGTTATGTGTTCGTGCCGGATGGCAACTCCACCAAGTGATGGGTGATTTGTAGGAGCGAGTCTGCGGGGGACGGTCGGAAACGCCGTCCGCGCAGACTCGCAATCCGCAATATGCGAGCATTGCTCGCTCCTGCAAGTGTGTAGCGGTTATCCATGAAAACCCCCGTCTGGTTCCCCCAAAGTTTCTTCTCCCGCACCCTGTGGCTGGTGCTCATCGTCGTATTGTTTTCCAAGGCATTGACCCTGGTTTATCTGTTGATGAACGAGGACGTGCTGGTGGACCGCCAATACAGCCACGGCGTCGCCCTGACGCTGCGTGCCTACTGGGCCGCCGATGAAGAAAACCGCGCGAAAATCGCCGATGCCGCGACCTTGATCCGGGTGGTCGGCGCCGGTGTGCCGGAAGGCGAACAACATTGGCCCTACAGTGAAATCTACCAGCGGCAGATGCAGGCGGAGCTGGGCGCCGACACCGAAGTGCGCTTGCGCATGCACTCACCGCCGGCCTTATGGGTTCGCGCGCCGAGCCTCGGTGATGGCTGGCTGAAAGTGCCACTGTATCCACACCCGTTGCGTGGCCAGAAAATCTGGAACGTGCTCGGCTGGTTCCTGGCGATCGGTCTGCTGTCCACGGCGTCTGCGTGGATTTTCGTCAGTCAGCTCAACCAACCGTTGAAGCGTCTGGTCTACGCCGCCCGGCAACTCGGCCAGGGCCGCAGCGTGCGCCTGCCGATCAGTGACACCCCCAGCGAGATGGCCGAGGTTTATCGCGCCTTCAACCAGATGGCCGAAGACGTCGAGCAGGCCGGCCGCGAGCGTGAGCTGATGCTGGCGGGGGTCTCGCATGACTTGCGTACGCCGCTGACCCGTTTGCGGCTGTCGCTGGAGTTGATGGGGGACCGCACGGATCTGACCAACGATATGGTGCGCGACATCGAAGACATGGACGCCATCCTCGACCAGTTCCTCGCGTTCATTCGTGATGGTCGGGACGAGTCGGTGGAGGAAGTGGATCTAAGTGATCTGGTGCGTGAAGTCGCGGCACCGTACAACCAGAGTGAAGAGAAAGTGCGCCTGCGCCTGGAGCCGATCCAGCCGTTCCCGCTGCGTCGGGTGTCGATGAAGCGCTTGCTGAACAACCTGATTGGCAACGCGTTGAATCATGCCGGCGGCAGCGTGGACGTCGCGGCCTATGTCTCCGGGGACACGAGTGCGCCGTACGTGGTGCTGAGCGTAATGGACCGTGGGGCGGGAATCGCCCCGTCGGAACTTGAGGCGATTTTCAACCCGTTCACCCGAGGTGATCGGGCGCGGGGCGGAAAAGGTACCGGCCTGGGGCTGGCGATCGTCAAGCGGATTGCTTCGATGCACGGCGGCAATGTTGAACTGCGCAACCGCTCCGGTGGCGGGCTGGAGGCGCGGGTTCGATTGCCGCTGGGGTTGATGCTGCCAAGAGATGCCGTTTAACGGCAGCGGCAGCGGCAAGCGGCAAGCTACAAGCCAAAGCTGCTTTCACTCGCCGCTTGCAGCTCGTAGCTCGCCGCTCCCCAGTGCCCCTATCCCTTGCCTTTTGTGCGGGTCATGTTCGGCCCGCCATTCTTCTCAAGGTGTTCGATGATGATCCCCGCCACGTTTTTGCCCGTGGTGGTTTCGATCCCTTCCAGGCCCGGTGACGAGTTCACCTCCATCACCAGCGGCCCGTGGTTGGAGCGCAGGATATCCACACCCGCCACCGCCAGCCCCATGACCTTTGCCGCACGCAGCGCGGTCATGCGTTCTTCCGGAGTGATCTTGATCAGGCTGGCACTGCCGCCACGGTGCAGGTTGGAGCGGAATTCGCCGGGCTTGGCCTGACGCTTCATGGCCGCGATCACCTTGTCGCCGACCACGAAGCAGCGGATGTCGGCGCCGCCAGCCTCCTTGATGTATTCCTGCACCATGATGTTCTGCTTCAGGCCCATGAACGCCTCGATCACCGACTCCGCAGCCGTTGCGGTTTCGCACAGCACCACGCCGATGCCCTGGGTGCCTTCGAGCACTTTGATCACCAGCGGCGCGCCGTTGACCATGTCGATCAGATCGGGAATGTCGTCCGGCGAGTGGGCGAAGCCGGTCACTGGCAAACCGATGCCCCGGCGCGACAGCAACTGCAGCGAACGCAGCTTGTCCCGCGAACGGGCGATGGCTACCGATTCGTTGAGCGGAAACACCCCCATCATTTCGAACTGACGCAACACCGCGCAGCCATAAAACGTCACCGACGCGCCGATCCGCGGGATCACTGCATCGAAACCTTCCAGCGGCTTGCCGCGGTAGTGGATCTGCGGCTTGTGGCTGGCAATGTTCATGTAGGCGCGCAAGGTGTCGATCACCACCATTTCATGCCCGCGTTCGGTTCCGGCTTCGACCAGACGGCGGGTGGAATACAGACGCGGGTTCCGCGACAGCACAGCGATCTTCATGCAACACCTGTGGAGGAGGTAGATACCGGGAACACCGGCTTGTCTTGTACATATTTGATGCCCGGATTGACCACCAGCTGGCCATCGATCAGGGCTTTGGAACCGAGCAACAGGCGATAGCGCATGGACTTGCGGCAGGCGAGGGTGAACTCGATCGGCCAGACCCGATCACCCAGGGCCAGGGTGGTGCTGATCACGTAGCGCACCTGGGCCTGGCCATTGGAACTCTTGATGGTCTTGCGGGCGACCAGCGGCGCTTCGCATCGCCGATGGCGCAACTGCACGACGGTGCCCAGGTGCGCGGTGAAGCGCACCCACTTCTCGCCGTCGCGTTCGAACGGCTCGATGTCGGTGGCATGCAGGCTGGAGGTGCTGGCGCCGGTGTCGATTTTTGCCCGAAGGCCGGCGACTCCCAGATCCGGAAGCGCCACCCACTCGCGCAGACCGATAACGGTCAAATGGTCAAATGTCTTCAATGGAAAAAACCAACGATTAACGCGTCCACGCTTCAGGGGACACCTGGGCTAACGCTTTGAATGCGGGTCTGGCGAACCAGTAACCCTGCATCAGAAATATTCCGCAGTCCGCCAGGAAATCCCGTTCACCCGCACTCTCTATGCCTTCGGCGATGACTGTAACGTCCAACTCCGCACAGATTGTGACAATCCCCCGAACGATAGCCTGACGAACACGGTCACGGTCGATATCGCGGATCAGCGCCATATCGAGCTTGATCAGGTCCGGTTGGAAATCGGCCAGCAGATTGAGCCCCGAATAGCCGGCACCGAAATCGTCGATGGCCGTCTTGAAGCCGAATTCGCGGTATTCACGCAGAATATTGGTCAAATGGCGATAGTTATCTACGTGCTCGCTTTCCAGTGTTTCGAAAATCAGCCGGTCGATCGGGAAATTGTGTTTTCTGGCAGCCTCCAGGGTGCTGCGAATGCATAACTCTGGACGATAGACGGCGTTGGGCATGAAGTTGATCGACAAGTGTGTCTGCATATTAAGTTCGGCCGCGCCTTCGATGGCGCGAGTCCGGCAGAGCTGGTCGAAACGGTAGCGGTTATCTTCTGTAACCTGATCCAGCACGGTTAATGCGCCTTCACCAGCCGCACCACGAACCAGTGCCTCGTAGGCGTACACCGACTCGTCACGCAGATCCACGATGGGCTGATAAGCGAACGAAAAATCGAAGCCCAGCGGCTCGCTTTGCTGGCAGCCCAGGCACCCGGATTTGGGCGAGGTCAATGAAGACGGAAATTTGGTCACTCGATCACTCCATGCCGTTGAACCGGCGAAGATCACAGTTTATCTGGAGGGCCGAGTTCTTGCGCCCGACAGAATCGGTAGTACAGTTCCGACTACTGGCTGAACGAGGAATTCATATGGCACAAAAAAGCGAAGAGGACGACAAGGTTCGTCTCGATAAGTGGCTGTGGGCCGCGCGTTTTTTCAAGACTCGCGCCTTGGCCAAAGCCGCCATCGAGAGTGGCAAGGTGCATTGTCGGGGAGAGCGCTGCAAGCCTGGCAAAGAACCACGCATTGGCGATGAATTCGAGATTCGCGCCGGCTTCGACGAAAAGACCGTTGTGGTTCAGGCCCTGTCGATCGTGCGTCGCGGAGCACCTGAGGCGCAGACGCTGTATGCCGAGACCGAGGCCAGCATTGCCAAGCGTGAAGCGGCTGCGGCGATGCGCAAGGCAGGCGCTCTGGGTGTGACCACCGACGGTAAACCGAGCAAGAAGCAGCGTCGGGATCTGTTTAAATTTCGTGGGAACAGTAGCGGCGAATAAAAAAACGCAGCCTGCCGGCCTGGGTGCAAGACCCCGCCGGCGGCTGCGCTTTTTTGTTCAGCAATGTTCGATTATTGCGCGGACACCACACTCATCCGCGAAACCACCGGCAGTTTGCCCAGCAGCCGGAAAACCGGTGCCGTGACCTTCAACCAGAAGTTCGCCGCGTGATAAGCAAACGGCGTGTAGTAACCCCAGCCCAGTGCCCACACCGCCAGCAGCATGCCGCCGATGTAATCGTCCTGGCCCCAATGAGCACCGGCGACCAGACGCGGCAGCATGAACAGCAGTGCCAGGCCCCAGATCACCAGAAACTGACCAGCCGTACGGCTGAACACGCCCATGAACAGCGCCCAGATCAGCAGCACCGAGGCGTGGTCACCGGGGAAACTCTGGCTCGAGCGATCCTTCAGCTCCCAGGTCTTCTCCAGATGCGGGAAGTAATCGCTGATATGCACGGCACCTTCGAGCACCATCGACGGGCTGCTGTGCTGCCAGCCCATGTGATCGGAGAACTTGGAAAACAGCGCGCGGATCACCACCATCAGCAGCAGGATCGAGAAAAAACCGAAAAAGGCGCGGCGCACGTCAATCGCCCTGAACACCCAGTCGCCCTTGATCAGCAGCGTCAGCAGAATCAGGCCGACGACGATGTCGAACGGTCGCAGACTTGCAATTGCCCAGATGTGGAGCCATATGGGGTTGCTGGCCAGCGGTGCGTTGAGTGAGCGGAACAGCCACTCGTCGAAAATCACACACAGCATCTGACCTGTAGGCCATAACCAGAAAGCCAGTAGTGCCAATGGCACAACGTTGCACAGAACCAGCCGGCCGAGGTTCCACCTTGATTGGAACAAACCCGGATTGTTCATAAAATGCCTCCCGTGGCTGAACATCGGCATCAAAAAGGATGCCAGAAGCGCGGGATTTTCATTCTTTGTAACCATTTTGTCATCACATTCAGATACCCAGACCTATGACCGATTTCCTCGATACCGATTACACCCAACGCTTCATCTTCGATGACAGCGACACGCGCGGCGAACTGGTGTCGCTGGAGCGCAGCTACGCCGAAGTGCTCGCCAAGCACCCGTACCCGGAACCGGTTGCGCAATTGCTGGGCGAACTGATGGCGGCCGCCTCGTTGCTGGTGGGCACCCTGAAATTCGATGGCTTGCTGATTCTTCAGGCCCGTTCCGAAGGCCCGATCCCGCTGTTGATGATCGAGTGCTCAAGCGAGCGCGAAATCCGCGGCCTGGCGCGCTATCACGCCGAGCAGATCCCGGCCGACGCGACCCTCGGCGACCTGATGCCGAACGGTGTCCTGGCCTTGACCGTTGACCCGATCGCCGGCCAGCGCTACCAGGGCATCGTCGACCTCGACGGCGAAACCCTGTCCGACTGCTTCACCAACTATTTCGTCATGTCCCAGCAGGTCGGCACTCGCTTCAAGCTGTGCGCCGACGGCCGTCGTGCCCGTGGTCTGCTGCTGCAGCAACTGCCGGCCGATCGCCTGAAAGACGAAGAAGAACGCGCCGCCAGCTGGCAGCACATCACCGCGCTGGGCAACACCCTGACCGCTGATGAACTGTTGAGCCTGGACAACGAAACGGTCCTGCACCGCCTCTACCATGAGGAGCAGGTTCGTCTGTTCGATGTGCAGAAGCTGCGCTTCCACTGCAGCTGCTCCCGCGAGCGTTCGGGTAACGCACTGGTCAGCCTGGGTCTGGAAGATGCGCAGGCGCTGGTGGCCGAGCAAGGTGGCCAAGTCGAGATCGATTGCCAGTTCTGCAACCAGCGCTACCTGTTCGACGCGGCAGATATCGCTCAATTGTTCGCTGGCGCGGGCGTCGAGACGCCGTCAGATACCCGGCACTAAAACGGTTCAGCGCAGGTAAATTCACTGCTCAACGACGGAATTACGCCGTTACGACGGGAGGGCCCTACTCTTTTTGGGCTTTTCTGGCATAATCCGGCCCACTTTTTTCGCGGTAGTAGTGCACGACTTTCTACTACAAAACGTTTGGAGCACACTCGGCCACTGGCCGACGGGGAACCTCATGACGCAAGCCAATAACGCCGTGTACACCGATCTGAGTGTTGATGATCTGGTAAAAGAAGCCCTGAACCGCGGTGAAGGCGAGCTTGCCGATACCGGCGCTCTGGTTGTTCGCACCGGTCACCGCACCGGCCGTTCGCCAGTCGACCGTTTCATCGTTGAAGAGCCTTCCACCCAGGCTGCCATCGCCTGGGGCCCGATCAACCGCAAGTTCCCGGCCGACAAGTTCGACGCGCTGTGGGCTCGTGTTGAAGCATTCAACAACGCGCAAGAGCATTTCGTTTCCCACGTGCATGTAGGCGCGGCCGAAGATCACTACCTGGCCGTGAAAATGACCACCCAGACTGCCTGGCAGAACCTGTTCGGTCGTTGCCTGTTCATCAACCCGGCCCAGTACAACCCGGCCGGTCGCGAAGAGTGGCAAGTGCTGAACGTCGCCAACTTCGAGTGCGTGCCAGAGCGTGACGGCACCAACTCCGACGGTTGCGTGATCATCAACTTCGCCCAGAAGAAAGTGCTGATCGCCGGCATGCGTTACGCCGGTGAAATGAAGAAAGCCATGTTCTCCGTGCAGAACTTCCTGCTGCCGGCCGCTGACGTGCTGCCAATGCACTGCGCTGCCAACATCGGCGAAGACGGTGACGTGACCCTGTTCTTCGGTCTGTCGGGCACCGGCAAGACCACCCTGTCCGCCGACGAAAGCCGTTACCTGATCGGTGACGACGAACACGGCTGGGGCGAAGGCGTTGTCTTCAACATCGAAGGCGGCTGCTACGCCAAGTGCATCGACTTGTCCGAGAAGAACGAGCCGGTCATCTGGAAAGCCATCAAGCACGGCGCGGTGCTGGAAAACGTTGTGATCGACGATGCCAAGCACGCCGACTACGCCGATGTCAGCCTGACCCAGAACAGCCGCGCGGCCTACCCGCTGGAGCACGTTGCCAAGCGTTCCGAGAAGAACCTGGGCGGCGAGCCGAACGCTGTGATCTTCCTGACCTGCGACCTGACCGGCGTGCTGCCGCCAGTGTCGATCCTCAACGAAGAACAAGCGGCCTACCACTTCCTGTCCGGCTACACCGCACTGGTGGGCTCGACCGAAATGGGTTCGGGCAGCGGCATCAAGTCGACCTTCTCCACCTGCTTCGGCGCACCGTTCTTCCCGCGTCCGGCCGGCGAATACGCTGAACTGCTGATCAAGCGCATCCGCGGCTTCGGCTCCAAGGTCTACCTGGTCAACACCGGCTGGACTGGCGGTGGCTACGGCGTCGGCAAACGCTTCAACATCCCGACCACCCGCGCGGTGATCGCAGCGATTCAGAGCGGCGCGCTGATCGGTGCAGCTACTGAGCACCTGGACACCATCAACCTGGACGTGCCACTGGCCGTACCGGGCGTCGAAACCAACCTGCTCAACCCACGCAACACCTGGGCTGACAAGGCTGCGTACGACGAAGCTGCCAAAGCACTGGCCGGTCTGTTCATCGAGAACTTCAAGAAGTTTGAAGTGAGCGACGCGATCAAGGCTGCCGGGCCTAAGTTGTAAGACTTAGTTCTGGTGAATGAAAAAGCCGCCTGTTGAGGGCGGCTTTTTTGTGGGTGATGGGTTGGACTTCATTGTCAGATCAACTGCCATTATTCCCGCAGAATCCGCGTTAAACAGCCAGAATAATGCTACTTAAGGAGCCGTGAACTCCTAAGCATTTTCCCTCCAGCCATCATGGCCATTGCCGTCTGGTATGCAGCACTCGTAGCACTTCCACAACATCAACTTTGACTGTGTAGATGATGACGTAGTTTGGAGTGACGACGATTTCGCGGGTACCTCCCGCGATACCTTTTCGGTACAGGGCTGGGTGCTGCCGAGCGCTTTCTCCTTTCAGTTCGAAAGCCTCATCAAGTTCAATCGCTGCAGCGGGATTTTCCTGGCCGATACGCTCCATGATGTTGTCTCGGTCATCCAGCGCTTCTTGGCGCCAGACCAACCTCATCAACGTGCTCGCTGACGAAGGGCATCCCGTTTGGCGGCAAATATCCTGCGAGCGTCTTCATCGCTGACGCTGGGTCTTGGGTCATCAATGCTGATTTGTACCTGTTGCTTGACCCATACTTCATACGCAGCTGCTTCATGAGCTTGTTTCATCGCTTCGGCGCGATCAGGGCGGGCATAGGTTTTTATCTGAAGAGGGTCATAACTGGAGGCGTCCACATCGAAGTGATTGATGCCCACTCCTTGCAGGTAGGTCACCAGTGTTTCAAGCCGCTTGAACAGACGTACCTGGCCACTGCGTTGTGCGGTCAGTGAGTATTCTTTGCTTCCTTGCTGAATCTGAATCGACCAGCCACCCGGTTTGGCGACGATATGTGCGCTACTGATCGAACCGTTCTCAAACAGCCGCGTGAGAGTGCTGTGATCAATGGTTTCAGTGGTCATGAAGGCAAGCCCTTGGTTGAACAATGGCTCCCATCGTACGCAATCAATAATAGTTTGCAAAATTCTGATCCTTAAGTTTTGCGCCGGAGATGTCAGCGTCAGTGTTCGAGATAGAGGCAGGCAGTTCTAGCCATGAACACGCCTGCCCGAGGAGTCCGTCAGGCCGGCGCTTTCCAGTTGAGCATTCGCTGCTGGGCGACCTGGAGCAGGTCATAGCCGTCTTTGGTGAGAAGGTAGAGCGCGTGGGTGATGTGCGGAATGTCTTCAACATCGGCGTGTTTGAAGCAGAGGCAGTAGAGGGTTTGCAGCAGGTCGCTTGATGCGCGCAGGCGCTGGACGGCGCATTCGAGGATGTCTTGCGGGTTGGCCTCTGTGTCGATGACCAAGGGCTTGGTGTCGGTGAGGTTGGAGTCGAGTGGGCGGTAGCGATCGGAGTGGAGCTCGTTCCATGATTTCATTTTTTCTATCTCTGTAGGCATCAATGAACCGCTGCTACCGTGACCAAGCGGTGGAGGCGGACTGTGTTCAAGTTGGTCAAACCGGCAGAGATAACCCGGTACGCCGAAGCGTCCCAAACACAGCCCGCCATAAAGCGTGCCGACAGAAATAGGTCGGCAGCATACAAGGGCATGCATCAGTTATCTCTGTTTTTCAGGTGACCAAACCTGAATCGCTGATTGGGTAGCGATGCTCACAACTATAGATTTGGGCTAACAGGCGCCGATAGAAGACAAGGCGCCACTGCCTGTAGGAACGGGATGCAGATTCGGGCAGGCCGTTCCTACAGATCAATCACGGTTTTCAACGAATCGCCCGATACGCCTCAACATCCAGCACACTCGTCGTCAACCCGGTCGCCGGGGTGTAGATCCCGCCTTTCACCGTCGAGAACGGCACGCCTTTGCTGCCCAGCGATACGTAGCGTTCGCCTTGATCCAGTTCGGTGAACCAGGTGTAGGAACACTTTTCCATGGCCTTGTATTTCGCTGCCGCGTTGACGATGGCGGCAGTGTGGTTGCGAAGGTCGGCATCGGTGAGGTTGAGGTTTTTGTCGAGGACGGTGCCCCAGCGTTTCAGGCAGACCTCGGCAAAGTGACGGACGATGAGGCCGGGTTCGGCCAGCACTTTTGGACCACTGTTGCCGTCGGCGGAGGCGTTGCCGACCAGGGTGGCGTGACGGCCGGGCATGGGGAAGATGCTGGTCTTGGTGCCGGTCGCGGTTTGTGGAATGACGCAACTGAAACCCTTGGAGCGCTCATCCCGCGCATAGAAACCCACATATTCTTTTACGTTGCTATTGAGCTTTACCCGGTGTTCCTGAAAGTTACCGATGCCCGGCACCGGGTCGATAGCAAAGATATTCACTGGAATGTTTTTCAGTGCACTGTCGTTGAACATGGCATTGGCCAGCATATGACAACTGATACCGCCGCGGCTCCAGCCCACCAGATTGACTTTTGTTGGAATAACACCGTCCTTGCGAAAGGTTTTGATAATTTGCTCCTGTAACTTCTGTTGCGTGACGCTGCGATCGCCATAGTTATATTTACGCCACAGCCAGGAACCTTCGACTTTTACATCTTCAATCGGAATGCCGGCGGCTTTGAGGCGGTTGTATTCCGCTTCGGTCAGTTGTTCGCGCTGCCAGTCACATTGGCCTTTGATGATGTTCATCGCGTGCTGGACGTTTTCCTCCCAGCCCTTGCCGAACAAGGTGCCACTGAGGCCGTAGTCCTTGGATTGGGTGAACAGTTCATCGGCTTGCAGGTTGCTGGTGCCGGGGCCGTCGACCACGATCCAGTCGGCGAACTCGCGCCCGTTGTGGTGAGAGGCCAGTGTGGACACCAATTCCCCATTCCAATAGTTAACGTGTGCATTATCAAACTTTGTCGAACCTGTACCGCAGAAGAAAATAGTCAGAGTTGTCATGTTATTACTCTTGGTTGATGTAAGAACAGACAGACTAGTTCCGGTTTTTGTTGTAATGGAAGCGATGGGTTGTTGCGAACTTTGTAAGTGTGGCTGGCAGTATTAGTTATTTATTTGTTGTCTGGCAACTTCCAGCAAGTCACAACCGTCTTGCGTCAATAAATAAAGCGCATTGACGATGTTGGGAATATCTTTCACATCGGCCTGTTTGAAACATAAGCAGTAAAGAGTTTCCAGCAGATCGCTGGCGGCGCGCAGACGTTGATCGGCGGCATTGAGCAGGTCGCCCGGTTTTGCTTCGGTGTCGATAACCAATACCGGTTTTTCAATGTCGCAAGTCTTGAGAGGGCGAAAACGGGTATTCAGCGGTTTGTACATATTCATGATCAAGGTGTGTCCCTTACGAAGTCGCTTCGGTGAGCCGACACAGAGTTTTCAGTCGCGCCAGCCACTATAGAAGGGGGCTGACCGCAGGGACAAGACGGCCGCAATGGACAGATTTCGTAAGGGTTTTTTCCACGATATGGGCATTTGCCCTACATGTTTTTTCGGTTTTTCAAAGCCAAACCCTTATTAGCGAATTTTCCGACGTGATTATCAGGCGTTTCAAAGTAAACCTCTGTATGGTGCGCGCCAGAATCCGTAGGGCGTTTCCAAACGTCCGACACAGACTTAAAGGGAATTAGGTATGCAGTGGCTACGAATGGCCTCGATCGTTTTGCTGTGGGTGAGTGGCTGTCGTTTGGCGTTGGCCTCCGACATGGGCAATGGGTTGGTGCTTGCCAACCTGGAGCGCACCGGTTGGCCCGACGCGCTCGCCACTCAGGCTGACATCGACACAGCTGCCCGCGCTGAGGTGCTGGTTTTCGGCAAGGCTCTGCTGGCGAGCGAAGCCCTTGATGAACCGGGACTCACGCAACGACTGGGCGTGCAGCAAATACAGCTCAAGTCGATCAGACAAGTGCGCGACGGTCTGTGGGATCGCTTGCTCAACACCTACCGCAATGCCAGCACTCACTGCGACGAGAAAGCATTTTGCCCCCGGGTGCGCAGCGTTGCCGACTTGCGTCAACTGGCGGCAGCCTTCACCGGCGATATCAGCCCGGCTCATGCACGATGGGCGAGCCAGAGCCTCGATGTGCATGAACGGGTCCTGGATGAGCAATTGCGGGTAGCCGTATTGCGGCCCTGACACAGCGCTTGTGGGGGTTAAGTCGAGGGCGCTGCGGTGACGGTCACGGCGCTGGCCAGGATCGGCGGAAAGTCTTCGGGAGAGGGTGTGCAGCCTCCCAGCAGCAGGGAGGCCAAGATCAGGGCGAGGGGCAGTTTCAAGTTGTTCGACATGTTCACTCCTTGGTAAAAATCCATGCGCATGGGCCGTCCTGGCTCAAGGCGTGACGGACATTACCCTCGGGTCGCTTCACACGGCGATGAACAAAGTGTTTCATTTGTTTGATCCCTTGACCGAGCCGTCGACGCTGTATCATCCCGTATCGATTTGACCCCCGACCTATTCTCGACGCGCTGCGATCGCCCGCTAGGCTGTTGGCATCACAGCGGTCAACGGAGTGACAGCGAATGCACAACACCCTGGAACAGGTTTTCGGTTATCCACAGTTTCGACCCGGTCAGGAGGCCGCGATCAGCGCTGTTCTCGCTGGGCGCTCGGCGGCCGCGATATTTCCCACCGGCTCCGGAAAGTCCCTTTGTTACCAGGTCCCGGCACTCTTGCTGCCGCACCTGACGCTGGTGGTCTCACCGTTGCTGGCGCTGATGCAGGATCAGCTCGAGTTCTTGCGCCGGCACGGGATATCAGCAGGCAGCATCGATTCGGCGCAGAGCCGCGAAGATGCCAACGACGTGATGGCCCGCGCCCGTTCGGGTGAGCTGAAGATCCTGATGATTTCCGTGGAGCGTTTGAAGAACGAGCGCTTTCGCAACTTTTTGCAGCAGGTTCCGATCTCGCTGCTGGTGGTGGATGAGGCGCACTGCATCTCCGAGTGGGGCCACAACTTCCGCCCCGACTACCTCAAGCTGCCGGACTACCAGCGCCAGTTCAACATCCCGCAAACCCTGCTGCTGACCGCCACTGCAACGCCAAAAGTCATCGCCGACATGCAAGCGAAATTCGCCATCGCGGCAGACGATGTGGTGACCACCGGTTTCTACCGGCCCAACCTCAATCTGCTGGTCGAGCCGGTGCGTGGGCAGGACAAGCGCCGGCGTCTGGTGGAGTGGATGAACGAGCGCGCAGGTCAGCCGAGCATCGTCTACGTGACCCTGCAGAAAACCGCCGAGCAGATTGCCGAACATCTGGAGCGCAATGGCATTCAGGCCGAGGCTTATCACGCCGGTTTGCCCCATGAGCAACGGGACGCGATCCAGAAGCGCTTCATGGGCGGGCAGTCCGATTGCATCGTCGCCACCATCGCCTTCGGCATGGGCATCGACAAGAGCGACATCCGCAATGTGGTGCATTTCGACCTGCCCAAATCCATCGAAAACTACAGCCAGGAAATCGGCCGTGCAGGACGTGACGGGCAACCGTCTGATTGTCTGGTACTGGCCAACCGCGACAGCCTCAACGTGCTGGAAAACTTCGTGTATGGCGACACGCCGGAACAGGAGGGCATTCGTCACGTGCTCGACGAGTTGCAGGCCGCCGCGCCCGAAGGCCAATGGGAATTTCTGCTCGGGCCGCTGGCGGATCAGAGCAACATTCGCGCGTTGCCTTTGAAGACGTTGTTGGTGCAGTTGGAGCTGCGAGGACTGATTGCCCCGCGCTACGCGTACTACGCCGAGTACCGTTTCAAATACCTGCTGGAGCCCGAGGCTTTGCTCGAGCGTTTCGAAGGTGAACGCAGGGATTTCGTCGCCGCGATCATCCAGACCTCAAGCCGCGCGCGTACCTGGGCCACGGTGAATTTCGAGGCGATGTACGAGCAGTATTCCGCCGAGCGCAACCGCGTGGTGAAGGCGCTGGATTATTTCCAGGAAAAGGGCTGGGTCGAGCTTGAGAGCAAGCAGATGACCGAGGTCTACAACGTCCTGCGCGGCGATTTCGACAGCCAGGCCTTGAGCGCTGAGCTACATGACTATTTCACCCGCCATGAGCAAACCGAAGTGGCGCGGATTCACGCCATGCTCGAGCTGTTCGCTACCGAGCGATGTCTTGGATATCGGCTGGCCGAATATTTCGGCGATCACAATGCGCCGCAGCAGTGCGGCCATTGTTCTGTGTGCCACGGGCAAGTTGCCCGGCTCCCGGCGCCTCCTGAATTGCCGGCGCTTGTGGATAAAAATTTTGCGGCGTTGTGTGGAGAGTTTATCCACAGGCATCAACAACTGACCGGCAGTGCTCCGTCGGCCGAGCGATTGACCCGGTTTCTGTGCGGAATCAGCGTGCCGTTGTTTACCAAGCTCAAGGCGCGGGCCATTTCCGGGTTTGCGGCGCTCGAGGAATATCCCTACGCCGAGGTCCGGGCCTGGGCTCAGACGCATCTTTGAGATTCCGAATCCATCTGCTGAATGTCGATCATCACGGCAATGAACTTCAAAAATGCCCGGTGGCTGACTATGGTGATGGCTGTCTTCGGATCGCCAACAAGAGAACAACATGAGCCAGACATCCTTCGCTATTCAGCAGGCCGCCGTGATCGGCGCCGGCACCATGGGCCGCGGCATTGTCATGTGCCTGGCCAACGCCGGCGTATCAGTGCAGTGGGTCGATAACAATCCACAGATGCTCGAACAGGCGCTGTCCACCGTGGCCGATACCTACGCGCACAACGTGCGACAGGGCCGGATCGATCAGGCCGAAGCCGATGCGCGGATTGCCCGTGTCAGCGCGGCGGCGGACTATGTGGCAATCCGCAACGTCGACCTGGTGATCGAAGCGGTGTACGAGAACCTCGAGCTCAAGCAGAAGATCTTCCGCGAGCTCGATGGCGTGTTGAAACCCGAGGCGCTGCTGGCGAGCAATACTTCGGCGCTGGATATCGACGCCATTGCCGCCGCGACACGGCGACCGACTCAAGTGCTAGGCCTGCATTTCTTCAGCCCGGCGCACATCATGAAGTTGCTGGAAATCGTCCGTGGCGCACAAACTTCTCCGGCTGTGCTTGAAGCCGCTCTGGAGCTGGGCAAGCGCATGGGCAAGGTCAGTGTGGTGTCGGGCAACTGCCACGGTTTTATCGGCAACCGCATGCTGCATCCGTATGTGCTCGAAGCGCGCAAGATGTTGCTCGAAGGGGCGTACCCGCATCAGGTCGATGCGGCGTTGCAGAGCTTCGGTTTTGCCATGGGGCCGTTTCGCATGTACGACGTGGTCGGCATCGATCTCGAGTGGCGTGCCCGTGAACTGGCGGGCAAGGGGCAGGATGCACCCGAGGTTCAGGTGGATAACCGTTTGTGCGAACTGGGTCGCTTCGGTCAGAAGTCCGGCAACGGTTATTACCACTACGAGCCGGGCAGTCGTCAGGCCGAGCATGATCCCGAGGTCGATGCGCTGGTTTTGAGCGTCAGCGAAGGCTTGGGGTTTCATCGCCGGGATATTGGCTCGGAGGAGATCCTCGAGCGGTGCCTGCTGGCGTTGGTCAACGAAGGGGCGAAGATCCTGCAGGAAGGGATTGCCGAGTCGGCGCATGACATCGATCAGGTCTATCTGAATGGCTATGGCTTCCCGGCGGAGCGGGGCGGGCCGATGGCCTGGGCGGATGATCAGGGTCTGGCCGACATTCACAAGCGATTGCTGGCGCTGGAGACCCGGCAGGGCGATCACTGGCGGCCGGCGCCATTGATTGGCGAGCTGGCGGCGCGCGGCAAGGGTTTTTATCTTTAGACTGAGCAGATCACTCCAGGAATCGACACTGATGTCCAACCCGATGCCGCAACGCAGCGATTACCCGCACTTCCAGCCGATCACCACGCGCTGGCACGACAACGACGCCTACGGCCACGTCAACAACGTCACCTATTACAGTTTCTTCGACACGGCGGTGAACACCTACCTGATTCAGGTCGGGGGGCTGGATATCCATGACGGCGAGGTGGTGGGGTTTGTGGTGAGTTCGTCCTGCGACTATTTCGCGTCGATCGCTTTTCCGGATCGAATCGAGATCGGCTTGCGGGTAGGCAAGCTGGGTAATAGTTCGGTGCAATACGAGCTGGCGGTGTTCAAGGCCGAAGAAGACGAGGCCTGTGCCGCCGGGCGCTTCGTGCATGTGTTTGTCGACCGGGCGTCCAATCAGCCGGTGTCGATTCCAACCCGATTGCGCGAAGCGCTGGAACGCCTGGCGATGTGACAGGCAAAAAAAATCGCAGCCCGGGGGAGCTGCGATCTGGATGTATCGGCTAAAGAGGCCAGGCCTCAGTCGCGATAGTAGCGGTGATGCTTGCGATGGCCATAGGCATGGCCACGACCTGGGTGACGGTCACGGTAGTAGCGACGATCATCATGGCGACGATCGTAATGACGATCATCGTCATCGCTCTTGTTGCCCATGTAGTTGCCCAGCGCGCCACCCGCGCCGCCGCCGGCTGCTGCGCCGATCAGGCTGCCGGTGGTGCCGCCCATGCTGCGGCCGACCACGTTGCCGCCGGCTGCGCCCAGCGCACCGCCAATGGCTGCTTCACCACGGCTGCGCTTGTCGGCGCCCACCGCACTACCACCCGCGCCGCCCAGGGCTGCGCCGATGGTTGAACCTGTACTGCCGCCTAACGATTGACCGACGACCGAGCCAAGAACCCCGCCCAATGCGCCGCCCACACCTGCTTCGGTGGTGCCTCCGGCAGAAGCGAAGCCACTGACCAGGCCAAGGGACAACAAGAGAATCGAGGAGAACTTCATAGAGGAGCCTCAAAGGGATGACGGCGCGATCCTGAGGCTCTGCAATGGGCGTGACAATCGAAATCCGACGAATAGCACGACCTGTATACAATTCTGCAAGTTGCTGATTTTTGGGCGGAACTTAACGGTTTTTCGCCGGTCTTTAACTACTTCGGACAGGCCGCTTTGATCACAAAGCGGCCTTTTTTGTGGGAGTTTGAAAAGTGTCTGCGCTCCCACGCAGAGCGTGGAAGCGAGCAGGATCAGGCCGACTTGGCCATGATCAGTCCAGTCTCACTCGCCGCTTCCAGGCGAATGGCAATGAACTTCGACGTCGGCGTATGGCTACCATCGCCGGTGCTTTCCAGCGGCACCAACGGGTTCACCTCAGGGTAATAAGCCGCCGCCTGCCCCGCCGGGATATCGAACGCCAGCAGCGTGAAGCCCTTCACCCGACGCTCGCGACCATCGTCCCACAGCGACACGATGTCAGCCTTCTGCCCCGGTTTGAAGCCCAGGCGAATGATGTCCGCCTCGTTGGCGAACAGCACATCACGTTGCCCCTTCACCCCGCGATAACGATCGTCGAGACCATAAATCGTGGTGTTGTACTGATCGTGAGAGCGCATCGATTGCAGGATCAGATCCGGCAGTTTGCCGGTGGCGCGAGTGCGCTCGTGGATCAGGTCCTTGGGCAGCATGTTCGGCTTGAAGTTGGCCCGACCGGACGTGGTGTTCCACTTGCGTGCACCGGCGCTGTTGCCGAGGTAGAAACCACCCGGGTTCTTGACCTTCTCGTTGAAGTCCTTGAAGCCCGGAATGGTGTCGGCGATCAGTTCGCGGATGCGCCGGTAGTCGGCCACCAGCCAGTTCCAGTCCACCGGTTTGCTGCCCAGGGTCGCGGCGGCGATGCCGGCGATGATCGACGGCTCGGAGCGCATCTGGTTCGACAGCGGCTGCAACTGACCGTTGGAGGCGTGCACCATGCTGAACGAGTCTTCCACGGTGACGGCTTGGGGGCCTTCGGTCTGGATATCGATGTCGGTACGACCCAGGCACGGCAGGATCAGCGCGTCCTTGCCGTGGGCCAGGTGGCTGCGATTGAGCTTGGTGCTGATCTGCACCGTCAGGTCACAGTTGCTCAGGGCCTGGAAGGTGCGCGGGCTGTCCGGCGTGGCCTGGGCGAAGTTGCCGCCCAGACCGATAAACACCTTGGCGCGACCTTCGGCCATCGCGTGAATCGCTTCGACCACGTTGTGCCCGTTGTGACGTGGCACCTTGAACTGGAAGCGGCGTTCAAGGGAATCAAGGAACGCCACCGGTGGACGTTCATTGATGCCCATGGTGCGGTCGCCCTGCACGTTACTGTGGCCGCGCACCGGGCACAGACCGGCGCCGGGTTTGCCGATGTTGCCGCGCAGCAGCATCAGGTTGGCGATTTCCTGGATGGTCGGCACCGAGTGGCGATGCTGGGTGATGCCCATCGCCCAGCACATGATCACGTTCTTGCCTTTGGCGTACATGCGCGCCGCCTGTTCGATCTCCACCAGGGTCAGGCCGGACTGCTCGACGATCTGCTCCCACGGCGTGTCGTCGACAACACCGAGGTACTCGAGCACGTTGATGCTGTGTTCATTGAGGAAATCGTGATCGAACACGGCCGGTGCGCCAGCCTTCTGCGCATCGCGCTCCCATTGCAGCAGGAACTTGGCCATGCCGCGCAACACCGCCATGTCGCCGCCCAGCGCCGGGCGGAAATACGCGGTGTTGGTCGGCTTGTCGCCGTTGGTGAGCATTTCCAGCGGATGCTGCGGGTGCTGGAAGCGTTCCAGGCCGCGTTCTTTCAGCGGGTTGACGCACACTACCTGGGCACCGCGTTTCACCGCTTCACGCAGCGGTTCGAGCATGCGCGGGTGGTTGGTGCCGGGGTTCTGGCCCCAGACGAAAATCGCATCGGCATGTTCGAAGTCGTCGAAGGTCACGGTGCCTTTGCCGACGCCGACACTCTGCGCCAGGGCCACGCCGCTGGCCTCGTGGCACATGTTCGAGCAGTCGGGGAAGTTGTTGGTGCCGAAGGCGCGCACGAACAGTTGATACAGGTACGCCGCTTCGTTGCTGGCCCGGCCCGAGGTGTAGAACTCGGCCTGATCCGGGCTCGACAGCGCTTGCAGGTGTTGGCCGATCAGCGCGTAGGCATCGTCCCAGCTGATGGGTTTGTAGCGGTCGGTTTCGGCGTCATACACCAGCGGTTCGGTCAGACGACCTTGATATTCAAGCCAGTAGTCGCTCTGTTCCAGCAGCGAGGTGACGCTGTGTTTGGCGAAGAACTTGCCATCGACCCGACGCTTGGTCGCTTCCCAGTTCACCGCTTTGGCGCCGTTCTCGCAGAATTTGACCATGCCGCTTTCCGGCGAGTCGCCCCAGGCGCAGCCCGGGCAGTCGAAGCCACCGTTCTGGTTGGTCTTGAGCATCATGCGCAGGTTTTTCAGCGCGTTGTCGCTGGTCAGCCAGGCCTGGGCCACGCTGATCAGGGCGCCCCAGCCACCGGCCGGGCCCTTGTAAGGCTTGTAGCGCGGAACGGGTTTCTGGTCGGCTTGATGATGTTGGCTCACGGGTGTTTCTCCATTTCTGGGCTATACACCCGCGGCGCGTTTTTCTGCGGCAGGTGAATGAGATTGAGGTTATGGCGTCGGGCCCATTGCACGGCGAGACCGGTAGGCGCGGACAGGCTGACCAGGGTCTGAATCCCGGCCCGCAGGACTTTCTGGATCAATTCGAGGCTGCAACGGCTGGTGACAATTGCCAGGCCGCCGGTTGTGGATATCTTTTGCCGGATCAGGCCGCCGATCAGTTTGTCGAGGGCGTTGTGCCGGCCGATGTCTTCGCGGCCCAGCAGCAATTTACCGCTGGCGTTCATGAACACCGCCGCGTGCACTGCGCCGCAATGCTGACCCAGCGGTTGGAATGCGCCGATACGCTGACGCAAACCATCGAGCCATTCGGCGGGCGGCAAAGGTGCACCGGGCAAGACCTTGAGGTCAGGCAGCGCCTGCTCCACCGCTTCCACGCCGCACAGTCCGCAACCGCTGGTGCCGGCCAGTTGCCGCCGCTGCTGCTTGAGGTTCCAGAAGGCGCGGTTGGCGATGGTCACTTGCGCATATTGCGCCGAGCCCGAGCCGGTCAATTGCAGGTCGTAGATGTCCGAGGCGTCTTCGATGATGCCGCTGCCGAGGCTGAAACCGACGATGAAGTCTTCAAGGTCGGTCGGCGTCACCAGCATCACGGCCTGACTGATGCCGTTGTAGGCAATCGCCAACGCGACTTCTTCGGCCAGCGCGGTGCTGGCCGATTCCGCGAGGGGGAGATCGCTGTAGCTGTAGGTCTGACTGGCGGCTGGCGCGGGCGTTTCGAGAGCAGGCGCCGCGCAGGCCGGGCGCTTGGCGTTCATGGCATCACCGACGGATTGATCAACGTTAAGACTAGGCGCGGCAAGATGTCGCGTCTAATCGCTAGTGTCGATCCCTCGATAGATGCCGTCGATCAAGTGTCCGTGGGTGATTTTTGATAAAGCGCGAAACAGGCTTCGGCCAGCGCCGATCGTGGTGCCCCGCGACGCATGATCAGGCCCAGTCGGGCGAGGGTCTGGGCGTTTTCGATGGGTTGCAGGCGCAGATGATCGGTCAGGTTTTCCAGGCCGCCGTCCAGTGGCATCACCGCACAGCACAAGCCGCCGTGCACCGCTTGCAACAATTGGTGAACGGCGTCGGTTTGCAGTAACGGCTGCGGCGTCAGGCCACGACTGTGGAAGTTATGGTCGATGGACTGGCGAAAGTGCATGCCGCTGGTAAGCATGCCCAGGGGCAGTTCGATCAGCGATTCCCAACTCAACGGTGCCTCACCAAAGTTGAAGAACCGCTGGTCGTAGAGCAGACCCATCTGCGTTTCGCTGAACGCCAGGGATTCAAACCGCTCGCCGTCGAGGCGGTCCAGGTAAGACACGCCAATGTCGATGCGGTTGTTCGCCAGTTGCTCCAGAACCTGTTCGGAGCTCAGCGAGGACAGTTCGAAGCGCAGGTTTGGATGTTGTGCGTGCAGGCGTTGCATCAACGGCAGTGCATCGAAACTCGACAACGGCACCACGCCCAGGCGCAGGGTGCCGATCAGATTGCCGCGACAGGCCGCCGCTTCCGCCTGCAAGCCGTCGTAGGCCGCCAGTACCGTGCGTGCCCAGGCCAGCACCCGTTCCCCCGGCGCGGTGAACCCTTCGAAGCGCTGGCCACGGTTGACCAGTGGCAGGTCGAGTTCTTCCTCGAGGCTGCGCAGGCGCATCGACAGGGTCGGCTGGGTGATGTGGCAGCGGGCGGCGGCCTGGCCGAAATGGCGGGTTTCGTCGAGGGCGATGAGGAATTTCAGCTGCTTGATGTCCATCTTCGCTCCGGGGCGCTGGCAGGGGTGGGCGATTCTACCGCTTGAGTGACGGCAGGGTCATTGGTCGGCTTGGAACCGGGTTTGTCCGGGGTGGTCTAGGCTTGGGCGTCTGGAACCCAAATCAAGGAGTGTGCGCCATGAGTCTTTTGAGCTTTGTGAAAGAAGCGGGTGAGAAACTGCTCGACCTGCTGACCCCCGGCAACGCCAATGCCAGCGAGCAATTGAAGGAACACATCAGCAAGGTCGGGTTGGGTAATCCGAATGTCCAGGCAACCGTGGACGGGGACAAGGTGACCGTTACCGGTGAAGTGGCGAGCCAGGAAGAGAAAGAGAAGATTCTTCTGGCAGTGGGCAACATTGCCGGTGTCGGCAGCGTCGATGACCAGATCACCGTGACCGGGCCGGTTGTGGCGGCGGCGCGTTTTGTGGTCGTGAAGAAGGGCGACACCCTCAGCGCAATTTCCCTGGCGGTGTATGGCAACGCCAACCAGTACAACAAGATCTTCGAGGCCAACAAGCCACTGCTGTCACACCCGGACAAGATTTATCCGGGGCAGACGCTGCGTATTCCCGAGTAACAACATGCCTGCGGGAGCAGCCTTTGGCGGCTCCTGCAGTCTTCAGAGCCCGGCAATCAGAGCCCGGCAATCAAATCCCGATAATCCTCGACCGCCGCAAACTCCCCGGTGTCCTTCGGCCCTTTTCGGCTGTCCGGTTCCTTCACGGCCAGAAGATGTGCCACGCCGAAATTCCGTGCACTGCGCAGGATCGGCAAGGTGTCGTCGATGAACAGGCTGCGTGCCGGGTCAAAACCGATATCGGCCTGCAACGCGTCCCAGAATTGCGGGTTCTCCTTGGGAAAACCGTAATCGTGGGAGCTGATCAGCCGCTCGAAGTACGGCGCCAGTTCGATGCGTTCCAGCTTCAACGACAGTGAATCGCGGTGCGCGTTGGTGATCATTACCACGCGTTTGCCGGCGCGTTTGATGGCCTCCAGAAAGGTGTCGGCGTCCGGGCGCAGGGCGATCAGGTGGGCGGTTTCCCGTTTCAGTTCGCGAACTGACAGCTTCAGTTCGGCGCTCCAAAAGTCCAGGCAGTACCACTGCAGCTGACCGGCATGGCGCTCGAACAACGGCTGCAATTCCATTTCCGCCATGGCCCGGCTCACGCCATGCAGTTCGGCATAGCGCTGCGGCAGGTGTTCCAGCCAGAAGTGATTGTCGAAGTGCAGGTCCAGCAACGTGCCGTCCATGTCGAGCAGAACGGTATCGATGTCGGACCACGGTAATGAAGGCATGGCAACGTCTCGAGCGGTAGAAGGATATCCGACGCAAACAATCGGAAAAGCCGCGTTATAGTAGCGCGTTCACGCCAAGGAGCTTTGCATGCGCCAGAAACCCACCGTACTCGCCCGCGAGATCGTCGCCACCAGCCGGCTGTTCTGCGTCGAAGAGCTGAAGCTGCGCTTCTCCAACGGCGTGGAGCGCACCTACGAGCGACTGGTCGGCAAGGGCGCCGGCTATGGCGCGGTGATGATCGTGGCAATGCTCGATGCCGAGCACGCGGTGCTGGTCGAAGAATACTGCGGCGGTACCGACGAATATGAACTGTCGCTGCCCAAAGGCCTGATCGAGCCCGGCGAAGATGTGCTGGCTGCCGCCGAGCGCGAGCTCAAGGAAGAAGCCGGTTATGGCGCGCGACAGCTGGAGCATCTGACCGAATTGTCGTTGTCCCCCGGTTACATGAGCCAGAAAATCCAGGTGGTGCTGGCCACCGACCTGTACGAAGAGCGTCTCGAAGGCGACGAACCCGAGCCGATGCGTGTAGACAAAGTCAATCTGCGACAGCTGTCGGCACTGGCGCAGAATCCGAATTTCAGTGAGGGACGCGCCCTGGCGGCGTTGTACCTGACCCGCGACCTGCTGACCCAGCGCGGATTTTTCCAGTCATGAGTGAGATGCCGATGAATTTTCCCCATCCGTTGATGGCGCCGGTGGTTGAACTTGCCCTGCGGGCCGGTGAGGCGATCCTGCCGTTCTGGCGTGCCGATGTGGCCGTCACCGCCAAGTCCGATGATTCGCCGGTGACGGCGGCGGACATGGCCGCTCACCATGTGATCGTGGCGGGCCTGACGGCGCTGGACCCGAGCATTCCGGTGCTGTCCGAAGAGGACGCCAATATCCCGCAAAGCGTGCGCGCAGGCTGGCAGCGCTGGTGGCTGGTGGACCCGCTGGATGGCACCAAGGAGTTCATCAGCGGCAGCGAAGAATTCACCGTCAACATCGCGCTGATCGAGAACGGCCGGGTAGTGTTCGGTGTGGTGTCGATGCCGACCAACGGACGCTTCTACGTCGGCGGAGCTGGGCTCGGTGCCTGGCGCGGCGACACGGGCGGTACGCCGCTGGCGATTCAGGTGCGTGATGTGCCGGGGCCTGGCGAAGCGTTCACCGTGGTCGCCAGCCGCCGCCATTCGAGTCCGGAGCAGGAACACTTGCTGGCCGGTTTGAGCGCCAGTCTTGGCGAGTTGCAGCTGGCCAACATCGGCAGTTCGCTGAAGTTCTGTCTGCTGGCCGAAGGTGCGGCGGATTGTTACCCGCGACTGGCGCCGACTTCGCAATGGGACACGGCGGCGGCGCAGGGCGTTCTGGAAGGGGCGGGCGGTGAAGTGCTCGACCTGAGTGGCGCAGCGTTCTGTTATCCAGCTCGGGAATCTTTGTTGAACAGTTTCTTCCTGGCGTTGCCGGCGAAAGCAGCATGGCGGGCAAAGCTGCTCGAACTTGCCCGCTCGTAAGCGTGTTCAGTTTTCAGCGGTGCAGGACGTACTGCCCGCTGAACGTCACTGCATCCTCATCGCTCCCGGCATTGACGACCCGCGTGTGCAGCGTCAGTCGCGCCCGTCCGTAACGCTGATACATCGTCAGAAATTTCTTCCACTGCGCTGCGCTCGGTGACGGGCAGATCGCAATGGCATCACCGGTCACCGGCAGTGGATAGCTGATCTGCCCTTCCTGAATCACGATGTGACCGTCTTCGATGCCTTCCTCTTTCAAACGCAAATGCAGCCAGCCCCAACCGGCCAGCACCGCGCCGCAATACAGGCTGCCGCCGAACATGGTGCTCTTGTGATTGACGTTGGCGTCCAGCGGCAGGTGCAGGCGCAATTGCTGCTCGTGCCAGTCGAGTACCTTGAGGCCCATGTCCCGGGTCAGCGGGATGTCGTGATGAAGAATGGATTCCAGATAACGACTGTCGTGCTTCATGCCCGGACCTCTTGCGGCAGAAAAGTGAATTGAGTGAAGTTCATTCGGATTCGTCCGAATGGCCGCCGCTGCCCGCGAAATTCAGCCCGTGCTTGCGCAGTTTGTCGTGCAGGGTCTTGCGCGGAATACCCAGGGCTTCGGCGAGACTGCGCACAGAACTGTGAGAGCGTGTCAGTTCGGCGGCGATCAGGGATTTCTCGAAATTTTCCACTTGTTCGCTCAGCCCGCCCGCCGTGATCTCGACGGTGGTGCCGGGGCTGCCATCGGGCTGCGTGTTGTCCAGGGCCAGTTCCAGGCCGAGGGCAAAACGCTCCGCCGCGTTCTGCAATTCCCGCACGTTGCCCGGCCATGAGTGCCGCAGCAGCAACGCCCGTTGCGCCGGTTGCAGTTCGTGAGGTGGCAGTCCGTGGCGGGCACTGGCTTCGTCGGCGTAATGCTGGAACAGCATCAACGCGTCTTCGCCTCGTTCGCGCAACGGCGGAATGCGCAGCGGTGCCACGTTGAGGCGGTAATACAAGTCCGCCCGGAATCGCCCCTGATCGGCAGCCTGACGCAGGTCTTCCTTGGTGGCGGCGATGACGCGGATGTCCAGCGGGATCAACTGATTGCCGCCCAGACGCTCGACCACTCGCTCCTGCAACATGCGCAGCAGTTTGACCTGCACGTCCATGCTCATGCTCTCGATTTCGTCGAGGAACAGCGTGCCGCCATTGGCGAATTCGAACTTGCCGATCCGGCGCTTTTGCGCGCCGGTGAAGGCGCCGGGCTCATGGCCGAACAATTCGCTTTCGACCACCGACTCGGCCAGCGCCCCGGCGTTGATCGCCACGAACGGGCCGTTACGCCGACTCGAAAGATCATGCAGGGCGCGGGCGACGACTTCCTTGCCGGCGCCGGTTTCGCCGAGGATCAGCACGTCGGCCTTGGTCGCCGCCAGCGCGCCGATCTGCTCGCGCAGGCGCGACATCGGTGCAGACTGACCGACCAGCCGTGCGCTCAACTCGTTGCGATCACTCAGGGCCATGCGCAGGCTGCGGTTGTCCAGCACCAGACGGCGCAGAGCCAGGGCGCGGCGCACGCTGTCGAGCAGGGCGTCGCTGGCGAAGGGCTTTTCCAGAAAGTCATAGGCACCCGCACGCATGGCTTGTACGGCCAGCGGCACATCGCCGTGGCCGGTGATCAGCAGCACCGGCAGCTCCGGGTCCTGGGCGTGCAGTTCGCTCAACAGCTCCAGGCCATCCATGCCGGGCATGCGGATGTCGCTGACCACGACGCCCGGCCAGTCACGCTCCAGTTGCGCGGCCAGGCCCTTGGCCTCGGACAGCGGAAGAATTTTCAGGCCGGCCAGATCCAGAGTCTGGCCGAGGGCCTGACGCAGGTGTGGATCGTCGTCGATCAGCACCACCTGAATGCGGTTGTCGATGGTCATGCGCTTCGATCCTCGGACGGTTGCAGGCTGACCCCGGGCGCGCCGGCGCGCAGCCGCAGGGTGATCAGGGCGCCACCTTGCTTGTGGTTGGCGAACGACAGTTCACCGCCGAAGGCGCGCATCAGGGTTTCGCAAATGGCCAACCCCAGACCCAGACCCTGAGTGCGGGTCTTGGTCGTGTAAAACGGTTCGCTGGCACGGCCCAGTGCTTCCATGCAGAAACCCGGGCCATTGTCGCGAATGTACAGGTTGACGCCTTCGTCGGTGGATTCGGCACTCAGCCACAATTTGCGCGGCGGGCCTTTTTCGGTCAGGGCGTCGAGGGCGTTGGCCAGCAGGTTGCCCAGTACCTGGCGCAGACGGGTTTCCCCGGCCTCGACCCACAGGGTGGCGGCCGGCAGGTCGCGGATCAGTTCGACATCCATGCTCCGGCGACGTTTGGCCAGCAACGCCAGGGCGTCGTCCAGCGCCGGTTGCAGGGCGACGCTTTCCGGGGCGTGGCGGTCGCGGCGGGCGAAGGCGCGCAGGTGAGCGATGATCGAGGCCATGCGCCCGGTCAGCTCGCTGATCAGCTTGAGGTTACCTCGGGCATCTTCGGTGCGTTCGTGGTCGAGCAGCACTTCGGCGTTCTCGGCGTAGCTGCGGATCGCGGCCAGCGGCTGGTTGAGTTCGTGGCTGATGCTCGCTGACATGGTCCCCAGCGCCGACAGTTTGCCGGCCTGCACCAGATCGTCCTGGGCCCGCACCAGTTCCTGCTGGGCCTGTTCGCGTTCAAGCACTTCCTGTTTCAGTCGGCGGTTGAGGCCTTCGAGATCACTCGTGCGCTCGGCAACCCGGCCTTCGAGTTCCCGTCGGGCCTTGGCTTCAAAGGCGATCCGTTCCAGGTAATGACGACGACGCTGCATCATCAGGCCGAGCAACAGCATTACCACCAGCAAGGTGGCGCCGCCGATCGCCACCACCGTGCGCACAGGTCGGTCGATCAACGTACGCGGGGCGAGGATGCTGACGCTCCAGCCGGTTTCCGCGATCTCCTGGGTCTGCGGAAGCCACGCGGTCGGGCTCAGGTTCAAGGGGCGTGGCTCGCGGGTCGGGTAGGGCTGGATTGCGGTGATCGCCGCGCGCTCGGCATCACTGAGGGTGCGGGTCGCGCGAAAACGCCATTCCGGGCGCGAGGTGAGGATGACCACGCCGTTGTGGTCGGTCACCAGCAGTTGTTCCGGGGTTTTGCCCCACAGGCTTTCGGTGTGGTCCAGGTCAACCTTGATCACCAGCACGCCGATGATTTTTTCGCCGTTGCGCACCGCTGCGGCGAAGAAATAGCCGCGCTTGGCGGACGTGGTGCCCAGACCGAAGAAGCGCCCGAGGCGGCCGGCCATGGCCTCGCTGAAGTACGGCCGGAAAGAGAAATTGCGGCCGACAAAACTGTCGTGCTTGTCCCAGTTCGACGCCGCGAGCGTCTGACCGTTGGTGTCCATCAGGTACATGACTTCGGCGCCGGTCTGCGCGGCGATGTTTTTCAACAGGCGGTTGGCGTTGCCTTGGGTCACGCCGTCGTCCGGCGCCCCGAGTACCGCGCGCAGCGCGGGCAGGTCGCCGAGGATTTGCGGCAGCACTTCATAGCGATGCAGCGTGCCCAACAGGTTGGCGACGTAGAGGTCGAGGGTCTGGCGGTTCTGACCGGCCAGTTCGCTGCGGTAATAGCGCTCGGCCAGGTGTTCCAGCGGCCACAGCAACGGCGCCAGGCACAGGGCCAGCAGGGCGAGGCTGCGCCAGCGAGGGCGGCGGGGAAGGGTCGGAGTCATGAGCATCGAGCGCCTGTGGGTACAGGCGCATTATGCCTAGGCTTGCAGGCGCAGTCTGCGCACCCGTGGCCGGGTGTGCAGCGGCGCTGAAGATTCACACAGGATTTCAGGAAAAGACGTCGGCGTCCTTGAGTAGGCCGGCTGCCTGATCCTTGGCCGACAGTTTTGGCGCTTCGTCCAGCTGCCAGTCGATGCCCAGATCCGGATCGTCCCAGCGAATGCTGCGCTCGGACGACGGGTTGTAGTAGTCGGTGGTCTTGTAGAGGAACTCGGCGAACTCGCTCAGCACCACGAAACCGTGGGCGAAACCTTCCGGTACCCACAGTTGACGGTGGTTGTCGGCGGACAGGTGCACGGCCACCCACTTGCCGAAATGCGGCGAGCTGCGACGGATATCCACGGCGACATCGAGGACTTCGCCAGCGGTAACGCGGACCAGTTTGCCCTGAGTATTTTCCAACTGGTAATGCAGCCCGCGCAGCACGCCTTTCTGCGAGCGCGAATGGTTGTCCTGCACAAACTGCGTGTCGAGGCCGGTGGCGTCCTGAAAGGCCTTGGCATTGAAACTTTCGTAAAAGAACCCGCGCTCATCACCAAACACCTTGGGTTCGATGATCAGGACACCAGGCAGGTCAGTGGGGATTACATTCATGGGTATTCCGGTGGCAGGTTTGAATGGCCGACATTCTTGCGCAAAGTACCGGTGGGTGCGAGAGGGGCATGCAAATCCCCCTGCTTCGCAACCTGTCGGGGGACGGATGGTCTGGGGGTTGCTTATCGCCCGAAGCAATGGCGATATAGGCGCCTAATAAAATTTCAGGGGTCGTTCCATGTCGTTCGCCACGTTGATTCATCGCGCCAGTTTGCCCAGCCCTCAGGTTTCGCTGGAGCAGGCCCGGCATCTGCTGGCGCAGCATTACGGCTTGAACGGCACGTTGCAGGCCCTGGGCAGCCAGCAGGATCTCAATTACCGGGTTGACAGTGAACGTGGGCGGTTCGTGTTGAAGATCTGCCGGGGCGATTATTCGCTGGTCGAGCTGCAAGCCCAGCATGCGGGCCTGAAATATCTGGCTGAACACTGCGATGTCCACGTTCCCCGGGTCATCCCGGCCAGGGACGGCCAAGACCTGCTGACCCTGGACGTCGAGGGCGAATCGGTGCATGTGCGGCTGCTCGATTACATCGAGGGCCAGCCACTGACGGCTCTCGATCATCTTGGCCATGAGGTTGTTGCCGGGTTCGGCCGGCTCTGCGGCGAAATGGATCTGGCCCTGGCCGGGTTCGACCATCCGGGGCTCGAGCGCACATTGCAATGGGACGCGCGCCACGCCAGTTCACTGATCGAGCACCTGCTGCCGGTCATCGAAGACGAACGCCAACGCACGCTGATCGCCGAGGCTGCCGAACAGGCCAGGCTTCGTTTGCAGCCGCTGCTGGAAAAGCTGCCGGTACAGGCGATCCACATGGACATCACCGACGACAATGTGGTCTGGCAGCGTGACGCCCGACGGCACTGGCAGTTGCAGGGCGTTATCGATTTCGGCGACCTGGTGCGCACCTGGCGCATCACCGATCTGTCGGTCACCTGCGCCGCATTGCTGCATCACGCCGCCGGCGACCCGTTCGTGATCCTGCCGGCCGTGCAGGCCTATCACGTGGTCAATCCGCTGCAACACGAAGAACTGCTGGCGCTGTGGCCGTTGATCGTGGCGCGGGCCGCGGTGCTGGTGCTCAGCGGCGAGCAACAGGTCAGTATCGATCCGGGCAACACCTACAGCCGCGACAACCTGACCCATGAATGGGAGATCTTCCGGGTCGCTACCTCGGTGCCGCTGGCGTTGATGGAGGCGGCGATTCTCACGGCGGTCGGCCAGGCATTGCCGGCCATCGACAGTGAAGGTTTTGCGCCGTTGTTGCCCGATCTGGTCGGGCGCGAATTCGCGTTGATCGATCTGGGTGTGTTGAGCGCCCACTTCGAGGCGGGCAACTGGGAGCAGCCTGGCATTGATCAGCGTCTGTTGAGCGAGGCCGCTGCCATGCACGGTCTGGCGGCCAGTCGATACGGACAATACCGGTTGTCGCGCACCCGGCCCGACAGTGCCGATGAGCCAGAGACTTTCCCGCTGCACGTCGAATTGCATGTACCCCAAGGTTCGACGGTGGAGGCGCCGTTCGCTGGCATACTGCACCTGTCGGCCGACGGCGCACTGCGACTCGACGGCCCGCAACTGAGCCTGCGTCTGTGGGGGGTGAAACCTTCGTTGCACGGCGGCGCGGCGCTGGTGAAAGGTCAGGTGCTGGGTTCGGTGGACGGTCCGTTGATCGTGCAATTGATTCGCGGCGCACAGCTGGAAGCGCCGCTGTTCTGTACACCATCACGCGCGTTGGCGTGGCAGGCGTTGTCCCCCTCGCCGGCCGCACTGCTGGGCCTGGCCTGCGACGCCGAACCCGAGCTGGACGCAGCGACTCTGCTGGCGCGCCGCGACGCCAGTTTCGCCCGCACCCAGAAACACTATTACGTCGACCCGCCGCGTATCGAGCGCGGCTGGCGCAATCACCTGATCGACATGCAGGGCCGTTCCTACCTCGACATGCTCAACAACGTCGCGGTGCTCGGCCACGGTCACCCGCGCATGGCGGCGGTCGCGGGCCGCCAGTGGTCGCTGCTCAATACCAACTCGCGATTCAACTATGCAGCCGTCGCCGAGTTCTCCGAACGCTTGTTGAAGCTGGCGCCGGAGGGCATGGATCGGGTGTTCCTGGTCAACAGCGGCAGCGAGGCCAATGACCTGGCGATCCGCCTGGCGTGGGCCGCCAGCGGTGGCCGCGACATGATCAGCGTGCTGGAGGCCTATCACGGCTGGACGGTCGGCGCAGACGCGGTCTCGACCTCGATTGCCGATAACCCGCAAGCCCTGAGCAGTCGCCCGGACTGGGTGCATGCGGTGACCGCTCCGAACACCTATCGCGGCGAGTTTCGCGGCGCGGATTCGGCGCCGGATTACGTGCGCAGCGTCGAGCATCATCTGGCGAAGATTGATGAGCAGAAACGCCAACTGGCCGGGTTCATCTGCGAGCCGGTCTACGGCAATGCGGGCGGGATTTCGCTACCGCCGGGTTACTTGAAAAAAGTCTATGAACTGGTGCGCGCCCGTGGCGGCGTGTGCATCGCCGATGAGGTGCAGGTCGGTTATGGCCGTATGGGCCATTTCTTCTGGGGTTTCGAAGAGCAAGGCGTAGTGCCGGACATCATCACCATGGCCAAAGGAATGGGCAACGGCCAGCCGCTGGGCGCGGTGATCACCCGCCGGGAAATCGCCGAGGCGCTGGAGGCCGAGGGCTATTTCTTCTCGTCCGCCGGCGGCAGTCCGGTGAGCTGCCAGATCGGCATGGCGGTGCTCGATGTCATGGAAGAAGAAAAGCTCTGGGAAAACGCCCAGGTGGTCGGCGCTCATTTCAAGGCGCGGCTGGAAGCGCTGATCGATCAATATCCGTTGGTCGGCGCAGTGCACGGTTCGGGGTTCTATCTGGGGGTCGAGCTGATCCGCAATCGGGAAACCCTGGAGCCGGCAACCGAGGAAACCACCCTGTTGTGTGATCGCCTGCGCGAGCTGGGGATCTTCATGCAGCCGACCGGTGATTACCTGAACGTTCTGAAGATCAAACCGCCGATGGTCACCTCGCGTCAGAGCGTGGATTTCTTTGTCGACATGCTGGCGAAGGTGCTTGAAGAAGGGCTTTGAGGCGATCCGCAACCTTCAAATACCGATTTGTATCGGTATTTGAAGGGGTTAATTCCGATTGTTTTTCATTGCTGGCTTCTAAAGCCGATATTTATCGTTTATAAAGTCGCCATAGTCCGTCGTCCATCCCTGTACGGCGCGTTGAAAACCCTCGACGGTTCCCTGGAGTCTGATCGACATGACCACATTGAAAAGCACACCACGCGCCGATGGCTTCTACATGCCGGCCGAATGGGCACCGCAAACCCAGACCTGGATGATCTGGCCCGAGCGTCCGGACAACTGGCGTCTGGGCGGCAAGCCGGCCCAGGCTGCCCATGCCGCTGTGGCCAAGGCCATCGCGCGTTTCGAGCCGGTCACCGTGGCGGTGTCCGCCGGCCAGTACGAAAACGCCCGTGCTCGCCTCGACGTGCCGAATATCCGCGTGGTCGAGATGTCCAGCGATGACGCCTGGGTTCGCGATAGCGGACCGACTTTCGTGATCAACAACAGCGGCGAAGTGCGCGGCGTGAACTGGGACTTCAACGCCTGGGGCGGCTTTGACGGTGGCCTGTATTCGCCGTGGAATCGCGACTCCCAGGTCGGCGGCAAGATCCTCGAAATCGAGCGCAGCCCGCGTTATCGCACCGAAGGCTTCGTGCTCGAAGGCGGCTCGATTCACGTCGACGGCGAAGGCACCCTGATCACCACCGAAGAATGCCTGCTCAACCGCAATCGCAACCCGCACCTGGGTCGCGAAGAAATCGAAGCGGTGCTCAGTGAAAACCTGTCGGTGGACAAAATCATCTGGCTGCCGGATGGCCTGTTCAACGACGAAACCGACGGCCATGTGGATAACTTCTGCTGCTACGTGCGTCCGGGCGAAGTGCTGCTGGCGTGGACCGACGATCCGCAGGATCCGAACTACCCGCGTTGCCAGGCCGCGATGAAAGTGCTGGAAAGCAGCACTGACGCCAAGGGCCGCCCGTTCACGGTGCACAAGATGCCGATTCCGGGGCCGCTGTTTGCCACCGAAGAAGAATGCGCTGGCGTGGACCCGGTGGACGGCACTCAGGAGCGCAACCCGAGCGTGCGCCTGGCCGGTTCCTACGTGAACTTCCTGATCGTCAACGGTGGCATCATCGCGCCAAGCTTCGACGACCCGATGGACGCTCCGGCTCGGGAGATCCTGCAGAACCTGTTCCCGCAACACGAAGTGGTGATGGTGCCGGGTCGCGAACTGTTACTGGGGGGCGGCAATATTCACTGCCTTACCCAACAGCAACCCGCGCCGCACAAAGAGTGAGTGCGGATGTAACAGCTTGAGTTGATTGAAAAAACGACCGGGCAGTCATTTGTTGCCCTCGTATGAAGAGAAACCCGCAGCCCGTCAGGACTGCGGGTTTCTTTATGTCCGCTGGTCGACAATTGCCAGACATTGGCATAGCTCTTGTATCGCTCATGGTGCACTAGGGAGGGGGGAGAACTTCAACAGTTCTGTCATATACCTTGGATAACTTAGCCGCTCACGAACGGGGAGAGAGCGCTGAAATGAACGCCGAAGTGAACGTAATCAGCGAGCGGACGTTGCATCCCATGCCTGTAAATACTGAGTCGCTCCAGATTGTCGCGCACTGGTTGAAATCCAATGGAACGCGTCAGATCAGGGAACCTGATCCGCGCCGGATGATGATCGAGCGTTACCCCGCTGGCCTGTTCAGCGAGGCCGAACTGGACGCACTCTGGGATGTGATGGAAGGATAAGAAGAACAAACAGGGATTGTAAAAAGCGCTGCCGGGATGGCAGCGCTTTTTTTATGGGCGCGATATCAGAAGCTTTAGGTGTCAATGCCCACCGGGTTGTGTGCCTGATCTGGAAGTGGCGGCTGCCGGTCTCGATTTGACCGATTGCCGAAACACACTGAAAGCCATTCCGGCGTTTTTCCGCAACGACCGAGGGACTAATGTGCCGACATCATTCCCCACCTTCCAGCCGGAGCATTTCGATGACCCTTCACTACATTTACGACCCGTTGTGCGGCTGGTGCTATGGCGCCAAACCGCTGGTGCACGCCGCACAGCAAGTGCTGCCGGTGATCGCCCACGCCGGCGGCATGATGACGGGTGCCAACCGCCAGAGCGTTTCGCCGCAACTGCGCAATTACGTATTGCCCCATGACCGACGGATTGCCGAATACACCGGTCAGCCGTTTGGCGAAGCCTATTTCGAAGGCCTGTTGCGCGATCACACCGCGGTGTTTGATTCGGCACCGCCGATTGCCGCTGTGCTGGCAGCGGAAAAAATCGACGGCCGTGGCCTGGAACTGCTGGGGCGTTTGCAGACGGCGCACTATGTCGAGGGGCGCCGAATTGCCGACGAAAGTGTGCTGTTGGAATACGCGGTGCAGCAGGGTTACGACGCCGCTACTTTCTTGAACGCCAAGCAGTCCGTCGACACCGAGCAACATATGAAGAACAGCCGCGCTCTGTTGGCGAAACTCGGCGGGCAGGGCTTTCCAACTTTTGCACTGGAACAGGACGGTCAATTCACACTGGTTGATATCGGGCCGTGGCTGGGCAAACCAGAAGCCTTCGCCCAATGGTTGAACGAGTCGTTTACGCCTGCGGCAGGGACCGAAACCCTGCCAGTCTGTGACCTCGATGGTTGCGTGTAATCCCGCATCAAAATCCCTGACTGCGGGCAATTCCGTGCACGAAGCCACCGCAAAATTTACTTTTTTTAGACGTTTTTCGCCTATTTAAAGACGATTCTTGAAATTGACACATTGTTGAGGGCGCGGCTACGATTCGGCCCAACGCCTGTGGCTAACCGCCATGACTCAAAATCAGGAGCAGGCCCGCCATGACATTGTCTTGAGCGGGTCTTTTTGTTTCGGGGTGAATAAAAGAGTGCAATAAGCGCCGTTTCAGCCGTTCGACACAGCGCGTTTCAACCCGTAATAAGGAAAACAAAATGTTGAACAAGCGAATCAGTTTGATCGCACTGGGGATGTTGAGTGCCACTTCGGCCATGGCTAACGACCAGGCCGAGTCCAAGGGTTTTGTTGAAGACAGCAGTCTCAAAGTGCTGCTGCGCAATGCCTACATCAATCGTGACTACAAAGATGGCAACCAGGACAAAGCCGAATGGGGCCAAGCGGCCATCGGCACGTTCTCGTCCGGTTTCACTCAAGGCACCGTGGGTGTGGGTGTGGATGCCTTCGGTTTGTATGCACTGCGCCTGGACGGCGGCAAGGGCCGCAGCGGTGCCGGTGGTATCGACTTCTTCAAACAGGGTGACAGCGGCAACGCGGCTGACGACCTGTCGAAGGGTGGCGCAGCCGTCAAATTCCGTATCTCCAACACCGTACTGACTTACGGTGACCAGATGCCGGCCCTGCCGGTGCTGAGCTACGACAACGTGCGTCTGCTGCCGGAAAGCTACACCGGTACTTTGATCACTTCCAAAGAGATCAAGGGCCTGGAACTGAACGCCGGCCGTTTCACCGCCGAATCGCGCAAGAGCGCTGAAGGCCGTGACAGCGGTGGTCTGAAATCGATCAACGTGTTGGGCGGTAGCTACCAGTTCACCGAACAGTTCAAGGCAGCGCTGTACGCTTCCGACGTCGAAGACGTGCTGAAGAAGCAATACGTGAACGCCAACTACGTGTTCCCGATCGACAAGGATCAGTCCCTGACCCTGGACTTCAACGGTTACCGCACCAAGCTGGACAACTCCTACGTCCGCGAAAACGGTGTGACCGGCGACGACAACAAGATCTGGAGCCTGGCAGCGACCTTCGCCACCGGCCCGCACTCGTTCACCGTGGCGCACCAGCGCTCCACCGGCGACAGCAACCTGGGTTACGCCTACGGCGGTTATCAGAAAGGTCAGGGTCGCGTGGGTGACGGTGGCAACACCATCTACCTGGCCAACTCCTACTGGTCCGACTTCAACGCTGAAGACGAGCGCAGCTGGCAGTTGGGCTACGGCCTGGACTTCAGCGCATTCGGCGTACCGGGTCTGAGCTACAACTTCGCGTACGTGCGTGGCGACAACATCACCACGTCCACCAGCGAAGGCGGCACCGAGCGTGAAATCTTCAACCAGTTCAAGTACGTCGTGCAAAGTGGCCCGGCCAAAGACCTGAGCATCAAGCTGCGCAGCTCGATCCTGCGTGTTTCGCAGAAATCCAGCGAATACAACGTCAGCGGCAACGAACTGCGGGTGTTCGTGGATTACCCGATCAACGTCTTCTGATGTTTGGTTGAACCCGCGAAACGCGTCAGAAAAACCCCGACTGGTTCGGGGTTTTTTTTTGACGTTTTTTGCGAAAACAGCATAAAAACCCGTGTTTTTGTCATTTGAAATGCACTTTCAAGCCGTTTCAAATCGCGTTTCAAACAGGGCTTTAAATGCCTGAAATTCTTTCTCATGGACGCAAATTCTCCACCTAATAGATTAGGCCGCTCAATGCAGCGGAGAATTTGGTAATGATCGTTTTAACCAGAGAAGTGGGCGAATCGCTACGGCGCGACAAGTACGCCAATGTGCAGGGTGCTGACTTCAATCTCTACGGTCATTTCGCCGACTTCGTCAGACTGACCAAAAGTTGGGAAAACATGGAGCCTGACAGTTACTACGGTCAGGCCGAAGCCGGCATGCGTTACCGTCGTTACAGCGACTTTGAGTACAACCCCAAGACTCGCGAACTGAAGCAACTGGAACATCGCGCGTACGTGCAGTCCAAGGCCAACAACAGCTATGTGGGCGGCGTTGTGCGGCACTTCCAGGACTTCTCGGACGAAGTCATCAGCTCGCCGGTGATGCGCAGCCTGATCGACACCGATTTCGAAGTGTACAAAAGCGTGTTGCCGGAAGAGCTGCACGATGAAATCTGGCAGTGCCAGATCCATCAGATCCGCATCGAGATCAAGCCCGGCAAACAACTGGAAATCACTCCGGAAGGGATTCATTGCGACGGTTATCCGTTCAGCGGCGTGCACTTTTGGGGGCGCAATAACGTCGAGGGCGCGGAGAGTCGTCTGTACGACATCCACGAGCAGCAACTGGCGTCGACCACTTACCAGGAAATCCTCGACACCACCTACTTCCTCGACCGTGACATGCGTCACTACGTGACACCGGCACGCAACACCCACTCCCACGCCATGGCTTACCGGCAGATCCTGGCGATTTCCTTCTCGCGGCCCGGGACCGCTTTCGACATTGTTCGCTAATCAGATCACCCCAATCGACGGCGTCGAATGCTCGACGCCGGTGGTGCTGCGGCGCGCGACGGCCAAGGACGCGCAGCGCATGGAGCGTTTCTTCCGTCAGTTCGACGAAGTGTCGTTCTGTGAATGGCAGGACGCCAAATGCCTGCGCGGCGTGCTGATCCAGAAAACCACCACGGCGTATCTGGCCTTCGATGTCGAAGGCGAGATCGTCGGCGCGGTGCTGGGCGGCATGCTCGGCAGCCGTGGCACGATCAACCATCTGGCGGTCAGCCTGCGCTATCGCAGCCAGGGCGTGGGCCAGCGGCTGGTGGAAGCGGCGTCGGCCGACATGAAACGGGTCGGAGTGCTGCGGATGTTCCTGTTCGTCGATGATGCTAACCTCGCGGGCAAGCGTTTCTGGACGGCCCAGGGTTTTTGCGAACCTCACGGCGAGCGGACATTTGAGAGGGATCTATGAATGAAACATCCGGCAGTGCGCCGCTGATGGTCGACCGTCAGCCATCGCGCACCTTTGCCGAAGCCAGCCCGGTGGTCGCTGGTTACTTCACCGTGTCGTTCGTGTTCGGGCTGATGGCGGTCAATGCCGGGCTGCCACTGTGGCTGCCGGTGGCCATGTGTCTGTTCGTGTATGCCGGGGCTTCGCAGTTTGCGGCGCTGGCGCTGATCAGCAGTGGGGCGTCACTGACCACCATCGTGCTGACCACGTTTCTGATCAACGCGCGGCACATGCTGATGTCGGTCTACATGGCGAAAGCCTTGCGGGCACTGGGCCTGAGCCGCATGGAACGCTGGTGCTACGCCGGCGGGCTGACCGATGAGTCGTTCGCCTTTCACAGCGTCAAACTGGGCACCGGGGCACCGGTGAACGTTCGCTACCTGATCGGCTTCAACCTGTTCTGCCACACCTCCTGGGTGATCGGCGGATTGCTCGGCGCCCTCTGCGCGCAGTACGCGTCGCACCTGATCAAATACCAGCTCGATTACGCGCTGACCGCGATGATGCTCTACGTGCTTGTCTCGCTCTGCAATACCCGCAACAAACTCATCGCCGCTATGGCTGCAGTGGTCTGCATGGGCGCACTGAGTCTGGTGGGCAGTTCGCCGTTCAACGTTTTCATCGCCACGTTTGTGGGCTGCGGAGTGGGTGTATGCCTGACCAAACGTTCCTGATCCTGGTGGTCGCGCTGATGATGGCCGTGACCTTCCTGCCACGGGCCTTGCCGCTGCAGGTCAACACCGAGCACTGGCCGCCCTTCGTCGCCCGGGCGCTGGAATACCTGCCGGTGGCGATCGTCGCTGCGATCAGCCTGACACCCTTGTTGATCAAGGATCAGCACATACAGCTCGATCGCCCGGAATTTTATGCAGCGATTCCGACGCTGTTATGTGCGTATTTCAGCAAAAACCTCTTTCTCAGTGTGGCGGTTGGGACGGCTGCGTACATTGCGCTCGGTTCGTTCATGTAGCGGCAGATCGACCACGTCGTTCAACGCCTGGCCGGACAGATCCGGGTTGTTCACCGCCAGGCGCACTTCGAGGAAATCCTCGAACCCGGGGAAGATCGTCAGGCCGTTCTTCTGCGCGGCCTCGCGGGAGACCATGCCGACCGCATCCATCTGGGTGATGAGCGACAGGGTCAGCGTTTCGCTGCAGGAATAAATCGTGCGCTGACTGTTCTCGTGATTGCCCAGCCCGGCGTCGAGAAAACGCAAAAAGCTGTGGGAATACGGACAATCTTCTGCGGGACGCACCTGAAACTTGTTACCAAGCAACGTCAGCGGATCGTTCTCCTGACCACAGTGCGCGCCGACCACCTGCACCTGCACTTCCGGCAGGACAATGCTCGGCAGACCCGGACGCTGCGGGCCGATCAGCACCGCAAGGTCAAAGTCCTCGTTCTTCAGCTTGCTGAGGTTTTCCATCGACTCGGCGTAGCTGAATTCCATCTGGTAATCGGGAAACACCTCGATCAGGCGCCCGATCAGTCGCCGGTTGAAATCCGGCGCCAGAGTGGTGTTCAACGCCACTTTCAACGTGCGCTGTCCCGGCACCTTCAACGCTTCGACTTTCTCTTCCATCTGCCGCGTGGCAATCAGCACTCTGTCCATATAGGGCGTCAGCTCGGTGCCTTGCGGCGTCAGCGTCAGCCCCTTGTTGGATCGTCTAAACAAGCGGAAACCGAACTGCTCTTCGACCTTGTTCAACTGTGCGGCCAAGGCCTGCACGGTCAGGCACGAATGCTCGGCTGCTGCCGACAACGAGCCGGTCTGCACGATGCGCATGAGGTTGCGTAAGGTTCTGCTATCCATGGGTAATGCCCTCTGAAGTGGGCTGGGTATTGTTGTGTACGTGACGGCCTGAACGGCGCCATTTGCCGGCTATATTCCTGTACCTGAGCATAGTTGTCGCGCAATTAGTAGCGAATCGATGTCTCCGCCGATGGCTGGAGGCTGACACAGGATCGGGGTTTTTGGCGACGTGGGGGTGATAGGGATCAAAAAAAGTGCCCGACTCGAAGGAGTCGGGCACTTTTTTGTGCGGTGGGGTTACAGCGGCTGGGACAGTTTCGTACAGCCATTTCGCGCTGTTCAGCGTTGATGCCGGAAGCCTCCTATTGAAAGACAAGAACGGGCTGATTTATTACCGCAGCACAAGTGGCTGAAATATCAGGCAGTTAATTTCGGGACATTTTCAGTCCGAGGCCATTGGATATCCAGGCAATGCCGGCATCCGCGAAGCTAGCGAGAGGATGCCAATGAGCGTGCCTGGGAGCAGGGCGTTACCTGAACAAAAGAACTGGAAGGATCTTGGTTTACCGGACATTCGGGACATTGATTCCGAGTTGCTGACTTCTGCAATCAGAGAATGTCCGGGTGCCGAGAGTCTGGAGGCTGCATGGGAGCAAGTTGCCAAAGGCTTCGGACTTCATGACGGCCTCAATTCAACAGTGATTGAGACACCCATTTGCCCTGTTCTGGTGAGGCGCGAGCACTTGTTGCACATTGTGGAAAAACGCCCGAATGCTCGGGAGCGCTTCACAGACTTCGCGCAAGACACCCTGAAAAAGCCGTTAGAGATCTGGAAGATTTCCTACGATGACGACTCTTTCCGACTGACATACATCGGTGTCTACAACACGAAATACCAGATGCTGGTCGTGATCCATATCGATCACGGCAACGTACTCTGGAACTTCATGAACTGTGACAAAAAGGGACTGAACAAGCATCGGCATGGAGAGCTGCTGTTTCAACGTTACCGATGGCCCAAACAAAAAGGGCAGCCTTAACAGGCTGCCCTTCACGAAAAAGTTGCTTGATATTGTGCTCCCTCAAGCAGGGGAGAAGAGGTCTCACCCGAACGCTGATTTTCAGGTCATCAACGGGGTTCCTAACGCCGACTATCGCCACCTGATGGCAGTCGGTTTCGCGCTCTTGGGGCCGATTCTCGGCCACTGAATCAGATGTGTCAACCTACGACTTCAATGGGTAAACGGTAGCGACATGGGTGTATCAATTCATTACACCGCATCACAAATGAAGTACCCCACCCCTACTTTTTCCCCTCCCGGCACACGCCTACATTGAGCTCCAACACCTGACCATCATCCCGAGGGCAGGTCACTGGAGTAGTCGTCATGCCATTTGTCAGCGTACGCATCACCCGCGACGGTGTTACCCGTGAGCAGAAAGCTCAGGTGATCGCCGAAATCACTGAAACCCTGGAGCGCGTCCTCAACAAACGCCCGGACCTGACCCACATCGTGATCGAAGAAGTCGACACCGATAACTGGGGCTACGCCGGCATCACCACCACCGAGTACCGCCGACAACTGGCGGAACGGGGCCAGTCATGACCCCGACCGTGACCATCGATTTCATTTCCGACGTGGTGTGCCCCTGGTGCGCACTCGGGGCGACAGCGCTGGAGCAGGCGATCGGCAATCTGGCCGGCGAGGTTTCGGTGGAGCTGACCTACAAGCCCTTCGAACTCAACCCGGACATGCCCGCCGAAGGCGAGCCGGCCGTGCAGCACCTGATGCGCAAATACGGCCGCACCGCCGAAGACGTCGCTGCCGGCAAGAAGATGCAGATCGAGCGCGGCAAGGCCATCGGTTTCGAGTTCGACCTGGAGAAACGCACGCACTTTCACAACACCTTCGACGCCCATCGCTTGTTGATGTGGGCAGCGCAGGAAGGGCGGCAGGTCGCGCTGAAAAAGATCCTGCTGCGCGCTTACTTCCGCGACGGCGACAACCCCAACGATCACCCGACGCTGATCCGTCTGGCGACCGAAGCCGGGCTGGATGCCGCGAGGGCCCGCAAGGTGCTGGCCAACGATGAATTCGCCAGCGAAGTGCGGCAACTGCAGGCGTTCTACCGGCAGCACGGGATCAACTCGGTGCCCGCGCTGATCCTGAACGGCAAGCACCTGGTGTCCGGTTCGCAATCGGTCGAGTACTACGAACAAATGCTGAAAAAACTGGCTGCGGCCTGATTCAACACTTACTTATTGATTGAGGATTTCATCATGAGCAACTCGAAAAAAACCGTCGTTATCACTGGCGCCTCCCAAGGTCTGGGCGAAGGCATGGTCAAGGCCTTCCGCGAACTGGGCTACAACATCGTCGCCACCTCGCGCTCGATCAAACCGTCGAACGACCCGCAAATCCTGACCATCGCCGGCGACATTGGCGACCCGGCCACCGCTCAACGCGTGATCAGCGAAGGCGTGGCCCGCTTCGGCCGCATCGACACCCTGGTCAACAACGCCGGCATCTTCGTCGCCAAACCGTTCACCGCCTACACCCCGGAAGACTACTCCGCAGTGCTGTCGGTCAACCTCAATGGCTTCTTCTACATCACCCAACTGGCCATCGCCGAGATGGAAAAACAGGGCAAGGGCCACGTGGTCAACATCACCACCAGCCTGGTCGACCACGCCATCGACGGCGTGCCCTCGGTCCTCGCTTCCCTGACCAAGGGCGGCCTCAACGCCGCCACCAAATCCCTGGCCATCGAATACGCCAAGCGCGGAATCCGGGTGAACGCGGTATCGCCGGGCATCATCAAGACACCGATGCACGGCGAGGAAACCCACGCGGCGCTGGGTGGGCTGCATCCGGTTGGGCACATGGGCGAAATCGACGATATCGCGCAGGCGGTGGTGTACCTCGATAACGCGAACTTTGTGACTGGCGAGATTCTGCACGTGGATGGTGGGCAGAGCGCTGGGCATTGATTGATGCGGTAACACAAAGCCCTCGCAGCGATGCGAGGGCTTTTTTATGGGCGACGATTTACGGATCCGGACTCAGCACTTTGACCGCGTCATCGACCAGCGCCTTGCTCAACTCCTGCAAATATTGCGAGGCGCAGGCGTGGAGTTCCGGATCGTTGGCGGCAGAGGTATCTGATGTGAGCAGTTTGGAAATGTGCAGCAGATGGGAGGCGTGGGAGAGGGCGGTGACCACCGGGACGCCGGGGTTGGTGCGAAAGAGGGCGTGGTTGGAGTGGAAGGAGAAATGGGTGAGGCCGAGGGTTTTCAGATCTTGAGGATTGGTCATGGCTTCACCTACTGTTGTCTGGGAGGTTGGCAGGGATGACCGGTGTAGCGAGGGGCGAAATTGTGGATCTTACGATAGCTGGCATGTTCAGACTCCTACATTGCATTGAAGCTGCCGCATTCGTTATCAGGCGAATGGGTGGCAGCTGTACGCAGGCTGATAAACCGGAAATGTAGGAAACCGGCAGACCCGAAGGTCTCCCACGCACAGCCGCCATTGCACGAATGCGCAGGCATAAAAAAACGCCGGCAAACGTGATTGGGGCGCTGAAGCGCCTACATGTTACTCGGGTTATCAGGCCCGGTCGCTGAATTGGCAGCGACGGGTTTGACGGTAGCGTGGGGGAGGGTTGGGCGCAATCGTGGCCAGGTGGTGGCGAGGAGGCCGACATACTCACATGCAACACTTATGTTGCATGGGTAACAAATATGTTGCACGGTCGCTCTGCCGAAATAGCGCGTGATGCGTATAAGCGACATCGAGTTTCGGCGATGCAGCTAGGCCACAAGGGTGAGGCTGAGTTTGTACCCCATGAGGAGAGGAAACGCGATGTTCGAATATGCGTTGGAAGTCCACGAGGAGCCGAGCAGTGTCTGGTTGTCCTGCGCAGAAATTCCAGAGATGCACGCCGCTGGCGACACCCTCGAGGAAGCACTCGACGGCGCCATTGATGCGATGGAAACGGCATTGTCGATTTACGTCGATGATCGCCGGTTGATTCCGACAGGTGATGCGGGAGAGCAGGAAAGTGACGCGGTGTTGCGTCTGCCTGCACTGACCGCGGCAAAGGTTGGGCTCTGGAATACGCTTTTGGAGTCTGGGGTCAGCAAGGCTGAACTTGCACGTCGCTTGGGGGTGCAACGACCTCAGGTAGATCGGTTAGTCGATTTCCTGCATCACTCCAAGATTGAGAATGTCGAGCGTGCATTGCAGCAGCTTGGGCGGCGGATTTTACTTTCGGTTGAGGCTGCTTAAGATTGGAGAAAAGCCCCCGACAGCGATCGCTGTCGGGGGCTTTTCATTTGGGGTGGAAAAAACCAATCCCAGAAACAACAAAGCCCCTGCATTTCTGCAGAGGCTTCGTTTTGTATGGTGCCGGCACCAGGAATCGAACCCGGGACCTACTGATTACAAGTCAGTTGCTCTACCATCTGAGCTATACCGGCGTGTGGGCGACGATTATAGCGACTCGGGTGCTTCTGTAAACCCCTGAATTCAGACTATTTTTGCGCGCTCTGCGAATCACGCCCGGCGCAGGACGTTGCGCAGTTTTTGTACAGCGCGCCAGGCGCGGCTGTTTTGCATGGCGCGCAGTTGGGCTTCGGCTTGTTCGGCGCGTTGCAGGGCGGTTTCCAGGGCCGGGTTTACCGGGTGGGCGAGGTTGTGGCCTTTGCACAGCTGGAAGTTGTCGAGGTTGCACGGTGGCAGGTCGAACGCGGGTTTGAGGTTGATTTGTTCGTTGGCCAGGAAGAAGCTGTTGAGGCCGTCGAACAGGACGTTGGTGTAGCCGGCGTCGGTCACCAGGTGTTCCCAGGTGTGGTCGCGCTCCCATGGGGTTTCGATGAGGATGATCCAGGGGCGGAAGCGGCTGAAGTCCATGCCGCGCAGGACGGTTTCTTCGTGGCCCTCGACGTCGATTTTCAGGAAGTGGATCGGCCGCTCGGCGGCGTGTTCTTCGCAGATCGAGGTCAGTGTGCGTGCGTTGACAGTGAAGCTTTGCACGTCCATGCCGAGGCTTTTGCGTTCTTGCGCAACGACCGGGTCAGCGGTGGACAGGCCGGTGTCGGCAATGCCGTAGAAAGTCAGTTCGCCCGGCTGGTCGCTGGCCACGCATTGCAGCGTGGTGTCGCGGGGGCGATGCTGGCGGAGTGCGTCGTAGTAGTTCTGCATCGGCTCGACGTTGATGCCTTGCCAGCCGCGATCATAAAAGGCCTTGGTGACCGAGTCGTGGATCGGGTCATTGGCGCCGACGTCGATATAAAAACCGTTTTCAAAATACTGCAGGGCGCGCCAAAGGCGAACGTCCTCGAAATTCTGTGCGTAAGAAATGAACGTCACGGTCGCTTCCTGTCGGTCAGGTTTTTCTTGTTCGGGCGTGCGCTACCTGCACGGCACAGGTCTGTATAGCAAGGGCAGATGGCCGGTGCAATTGTCCATTGCCGGCGTCCGCGATTCGGCGGTTATGTCCTTTTGGTCGAGGGCTTATGCACAACAGGCTTTGAAGAGGACGGGCTTAGAGGGGATTTTGTGGACGGGTTCTCATTTGAATCGCAAATCCCTGTTTTGCCGGTTTTTTATTCATATGAACAAAAAATGACCAGCGCTGTTAATAGCCTCAAACATCCGTGGATATTGGATCCACGATAATTCCATCAACAGAGTTATCCACAGGCTGTGGAAGATTAAACGCGTTCGGCCAGCAACAGGAAATTGCGCGGTGTGAGCGGCGCTTCGCAGAAGGTGCCGAGACGTACGACGTATCCCTGTTCGGTGAGGAAAAGTGCCCGATCCAGATTCAGCCAAAGCTCCAGCGGCCGTCGGAACAGTCCACGCAGCAGTTCCAGGTTGCGAACTTCGGCCAATCGCTGCCAACCGGCGGCTTCCAGTGCTACCCAATCTGGCGCGCCAACTGTGGATAACTCTTTCAACGCTGCCAGATCGCGGCAGTAATCAGCGAACGGTTTGTCCAGCCAGGCGCTCGGCAGGGACGGCGTCGGCAAGTATTCGTCGACGCCGCGCACTTGCCGTTGCAACAGATCAAAGGCCAGTCGGCGGGCCATGGAGGTGTCACGCTGACGTCGGACGCGGGCACCGGCGGTGACGGTTTCGCTCATCGGCAGGGACAGATCTTCCAGCGAGAGCTGTAGGGCGGAGCGTGAACCTGCGGAGGACAACGCCTGATATTCGGTGCGACTGATCCGGTTGTAGCAGCACGGTGCGATCGCCAGTTGTCGGCAGCCAGCGGCGGAGGCCAATTGCATCAGACGTACATGCAGATCGCCACAAGCGTGCAGGGCGACAGGTGTGTGTTCGGCGTCCAGCAATAAAGCGGTGTTCGCCGCAAGCACATCCTGCTCGACATGCAGCGCATGCAAGTGATAACGCTGACTCAGCGCCTGACCGCTGGCAACCAGCGCCGGGTCGTATTCCAGACAGGTGAGTTGCTGCCCAGCGCCGAGCAGACGCCGACCTAAATGGCCTTTGCCCGAACACCAATCCAGCCAGTGCTTCGGTTGCGCGGCGAACGACAAGCGGCTGGCGAAGGCCTCGATCTGCTGCCATTTGCGTCCCGGCACATCCACATTCAAGCGATGACCGGCGGCTTCCAGCGAATGCGCAGGCAATTCACCGACCGAACTCAACTCAAGCGACAGCGCCGCCAATGAAGCAAACGGCTCCGGCGCATTCAGGAGTTCGGCAGGTTGGTTGTGGGCGTTTTCCGCATCTTCCAGCGACCGCCCGCGTAGCCACGAGGCTAGTTCCGGGTAGGACGCTTCCCATGGCAGTTGCAGATGAGTGAACGGGCGGGGCTTCCACAGCGCCTGATGCGCTGTGAGAAATGTATCCAGTGCCGTGAAACGGGCGAGCAGGGCCTCGCCCGTCAGCACGTCGGAAGAATCAGCGCCCCTGGCACGCATCGACGCGCAGCCAGCGTTCCAGCAGTTTGAAACCGCGAACCAGCACGTAGGCCATCACCAGATAGAACACGCCAGCGGCGAAGAAAATCTCCACCGGCAGGTAAGTGCGGGCAATGATCGTGCGCGCCATGCCGGTCAGTTCCAGCAGGGTCACGGTGCTGGCCAGGGCACTGGCCTTGAGCATCAGGATCACTTCGTTGCTGTAGGCTGGCAGGCCGATACGCGCGGCACGCGGCAGGATGATGTAGAACAGCGCTTTCGGCCGGGACATGCCCAGCGCCCGCGCCGCTTCGATCTCGCCCGGCGGAATCGCCTGGATCGCCCCGCGCAGGATCTCGGCGATGTACGCGGCCGTGTGCAGGGTCATGGTCGCGGTAGCGCACCAGAACGGATCGCGCAGGTACGGCCACATCGAGCTGTTACGCACCGCGTCGAACTGCGCCAGGCCGTAGTAGACCAGGAACAGTTGAACCAGCAACGGCGTGCCACGGAAAAAGAAGATGTAGGCGTAGGGCACAGCGCGCACGTACCACAGCTTCGAAGAACGGGCGATGCCCAGCGGAATTGCCAGCAGCAAACCGGCGATCACAGCGATGGCCACCAGCTCCAGGGTCAGCGTCGCGCCCTGGGCCAGTTTCGGCAGCCACTTGATGATGACTTCCCAATTCATTGAGCGCTCCTCGCGAAGCCGCGTGCGGCGCGTTTTTCCAGCAGGTGCATGCCGATCATCGCCAGCACGGTCAGGCACAGGTACATGAGCGCCGCCACCATATAGAAGGTGAATGGCTGCTTGGACACGGTCACGCCGATCTGCGCGTGGCGCATGATTTCTTCCAGGCCGATGACCGACACCAGCGCGGTGTCTTTCATCAGGATCATGAACAGGTTGCCCAGGCCGGGCAGGGCGATGCGCCACATTTGCGGCATGATCAATTTGGTGAAGATCCGCCATTTCGACAGGCCCAGGGCCACGCCAGCCTCGCGGTGGCCTTTGGGAATGGCGAGGATTGCGCCGCGAAACACTTCCGTGGCGTAGGCGCCGAAGCACAGGCCCAGCGCAATGACGCCGGCGGCGAAGGCGCTGAGTTCCAGTTCGGGATTGCCGAGGAGCTCACCGAGCGCGCGCATGGCGTTGACCGTACCGAAGTAGATCAACAGCACCCAGAGCAATTCCGGGACGCCGCGCACCAGGGTCGAATAGGTTCCGCCAAGCCACTGCAACGGCTTGTACGGGGAAGTCTTGGCCAAGGCGCCGAGCAGACCGAGCACCAGCCCCAGGCACAGGGCCGAGAGTGCCAGTTTGACGGTCATCAGCGCGCCGGCGAAGAGCGCCGGGCCGAATCCGTAGAGGTCGATAATCATGGATTTCTTTTCAAATCGCGGCAGGCAAGGCCGGGGATCGGCACCGTCATGTAACGGCGCCGATCCGGCAGGTCAGGATCAGTAGATGCTGAACGGGAAGTACTTGTCGTTGATCTTCTTGTAGGTGCCGTCGGCAACGATTTCCTTCAGCGCGGCGTTCAGCTTCTCGCGGATCGGGTCGCCTTTACGTACAGCGATACCGATCTTGTCGCTTTCTTCTACCGGGTCGCCCTTGAATTCATAGGCTTTGCCGGCGTCGCTTTTCAGCCACTCGTAGTTGACGTATTTGTCGGCGAGGATGCCGTCCAGACGACCGGAAGTCAGGTCGAGGTAGGCGTTTTCCTGGGTGTCGTACAGCTTGACGGTGATGTCGTCACCGAAGTTGTCTTCCAGGAAGGTGCCAGCCAGGGTCGCACGCTGGGCGCCGATCACCTTGCCTTTCAGCGCAGCCTTGTCGGTTTTGAAGTCGACGTTTTTCGGCGCGATGAATTGCAGCTTGTTGGAGTAGTACGGGTCGGTGAAGTCCACCGCTTGCTTGCGCTCGTCGGTGATCGACATCGAGGAGATCAGGAAGTCGAACTTCTTGGCGTTCAGGGCCGGGATGATGCCGTCCCAGTCCGAAGTGACGACGGAGCATTCAACTTTCATCTTGGCGCACAGGGCGTCGCCGATGTCTTTGTCGAAGCCGACGACGTTGCCGCTGGCGTCTTTGTTGTTGAACGGCGGGTAAGCCGCTTCGATGCCCATCTTCAGGGTCTCGGCCATGGCACCGGCGCTGAACGCGAGGGTGACGGCGGCGGCCAGGAAGACCTTTTTGTAGTTCTGCATGCGGGTAGCTCCGTTAGCGGTTGCTGGACATGAATTGTTTGCAGCGCGCCGAAAGCGGGTTTTCGAACACCTGCTGTGGCGATCCTTGCTCTTCTACCAGGCCCTGGTGGAGGAACACCACTTCGCTGGAGACCTGACGGGCAAAGCCCATCTCGTGGGTCACGAGCAGCATGGTGCGGCCTTCTTCGGCCAATGCGCGGATGACATTAAGTACTTCCTGGACCATTTCCGGGTCAAGGGCGGAGGTGGGCTCGTCGAACAGGATCACCTTGGGCTGCATCGCCAGCGTGCGGGCAATCGCCGCGCGCTGTTGCTGGCCGCCGGACAGTTGCGCCGGATAGGCGTGGCGCTTGTCGGCGATGCCGACCTTGGCCAGCAGCGCTTCGGCGACTTCGATGGCTTCGGCCTTGCTCTGGCCGAGCACGCGGCGCGGGGCTTCGATGATGTTGTCGAGCACGCTCATGTGCGGCCACAGATTAAAGTTTTGAAACACAAAACCAATCTCGGAGCGCAGGCGGTTGATCTGCTTGCCGTCGGCGGCAACCAGTTCGCCATTCTTGGCGGCCTTGAGCTTGAGTTCTTCCCCGGCCACCAGGATCTGGCCCTGATGCGGGTTTTCCAACAGGTTGATGCAACGCAGGAACGTGGACTTGCCGGAACCGGAGGAACCCAGGATCGAGATCACATCGCCGTCGCGGGCGGTCAGCGAGATGCCTTTGAGCACCTCAAGCTGTCCGTAGCGTTTGTGCAAGTTGCGGATTTCAAGCGCGGGCGTGGCCTCAGCCATGTGCGTTCCTCATATATGTTGCGCTCCTGCTGTTGGTTGGCCTTCCTGGCGAGGCGGCCAAGCTAGCATAGCGTTTCAATGGCAGCCAACAGCGCTACGAGCGGTAAACGGATGGCGTGTGGCAGGTTGTCGCATCGGCGCAGCAGACTGTCGCCCCATCAACAACCGAACGGGTGTTTGAACGTTGATTCCCGTGGGTGTCGCGTAAAAAAAGGCGCGATGTTGCCACCTTTGGCGGGGTGTTGGAAGCGCTATCCGGCCGATCGTTCCTCATTCGCCCTTTTATTGTGCATCCCGCACTTTTTCAGTGTGTTTCTGGTGCGCTCGTTCGTTTGAAAAGTGAGTCGCAGGGTAACGTTTTGGCGAAAGGCCATTATTCTCAAGGACTTGCGATGACTGTCCGGTCGCGCGGAAAACCGCACGGCAGAAGAGTTTGAAACATTTTGGCGCATTTATTGCGTGCAGAATCCGGAACGCCCCGTTGGATTCTTTTTACGAGAAGGAACGCCAGACGGGCCGGACGCAATCGCTTTCCTCGCAAAGGTAGTTCCAATGAGCAGTACCCAAAGCTCCAATGGCCTCGAACAGGGGCTCAAACCGCGTCATGTGACCATGCTGTCGATCGCCGGGGTGATCGGTGCAGGTCTGTTCGTCGGCTCCGGCCACGCCATCGCCGCTGCCGGTCCAGCCGTTCTGCTGGCTTACGCCGCTGCTGGCGCGCTGGTTGTGCTGGTGATGCGCATGCTCGGCGAAATGGCGGTTGCCTCGCCTGACACCGGCTCGTTCTCGACTTACGCCGACCGCGCCATCGGTCACTGGGCCGGTTTCACCATCGGCTGGCTGTACTGGTGGTTCTGGGTTTTGGTGATTCCGCTGGAAGCCAACGCCGCCGCAACCATCCTGCACGCGTGGTTCCCGGGTGTGGATATCTGGGCGTTCGCGCTGATCATCACCATGCTGCTGACCGTGACCAACCTGTTCAGCGTGAAAAATTACGGTGAGTTCGAATTCTGGTTCGCCCTGCTCAAAGTCGTGGCGATCATCGGTTTCATCATCCTCGGCGTTGCGGCCATTTTCGGCTTCCTGCCGAACAGCCAGGTCAGCGGCGTGTCGCACATCTTCGACACCCAGGGCTTCCTGCCGAACGGCATGGGCGCGGTACTGGGCGCGATCCTGACCACCATGTTCTCCTTCATGGGTACCGAGATCGTGACCATTGCGGCCGCGGAATCGAAGAACCCTGGCAAGCAGATCTCCAAGGCCACCAACTCGGTGATCTGGCGGATCGGCCTGTTCTACCTCGTGTCGATCTTCATCGTCGTGGCCCTGGTGCCATGGAATGACCCGGTTCTGGCCAGCGTCGGTTCCTACCAGACTGTGCTTGAGCGCATGGGCATCCCGAACGCCAAGATGATCGTTGATATCGTGGTTCTGGTTGCTGTGACCAGCTGCCTGAACTCGGCGCTGTACACCTCTTCGCGCATGCTGTTCTCCCTCGGCAAGCGTGGCGATGCTCCGGCCATGGCGACCCGCACCAACAAAAGCGGTACCCCTTACTGGGCGGTGATGCTGTCCACCGGCGCGGCATTCCTGTGCACTTTCGCCAACTACGTGGCCCCGGCGGCGGTATTCGAGTTTCTGTTGGCCAGCTCCGGCGCGATCGCGCTGCTGGTGTACCTGGTGATCGCGATTTCGCAACTGCGCATGCGTAAACAACGCATGGCTCGCGGCGAAAAAATCGTCTTCAGCATGTGGTTGTTCCCGGGCCTGACCTACGCGGTGATCGTGTTCATCGTGGCAGCCCTGACCATCATGCTGTTCCAGGAGGCCCACCGCGTGGAAATCCTCGCGACCGGCCTGCTCAGCCTGCTGGTGGTCGCGGCCGGTCTGCTGGTGGCCCGCCGCCGCAATCTGGAAAAGCGTGGCGCCGCGGTGCTGAACTGATCCGCAACGCGTAACGCAAAACGGCCGCTGTCAGTGATGACAAGCGGCCGTTTTTGTTACTGCGAGCGGTTTATTCGCTCTTCTCTTCCTGCGCTTCCACCGACTGGCCGTAGGTGTCCAGCGCAATCCCGAAATCGCTGATGAACTGCGGTTCGCTCAGCCACGCCTGGGCGGTCTCGCGATCCATGCCATCGGCCCACATGCGGTAGTCGATCAGCATGTCGGCGGCCAGGTGAGTGGCGGCCATGCCTTCGTTCTCGGCGTTTTCCATGTCCAGCAGTTCAGGATGGTCGACGATGATGAACGCCAGTTCACGCAGCAGCGTCAGCAGCATTTCATTGCGGCTGACGGCTTCGGCGTCGCGCATCTTGCTGAACATCGCCAAGGTGTATTCCGGGATCGGCTCGGCCAGGTGGCCGAGGTCATCGTCCTGCGCCAGGGGTTTGCGACCGACCATGCGGATCTGCTTGGCTTTGGCCTTGGCGCGTTTGGCGCGTTTCTGTTGCTTGTTCAGGGATGCCATGGGAACTCAGTTTTTCTGTTGGGTTTGTGCGGCGATTGCGTCGGACGCGGCCACATAGTCTTTCTGGAAATCCGGCGATTCGATCCACGCCAGAGCGCCGGCCTCGTCGGTCTCGGTGGACCACTGGCGGTACTCGATCAGCGCGGCGAGGATGAAGTCCATCGCGCCTTCTTCGCCTTCCTGCTCGTACACCAGCTCCAGCAGCGGGTCCTCGAGGAACGCGGTGCACAGGGCCTGCTGACTGATCTTCTCGGCGTCGATCATTTTCTTGAACAGTTCGGTCAGGTCCACCGATTCGAAATCGATGCGGTCGTCGTTCGGGTCCAGCTCGACCGGCGCCTCGGCACGTTTAGTGCGGTTCTGCTTGGCCTTGGTCTTGGCCCGGGCGGCGCGTTTTTGCTGTTTGTTGGCGGAAGCCATGGTGTGTGTTCCGTGGTGCGTTAAAGGGCTTGGCTGCGTGGGATTTCGCGCCCCGGTGTGTCGCAGGCCAGTTCGCCGGTCTGCAGCCAGGTCAGAGCGATGGGCCATAGTGTGGCTTGGTATGCGCTGCGAAAAAAGGCGAAATGTCCGACTTGCTGTTCACCGATGTCCTGCGGCTCGATTCGCAGGTGGGTCTTTTGTGCATTGTGGAAGTAAGCCAGCAGGCGTTCGATGGCGGGAATCGTGCCGTAGGGATCGTCGCTGATGCTGATTGCCAGGGCTTTGGCCTGGACGTTGGCGAAGGGCAGGTTGCGGATCGTTCTACCGCTCGGACGCCGCTCATAACGTGCGGCAGGTGTGCTCCAGTCGCGCACCACGCCGGCGGGCGTGTCTTCCAGCCAGCCAAGTCGCTTGCCCGGAAAATATCCACAGAACAGCGTGACCAGCGGCATCAGCAGATGCCATTTGCCGAACATCCGCCAGCGATGCTCGGGCGCGTAATCGCGCCAGTAAGCGAACTGCGCGCCGACGGTCACCAGTCGTCGGATTATCTTCCCGGACGCCCCCAGGCCTGCTGCGCAGCCGCCGAAGCTGTGCCCGACCACATCGACCGGCTGACCGGGAAACTCCCTCTGTGCGCGTGTGAGCATCGCTTCGAAATCCAGCGCGCCCCAATCCGTCCACGAAGCCTGCAAATGCCTCATCGACTTTGGCCGCGATTCACCAATGCCGCGGTAGTCGTAAATGATCACGTCGAACCCATTGGCGAACAGATACGCCGCGAAGCGCGAGTAGTGGCGGCAACGCACGGATGTGGCGGCGTTGATGATCACAACCGGGCGTTGTGGATCCGGTGAGACGTGACGCCAGGTGAAACCGCCGAGCAGATAGCCGTCGGCGGCGGGCTCTTGGAAGGGCTCGCTTTCTGCTGACAGCTGACCGAGTGGCAGCGTCGCGCTTTGTAGGTTCATGGCGATCCAGACTTTCGGGGACGGGTCGAGAATGAACTTCATGCGGGATGCAGCGCAATGATTTGGTATGCAGTGCGTACCGGATTGACGGTTCGATTAGGCGGTCGCCAATTCGTGACGCAGTGCGTCATGAATTGGCTGGGAAAGACTTGTGTAGTCTTTTTCGCATTCAAGGCAACTCCCAATCGTTCTAAAACCCACCCCGCAAGACAAAATCTAAAAAGAGGTAACGATTGGGTTCCGCGAGAACCCGGGAGTCGTCCTCATGAAACGCGTTCTTTCATTCGTGCTGCCCGTCGCCGCTGCGGCGATATTACTGTTTCCGCTCATGGCGCAGGCTGAAAGTCTGGAGCCGATCAACAATTCCGCTGTGCAGGTTCAGCAGCAAGAGCAAAACGGTGTTCGTTATCTGGCCGGCGGGATTGGTGAAGATGAGTCGAAAGCCATTCAGCAATCCGCGGGTTACAACCTGCACATGACCTTCGCTGTCGGTACGCAAAACGAATACACCGCCGATGTCGACGTGGCGATCCAGAAAACCCCCGGTGAAACCGTGCTGACGCTCAATCAAACCGGACCATTGGTGTACGTTCAGTTACCGCCAGGCAAGTACACGGTCGTCGCCACCCGCAAGGGTGAAACGCGTCGGGATGTGGCGCAAGTAGGCGGCGGTGCTGCGCGCAATCTGGTGTTCCACTGGAACGACAACAGCTAGGGACGTTGCCGGTCGCGCCGGGATGGCGCGACCGTTGCTGTGCGGCCCAGCCAGATCAATAACCACGCGGCGCCCGACAGGAAGAGGGCGAGGAAGCAATGCGTGGCGACGGCGAACCAGAAATTCACCGGTTGTGCGGCCAGCGAATACACGGCGAAGCGTTTGCCGCGTGCCATGTTGCCGATGCGGCCCTGAATCAAGCCGTCCACGGTTTCATAGGCGATCAGGCCGATACACAGGATCAGCAACAGGCCGAGCGCGATCATCAACCAGTCGGTGCGCTTCGCGGGTGGCGCGGGGTGGGGCAGGGGGACGCGGGTTCTTTTCTGGTTCATCGCGGGGATGACCCTCTTCCGTAAGGGTTGTGCAACGTATCGCCAATTCCGGCCTGCGAGAAGGGCGGAATCGGGCCGTGATCAAATCGCAGGCATAAAAAAACCCTGAATCTTGCGATTCAGGGTTTTCGGTATTTGGTGCCCAGAGACGGAATCGAACCGCCGACACGGGGATTTTCAATCCCCTGCTCTACCGACTGAGCTATCTGGGCAACGGGGCGCATTAAAAGGGTTTTTCGGATTTACGTCAAACACTTTTTTAAAATTTCTTAAATTAATTCCGTCGCTTACGATCCGACCCCCGATTTCGCGGGGTTTACTCTGCGGGCGGAACGTAGCCTTCGGCCTGAGCGTATTCCTCGCCGGAGAAGTACTTGTCCATTTCGCCCTGAAGAAATTTGCGGTCTTCGGCGTTCATCATGTTCAGGCGTTTTTCGTTGATCAGCAGGGTCTGGTGTTTCTGCCAGTCGGCCCAGGCCTTGGCCGAGACGTGTTCGAAAATATCCTGGCCCTTGGCGCCCGGGTACGGTGGGCGCTCCAGACCTTCGAGTTGTTCTTTGTACTTGCGGCACATTACGGTGCGGGTCATGTCGACTCTCCTGCATTCAAGACGGTGGCCGCGCGTTCGAGCAAGGTCTTGACCGGGGCGGCGAGGCCCAGGCGCGGCGGGGTGGCGAGGTTATACCAGAGCCAGTCGGCCTCGGCCACGTGACCGCCGGCCTCCTGCACCTGAACCAGCCAGGGTTCTATGGACAGCTGGAAGTGGCTGAAGGTGTGGACAAGGCTCGGCAGCGCCTGCTGCTCGCCCAGTTCCAGCGAGTGCTGCGCGGCGAGGTGTTGCAGATCGTCGAGGTCGTCGAGTTCCGGCAGACTCCACAAACCACCCCACAATCCGCTGGACGGGCGGCGATAAAGCAGAATCGCGCCGTCCTCGTTGGCCAACAGCGGCATCAGCGTGCGTTTCTGCGGGATGGCCTTGCGCGGCTTGGGGATCGGGTAGCGCGTTTCCAGCCCCAGCATGTGTGCTTCGCAGCCGTTTTTCAGCGGACACAGCAGGCAGCTCGGTTTGCTGCGGGTGCAGAGCGTGGCGCCCAGGTCCATCATCGCCTGGGTGTAGGCGTTGACCCGATCCTGCGGCGTGAAGCGCTCGGCGTTGGCCCACAGTTGCTTGGCGACCTTCGGCTCGCCGGGGTAACCCTCCTGCGCGGTAAAACGCGCCAGCACCCGTTTGACGTTACCGTCGAGGATCGGCGCGCGCAGGCCCATGCTGATGCTGGCGATCGCGCCAGCAGTGGACAGGCCGATGCCCGGTAGCTCGGTGAGCTTCTCGACATCCCGGGGAAACTCGCCGCCGTAATGGCTGACGACGATCTTCGCGGTCTTCTGCAGATTGCGCGCGCGGGTGTAGTAACCGAGCCCGGTCCACAGGTGCAGTACTTCGTCTTCCGGCGCTTCGGCCAGGGCTTCGACCGTCGGCAGGGCGGCCATGAAGCGGTCGAAGTAATTGAGCACAGTGCTGACCTGGGTCTGCTGCAACATGATCTCGGACACCCACACCCGGTACGGGTTGATGTTCTGTTGCCAGGGCAAATCATGGCGGCCGTGGCGGTCGAACCACTCCAGCACCGCCGTGGAAAACTGCTCCGCTCTCATCGCTTGAACAGCCCCTTCAATGCGTTTTTCAGTTCCGGGCTGACTTTGTCACCCAGTTTTTCGTCGATTTTTTCGCTGATCTTGTCGCCGGCCAGTTTGCTCGCGACCTGGCCCATGCGTTCGTTGTCCACGCGGCAGGCCTTGGCGCCCAGCTCCAGCGGGCCACGGCAACGCAGCGGCCATTCGATGCCGACGAATTTGTCGCCGACCTGACAGGCCGGGTCCGGCATGGCACTGGTATCGCCTTCGACGACGATGCCGACGCGATAGTCCATGCCCAGCACCTTGAGGTCGATATCGCCGTCACCGTTGACGCTCATGCCGGGGATGCGCACTTTCAGGTCCGGGTTGCTGGCCACCCCGTTGCGGAAGGTCAGGTTGCCCTTGAGCTCCTGGAACGGTGTGTCCTTGCCGCGCGGCTCGCCGCTCAGGGATTTACGGTTGAGGGTGGCGATGCCCTTGCACAGTTGCTGCTCAAGGTTGGCGTTGAGCAGCACGCCGTTGTTGATCACGAAACTGGCGTTACCGTTGAGGGTTTCGATCAGCGCCTGTTGGCTATTGCCGCTGCCGGTAACGGTGCTGGTGAGATTGACCAGCCCCTTGACCGGCGGATTCTTGCCCTGGCTTTCGAGGATCTTCTCCACCGGCACGCGGTTGATCCGGGTTTGCAGGTTCAGCACCGGTGCTGTCTGGCGCACATCCAGCGTGCCCTTGGCTTCGAAGTCGCCGTTGTACAGCTCGCCGCGCAGGTTCTCCAGGGTCAGCAGGCCGCCCTGGCCGGTGGCTTTCAGTGCGGCGTTCTGGATCGGCAATTTGTCGAGGGTCAACTGGCCGAAGGTCAGGTCAGCGTTGACGTCGAGCTTGCTCAGGCGCTCGACAGGGAACAGGCGCTCGGTGCTCCAGGCGCTTTTGCTCGGTTTTTCCGGCAGCGGGGTGCTGCCGGCCCCGGCCATGGCATCGGCCTCGGTGCTGGCGACTTCGGCCTGACGGACCTGGGTAGCGGTGTTGGCTTTTTCCGATTTCGGCGGCAGATAACGGTCAACGTTGAAGGTGTCGGCCTTGAGGACCGCCCGCAGCGATTGCTTGGCGAAATCCTCGACGGCGATGCGGCCGCTGAAGCTGCTGTCGTCAAGTTTCAGGTTGATGTTGTCCAGCGCCAGGCTGGTCGGCGTCGCGGCGACACGGCTGACCAGTTCAACCTTGCTCAGGCTGCCTTCGGCCATGGCTGGCGGGGTCTGGCCGATGCTGTCGACGAATTTCGCCAGGTCGAACTGGGCGATGGAAATCCCGCCGGTGATCTGTGGCGTCTTGTCCAGGTCGTTGGCCTTCAGTTCGCCGAGGGCACGCAGCTGATTGACCGAAAGCTTGATGCCGGTCCATTCGGCGACGTTGGCGGCTTTGTCCAGCAACAATTGCCCTTGGGCGGCGAAGGTCACGGTCTTGCCTTGCAGCGGATCGCCGGCGACTTCGCCGGACAGCTTCAGGTCTTCGAACTTGTAGCGTTGCAGGGCGCGCTCGAAACGCAGCTCGCCGTTGAGCTCGGTGCGCACCCGCAGCACCGGCTGGTTGGTGCCGAGAAACGCGGTGGCCTTGACCGGGATGTTGGTCGAATCGTGAACCGCGCCGGTGCTCAGCTGGATGCTTTCAGCGCTGAATTGCTTGCCGGTCAGCTCGTCGTTGTACTCCACGCGGGCGTTGTTGACGGTCAGGCTGTCGATGTCGAGGCGGATCGGCTGGGCCGGTTTTTCCGGTTGCGCAGGGGCCTCGGGTGCGGTTTCGGCTGTGGTGGTCGGCGCTGGTGTGCTGCCAGCCTTGGGCGGCACCTTGCCGATGTCTTCCCAGTTGCCATGGCCATTCTTGTCACGGCTCAGACGCAGGTTCAGGCCTTCGACGCGCACGTCGCTCATTTGCACCTCGCGGCGCAGCAGCGGCAGCACGCGCACGGACAGGCCGAGCATCTGCAGGTCGGCGAACGGTTCTGCAGGCTTGGCCAGGGTCGCGACGCTGGCCTCGTGCAGTTCCAGGCCGAGCCACGGGAACAGGCTCCAGCCAATGTCGCCATTGAGCGTCAGCTCGATGTGGGCCTTGTCGCGGGCAATCTGGCGGATCTCGTCCTTGTAGTCGTTGGGATCAAACAGGTGGGTCAGGGCGAAGCCCGCCGCCACAATGATCAGCAACAGCCCGAGAAGTACCAGACCCAGGATTTTGCCGAACGCTTTCATGGGCGAGTCCTTGTAAGTAGTCGAATTCGTAATTTAGCCGGGGAGTATAGCGCTGCATCAACCCGCGCTGTTGCGGTGCCACGTCAAGGCTGCAGAACCGCGATATACAGCGCTTCGACAACGATCGGCATCGGGGTTCCCGGGCGTCCTGAGATCAGATGACATGAAAAAGGTGATATCAGTTTGGTTTTTCTGTCACGTGCAAATGGTAACCTTCGCCCGTTCGTCCGCCCATCTGCGACTTAACGTCGCGCTTTCAAGGAGCTTCACCCGCAAAAAACGGTCATGCCTGCGTGCATAAAGGCCGGGGTGGGCAGTGGCTGGCGAACCATACTAATAATTGGGGGATACACAATGAGCACGACCATTACGGCGGACGGCTTCAAAGCCGATCAGCCCGGGTTCCTGTCCAAGGAACGCATCATCGCCAAGCCCGGTTTCAACCGTTGGCTGGTCCCGCCGGCCGCTCTGGCCATTCACCTGTGCATCGGCATGGCCTACGGCTTCTCGGTGTTCTGGTTGCCGCTGTCCAAGGCGCTGGGCGTCACCGCTCCGGTGGCTTGCGCACCGGACATGAGCTTCATCGCACAAGTCTTCTCGTCGCAATGCGACTGGCCGATCTCCATGCTCGGCTGGATCTACACCCTGTTCTTCATCTTCCTCGGCTGCTCGGCAGCGATCTGGGGCGGCTGGCTCGAACACGCAGGACCACGCAAGGCCGGTGTCGTATCGGCACTTTGCTGGTGCGGCGGTCTGCTGATTTCTGCGCTGGGTATCTATACCCACCAGATCTGGCTGATGTGGATCGGCTCCGGCGTGATCGGCGGTATCGGTCTGGGCCTGGGCTACATCTCGCCAGTGTCGACCCTGATCAAGTGGTTCCCGGACAAGCGCGGCATGGCGACCGGCATGGCGATCATGGGCTTTGGCGGTGGCGCGATGGTCGGTGCGCCACTGGCGACCGCTCTGATGAGTCACTTCGCTTCGCCAACCGGTGTCGGCGTGTGGCAGAGCTTCGTGGCCATGGCGGCGATCTACTTCGTGTTCATGATCGGTGGCGCCTTGGCCTACCGCGTACCGCCAACCGGCTGGAAGCCTGAAGGCTGGACCGCGCCGGCGAAGAAAGCGTCGAACGCGATGATCACCCACCGTCACGTTCACGTGAATGTGGCGTGGAAAACCCCGCAATTCCGGCTGGTGTGGCTGGTGCTGTGCCTGAACGTGTCCGCCGGTATCGGCATCCTCGGCATGGCTTCGCCACTGTTGCAGGAAGTGTTCGGTGGCAAGCTGCTGGGTAACGATCTGCCGTTCGGTCAGCTGGACGCCGGTCAACTGGCTTCCATCGCTGCAATTGCGGCCGGTTTCACCGGTCTGCTGAGCCTGTTCAACATCGGTGGTCGTTTCTTCTGGGCCTCGTTCTCGGACTACCTGGGCCGCAAGAACACTTACTTCGTGTTCTTCGCACTGGGTTTTGCGCTGTACGCGCTGATCCCGAACCTCGGTCACCTGGGCAACGTTGCGCTGTTCGTGGCGGCGTTCTGCATCATCCTGTCGATGTACGGCGGTGGTTTCGCCACCGTTCCGGCGTATCTGGCCGACCTGTTCGGTACGCAGATGGTGGGCGCGATCCACGGTCGTCTGCTGACCGCTTGGGCTGCCGCTGGCGTGCTGGGTCCGGTGCTGGTGAACTACCTGCGTGAGTATCAGCTGAGCATCGGCGTTGAACGCGCCGCCGCTTACGACATCACCCTGTACATCCTCGCCGGCCTGCTGGTGCTGGGTTTCCTGTGCAACCTGCTGGTACGCCCGGTGGCCGACAAGTACTTCATGACCGACGCCGAACTGGCTGCCGAACAGGCGCTGGGCCACGACAAGGGTGCTGACGGCAGCACCGTGCTGGAGTGGAAAGCCGCGCCGGGCAGCAAGCCGTTGGCGATCGCTGCGTGGCTGGTGGTGGGGATTCCGTTGGCGTGGGGTGTGTGGGTGACCCTGCAGAAGACGGCTGTTCTGTTCCACTAAGTTCGTTTACACCTGATCGTTCCCACGCTCTGCGTGGGAATGTCTCCCTGTGACGCTCTGCGTCACATTCGAAGTGGACGCAGAGCGTCCGGGGCTGCACTCCCACGCAGAGCGTGGGAGCGATCAGTGCCATTCAACGCTTGTATGGACATGTCTATCCCCGACAGCGCGGGGTTCTATCCGTCAGTCATTCCACCTATCGTGTTTCTGTTTCGGCCCCGCGCCCCTATAATGGCTGCCTTTTTCGCCCAATGATTTTGCGGAGCTGGTGATGGCCGAACGTAAGGCGTCTGTCGAGCGCGACACTCTGGAAACCCAGATCAAAGCCTCGATCAACCTTGATGGCACCGGAAAGGCCCGATTCGATATCGGTGTTCCTTTTCTTGAGCACATGCTGGATCAGATCGCCCGTCACGGGCTGATCGACCTGGATATCCAATGCAAGGGCGATCTGCATATCGACGACCACCATACGGTGGAAGACGTCGGTATCACCCTCGGCCAGGCCTTCGCGCAAGCCATTGGCGACAAGAAAGGCATCCGTCGCTACGGCCACGCCTACGTGCCGCTCGATGAAGCGCTGTCGCGCGTGGTGATCGACTTCTCCGGCCGCCCAGGCCTGCAGATGCACGTGCCGTACACCCGCGCCACCGTTGGCGGCTTCGACGTCGACCTGTTCCAGGAATTCTTCCAGGGCTTCGTCAACCACGCGCTGGTCAGCCTGCACATCGACAACCTGCGCGGCACCAACACTCACCACCAGATCGAAACCGTGTTCAAGGCTTTCGGCCGCGCACTGCGCATGGCCGTCGAGTTGGACGAGCGCATGGCCGGCCAGATGCCTTCGACCAAGGGCGTCCTGTAATGCAGACGGTTGCAGTTATCGACTACGGCATGGGCAACCTGCACTCGGTGGCCAAGGCCCTTGAGCACGTCGGTGCCGGCAAGGTGCTGATCACCAGCGATGCGGCAGTGATCCGCGAAGCCGACCGCGTGGTGTTCCCCGGTGTCGGTGCGATTCGCGATTGCATGGCGGAGATCCGTCGCCTCGGTTTCGACTCGCTGGTGCGTGAAGTCAGCCAGGATCGTCCGTTCCTCGGCATCTGCGTCGGCATGCAAGCCTTGCTCGACTCCAGCGAAGAAAACGACGGCGTCGACTGCATCGGCCTGTTTCCGGGCGCGGTGAAGTTCTTCGGCAAGGACCTGCATGAAGACGGCGAGCACCTGAAAGTCCCGCACATGGGCTGGAACGAAGTGAAGCAGGCGGTGGATCACCCGCTGTGGCACAACATTCCGGACCTGGCGCGTTTCTACTTCGTGCACAGCTACTACATCGCCGCCGGCAACCCGCGGCAGGTGGTCGGCAGCGGTCATTACGGCGTCGATTTCGCCGCAGCGCTGGCCGAAGGTTCGCGTTTCGCCGTGCAGTTCCACCCGGAGAAGAGCCATACCCATGGCCTGCAATTGCTGCAGAACTTCGCGGCGTGGGACGGTCGCTGGTAAATGGCCGTCAAGAAATCCAAACCGCCGATCCTGACCCTTACTCCCGAGCAGGAGAACGAGGCCAACCGCAAGATTCAGCGGTTCATGGAGGATCGTTTCGAACTGGACCTGGGTTCGTTCGAGGCGGCGGAAATTCTTGAGCTGTTTACCCGCGAAATTGCTCCGCACTATTACAACAGGGCGATTTTCGATGTGCAGACCCACCTCAAGGAGCGGTTTGAAAGCATCGAAAGCGACCTGTGGGCGCTCGAGAAGAATTAGGGCAGCGGCAAGCTTCAAGCTGCAAGCTGCAAGAAGTACACACGCGTGCGCGCTTGCAGCTTATGGCTTGCAGCTTGCAGCTCTTTTGACGAAGGAAAAAGCATGCTGATTATTCCCGCTATCGATCTCAAAGACGGTGCCTGCGTACGTCTGCGCCAGGGCCGCATGGAAGATTCCACAGTGTTCTCCGATGACCCGGTGAGCATGGCTGCCAAGTGGGTGGAGGGCGGCTGCCGTCGTCTGCATCTGGTCGACCTGAACGGCGCTTTCGAAGGCCAGCCGGTCAACGGCGAAGTGGTGACCGCGATCGCCAAGCGCTACCCGACCCTGCCGATCCAGATCGGCGGCGGCATCCGTTCGCTGGAAACCATTGAGCACTACGTCAAGGCTGGCGTCAGCTACGTGATCATCGGCACCAAAGCGGTGAAGGATCCGGCGTTCGTCGCTGAAGCCTGCCGTGCGTTCCCGGGCAAGATCATCGTTGGTCTGGATGCCAAAGACGGTTTTGTCGCCACCGATGGCTGGGCTGAAATCAGCACCGTGCAGGTCATCGACCTGGCCAAACAGTTCGAAGCCGACGGCGTGTCCTCGATCGTTTATACCGACATCGCCAAAGACGGCATGATGCAGGGCTGCAACGTGCCGTTCACCGCTGCGCTGGCGGCTGCCACCAGGATCCCGGTGATCGCATCCGGCGGCATTCACAACCTCGGTGACATCAAGTCGCTGCTCGACGCCAAGGCTCCGGGCATCATCGGCGCCATCACCGGCCGGGCGATCTACGAAGGCACTCTCGATGTCGCCGAAGCGCAAGCTTTCTGCGATTCGTACCAAGGCTGAGGACTGACCATGGCGCTGGCCAAACGCATCATCCCTTGCCTGGACGTGGACAACGGCCGGGTCGTCAAAGGTGTGAAGTTCGAGAACATCCGTGACGCTGGCGACCCGGTGGAAATCGCCCGTCGCTACGACGAGCAGGGTGCCGACGAGATTACCTTTCTCGACATCACCGCCAGTGTCGATGGCCGTGACACCACGCTGCACACCGTCGAGCGCATGGCCAGCCAGGTGTTCATCCCGCTGACCGTCGGCGGTGGCGTACGTACCGTGCAGGACATCCGCAACCTGCTCAACGCCGGTGCGGACAAGGTGTCGATCAACACCGCTGCCGTGTTCAACCCGGAATTTGTCGGCGAAGCGGCGCAGCATTTCGGCTCGCAATGCATTGTCGTCGCCATCGATGCGAAGAAGGTTTCGGGCCCGGGCGAAACCCCGCGCTGGGAGATCTTCACCCACGGCGGCCGCAAGCCGACCGGCCTCGACGCGGTCGAGTGGGCGAAGAAAATGGAAGGCCTGGGTGCCGGTGAAATCCTCCTGACCAGCATGGATCAGGACGGCATGAAAAACGGCTTCGACCTCGGCGTGACCCGCGCCATCAGCGATGCGCTGGGGATTCCGGTGATCGCTTCCGGCGGCGTCGGCAACCTGCAGCATCTGGCTGACGGCATCCTTGAAGGCCACGCCAGCGCGGTGCTGGCGGCGAGTATTTTCCACTTCGGCGAATACACCGTGCAGGAAGCCAAGGCCTACATGGCCCATCGCGGCATCGTGATGCGCTAGCAAGCATCCCCTTTGGAGTAGTCGCTTCAAAGGGGATGCAGGTCTGGAGAGTTAAAGCGTGTCGAACTGGTCAACCCTTACCTCTGACCTGTCATCTGATCGGTCATACGCAACACTGCATAGAGTGGCAGGCAAATCCTTTTTGTGAAGATAGACTTCCATATACTCCGACTTTGGGCTGAATCCATCGGGGGCTTGACAGTCAATGCTGTCGGATGGACCGACTTTGTAGGAGTACATTTTGCTTGCCCCTTCCGAAGTCACCAAAATATAAGTGGGTCTTTTTTTCAGGTTGAGATCAGGAAGCGGAACGATTTCGTCCTCAATCAGAACGATAGGCAGCGACAAGGCATTTCGTAAGAGTCCTGGCGGTAACTCTGGCCTGGAAGAGTTTGTGCCAATGATGCAAAGGAAATAACGCCCGGTTCTGGAACCTATCTTGGTATTGATGATGGAGTTTTCGGAACTGATCGCGGCGGAGTAGTTCAAGGGGCTTTCGCATTTTTTTGCCACGCGGACTGTCTTGTGACGATAGAACGCTGTGTCGATAGAGAACCGGTAATCCCAAGTCGGTGCTATGGCAGCGCCGCTTTTCGACATCTTGATTTTCTTGTATTTGGCGGAGGTTCGCTTGTCTGTTTCTACATTGAATGTCGGATAGAGTTCGCAGTAATTTTCAAATAGAAAGCCAGATCGGAAGCAGCTTCTCAGGTGGGGTACAAAACTTCCGTAAAGATTACCTTCGATTGCAGAGTAACCTTTTTTCGTTGGTATACAGGGTTCATCCAGGTCGCAAGGGGATATAGGCGGATACTCATTACCTGTACCTACGACACCAATGACTTCATTGGTGTAGCGATCAAGCAGCGGTGCCCCTGAGACGCCTCCTTTAATACTCTTGCAGCGAGTCTTGAAGTTATTACGCCACACCCAATCTCCTTCAATGATGTCCGGAGCGGATTTAAGCGTACAAGCTGTCATTTCGAGCGTTCGATACTGTGGCGCTCCCACAACCAGAACCTCCGAATTCAGGGCTGGTGTGCCTGTGGCCAGTTTTAGAGGTTTTATACCATCTTCCATAAGTGTTTTCAGGCTGACGTCAAGTTGGACGATGGCGATGTCGACACCTTGCATGCTGCGCCATTTCACATTTTTCAGGTTGTAGGTTTTATGTTTTTCGACATCGTCAAAGTAGTTGAACGTCATGGTTCCTTGTAGGGGTTGGTTTTGCATGATTTGGCCGTTGGACAAGTTGATGCAATGGCCAGCAGTCAGAACATAAGCCGGAGGGCGCTGGACGCCAGTTTTTTCCAGTGTATCAAGCAAGGTAGCGGTGCAAGTGGAGCCGGTCGTCAGGCGACCGATACCCTGCCAGTGATCGCGTGAACCATCGCGGTTATCCAGGGTGATTGCAGGTAACAGGCGTTTAACGCCTTCGCCGTAGTCGTGATTGGTCGCCATGCAGGTGGCACAGAACAATCCTAATGTGGCGAACAACAGTAATTTGATTGAATACATCGTTAACGCTCTTGAGTTATCGGTTAAAACACCACGGTGGTGCTGGTAACGCCAATAAACCAGGGATCAAGAGCGGGGCGGTGTTAGTTATGTACTACCCAAGGCCTGGTTTTCCAGGTATGGAAGATCTTATCGGTATGAAGTCATAACGCCAGTAGACAGCATGGCGTACCCAAGGCACTCTTGGGCACGCCATGGATTTCGGTAGCCCGACATGATCAAACGCCTGCTTCTCGCCCTCGCCAGTGCCTCCGTGTTGTTGATCAACACCGGCCACGCCGAAGAAAGTCCCGACACCGATCTGGTGCTCCTCACCGAAAACTTCCCGCCGTACAACATGGCGAAGAACGGCAAGAATTTCGCCCAGGACGAAAACATCAACGGTATCGCCACGGATATCGTGCGCGAGATGTTCAAGCGTGCCGGCATCAGTTACAGCCTGACCCTGCGCTTCCCCTGGGAGCGGGTCTACAAGCTGGCACTGGAGAATCCCGGTTACGGTGCGTTCGTCATGGCGCGACTGCCGGACCGCGAAAAACTCTTCAAATGGGTCGGCCCGATAGGCCCGGACGACTGGGTCATGCTGGCCAAGGCCGACAGCAAGATCACTCTCGAAACCCTCAACGACGCGCGCAAATACAAGATCGGCGCCTACAAGGGCGATGCGATTGCCGAGACCCTGACCAAGCAGGGGTTGAAGCCGGCAGTGGTGCTGCGTGATCAGGACAACGCCAGAAAACTGGTCAGCGGCCAGATCGACCTGTGGGCCACCGGCGACCCGGCCGGGCGCTATCTGGCGCGGCAGGATGGCGTGACCGGGCTGAAAACCGTACTGCGCTTCAACAGCGCCGAGTTGTATCTGGCACTGAACAAGGACGTACCGGACGAAGCCGTTGGCAAGCTTCAAACCGCGCTCGATCAGATGCGCAAGGAAGGCGTGGTCGACGAAATCATGGGGCGCTATCTGTAGTGGTCGACGAGCCCGGCGACGATTGCGCAACAACGTCGGCGCCGCTCGTGATGGCTTCCGTCGACGGGTTTGCCGCCATGACAGGCATCGGGGTTACTGTCTCGACGGTTTCTGGTGGGTATTCACTCATGACAAGACGGGTGTCATCGGTGTAACCAAGCGGGACGGTGACTTCAGTGCCATCCTCCCGTACCAGCTCGTAGTGGCTTTCCATCTGATACACCGCGACCGATTTGAGTTTTGCCGCCATGGCGATGACGACCCGAGAGCCTGATTCGCTCCACTCGCTGGAGGACGTTTCGGTGTGAGTGAAATCCCGCGGCAGGCACGCCGAGAACTTTGTTGCCCGGATATCACTGGGCATCGCAGCCGGCCAGGCCTTGGTGAATTCCACGGCGGTATGGCGATTGAATAGCCGCATGGCCGCTGCATTTTGCGCCCTTGGCGCTTTCCATTTGATCGACTGAGCCTGCTCCGTGGTATTTCGGCCGTACCCGACCAGCACATATTGGTCGGTTCTTTTCAGATCGTAGTAACGCGAGTGGAGAAATCCATCATTGGGTTGAGCGTGATCGCTGACTGCAAACCACGGCAGGCGGGCAGTCTGCGTGACCTTCGCCACTGCGCTTTCGGGATTGATGTGTGCAGTCAGTACCGGAGCTTCTGCAGGTGCGCTGACTTGAACCGGAATCGGTATCCGTAGTGCATACGCGAAAGGGCCGGTTGTCGGTTTGTTGTGGCTCGGGGCGCCAATAAAGGTACCGGGCGCAAAGCAGATTTCGCCCGCCGCGGCGGTCGGGGGATCAATGCTCCAGGCGCTGAAGTTCAGCTTTGCACCACTGCCTTTGTCATCCCAGAGCAGATCGCCGAGGTCGGCAGCAACGACCAGATCGGCCCTGACGCAACGGATGGCGTTGAGTGAGGGTTTGCCGTGATCGCTGGAGCAGGTCATACCCAGTGCGACATAGCCTTGCGGCGCAATCGGACGCCAGATCGAAGTGCGCATAGCAGCTCCCGATCCGGATTCTTTCCAGACAAGTTCGAAGTCGGTGGGTCGGCTGAGTGCTTTGCCCCTGGTGTTACCGTGGTCTTGTAACGTTGCCTCGCAGACCACTGCGGCGACAATTTCGCCGTTGATGGAGGTGTTGTTGGGGATGAGGATGTCTCCCAGCGGAAAGTATCCCGGCAGAAGATCGGGAGCCGGCGCAGGGCGCCAGAAGGTGGCGGGCCTGGCCCGTGTGCCGTTGCTGTTCCAGATACGGTTGAATTCGCTGGTGAAGTTGATCAGCAGGTTGTCGAGCCTGATCGGCTCCATTGGCCTGTCTCGCAATGAAGCATTGTCGTTGGTAGTCATAGTCAATCCTGATAATTGAATGGCAACTCGAAAGAGTTGCGACCTGTGGCAGGTCTGACTATCCGGAAAGAGGGCAGGCGCCAGGCGGTAACTATTTATGGGCGTGTGTCGGTTTGTTACCGATAAATCCCGTCTTTGCCATGCGCGGCCGTGGCGCGATTGCTGCGCACACTGATCATCTGCTTGATGTCGATCCACTCGATGCCCTGGGCTTTCAACTTCGGCAGTTCCCGCTCCAGCACTGCCAGCGTCTGTGGATAAGGGTGCCCGATCATCACCGCCGAACCCTGTTTGTGCGCCAGACTGATCGCTGTCTGCAATTGAGTCAGGATCGCCGCTTCTGTGCGCTCGTCATCGAGAAACACATCCCGCGAAACACTCGCCAGATCGATCTTCTGCGCCTGCTGCGCAGCCACGGTCCGGGCGCTGGTGCGGCTGTCGACGAAGAACTTGTGGCGGCGCTGCAACTCGCCCATCAACCACGCCATGGCCACCGGCTGCGCAGTCATGCGGCTGCCCATGTGGTTGTTGATGCCGGCGGTGTAGGGGACCATTTTGAACGCGGCATTCAGGCGTTTTTCGAGTTCTTCGATGGGCAGCTCGGGATGCCAGGCGAACGGGCCGGTGGCCGGGTCCATCGGCATGTGCAGGATCACGACCTTGCCGGCGCGATGGGCTTCGCGGGCGAATTCGGTGGCGTGCGGGGTGTCGGGCATGATCGCGGTGGTGACAGGCCCGGGCAGGGCCAGCACCCGGCGATCCCGGGGCAGGTTCTGCCCCAGGTCGTCGATGATCAGTGTCAGGTAGGCTTTTTGAGGTGTGGGTCTGGCAGGTTCTGCGTGAGCAGCACCCGCCAGACAGCACAGCAGGACGAAGAGGAAACGCAAAGACATCCTCAACGGCCGGACGTGATGCTCAGGCCTTTGAGCAGGCTCAGGGCCTGGGCCAACTGGTAATCGTCATCCTGCGGCATCGCCTTGGCCTTGCCGCCGGAGCCGGTCGGTTTGTCCGCGCCGCCATTGCCGTTGCCCAGGTGACCTTGCAGATCGGCTTCCTTGAAGTAGTCGCTGTCCGCCTCGTTGGTGATCTTGGCGCGGCGCACTTCGATGTCCGGGACGATGCCCTGGGCCTGGATCGAACGGCCGTTCGGTGTGAAGTACAGCGCCGTGGTGATCTTCAGCGCGCGGTCGTTGTTCAGCGGCAGCACGGTCTGCACCGAGCCCTTGCCGAAACTGGTGGTGCCCATGACCACGGCGCGTTTCTGGTCCTGCAGGGCGCCGGCGACGATTTCCGAGGCCGAAGCGCTGCCACCGTTGATCAGCACGACCATCGGCACCGCTTCGCTTTCGTCCTTGCCGGTGGCGGAGAAGCGCAGTTCGGAATTGGCGATTCGGCCCTTGGTGTAGACGATCAGGCCTTTGGTGATGAAGTGATCGACCACTTCCACCGCTGCCTGCAGCACACCACCCGGGTTGTTGCGCAGGTCGAGGATGATGCCGTTGAGCTTCTTGCCGTTGTCCTTGCGCAGCTTGGCCAGGGCCTTGGAAACCTCTTCGCCGGTCTTGACCTGGAATTGGGTGATGCGGATCAGGCCATAGCCGGATTCGAGCAGCTGTGCCTTGACGCTCTTCACCTGAATCACCGCGCGGGCCAGGGTCACGTCGAACGGCGTGCCGCCGTCGCGCACCAGGGTCAGGGTGATCTTCTGGCCGATCTTGCCACGCATCTTGTCCACGGCTTCGGTCATGGTCTGGCCGCGGGTCGGTGCGCCGTTGATCTTGACGATGAAGTCGCCGGCCTGGATGCCGGCCTTCGACGCCGGAGTGTCGTCGATTGGCGACACAACCTTGATAAAGCCGTCTTCGGCGCCGACCTCGATGCCCAGACCACCGAACTCACCGCTGGTGCTTTCCTGCAACTCGGCGAAGTCTTCAGGGCCCAGGTAGGCGGAGTGCGGATCAAGGTTGCTGAGCATGCCCTTGATCGCGTTTTCCAGCAGGGTCTTGTCGTCCACCGGTTCGACATAGGCGGCCTTGATCCGGTCCATGACCTCGGCAAAGGTGCGCAGCTCTTCCAGCGGCAACGGCGCCTTGGAAGTCGCGGCAGTACCTGCCGGAGCGACGGCCGGAGCCGGTTGAGCGGCAAACGCCAGAGGCGCGCCGATCACCAGGGCGATCGTCAGGGCCAGCGAGGTAAGGCGGGACAAATGCAGCATGTCGAACGAACTCCTGAATTAGATGGCGTGCTTATCCTTGCGCACGGCACCATTGCGCCGGATCACTCGGGTGACCCTGCTGACGAATTGCGAAATACAGCGCTGGTGTGTCCTGGCCGCCACTGTTACCCACAGTGGAGATGGACTCACCGGCTTTTACCACGTCACCTGCCGACTTCAGTAGCGTCTGGTTGTGACCGTAAAGACTCAGAAAACCGTTGCCGTGATCGAGGATCACCAGCAGCCCGGCACCGCGCAGCCAGTCGGCGAACACCACGCGCCCGCCGTGTACGGCATGCACCTGGCTGCCGGCGGAGGCGCTGATCATCACGCCGTCCCACTTGGTGCGGGCATCGTCGCCACGGGTTTCGCCGAAGCGTGCCAGCAGTCGACCATCAACCGGCCATGGAAGTTTTCCCCGACTTGATGCAAAAGGGCCACCGAAGGTCTCGCCGCCGCTGGATACCAGGGCGCCGGGTGTCGATCTGAACGGCTTGCGTGGGGCGTCGGAGTTTTCCGCCTCGGCCTCACGCAAGCGCTTTTTTTCGGCTTCCTGCTGGGCGATGAGCGCTTTCTGTCGCGCTTCTTCTGCCTCACGAGCCTGGCGGGCCAGGGTTTCTTCAATGGTTTTAAGGACTTTAGACAGGTCTGCCTGATCCTGCTCGCGGGCGGCCAGTTTCTGGTCTCGGGCTTTCACGTCGTCATTGAGCTTGGCAAGGGCCTGCTGGCGCTCCTTGCGGACCTTGTCGAGCGCTTCGCGCCGAGTGTCGAGATCGCTTTGCTGCGCCAGCAACTGCGCCTGCTGCACGCCGATGTCCTTTTCGACATTGGCCAGTTGGCGCAAGGTTTCGTTGAAGCTCTTCAGCTGTTCCAGGCGAGCCTGGCTCAGGTAGTCGTAATAGGTGAGGGTGCGGGCGAATTTCTCGGGATTCTGCTGGTTGAGCAGCAGTTTGAGGTATTCCTGGCGACCGTTCTGGTAGGCGGCGCGGGCCTGGATGGCGATCAGTCGCTGCTGTTCAGTGCGCGCGCTCTGGAGTTTTTTTTTCTCCGCATCGAGCCGCTGCAGCTCGGACTCGCTCTTCTTGAGCTCTTTCTGCAGGGCTTCGACCTGCTTCTCGAGCTTGCCCATCTCGGTTTCGGTGCCCTTGAGCTCCTTTTGTACCCCGGATTTTTCCTCCTGGAGCTTGCCCAGCAGTTTTTTCAGCTCGGCAATGTCCTGGCGCGTGGCGTCCAGTTGCTGTTGGGTTTGCGCGCGCTCATCCGCGAAGGCCGGTTGGAGCAGGCATGTCAGAGCGAGGGCGATCAGGACGCGAAGCATAGAGGCGGGCGGCACCAGGGTAAGGGACGGCCTAGTATGCCCGCCCGACGCGGCAAAAAAAACGCCCAATTGGGACTGTGTGATAACTGGGGCAAGCGACAGGCCGAATTCCATTTCGAAATCTCCATAAACCACTGTGGGAGCTGGCTTGTCAGCGATGGCGTCTGAACATTCAACAGGGTTGTTGGCTGTCAGATTGCTATCGCTGGCAAGCCAGCTCCCACAGGGTTTTGCGGTATTTTTGACGGGCGATTACACCAGAATCGAAGTGCCAGTCATTTCCGCCGGTTTTTCCAGGCCCAACAGTTTCAGCATGGTCGGCGCCACGTCCGCCAGCACGCCGCCTTCGCGGACTTTCAGGTCACGCTTGCCGACATAGATGAACGGCACCGGTTCGGTGGTGTGCGCGGTATGCGCTTGCCCGGTGGATTCGTCGGCCATCTGCTCGACGTTGCCGTGGTCGGCAGTGATCAGCGCTTCGCCGCCGACTTTTTCCAGGGCTTCGACGATGCGGCCGACGCAGGTGTCCAGGCATTCCACGGCTTTCACTGCGGCTTCGAACACGCCGCTATGGCCGACCATGTCGCCGTTGGCGTAGTTGACCACGATCACGTCGTAGCGCTGGTTCTCGATGGCCTCGACGATGCGATCAGTGACTTCCGGAGCGCTCATTTCCGGCTGCAAGTCATACGTGGCGACTTTTGGCGACGGGATCAGGATGCGCTCTTCGCCCGGGAATGGTTCTTCGCGGCCGCCGGAGAAGAAGAAGGTCACGTGGGCGTACTTCTCGGTTTCGGCGATGCGCAGTTGGGTCTTGCCGTTTTTCGCCAGATAGTCGCCGAGCACGTTTTCCAGGCTGCCCGGGGCAAAGGCTGCGGGGGCCGGGATGCTGGCGGCGTACTGGGTCAGTCCCACGTACTGCACTTTTGGCTGGCGTGCGCGCTCGAATTCCTGGAAACCGTCTTCGACAAACACGCGGCTCAGCTCGCGGGCGCGGTCGGCGCGGAAGTTCATGAACACCACGGCATCGCCGTCTTCGACTTTCACCGGCTCACCGATGCTGGTGGCCTTGACGAATTCGTCGCTCTCGCCACGGGCGTAAGCGGCTTCCAGCCCTTCCTGGGCGGTGGCGGCGTTGAATTCGCCCTTGCCGTCAACGATCAGATTGTAGGCCTGGGCCACGCGATCCCAGCGGTTGTCGCGGTCCATGGCGTAGTAGCGGCCGATCAGGCTGGCGATGCGGCCCTTGCCGAGGGCCTGGAAGGTCGCATCGAGCAGCTCGATCGACGAGGCGGCGCTTTTCGGCGGCGTGTCACGGCCGTCGAGGAAGGCGTGCAGGTAGATCTTTTCGGCGCCGCGCTTGAAGGCCAGTTCGGCCATGGCGATCAGGTGATCCTGGTGGCTGTGAACGCCGCCATCCGACAGCAGGCCCATGAAGTGCACGGCCTTGCCGGCGGCCACGGCCTTGTCCACGGCGGCGCAGATAGTCGGGTTCTCGAAGAACTCGCCGTCGCGGATCGCTTTGGTCACACGGGTGAAGTCCTGATACACCACGCGGCCGGCGCCGAGGTTCATGTGGCCGACTTCAGAGTTGCCCATCTGGCCGTCCGGCAGACCGACGTCCATGCCGCTGCCCGAGATCAAGCCATTCGGCACGGTGGCCCACAGGCGATCCAGCACAGGCTTTTTGGCCGCATAGACGGCGTTGGATTCGGGGCTGTCGCTGTGACCGAAGCCGTCGAGAATCATCAGGACCAAAGGTTTAGGCGTGGTAGTCATGGAATCCACTCGTGGCTAATAAGAAGAGGGCGATGGAAAAGGGAGTTGGAGTTTAAAGCGAAGTTCCGGCTGCGTCACCGCCGGACGGGGTTTGGCCGACCATAGTGGCTGTGTATACTGGCCGACATTTTAACGCCCTGGAACCTCCTTCGATGGTTGCTCACCTGATTGAATTTGCCACTAACCACTACATTCTTGTCGGTATCTTCGTCGTACTGCTGGCTTTGCTGCTGGCGCATACGGTGCAGGGCGGCGGTAAAAGCCTGAGCACGGGCGAGCTGACCGCACTGGTCAACAAGGAAGCCGGCGTGGTGGTGGACATCCGTCCGAGCAAGGACTACGCCGCCGGTCACATCGTTGGCGCGGTGAACATTCCCCAGGACAAACTGGCCGCCCGCATCGGCGAGCTGGAAAAACACAAGGCCAAGACCATCATTCTGGTCGACGCCCTGGGCCAGACCGCCGGCACCCATGCCCGCGAGCTGATGAAGGCCGGCTTCACCGCCGCAAAGCTGTCCGGCGGGATTTCCAGCTGGAAAGGCGACAACCTGCCGTTGGTGAAGTGACATGAGCGACGTCATCGTCTACTCCAGCGATTACTGCCCTTACTGCTCGCGCGCCAAGTACCTGCTCGCGAACAAAGGCGTGGCCTTCGAAGAGATCAAGGTCGATGGCAAGCCGCAGGTGCGCGCCGCCATGGCCCAGAAGGCCGGACGCACGTCCGTGCCGCAGATCTGGATCGGCGACACCCACATCGGCGGATGTGATGATTTGTATGCCCTGGAGCGCGCCGGCAAGCTCGACGCGCTGCTCAAGGCCTGACCTGCTGCACACGTAAAGAACCCTAAAAGACCCAAGATCAGAAAGGATCTGAGATGACTGACCAACAGAACACTGCAGCCAGCGAAGAAGAAACCGCACCGCAATTCTCCTTGCAGCGCATCTACGTACGCGACCTGTCCTTCGAAGCCCCGAAAAGCCCGGCGATCTTCCGCCAGCAGTGGGATCCGGCGGTCTCTCTGGATCTGAACACCCGCCAGAAAGCCCTGGAAGGTGATTTCTACGAAGTCGTGCTGACCCTGTCCGTCACCGTGAAAAACGGTGAAGAAGTGGCCTTCATCGCTGAAGTGCAACAGGCCGGTATCTTCCTGATCAAGAATCTGGACGCGGCTTCCATGAGCCACACCCTGGGTGCGTTCTGCCCGAACATCCTGTTCCCGTACGCGCGCGAAACCCTGGACAGCCTGGTGACCCGCGGTTCGTTCCCGGCCCTGATGCTGGCCCCGGTGAACTTCGACGCCCTGTACGCGCAAGAGCTGCAGCGCATGCAGGAATCCGGCGAAACTCCGACTGTTCAGTAAGCGGTCGATGCAACACCGAAAAAAGCGCCGTTACAGGCGCTTTTTTCTTGGCTGATCGTTCCCACGTCGAGGCGTCGAACCGTCCGCGCGGGAATGCCTCAAGGGACGCTCCGCGTCCAGTGACGCGGAGCGTCACGGGCTGCATTCCCACGCAGAGCGTGGGAACGATCAATCCAAGGGTGTTATTTGAAGTCGTTCTGCCGCCACGCTTCATAAACGGCCACTGCCACGGTATTGGACAGGTTCAGGCTGCGGCAGCCTTCGCGCATCGGCAGGCGCAAGCGCTGTTCGCCGGGCAGGGCGTCGAGCACTTCCGGCGGCAGGCCACGGCTTTCCGGGCCGAAGATGAACGCATCGCCGGGGACGAACGCGGCATCGTGAAACGGCCGCGAACCCTTGGTGGTGAAGGCGAACAGCCGTGGATGACCGAGGCTTTCGAGGCAACTGGCGAGGTCGGCATGGCGCTGCAAGGTGGCATACTCGTGGTAGTCGAGACCGGCGCGGCGCAAGCGCTTGTCGTCCATCTCGAAACCCAGCGGTTCGATCAAATGCAGGTGGCAGCCGCTGTTGGCGCACAGCCTGATAACGTTGCCGGTGTTCGGCGGAATTTCCGGTTGAAAAAGGATGACGTGAAACATGCACGGCTCCGAAGGTAAAGATGACGCGCATTCTACGCCGCAAGCGGATCCGCGTTCGAAACTATTCCCGCGGGTGATGGCCTCACTGGCGATCGTCGGTGTGATGGTCGGGATGATGATCGGCCGTTTGACCACGCCTGACCCGACCGTTTTGCAGCAGGTCGAGGTGATCGATGGCGGTCTGGCGGTGTGGTTCAACAACGAGCCGAAGCTGCACGGCGAGATCGTCGATGGCAGCCTCGCGTTGCTGTTCGAGGCCGAAGGCCAGGCGCAGAAAGGCCAGCTCAAGTTCAACGGCAAGGACGTGAACTGGCGGACGCGGTTGAGTGACGGGGGATTGTTGCTGACGCTGGTGGCGGCTCGGCCGCTGCTGGGCGACTGGGCCGGCCAGGCGGTCGATGACCGCTGGCGGCTGGAGATCCATCTCCGGGAGCAATAAAAGAGGGAATCCCCGGCCTGCCTGTACCAAGGTTCCCGAAACGGGCGGGCTCATCGCATCGCGTTCTGAGCCGGTGTAAAGAAGGAACCCCTGACCTGCCTGTATCAAGGGCCCCAAAAGGGTGGACTCGATGAGTCCGGTGTAAAGAGGGGAATCCCCGGCCTGCCTGTACCAAGGCCCCCGAAAGGGTGGGTGAATCGAATCACCTGATGGAGTTATTGCAGGGGGCGTGCCAGTTTTTCTCGTTTTGAAACAAAAAAGCCCCACACAATGACGAAGGCCCCGTAGTACGGGGCCTTCGTCTTTTTACAGGTTGGGATTTTCAGCTGTTTACAGTGCAAGCCCGGACCGGTGACCGTGCCCGATTAAGGGTCACGGTGCCTTGCGGCGGTGCAGGTTGGCGCTGAATCTCAGCCTTCATCGCCCTCGTCATCATCCCCGCCATCGACCTTCATGCCGAGTTCCTTGATCTTGCGGGTCAGGGTGTTCCGGCCCCAGCCCAGCAGCACCGCAGCGTCGCGACGACGCCCGGCGGTGTGCTTCAGAGCCGTTTCGATCATGATTCGCTCGAACGCCGGCACCGCGCTGTCGAGCAGGCTCGACTGCCCGCGTGCCAGGGCCTGATCGGCCCATTGGCGCAGCGCCTGTTCCCAGTTGGTCACTGGCGCCGAGTCCTGCGGCAGGCTCAGCAGTTCCGGCGGCAGGTCGCTGATATGCACCTCGCGCCCGGACGCCATCACGGTGATCCAGCGGCAGGTGTTTTCCAGTTGACGCACGTTGCCCGGCCACGGCAGGTTCTTCAGGTATTCCTCGGTCTCGCTTTTCAGCAGCTTCGGCTCCACCGCCAGCTCTTGCGCGGCGCGGCTGAGGAAATGCTTGGCCAGGGTCGGGATGTCTTCGCGACGGTCCGACAGGCGCGGGATGTGGATGCGGATCACGTTGAGGCGGTGGAACAAGTCCTCACGGAATTTCCCGGCGTGAACCAGGGTTTCCAGATTCTGGTGGGTCGCCGCGATGATCCGTACATCGACCTTGACCGGCACATGTCCGCCGACGCGATAGAACTCGCCATCGGCCAGCACCCGCAGCAGGCGAGTCTGGGTGTCCGCCGGCATGTCGCCGATTTCATCGAGGAACAGCGTGCCGCCGTCGGCCTGTTCGAAACGGCCGCGACGCAGGTTGGCCGCACCGGTGAACGCGCCTTTTTCGTGGCCGAACAGTTCGGATTCCATCAGGTCTTTCGGGATCGCCGCCATGTTCAGCGCGATGAACGGCGAGGCCGCACGCGGGCTGTGGCGGTGCAGGGCGTGGGCCACCAGTTCTTTACCGGTGCCGGATTCACCGTTGATCAGCACGGTGATGTTGGAGTGGCTCAAGCGCCCGATGGCGCGAAACACCTCCTGCATCGCCGGCGCTTCGCCGATGATTTCCGGGGTGCGGGTCAGGGTCGGGGCGACTTCCAGGCCTTGCTGCTCCTGGGCGTGCTGATTGGCACGTTTGACCAGTGACACGGCTTCGTCGACATCGAACGGCTTGGGCAGGTATTCGAACGCGCCACCCTGATAGGAGGCGACAGCGCTGTCCAGATCGGAATGAGCGGTCATGATGATCACCGGCAGCCGCGGGTGCTGCTCGCGGATCCGTGCCAGCAGGTCCAGGCCGCTGGCGCCGGGCATGCGGATATCGGAGATGATCACGTCCGGCTGCTGGCGCGCGAGGCGGCTCATCACGCCATCGGCACTGTCGAAGCTCTGGGTGGTCATGCCTTCCTGTTGCAGGGCCTTTTCCAGAACCCAACGGATAGAACGGTCGTCATCGACGATCCACACGGTTTCACTACGGCTCATGTCGATGTGGCTCCTTGTTCCAGTGGCAGAAAGATCGAGAACGTGGTGTGGCCTGGATGGCTGTCACACTCGATCAGGCCCTGGTGCTGGCTGATGATGTTCTGGGTGATGGCCAGGCCGAGCCCGGTACCGTCCGGACGGCCGCTGACCATGGGAAAGAAGATGGTTTCCTGCAGTTCCGCCGGAATGCCCGGACCGTTGTCGATGATCTCGATCTTGGTCACCAGGCGATGACGGACGTGGCCGATGGTGAACTGGCGCATGGCGCGGGTGCGCAGGCTGATGCGGCCCAGGCGCAGCTCGTTCTGGCTGCTGATGGCCTGCATCGCGTTGCGCACAATATTCAACACCGCCTGAATCATTTGTTCGCGGTCGATCAGGACATCGGGGATGCTCGGGTCGTAATCGCGCACCAGCGTGATGCAGCCCTGGCTTTCGGCCTCGACCAGTTGGCAGACGCGCTCCAGCACTTCGTGGACGTTGCACAAGGCCAGCGACGGCAGTTTGTTCGAACCGAGCATGCGGTCGACCAGATTGCGCAGGCGGTCGGCCTCTTCGATGATGACGTTGGTGTAATCGCGCAGGCTGTCTTCCGGCAGTTCCCGGGCCAGCAGTTGCGCGGCGCCACGAATGCCGCCGAGCGGGTTCTTGATCTCGTGGGCCAGGCCGCGCACCAGCATCTTGCTGGTTTCCTGTTTCGACAGTTGCGCCTCTTCCTTGGTGATGCGCAACAGGCGATCACGGGGATGCACTTCCAGCAAAAGCAGGGTCGCGCCGTTGCTGAGGATTGGCGTCACCGCGTAATCCACGGTCAGGGTCTGGCCGGTGAGGGCGGTGAGCATCGCTTCGCGCTTGGTGAACGGGTGCGCCTGCTCCACCGCTTGGCGCAACGAATTGAGCGCCTCGGTGGACTCGGTGAACAGCTCGCTGATGAACTGCCCATGGCTGCGCTGACCGCTGATGGCCAGCAGCATCTCCGCCGCCGGGTTCATGTACTCGAGGCGCAATTCGCTGTCGAGCAGGATGGTGGCGGTGGTCAGGTTGTCGAGTAGCAAGCGATGCAGTGCGTCACTGATGGTCATGAGGACCTCTTTTGGAGCATGGCGCGCGCAGGGATACAGCGCTGATGCGAGGAAAATGCAAAAACCAAACCAAGGCTCCGAAAAGAAGCGTTCAACCCCTGAAACGGGCGTTTGACGCTCGTTTGCGTGGCAGTCAAACCGCTCTGGCGGGTACTTTCGAACCAAAATGGGTTGGAATGTGAGTACGGTGCAGCGTATTGCACCAATATAGTGCGCAAAGCTGAACGACGTCAGAAGAAACGCAGGAAAGGATTTTTCGGTTCGGCGGGTTTGTCTTTCAGCGGGCATTCCGGGCGCACGCCATAGTCGGCGCTGACGCACGGTTTGACCTGACGCTTCTGTGCCAGGGAAATGCGCTGCATGTGGAACGGCTGGTTGGCGGTTTTCTCCACGGTCCGGCCTTGGGCGTCGAGGATTTCCACCGACAGGTTGTGGCTGCCACGATCGATGTTGCTCAGCGGGAACACCGGGCTCAGGCCGGGTTCGCCGACGGCCTGGCCATCCAGTAGCAGGCGATACAAATGACCTTTTTGCAGGCCCGGCTCGCTGGTGACGCTGACGATCAGCTCTCCGGCGCTGCTGCGAATGGTCGCGTCCGGCTCAGGGATCAGCACCCGCAGCATGTCGTAGTGGAACAGCGGCGGCTCTGCTGATTTGTTCGAAGGCGTGACCGGTGCAGCTGTCGGGTTCGAGGCCATGCGATTGCTGGTGGCCAGCGGTACACGCTTGGCGTTGCCCCGTGGTTGATCGGTGTAGACCCGATTGCCCTGTGCATCGACGTAAGTGAACACCTCGGCCGATGCGCCAGACGCGATCAGCGACAGGCACAAGGCAATCAATCCCCGTGTCATGGCTTGTGCACCCGCTGCACGGTGAACACCACCGCCGGACTCTGCTGAATGATCGCCTCGCCATTGATCACCTGCACCGCGAGCCGATGCTCGCCCCGGTCTACGTTCACCAGTTGCAGGATCGGTACATTGCTCGGCTGGCCATAAGGCGCATCATCCAGCAGCAGACGCAATTGATGCGGCGGTTGCAGGCGCGGCTTGATCAGCACGCTGATTGTGAAGGTGCCGTTGTTGGCGCGCAGGGCCTCTTCGGTGGGCAGGCCGGTCAGCTCAAGCACTTCATAGGCATTGCGTGCTGGCGCAGGGCTGGGGGTGTCTGAAGAGGGTGCGCTCGGTGCCTGAGGCTGGACGCTGTTGAGCGGCGGCAACTCCACCGGCTGCGCCTGCACGCCGTCCGGCGCGTGATCGCTGTACACCGTGTTGCCGCTGGCATCGGTGTACTTGTAGATCTGCGCGGCAGCGGGCAGGGCGATCAGCAGCAAAATACAGAGAAGGGTGCGACCCATGAAATCGACCGGAAACGAAAACGATGGGTTGCAGCATAGGCCAGTCGCGACGGTTGGCCCAACCCTGCACACATCCAGAGATTATTCGGTTGATCGTTCCCAGGCTCTGCGTGGGAATGCAGCCCGTGACACTCCGCGTCACCGGACGCGGAGCATCCCTTGAGGCGTTCCCACGCAGAGCGTGGGAACGATCAGAGGCGATAAATTGCGGGCACAAAAAAGGCCTCCCGAAGGAGGCCTCTTTTTGTCACGCCACGTAGCGCGGCGCTACCGGATCAGCAGCTGTAGTACAGCTCATATTCCAGTGGGTGTACGAAGGTGCGGACCTTGATTTCTTCTTCGGATTTCAGCGCGATGTAAGCGTCGATGAAGTCGTCGGAGAACACGCCGCCCTTGGTCAGGAACGCACGGCCCTTGTCCAGCTCTTCCAGGGCTTCTTTCAGGCTGCCGCAAACTTGCGGGATCTCTTTCGCCTCTTCAGGCGGCAGGTCGTACAGGTTCTTGTCGGCAGCATCGCCTGGGTGGATCTTGTTCTGGATACCGTCCAGACCGGCCATCAGCAGCGCTGCGAACGCCAGGTACGGGTTGGCAGCCGGATCCGGGAAGCGGGCTTCGATACGACGGCCTTTAGGGCTGTTGACGTAAGGAATACGGATCGAGGCAGAACGGTTGCGAGCCGAGTAGGCCAGCATCACTGGAGCTTCGAAGCCTGGCACCAGACGCTTGTAGGAGTTGGTGGCCGGGTTGGTGAAGCCGTTCAGGGCCTTACCGTGCTTGATGATGCCGCCGATGAAGTACAGGGCGGTGTCGGACAGGCCGGCATAACCTTCACCCGCGAAGGTGTTCTTGCCATCTTTGGAGATGGACATGTGAACGTGCATGCCCGAACCGTTGTCGCCGTACAGCGGCTTCGGCATGAAGGTCGCAGTGCGGCCGTAGGCGTCGGCAACGTTGTGTACAACGTATTTCAGGGTCTGGGTTTCGTCGGCTTTCTTCACCAGGGTGTTGAACTTGACGCCGATTTCGTTCTGGCCGGCAGTTGCCACTTCGTGGTGGTGAACTTCAACGGTCAGGCCCATTTCTTCCAGTGCGTTGCACATGGAGGTACGGATTTCGTGGTCGTGGTCGAACGGCGGAACCGGGAAGTAGCCACCTTTCACGCCTGGACGGTGGCCTTTGTTGCCGCCTTCCACGTCCTGGTCGGACATCCACGAGCCTTGCTCGGAGTAGATCTTGAACATCGAACCGGAGATGTCGGACTTGAACTTCACTTCGTCGAAGATGAAGAACTCAGGCTCTGGACCGGCGAATACGGTGTCACCGATACCGGTGGTCTTCAGGTATTCCTCGGCGCGGCGGGCGATGGCGCGCGGGTCGCGATCGTAACCTTGCATGGTCGAAGGTTCGATGATGTCGCAGACCAGAATCAGGGTCGGCTCTTCGGTGAACGGGTCCAGAACGGCGGTTTCGTCGTCCGGCAGCAGGATCATGTCGGAGGCTTCGATGCCTTTCCAGCCAGCGATGGAGGAACCGTCGAACATCTTGCCAACTTCGAAGAAGTCGTCTTCCAGCGCATCGCGAGCCGGCATGGTCACGTGGTGCTGAGTGCCTTTGGTGTCCGTGAAGCGCAGATCAATCCACTTGACGTCATGATCTTTGATGAGTTGAACCGACTTCGACATAGTGTCCTCCGGGTGAATTAGGGCGGGTAGTGGATGCCCTTAATAGTGGTGATGCCGGCGCGAATACTCTGCCAAGGCAACCTGCCTCACAAGGGAGCAAATTGCATGCCAGTGCCCCAGCATGGGTTTTTTGCCCCAAATTCACGCTTCTAAAGGTCGAAAGCGCCTTAAAGGCGAAAATCTCGCCCTTTAATGTAGCGCTCAAATCGTAAAATGACCTGTTTTGGTGCGTGCAAAACCTTCTGCACATTAACTGGTTAAACCTTGAGCAATTTCCGCTATAATCCGCGCCCCCCTTTTTCGGCTGGCCCAGCGCGCGCTGTTTTCATGAAACTAATCGTAAAAGTCTTCCCCGAGATCACCATCAAAAGCCGACCTGTCCGGACGAAATTCATCCGCCAGCTGGCCAAGAACATCCGCACCGTGCTCCGCGACCTGGACCCGGCCGTGGTGGTGAACGGTGTGTGGGACAACCTCGAGCTGGAAACCCGCGTCACCGACCCCAAGGCCCTGAAAGAGATGGGCGAGCGCCTGACCTGCATGCCGGGCATCGCGCACTTTCTGCAGATCGACGAGTACCCGCTGGGCGACTTCGACGACATCACCGAAAAGTGCAAGCAGCACTACGGCGATGCATTGGCCGGGAAGATCTTTTCGGTGCGCTGCAAGCGTGCGGGCAAGCATGCGTTCAGCTCGATGGACGTCGAAAAATACGTCGGCAGCAAGCTGCGCCGTGAGTGCGGCGCTGCCGGAATCGACCTGAAACAGCCGGAAATCGAAGTCCGTATCGAAGTTCGCGACAAACGGTTGTTCGTGATTCACAGCCAGCACAATGGCATCGGCGGCTACCCGCTCGGTGCGCTGGAGCAAACGCTGGTGCTGATGTCCGGCGGATTTGACTCGACCGTTGCCGCGTACCAGATCCTTCGTCGCGGCCTGATGACGCACTTCTGCTTCTTCAATCTGGGCGGTCGTGCCCACGAATTGGGCGTAATGGAAGTCGCGCATTTCATCTGGAAGAAGTACGGCAGCTCGCAACGCGTGCTATTTGTCAGTGTTCCGTTCGAAGAAGTCTTGGGCGAAATTCTCGGCAAGGTCGACGACAGTCATATGGGCGTCGTATTGAAGCGTATGATGTTGCGCGCAGCGTCGAGCATTGCCGAACGCCTGCACATCGATGCGCTGGTCACCGGCGAAGCGATTTCCCAGGTATCGAGCCAGACGTTGCCGAACCTGTCGGTCATCGATTGCGTCACCGACAAACTGGTCCTGCGGCCGCTGATCGTCGCCCACAAGCAGGACATCATCGACACGGCCGACCAGATCGGTACCGGTGATTTCGCCCGGCACATGCCGGAATACTGCGGCGTCATCTCGGTCAACCCGAAGACCGCCGCCAAGCGTGGCCGGGTCGAGCACGAAGAGCAGGAATTCGACATGGCGGTGCTTGAGCGTGCGCTCGCAAACGCCAGACTGGTGCCGATCGATCGGGTGATCGACGAATTGGGCCAGGATTTGCAGATCGAAGAAGTCAGCGAAGCGCTGGCCGGTCAGATCGTCATCGACATCCGTCATCCGGATGCCGCCGAGGATGACCCGCTGGAGCTCGCCGGCATAGAGGTACAGACGATGCCGTTCTACGCAGTGAACGCTCGTTTCAAGGAACTGGACCCTACTCGCCAGTACCTGCTGTATTGCGACAAAGGCGTGATGAGTCGCCTGCATGCTCACCATTTGCTCAGTGAGGGGCATGCCAATGTGCGCGTTTATCGACCGAGCTAAGTGCCCGGGGCTGTTTGCCTGTGGCCTGCGTCACCGGCCCCCCGACACCGCCGTCAAGCTGTAACGGCCATGCCGGACACTACTGTCAATCGCTGCCAAGACTTGTCAGCAAACCGAATCCTCTGATCGAGATACACAAGTGATCGAAAATCTACGCAACATCGCCATCATTGCCCACGTTGACCATGGTAAGACCACCCTGGTAGACAAACTCCTGCGTCAATCCGGCACCCTGGAGCGCAACGAGCTCAACGACGAGCGCGTGATGGACTCCAACGACCAGGAAAAAGAGCGCGGCATTACCATTCTGGCGAAAAACACCGCCATCAACTGGAACGGCTACCACATCAACATCGTGGACACCCCGGGCCACGCCGACTTCGGCGGCGAAGTCGAGCGCGTTATGTCCATGGTTGACTCCGTGCTGCTGCTGGTCGACGCCCAGGACGGCCCTATGCCGCAAACCCGTTTCGTGACCAAGAAGGCTTTCGAAGCCGGCCTGCGTCCAATCGTGGTCATCAACAAGGTTGACCGTCCGGGCGCGCGTCCTGACTGGGTTCTGGACCAGATCTTCGATCTGTTCGACAACCTGGGCGCCACCGAAGAACAACTGGACTTCCAGGTTGTTTACGCTTCGGCCCTGAACGGCATCGCCGGTCTGGACCACACCGCCATGGGCGAAGACATGACCGCGCTGTACCAGGCGGTAGTCGACCACGTTCCGCCTCCGGCTGTTGATCGTGACGGTCCGTTCCAGATGCAGATCTCCGCGCTGGACTACAACAGCTTCCTGGGTGTTATCGGTGTTGGCCGTATCGCTCGTGGTCGCGTCAAGCCGAACACCCCGGTTGTCGCTATCAGCGCCGACGGCAAGCGCCGCAACGGTCGTATCCTGAAGCTGATGGGTCACCACGGTCTGCACCGCGTTGACGTTGAAGAAGCTGCAGCTGGCGACATCGTCTGCATCAGCGGTTTCGACGAGCTGTTCATCTCCGACACTCTGTGCGACATCAACAACGTCGAGGCGATGAAGCCTCTGACCGTTGACGAGCCAACCGTTTCCATGACCTTCCAGGTAAACGACTCGCCATTTTGCGGTAAAGAAGGCAAGTTCGTGACCTCCCGTAACATCAAGGATCGTCTGGACAAAGAGCTGCTGTACAACGTTGCACTGCGCGTTGAAGAAGGCGACTCGGCTGACAAGTTCAAGGTATCCGGCCGTGGTGAGCTGCACCTCTCGGTACTGATCGAAACCATGCGTCGCGAAGGCTTCGAGCTGGCCCTGGGCCGTCCTGAAGTGATCATCCGTGAAGTTGACGGCGTGAAGCAGGAACCGTTCGAAAACGTGACCATCGACATCCCTGAAGAATCCCAGGGCAAGGTCATGGAAGAGATGGGTCTGCGTAAAGGCGACCTGAGCAACATGGTGCCGGATGGCAAGGGCCGTGTTCGTCTGGAATACAACATCCCTGCTCGCGGTCTGATCGGTTTCCGTAACCAGTTCCTGACCCTGACCAACGGTGCTGGCATCCTGACCTCGATCTTCGACCGTTACGCTCCAGTGAAGTCGGGCCACATGTCCGGCCGTCAGAACGGCGTTCTGGTTTCGGTTGAAACCGGCAAGGCACTGACCTACTCCCTGGAAACCCTGCAGGCTCGTGGCAAGCTGTTCGTAGAACACGGCCAGGAGATCTACAACGGTCAGATCGTTGGTCAGAACTCCCGCGACAACGACCTGGGTGTGAACCCGACCAAAGGCAAGAAGCTCGACAACATGCGTGCTTCGGGTAAAGACGAAACCATCGCTCTGGTCCCACCTGTTCGCTTCACCCTGGAACAGGCTCTGGAATACATCCAGGAAGACGAGCTGTGCGAAGTGACTCCTAAGTCCATCCGTCTTCGCAAGAAGATCCTGGACGAAAGCGAGCGTACCCGCGCTGCCAAGAAAGCCAAGGCGTAAGATTTAGCCAAGGCTGAAAAAAACGCCCCCGGTCGAGAGACCGGGGGCGTTTTTGTTTGTCTGGCTTTCGAAAGTCTCGTTCCCACTTCGAGGCGTCGAACCGTCTGCGTGGGAATGCCTCAGCGGACGCTCCGCGTTCGGCTCTTGGGACGCGGAGCGTCCCGGGCTGCGTTCCCACGCAGAGCGTGGGAACGATCAATCAGGCGTCGGGATCAGAACCGCTCGATCGAACGGGAGTTCTGCACCCGCTCCACTTCCTTCGGCTTGTACGCGCAGTAACCCGGGCGCGGGCCGATCTTAGGGTGGTTGCGGCAGGTGTCCGGGCGCTTGTCATAAATGGTGCACAGGCGGCTCTTACGATCCAGGTAGTAGCAATCGTTGTTGCTCATGCGCTGCAGGGTGAAAATCCCCGACTTCTGGTTGAAGCGCTCGACCAGCCCTTCCTTTTGCAGACGCTTGGCGATGTTCTTCGGCGGGTCGCCCAGTTCGAACTCGTCGACCACACCGATACGCACCAGATCCTTGATCTTGACCTCGACCGGCAGCGTGCAGCAGCTGGAAACGCACGAGCCGCACATCGGGGCCGAATATTTGGCCCAGGTATCGAGACGGTCGATCTCGGCTGCGGCGATCAGGTTGGGCTTCATCATCGGTGTTTACCAGGCGTGTGCATCAGGGCGCGCGATCATACCGGGACTGGTGGATTTTTGAACAACCTTTCGCCAGATTTTTTCTTCATGCGCGCACATCGTCCGACAATTCGGCACGGCCCCTGCATTCATTGAGGCATTCGCCAGAGTATTGCCGGTCGATCTCACACTCTCGGTAAAAACTGCCGAACCAGAGCCCTTACCGTCGGTCAGACCGTCTAGGCTCTGACAACTCCCCGCTCGCTCGAGGTCCTATCGATGACTCAAGAACCACTAGTTCGCGAAGCAGAGGTGGCCGCATTCCGCGACGCCGTCCTGACCAAACTCACCTATGCGGTGGGCAAAGACCCGGATCACGCCTTCGACCATGACTGGTTCGAAGCCATCGCCCTGGCGGCGCGCGATCACATGGTCGAGCACTGGATGGACCACACCCGGCAGATTTACCGCAAAGGCCAGAAGCGGGTGTATTACCTCTCGCTGGAATTTCTCATCGGCCGTTTGCTGTACGACAGCCTGAGCAACCTCGGTTTGCTGGACGTCGCCCGTGAAGCGTTGACCGAACTGGGCGTCGATCTCGAGCGCATCCGCATTCTGGAGCCGGATGCGGCGCTGGGCAACGGTGGCCTCGGACGGCTGGCGGCATGCTTCATGGAAAGCATGTCGACCCTCGGCATCGCCGGCCACGGCTACGGCATTCGTTATGAGCACGGGTTATTCCGTCAGGCCATCGTCGATGGCTGGCAGCAGGAACAGACCGAGCACTGGCTGGATTTCGGCAACCCCTGGGAGTTCGAGCGGCCAGAGGTGGTCTATCCGATCGGCTTTGGCGGCAGCGTCGAGACAGTCACCGACGCCAGCGGCAAGTCCCGGCAAGTCTGGCACCCGGCGGAAACCGTCCGGGCGATTGCCTACGACACCCCGGTGGTCGGCTGGCGCGGGGCGAGCGTCAACACCTTGCGCCTGTGGCGGGCCCGGGCCATGGAAGATCTGCACCTGGAGCGCTTCAACGCCGGTGACCATCTCGGTGCCGTCGCCGAAGTGGCCCGGGCCGAAAGTATCTCCCGCGTCCTCTACCCGGCGGACAGCACTGAAGCCGGGCAGGAACTGCGCCTGCGTCAGGAATACTTCTTCGTCGCTGCGTCGCTTCAGGACTTGCTGCGCCGTCATCGCAACATGCACACCTCGGTGTTGACCCTCGGCGATCACGCGGCAATCCAGCTCAACGACACCCACCCCTCGATCGCCGTCGCCGAACTGATGCGCCAACTGGTCGACGTCTATGACGTGGCCTGGGACGCGGCGTGGCAAGTCACCGTCGATACGCTGTCGTACACCAACCACACGCTGCTGCCCGAAGCGCTGGAGACCTGGCCGGTGGGGCTGATGGAGCGCATGCTGCCACGGCACATGCAGATCATTTATCTGATCAACGCCCAGCACATCGATTCGCTGCGGGCCAAGGGCATTCACGATTTCGACGTGCTGCGCGCGGTGTCGCTGATCGAGGAAGACAACGGCCGCCGGGTGCGCATGGGCAACCTCGCGTTCCTCGGTTCCCACAGCGTCAACGGCGTGTCCGGGCTGCACACGCAACTGATGCGCAAAACCGTATTTGCCGAGCTGCACAAGCTGTATCCGGAGCGGATCAACAACAAGACCAACGGCATCACCTTCCGCCGCTGGCTGTATCAGGCCAACCCGGAACTGACGTCGATGTTGGTCGATGCCCTTGGCGCCGACGTGCTGGACAACCCTGAAGAGCGTCTGCTCGATCTTGAGCCGTTCGCCGAAAAACCAGCGTTCCGCAAAGCCTTCGCCGAACAGCGTCTGCACAGCAAAAAGGCCCTCGCTTACCTGATCCATGAACGGCTGGGGATCGCGGTCAACCCGGCGGCGATGTTCGACGTGCAGGTCAAACGGATCCACGAATACAAGCGCCAGTTGCTCAACCTGATGCACACCGTCGCGCTGTATCAGGCGATCCGCGCCGAGCCGGAAATCGACTGGGTGCCACGGGTGAAAATCTTCGCCGGCAAGGCTGCGGCGAGTTATCACCAGGCCAAGCTGATCATCAAACTGACCAACGACATCGCCCGGGTGGTGAACAACGACCCGACCGTGCGTGGCCTGCTCAAAGTGGTGTTCCTGCCCAACTACAACGTCAGCCTGGCGGAGAGCATCATTCCGGCGGCGGACCTGTCGGAGCAGATCTCCACCGCCGGTTTCGAAGCCTCGGGCACCAGCAACATGAAGTTCGGCCTGAACGGCGCGCTGACCATCGGCACCCTCGACGGTGCCAACGTGGAAATGTGCGAGAGCATCGGCGCCGAGCACATGTTTATCTTTGGCCTCAGTGCCCAGCAGGTCGAAGCGCGCAAGCAGAACCACGAGTTCAGCGCGGTGCCGGACATTGCCGCGTCCCATCGCCTCAACGATGTGTTGCAGGCGATTCGCAGCGGGGTGTTTTCGCCGGACGACACATCGCGCTACACCGGGCTGATCGATTCGCTGGTGGATTACGACCGGTTCTTCGTCTGCGCCGATTTCGACTCCTACTGGGAGGCGCAGATGCGCGTCGATGCGCTCTGGCACGACGCCAATAACTGGTGGCGCTCGGCGGTGCTGAACACCTCGCGCATGGGCTGGTTCTCCTCCGACCGGACGATCCGCGAGTACGCCACGGATATCTGGAAGGCACTGGAGTAACTTTTAGCGACAAATGTGCGCCCGGCCCCACGATTGTTGGGCCGGGCCGATATACTGAGCCTTGGTTCCGCCCCGCCACGGGGCTGCTCAGGGATATCGACCATGCAATGGATGTTCATGTTGATCGGGCTGCTGCTCGGCTGGCTGCTCGACGAGTCGTTCAGCGATGCGCTGTTGGGCGCGTTGCTGGGGCTCGCCATCGGCCAGGCGATGCGTATCGCGCGGCTCGGTTCACAAGCCGCCGAGCAACAGCGTCAGCTGGATCACGCGAAGATCGCATTGCAGGGCGTCGAGCAGCGACTGTTTCTGCTGGAGGGTGCTCCAGCGCATTCGCCAGCGCCACCGAGTGTCGCCCCGGCCAGCGCAACGGTCGTTGAGCCCGTCACGGTAGTTGAACAACCCTCTGCCGCTGAACCCGAGCTGGTCTGGGAACTGCCACCCGAACTCGAACCTGTTGCCGTCGCCGCCAGCGAATCCAGTCAGCCGCTGCCGGTCGATGTCTGGCGTCTGGACGCCGTTACGCCTGAACCTGAACCCCGACAACCCGCCGAACCTCGTGGCCCGAACCTCATCGAGCGCGGCATCAGCGCTGCGCGCAACTGGCTGTTCGGTGGCAACACCGTGCTGCGGGTCGGCGTGGTGCTGTTGTTCTTCGGTCTGGCCTTTCTGCTGCGCTACGCCACCGAAGGCATGGTGGTGCCGATCGAATTGCGTTACGCCGGGGTCGCGGCGGCAGCGCTGGGCTTGCTGGCGCTGGGTTGGTGGTTGCGCCATCGCAACAGCAGCTACGCCTTGATGCTGCAAGGCACCGGGATCGCGGTGTTGTACCTGACGGTGTTTGCGGCGATGCGTTTGCACCCGCTGCTCGATCCGTCTGCTGCGCTGGGCTTGCTGGTGGCGGTGACGGTGTTTTCGGCCATTCTGGCCATCACCCAGGATTCCCTCGCCCTGGCCTGCGTCGCCGCACTGGGCGGTTTCGCCGCGCCGATTCTGACCTCCACCGGCGCCGGCAACCACGTCGCGCTGTTCAGTTATTTCGCGCTGCTCAACGCCGGCATTCTGGCCATCGCCTGGTTCAAGGCCTGGCGTCTGCTCAACCTGATCGGCTTCGTTGGGACCTTCGGCATCGGTTTCGCCTGGGGCTTGCGTTCGTACACGCCGGAACTGCTGTGGAGCACCGAACCGTTCCTGATGCTGTTCTTCCTGATGTACCTGGCCATCGGCCTGTTGTTCGCCCGACGCAAGTTGCTGGACATGCCGGATGCGCCGGCGGACAACGATCGCCAGGCGCTGCTGCACTGGTCGGCGCGCAAGGGCGATTACGTCGACGGGACGATGCTGTTCGGTCCGCCGCTGGTGGGTTTCGGCCTGCAATTCGCGCTGGTCCAGCATCTGGAATTCGCTGCCGCGTTCAGTGCGCTGGCGCTGGGCATGATCTACATGGCCCTGGCCAAAGTGCTGATGGGCGGTCGGGCGATGTTGCTGGGCGAGACTTGCCTGGCGCTCGGGGTGATTTTCGCCAGCCTGGCGATTCCGCTGGGGCTGGATGCGCGCTGGACGTCCGCGGCCTGGGCGGTGGAGGGCGCGGGGATTTTCTGGCTCGGTTTGCGTCAGCAACGGCCGTTGGCACGGGCCTTCGCATTGCTGCTGCAACTGGGTTCGGCGCTGGCGTTTCTCAGCCAGTTACGTGTCGGCGAAAGCAGCCTCCTCGACGGCGCGCCGCTGGGGGCATTGATGCTCGGCGCGGCGTTGTTGTTCAGCTTCTATCAATTGCGCAAGGCGTCGCCGGAGCAAACCTCGCTGTGGGAGCGTCAGGGCTTGCCAGTGCTGGCGTGCCTGGGGCTGACCTTCCTGTATCTGCTGGCGCCGCTGTTCTTCTTCATTCAGGGCACGGCGATCAGTTGGGCATTGGCCGGGCTGGCGACCTTGTTCGTCGGCTTGCGCCTGCAATCGCGCACGTTCCTGTTCACCGCGTTTGCCGTGCAACTGCTCGGCGGGGCGTTGTTCCTGTTACGCCTGCAAGGGGCGGGCGAGGATTCGGCGGCCGTGTTCAGCGCCGGTTGGAGCGGTCTGCTCAGCGCCTCGTTGATCGGTCTGGCGTTGATCGCCGGCATGCTGCTGGCGGCGCGCGACGAGATGGTGCGCAGCGATGTTCGTCTGCTGCGCGGGTTGTCGGTGGTGCTGCTGGCGGGTCTGGTGCTGATCAATCTGGCGGTGTTGTTCGTGCTGCCATGGCAGACCGCGAGTGCGGTGTGGGCGGCCAGTGGTTTGCTGATCATCTGGCTCAGTCTGTACCTCAAGCAGCGCGTGAGTTTTGTGTTCGGTCTGCTGTTGCAACTGATCGGCGGCGCGGCGTTTCTGCTTGCCGGCCCCGAGTTGTTGGGGCCGCTGTCCAGCGAGGGGCTGCGACCGCTGGCCCATGGCGGATTCTGGACGCCGCTGGTGCTGGGTCTGGCGGCGATGATCGGGGCGTGGCGCCTGCAATTGGGCAATCACGCTTCGGCGTTCGATGTGCTGAGCCTGCAGCGACTGTCCGACGTGTTGCTGGTGTGGGGCGCCGGTTGGTGGGCGCTGGCGTGGTTCAGCGAAGTGATGCGGTTTGCGCCGGTGAATCTGGAAAAATCGCTATTGCTGCTGGTCGCCGCGTTGATGGTCGCGTTGTGGGCGGTGTTGGCCTTGCGCCTGAAATGGCCGTCGCTCGGTCTACTCTGCACCTTGCTGATTCCGGTGGCCGGGCTGGTGTTGCTGGTCTCGTGGCATTCGCGTTATCACCCGGCGGCGGATTTCGGCTGGTTGGCGTGGGCGGCGGTGTTCGTTGTGCATTTCATCAGCCTGCGACGTCTGGCACCGATGTTGCTGGCGCGGGCCTTGAGCACGGCCCATGTGCTCGGTTGCTGGCTGCTGATCGGCGTGCTGGCGCTGGAATTGCGCTACGGACTGCTGCTGTTGTCCGAGCAGTACAACGCCTGGCGCTGGCTGGGCTGGGCGATTCTGCCGAGCGTGTATCTGTTGCTGATGGCCGCACCGCGTCAGTGGCCATGGCCGGTGGCAGCGTTCCCTCGCCAATACCGTTTGTATGCGGCGGCGCCGCTGGCGGTGCTGATGCTGGTCTGGTTCTGGCTGGCCAATGGCGTCAGCGATGGCAATGCCGAACCGCTGCCTTATGTGCCGCTGCTCAACCCGCTGGAATTGGGTCTGCTGTTTGCGCTGTTCGGTGTCTACGTCTGGTCGCGCAGCGCCGTGGCCGAGCTGTCGATCCGCCAGGATTACGCGGCTTACGCGACTCAACTGATTGCCGGTGTTTCGCTGTTCGCGTTCTGCACCGCGCTGGTGACCCGTGCTGCGCACCATTGGGCGGGGATTCCGTTCGAGCTGGATCTGCTGCTCGACTCGATGCTGGTGCAGGCCGGCTTGTCCATCGTCTGGACGCTGATGGCGCTCGGGCTGATGATCGGCGGGCACCTGCGCCATCGCCGTGAAGTGTGGCTGATCGGCGCGGCGCTGATTGCGCTGGTGGTGGCCAAACTGATTTTTGTCGAATTGAGCAACCGTGGCGGACTGGCCCGGATCGTCTCGTTCATCGGCGTCGGCGTGTTGCTGCTGGTGGTGGGTTACTTTGCGCCGCTGCCGCCCAAACGCGTTGAAGCTGCACCGGTGTCGGACCAACCGGCCCCGGAAACCGAAGGAGTGTCGTCTTGAGTCGCAAGCTTAATCTCGGGTGGCTGTTGCTGGGCGTGGCCATGACGGCCGGCGCCCAGGAAAAACCGGCGGACTTCGCCGCGCAGGTGCCGTTGTCGGTCAGCGGTTCCGGCCCGTGGTATCGCCTCGAACTGCCGCTGAGCGTGCAGTTGCAGGCGCGCCAGACTGATCTCAGCGACCTGCGGGTGTTCAACGCCGCCGGAGAGCCACAGGCCTACGCGCTGGCCCGGGAGTCAGCGCAGACCCGCGATGACGGCCAGTTGCATGAGGTGAAGTGGTTCCCGCTGTACAACTCGGCGGATGCCACCGAGCGCGCGCCGAGTGTGCGCGTGCAATCCACCACCGGCACGCTGGTGGAGGTGCAGCCGTCCAGCCAGCTCGAAGCCGGTGAAGAAGTGCTGCGTGGCTGGCTGCTCGACGCCAGTGCTATCAAAGCGCCGTTGCAGCAACTGATCCTCGACTGGACCAGCGAGCGCGACGGCTTCCAGCGTTTCAGCATCGAGGCCAGCGACGACTTGCAGCACTGGCAGGCCTGGGGCGAAGGTCAGGTGGCGCGCCTGACCTTTGCCGACGAACGGGTCGAGCAGCATGAAGTGGCGCTGCCCGGGCAATCGGCGCGGTATCTGCGTCTGCTGTGGGATTCGCCGGCCTCGGCGCCGGTCCTGACGTCGGCGCAACTGAAAAGCAGCGACCCGCGCAACCTGCCGCTGCCATTGGTCTGGTCGCCGGCACTGGCCGGCAGCAGCGGCAAGCCCGGCGAATACACCTGGCAGTTGCCGATGGGGCTGAACATCGAGCGTGTGCAGGTCGAACTGAAACAGGCCAACAGCCTCGCGCCGGTGACGTTGTCGGGGCGTCGCGAAAGCAGCCTGCCGTGGCAACCGCTGAGCAGCGGCTTGCTCTATCGTCTTACCCAGAATGGCCAGGACGTGGTGCAGAACGAATTGCAGCTGTACGGGCAGACCGTGCAGCAGTTGAAACTGACGGTCGACGAGCGCGGCGGCGGTCTCGGCGAGCAGGCGCCGAGCGTGAAATACGCGGTGCGCGCCACTCAGGTGATCTTCCTCGCGCGCGGCGAAGGGCCGTACCGCCTGGCGCTGGGCAATCCGACCGTGAAAACGGCGAACCTGCCGCTGACCACGCTGATCCCCGATTTCAAACCGGAGAAACTGGCCACGCTGGGCAAGGCCACGGTGCAGGGCGAAGCGCTGGCGACCCAGACTTCGACGGCCACCACCTCGGCCACGGCGGACACCAACTGGAAGAAGTTCGGCCTGTGGGCGGTGTTGCTGCTCAGTGTGCTGTTTCTGGCGGCGATGGCCTTCAGCCTGCTGCGCAAGCCGTCGGCCAAGTCCTGAATATGACGGGTGTGACCTCCACACCCGTCGGGTTTGCATCTACGCTGAATCCGGTGCCTGAACTCTCTCGGTTCGATCACGTCTGATAGCAGGAATTGCACCCGACGCACGTTACCGGCGTCATTGCTCGCTACGGTTTCAGACTCCCTGTAAACTGCGCGGGTTTTTAGCCCCCCATTCCACCGGAGCCGTCCATGTCCCGCGTTACCCTGAGTCGCTATTTGATTGAGCAGACCCGCAGCAACAACACTCCTGCCGATCTGCGTTTCCTGATCGAAGTGGTGGCGCGCGCCTGTAAAGAGATCAGCCACGCCGTGTCCAAAGGCGCCCTGGGCGGTGTTCTGGGCAGCATGGGCACGGAAAACGTGCAAGGCGAAGTGCAGAAGAAGCTCGACGTGCTGTCGAACGAAATCCTGCTCGAAGCCAACGAGTGGGGCGGTCACCTGGCCGGCATGGCGTCCGAAGAAATGGACAATGCCTACCAGATCCCGGGCAAATACCCGAAAGGCGCCTACCTGCTGGTATTCGACCCGCTGGACGGTTCGTCGAACATCGACATCAACGCCCCGGTCGGCACTATCTTCTCCGTGCTGCGTTGCCCGAACGAATACCTGAGCCAGAACGAAGCGCTGGATGAAAAGGCCTTCCTGCAGCCAGGCACTCAGCAGGTTGCCGCCGGTTATGCGATCTACGGCCCGCAAACCATGCTGGTGCTGACCCTGGGCCACGGCGTCAAAGGCTTCACCCTGGACCGCGAAATGGGCAGCTTCGTCCTGACCCACGAAGACATCACCATTCCTGAATCCACCCAGGAATTCGCCATCAACATGTCCAACCAGCGTCACTGGGAAGCCCCGGTACAGCGCTACGTTTCGGAACTGCTGGCCGGTGAAGAAGGCCCGCTGAAAAAGAACTACAACATGCGTTGGGTCGCGGCGATGGTTGCCGACGTACACCGCATCCTGACCCGTGGCGGTCTGTTCATGTACCCGCGCGACAGCCGCGAGCCGTCCAAACCGGGCAAACTGCGCCTGATGTACGAAGCCAACCCGATGTCGTTCCTGGTGGAACAGGCGGGCGGCGCTTCCACCGACGGCCACCAGCGCATCCTCGATATTCAGCCTGAAGGCCTGCACCAGCGCGTAGCGGTGTTCCTCGGCTCGAAAGAAGAAGTCGCCCGCGCCACGGCTTACCACAAGGAATAAACCATGACCGCGCCCTGGCAGCCGTTGCTCGATTGGTGGTTCGGTCATGCCGAATCGGCAAAGGATGTAACGGCTGAAAAGGGCAAGTTGTGGTTTGGCAAGAAAGACAGCCAGGACCTCGAAGCGCGTGAGCGTTTCGGGGTCTTTGTCGATCAGGCCCTCGCTGGCGAATTGACCGAGTGGACGCAACATCCCGAAGGTTGGCTGGCGCTGGTGCTGCTGCTCGACCAACTCCCGCGAATGATCTTTCGCGATACGCCCAAGGCTTTTTCCGGTGATCTACGGGCACAGAAACTGGTGGCTCAGGGGATTGCCGCAGACTTCGATCGGCAGTTGAAACCGATCCAGCGACTCTTCATTTACCTCGTCTTCGAACACTGCGAAAACCTCGCGGTGCAGAATGAAGCGGTCTCGCGATTCATCGAACTGGTGGCTGAGCAGCCGGAGGCGGAGCGTGGGGTGTTTGCCGACAACCTGGATTATGCCGAGCGGCATCAGAAGGTGATTGCGCGGTTTGGACGGTTTCCGCATCGCAATGCGGTGTTGGGGCGGGAGTCTACGGTTGAGGAGCTGGAGTTTCTTTCGCAGCCGGGGTCGAGTTTCTGAAGCTGCATCAGACTCACGGATTGCCTTGAAGCAAACGCTTCATCAAGAGTGCAGGCAGGTTTTTTCTCGTATCGGCGATGATATGGATATAGATGGTTTGCTCTCGGACTTCATAAATGATGCGATTCAAGCCAGAGATGACTTGTCGATATTGACCAAGGTTCAGCCTTTCTATTTCTTCGGGAATGGAACCTGAATAGGGTAAGGATGCGAGACTGCGAATAGCGATCTTCAAGCTGGCATAAGTGCTATGCCAGGTTTGAGGTGAGAACTGTTTGATGAGGTAGGTGCGAAGATCTTTGAGATCTGTTTCGGCGGACTGAAGAATAACGACCTTCAAACTCATTGGGGGTCGATCCTGTCCAACTCTGCGAAAACGTCTTCAACGTCCCTGTACTTGCCTTCCTCAATTTCTCGATTTCCCATGGCAAGCAGTTTGAGCAGAGCCATTGTTTCTTCCTGCTCTTCAAAACTTTTGACGTCCATGACTACAAGCTTCGCTTCGCCGTTCTGGGTAATCACCAGCGGCTCACGGCTTTCGCTAATCGTTTTGACGATTTCGGCGGTATGGCTTTTCAGGTAGCTGATGGGTTTGATCTGGGATGAAAGCTTCACGGGCTGCGCCTCGCTGAGTGGACTAGGACTGAGTTTAGTCTTAATTCAGTCCTGAGTCAGTCTGAGGTGACAAGCGTGTCTAGCGTTGTTCCGTCTTCGCGGGTTCAAGCGCGAAGACGGCTTCGAACGACTTAGATTCGGAAGCTGCCAACCAACTGCTTCAACCGCGCAGCCTGCTGCTCCAGATCCGCACAAGCCCGCAAAGTCGCCTGCAAGTTCTCCACACCTTCCTGGTTCAGCGTGTTGATCTCGTTGATATCAACGTTGATCGACTCGACCACCGCCGTCTGCTCTTCCGTCGCGGTCGCCACCGACTGGTTCATGCCGTCGATCTCGCCGATGCGCTGGGTCACGCTGCCCAGGCGTTCGCCGGCCTGGTTGGCGATGCCGACGCTGCTTTCGCTCTCGCGCTGGCTCTCGGTCATGATGCCGACCGCCTGACGTGCGCCGACCTGCAGTTCTTCGATCATCTTCTGCACTTGCTGCGCCGAATCCTGGGTGCGGTGCGCCAGGTTACGGACTTCGTCGGCGACCACGGCGAAACCGCGACCGGCCTCACCGGCACGGGCCGCTTCGATCGCGGCGTTGAGCGCCAGCAGGTTGGTCTGCTGGGAGATGCTGGTGATCACTTCCAGAATCTGCCCGATGTTCACGGTGTTGCTGTTCAGGGTTTCGATGTTGCCGCAGGAGTCGCTGATCTTCGCCGACAGCTGTTGCATGGCGTGGATGGTTTTATCCACCACCTGCTGGCCGTCTTCGGCCAGGCTGCGCGCATCGCTGGAATGTTGCGAGGCGAGGGCGGCGTTCTGGGCGATTTCCTGGGCGGCGGCGCCGAGCTGGTTGATCGCGGCGGCCACGCTGTTGGTGCGCGAGGCCTGTTGGTCGGAGTTGAACATCGACGAGTTCGACGCCGCGACCACGCGCAGGGCGACTTCGTTGACCTGGCCGGTGGCCGACGACACTTCGCGGATGGAAGTGTGGATGCGCTCGACGAAACGGTTGAAAGAGGTGCCCAGTGCGCCGAACTCATCGTTGCCGTGAATGGTCAGGCGTTTGGTCAGGTCACCTTCGCCTTCGGCGATATCGTGCATGGCGCGGCCCATGGTCAGCAGCGGCTGCATCAGGACGCGGATCAGCATGCCGAGCAGGGCGATGATGATCACTACGGCAATGACCATCGCGATCAGCGCCGAGGTGCGGAATTCGCTGAGCATCGAGAACGCGGTGTCCTTGTCCAGCACCAGCGCCACGTACCAGTCGGCCGACGGCACGCCGTTGACGCGGGTGAAGGAGATCAGTTGGGTCTTGCCGTCGAACTCGACTTCTTTCAGACCCGGGCTGACTTTCGGCGCGCCGTTGGGGTAGGCCTCGGCCAGGGTCTTGAGCACCAGCTTGCTGTCCGGGTGGATCAGGATCTTGCCGTCGGCACCGACGATGAACGCGTGACCGTGGCCGCCGAAGTTCAGCGAGTTGATGATCGCACTGACGCTCGACAGGTCAATGTCGGCGCCGGCCACACCGATCATCTGGCCCTGGCGCTGCACCGGGGTGGCGACGGTGATGACCAGTTTGCCCGACGAGGCGGCGATGTACGGTTCGGTGACGATGGTCTGTTGCGCAGCCTTGGCGGCCTTGTACCAGCCACGGGCGCGCGGATCGTAATCCGGTGCGCGGTTGCCGGCCGGGACCGAGAACATCACACCGTCGGCGCCGCCGAAGTAGCTGAGCTGGAAATTGCCGGTGTAGGCGGGCAGGTCGATGATGCGTTTCAGGCTGGCCGGGGCGTTGCCGTCGGCGACAACCTGTTGCGCCATCGATTGCAGCAACTGGATGCGGCTTTCCAGCCAGGTCTGGATGTTGCTGGTGGTCAGGCTGCCCAGTTCCTGCATCGACGCTTCGGTGCTGCTTTGCAGGGCTTCGCGCTGGCGATAGTCGTTGAACAAAATGAAACAGGCGAATGCAACGGCCACCACAAGGGCGGCAGCCAACAAGATCTTGTGGCTGAATTTCATGTTTCTGGTCATTAAGAGAGCTACCGCGAAGGGGCTGGTCAAGAAAGGGCGGCAATTTGCCACACTATCGGGCTTTGCGCTGCTCTTATTTCGACCGTGGCGCGCCAAAGATTAGGCGGCTTTTGTGAAAGTCGACGAAATGCTCAATAGCCCCACAAAGTGTCTGATTTACCGATGAATGCCGGACGAGCGGGCGAACAAATAGCCGGTCTGCCAGGGAACCAGACAGGGGTTTTCTCTTCTAAGCTTCTGGTTGGCGCCAGGCCATCCCCCTTCCGCTCCAGGAGTTACACCATGTCGCTGCGATCTATCGCCCTTCTGTCGTTTTGCGTGCTGTTGGCCGCATGCAGCAAGGTCAATCAGGAAAACTATTCGAAGCTCTCGGCCGGCATGGCCAAGGCCGAAGTCGAGACGCTGCTCGGCAAGCCCACCGATTGCTCGGGCGCGCTGGGCATGTCCAGTTGCACCTGGGGCGACAAGAACAGCTTTATCAGCGTGCAGTACGCCGGTGACAAAGTGCTGATGTTTTCCGGCCAAGGCCTGAAGTAAACCGGGGCTTCGCGCCCACGGGAGAAAAACAATGAAGCGGTTATTGCTTGTCCTTTTTGCCGGCCTGGTATTGGCTGGCTGCGCCACGTCCGGTGAAGATCCGCTGGCGCCGAAGACGGTCAACAGTGTCAATCTCAAGCGTTACCAGGGCACCTGGTACGAGCTGGCGCGTCTGCCGATGTACTTCCAGCGCAATTGCGCGCAATCCGAAGCCCGTTACTCGCTCAAGCCCGACGGCAATATCGCGGTGTACAACCGCTGTCTGACGGCAGACTGGAAGTGGGAAGAGGTCAAAGGCACGGCTTATCCACAGGTGCCGGGCAAGACCGACAAGCTGTGGGTCGAGTTCGATACCTGGTTCTCGCGCCTGATTCCGGGTGTGGCGAAGGGTCAATACTGGGTGCTGTACGTCAGCGATGACTACAAGACCGCCCTCGTGGGCGACCCGAGTCGTCGCTACCTGTGGCTGTTGTCCCGCACGCCGACCGTCAACGGTGTGGTGCGTGAGGAACTGCTGAGCAAGGCGCGCCAGCAGGGTTATGACACCACGCGTCTGATCTGGCGGGCGTCGGATCAGCAGATGGCCAAAACGTCCAACTGACTTCTCCTGTTCTGATCGTTCCCACGCTCCGCGTGGGAATGCCTCAATGGACGCTCTGCGTCCGCTTTTGGGACGCGGAGCGTCCCGGGCTGCATTCCCACGCAGAGCGTGGGAACGATCAGTAACAGAGGTTTTGTGTCAGCCCAAAAGCTCTCGCAGGACCTGAGTGAAGGCGCGATTGCTGTCCTCCTCCCCGGCATGTCGCCCCTCGCGCACGACCCACTGACCGTTGACCAGCACGTCGCGCACCTGACGATCGCCACCGGCAAACAGCCAGCGATTGAGAATCCCGTCACCGCTGGCCGTGGCCAGATAGGGATCGCTGCCATCGAGCACAATCCAGTCGGCACGCTTGCCGACTTCCAGCGCGCCGATCGGCTGGCCCAGCGCCTGAGCGCCACCGTCCAGCGCCGCGTCATACAGCGTACGGCCGACCATCGGCTGATCCGCGCCATACAAGCGATTGCGCCGTTGATCGCGCAGACGCTGGCCGTATTCCAGCCAACGCAATTCCTCTACCACGCTCAACGACACATGGCTGTCGGAGCCGATGCCCATGCGCCCGCCTTGAGCGAGGAAATCCACCGCCGGGAAAATCCCGTCGCCGAGGTTGGCCTCGGTGGTCAGGCACAGGCCGGCGATGGCGCGACTGTTGGCCATCAGGGTGACTTCTTCCGGGTTGGCGTGGGTCGCGTGCACCAGGCACCAGCGCTGATCGACTTCGGTGTTTTCGTACAGCCATTGCAGCGGGCGACGACCGCTCCAGCTCAGGCAGTCATCGACTTCCTTCTGCTGCTCGGCGATGTGGATGTGCACCGGGCATTGCTGGTCGCTGGCCGCCAGTACTTCGCTGATCTGTTGCGGTGTGACCGCGCGCAACGAGTGGAAGCACAGGCCCAGCGACTGCGCCTTTTGCTGCGCCAGCAGGGGTTGCAGGCGCGATTGCAGCTTCAGGTAGTTTTCGGTGCTGTTGATGAAACGGCGCTGGCCTTCGTTCGGCGTCTGGCCGCCGAAACCGCTGTGGCTGTAGAGCACGGGAAGTAACGTCAGACCGATGCCGGCCGAGCTGGCCGCCTGGCTGATGCGTAACGCCAGCTCGGCCGGGTCGGCGTAAGGCTGGCCGTTGTTATCGTGGTGGACGTAATGGAATTCGGCGACCGAGGTGTAACCGGCCTTGAGCATTTCGATGTACAGCTGACGGGCAATCACCCCGAGCTGGTCGGGGCTGATTTTTCCGACGAGCCGGTACATCAGATCGCGCCAGGTCCAGAAACTGTCGTTGGGATTGCCGGCCACTTCCGCCAGTCCCGCCATCGCTCGCTGGAACGCGTGGGAGTGCAGATTCGGCATCCCCGGCAGCAGCGGACCGCTCAACCGTTCGGCGCCATCTGCGGTGGAATCGGCCTGGATTCGGGTCAAAACGCCATCGGCGCTGACCTCGAGACGTACATTGTTGGCCCATCCGTTAGGCAGCAGCGCGCGTTCGGCAAAGAAGGCGGACATGGTTCAGCACCCCATCGTGTGTTATTTGTATATACATATACAGACGTTTGCCTGCCCGGTAAACTCCGGCAAGCTAGCAACTTTCATCCAATGAACAGGGATCCACCGTGCCGACTCCGCCTCCAGTCTCCCCGTTGGCCGCGAACATGGGCGACAGTCCGGCGCCCTTGTACGCCCGCGTCAAACAGATGATCACCCAGCAGATCGACAGCGGTAACTGGCCGCCCCATTACCGCGTGCCGTCGGAGAGCGAGCTGGTCAGCCAACTGGGCTTCAGCCGCATGACCATCAACCGCGCACTGCGGGAAATGACCGCCGACGGTCTGCTGGTGCGCATGCAAGGCGTCGGCACTTTCGTTGCTGAACCGAAGAGCCAGTCCGCGCTGTTCGAAGTGCACAACATCGCCGACGAAATCGCCTCCCGTGGCCATCGCCACACCTGTCAGGTAATCACTCTGGAAGAAGAGGCTGCCGGTTCCGAACGCGCGCTGGCGCTGGACATGCGCGAAGGGCAGAAGGTCTTTCACTCGCTGATCGTGCATTACGAAAACGACATTCCTGTGCAAATCGAAGACCGCTTCGTCAATGCGTTGGTCGCCCCGGAATACCTCAAGCAGGACTTCACCCTGCAAACGCCTTACGCCTATCTGAACCAGGTCGCGCCGCTGACCGAAGGCGAGCACGTGGTCGAAGCGATCCTTGCCGAAGCGTCCGAATGCAAATTGCTGCAGATCGAAAAAGGCGAGCCGTGCCTGCTGATCCGCCGTCGTACGTGGTCGGGTCGTCAGCCGGTGACAGCGGCACGCCTGATCCACCCCGGTTCCCGTCATCGTCTGGAAGGTCGGTTCCATAAATGAGTGAAGTGAAAGTTTTACGCGCTGAAGGCTACCCGCGCATGCCGTGGAAAAACGGCGGCGGCAGCACCGAGGAAATCACCCGTGACGCCGGCGCCGGCCTCGACGGTTTTGGCTGGCGCCTGTCGATTGCCGACATCGCCGAATCCGGCGGCTTTTCGACCTTCGCCGGTTACCAGCGGGTCATCACGGTGTTGCAGGGTGACGGCATGACCCTGTGTGTCGACGGCGACGATACCCGGCCGTTGTTACCCCTCGACCCGTTTGCCTTCAGCGGCGAAAGCCAGGTGTCCTGCACTTTGCTCGGCGGCGCGATCCGTGACTTCAACCTGATCTACTCGCCCCAGCGTTACAGCGCACGCCTGCAATGGCTGGACGGCGAGCAGCGGTTTTTCAGTTCGGCGAGCACCGTGCTGATCTTCAGCGTCAGCGAGCTGCTGGAGGTCACGGTCGGTGACCGTACGTCGCAACTCGGCCGGCATGACTGCCTGCAACTGGACGGTAACACCGGGCTGACGGAGATTGCCGTCAATGCCGGCTGCTGCGTGATCGAACTGTCCCCGCGCTGATCCTCCCTTCTGATCGTTCCCACGCTCCGCGTGGGAATGCCGCCATGGACGCTCCGCGTCCGCTTTGTGACGCAGAGCGTCACGGAATGCATTCCCACGCAGAGCGTGGGAACGATCAAAAACCGCTGCTTTTAAAGCAGCGGTTTTTTTTCGTCCCGACGTTCCCGAAATGCGCACCAACTTGTTACCGAACGCCCCAGCGTGGCGCAGAACCACGCTTTCGTAACAACCTCTCGCCACCCTCTATCCACCCCGCGAAAAATTTCATGGACGCCAGAGCCCTTGATTCAGGCGCTCTGCAGCCCTGTTCGGAATTTTTATTGAACAGCCCTCCAACAAGTTGGCCGCTCGATTGCATATTCTTGTATGTACAAGTAAAGACGTATGCGTATGAGTCGATCGAGACTCTCCGCAGCGTCCACTGATTCGCTTGTCGCGCACTGAGGCGCACAGGCTGCTTGCCCACTGCCAGGGTTGGTTTGAATTGATCGCTGAGGAGTCTTTTTCGTGACTGACAACAAAACCACTAAGTTTCGTGACGTCGAAATCCGTGCCGCCCGCGGCAACAAGCTGACCGCCAAGAGCTGGCTGACCGAAGCGCCGCTGCGCATGCTGATGAACAACCTCGACCCGGAAGTCGCCGAGAACCCGAAAGAACTGGTGGTCTACGGTGGCATCGGTCGCGCTGCGCGTAACTGGGAGTGCTACGACAAGATCGTCGAGAGCCTGACCAATCTCAACGAAGACGAAACCCTGCTGGTGCAATCGGGCAAGCCTGTCGGCGTGTTCAAGACCCACAGCAACGCCCCGCGCGTACTGATCGCCAACTCCAACCTGGTGCCGCACTGGGCAACCTGGGAACACTTCAACGAACTCGACGCCAAAGGCCTGGCCATGTACGGCCAGATGACCGCCGGCAGCTGGATCTACATCGGCAGCCAGGGCATCGTCCAGGGCACCTACGAAACCTTCGTTGAAGCCGGTCGCCAGCACTACAACGACAACCTCACCGGCAAGTGGGTCCTGACCGCCGGCCTCGGCGGCATGGGCGGCGCCCAGCCACTGGCCGCGACCCTCGCCGGTGCCTGCTCGCTGAACATCGAATGCCAGCAGATCAGCATCGATTTCCGCCTCAAGACCCGCTACGTCGACGAGCAGGCCAAAGACCTCGACGACGCGCTGGCCCGCATCGCCAAATACACCTCCGAAGGCAAGGCGGTTTCCATCGCCCTGTGCGGCAACGCCGCTGAAATCCTTCCGGAACTGGTCAAGCGCGGCGTGCGCCCGGACATGGTCACCGACCAGACCAGCGCCCACGACCCGCTCAACGGTTACCTGCCGGCCGGCTGGACCTGGGACGAATACCGCGCCCGCGCCAAGACCGAGCCAGCCGCTGTGGTCAAGGCCGCCAAGCAATCGATGGCCGTGCACGTCAAAGCCATGCTCGACTTCCAGAAGATGGGCGTGCCGACCTTCGACTACGGCAACAACATCCGTCAGATGGCTCAGGAAGAAGGCGTCGAAAACGCATTCGATTTCCCAGGCTTCGTACCGGCCTACATCCGTCCGCTGTTCTGCCGTGGCATCGGCCCGTTCCGCTGGGCTGCACTGTCGGGTGATCCGCAGGACATCTACAAGACCGACGCCAAAGTCAAAGAGCTGATCCCGGACGACGCCCACCTGCACAACTGGCTGGACATGGCGCGTGAGCGCATCAGCTTCCAGGGTCTGCCGGCGCGTATCTGCTGGGTCGGCCTGGGCCTGCGCGCCAAGCTCGGTCTGGCGTTCAACGAAATGGTGCGCAGCGGCGAGCTGTCGGCGCCGATCGTGATCGGTCGCGACCACCTCGACTCCGGCTCGGTCTCCAGTCCGAACCGTGAAACCGAGTCGATGCAGGATGGCTCCGATGCCGTCTCCGACTGGCCGCTGCTCAACGCGCTGCTGAACACCGCGAGCGGTGCGACCTGGGTGTCCCTGCACCACGGCGGCGGCGTCGGCATGGGCTTCTCCCAGCACTCGGGCATGGTGATTGTCTGCGACGGTACTGACGAAGCGGCCGAGCGTATCGCTCGCGTGCTGCACAACGACCCGGGCACCGGCGTCATGCGTCACGCCGATGCCGGTTACCAGATCGCCATCGACTGCGCCAAGGAACAAGGGCTGAACCTGCCGATGATCACCGGCAAGTGAACATCTGCGGGAGCGGGCACCCTCGCTCCCACAGGGCCACAACAACAATAACCAGAACAATCCACAGAGGTTGAATCATGGCGGGCAACACCGATCGTGCAGGCAGTAAACCGTTGATCGAAAGGCGTTCGATCGACTACATCCCGGAAGCGGAAAGACACGGTCGTCTGTTCAGTCAGTTCACCCTGTGGATGGGTGCCAACCTGCAAATCACCGCGATTGTCACCGGGGCCCTGGCCGTGGTGCTGGGCGGCGATGTGTTCTGGTCGTTGATCGGTCTGCTGATCGGTCAATTGCTGGGCGGCGGGGTGATGGCGCTGCACGCAGCGCAAGGGCCGAAGCTTGGCCTGCCGCAGATGATTTCCAGCCGGGTGCAGTTCGGCGTCTACGGCGCGGCGATTCCGATCGTGCTGGTGTGCCTGATGTACCTCGGCTTCACCGCCACCGGAACGGTGTTGTCCGGTCAGGCGCTGGGCCAGTTGTTCGGGGTCAGCGATACCGTTGGCATCCTGCTTTTCGCCAGCGTCATCGTCGTGGTCACGGTGCTTGGCTATCGGGTGATTCACTGGATCGGCCGCATCGCCAGTGCCATTGGCGTGATTGCTTTCGTATACCTGTTCAGCCGTCTGATGAGTCAGGTGGACGTCGGCGCACTTCTGGAAATCCGCCACTTCAGCTGGAGCAGTTTCCTGCTGGCGGTGTCGCTCGCGGCCTCCTGGCAGATCGCTTTCGGCCCTTACGTGGCGGACTACTCGCGTTACCTGCCGAGCAAGGTGTCTTCGGTGAAAACCTTCTTCGCCGCCGGTGCCGGTTCGGTGATTGGTGCGCAGGTGGCGATGATCCTCGGTGTGTTCGCGGCCGCTTCGGCCAACGGGCAATTCGCCGGTCATGAAGTCGCCTACATCGTCGGTCTGGGCGGGACCGGTGCCACCGCCGCGCTGCTGTATTTCAGCATCGCGTTCGGCAAGGTCACCATCTCCACCCTGAACTCCTACGGCAGCTTCATGTGCATCGCGACCATCATCAGCGGCTTCCGTGGCCACCTGACGGTCACCCGCATGCAGCGTCTGGTGTTCGTGCTGGTGATCGTCGGCGCGGCGACCCTGATCGCACTGCTCGGCCAGCATTCGTTCCTCGGTGCGTTCAAGTCCTTCATCCTGTTCCTGCTGGCGTTCTTCACGCCGTGGAGTGCGATCAACCTGGTGGACTACTACTGCATCACCCGCGAGCGCTACGACGTGCCGGCACTGGCGGATCCGAACGGTCGCTACGGCCGCTGGAACATCCTCGGTATCAGCGTTTACGTGTTCGGGGTGCTGGTGCAACTGCCGTTCATTTCCACCAAGTTCTATACCGGTCCATTGGTGGCGGCCCTGGGGGATGTGGATATTTCCTGGATCATCGGTCTCGTGCTGCCCGCAGCGCTGTACTACGTCTGCGCGAAAAAATGGCACGGCACCGTACCCGATCGACTGATTCTGCCCGTCGAGCAGGACAGCGTTGTACAACCTAAAACAAGCGGGGCCGGTCGCGCTGCGGCGCAGGCCTGATTTGGACGTGGACAGGGCTGGATGCCTCTTGACTGCCGTAAGCCAATTCATGATTAGGAGCGTCACAACAATGAAATCGAACAAGACCCTGCTGACCACCTTGCTTTCCATGGGCCTGCTGGCCAGCGCCGGCGCGACCCAGGCCGCTGGCTGGTGCGAGTCCGGCAAACCGGTGAAATTCGCCGGCCTGAACTGGGAAAGCGGCATGCTGCTGACCGACGTTCTGCAAGTGGTGCTGGAAAAAGGTTACGACTGCAAGACCGACAGCCTGCCGGGCAACTCCATCACCATGGAAAACGCCCTGAGCAGCAACGACATCCAGATCTTCGCCGAAGAATGGGTCGGCCGCAGCGAGGTCTGGAACAAGGCCGAGAAGGCCGGCAAGGTCGTCGGTGTCGGCGCCCCGGTGGTGGGTGCGATCGAAGGCTGGTACGTGCCGCGCTACGTGATCGAAGGCGACGCCAAACGCAAGATCGAAGCCAAGGCGCCGGACCTGAAAAACATCGCCGACCTGGGCAAATACGCCGCCATCTTCAAGGACGCCGAAGAGCCTTCCAAGGGCCGCTTCTACAACTGCCCGGCCGGCTGGACCTGCGAGCTGGACAACAGCGAAATGCTGAAAAGCTACGGCCTGGAAAACAGCTACACCAACTTCCGTCCGGGCACCGGTCCGGCGCTGGATGCGGCGGTGCTGTCGAGCTACAAGCGTGGCGAGCCGATCCTGTTCTACTACTGGTCGCCAACCCCGCTGATGGGCCAGATCGACGCAGTGAAACTGGAAGAAAAACCGGGCGTCGACAAGACCGTGACCATCAAGGTCGGTCTGTCCAAGACCTTCCACGAGCAAGCGCCGGAACTGGTGGCCGTGCTGGAAAAGGTCAACCTGCCGATCGACCTGCTGAACCAGAACCTGGGCCGCATGGCGAAGGAACGTATCGAGTCGCCAAAACTGGCGAAAATCTTCCTCAAGGAACATCCTGAGGTCTGGCATGCGTGGGTGAGTGAAGACGCTGCCAAGAAAATCGACGCGGCGCTGTAGGTCGAATTCCTCCCGGCCAACCGAGAGGCTGGCCGGGGTGTTCGCCGCAATCGCTTGATTGAGTTTCCTGATTGAGAGCCGCTTATGTTTCCCGAAAGCTTTACCTTTTCCATCGCCGACTGGGTCAACGGTTGGGTCGATGCGCTGGTCACCAACTACGGCGATGTGTTCCGTCATATCTCCGACACCCTGCTGTGGGCCATCGTCAATCTTGAAGGCCTGCTGCGCGCCGCGCCGTGGTGGTTGATGCTGGCCATCGTCGGCGTCGTGGCCTGGCATGCGACGCGCAAAGTCGTGACCACCGCCGTGATCGTCGGTCTGTTGTTCCTGGTCGGCGCTGTCGGTCTGTGGGACAAGTTGATGCAGACCCTCGCGCTGATGATGGTGGCGACGGTCATTTCGGTGCTGATCGGCGTACCGCTGGGGATTCTCTCGGCGCGCAGCAATCGCCTGCGTTCGGTGCTGATGCCGCTGCTCGACATCATGCAGACCATGCCGAGCTTCGTGTACCTGATTCCGGTGCTGATGCTGTTCGGCCTGGGCAAGGTGCCGGCGATTTTCGCCACCGTGATCTACGCCGCGCCGCCGCTGATCCGCCTGACCGATCTGGGCATCCGCCAGGTTGACGGCGAAGTGATGGAAGCGATCAACGCCTTCGGCGCCAACCGCTGGCAGCAACTGTTCGGCGTGCAACTGCCGCTGGCCCTGCCGAGCATCATGGCCGGGATCAACCAGACCACCATGATGGCCCTGTCGATGGTGGTGATCGCCTCGATGATCGGCGCCCGTGGTCTGGGTGAAGATGTGCTGGTGGGCATTCAGACCCTCAACGTCGGACGCGGCCTTGAAGCCGGTCTGGCGATCGTGATTCTCGCAGTGGTCATCGACCGCATTACCCAGGCGTATGGTCGGCCACGGCATGAGGTGAGCAAATGAGCAACGCAACCGTGAGCAAGATCGAAGTCAAAAACGTCTTCAAGATTTTCGGCAACCGCGCCAAGGATGCACTGACGATGGTCGGCCAGGGCAAGACCAAGGATCAGGTGCTGAACGAAACCGGTTGCGTGGTCGGGGTCAACGATTTGTCCCTGAGCATCGGCACCGGCGAGATCTTCGTGATCATGGGCCTGTCCGGCTCCGGCAAATCGACCCTGGTGCGCCACTTCAACCGCCTGATCGACCCGACCAGCGGCGCGATCCTGGTGGACGGCGTGGACATCCTGCAATACGACATGGACGCCTTGCGCGAATTTCGTCGGCACAAGATCAGCATGGTGTTCCAGAGCTTCGGCCTGCTGCCGCACAAGACCGTGCTCGACAACGTCGCCTACGGCCTGAAAGTGCGCGGCGAGACCAAGCAACTGTGCGCCGAACGCGCGCTGCACTGGATCAACACCGTGGGCCTCAAGGGCTACGAAAACAAATACCCGCACCAGCTCTCCGGCGGCATGCGCCAACGTGTGGGTCTGGCCCGCGCCCTGGCGGCGGACACCGACATCATCCTGATGGACGAAGCGTTCAGTGCGCTGGATCCGCTGATCCGCGCCGAGATGCAGGACCAGTTGCTGGAGCTGCAAAAGACCCTGCACAAGACCATCGTCTTCATCACCCACGACCTCGACGAGGCCGTGCGCATCGGCAACCGCATCGCGATCCTCAAGGACGGCCGCCTGATCCAGGTCGGCACGCCGAAAGAGATCCTGCATTCGCCGGCGGACGAGTATGTCGACCGTTTCGTGCAGCGGCGGGCGGCTGTGGTTTAAAGGTTTACGGCAGGCTCGTTCCCACGTCGAGGCGTCGAACCGTCTGCGTAGGAATGCATACCGTGACGCTCCGCGTCACCATTGCGCAGGACTTGAGTCTTGCGGTGAGAGCGGGACGCGGAGCGTCCCAGGCGGCGTTCCCACGCAGAGCGTGGGAACGATCAGGTTAATGAGGTTTTAGATGTCCCAGGCTGAAAAAATCGTTATCGCCGACGCCCCGATGCGTTGGCAGGATGTGGTCGCAGTCGCTCGTCACGGCGCGCAGCTCGAGCTGTCGGCGCAGACCTGGGCGCGCATTGAAAACGCGCAGGGCATCGTCCAGCGCATCGTCGCCAGCGGCGAGCGCGCCTATGGCGTGAACACCGGGCTCGGTGCGCTGTGCAACGTCTCGCTGAAAGACGAACAGCTCAGCCAGCTGTCGCGCAACACCTTGCTCAGCCATGCCTGCGGCGTCGGTCCGGTACTGGCCGATGAGCAGACCCGCGCCATCCTGTGCTCGGCGATCCGCAACTACAGCCACGGCAAATCCGGCATTCATCGCCGGGTGGTCGAAGCGCTGCTGGCGCTGCTCAATCGCGGCATCACCCCGCAAGTGCCGTCCCAGGGTTCGGTGGGTTACCTGACCCACATGGCCCACATCGGCATCGCGCTGCTGGGCGTGGGCAATGTCAGCTATCGCGGGCAGATCGTGTCTGCACAGCAGGCGCTGGCCGAAGAGGGCCTGCAACCGGTTCAGCTCGGGGCGAAGGACGGTCTGTGCCTGGTCAACGGTACGCCGTGCATGACCGGCCTCGGTTGCCTGGGGATTGCCGACGCCACACGTCTGCTGCAATGGGCCGACGTGATCGGCGCCATGAGTTTCGAAGCCCAGCGCGGCCAGATCGCCGCGTTCGATGCCGAGATCATTGCGCTCAAACCGCATCCGGGCATGCAGCAGGTCGGCGTCAATCTGCGCGCCTTGCTCGATGGCAGCGAAGTGATCGCGGCGAGCAAAGGCATTCGCACTCAGGATGCCTTGAGCATCCGCTCGATCCCGCAGGTGCACGGCGCCGCCCGCGATCAACTGGAACACGCGATCAAACAGATCGAAACCGAGCTCAACGGCTGCACCGACAACCCGTTGCTGCTGGGCACGCCGGATGACTTCCGTGTCATGTCCCAGGCCAACCCGCACGGGCAATCGGTGGCGCTGGCGGCGGATCTGCTGGCGATTGCGATGGCTGAAATCGGATCGATTGCCGAGCGGCGTCTGGATCGCCTGATCAACCCGCACGTCAGCGGTCTGCCGGCATTCCTGGTGGCCAATCCGGGGGTGAACTCCGGGATGATGATCGTGCAATACGTCGCCGCGTCGCTGTGCGCGGAAAACCGCCAGTTGGCGCAGCCGGCGGTGCTCGACAACTACGTCACCTCGGGCCTGCAGGAAGATCACTTGAGCATGGGCACCAACGCCGCGCTGAAGCTGCATCGCGCGCTGGAAAACTGCACTCAGATCCTCGCCATCGAGTACCTGCTGGCGGCCCAGGCGTTTGAATTTCTCAAGGAACAGCGCTTCGGCGCCGGCACCGATACCGCCTGGCGACTGCTGCGCGAAAAGGTCCCGGCCTACGATCAGGATCGCTGGCTGGCGCCGGATATCGCCGCAGCTGCAAACGTTCTGAAAGACACGGATCTGCTGCACAACGCATTACCGAATTTGCACTGAAAACTACCCACGCCAGCGTGCCAAGGCGCGGCTCCCCAAAAGGGCAGACGCGACGGACAACGGACATCTCCGGAGCGTCTGGCGAGTTAACAATAAACTCTCAAAAGGAGCACAAAATGACTGCGCTGAACCTGATCCCCGGCCAACTGAGCCTGGCCCAACTGCGTGACGTTTATCAGAACCCGGTCAAGCTGACCCTCGACAACAGCGCCAGCGCGCAGATCGAAGCCAGCGTGGCCTGCGTCGAGCAGATCCTCGCGGAAAACCGCACCGCCTACGGCATCAACACCGGTTTCGGCCTGCTGGCCTCGACTCGCATCGCCAGCGAAGACCTGGAAAACCTACAGCGCTCGCTGGTGCTGTCCCACGCCGCCGGCGTCGGCCAGCCGATCAGCGATGAGCTGGTGCGCCTGATCATGGTGCTCAAGGTCAACAGCCTCAGCCGTGGTTTCTCCGGGATTCGTCGCGTAGTGATCGATGCGCTGATCGCGTTGATCAACGCCGAGGTCTATCCGCACATTCCGTTGAAAGGCTCGGTCGGTGCATCCGGTGACCTCGCGCCGCTGGCGCACATGTCGCTGGTGCTGCTGGGTGAGGGCAAGGCGCGCTACAAGGGCGAGTGGATGGAAGCGACCGAAGCGCTGAAAGTCGCCGGTCTGACCCCGCTGACCCTGGCGGCCAAAGAAGGTCTGGCGCTGCTCAACGGTACTCAGGTTTCTACCGCATTCGCACTGCGTGGTCTGTTCGAAGGTGAAGACCTGTTCGCCGGCGCGCTGGCGCTGGGCGGTCTGACGGTGGAAGCGGTGCTGGGCTCGCGTTCGCCGTTCGATGCGCGCATCCACGCCGCCCGTGGCCAGAAAGGCCAGATCGACGCCGCTGCCGCTTACCGCGATCTGCTGGGCGAGCGCAGCGAAGTCTCCGACTCGCACCAGAACTGCGAAAAGGTGCAGGACCCGTACTCGCTGCGTTGCCAGCCGCAAGTCATGGGCGCGTGCCTGACCCAGTTCCGTCAGGCCGCCGAAGTGCTGGCCATCGAAGCCAACGCCGTATCCGACAACCCGCTGGTGTTCGCGGCCGAAGGCGACGTGATTTCCGGCGGCAACTTCCACGCCGAACCAGTGGCCATGGCCGCTGACAACATGGCGCTGGCCATTGCCGAAATCGGTTCCCTGAGCGAGCGCCGTATCTCGCTGATGATGGACAAGCACATGTCGCAGCTGCCGCCGTTCCTCGTCGCCAACGGAGGCGTGAACTCCGGCTTCATGATCGCCCAGGTGACCGCTGCGGCCCTGGCCAGCGAAAACAAGGCGTTGTCCCATCCGCACTCGGTGGACAGCCTGCCGACTTCTGCCAACCAGGAAGACCACGTGTCGATGGCCCCGGCCGCCGGCAAGCGCCTGTGGGAAATGGCCGAGAACACTCGCGGGATTCTCGCGGTGGAATGGCTGGCGGCGGTGCAGGGCCTGGACCTGCGCAACGGCCTGAAGACCTCGGCCAAACTGGAACAGGCCCGTGGGATTCTGCGTCGCGAAGTGCCGTTCTACGAGAAGGACCGCTTCTTCGCGCCGGATATCAATGCAGCGACCGAACTGCTGGCTTCGCGGGTGCTGACGGAGCTGGTTCCGGCGAAACTGCTGCCGAGCCTTTAACCACTACTGATCGTTCCCACGCTCTGCGTGGGAATGCCTCAAGGGACGCTCCGCGTCCAGTGACGCGGAGCGTCACGGGCTGCATTCCCACGCAGAGCGTGGGAACGATCGCAAGACGAGGACTTGGGATGAAAACCCTCTGGCAACACTGCCACGTCGCAACCATGGCGCAAGGCGTCTACTCGATCATCGAGGATGCGGCCATCGTGACGTCCGGTGCACTCATCGAGTGGATCGGCCCGCGCAGCCAATTGCCGTCAGGCGAATACCCGGCGGTCAATGACCTGCAAGGCGCTTGGGTCACTCCCGGCCTGATCGACTGCCACACCCACACCGTGTTCGGCGGCAACCGCAGCGGCGAATTCGAGAAGCGCCTGCAAGGCGTCAGCTATGCAGAGATCGCCGCCGCCGGCGGCGGCATCGCCAGCACCGTGCGCGCCACGCGCGAAGCCTCGGAAGACGAGCTGTTCGCCAGCGCCGCCAAGCGCCTGAAAAGCCTGATGCGCGACGGCGTGACCACGGTCGAAATGAAATCCGGCTACGGCCTCGATCTGGCCAGCGAGCGCAAGATTTTGCGGGTCATCCGTCGCCTCGCCGCCGAGCTGCCGATCAGCGTGCGCAGCACCTGCCTGGCCGCCCACGCCTTGCCGCCGGAATACAAGGATCGCGCCGACGATTACATCGATCACATCTGCGCCGAGATGCTCCCTGCGCTGGCCGCCGAAGGGCTGGTCGATGCGGTGGATGCGTTCTGCGAATACCTGGCGTTCTCCCCGGAGCAGGTCGAGCGGGTGTTCATCGCCGCGCAAAAACTCGGTCTGCCGGTGAAGCTGCACGCCGAGCAATTGTCGTCGCTGCACGGTTCCAGCCTCGCTGCGCGCTACCACGCATTGTCCGCCGATCACTTGGAGTTCATGGACGAAGCCGACGCCATCGCCATGGCCGAATCCGATACCGTCGCGGTGCTGTTGCCGGGGGCGTTCTACTTCCTGCGCGAAACCCAGTTGCCACCGATGGACGCCCTGCGCAAACACAAGGTGAAAATCGCCATCGCCAGCGACCTCAACCCCGGCACCTCGCCGGCGCTGTCGTTGCGCCTGATGCTGAACATGGCCTGCACCTGTTTCCGCATGACTCCGGAAGAGGCATTGGCCGGCGCCACGATTCATGCGGCACAAGCCCTGGGCATGGCCGAGACCCACGGTTCGCTGGAAGTCGGCAAGGTCGCCGATTTTGTCGCCTGGCAGATCGACCGCCCGGCGGATCTGGCGTACTGGCTCGGTGGTGAACTGGACAAACGCGTCGTGCGTCACGGCGTTGAATCAAGTCTGTAGGAGAGCGGTTGTGGATAAGGTTCTGAACTTCAAACAAGGTCGCGTGCCGCTGCTGATCAGCATGCCCCACGCCGGCGTACGCCTGACCCCGGCGGTCGAGGCCGGGTTGATCCCGGACGCGAAAAGCCTGCCGGACACCGACTGGCACATTCCGCAGCTCTACGATTTCGCCGCCGAACTGGGCGCCAGCACTCTGGCGGCCGAGTACTCGCGGTTCGTCATCGACCTGAACCGGCCGTCCGACGACAAACCGCTGTACGCCGGCGCCACCACCGGGCTGTACCCGGCGACGCTGTTCGATGGCATTCCGTTGTTCAAGGCAGGCCAGGAGCCGTCGAAAGAAGAGCGTGCGACCTATCTGGAGCAGATCTGGACGCCGTATCACCGCACCTTGCAGGAGGAGCTGGCGCGGTTGAAGGCCGAGTTCGGTTACGCGTTGCTGTTCGATGCGCATTCGATCCGCTCGATCATCCCGCACCTGTTCGACGGCAAGCTGCCGGACTTCAACCTCGGCACTTTCAACGGCGCCAGTTGCGATCCGCAGTTGGCCACGCAACTGGAAGCGATCTGCGCCCGCCACGACGCTTACAGCCATGTGCTGAACGGGCGCTTCAAGGGCGGCCACATCACCCGTCACTACGGCAACCCGGCGGAAAACATCCACGCTGTGCAACTGGAGCTGGGCCAGTGCACCTACATGGAAGAGTTCGAACCGTTCCGCTACCGCGCCGATCTGGCGGAGCCGACACGGGTGGTGCTGAAGGAATTGCTGCAAGGGCTGCTCGCCTGGGGCAAAAACCACTACAACTGAGTCAGCTGTGATCGTTCCCACGCTCTGCGTGGGAATGCCTCAAGGGACGCTCCGCGTCCAGTGACGCGGAGCGTCACGGGCTGCATTCCCACGCGGAGCGTGGGAACGATCGGGAGAAGTCGCCACCGTGCAAATCCCGGTCGCCACAGTTCGCTTTTCCCGCTCGTCTGCTGCGTAATGTTTCGGCCACGGTGCAAGAAGACACCGATCCGAACAATAACCCGCTGCCGCACGAGACGATCCCACATGAAAAGACTGTTCACTCGTTGTGCGTTAATCCTGACCGGCAGTGCGCTGCTCAGCGCCGGCGCCATGGCTTCCGATGATGCTTCCTGCAAAACCGTGCGCATGGGCGTCGTCAACTGGACCGACGTGATCGCCACCAGCGGCATGGCCGACGTGCTGCTCAACGGCCTCGGCTACGAAAGCAAGCAGACCAGCGCCGTGCAGCAAATCATCTTCGCCGGCATCCGCGACAAGCGTCTGGATATCTTCCTCGGCTACTGGAAACCGGCGATGGACAAGAATATTGCGCCGTTCCTCGCCGCCAATCAGGTCAAGGTCATGGACAAACCCAGCCTGGCCGACGCCCAGGCGACGCTGGCGGTTCCGGATTACGTGGCGGCCGCAGGGCTGAAAACCTTCGGCGACATCGCGAAATTCAAGGATCAGCTCGGTGCCAAGATCTACGGCATCGAGCCCGGCAGCGGCGCCAACACCACGATCAAGACCATGATCGAAACCAACCATTTCGGCCTGAAGGATTTCAAGATCGTCGAATCCGGTGAGGCCGGCATGCTCGCCGCCGTGCAGCGGGCGGTGAACCGCAGGGAGTTCGTGGTGTTCGTCGGCTGGACGCCGCACCCGATGAACATCAACATGAAAATCACCTACCTGACCGGCAGTGAAGACGTCTACGGCCCCAACGAAGGCGCCGCCACCGTTTCCACCGTCACCGCGCCGGACTACGCCGAGCGCTGCCCGAACGTTCATCGACTGCTGGAAAACCTGACCTTCACCGCCGCCCAGGAAAGCCAGTTGATGGTGCCGATCATGGAGCGCAAGACGCCGCAGGAAGTGGCGAAGACCTGGCTGCGTGAACATCCCGAAGACCTGCAACGCTGGCTGGCGGGTGTCAGCAGTTTCGATGGCAAGGACGGCGTGGCCACGGTTCAGGCCAGCCTGAAAAACTGATGGGCACTTATCCACTTTCGCCGTCGATGGCAGCCTTCGTTTCCAGAACCGAAGGCTTTGCCAGCGAGGACAGCAGCCTCGGCGGATTGCGCAAATCCTATGACGCCATGTGCCGCGCCTTCACGCCCGAACGGCCGGCGGGTCTGGAGGTGGTGGATTTCCAGTTGAGCGGGGTGGCGGTGCGCTCGTATCGCCCGCCTGTCCGGCCATCGGCCAGTGGCTGGCCGTGCGTGTTGTATCTGCATGGCGGCGGTTGGGTGGTCGGCGGGCTGGATTCCCATGACTTCATCTGCTGCGAGTTGGCCATGGCGCTCGGGGCGATGGTGGTGGCGGTGGATTACCGGCTGGCGCCGGAGCACCCGTTCCCGGCCGGTTTCGAGGATTGCCTGAGCGTCTGGCGCGCGTTGCGCAGCGGACCGTTCTGGTTCGATCCCGGACGGATGCTGGTGGCGGGCGACAGTGCCGGGGGCAATCTGGCGGCGGCGCTGTGCCTGGCACTGCGCGATGCCGGCGAGCCGCTGCCGGGCGCGCAGGTCTTGATCTATCCGGGGCTGGGAGGCGATGAGCAGTTGCCGTCGCGCAGCGAATGCGCGGATGCGCCGTTGCTCGCCAGCAGCGATCTCGACTGTTATCACGCCTTGTACCTGCGCGGCACCGCCAAGCCGAACGCCTATGCGATGCCGTTGCTGGCCGGGGACTTCAGCGGTTTGCCACCGGCCTGGATCGCCGTGGCGCAGTTCGATCCGCTGCGTGACGACGGCGTGTGCTACGCCGAACGGCTGAACGCGGCGGGCGTCGACGCGGCGCTGTATTACGGCGAAGGGCTGGTTCACGGCTGCCTGCGGGCGCGAAATCAGGTCGCCGAGGTCGATCGTCTCTTTGAGAACCTGCTGGGGTTCATGGCTGACAAAATGTGACAGCGCACGGGCATGCTCATTGACGTAAATCGGGTTTATGATGCCGGACGGCAGAATAATAGAAGTCCCCTCAGGGATGACCTCGACCCCTTACGGAGCGCGCAATGCAGACTTTGTTTCCGCAGATCAAACCTCACGCACGGCACGATCTGGCCGTCGATGACACCCATACGCTGTACGTCGACGAAAGCGGTTCACCGGAAGGTTTGCCGGTGGTGTTCATCCACGGAGGTCCCGGCGCCGGGTGCGACGCCCAGAGTCGCCGCTACTTCGATCCGAACCTGTATCGCATTGTCACCTTCGACCAGCGCGGCTGCGGTCGCTCCACGCCCCACGCCAGCCTGGAAAACAACACCACCTGGGATCTGGTCGAAGACCTCGAGCGCATTCGTAAACACCTGGGCATCGACAAATGGGTGCTGTTCGGCGGTTCCTGGGGTTCGACCCTGGCGCTGGCCTACGCGCAGACCCACCCGGAGCGCGTGCACGGTCTGATCCTGCGCGGGATCTTTCTCTGCCGTCCGCAGGAAATCGAATGGTTCTACCAGGCCGGCGCCAGCCGTCTGTTCCCCGATTACTGGCAGGACTACCTCGCGCCGATCCCGCTGGACGAGCGCGACGACCTGCTCAGCGCGTTCCACAAACGCCTGACCGGCAACGACCAGATCGCCCAGATGCACGCGGCCAAGGCCTGGTCGACCTGGGAAGGGCGCACCGCGACCCTGCGTCCGAACCCGCTGGTGGTCGACCGTTTCTCCGAGCCGCAGCGTGCCTTGTCGATTGCGCGGATCGAATGCCACTACTTCACCAACAACGCGTTCCTTGAGCCGAACCAGCTGATTCGCGACATGGGCAAGATCGCCCATCTGCCGGGCGTGATCATCCACGGCCGCTACGACGTGATCTGCCCGCTCGACAACGCCTGGGAACTGCATCAGGCCTGGCCGAACAGCGAGCTGCAGGTGATCCGCGATGCCGGCCACGCTGCCTCGGAACCGGGCATCACCGATGCACTGGTGCGCGCCGCCAGCAAAATGGCCCGTCGTCTGCTCGACCTGCCGCCCGAAGAAGCATGAAGGGGCTGTTGCAGCGCGTGAAAGGCGCGCGGGTCGAAGTGGCGGGCGAGGTGGTTGGCAGTGTCGATCAGGGTTTGCTGGTGCTGGTGGCGGTAGAGCCCGACGACACGCCGGCCAGCGCCGACAAACTTCTGCATAAGCTGCTTAACTATCGAGTGTTCAGTGACGCCGAGGGCAAGATGAATCTGTCCCTGGCGGATGTGGGCGGCGGGTTGCTGCTGGTCTCTCAGTTCACCCTCGCTGCCGACACCAAAAGCGGGTTGCGCCCGAGTTTCTCGACCGCCGCCCCTCCGGCGCTGGGCGAAGAATTATTCGACTATCTATTAAGCAAAGCGAAACAGATGCATGGCACAGTGGCATCAGGTAGATTCGGCGCGGATATGCAGGTGCACCTGGTCAACGATGGCCCGGTAACCTTCCTGTTACAGACATGAAAGTGCTTGAAACAACTTTTTAAGGGCTTTTCGACTGAAAACAGGGAATTTTCGCGATAAATACTTTGTTACCCCTGATGCGTTGTCACGCGGGCTACTAGATAATCGCGCGCTACGGGGATCAGCGTTCGTTGGTCCATTTTGACTTAGGTAGAGACTTGTCCGGATCCGATTGGGGAATCATTTTGACCCAGCGGAGTCGGAACAATGCTCGCCAACTTGGCAAGGGTGTCCTGAAAGGTCGGTTTTTTTGTACCGAATCCCTCACAGGCACTTCATCTGGCCGTTGGTTTATTGATCTGTTTTCGGCGAGGGTTGCTCGTGATTGTTAGTCCCTGTAATGCAGCAAAATTGTCTGCCAAACGCTTGCGCAGCGCTCTGGTAGCGGGCTCGGCAGTACTCTGCCTGCTCAGCGCCGGCCAGCTTTGGGCATTCAATCTTGACGATGTGTCGGCCAAGGCCAAAGAGCTGGCCGGGCAGAAGTTCGAAGCCCCGCGCAGCAACCTGCCGAACGAATTCCGTGAAATGAAATTCGCGGACTATCAGAAGATTCGTTTCCGCACCGAAAAGGCCGAATGGGCCGACCAGAAGACCCCGTTCAAGCTGTCCTTCTATCACCAGGGCATGCACTTCGATACGCCGGTGAAAATCAACGAAATCACCGCTAACACGGTCGAAGAGATCAAATACGATCCAAGCCGTTTCGATTTCGGCGACCTGCAGTTCGATCCGAAGGCCACCGAACAACTGGGCTACGCCGGTTTCCGTGTGCTGTACCCGATCAACAAGGCGGACAAGCAAGACGAAATCATGACCATGCTGGGCGCGAGCTATTTCCGCGTCGTCGGCAAGGGTCACACCTACGGCCTGTCGGCCCGTGGTCTGGCAATCGATACCGCTTTGCCGTCCGGCGAAGAATTCCCGCGTTTTCGCGAGTTCTGGATTCAGCAGCCGAAGCCGGGCGACAAGCACCTGGTGATCTTCGCCCTGCTGGATTCGCCACGTGCGACCGGCGCCTACCGTCTGATCCTGCGTCCGGGCAGCGACACCATTGTCGACGTCAAGGGCCAGATGTACCTGCGTGACAAGGTCGGCAAGCTCGGCATCGCGCCGCTGACCAGCATGTTCCTGTTCGGCGCCAACCAGCCGTCGAAAGTGCTCAACTACCGTCGCGAACTGCACGACTCCAGCGGTCTGTCGATCCATGCCGGCAACGGCGAGTGGATCTGGCGCCCTCTGAACAACCCTAAACATCTGGCCGTGAGCCAGTTCAGCGTCGAGAACCCGCGTGGTTTCGGTCTGCTGCAACGTGGCCGTGATTTCAGCCACTACGAAGACCTCGACGACCGCTACGACAAGCGCCCAAGCGCCTGGATCGAGCCGAAGGGCGACTGGGGCAAGGGCACGGTTGATCTGGTCGAGATCCCGACTGCGGACGAAACCAACGACAACATCGTTGCGTTCTGGAACCCGGAAAAACTGCCGGAGCCAGGCCAGCCGCTGGACTTCGCCTACCGCATGCACTGGACCATGGACGAAGCGGCGATTCACGCGCCGGACAGCGCCTGGGTCAAGCAGACCCTGCGTTCGACCGGTGACGTCAAGCAATCGAACCTGATCCGTCAGCCGGATGGCAGCGTTGCCTACCTGGTCGACTTCGAAGGCCCGTCTCTGGCCGCTTTGGCTCCAGATGCGGACGTTCGCAGCCAGGTCAGCGTCGGCGACAACGCCGAACTGGTCGAGAACAGCGTGCGCTACAACCCGGAAACCAAGGGCTGGCGCCTGACCCTGCGGATGAAGATCAAGGACCCGAGCAAGTCCACCGAGATGCGCGCAGCTCTGGTGCAGCCAGTGGTCACCGCTGATCTGGCCAAGTCTTCGGTGCCGACGTCCAATTCGTCGGTAGCCAAGGCCGACAAGGTTGCCGCCAAGCAACAAGAGAAAGCCGACAAGGAAGCCAAGGCCGCCGAGGCCAAACAGGCCGACGCCAAGCCGGTTGCAGATGCCAAGGACAAGGCCAACAAAGACGCCAAGCAGCCAGCCGCTGCGGACGCGGCCCCAGCCACACCGGAATCGGCACCGACTGAAGAAGTCCTGACCGAGACCTGGAGCTATCAGTTGCCTGCCGATGAGTAACTCTCAAGTACAGCCAGAGACTCTGTCCGAGTACCTGGCGCATCTGCCGATGACCGACGAGCAGCGCGCGGAACTCGCGGGCTGCCAGTCCTTCAGCGAATTGCATGAACGCCTGTCGTCCAAGACCTTTGACGCACCGACCGAAGCCGCCCAGGCTTCGGTGGGCAAGCGCCTGATCCTGAGCACCGCCGAAGAGCTGCAAGACGCGGAAATGCTGGTGCTCGACGCCAGCGGCCGGGTCAGCATGAAGGCCACGCCGCCGATCCGTCGGACCAAGGTCGTGCCGGAGCCGTGGCGCACCAACATCCTGGTGCGTGGCTGGCGCCGCCTGACCGGCCGCACCAACCCGCCGCAACCGCCGAAGGACGCCAACGTGCTGCCGGCGGCGCGCTGGCGCACGGTCGGCTCGATCCGTCGCTACATTCTGCTGGTGCTGATGCTGGGGCAGACCATCGTCGCCGGCTGGTACATGAAAGGCATCATGCCGTACCAGGGCTGGTCGTTCGTCGATCTGGAAGAAGTCCTGCATCAACCGCTGCTGCAAACCGCCACGCAAGTGCTGCCGTATGCGCTGCAGACCAGCATCCTGATCATGTTCGGGATTCTGTTTTGCTGGGTATCGGCCGGTTTCTGGACCGCGCTGATGGGCTTCCTCGAATTGCTCACCGGCCACGATAAATACCGGATCTCCGGTAAAAGTGCCGGCAACGAGCCGATTCCGAAAGACGCGCGCACCGCACTGGTGATGCCGATCTGCAACGAAGACGTGCCTCGGGTGTTCGCCGGTCTGCGCGCGACCTTCGAGTCGGTCGCCGCTACCGGTGACCTGGACCGTTTCGACTTCTTCGTCCTCAGCGACAGTAACGACACCGACATCTGCGTTGCCGAGCAGCAGGCCTGGCTGGACGTCTGCCGCGAAGCCAAGGGTTTCGGCAAGATCTTCTATCGCCGCCGTCGCCGTCGCGTCAAACGCAAGAGCGGCAACCTCGACGACTTCTGCCGTCGCTGGGGCGGTGACTACAAGTACATGGTCGTGCTCGACGCCGACTCGGTGATGAGCGGCGAGTGCCTGACCAGTCTGGTGCGCCTGATGGAGGCCACGCCGGACGCCGGTATCATCCAGACCGCGCCGCGCGCTTCGGGCATGGACACGCTGTATGCGCGCATGCAGCAGTTCGCCACTCGCGTGTACGGTCCGCTGTTCACCGCCGGCCTGCACTTCTGGCAGCTGGGTGAATCCCACTACTGGGGTCACAACGCGATCATCCGCATGAAGCCGTTCATCGACCACTGCGCCCTGGCGCCGTTGCCGGGCAAAGGTGCGTTCTCCGGTGCGATTCTCTCTCACGACTTCGTTGAAGCTGCGCTGATGCGCCGCGCCGGCTGGGGCGTGTGGATTGCCTACGATCTGCCGGGCAGCTACGAAGAACTGCCGCCGAACCTGCTCGACGAACTCAAGCGTGACCGTCGCTGGTGCCACGGCAACCTGATGAACTTCCGTCTGTTCCTGGTCAAAGGCATGCACCCGGTGCACCGCGCGGTGTTCCTGACCGGCGTGATGTCTTACCTGTCGGCGCCGTTGTGGTTCTTCTTCCTCGTGCTGTCGACCGCGCTGCTGGCGGTGAACACGCTGATGGAGCCGCAGTACTTCCTCGAACCGCGTCAGCTCTATCCGCTGTGGCCACAATGGCACCCGGACAAGGCGATCGCGCTGTTCTCGACGACCATCGTGCTGCTGTTCCTGCCGAAGCTGTTGAGCATCATCCTGATCTGGGCCAAGGGCGCGAAAGAGTTCGGCGGCAAGTTCAAGGTGACCGTGTCGATGCTGCTGGAGATGCTGTTCTCCATGCTGCTGGCGCCGGTACGGATGATTTTCCACACCCGTTTCGTTCTGGCCGCGTTCCTCGGCTGGGCCGCGACCTGGAACTCGCCGCAGCGTGACGACGACTCGACGCCATGGAGCGAAGCGGTCAAGCGTCACGGTCCGCAGACCCTGCTGGGCTTCTTCTGGGCACTGCTGGTGATCTGGCTGAACCCGAGCTTCCTGTGGTGGCTGGTGCCGATCGTCGGTTCGCTGATGCTGTCGATTCCGGTGTCGGTGATTTCCAGCCGCGTCGGTCTGGGCCTCAAATCCCGTGACGAGAGCCTGTTCCTCATCCCCGAGGAATACAATCCGCCACAGGAGCTGCTGGCCACCGATCAGTACACCCACGAAAACCGCTGGCACGCACTGAATGACGGCTTCATCCGCGCGGTGGTCGATCCACAGCAGAACGCCCTGGCGTGCTCGCTGGCGACCTCGCGTCACGGTCAGGCCGAGCCGATCGAATGGCTGCGCCAGGAACGTGTGCGTCACGCGATCAAGGTCGGCCCGGCCGGGCTGAACAACCATGATCGCCTGCAACTGCTGAGCGATCCGGTGGCCCTGGCCCGTCTGCACGAGCAGGTGTGGGCCGAAGGCCACGCCGAGTGGCTGGACGCCTGGCGGGCTTCGGTGAAAGCTGATCCTCATGCACCGCTGCTGCCGCTCAAGCCTGTGAGCTTGCAGGCGCAACCGGCCTGATCAAGAAACCCCGCGAAAGCGGGGTTTTTTTTTGCCTGCCGATTACCGTCTCGGATCACTCGTTCCCACGCTCTGCGTGGGAATGCAGCCCGGGACGCTCTGCGTCCCATCCGGCACCAACCGATCAAAAAACCTTGTGCAAACGGACGAGTGCGTTAGCATCCGTCCCCGAATTGGCGCACCCGGACAATCTTGTCCATTTCTGTCGGTTTTCGCGCCGCAAACGCAATGGTTTTGGGGACTTGAAGATGAAGAAGTATCTGTCGATGCTGCTGGTCGGCGTCACGGCACTGGTTGCAGTCAATGCGGCGCAGGCCGGTGCAATCGACGACGCGGTCAAGCGTGGCTCGTTGAAGGTCGGCATGGATCCGACCTACATGCCGTTCGAAATGACCAACAAGCGCGGCGAAATCATCGGTTTCGAAGTCGACATCCTCAAAGCCATGACCAAGGCCATGGGCGTCAAGCTGGAGCTGGTCTCCACCGGCTACGACGGGATCATCCCGGCGCTGATGACCGACAAGTTCGACATGATCGGCAGCGGCATGACCCTGACCCAGGAACGCAACCTGCGCCTGAACTTCAGCGAACCGTTCATCGTGGTCGGCCAGACCCTGCTGATCCGCAAGGAACTGGAAGGCACCATCAAGTCCTATAAAGACCTGAACACCGCCGACTACCGCATCACCTCCAAGCTCGGCACCACCGGCGAGATGGTCGCCAAGAAGCTGATCTCCAAAGCCAAGTACCACGGCTACGACAACGAGCAGGAAGCCGTGCTCGACGTGGTCAACGGCAAGGCTGATGCCTTCATCTACGACGCGCCGTACAACGTGGTCGCGGTGAACAAGGTCGGCGCCGGCAAACTGGTGTTCCTCGACAAGCCGTTCACCTACGAGCCACTGGCCTTCGGTCTGAAGAAGGGTGACTACGACAGCATCAACTTCATCAACAACTTCCTGCACCAGATCCACGAAGACGGCACCTACGATCGCATCCATGACAAGTGGTTCAAGAGCACCGAGTGGCTCAAGGACATGGAATAAGGCCCGCCCGCTGATCGTTCCCACGCTTTGCGTGGGAACGCCGCCCGGGACGCTCCGCGTCCCTTCGCAAGCGTGACGCAGAGCGTCACAGGATGCATTCCCACGCAGAGCGTGGGAACGAGCGAATCAGAGAAACATTCAATGAAACAGAAAAAAGCCCAATGGCCCTGGCACGTCCTGACCGTGCTGGTGCTGGTCGGCCTGGCCGGCGCGTTGTATTACGCCACGTCGCTGATGTCCTACGAATGGCGCTGGAACCGCGTGCCGCAGTACTTCGCCTATCAGGCCGAGGAAACCCAGCGCGCGACCGACATTTCCACCGTCAGCGAACTGGTGCGCAAAGGTGGCAGCGCGCAGGTCACCCTGCGCAACGATGCCGGTGACGAGCAGCACCTGACCGTCGACGAAAACAGCCTGCAATTCGCTCAGGGCGACGATGTGGCCGAAGGCGACGTCGTGGGCGTGACGCGGCATTGGGCGGCGGGTCCGCTGCTGTGGGGCCTGTGGACCACGCTTTGGCTGTCGGTGGTGTCCGGTGTGCTGGGTCTGCTGATCGGTCTGGCCACCGGGCTGTGCCGGCTGTCGAGCAACCCGACCCTGCGCGACCTGTCGACGATCTATGTCGAACTGGTGCGCGGTACGCCGCTGCTGGTGCAGATCTTCATTTTCTATTTCTTCATCGGCACGGTGATGAACCTGTCCCGGGAGTTCGCCGGGATTGCCGCGCTGTCGCTGTTCACCGGCGCCTACGTGGCGGAAATCATTCGTTCCGGTGTGCAGTCGATTGCCCGCGGCCAGAACGAAGCGGCGCGTTCGCTGGGTCTGAGTGCCGGCCAGTCGATGCGTCATGTGGTGTTGCCGCAGGCGTTCAAACGCGTGCTGCCGCCGCTGGCCGGGCAGTTCATCAGTCTGGTCAAAGACACTTCGCTGGTGTCGGTGATCGCCATCACCGAGCTGCTGAAAAGCGGCCGGGAAGTCATCACCACGTCGTTCTCGCCGTTCGAGATCCTGTTCTGCGTCGCCGGCCTGTACCTGTTGATCAACCTGCCGCTGTCGAAAATCGCCAGCCGGCTTGAGCGGAGGCTCGCGCAAAGTGATTGAAGTCCGTGATCTGGTAAAAGTCTTCGACACCCGTGGGCAAGTGGTGCGCGCGGTGGATAACGTCAGCACGTCCGTGGCCAAAGGTGAAGTGCTGGTGGTGATCGGCCCGTCCGGCTCCGGCAAGTCGACCTTCCTGCGTTGCCTTAATGGTCTGGAAGAATTCGATTCCGGCTCGGTGAGCATCGACGGCCTGCAACTGGCCGACCCGAAAACCGACGTCAACGCCTACCGCCGCGAAGTCGGCATGGTGTTCCAGCATTTCAATCTGTTCCCGCACATGACCGTGCTGGAGAACCTGTGCCTGGCGCAGAAAGTCGTGCGCAAGCGCGGCCAGAAGGAAAGCGAAGCCAAGGCTCTGGCATTGCTGGAGAAGGTCGGCATCGCCCAGAAGGCCCGCGAATACCCGTCGCGCCTGTCCGGCGGTCAGCAGCAGCGCGTGGCGATTGCCCGGGCGCTGGCGATGGACCCCAAGGTCATGCTGTTCGACGAACCGACCTCGGCCCTCGACCCGGAAATGGTCGGCGAAGTGCTGGACGTGATGAAAAACCTGGCTGTGGAAGGCATGACCATGGTCTGCGTGACCCACGAAATGGGTTTTGCCCGGGAAGTGGCGGATCGGGTGCTGTTCTTCGATCACGGCAAACTGCTGGAAGACGCCTCGCCGGCCGAGTTCTTCGATGCGCCGAAGGATCCGCGAGCCCAGGCGTTCCTGCGGCAAGTTCTCTAAACGCAGGGCAAAAAAAACGCAGCCATTGGCTGCGTTTTTTTATCACTGATCGTTCCCACGTCGAGGCGTCGAACCGTCTGCGTGGGAATGCCGCTCAGGACGCTCTGCGTCCCTTCGCAAGCGTGACGCGGAGCGTCACAGGATGCATTCCCACGCAGAGCGTGGGAACGATCAAGCGATCAAGCATCCCTTACACCTTGAACCGGCCCACCAGCGTTTGCAGGTGAGTGCCCAGGCGCGCCAACTCGACGCTGGAGGCCGCCGTCTCTTCACTGGCCGCCGAGGTCTGGTCCGACACGTCCCGCACGTTCAGCACGCTGCGGTTGATCTCTTCAGCCACAGCGCTCTGCTGCTCGGCCGCCGCGGCGATCTGCTGGTTCATCGCCTGAATTGCCGAAACGGTGCGGGTGATGCTTTCCAGCGAACCACCGGCACGCCGGGTCAGCTCGACACTGCTGTCGGTCAGGGTGCGGCTGTTGTCCATGATCGTCGCCACTTGCTGGGTGCCGTTCTGCAGGCCGACGATCAGCTCTTCGATCTCTTCCGTGGACTTCTGAGTGCGCTGGGCCAGGCTGCGGACTTCATCGGCGACCACCGCAAAGCCACGTCCGGCTTCACCGGCACGGGCGGCTTCGATGGCGGCGTTGAGGGCCAGCAGGTTGGTTTGCTGGGCCACGGACTTGATCACGTCAAGCACGCTGCCGATCTTGTCGCTTTCGCGCTTGAGCTCGCCCATGGCCTCGGTGGAGTGGCCGACTTCGGCGGCCAGGCGTTCGATCTGGGCGATGGCTTCGCCAACCACCTTGTCGCCCTCACGGGCCTGCTGGTCGGCGGCGACCGCGGCTTCCGAAGCTTCCTCGGCGTTGCGCGCGACTTCCTGCACGGTGGCGGCCATTTCGTTCATGGCGGTCGCGACCTGGTCGGTCTCGATTTTCTGATTATTCACGCCGGCGCTGGTCTGCTCGGTCACCGCGGACAACTCTTCGGCGGCGCTGGCGATCTGGGTCACGCCGTCGCTGATCCCGCCGATCAATTCGCGCAGGCCCTGGGTCATGCTCTGCATCGAGCGTTGCAGTTGACCAAGTTCATCGCGGCGCAGGGACACCAGATTGTGGGTCAGGTCACCGGCGGCCACGCGTTCGGCGACTTTCAGGGTCTGCTCCAGCGGAATGATGATCTGCCGGGTGATCGCCCAGGCCGCGAGCAGACCGAAGGCCAGGGCCAGCAGGGTGGCGATCATCAGCATGTTTTTGGCGTGCGCGGCATCGGTGTCGCGGACGATGGTCTGAGATTCGGTGAGTTTCTTGCTGACGTCGAGCAGGATGTCGCCCTGGGCCGACATGCGAGCCAGCGCTTTGGCGTTGTTCACCTGGGAGTCGCGGAACTGGCTGACGGCGGCGCGGTAAGCCTTGAGCGATTCGGTGGCCTGCTGCAGGTTGGCGATGTGTTGCTCGGGCAGTTTGCTCGGCAGGCTTTCCAGATTGTTCAGGGCGGCGGCGATGGCATCCAGCGCCGGTTGTTCGGCTTCGGCCTTGCCGCTGTAGGTGTAGCCGCGCACCTGATAGCGCGCCTGCTGCAGCAGTTTGCTCAGCTCGATCACGCTGTTGAATTGCGCAACGCTGTCGCCTTGCAACAGGGATTTCTCGACTTCGCTGACCTTGGCCACGGCGTTATCGGCGCTGGCGCCGAGTTTGCTGCGGGCGTCTTCACGCTGCACGGTGGCCTGGGTCATGTCGCCAAAGGCGCGTTTGTACTCGGCGACCGCTGCCAGTTGCTGATCGATCATGGCCACGTCGGACGGTTGCTCGATCATGCCGCGGGCGCTTTGTAGGCCGGCGTCGAGTTTGCCGAGCAGGTCGTTGACCGCGCCGGGGCCCTGTTCGCCACGGCGTGCTTCATAGTCCAGACGCGCCAGGCGCAGGTCCTTGGTCAGCTCGTTGAGGCTGGAGATGAAGCCGAGCTTGTCGCCTCGGCTGATGATCCCGCTCATGCCGGTCCAGCCGGTGAAGGTGATCAACAGGGTCAGCAGCAGCACCAGGCCGAAACCGATTCCAAGCTTACGTTTAACGCTGACGTTTCCAAGACTCTCGGCTAACCAACGGTACATGCGACGACTCCCTCGGACCACTAATTGGACTTATGGGGAGGGTATCGGCCGCATGATGGCAATCTGTAACGCCTTTTGTCTGGCGAGGACTTCAGAACAACCGGGCGAGCAGTGCGGTGACGGCGGTTTCGACCCGCAGGATTCGCTCGCCGAGTTGCACCGGTTGCAGCCCGGCCTTGGCCAGCAGATCGATTTCGTAGGGAATCCAGCCACCCTCGGGGCCGATGGCCAGGGTTACCTGTTCGTTCAGGGCGCGGGGGCAGGGCGGGAAGTTGCCCGGATGGCCGACCAGACCGAGAGTGCCGTCGGTGATGGCCGGCAGGCGATCTTCGACGAACGGCTTGAAGCGCTTCTCGATGATGATTTCCGGCAGCACCGTGTCCCGGGCCTGTTCCAAGCCCAGGATCAACTGTTCGCGGATCGATTCCGGTTCGAGGAACGGCGTCTGCCAGAAGCTTTTCTCGACCCGGTAGCTGTTGACCAGAATCACCTTCGACACGCCCATGGTCGCCACGGTCTGGAACACCCGGCGCAGCATCTTCGGGCGGGGCAGGGCGAGTACCAGGGTCAGCGGCAGTTTGGCCGGTGGCGGTTGATCGAGGGTGACCCGCAGCTCGGCTTCGCCCGCGTCCAGGCGCAGCAGCTCGGCCGAGCCCATCAGCCCGCCAATGCGCCCGACCCGCAGGCTGTCGCCGACTTCCGAGCGGTGGACTTCCTGCATGTGGGTCAGGCGCCGGTCACGCAGCACGACGCGGTCGGCCGCAATGAAGTCGGCCTCCTCGAGCAGCAGCAGGTTCATGGCTGAGTCGCTGGCGGCTGGTCGTTGTGATCGTCGGCGGTTTCTTCCGGGCGCTCGCGTTTGCTGACCAGACTGCCGAACAGGATGCCGACTTCGAACAGCATCCACATCGGCACGGCCAGCAGGGTCTGGGAGAAGATGTCCGGCGGGGTCAGGATCATGCCGACCACGAAGCAGCCGATGATCACGTACGGACGGATCTTCTTCAGGTATTTGACGTCGACCACGCCGATCCACACCAGCAGCACCACGGCCACCGGGATTTCGAACGCCACGCCGAAAGCGAAGAACAGCGTCATGACGAAATCGAGGTAACTGGTGATGTCGGTCATCATTTCCACGCCGGCCGGGGTGGCCGAGGCGAAGAACTTGAAGATCAGCGGGAACACGAAGAAGTAGGCGAATGCCATGCCGGTGTAGAACAGCAGGATGCTGGAGATCAGCAACGGCACTGCGACACGCTTCTCGTGCTTGTACAGGCCCGGTGCGATGAAGCCCCAGATCTGATGCAGGATCACCGGAATCGCCAGGAACAGCGAGACCATCATCGTCAGCTTCAACGGCGTCAGGAACGGCGACGACACGTCGGTGGCGATCATCGTCGCGCCGGCGGGCAGGTATTCACGCAGCGGCGTCGAGACGAAGGTGTAGATCTGCTGGGTGAAGGCAAACAGACCGGCGAAGATGATGAAGATCGCCGCGACGCAACGCAGCAGGCGGGTGCGCAACTCGGTGAGGTGCGAAACCAGCGGCATGTGCTGGTCGTTTTCGGGGAGATCGCTCATGGGGCTCGCGGCGGCAGTGTTGGGTCGTGTGGGGCTGGCGTTGTTGGCGCGGCAGCTGGAGCAATGGGTTCGACAGGCTTCATGATCGGCGCAGTTTCAGCGGCTGCGGCAGAGACGTGCTCGATGCTCGCCGTCGGCGCATGAATTGTTTGTTCCACAACCGGAGGCACTGGCGTCTGATCTGCCACTGGCTGTACCGGCGTCGGCTCCTGCTGAACCGGCGTGAAAATCTTCCGCGCCTCCTGTTCCAGCGACAGGATGTGCTCGTTGTGCAGTTGCCGACGGATTTCGTCGGCACCGATTTCACGCTCAACTTCCTGTTTGATCGCGTTGAAGCTGCGCTTCAGCCGTCCGACCCAAAGGCCGGCGGTGCGTGCAGCGCCCGGCAGACGCTCGGGACCCAGCACCAGCAGGGCGACGAGGCCGACGAGCAGCAGTTCAGAGAAGCTGATACCAAACATTAGTCAGTGCTCACACGTCTTTGCGGATCGGCTCTTCGACTTTCTGCGCCTGCACGTCGATGGTGTGCGGCGGGTTGGCCTGAGCGGTGGCTTGCGGCTGAACCGGCGGCACCGGTTGCGCAGGCGTGACGGTCGGATCGGCCGGTTTTTCGTCGTCGTTCATGGCTTTACGGAAGCCCTTGATCGATTCGCCGACGTCGGTGCCAAGGTTTTTAAGTTTCTTGGTACCGAACACCAGTACCACGACCACCAGGATGACGATCCAGTGTTTCCAGTCAAAAATGCCCATGTTGCTGTTCCTCTCTTGAAGTTGTTCAGGCGGACGGGCGCGAGGCTTTCTCGACGTGTCCGGACAGGCCGAAACGGCGATCCAGTTCATCCAGCACCGCCTGCGGATGCTGCCCCAACTGGGCAAGCATGACCATGCTGTGGAACCACAGGTCGGCGGTCTCGTAGATCACGTCGCTGCAGTCGCCGCTGACGGCGGCGTCCTTGGCGGCAATGATCGTTTCGACCGACTCTTCGCCGACCTTTTCCAGAATCTTGTTCAGACCCTTGTGGTACAGACTGGCGACATACGAGCTGTCGGCGGCTGCGCCCTTGCGCTCTTCCAGCACCTGAGCAAGGCGGGTCAGGGTGTCACTCATGTTTGTGTCCTGCGGAGTAAATAGCGTGCGGGTCTTTCAGGACCGGGTCGACCGTTTTCCAGTCGCCGTTTTCGAAGACGCGGTAGAAGCAGCTTTGACGGCCGGTATGGCAAGCGATGTCGCCGATCTGTTCGACCATCAGGATGATGACGTCGGCGTCGCAGTCCAGACGCATTTCATGCAGCGTCTGTACATGGCCGGACTCTTCGCCCTTGCGCCACAGCTTGCCACGGGAACGTGACCAATAGATGGCACGGTTTTCCGCCGCGGTCAGCTCCAGGGCTTCGCGGTTCATCCAGGCCATCATCAATACGCGTCCGGTCTTGTGATCCTGGGCAATCGCCGGCACCAGGCCATCGGCGTCCCACTTGATCTCGTCCAGCCAGTTTTTCATCTTCGACTCCGACAGCGAACCCACACTTCAATAGTCGGGCTCAGGCGTTGAAACAGTGTGCCAGCCGATCACGGAACTGGCTATCGGCGAACGACCAGATACAAGCCGACGGCCACCATGATCCCGGCGGGCCAATGCCCCAGTTCGTGCATCGGGCCCCCGGCGGCGAGGATCGTACCGCCTGCCAGATGGGCGCTGCCGAGCAGGCGCAGGAACCAGTCGTCCTTGCGCTTTTTCCACGGCGGTGGCGGGTCGTTGGCGTGGGGTTGGGACATGCGTTCGAGCAGATCGCGGGCCATGTTGGCCAGGTGCGGCAGTTGTTCGAACTGGCTCTGGACGTTGCCGAGCAAGGCTTTCGGGCTGACGCGCTCGCGCATCCAGCGTTCGAGGAACGGCTGCGCGGTGTTCCACAGATCGAGGTCCGGGTACAGCTGACGGCCCAGGCCTTCGATGTTCAGCAGGGTCTTTTGCAGCAATACGAGTTGCGGCTGCACTTCCATGTTGAAGCGGCGCGCGGTCTGGAACAGGCGCATCAGCACCTGGCCAAATGAAATATCTTTTAATGGTTTTTCGAAGATCGGCTCGCACACGGTACGGATCGCCGCTTCGAATTCATTCAATTTGGTTTCCGCCGGCACCCAGCCCGAATCGATGTGCAATTGCGCCACGCGACGGTAGTCGCGCTTGAAGAAGGCGAACAGGTTGCGGGCCAGATAATCCTGGTCTTCCGGGGTCAGGCTGCCGACGATGCCGCAGTCGATCGCGATGTACTGCGGGCTCCACGGGTTGACGGTGCTGACGAAGATGTTGCCCGGGTGCATGTCGGCGTGGAAGAAACTGTCGCGAAACACCTGGGTGAAGAAGATCTCCACGCCGCGCTCGGCGAGCATTTTCATGTCGGTGCGCTGGTCGGCGAGGGTCGCCAGATCGGTCACCTGAATCCCGTAGATGCGCTCCATCACCAGCACTTTCGGCCGGCACCAGTCCCAATAGACTTGCGGCACGTAGAGCAGCGGCGAGCCTTCGAAGTTGCGCTTCAACTGGCTGGCGTTGGCCGCCTCGCGCAACAGGTCGAGTTCGTCGTAGATGGTTTTTTCGTAGTCGCTGACCACGTCCACCGGGTGCAGCAGACGGGCGTCGGCGGAGACTTTTTCGGCGGCGCGGGCGAGGATGAACAGCCACGCCAGATCCTGAGCGATGATCGGTTTCAGACCCGGGCGGATCACCTTGACCACCACTTCTTCGCCAGTCTTCAGTTGCGCAGCGTGTACCTGTGCCACCGAAGCCGAGGCCAGCGGTTCGACGTCGAAGCGGCTGAACACTTCGCTGATCTTCTTGCCCAGTTGCTCTTCGATCAGTTTGACCGACAGCTGCGAATCGAACGGCGGCACGCGGTCCTGCAACCGCATCAGCTCATCGGCGATGTCTTCCGGCAGAAGGTCGCGGCGGGTCGAAAGGATCTGCCCGAACTTGATGAAGATCGGCCCCAGGTCCTGCAACGCCAGGCGCAGGCGTGCCCCACGGCTGAGGTCCAGCGGCTTGCGCGGGAACCAGCGCCACGGTAGGACGTAGCGCAGCGCCAGCAGGAACCACGGCAAAGGCAGATCGAACAGCAGGTCATCGAGGCGGTAGCGGATCACGACGCGCTGGATGCGCAACAGACGGCGGACGGCGAGCAGCTTCATGCGTTATCGCTTGGGTCGAGGGATCGGGAAAGGCGCTCGAAGCGCGCCTCGAGACGTTCCAGATCGAGTTTGATCCGGTCCAGTTCGCTGAAACGGGCTTCGGCTTCGCGCTGCCCGACGAGGGTGCGCGATTCTTCGGCCAGGTATTCGGCGAGGTTCTGGTTGAGGCTGGCAAATCCTTGTTGATACCAGCGGGCGCGGCTGCGCAGGTGGCCGCCGACCAGTTGCGTGGCGACAGGTCCCAGCCAGCGCGAGAGTTCGTACTCCCAGTCCAGCTCCAGATCCTGCAGCACGCCCGCCAGCTCCAGCAGCACGCCGCTGTCGCCGTCGAGTTCGACTTCCGGCGCGTGCAGCACCGCCGTCTTGTCCTTGCTCAGGGCCAGTTTCACCAGACTCGAGGCCGGGGCGCGCAGGGTGCAGTCGACGCCGGTTTCCCAACGGGACGCCAGCATCAGGCCTTCGTCGCTCGGCAGGATAAACAGTTGCAGCGCCGGGCTGCGGCAATCCACGGCAATCACTTTGCCGGTCAGATGCGCCAGTCGCGGCAGCGCCGTGCTGTCGAGACGCAGCACGCGGTTCAGGCCGAGTTCGACGCTGGCGAGCAGCCCGGTCAGCAGCATCAGGGTTTGATGCCGCGGTGCAGGGCGACGATGCCTGCGGTCATGTTGTGATAGGTCACGCGGTCGAAACCGGCGTCGACCATCATCGACTTCAAAGTTTCCTGATTCGGGTGCATGCGGATCGATTCAGCCAGGTAGCGATAGCTTTCCGAGTCGTTAGTGATCAGCTTGCCCATCAGCGGCATGAAGGCGAACGAGTAGGCGTCGTAGGCCTTGGACATCAGCGCGTTGGTCGGCTTGGAGAATTCCAGCACCAGCAGGCGGCCGCCCGGCTTGAGTACGCGCAGCATCGAACGCAGGGCGTCTTCCTTGTGCGTCACGTTGCGCAGGCCGAAGGCGATGGTCACGCAGTCGAAATGGTTGTCCGGGAACGGCAGCTTTTCCGCGTCGGCCTGGACGAACTCGACGTTGCCCGAAACACCGACATCCAGCAGGCGGTCACGACCGACCTTGAGCATGGATTCGTTGATGTCCGCGAGAACCACCTGACCGGTCGGGCCGACCAGGTGCGAGAATTTCTTGGTCAGGTCGCCCGTGCCACCGGCGATGTCCAGCACGCGATTGCCGGCGCGTACGCCCGACAGTTCGATCGCGAAACGCTTCCACAGACGGTGCATGCCGCCCGACAGAAGGTCGTTCATCAGGTCGTACTTGGCGGCCACGGAGTGGAACACCTCAGCGACTTTTTCCGCTTTCTGGCTTTCCGGAACGTTTTTGAAGCCGAAGTGAGTGGTGGGTTCGGCATCGCTGCCTTTGCGCTGATCAGTCATATCGCTGTCACCAAAAGAGAATGCGCGACATTCTAATCCCCAAGCCATGCTTTGTCTTGGAATGGCTAAAGGTAAGATGGGCAACCTTCGGGACGATTTGCCGCAGTGGCGGTCAAGATTCGTTGCAGGCATTCATAGCCCCATTCAAAAAGCAGGAGTCATTCAATGGCCCATATCAGTGTTGAGCGTGCCCACAGCCTGGGCAAGGAAGCGGCCCGCGAGAAAGCCGACAAACTGGCGCAGAAACTCTCCGATCAATATGGCCTGGAGCCGCAGTGGTCGGGCGATGTCCTGAACCTCAAGCGTTCGGGCGTGAAGGGCGCCGTGCATGTGGCCGAGGATTCGATCCGGGTCGACGTGGAACTGGGCCTGATGATGTCGGCCATGAGCGGCATGATCAAAGCCGAGATCGAAAAGGCGCTGGATAAAGCGCTGGTCTGATCAGGACAAAACGGGGGAGCTTCGGGCTCCCCGTTTTTTTCCTGAGCACCTGCCTTTTATGTCAGTTGTTAGGGTGCCGTTTCTAATTTTTCTCCCTACTTTGTGCCTGAGCCCGACACTCGTCAGGGCAGTTCCTCAAACCTTCTGCGCGTGAGGTGCACCATGGCCAAAGTCATTTTGAAGAAAAAAATCGACGCTTCGACTTCCGCTCTGAGCGACGTCAAATCCTATGCCCGCAAGATCTGGCTGGCAGGCCTGGGTGCCTATACCAAGGTCGGTCAGGAGGGCAGCGAGTACTTTCAGGAGTTGATCAAGGCTGGTCAAACTGTTGAAAAGAAAGGCAAAAAAGCCGTCACCGAAAAACTCGAAGCGGCCAACGCCGAGATCGATGAAGCCAAGAGCGAAGTCAGCTCTTTCAAAGGCCGGGTCGAAGTTCAGCTCGACAAGGTCGAGAAGGCGTTCGACACGCGTGTCGCCAGTGCCTTGAATCGTATCGGCATTCCGTCTAAACATGACGTTGAGGCACTCTCTGCTAAGCTCGATGAGCTGACGGCATTGCTCGAACGCGTCGCGCGTAAATCTTAAGGAGAACGGGATGGCTGGTAAAAAGAACACCGATAAAGAAGGCAGCTCGTGGATCGGAAAAGTCGAAGACTATTCCCGCAAGATCTGGCTGGCTGGTTTAGGCGTGTACTCGAAGATCGACACTGACGGCAGCAAGCTCTTCGATACATTGGTCAAAGACGGCGAGAAAGCGGAGAAGCTCACCAAGGCTGCAGTCGGCAAGAAAGTCGATGCTGCCAAGGATTCTGCAAGCTCGGCAAAATCGCGCATCAGCGGCGTGAAAGATCGCGCACTGGGCACCTGGGATCAGCTGGAAGGGGCTTTCGACAAGCGCCTGAACAGCGCGATTTCGCGCCTGGGCGTACCGAGCCGCAACGAGGTGAAGGATCTGCACAAGAAGGTCGATACCCTGACCAGGCAGATCGAAAAACTCACCGGCCTGAAAGCCCAGCCTGTCGCGGCCAAAACCGCAGCAGCCAAGCCTGCGGCCAAAACCGCTGCCAAGCCACTGGCTAAAGCCGCCGCCAAACCAGCAGCCAAAACCGCTGCCGCCAAGCCTGCAGCGAAAGCCGCGGCCAAACCGGTTGCCGCCAAGGCCGCCGCCAAGCCAGCTGCAAAAACGGCAGCAAAACCAGCTGCCAAACCGGCGGCCAAGCCAGCAGCGAAAACCGCTGCCGCCAAACCCGCTGCCAAGCCTGCCGCCAAACCGGCTGCGGCGAAAAAACCGGCAGTGAAAAAACCGGCCGCGCCGAAAGCCGCTGCGCCGAAAGCTGCTGCTCCAAAACCGGTGACCACACCGCAAGCACTGGCAAGCACGTCGAACTCCGCCTCGGCCCCAACCCCGGCGCCTGCTCCGACTGCTGCATCGACGCCGTCGACGCCAACCAGTCAGTCCTGATTTTTCAGGGCTCAAGAAAACGCCCGGCCTGTGAAGGTCGGGCGTTTTTGTTTGGGTAAAAGCCGTCGGATTACTCGTGATCTTCGAGGTACTGCAAAGCCATCCTCTCCGTCGCCACCTTCACCGGCGGCAACAGATGCGGCGCCACCAGCATCATGATCTGGTACACCACCAGCCGCACTTCCCCTTCGCGATCAAGAATCCGCTGATAGTCCAGCGAGAACAGCAGCGTCATGGTGATCTGCTCCACCAGTTGCCCCAGCGCCTGGGTGTCGCTGACCAACTGCCCCGACGCCTTCAACCGCGCCAGCAACGACGCCAGCGTACGCTTGAGCACGTTGAGGAACTGGCGAATGCCCTTGGCCAGTTTCGGCAGGCGGCCGGCCAGGTTCGACAGGTCCTGGAACAGGAAGCGGTACTGCGCCAGCCGTTCGACGATCAGGTGCAGGAACAGCCAGTAATCCTCCGGCGCCAGTTCGACATCGGCGGGCGGGTCGAGCAGCGGGGCGAGGTCGTTCTGGAAGCGCTCGAACAGTCCGAGAATCAGCGGCTCCTTGCCGTGGAAGTGGTAGTAGAGGTTGCCGGGGCTGATCCCCATTTCATTGGCAACCTCCATGGTGGAGACGTTCGGCTCGCCCTTTTCGTTGAACAACTGCAGGGCACATTCGAGGATCCGTTCGCTTGTTTTCATCCAGTCTTCTTAAAGGGCTTGAGTCAGTCAGCGCACACGCACATAGGTGCCCGGTGCAGCTTCCATCGGTGGGTAATTGGCGTTGCCGAGGGTCATCTGGGTTTCGTGCAGGGTGCCGGAGCGCTGCTGCACCCACTCCAGCCATTGCGGCCACCAGCTGCCGTCGACTTTCTTGGCGTCGTAGTACCAGGCACGCGGATCGCCGCTGAGCTTTCCGTTCTCGACGTAATGGGCTTTCGGGTTGCCTGGCGGGTTGAGGATGCTCTGCACGTGGCCGCTGTTGGACAGCACGAAGCGCCGCTCGCCGCCCAGCAACAGCGTCGAGCGATACACCGCGTCCCACGGCGTGATGTGGTCGTTCATGCCGGCCACGCTGAAGCTGTCGACCGTGACCTTCTGCAGGTCGATCGGCGTGCCGCACACTTCCAGCCCACCGGGATGGGTCAACGGGTTGTGCTTGAAGAAGTCCAGAATGTCGCCGTGAAGCGCGGCGGGCAGGCGGGTGCTGTCGTTGTTCCAGTAGAGGATATCGAACGCCGGCGGCTCCTTGCCCAGCAGGTAGTTGTTGACGAAGTAACTCCAGATCAGATCGTTGGGGCGCATCCAGGCGAACACCTTGGCCATGTCGCGACCCTCCAGCACGCCTTTCTGATAGGAGCGCCGCTTGGCCGCTTCGAGCGTTTGCTCATCGGCGAACAGGGTGGCCGGGGTGTTCATTTCACTGTCGAGCAGGCTCACCAGATAGGTGGCGCTGGAGACTCGTCGCAACTGCCGCTTGGCCTGCAGATGCCCTTGCAGCGCCGCGATGGTCAGCCCGCCGGCGCAGGCGCCCATCAGGTTGACCTCGCGGGCGCCGGTGATCGCCCGGCAAATGTTCATCGCTTCTTCCACGGCTTCGACATAGGTCGACAGGCCCCATTCGCGATGCCGCACATCCGGGTTGCGCCAGCTGATCATGAAGGTCTGTAAACCGTTCTTCAGGGCGAACTGGACGAAGCTGTTGCTCGGGCTGAGGTCGAAAATGTAGTACTTGTTGATTTGCGGCGGCACCACCAGCAGCGGTTTCGAATACTGTTTTTCGCTCATCGGCCGGTACTGGATCAGCTCGAGCATTTCGTTGCGAAACACCACTGATCCTGTGGTGGTGGCGACGGTCTTGCCGACTTCGAAAGCCTGTTTGGTCACCTGGCGTGGCAGGCCGTCGTTGTGCAGCAGATCATCGAACAGATGGCTGAGACCGCGCACCAGACTGTGGCCGCCGGAGTTGAACAGCTCCTTCACCGCCAGCGGATTGAGCAGGGTGTTGGAGGGCGCCACGGCGTCGTTGAGCAGGGTGAAGGCGAAGTGCGCGCGGGCGCGGTCGTCGTCGCTCATGCTGCTCTCGTCGATCCAGCTCTTGACCTGTTTCTGCCAGGCCAGATAAGCCTGCAGGCTGCGCCGGTAGAACGGGTTCAGGCTCCACGCCGGATCGGCGAAGCGGCTGTCCTGCGGATTGGTCGGGTGCAGGGTTTCGCCGAGCAGCACGCGTCCGAGCGCGCCTCCCAGCTTCAAGGCGTGTTTTGCACTGTGGATCGGATTGCGCAGCCCGTGGGCCGCGACGTTGCGCAAGGTCGAGATCAGGTCCCGGCCGCGCAGACCGGTCATGGCACTCTGTGCATTGATGAACACGGCGGGGCTGGGCACGACGCCCGTCGCTGGTTTGTCACGCATGACTCAACACTCCTTCGTCTTCAGGCCAAAAACAAACACACCGAACCAGAACACCATAGACGCTGTTGCGGGTTGTTGCCTGCGTGGCCTCCTGCCACGCACCTGTCCAGACGCGTTGCAAAACGCTGTCCAGAAGTCCGTGCCGGGACGGTTATCCGCCCAGCGGTGTCGGGTGCGGATGCATCACCGCACGCTGACGTTCCTCCTGGAGGAATTTCATGATGATCGGCGCCACCGCCTCGGCCCGGGTAATCAGGAACAGATGCCCGTCGTCAATGATGTGCAGCTGCGCGTTGGGGATTCGCCAGGCGAGCATGCGCATGTTGATCAGCGGGATCAGCGGATCGTCATCACCGGCCAGCACCAGCGTCGGCTGGTGGATCTTGTGCAGCCAGTGAATGCTGGTCCAGCCGAGGCCCGCGAACAGTTGCCAGTAGTAACCGAGCTTGCCCGCCGAACGCACCTTGGCCGCATGGCTGGCGGCGAGTGTCGGGTCGCGGCGGAACGAGCCGCCGTAGATCATCGGGGCGATACGGATCACATGGGACGGCTGGATGTAGCGCCGTGGGCTGGCCATCATCCACAGCACCTTCGGCTTGCCCGGCACCATCACTGCACCGGCAGCGGTCGCTGCCAGCACCAGCTTCTTGCAGCGCTCGGGATAGTCGTAGGCGAACTGCTGCGCCAGCGCGCCACCCCAGGACACGCCGATCACGTTGACCTGTCCGTAGTCGAGGTAATCGAGCATCCGCGCGGTGAGTTTCGCCAGCCCGGGAAAGCGATACGGCCGGCTCGGCGTCGAAGAGCCACCGACACCGGGCACGTCGAAGGCGATCACTTCCAGGTCCGGATCCAGCGCCGCGACAAAAGGAAACACCAGCTCCAGGTTGGCGCCGATGCCGTTGAATATCAGCAAGGGCGTCAAGTGAGGCTTGCCGGGGCGGACCGCCGTGCGGATGGTCTGGCCATCCAGCTCGACGGTTCGAAAGATGAACGGGTGCGGCATGCTTCAAGGCCCTGTGGGTCGCAATCTCAGTGTTCACCTCACTCCCGAAAGGGAGTGAGGTGTGTCGGTTACCGCTCGTGAACGTAAGTGCCCGGTGAAGCTTCGCCTGCCGGATACGTCTTGTTGCCCAGTTTCGTTGGTGCTTTCTTCAATTCGCCCGAACGGGCCGCCTGCCACGCCTGCCAGTACAGCCACCAGGAGTCGGCGTGCTTGGTCGAGTTTTCCTGCCAGTCATCGGCATTGGCGGTCATTTCGTCGCTGGTCATGTAGCGCGATTTCGGGTTGCCCGGCGGGTTCAGAATGCTCTGGATATGCCCGCTGCTGGACAGCACGAATTCGACCTTGCCACCAAACAGCTGCGCCGACTTGTAGCAGGACTTCCACGGCGTGATGTGGTCGTTGGTGCCCGCCAGCGAGAAAATGTCGGCGGTCACCTGCTTGAGGTCGATCGGCGTGCCGCACACTTCCAGTGCATTGGGGCGGATCAGTGGGTTGTTTTTGAACATCTCGATCAGGTCGCCGTGGAACGCGGCCGGCAGTCGAGTCGTATCGTTGTTCCAGAACAGGATGTCGAACACCGGCGGTTCGTTGCCGAGCAGGTAATTGTTGACCCAATAGTTCCAGATCAGGTCGTTGGGGCGCATCCAGGCGAAGACCTTGGCCATGTCTTTGCCTTCGAGCACGCCGGCCTGGTACGAATGGCGCTTGGCGGTCTCCAGGGTCTGCTCGTCGACGAACAGCGCGACGTCGCTGTCCAGCGTTGTATCGAGCACGCTGACCAGCAGGGTCAGGGCGTTTACCTTGTTCTCGCCGATCGCCGCGTAGTGGCCGAGCAGGGCGGTGCAGGTGATGCCGCCGGAGCAGGCGCCGAGCATGTTGACGTCCTTGCTGCCGGTGATCGCGGTGACCACGTCGACCGCTTCCTTCAGGGCCTCGATGTAGGTGGAAAGGCCCCACTCGCGCTGTTCCTTGGTCGGGTTGCGCCAGCTGACGATGAAGGTCTGCACATTGTTGCGCAGGCAGAAGCGCGCCAGGCTCTTGTCCGGGCTCAAATCGAATACGTAAAACTTGTTGATCTGCGGCGGCACCACCAGCAGCGGGCGCTCGTGCACTTGTTCGGTGATCGGCTTGTACTGGATCAGCTCCAGCACGTCGTTGCGAAACACCACCGCACCTTCGGTCACACCCAGGCTCTTGCCGACCTCGAACGCACCCATGTTGACCTGGCTCGGCATGCCGCCGTTGTGCACCAGATCCTTGGCCAGATGCGAGAGGCCATCGAGCAGGCTCTTGCCGCCGGTCTCGAAGAAACGTTTGACCGCCGCCGGGTTGGCCGCGGTGTTGGTCGGCGCCATGGCCTCGGTCATCAGGTTGATCACGAAGTGGCCGCGCGCGATGTCCTTGGGCGAGAGGCTGCTGTCGTCGATCCAGGCGTGGAGTTCCTTGCGCCACGCCAGATAGGTTTGCAGATAACGTTTGTACAGCGGGTTCTGACTCCACGCCGGATCGACGAAGCGACGGTCATCGCCCGCCGGTTGCAGATCTGATTTGCCGAACAGCACGTTCTTCAGTTCAAGGCCGAACTGGGTGACGTGTTTGACACTATGGATAGGTTGTTTGATGGCCTGGGTCAGCACCATTCGAGCAGAGGCCAGCAGATCCTTTCCGCGTAGCCCAACGACAGGATTCAGCCCCAGGGTGTTCTCCGAGGCCTGGTACTTCAAATCATCGTTATTCTTGTTACTCATCTACGACGCTCCATTGTCCTGAGACGAGTACCCGGTTTTCTGCTGTGCAGTTCCACAGCCAATGCCAGGTACTACTGCTCGGGTGACCGTTGATTCTGCATAGCTGCTTTACAGTCGTAGAGCACTGCAGGGAACTTGCCAGTTCCATTGGTTACCCGAGATTGATTTTTTTCGCAAGCAGCCGATCCCGGGCCGCTTTAGCGGAGCATTCAAACAGATGAATCTAGAAAATGCCCTCTAAACAGTCCGAGGCGCGGACTAGAGCATCAGCTTGACGACGGACTGGTCCGGGTCGCGGGTTTTGCCGGCGGCTTTGAGTTCGGCCAGATAATCGGCCCAGAGTGCGTCATGACGTCGCCCTAGCTCGTACAGGTAATCCCAGGTGAACAGGCCGCTGTCGTGACCGTCGTCGAAGGTCAGTTTCAGTGCGTACTGACCGGCCGGTTCTACTTTGGTCAGGCCGACGTGCAGCTTGCCGAATTGCAGGATCGGTTTGCCGTGGCCCTGGACCTCGGCGGAGGGGGAGTGCGCGCGCAGGAATTCGGCGGGCAGGGTGTATTCCTCGCCGGACGCGTATTTGAGCGACAGGGTTTTCGAGGCTTTGTGCAGTTTGATGTCGGTGGGAAGCATAGAAAAAAGCCTTTAGCTGCAAGCTACAAGCGGCAAGCTTAACTCAGCTTGCCGCTTGTAGCTCGGAGCTGGCAGCTCTACAGAATATAACGGGACAGGTCTTCGTTCTGCGCCAATTCGCCCAGGTGGCTGTTGACGTAATCGGCGTCGATCTCGATCGCCTTGTCGTCGTGAGCGCTGGCCAGGTCGCCGGCACTGAACGACACCTCTTCCAGCAGACGCTCGAGCAGCGTGTGCAGGCGACGGGCACCGATGTTCTCGGTCTTCTCGTTGACCTGCCAGGCGATCTCCGCCAGACGCTTGATGCCTTCCGGCTGGAACTGGATGTTCAGGCCTTCGGTTTTCAGCAGCGCGCAGTATTGCTCGGTGAGCGAGGCGTGCGGTTCGCTGAGGATGCGTTCGAAGTCCTGCGGGCTCAGGGCCTTGAGTTCGACGCGGATCGGCAGACGACCTTGCAGCTCCGGCACCAGATCGCTCGGCTTGCTCAGGTGGAACGCACCGGAGGCGATGAACAGGATGTGGTCTGTCTTGACCATGCCCAGCTTGGTGTTGACGGTGCAGCCTTCGATCAGCGGCAGCAGGTCACGTTGCACGCCTTCGCGGGACACATCAGCGCCGCCGACATTGCCGCGCTTGGCGACCTTGTCGATTTCGTCGATGAACACGATGCCGTGCTGCTCGACGGCTTCCAGGGCCTTGGCCTTCAACTCTTCTTCGTTGACCAGGCGACCGGCTTCTTCATCGCGTACCAGTTTCAGCGCTTCCTTGACCTTGAGCTTGCGGGCCTTCTTCTTGCCCTTGCCCATGTTGGCGAACAGGTTCTGCAACTGGTTGGTCATTTCTTCCATGCCCGGAGGCGTGGCGATTTCGATGCCGGCCATTTCGGCGACTTCGATCTCGATTTCCTTGTCGTCCAGCTGACCTTCGCGCAGGCGTTTGCGGAACAGCTGGCGGGTGTTGGAATCCTGGGTCGGCGCTTCTTCGTTGCTGAAGCCCATGCGTGCCGGTGGCAGCAGGGCGTCGAGGATACGGTCCTCGGCGGCGTCTTCGGCACGGTGGCGAACGCGGGTCATTTCCTGCTCGCGCAGCATCTTGATCGCAGCATCGGCCAGATCACGGATGATCGATTCGACGTCACGGCCGACGTAGCCGACTTCGGTGAACTTGGTCGCTTCGACCTTGATGAACGGCGCGTTGGCCAGTTTGGCCAGGCGACGGGCGATCTCGGTTTTACCGACGCCGGTCGGGCCGATCATCAGAATGTTCTTCGGGGTCACTTCAACGCGCAGCTCTTCAGGCAGCTGCATGCGGCGCCAGCGGTTGCGCAGGGCAATCGCGACAGCGCGCTTGGCATCGTCCTGGCCGATGATGTGGCGGTTGAGTTCGTGGACGATTTCGCGGGGAGTCATGGACATAATAATTGACGGTCCTCAAGCAGAAACAAGCCGTGGCACTGGGGCCGCGTCAGGCTTATTCAGCGAGATCCTGCTCCTCAATGGTCTGGGTGTGGTTGGTGAATACACAGATGTCGCCGGCGATGCCGAGAGCGGTCTCGACGATTTCGCGGGCCGACAGATCGGTCTTCTTCAGCAGGGCGCTGGCGGCGGCTTGCGCATAGGCACCACCGGAACCCATGGCGATCAGGCCGTCTTCGGGTTCGACCACGTCACCGTTGCCGGTGATGATCAAGGATGCGTCCTTGTTGGCGACCGCGAGCATCGCTTCGAGGCGGCTCAGGGAGCGGTCGGTGCGCCATTCTTTGGCGAGTTCGACGGCGGCGCGGATCAGGTGGCCCTGGTGTTTTTCAAGCTGGCCTTCGAAGCGTTCGAACAGGGTGAAGGCGTCGGCGGTGGCACCGGCGAAACCGGCGATGACTTCGCCGTGGTACAGGCGACGAACTTTCTTCGCGTTGCCTTTCATCACGGTGTTGCCGAGAGAAACCTGGCCGTCGCCGCCCATGACGACTTTGCCGTGGCGGCGGACTGAAACGATGGTGGTCAAGGGAAGAGTCTCCACACTGCGGGGCGAAAATGCCTTATGCCCATTCATATGGGGGTGGTGGAGAGGATTTCAACTGCGGGGCGGGAGAGGGGACGAGCGGTGGTTTGCGCGGGGTCGTTCCCACGCAGAACGACATGATCGTTCCCACGCTCTGCGTGGGAATGCAGCCCGGGACGCTCCGCGTCCCTTGCCGCAGGGACGCGGAGCGTCCATTGAGGCATTCCCACGCAGAGCGTGGGAACGATCGGTGAGGAGGATCAGCGGCTCTGACGTTGTTGTAACAACAGGTTGCTGAAGCCGGCGCCCGCCAGTTGTTTCTGGGCGGTGGTCAGCTGTTCGCGGTTGCTGAACGGGCCTACCAGTACGCGATACCAGGTTTCATCCTTGACCGTCCCGGACTCAACCGCGACCGCCTGGCCGAGCAGAATGATCTGCGCGCGCACCTTGTCGGCATCCGTCTCTTTGCGGAACGAGCCGGCCTGGAGGAAGAACTTGGTCACCGGTGCAGCCTTGGTCACCGGCGGCGCTGGCGGCGGGGTGATCCCGGCCAGTGCAGCCTGCGCCCGTGCGGTGTCGATCTTCGCCGCTTCAGCCGGGGTCACCGGCGTGGTCGGAATTGCCGGCACTTGTGGCGTCGGCAGGGTTTTCTCCGGCACCGCGTCCGGCGGCACGATCACTTCCGATTCCGGCAGCAGGGTGTAGAAGTCGTACTTCGGCTTCACCGGTTGCGTCGGGCTCGGCGGGGTCTTGTTGGCCTCGGCGATCTTGCTGGCTTTCTGTTGTTGCTGTTGCTCGACCTTCTCGCGCTTGACCGTGTCGCTGCCCTTGCCCGGCTCCAGCTTCATCAGGAACACGATGAACGCGCCGACCGTCAGGCCGATGGCCATCCACAGCCAGCCCGGAATCGGCTGCTTCGCTGGAGCCTGGTAACGGCTGGCGCCACGCTTGGGTGCAGGTTTTTTCTTGGCAGCCAACTTACATGCGCTCCAGGGTTTCCAGGCCGAGCAGTTCCAGGCCTTGCTTGAGGGTACGGCCGGTCAGCGCGGCAAGGCGCAGGCGGCTTTGCATTTGTGCCGGAGTGTCGGCGGTGAGGATCGGGCAGTTCTCGTAGAAGCTGGAGAACAGGCCGGCGACCTCGTACAGGTAGGTGCACAGGGTGTGTGGCGTGCCCTTTTCCGCAACGTTGTTCAGCACTTCACCGAACTGCGCCAGTTTGGCTGCCAGATCGTGTTCCTGCGGCGCTTCGAGGACGATCTGGCCATCGACTTCGCTGTAATCCTTGTCAAGCTTGCGGAACACCCCGGCCACGCGAGTGTAGGCGTACAGCAGGTACGGGGCGGTGTTGCCTTCGAGGTTGAGCATCTGGTCGAAGTTGAAGCTGTAGTCGCTGGTGCGGTGCTTCGAAAGGTCGGCGTATTTCACCGCGCCGATGCCCACAACCTTGGCGATGCTGCGCAGTTCGTCGTCGGCCAGTGTCGGGTTTTTCTCTTTTACCAATGCGTAGGCACGTTCCTGCGCTTCGGTCAGAAGATCGATCAGCTTCACGGTGCCGCCGTCACGGGTCTTGAACGGACGGCCGTCGGCGCCGTTCATGGTGCCGAACCCCATGTGCTCCATTTCCATCGGATGGGTCACGAAACCGGCCTTGCGCGCCACGGCGAACACTTGCTGGAAGTGCAGGGCCTGACGCTGGTCGACGAAGTACAGCGCACGGTCGGCCTTCAGTTTGCCGCTGCGGTAGCGCACGGCCGCCAGGTCGGTGGTGGCGTACAGGTAGCCTCCGTCAGCCTTGACGATGATCACCGGCAGCGGCTCACCTTCGGCGTTCTTGAATTCGTCGAGGAACACGCACTGGGCGCCGTTGCTTTCGACCAGCATACCGGCGGCTTTCAGGTCGTTGACCACGTTGATCAGGTCGTCGTTGTAGGCGCTTTCGCCCATCACGTCGGCCATGGTCAGTTTGACATTGAGCAGTTCGTAGATCTTCTGGCAGTGCGACAGCGAGATGTCCTTGAACCTGGTCCACAGCGCCAGGCATTCAGCGTCGCCGGCCTGCAACTTGACCACCAGGCCACGGGCGCGGTCGGCGAATTCCGGGGATTCGTCGAAGCGTTGCTTGGCGGCGCGGTAGAAGTTTTCCAGGTCCGACAGCTCGTCGCTGGTGATCGGGTTTTCCTGCAGGTACGCCATCAGCATGCCGAACTGGGTGCCCCAGTCGCCGACGTGGTTCTGACGTATGACGGTGTCGCCGAGGAATTCGAGCACGCGGGCCACGCCGTCGCCGATGATGGTCGAACGCAGGTGGCCGACATGCATCTCTTTGGCCAGGTTCGGCGCCGACAGATCGACCACGGTGCGTTGCGCCGGGCCGGCCTTGCGCACGCCAATGTGATCGTCGGCCAGAGCCGCGTCGAGGCGCGAGGCCAGTGCTTGAGTGTTCTGGAAGAAGTTGATGAAGCCGGGGCCGGCGATTTCGGCCTTGGTGACGTTTTCGTCAGCCGGCAGGGCGGCAATGATTTTTTCCGCCAGGTCGCGCGGCTTCATGCCCGCAGGCTTGGCCAGCATCATGGCGATGTTGCTGGCAAAGTCGCCGTGGGTCTTGTCCCGGGCGTTTTCCACCTGGATCGCCGGCGTCAGGCCTTCAGGCAACACACCTTCGTTGACGAGTTGGGTGAGGGCTTGTTGGATCAGCTGGCGAATGGTGTCTTTCATGGTCTTCTCTTTCGACCGCAAGCGCGGCGGCGCATCGATGCGCGGGTGGAAAAACTGGGCATTATCCGTTGCGAAGACGGGCTTGCCAACCTTAGCAGGCAGGATGTGGATGTGTGGTGACAAATAGACTGCTTTCGCGAGCAGGCTCGCTCCCACAGGTAAAGCGCAGTCCTTGTGGGAGCGAGCCTGCTCGCGAAGGCGATCTTCAGATCAATACAAATCGACAGGATCGACATCCAGCGACCAGCGCACTGCCCGGCCGCTTGGCATCTGCTCCAGCACCAGCAGCCAGCTCGCCAGCAATCGGTGCAGCGGCGCCCGGGCCGTGGCCTGCAACAGCAGCTGCGCGCGGAAGCGTCCGGCCCGACGTTCCATCGGTGCCGGCACCGGCCCCAGCAATTCGATGCCGCTCAGGTTCTGTTCGGCCAGCAAGCGCTCGGCCTCGCTGCATGCCTCATCGAGAAAACCTTCGGCCTGCCCCGGCTTGTGGGCTTCGGCGCGCAGCAGGGCGAGATGGGCGAACGGCGGCAGGCCGGCGGCGCGGCGTTCGCTCAGCGCCTGTTCGGCGAAGGCGAAGTAACCCTGCTCGGTCAGTTGCACCAATAAAGGATGGTCGGCGAGGTGGGTCTGGATGATCACCTTGCCCGGTTCTTCCGCCCGCCCGGCACGGCCGGCAACCTGCACGATCAGCTGCGCCATGCGCTCGCTGGCGCGGAAATCGCCGGAGAACAGCCCACCGTCGGCATCGAGGATCGACACCAGCGTCACCCGGGGGAAGTGGTGCCCCTTGGCCAACATCTGGGTGCCGACCAGAATGCACGGCTGGCCTTTCTGGATCGTGGCGAACAACTGGTTCATCGCATCCTTGCGGGACGTGCTGTCACGGTCGACGCGCAACACCGGATAGTCCGGGAACAGAATTGCCAGCCGTTCCTCAGCCCGCTCGGTGCCGGCGCCCACCGGGCGCAGATCGACCTTGTTGCACTTCGGGCACTGGCGCGGCACACGTTCCACGTAACCGCAGTGGTGGCAGCGCAGCTCGCCGTAGCGCTGGTGCACGGTCATTCGCGCATCGCAGCGCTGGCATTCGGACATCCAGCCACAATCGTGGCACAGCAGCGTCGGGGCAAAACCCCGGCGGTTGAGGAACACCAATACCTGCTGGCCGGCGGCGAGGGTCTGGCCGATGGCTTGCTGCATCGGCCCGGAAATGCCGCTGTCCAGGGGACGACTTTTCACATCCAGGCGCAGGAAACGTGGCTGCTTGGCGCCTCCGGCCCGTTCGTTCAGGCGTAGGAGTCCGTAACGGCCGGTGTAGGCGTTGTGCAGGCTTTCCAGGGATGGCGTCGCGGAGCCGAGCACGATCGGGATGTTTTCCTGTCGCGCCCGCACCAGCGCCAGGTCCCGTGCGTGGTAGCGCAGACCTTCCTGCTGTTTATAGGAGCCATCGTGTTCTTCGTCGATGATGATCAGCCCCGGATTTTTCATCGGGGTGAACAGCGCCGAACGGGTGCCGATAATAATGTCGGCCTCGCCGTCACGGGCGGCGAGCCAGGCGTCGAGGCGATCGCGGTCGTTGACTGCCGAGTGCAGTAGGGCGATGCGGGCGTTGAAGCGTTGTTCGAACCGCGCGAGGGTCTGCGGGCCGAGGTTGATCTCCGGGATCAGCACCAGCGCCTGTTTCCCGGCCTCGAGGGTTTCGCGGATCAGTTGCAAATAGACTTCGGTCTTGCCGCTGCCGGTGACCCCGGCCAGCAGGAACGCGTGATAACTGTCGAACCCGGCGCGAATTGCCTCATACGCGGCGCGCTGTTCGCTGTTGAGCGGCAGTTCGGGCTGGGCCAGCCAGTGTTCATGGCGCGCGCCGGGGGCGTGGCGGCGCACTTCGACCTGCACCAGATCCTTGGCCAGCAACAGGTCGAGGCTGTCCTTGCTCAGCATCAGTTTGCTCAGCAACTGATGGGCGACGCCGTGAGGGTGCTGGGCCAAAGTCGCGAGGGCTTCACGCTGGCGCGGGGCGCGGGCGATGCGCGGGTCATCGAGGCTGGCGCCGGGGGCGGCGGACCAGAAGCGTTCCTGGCGGGCTTCGGCAAGTTCGCCCTGACGCAGCAGCACCGGCAGTGCCCAGCTCAGGGTGTCGCCGAGGCTGTGCTGGTAATACTGGGCGGTCCACAGGCACAGCTTGAACAATGCCGGCGGCAGCGGCGCCGTGGCGTCGAGCAGGGCCAGCGCCGGTTTGAGCTTCTCCGCCGGCACTTCGCTGGTGTCAGTGACTTCTACCAGAATCCCGATCATCTCCCGCCGACCGAACGGCACCCGCAGGCGCATGCCCGGTTGCAACTGCGAACGCAGCACGCCGGCCGGGGCTCGATAGTCGAACAGGCGGCGCAGGGGCGAAGGCAGGGCGAGGCGCAGAATGGCGTCGGGCACGCGGGATCTCTATTAAGAAGCCAACAAGCAGCGGGGATGGTGTTTGGGCCGGGAGCCTAGCAGACGGTCGGTCTCAGTGACAGCTTGCGCGATTGACATTGTCTGGTAGAATCCGCGGCCTAATTACGTGCGGTATTCAACAATAGTGTTGGGTGGCGGCACGCTAGCCTGAGGAAGACACCATGAAAGCCGAAATTCACCCGAATTACCCAGAAATCGCTGTTACCTGCTCCTGCGGTAACAAGTTCGAAACTCGTTCGACCTTCGGCAAAGCCCTGGCGATCGACGTTTGCAACGAATGCCACCCGTTCTACACCGGTAAGCAGAAGACTCTGGACACCGGCGGCCGTGTGCAGAAGTTCGCAGACCGTTTCGCTACTTTCGGCGTCGGCAAAAAAGCCTGAGGCTGATCATTTTGGAAAGTCATATCGGCTTCTCCAGACTGATGAAAAAGGCGTCCCTTGCGGGCGCCTTTTTTGTGTCCGCGATTTGGCTGTCCGGCGCCCAGGCGTTCTGCCCGATGCCCTCGGGGCTGTCGAGCGTGGTGGTTCAGCGAGTTGTCGATGGCGACACGGTGCGCCTGAGTGACGGCCGCAGCGTACGCCTGATCGGCCTCAACACGCCCGAGCTGGGCAAGCAGGGGCGCAGCGACGAACCGTTTGCCGTGGCGGCGCGCAAACGCCTGGAAGCCTTGGTGGCCGACAGTGGCGGTCGGGTCGGTTTGCGCCTTGGTGCGCAAGAAAAAGACCATTACGGGCGTACGCTCGCCCATCTCTACAGCGTCAGCGGCGCCAGTCTCGAAGCGCAAATGCTCGCCGATGGCCTTGGATTCCAGGTCGCAGTGGCACCGAATGTCGATCTTGTCGATTGCCAGCAAGCCGCCGAACACAGCGCGCGACAGGCCGGGCTTGGCCTGTGGAAGCGTTCACCTGTACTGAAAGCGGAGCAGATCGAGCGCTCGGGTTTCGCGCTGGTCAGCGGTCGTGTGAGCAAGGTTCAGCGCAATCGCGGTGGAATCTGGATCGAGTTGCAGGACAAGCTTGTACTGCGCGTTGCACCCAATCTGCTGGAACGCTTCGATAGCGCCGCTCTGCAGGCGTTGAAGGGCAAGCAGATCGAGGCCCGTGGCTGGGTGGTCGACCGTTCTCGGCGCGGTGGACTGAAATCAGGTCAGGCGCGCTGGCTGTTGCCGTTGACCGATCCTTCGATGCTCCAGCCGTCCCGCTGAAGAAAAAATTGTAGACATTTTTTCTGTCGATTGTGAACAGTCTAGCCCTTGTGCGCCGTGGCTCTTGGCCCAAAGTCTTAGGGCAGGGCGCTTGACAGGGGTGACCGGGCAGTCTTGTGGGGACTTTGCGAGGCGCGTATCCTCGCTGACCAGTCTGTCCAACAGTAAAAAGCGGAATGCCAAAATGTCTGATCTGAAAACTGCCGCTCTCGAATATCATGCCAATCCTCGTCCAGGAAAGCTGAGTGTCGAGCTCACCAAGGCCACTGCTACCGCCCGCGACCTGTCGCTGGCCTACAGCCCCGGCGTAGCTGAACCAGTGCGCGAGATCGCCCGCGATCCTGAACTGGCCTACAAGTACACCGGCAAGGGCAACCTGGTTGCAGTCATTTCCGATGGCACCGCGATTCTGGGCTTGGGTAACCTCGGCCCACTGGCTTCCAAGCCAGTGATGGAAGGTAAAGGCGTGCTGTTCAAGCGCTTCGCCGGCATCGACGTTTTCGACATCGAAGTCGACTCCGAAAGCCCGCAAGCCTTCATCGACACCGTAAAACGCATTTCCATCACCTTCGGTGGCATCAACCTGGAAGACATCAAGGCGCCTGAGTGCTTTGAGATCGAACGCGCTCTGATCGAGCAGTGCGACATTCCGGTATTCCACGATGACCAGCACGGCACCGCGATCGTGACCGCTGCGGGCATGATCAACGCCCTGGAAATCGCTGGCAAAACCCTGGCCGACGCCAAGATCGTCTGCCTGGGCGCTGGCGCAGCCGCCATCTCCTGCATGAAATTGCTGGTGAGCATGGGCGCCAAGGTCGAGAACATCTTCATGGTTGACCGTACTGGCGTGATCCACGCTGGCCGTGACGACCTGAACCAGTACAAGGCTGTGTTCGCTCACCCTACCGAGAAGCGCACCCTGGACGACGCCATCGAAGGCGCTGACGTATTCGTCGGCCTGTCGGGCCCGAACCTCCTGAGCGCCGAGCAACTCAAGCGCATGGCGGCCAACCCGATCGTTTTCGCCTGCTCCAACCCGGATCCGGAAATCTCCCCGGAACTGGCTCACGCCACCCGTAACGACGTGATCATGGCCACCGGCCGTTCGGACTACCCGAACCAGGTCAACAACGTACTGGGCTTCCCGTTCATCTTCCGTGGTGCCCTGGACGTTCGCGCCAAGCGCATCAACGAAGAAATGAAGATCGCTGCCGCCAACGCCCTGCGCGAACTGGCCAAGCTGCCGGTGCCTCAGGAAGTGTGCGACGCCTACGGCGGTATCTCCCTGGAATTCGGTCGTGAGTACATCATTCCGAAGCCAATGGACAAGCGCCTGATCACCGTGATCTCCGACGCCGTGGCCAAGGCTGCGATCGAGACCGGTGTGGCGACCCTGCCGTATCCGAAGAACTACCCGCTGAAAAGCGTGGATGACGTGTTCAACGGCTAAGTCGTTGTAGCGCTTCATGAAGAGCCCCGCTTTTTAAGCGGGGTTTTTTTTTGGTCGTGAAAATGCGTTCCGGCTTCAAGGGCGGCCCTCACCCTAACCCTCTCCCCCTGGGAGAGGGCTAGGGTGAGGGCGGCCTTTGATGTGAAACGCCATTCTCAGTACGACAGAAAACAAAAAGCCCCGCACTTCTCACGAAGGCGGGGCTTTTTGGCAGTTGCGGATCAGAACAAATCGATCGGCGCCTGTTCATCCGCCGGCAGCGGGCTGCCCGGTACGGTGCCATTGCCGATCTCGTTGACCGACGGTGGCGTGTCTTCGGCCTTGAACAGCTCGAAGTACGCGCCCGGTGTGCTCGGCGATGCCGCGCGACCGCTGACCGGATCCACCCGCAGGCTGAGAATGCCTTCCGGCTCCGGCTGGACATGCGGTGGCTTGTCCTTGAGCGCGGCGGCCATGTAGTTCATCCAGATCGGCAGTGCCACGGTACCGCCGAACTCACGGCGACCGAGGCTTTCCGGCTGGTCGAAACCGGTCCACACGGTGGTCACGTAGTCGGCGTTGTAACCGGAGAACCACGCATCCTTGGATTCGTTGGTGGTACCGGTCTTGCCGGCGATGTCGCTGCGGCCCAGGGCCAGTGCACGACGACCGGTGCCGAGCTTGATCACGTCCTGCAACATGCTGTTGAGGATGTAAGTAGTACGGCCATCGACGATGCGCTCGGCAACTGCCGGTGCTTGCGGCACGGCGGCGTTGCCCGGCGCTTCACCCGGAACCGGCGCTGCATTGACGGTAAACGATTCGGTAGCGGGGGCCGCGATGCCATCGGTGGCCGCGCCGCCCTGCGGTACGGTCGGCGGGTTGGCGACGAACAGCGTATCGCCGTTGCGGCTTTCGATCTTGTCGATGATGTACGGGGTGATCTTGTAGCCGCCGTTGGCGAAGGTGCTCCAGCCGGTGGCAATTTCCATCGGCGTCAGGGTCGCGGTGCCCAGCGCCAGGGACAGGTTTGGCGGCAGGTCCTGCTTGTTGAAGCCGAAGCGGGTGATGTAATCGATGGTCTTGCCCACGCCCATCGCCTGCAGCAGGCGGATCGAAACCAGGTTGCGCGACTTGTACAGCGCCTCACGCAGACGGATCGGGCCGAGGAAGGTGTTGGTGTCGTTCTTCGGACGCCAGACCTTGTCCAGGTACTCGTCGACGAACACGATCGGCGCGTCGTTGACCAGGCTGGCGGCGGTGTAGCCGTTATCCAGTGCGGCGCTGTAGACGAACGGCTTGAAGCTCGAACCCGGCTGACGCTTGGCCTGCATCGCACGGTTGTAGTTGCTCTGCTCGAAGGCGAAGCCGCCGACCAGCGAACGGATCGCGCCGTTCTGTGGATCCAGCGACACCAGTGCGCCCTGCGCCTGTGGAATTTGGCTGAACTTCAGCGAATTGTTCGGCTGGCGCTGCACGCGAATCAGATCGCCGATCTGTGCCACATCCGACGGCTGGCGCGGCGCGGCACCCATGCTGTTGGTATTGAGGAACGGTCGCGCCCATTTCATGGTGTCCCACGCCACGTGCTCTTCGCCGGTGCGGGTCAGCACTTGCAGGCCGTTCTTGTCGACCTGGGTGACGATGGCCGGCTCGAGGCTGCTGATGGTGCGCTGCTTGGTCAGTTCAGTGGCCCAGGCTTCGCGGGTCTTGCCCGGCAGGCGCGACTCGGGGCCACGGTAGCCGTGACGCTGATCGTAGGTCATCAGGCCTTCGTGCAGCGCGGTGTTGGCCATCTCCTGGAGGTTGCTCGGCACCGTGGTGGTGACGCGGAAACCTTCGGTATAGGCGTCGCTGCCGTAGCGGCCGACCATTTCCGCGCGAGCCATCTCGGCGATGTACGGCGCGTTCACTTCCGGGGTCGGCACGTGATAACTGGCGTTCAGCGGTTCGTTGATCGCGGCGGTGTAGTCGGCTTCGGTGATCTTGCCGAGCTTGTACATGCGGCCGAGGATCCAGTCGCGACGCTCCTTGCTGCGCGCCGGGTTGGCCAGCGGGTTGAAGCGCGACGGGGCTTTCGGCAGGCCGGCGATCATCGCCATCTGCGCCAGGCTGACTTCGCGGATCGACTTGCCGTAATACACCTGCGCCGCCGCCTCGATGCCGTAGGCGCGGTTGCCCAGATAGATCTTGTTCACGTACAGCTCAAGGATCTCGTCCTTGGTCAGCTGGCGTTCGATCTGCAGCGCCAGAAGGATTTCAGTGGTCTTGCGCGAGAAGCTGCGTTCGCTGGTCAGGAAGAAGTTCTTCGCCACCTGCATGGTGATGGTGCTGCCGCCGGACTGGATGTGCCCGCTCTTGACCAGTTGGGTCGCGGCACGCATCAGGCTGCTCGGATCGACGCCATAGTGATTGGCGAAGTTGTCGTCTTCAGCACTTAGTAACGCATTGATGAAATTGGGGGGAATGTCGGCGAAACGGATCGGTGTGCGGCGCATTTCGCCAAATTCTGCGATCAACTTGTTGTCGCTGCTGTACACCCGCAGGGGAATCTGCAACTGAATGCTTCTCAGCGCCTCCACAGATGGCAAACCCGGACTAAGGTAAAGAAACGCGCCGCTGAGACCTAAAAGCAGTCCGCAGAAAACGGCGACGATGGACCAACCGAAAAATTTCAGCAGACGAATCAAGGCTTTTGGACATCCACGGCAAAGAATGAATTGGGCGACAGGGTTCCGGGTAACACACAGAACGACCCGCGCCGGCAGTAAAAGGCGGAAAAAATCGCTGGGCATTATAAGCACTTTTCCGCAGGGGGCGTCATTTGCGCTTCTGTCAAGACGGGGCGAGGGAACGCAATGCGCATTACAGAGTCCGTAACTCACGGAAAGTCATAGGGAATTGGTAGTGCTAGGACTCTTCAATAAAAAGGCCAATACGTTACTGGGGATCGACATCAGCTCCACGTCGGTGAAGCTGCTGGAGCTGAGCCGTCAGGGTGAACGCTACCGGGTCGAGGCGTATGCGGTAGAGCCGTTGCCGGCGAGTGCCGTGGTCGAAAAGAACATCGCTGAACTCGAGGGCGTCGGCCAGGCCCTGTCCCGGGTGCTGGTCAAGGCGCGTACCGGGTTGAAAACCGTGGCGGTGGCGGTGGCCGGCTCGGCGGTGATCACCAAGGTCATCGAGATGGACGCCGGGCTGTCCGACGATGAACTGGAAAACCAGCTCAAGATCGAGGCCGATCAATACATTCCCTACCCGCTGGACGAGGTCGCCATCGACTTCGAAGTCCAAGGCGTTTCGCCGCGCAACCCCGAGCGGGTCAACGTACTGCTGGCCGCCTGTCGCAAGGAAAACGTCGAAGTCCGCGAAGCGGCGCTCGCTCTCGCCGGGCTGACCGCGCGGGTGGTAGATGTAGAGGCGTATGCGCTGGAGCGCTCGTTCGGCCTGCTGGCCACGCAACTGGCTGCGTCCCAGGATCGGCTGACGGTGGCCGTGGTCGACATCGGCGCCACCATGACCACGCTAAGCGTCCTGCACAATGGCCGGATCATCTACACCCGTGAACAGCTGTTCGGCGGTCGGCAGTTGACCGAGGAAATCCAGCGCCGTTATGGCCTGACCCTTGAACAGGCGGGGCTCGCCAAGAAGCAGGGGGGCTTGCCGGACGACTACGTCAGCGAGGTATTGCAACCGTTTCGCGAGGCGCTGGTGCAGCAGGTGTCACGCTCCTTGCAGTTCTTTTTTGCCTCCGGCCAGTACAACGCCGTCGACCACATTCTGCTGGCCGGCGGCACGGCATCGGTGCCCGGGCTCGACCGGCTGATCGAAGAACGTTTGAACACCCCGACCCAGGTCGCCAACCCGTTTTCCGACATGGCCTTGAGCAGCAAAGTCAACGCCGGGGCTTTGGCGAGCGATGCGCCGGCCCTGATGATTGCCTGCGGGCTCGCGCTCAGGAGTTTCGACTGATGGCGCGGATCAACCTTTTACCCTGGCGCGAGGAGCGACGCGAGGAGCGGCGCAAACGCTTCCTGCTGGTCTTGATCGGTGTGGTGGTCGGTTCGGTGGGGGCGGTGCTCATCGCTGATCAGATCATCAGCGGCGCCATTGCCCGGCAGGTGGCGCGCAATGACTACATCGGCAAGCAGATCTCCGTGGTCGACGAGAGGATCAAGCAGATCAGCGACCTCAAGGCCCATCGCCAGCAACTGGTGGAGCGCATGCGCATCATCCAGGACTTGCAGGGCAACCGGCAGATCAGCGGGCGGATCTTCGATCAGCTGGCGCGCACCTTGCCTGACGGGGTGTATTTCACCGACGTGAAAATGGTCGGCAAGACCCTGTCGATCAGCGGCGCGGCGGAATCGAACAATCGAGTGTCCGACCTGATGCGCAATCTCGACGCCTCCGACTGGTTCGATGCGCCCAACCTCAATGAAGTGAAAGCCACCACCGCTGGCCAGGTGGATCAGGCCAACGTCTTCCAACTGACCGTTCGCCAGACTCGACCCCGGCTCGAGGAGGACGACCAATGAAGCCGTCCGAGTGGCTGGACAGCCTGCGCAATGTCGATTTCAACGACCTGGACACCAGCAACATTGGCTCCTGGCCGCCTGTAGTCAAAACCCTGGCCGGCGGGCTGTTGATGGTGCTGGTCCTGGCGCTTGGCTATAACTTTTTCATCAGTGACCTGGAGAACCAGCTCGAACTCAAACGTGAGGAGGAAATCACCCTCAAGGAGCAGTTCGCGAGCAAGGCGCGCATGGCGGCCAATCTGGAGCTGTACACCCAGCAGATGAAAGAGATGGAAAACTCGTTCGGTGTGTTGTTGCGGCAATTGCCCAGTGATACCGAAGTGCCGGGGTTGCTGGAAGACATCACCCGCACCGGACTGGGCAGTGGCCTTGAGTTCGAAGAGATCAAACTGCTGCCTGAGGTTACCCAGCAGTTCTACATCGAGCTGCCCATCCAGATCACCGTGACCGGGGCCTATCACGACCTCGCGACCTTCGTCAGTGGCGTGGCCGGGCTGCCACGGATCGTCACCCTGCACGATTTCGAGCTGGCGCCAGCCAATCCTGAAGGCGGGCCGAAGCTGCGCATGAGCATCCTCGCCAAGACCTACCGCTATAACGACAAGGGGCTGCAGAAATGAGCCCGATCCGTTTTATCGCCCTGTCGGCATTGTTATTGGTGCTCGGTGGCTGTGGCGGCGATGACTTCAGCGACCTCGACGCCTACATGAATGAAGTGCGCCTGCGTCCGCCGGGCAAGATCGAGCCGACTCCGACCTTCCGCTCCTACCCGACGTTCACCTACAGCGCCGCCAACCTGCGCAGTCCGTTTTCGCGCCAGCTGCGGGTCGATCTGGCCGGGCAGAAACATGGCTCGCGCGACGTGAAACCCGATCCCAACCGGGTCAAGCAATACCTCGAAGGTTTCAACATCGAGCAGTTTGAAATGGTCGGCACGATTGCCAACGCCTCCGGTTCCTTCGCCCTGCTGCGAGGCGCGGGCGGCGTCCATCGGCTCAAGGTCGGCGACTATCTGGGGCGCAACGACGGGCGCATCGTCGCCATCAGCGCTTCACAGGTCGAAGTGGTGGAAATCGTTCCCGATGGCCAGGGCGCCTGGCTTGAGCGGCCGCGCACCATTCCTTTGAAAGAGCATTCATAAGTGGAAGTCGAACAATGAACAGGATTTTCTCCACCCTCGGTTTTTCGCTATGGATAGCGCTGCTTTCGCCGATGGTACAGGCAGCCAATCTGAAGGCGCTGGACGTCGCGGCACTGCCGGGCGACCGGGTCGAGCTGAAGCTGTCGTTCGACGGCCCGCCCCCGCAGCCCAAGGGCTACACCACCGACTCGCCGGCACGGATCGCACTCGATCTGCCGGGTGTCGCCAGTCAGTTGGCAAGCAAGACCCGTGACCTGGGCAGTGGCAATGCCCGCACGGCCACGGTGGTCGAGGCCAATAATCGTACACGGCTGATCATCAGCCTGACGCAACTGGCACCGTACGACACCCGGGTCGAGGGCAATACGGTGTTCGTGGTGGTCGGGCAAGGCAGTAAAGCCGCTGCCCCACGTACGGCCGCTCGTGCACCGCGCGCAGCACCTGCGGCAGCGCCGGTCCGCACGTTTACGCCGACCGCCAGAGCCATTCGCGGCGTGGATTTCCAGCGTGGTACGGCGGGCGAGGGCAACGTGGTCATCGACTTGTCCGACCCGGCTATCGCCCCGGACATCCAGGAGCACGACGGCAAGATCATCCTCAATTTCGCCCGTACCCAATTGCCAGAACCGCTGCGGGTGCGCCTCGACGTCAAGGACTTCGCCACCCCGGTGCAGTTCGTCAATGCCGGGGTCAGCGGTGATCGAGCGACGATCACCGTCGAACCCAGCGGTACTTTCGACTATTCCACCTACCAGACCGACAACAAGCTGACCGTCAGCATCCGGCCGTTGACCGTCGATGACCTGCAAAAACGCAACGCCGACCGCAACAGCTATAACGGCGAAAAGCTCTCGCTCAACTTTCAGGACATCGATGTGCGTTCGGTGCTGCAACTGATCGCCGACTTCACCAACCTCAATCTGGTGGCCAGCGATACCGTGCAGGGCGGCATTACCTTGCGCCTGCAGAACGTGCCGTGGGATCAGGCGCTGGATCTGGTGCTCAAGACCAAAGGCCTGGACAAGCGCAAGGTCGGCAACGTGTTGCTGGTGGCGCCGGCGGATGAAATTGCTGCGCGCGAGCGGCAGGAACTGGAATCGCAGAAACAGATCGCCGAACTGGCGCCGCTGCGTCGTGAGCTATTGCAGGTGAACTACGCCAAGGCCGCCGACATCGCCAAGCTGTTCCAGTCTGTCACCAGCGCCGAGGCGAAGGTCGACGAGCGGGGTTCTATCACCGTCGATGAGCGCACCAACAACATCATTGCCTACCAGACCCAGGATCGCCTCGACGAGCTGCGGCGGATTGTGGCGCAGCTGGATATTCCGGTGCGTCAGGTGATGATCGAGGCACGGATCGTCGAGGCCAACGTCGATTACGACAAGAGCTTGGGCGTGCGCTGGGGCGGTTCGATTCAGAACAAGGGCAACTGGAACACTTCCGGGGTCAGCAACGGTTCGTCGACCACCATTGGAACGCCGGGCAGCACCAGCACCAACTCGCCGTTCGTCGACATGGGCACGGTCAACAACACGTCCGGGATCGGCATCGCGTTCATCACTGACAACGTCTTGCTCGACCTTGAACTGACCGCGATGGAGAAGACCGGCAACGGCGAAATCGTCTCGCAGCCCAAGGTGGTCACCTCCGACAAGGAGACCGCGAAGATCCTCAAGGGCACCGAGATTCCGTACCAGGAAGCCAGCTCCAGCGGCGCTACGTCGGTGTCCTTCAAGGAGGCATCGCTGTCGCTGGAAGTGACGCCGCAGATCACCCCGGACAACCGCATCATCATGGAGGTGAAGGTCACCAAGGACGAACCGGACTACCTGAACAAAGTGCAGGATGTACCGCCGATCAAGAAGAACGAGGTCAATGCCAAGGTGCTGGTGAACGACGGCGAAACCATCGTGATCGGGGGCGTTTTCTCAAATACTCAGAGCAAGGTTGTAGATAAGGTGCCATTTCTTGGCGATGTGCCGTATCTTGGCCGCCTTTTCCGGCGTGATGTGGTTTCGGAGAAAAAATCCGAGCTGCTGGTATTTCTCACTCCGCGTATCATGAATAACCAGGCGATTGCTGTGAGTCGTTGATTCTGTGCGAAATTTGATTCTTGTAGGACCGATGGGGGCTGGAAAAAGCACCATCGGCCGATTACTGGCCAAAGAGCTGCGCCTGCCGTTCAAGGATTCCGACAAGGAAATTGAACTGCGTACGGGCGCCAATATTCCGTGGATCTTCGACAAGGAAGGCGAGCCCGGCTTTCGTGACCGTGAGCAGGCGATGATCGCCGAGCTTTGCGCATTCGACGGCGTAGTGCTGGCGACCGGCGGCGGCGCGGTGATGCGCGATGCCAACCGCAAGGCCCTGCACGAGGGCGGGCGGGTGGTGTATCTGCACGCCTCCGTCGAACAGCAAGTCGGCCGCACCTCTCGCGACCGCAACCGGCCGTTGTTGCGCACTGCCAATCCGGAGAAAACCTTGCGCGATCTGCTGGCGATCCGTGATCCGCTTTATCGGGAAATCGCCGACTTGGTGGTGGAAACCGACGAGCGGCCACCGCGCATGGTCGTGCTCGATATTCTCGACCGCCTGGCGCAGCTTCCGCCCCGTTAAAGCATTGCTCGAAATGCGCTATCCTCGGCGTCCTGTCACAGCCCGCCGAGGTTGTGGCGGATGGCGTGCGAGCGGCGTCATACCCGCTACAGGCCGCAGACAACCAATAATTCAGGGCAGGACGCCTGCTTCCATCTTCACTGTGGGGACACATGCAGACACTCAAGGTCGACCTAGGCGAGCGCAGCTACCCGATTCACATTGGCGAGGGACTGCTGGACCAGCCAGATCTGTTGGCCCCGCATATCCATGGGCGGCAAGTGGCAATCATCTCCAACGAGACCGTTGCGCCGCTCTATCTCGAGCGTCTGACCCGGAGCCTGGCGCAGTTTTCAGTGGTTTCCGTGGTGTTGCCCGACGGCGAAGCCTTCAAGAACTGGGAAACCCTGCAACTGATCTTCGACGGCCTGCTGACCGCCCGTCATGACCGCCGCACCACGGTGATCGCCCTCGGTGGTGGCGTGATCGGCGACATGGCCGGTTTCGCGGCCGCCTGCTACCAGCGCGGCGTCGATTTCATCCAGATTCCTACCACGCTGCTGTCCCAGGTCGATTCGTCGGTGGGCGGCAAGACCGGGATCAACCATCCGCTGGGCAAGAACATGGTTGGCGCGTTCTATCAGCCGAACGTGGTGCTGATCGATACCGCGTCCCTGAAAACCTTGCCGGCGCGCGAGCTGTCGGCAGGGCTGGCGGAAGTCATCAAGTACGGCCTGATCTGCGACGAGCCGTTCCTGACCTGGCTCGAAGACAATGTCGACGCCCTGCGTGCACTGGATCAAACGGCCCTGACCTATGCCATCGAGCGCTCTTGCGCCGCCAAGGCTGCAGTGGTCGGCGCCGATGAGAAGGAAACCGGTGTACGGGCCACACTCAACCTCGGCCACACCTTTGGCCACGCCATCGAAACCCACATGGGCTATGGTGTCTGGTTGCATGGCGAAGCGGTCGCTGCTGGCACCGTGATGGCGCTGGAAATGTCCGCGCGTCTGGGCTGGATCAGCGAGCAGGAGCGTGATCGCGGCATTCGCCTGTTCCAGCGGGCCGGTCTGCCGGTGATCCCGCCGGAAGAGATGACCGAAGCCGATTTCCTTGAACACATGGCAATTGACAAAAAAGTGATCGACGGTCGCTTGCGCCTGGTGCTGCTGCGCCGGATGGGCGAAGCGGTGGTGACCGACGATTATCCGAAAGAGGTTCTACAGGCCACGCTGGGAGCGGATTACCGCGCTCTGGCTCAGCTTAAAGGTTAATAAGATTCCGATGACTAGTTTGCATGCCGACGAGGCGTTCCTCGGCCATTTCCAGTTAAGTCACGACCCTTTCGCGCCGCGGGTGCCGGGCTTCAAGTTCTTCCCGGCCCAGCGCAAGCCGGTGCTGGGTCAGCTGCATCACCTGGCGCGTTACAGCCAGTTGCTGCTGGTGGTCACCGGCCCGCAGGGCAGCGGCAAGACCCTGCTGCGCCAAGCGCTGGTTGCCAGCACCAACAAGCAATCGGTGCAGAGCGTCGTCGTTTCCGCCCGTGGCGCCGGCGATGCCGCCGGTGTGCTGCGCCAGATCGCCCAGGCGCTGGACGTGGCGCAGGCCGAGGTCGGGGCGATCCTCGATCAGGTCGTGCAGCTCGCGCTGACCGGTCAGGAAGTCTATCTGCTGGTGGATGATGCCGAGCAGCTCGACGAGTCCGCCCTTGAAGCCCTGATGGCGCTGGGCGCCGGCGCGCCGGAAGGTCGCCCGCACGTGTTCCTGTTCGGCGAGTCGTCACTGATCGCCCAGCTCGAGGCTTTGCACCTTGAGGAAGAGCGCTTCCACGTCATCGAATTGCAGCCGTACACCGAAGAAGAAACCCGCGAGTATCTCGACCAGCGGCTCGAAGGCGCCGGCCGGGGTGTCGAACTTTTCACCGCGGATCAGATCTCTGATATTCACGAAAGCTCCGAGGGTTGGCCCGGCAACATCAACCAGGTCGCTCGCGATGCTCTGATCGAAGTCATGATTGCCAGCCGCTCTGCGGTCAAGCGTCCAAGTATGGGGTTCAACATGCCGAAGAAACACGTATTGGCGATTTCCGCCGTCGTTGTGGTCGCGGTCGCTGCCGCCTGGCTGATGCCGGGTCGCAACAAGGCACCGACCACCGGTGCGCCGGCCAACGAGCAGGCGCAACTGCCATTGGGCCAGGGCACACCGCAGGCGGGTGGCGCGCCGTCCGTCGAATTCAACGGCAATACCCAGCCGATGCCGCTGCCGCTGGTCGGCAACTCGCAGCCGGTGATGCGTGGTCCGCTGGCTGAAGCGGCGGGTGGTATCACCGAGGGCGACGACGGTGTGCCGGTCGAAGGATCCAGCAACACGCCACCGACCGTGACGACTACCGCGCCACCCGCGGGCGTTCAGGCCGGCCCTGCGCCGACCCCGGTTCCGGTTCCGGCCCCGGCGGCCAAACCGACCCCGGCACCGACCCAGGTCGCTACCGCCAAGCCTGCTCCGGCCGCTCCAGTGGCCAAACCGGCTCCGGCACCTGCCAAGCCTGTTGCCGCCGCCAAACCTGCCGAGAAGCCGGTCACCGTCGCCAAGGCCGCCGGTGGCAGCTGGTACGCCGGTCAGCCGACCAGCAACTACGTGGTACAGATCCTCGGCACCAGCTCCGAAGCGACCGCGCAAAACTTCGTCAAGGAGCAGGGCGGCGAGTACCGTTATTTCAAGAAAGTCCTCAACGGCAAGCCTCTCTACGTGATCACCTACGGCAACTTCGCCAATCGTGATGCAGCCGTTTCTGCCATCAAGGCCTTGCCAGCGAAGGTTCAGGCTGGTAAACCTTGGCCTCGCACTGTCGCCAGCGTCCAACAGGAACTGGCAACAACTCGCTGAAGATTCGGCGGCCTTACCCAGGCCGCCTCTCCAAGCACCTCAAAATTTCTACAAGTGCGCGCTTCCTTTCAGGTCGCGTGCCTTGTGGTGTCTGCGTCACAGTAGTCTTTGAGTCGTTGCGGTCAAAATTAAAAAAGTTTTGACTAGCACAGCAGATCGCTTTAAACCTTTCACAAATGCGACATGAATTTGCGACATTTCGTCGTCAAATTTGTGAGCCTCTGTGTCGCTGTGTACAATGACCACCCTTTTGCCCCCGCAAAGCCGGCGTACGTTCGGCGCGGAAAGCAAGTGGTTGAATTGAAAAGAAATTTGCCTCGTTAAGAGGCAGCCTGGTGAGAAAGTGTCTATGAAAGCAGGTCTGTACCAACCAGATGAATTCAAGGATAACTGCGGTTTCGGCCTGATAGCCCATATGCAGGGCGAACCCAGTCATACCCTTTTGCAAACGGCCATCGAGGCCCTGACCTGCATGACCCACCGCGGTGGGATTAATGCCGACGGCAAGACCGGTGACGGTTGCGGTCTGCTGATTCAAAAACCCGACGCCTTCCTGCGTGCCATTGCCCAGGAAACCTTCAGCGTCGAGCTGCCCAAGCAATACGCCGTGGGCATGGTCTTCTTCAATCAGGATCCGGCCAAGGCCGAAGCCGCTCGCGAGAACATGAACCGCGAGATCCTGGCCGAAGGCCTGCAACTGATCGGCTGGCGCAAAGTACCGATCGACACCAGCGTCCTCGGCCGCCTGGCCCTTGAGCGCCTGCCGCAGATCGAGCAGGTGTACATCGGCGGCGAAGGCCTGAGCGATCAGGACATGGCGGTCAAGCTGTTCAGCGCCCGTCGTCGCTCGTCCGTGGCCAATGCCGCCGACACCGACCACTACATCTGCAGCTTTTCCCACAAGACCATCATCTATAAAGGCCTGATGATGCCGGCCGACCTGGCCGCGTTCTATCCGGACCTGGGTGACCAGCGCCTGCAAACCGCGATCTGCGTGTTCCACCAGCGCTTCTCCACCAACACCCTGCCGAAATGGCCGCTGGCTCAGCCATTCCGCTTCCTCGCCCACAACGGCGAGATCAACACCATCACCGGCAACCGCAACTGGGCTCAGGCCCGTCGCACCAAGTTCACCAACGATCTGATGGATCTGGAAGAACTCGGCCCACTGGTCAACCGCGTCGGTTCCGACTCCTCGAGCATGGACAACATGCTCGAACTGATGGTCACCGGCGGCATCGACCTGTTCCGTGGCGTGCGGATGATCATTCCGCCAGCGTGGCAGAACGTTGAAACCATGGACCCGGATCTGCGTGCGTTCTACGAGTACAACTCGATGCACATGGAGCCGTGGGACGGTCCGGCCGGCGTGGTCATGACCGACGGTCGCTACGCGGTGTGCCTGCTCGACCGTAACGGTCTGCGCCCGGCGCGCTGGGTCACCACCAAGAACGGTTTCATCACCCTGGCTTCGGAAATCGGCGTCTGGAACTACCAGCCTGAAGACGTGCTCGCCAAGGGCCGTGTCGGCCCGGGCCAGATCTTCGCCGTGGACACCGAAACCGGGCAGATCCTCGACACCGACGCGATCGACAATCGTCTGAAATCCCGTCATCCGTACAAGCAATGGCTGCGCAAGAACGCCCTGCGCATCCAGGCGACCATGGAAGACAACGATCACGGTTCGGCTTTCTACGACGTCGATCAGCTCAAGCAATACATGAAGATGTATCAGGTCACGTTCGAAGAGCGCGATCAGGTACTGCGTCCGCTTGGCGAGCAAGGCTACGAAGCCGTCGGCTCGATGGGCGACGACACGCCGATGGCCGTGCTGTCCCAGCGCGTGCGCACGCCGTACGACTATTTCCGTCAGCAGTTCGCACAGGTGACCAACCCGCCGATCGACCCGCTGCGTGAAGCGATCGTGATGTCGCTGGAAATCTGCCTCGGTGCCGAGCGCAACATCTTCCAGGAATCGCCGGAACACGCTTCGCGCGTGATCCTCAGCTCGCCGGTCATTTCCCCGGCCAAGTGGCGTTCGCTGATGAACCTCGACCGTCCGGGCTTCGAGCGGCAGATCATCGACCTCAACTACGACGAAAGCGTCGGCCTCGAAGCGGCGATCCGTAACGTCGCGGATCAGGCTGAAGAAGCCGTGCGTGCCGGTCGTACCCAGATCGTTCTGAGCGACCGTCATATCGCTCCGGGCAAACTGCCGATCCACGCTTCGCTGGCCACCGGCGCGGTGCACCACCGCCTGACCGAAAAAGGCCTGCGCTGCGACTCCAACATCCTGGTTGAAACCGCCACCGCACGGGATCCGCACCACTTCGCGGTGCTGATCGGCTTTGGCGCCTCGGCGGTCTATCCGTTCCTGGCCTACGAAGTGCTGGGCGACCTGATCCGTACCGGTGAAGTCCTGGGCGACCTCTACGAGGTGTTCAAGAACTACCGCAAAGGCATCACCAAAGGTCTGTTGAAGATCCTGTCGAAGATGGGCATCTCGACCATCGCGTCGTATCGCGGTGCTCAGTTGTTCGAAGCGATCGGTCTTTCCGAGGAAGTCTGCGAGCTGAGCTTCCGTGGCGTGCCGAGCCGAATCAAGGGTGCGCGTTTCGTCGACATCGAAGCCGAACAGAAAGCACTGGCCACCGAAGCCTGGAGTCCGCGCAAGCCGATCCAGCAGGGCGGTCTGCTGAAGTTCGTCCACGGTGGCGAATATCACGCGTACAACCCGGACGTGGTCAACACCCTGCAAGCCGCCGTGCAGCAGGGCGACTACGCCAAATTCAAGGAATACACCTCGCTGGTGGACAACCGTCCGGTGTCGATGATCCGCGACCTGTTCAAGGTCAAGACCCTCGACACCCCGCTGGACATCAGTGAAGTCGAGCCGCTGGAGTCGGTGCTCAAGCGCTTCGACTCCGCCGGTATCTCGCTGGGCGCCCTGTCGCCGGAAGCTCACGAAGCCCTGGCCGAAGCCATGAACCGCCTCGGTGCGCGTTCCAACTCCGGCGAAGGCGGCGAAGACCCGGCGCGCTACGGCACCATCAAGAGCTCGAAAATCAAGCAGGTCGCGACCGGCCGTTTCGGGGTGACCCCGGAATACCTGGTCAACGCCGAAGTGCTGCAGATCAAGGTCGCCCAGGGCGCCAAGCCGGGCGAGGGCGGGCAACTGCCGGGCGGCAAAGTGAACGGGCTGATCGCCAAGCTGCGTTACGCAGTGCCGGGCGTGACCCTGATTTCGCCACCACCGCACCACGACATCTATTCGATTGAAGACTTGTCGCAGTTGATCTTTGACCTGAAACAGGTCAACCCGAAGGCGCTGGTTTCGGTGAAACTCGTGGCTGAAGCAGGCGTCGGCACCATCGCTGCCGGTGTGGCCAAGGCCTATGCGGACTTGATCACCATCTCCGGCTACGACGGTGGCACCGGTGCTTCGCCGCTGACCTCGATCAAATACGCTGGCGCTCCGTGGGAACTCGGCCTGGCCGAAACCCACCAGACCCTGCGCGGCAACGACCTGCGCGGCAAGGTTCGGGTACAGACCGACGGCGGCCTGAAGACCGGCCTCGACGTGATCAAGGCAGCCATCCTCGGTGCCGAAAGCTTCGGCTTCGGTACTGCGCCAATGATCGCGCTGGGCTGCAAATACCTGCGTATCTGCCACCTGAACAACTGCGCCACCGGCGTCGCGACCCAGAACGAGAAGCTGCGCAAGGATCACTACATCGGCACCGTCGACATGGTGGTGAATTTCTTCACCTACGTCGCCGAAGAAACCCGTGAGTGGCTGGCCAAGCTGGGCGTGCATTCCCTCGAAGAGCTGATCGGCCGCACCGATCTGCTGGAAATCCTCGAAGGCCAGACCGCCAAGCAGCATCACCTGGATCTGACCCCGCTGCTGGGCAGCGATCACATTCCGGCGGACAAGCCTCAGTTCTGCGGCGTCGAGCGCAACCCGCCCTTCGACCAGGGCCTGCTGGCCGAGAAAATGGTCGAGATGGCGACGTCGGCGATCAACGACCTCAGTGGCGCCGAGTTCGATCTGGACATCTGCAACTGCGACCGTTCGATCGGCGCGCGGATCTCCGGCGAAATCGCGCGCAAGCACGGCAACCAGGGTATGGCCAACGCGCCGATCACCTTCCGCTTCAAGGGCACGGCGGGCCAGAGCTTCGGCGTGTGGAACGCCGGTGGTCTGAACATGTACCTGGAAGGCGATGCCAACGACTACGTCGGCAAAGGCATGACCGGCGGCAAACTGGTCATCGTGCCGCCGAAGGGCAGCGTTTATAAGACTCAGGAAAGCGCCATCATCGGCAACACCTGCCTGTACGGCGCCACGGGTGGCAAGCTGTTCGCCGCCGGCACCGCAGGCGAGCGTTTCGCCGTGCGCAACTCCGGTGCCCACACGGTCGTGGAAGGCACTGGCGATCACTGCTGTGAGTACATGACCGGTGGTTTTGTCTGCGTTCTGGGCAAGACCGGTTACAACTTCGGCTCTGGCATGACCGGCGGTTTCGCCTACGTGCTCGACCAGGACAACACCTTCGTTGACCGGGTCAACCACGAACTGGTGGAAATCCAGCGGATCAGCGGCGAGGCGATGGAAGCCTATCGCAGCCACCTGCAGAACGTGCTGAACGAGTATGTCGCGGAAACCGACAGCGAGTGGGGTCGTGAACTCGCCGAGAACCTCGATGACTACTTGCGCCGTTTCTGGCTGGTCAAGCCGAAGGCTGCCAACCTGAAGTCGTTGCTTTCCAGCACCCGTGCCAACCCGCAGTGATATGCGCCTGAAGAGTTTGATGAGGTTTTAACAATGGCTGAACGTCTGAATAACGACTTCCAGTTCATCGATGTCGGGCGCAAGGATCCGAAGAAGAAACTGTTGCGTCAACGCAAGAAAGAGTTCGTGGAAATCTACGAACCGTTCAAACCCCAGCAGTCGGCCGACCAGGCCCACCGCTGCCTGGGTTGCGGCAACCCGTACTGCGAATGGAAGTGCCCGGTGCACAACTTCATTCCGAACTGGCTGAAGCTGGTGGCCGAGGGCAACATCCTCCAGGCCGCCGAGCTGTCGCACCAGACCAACACCCTGCCGGAAGTCTGCGGCCGGGTGTGCCCGCAGGATCGTCTGTGTGAGGGTGCCTGCACCCTTAACGACGGCTTCGGCGCGGTGACCATCGGTTCGGTCGAGAAGTACATCACCGACACCGCGTTCGCCATGGGCTGGCGCCCGGACATGTCCAAGGTCAAACCGACCGGCAAGCGTGTAGCGATCATCGGCGCAGGCCCGGCGGGTCTGGGTTGCGCCGACGTGCTGGTGCGCGGCGGCGTGACCCCGGTGGTGTTCGACAAGAACCCGGAAATCGGCGGTCTGCTGACCTTCGGCATCCCCGAGTTCAAGCTTGAGAAGACCGTGCTGAGCAATCGCCGCGAAGTCTTCACCGGCATGGGCATCGAATTCCGCCTCAACACCGAGGTCGGCAAGGACGTGACCATGGAGCAGCTGCTCGCCGAATACGATGCCGTGTTCATGGGCATGGGCACCTACACCTACATGAAGGGCGGTTTTGCCGGTGAGGACCTGCCGGGCGTTTATGACGCACTGGATTTCCTGATCGCCAACGTCAACCGCAACCTGGGCTTTGAAAAGTCGCCGGAAGATTTCGTCGACATGAAAGGCAAGAAGGTCGTGGTGCTGGGCGGCGGCGACACGGCGATGGACTGCAACCGCACGTCGATCCGCCAGGGCGCCAAATCGGTGACCTGCGCCTATCGTCGTGACGAAGCAAACATGCCCGGCTCGCGCAAAGAGGTGAAGAACGCCAAGGAAGAAGGCGTGAAATTCCTCTACAACCGTCAGCCGATCGCTATCGTTGGCGAGGACAAGGTCGAAGGCGTGAAAGTGGTCGAGACCCGTCTCGGCGAGCCGGACGCCCGTGGCCGTCGCAGCCCCGAGCCGATCCCGGGCTCCGAAGAGATCATCCCGGCCGACGCCGTGGTCATCGCGTTCGGTTTCCGTCCAAGCCCGGCGCCGTGGTTCGAGCAGTTCGAAATCCAGACCGACAGCCAGGGCCGCGTCGTTGCACCCGAGCAGGGTCAGTACAAGCACCAGACCAGCAACCCGAAAATCTTCGCCGGTGGCGACATGGTGCGCGGTTCCGACCTGGTGGTGACGGCGATCTTCGAAGGCCGCAATGCGGCTGAAGGGATCCTGGATTACCTGGGCGTCTAAACCTTCCTCTGATCGTTCCCACGTCGAGGCGTCGAACCGTCTGCGTGGGAATGCCTCCCGGGACGCTTTGCGTCCCAAAAGGCGTGACGCGGAGCGTCACTGGCGGCGTTACCACGCGGAGCGTGGGAACGATCTTCTGTGAAAAATACGCGACAAATTGACCCGATAGACAAAAGGCTGACCTGCATCCGTGCCTTTTGCGTCGCGCTCTGAGAAAATGCCCGCACTTTTTTTCCGGATGCCGACATGACTGCCCTGAAGAACGACCGTTTCCTCCGCGCCCTGCTCAAGCAACCCGTAGACGTCACCCCTGTGTGGATGATGCGCCAGGCCGGCCGCTACCTGCCGGAATACCGCGCCAGTCGCGCCCAGGCCGGTGATTTCATGAGCCTGTGCATGAATCCGGAATTCGCCTGCGAAGTCACGCTGCAACCGCTGGACCGCTATCCGCAACTGGACGCGGCGATCCTGTTCTCCGACATCCTCACCATTCCCGATGCCATGGGCCAGGGCCTGTACTTCGAGACCGGTGAAGGTCCGCGCTTCAAGAAAGTCGTCAGCACCCTGGCCGACATCGAAGCCCTGCCGATCCCGGATCCGCACAAAGACCTCGGCTACGTGATGGACGCGGTCAGCACCATCCGCCGCGAACTGAACGGCCGCGTGCCGCTGATCGGTTTCTCCGGCAGCCCGTGGACCCTCGCCACGTACATGGTCGAAGGCGGCTCGTCGAAAGACTTCCGCAAGACCAAGGCGATGCTCTACGACAACCCGCAAGCCATGCACCTGCTGCTGGACAAGCTGGCGCAGTCGGTGACTTCGTACCTCAACGGCCAGATCCAGGCCGGTGCGCAAGCGGTGCAGATCTTCGATACCTGGGGCGGCAACCTGTCCGCGGCGGCGTACCAAGAGTTCTCCCTGGCCTACATGAAGAAAATCGTCAGCGGCCTGATCCGCGAGCACGACGGTCGCAAAGTGCCGGTGATCCTGTTCACCAAGAACGGCGGCCTGTGGCTGGAAAGCATCGCCGACGCTGGCGCCGACGCATTGGGCCTGGACTGGACCTGCGACATCGGCAACGCCCGCGCCCGCGTGGGTGACAAGGTCGCGCTGCAAGGCAACATGGACCCGACCGTGCTCTACGCCAAGCCGGAAGCGATCCGCACCGAAGTCGGGCGCATCCTCGCCAGCTACGGCAAGGGCAGCGGCCACGTGTTCAACCTCGGCCATGGCATCACGCCGGAAGTCGATCCGGAGCACGCTGGCGCGTTCCTGCGTGCGGTGCACGAGTTGTCGGCGCAGTATCACGAGTAATCGGCGCTCAGCTCTAAGGGTAGAAAACAAAAACGCCCGGCTTATGCCGGGCGTTTTTTGTGGGCGCGAATCAGGCTTTGACGCCACCCAGCGGCGGCAACTTCGCCAGCTTCAACGCCACCAACAGCGCCACCAGCAACAGCGCGCCGATAAACAGGCCAATCCCGTTCCACCCCGCCAGGTGCCAGAACACACCGCCTGCCGTCCCGGCGATGCTCGAGCCGGCGTAATAGCTGAACAGGTACAACGACGACGCCTGGCCCTTGGCCTTGAGCGCCCGGCGGCCGATCCAGCTGCTGGCCACCGAGTGGGCGGCGAAGAAGCCGAAGGTGAAGATCAGCATGCCGATGATCACCAGCGGCAGCGGTGTGAACATCGTCAGGGCGAGGCCGGCGAACATCAGGGCGATGGTCGCCCACAGCACTTTGCGACGGCCCAGTTTGTCGGCCAGCGAACCGATTTTCGCCGAGCTGTAGATGCCCGACAGATACACCACCGATAGCAGCCCCACAAACACCTGATCCATGTGGTACGGTTCGGCCAGCAGGCGGTAACCGATGTAGTTGAACAGGGTGACGAACGCGCCCATCAGCACAAACGCCTCAAGGAACAGCAATGGCAGGCCGGCATCGCGAAAGTGCATGGTGAAGCCGTCGAGCAGGCTGCGCGGGTGCAGCGAGCGGGAGCGGAAGTTGCGCGACTCCGGCAGGATTTTCCAGAACACCGCCGCTGCGATCAGCGCCAGGCCGCCAATCACCATCATCGCCGTGTGCCAGCTGACGAAGTCGATCAGCACACCGGTGATCAACCGCCCGCTCATGCCGCCAATCGCGTTGCCGCCGATGTACAGACCCATCGCCAGGCCGATGTGCTGCGGATGGATTTCCTCGCTGAGATAAGTCATTGCCACCGCTGCCAGACCGCTCAATGACAATCCGATCAGCGCGCGCATGATCAATACGCCGTGCCAGCTCGGCATCATCGAACTGGCGATGGTGCACAGCGCCGCGGCAAACAGCGCGGCGACCATCACCGGTTTACGCCCGACCCGATCTGAAATCGGGCCAGTGATCAGCAGACCGAACGCCAGCATGCCGGTGGCCACTGACAGGATCAGGCTGCTCTGCGCGGCGTTGATCGAATATTCGTGGGACAGCAGCGGCATCATCGGCTGCACGCAATACAGCAGGGCGAAGGTGGCGAAGCCGCCGCTGAACAGCGCGAGTACCGTGCGCATGAACGCGGGCGTGCCTTTCTCGATGTAGATCTCTTGCAGTTCGGTCAGCACATCGTCCGCCGCAGCGGGCGGAACTTCATGGGCCAGTGGAGCGACGGCGGTTTTCACATCAGACCTCGGAGGGCGCGGGCAGGCAGGCAATGAAAAAATCATATAGCTGGCTAATGTTTCTATCCAATATATTGTTCGACCTGTTTGATAGCTTTCACGACCTAATGGGGTGTCCATGGAATTGCGTCATCTGCGCTACTTCATCGCCGTCGCCGAAGAACTGCACTTCGGCCGGGCCGCACAGGTGCTGGGCATCTCCCAGCCACCGCTGAGCCAGCAGATCCAGGCGCTGGAACAGGAAGTCGGCGCGCGGCTTTTCGAGCGTACCAATCGTCGGGTCGAGCTCAGCGAGGCCGGGCGACTGTTTCTGGAGGAAGCGCGGCTGGTGCTGGCTCAGGTCGATAAAGCGGCGGACGTGGCCCGCCGCGCGCAACTCGGCGAGTTGGGTGAACTGAAGATCGGCTTCACCTCGTCGGCGCCTTTCAACTCGACCATTCCCCAGGCGATCTTCTCTTTTCGCCAGCGCTTTCCGGCCGTGCACCTGAACCTGCGCGAGATGAGCAGCACCATGGTGGCCGACGCGTTGGTGGACGAATCGATCGAAGTCGGCATCATGCGACCGCTGGGGTTGCCGGATTCGCTCAGCGTGGTCGAACTGATGCGCGAGCCTTTGGTGGCTGTGCTCAGCTCCAAACATCCGCTGGCGCAGGGCTCTGAAGAGGGACTGTTCCTCTCGGCGCTGGCACTTGAGCCGTTCGTGTTCTTCCCGCGCAGCTACGGCAGTGGGCTGTATTCGCAGTTGATAAGCCTGGCCCGAGACGCGGGTTTCAGCCCGCACTTCGCCCAGGAAGCCGGCGAAGCCATGACCATCATCGGTCTGGTGGCAGCGGGTCTGGGCGTGTCAGTGATGCCGGCGTCGTATCAGCGGATGCGCATCGACGGCGTGGTCTATCGACCGCTGCTCGATCCCGAGGCCGTGACGGCGGTGTGGCTGGTGCAGCGCAAGGATCAGAAATCACCGATGGCCAAGGCATTTGTCGAACTGCTCACGCGCAAGGTCGAAGCCGGTTGATCAGGGCAGCCGCACCAGATCACCCTTCAACGCCACTCGTGTGACAAAGATGCCGGCCCGACATTCGTAAGTGTTCAGATCCTTGCGCACATGCTGGTCGTAGTAGCTGACAATGTTGGTCACCGCATTCGCCCCGACACGCTTGGCCTCGGCCTGCAGCGCAATCAGATTCGACTGCAACACCCACTCGCAGGAGTCGTGATCGCTCTTGTTGAAGCCGTTGGTCTTCAGATCGCTGACCACCCCGCGCCGCAACAACCGCTGAGTGCCCTGAGGCCCGTTGCCGACCAGATAAAACTTCACACTGCCATCCAGCCGCCCGGCGCGCATCGCATCCGACACAACGGTTTCGAACGGCATGTACATCAGATTGGTGGCGTGGCTGGCGCTGGGGAGCAGGCTGAAAAGGGCGGCAGCGATCAGGGCTTTCGCTTGCATGGTCGTCTCCTTGACGTAACGCGCAGCAAATCATGGGTATGACGAGTGTAGACGCCGTATATCGGACAGAGAGAAGTCCATGTAGAGTGCGTGTAGCTCAACGGCTACACTTGCAACCATGACTGAGATACTTCGAAGCTCCACATTCTCGAGCTGGCTTGTGAAGCTGGCTGATAGTCGCGCCAGGATGCGTATTCAGGTGCGAATTGATCGTATGGCTGAGGGAAACTTCGGTGATGTCAAAGCCATTGGCGAAGGGATCAGCGAAGCCCGAATTGACTATGGCCCGGGATATCGGGTCTATTTCATGCAGCAAGGTCGTCAGCTGGTCATCCTCCTTTGTGGTGGAGACAAGAGCAGTCAATCTCGAGACATCAAGCAAGCCAGGCTCATCGCGGAATCCTGGCAGGAGCAAAACCCATGACCGAACAATTCACTCGTTGGGACTCAGCCGAGTACCTCAAGACAGAAGAGGACATGGCCAACTATCTGGATGCCTGCATGGAAGAGGCGGGGGATGACCCGGCTTTTATTGCCAAGGCACTTGGCACTATCGCTCGGGCGCGTGGCATGACCCAGGTCGCACGGGATGCGGGGCTATCAAGGGAAAGTCTTTATCGCGCACTGTCAGGCGAGGTAAATCCCGAGTTTGGAACGATCCTCAAAGTCATGAAAGCGCTGGGGCTGAAGTTGCATGCCAGCACATGATCTGAATTGAAAAGGGCGCCGAAAGGCGCCCTTATGTCGTTTCCGGCCGTTACTGAACCGTCGCCAGATCGCCCTTCAACGCTACGCCCGCCATGATGGCGCCTGCGTGGCATTCGTAGGTTTTCGCATCCTTGCGCTCGTTGCTCTTGTAGAAGCTGACGATGTTGGTCACGGCGTTGGCGCCGGCGTTTTTTGCGGCCTGGTGCAGGCTGATGATCGCCGATTGCACGACCCACTCGCAGGCTTCCTGGTCGGTCTTGTTGAAGGCGTTGGTCTTTTTGTTGGTCACGGCGCCGGGGCTGACAACGGTGACTTTGCCAGCCGGGGCGTTGCCCGCCAGATAGAACTTCACGCTGCCGTCGATCTTGCCGGTGCGGGTCGCTTCGGCGACGGCCTTGTCGAACGGCAGGTAGACCGCCGTGTCACGGGCCTGGCTGACGGCCGGCATGGCGCAGATGAGCAGGGTGGCAGCGAGTTTCTTGAAGTGCATGGAGGTCTCCTTGACCTGGATTAATTCGGTTGTGACCAGCGACGGAAAATCAGCGAGGTGTTGACCCCGCCGAAAGCGAAGTTGTTGTTCATCACGTATTCGTGGCTCATCTGGCGGAACTCGCCGCGCAGGTAGTCGAGCTTGCCGCAGTGCGGATCGACCTCGTCGAGGTTGAGCGTGTGCACATACAGGTCGCGGTTGAGCATCTCGATGCTGAACCACGACTCCAGCGCCCCGCAGGCGCCGAGGGTGTGGCCCAGGAAGCTCTTTTGCGAACTGATCGGCATGCGTTCACCGAACAAGCTGCTGGTGGCCAGGGTTTCGGCGACATCGCCCTGCTCGGTGGCGGTGCCGTGGCCGTTGACGTAGCCGATGACGTCCGGCGCAAGGCCTGCGTCTTCCAGCGCCAGTTCCATCGCCCGGCGCATGGTGACTTGTTCGGGGCGGGTGGTGTGCTGGCCGTCGGCGTTGCTGCCGAAACCGACGATCTCGGCGTGAATGTGCGCACCGCGAGCCAGGGCGTGTTCCAGCTCTTCGAGCACCAGCATGCCGCCGCCCTCGCCGATCACCAGACCGTCGCGGCCCTTGTCGTACGGGCGTGGCGAGGTGTGCGGTGCATCATTTTTCAGGCTGGTGGCGTACAGCGCGTCGAACACCATGGCTTCGGTCGGGCACAGCTCTTCGGCGCCGCCGGCGAGCATCAGCGGCAGGCGTCCGAACTTGATCGCCTCGTAGGCGTAACCGATGCCCTGGCTGCCGCTGGTGCAGGCGCTGGAGGTCGGGATCAAGCGGCCGGTGAGGCCGAAGAAGATGCTGATGTTCGCCGCCGTGGTGTGCGGCATCATCCGCACGTAGGAGTTGGCGTTGAGGCCTTCGGCCACCGAGTTGAGCAGCATGTTGCCGAACGCCTTGATCTCGTCGGTGCTGCCGGTGGACGAACCACAGGCCACGCCCATGCGCCCGTCCTTGATCGACTCGTCGCCGAGCAGGCCGGCGTCGGCCAGCGCTTTTTCCGCCGCGCCGACGGCCAGCCGCGAAACACGGCCCATGCTGCGCAGCTGTTTGCGGGTCCAGTGCGCCGGCACCTGGAAATCGTCGATGGGCCCGGCCAGACGGGTGTTGAGTTCGCTGAAGCGATCCCACTCGTCCATCCGGCGGATGCCGCTGCGGTTGGCGGCAAAATTGCCGGCGATGGTGTCCCAGTCGCTGCCCAGCGAGGTAATGCCGGCCATGCCGGTGACGACGACGCGCTTCATCAACACAAGCCTCCGTTGACCGCCAGCACCTGGCGGGTGATGTACGACGCTTCCGCCGACATCAGGAAATTCACCGCACCGGCCACCTCTTCAGGCGTGCCCATGCGTTGTGCGGGGATCATTTTCAGCAGTTCTTCCACCGGCACGTTTTCATCGAGCATCGCCGTGTCGATCAAGCCCGGCGCGACGCAATTCACCGTGATCTTGCGCTTGGCCAGTTCGATCGCCAAGGCTTTCGCGGCGCCGATCACACCCGCTTTCGAGGCGCTGTAATTGACTTGGCCACGGTTGCCGATCAGCCCCGACACCGAGGTAATGCACACGATGCGACCCGCGGCGCGGCGGCGGATCATCGGCATCATCACCGGGTGCAGGACGTTGTAGAAACCGTCGAGGTTGGTACGCAGCACCACGTCCCAGTCGTCGTCGCTCAGAGCCGGAAAGGCGCCGTCGCGGGTCAGGCCGGCATTGAGCACCACGCCGTAGTAGGCGCCGTGGGCTTCGACATCGGCTTCGAGGATGGCTTTACAGGTTTCGCGGTCAGCCACGTCGAATTGCAGGATGCGCGCTTGGCGGCCCAGGGCCTGGATTTCAGCCTGCACCGCCTGCGCGTCGCTCAGACCACTGCGGCAATGCACGACGATGTCATGCCCGGCCTGAGCCAGACGCAGGGCGATGGCGCGGCCGATGCCACGGCTGGAGCCGGTGACCAGTATTGATTCAGTCATCGTTCGACTCCTTGTTGGTTTCGTCGCGGGTTTGTTCCAGATAGTCCGCCGCATGGGGCGGGCGGAACACGTTCAGCCGGGCGCTGGCCTCGATGCCGGGCGCGTTGATATGGCATTCGAATACGCCCATGCCGTTGTCGTCTTCCAGCGAGCGCAGGCCATGGATGGTCAGTTCGCTGCCAACCGGAAAGGCCGCCACATTGCATTCGAACTTGCGTGTGCCGAGCAGAAAGCCCAGCTCCACCGGGTTGCCTTTCTGCCGCGCATGGCAGCCGGCGAACGCGGCGACGCTTTGCGCCATCAGCTCGATGCCGACCCACGCCGGCAGGCTGCCGTCGGGCAGGCTGAACAGGCCGCCGGGGCGGACGGTGAGGGTGGTGTGGATCTGTTCGTCGTCAAAGCTCAGGATCCGGTCGATCAGGATCATGTCGCCAGCGTGGGGCAGCAGTTCGGCGAGCGGCCAGTGGCTCATGGGGCATCTCCGATAATCAGGCTGACGTTATTGCCACCGAAGGCAAACGAGTTGCTCATCAGGTAGCGGGGAGCAATGGACGCCAGGCGTTCGCTTGCGGTCACCCACTTCAGCGCTGGCAGGTCGGGATCTGGCTGGCCATCCCAGACGTGCGGCGGCAAGGCGTGGTCGGGGTTGTCGGCACTCAGGCTCAACCAGCAGAACGCCGCTTCCAGTGCGCCGGCGGCGCCGAGGGTGTGGCCGGTCATCGGTTTGGTCGAGGAACACGGTACGCCTTCGGGAAACAGCGCGGCGACGGCCAGACTTTCCATCGCGTCGTTGTGCTGGGTCGCGGTGCCGTGCAGGTTCAGGTAACTGATGTCGCCGGCTTGCAGATGGGCTTGGTCGAGCGCCTTCTGCATCGATTGCAGGGCGCCACGGCCGGTCGGTTCCGGTGCGGAAATGTGGTGCGCGTCGGAGCTGGCGCCGGCGCCGAGCAGGGCGATGCCCGGCCCAGCACCGCGCTGTTTGCTCATCACGAACAGCACCGCCGCTTCGCCGATGTTGATGCCGTTGCGGTTGGCGGAAAACGGATTGCAGCGCTCGTCCGACACCGCTTCCAGCGCACTGAAACCGTTGAGGGTCAGTTTGCACAGGCTGTCGACACCGCCGCACAGCACCGCGTCGCACAGGCCCAGATCGAGCAGGCGTCGGGCGCTCATCAGCGCGCGTGCGCTGGAGGTGCAGGCAGTGGAAATCACATAGGTCGGGCCGCTCAGTTGCAGCCAGTCGGCGAGGAAATTCGCCGGGGCGCCGAGTTCCTGTTGCCGGTAGTCGTAATCGGCCGGGAACTGTTGGTCGCGAATGTAGTGCGCAAGGCCTCGGCTGGCTTCGTCGATGCCCGAAGTGCTGGTGCCGAGCACCACGCCGATGCGCTCGCGGCCGTAAGTCTGGATGGAGTGCTCGATGTCGTCGCGAATCTGCAACGCGGCTTCCAGCAGCAGTTGGTTGTTGCGGCTGCGCTGGTCGGCCAATGCATCGGGAATCGGCGCCAGATCGCCGTGCACGGCGGCCACCGGCAGCTCGCGCTCCGGCACCCAGCCGGACTCGCGGCGCATGCCCGAGCAGTCGCCGGCAAACAGGTTGCGTGCCACGGCTGGCTTGTCGCGCCCCAGGGCGCAGATCACGCCGAGGGCATTGAGGTAGGCGGTCATGACGTCGGTTCACCGAGTGGCGTTACGCGATAGTGCGGGCCTTGTGGCAGGTTCAATTCGAAGCTCAAGGGTTGGGTGTAACGGATGTCCCAGCGCGCCGGCAGGGAACGTTGGCCGCCCTGTTGCTGCGCGTCGGGGTAGTTGCGCGACAGCTCGCCCGCCGGGGTCAGGGCGAACAGCAGCGCGGCGAACAGCTCCCGGGCTTCCGGGTTGGGCGGCAGCAGGCCGTCGGCCTGCCAGTGTCCGTCGATCAACTGCTGACGGGCCTGGGGAATGCCCAGCGGATCCATCATCGACCAGCGGATGCCGGGCCCTTCGCGCTGGATCACCAGCAACCAGTCTTGCTGTTGCCCGGCCAGGTGCCGCTCGATATGCAGTTGCATCGGCAGCGGCAGGTTCGGGTTGCCGGCCGGCAGCGGCGCCTGACTGGCGCAGGCACCGAGCAGCAAGACGCAGGCGAGCAGCAGAACACGCAACATCAGACAGCCTCGTTCAAGGGTTTGCGGGCCACCACGTTGACCAGGGTTTCTTCCCGCTGGCCGAATGGTTTTGGTTTGTGCAATCCAAAACGTTCGAGCAGACCGAAATCCTTCGACCGGCTCCACCACAGATACGGGTACGAAACGTTCTGTTCGCCGAACTCGAAACCCTGCTGGCGAATCATCTCCAGGTACTGCGCCGCGCTCTTTTGCACGTGCATCGGATGCCGGAACAGCCAGCGAATCACCCACGTATCAATGTAAGCCTCGGTGGACTCGGCGAACAGCAGATAACCACCGGGTTTGAGCACCCGATAGAACTCGGCGAGGGCTTTTTCCTGCTCCACCAGATGATGGAAGGTCTGGTGACAGAACAGCAGATCGACGCTGGCGTCCGGCACATTGAGGGTCGCGCAGTCGCTGCCGATCAGCTCGACGTCGAAGCCCTGACGCGCCGCCTCGGCGGCACTCAATTCCAGGCTGTGCGGGTCGGCATCGACGCCGATCAGGCGCTGTGGCGCGAAGGTCTGGCGCAGGTGACCGAACGACTTGCCCTGACCACAGCCGGCATCCAGCAGCACCGGATTGGCCGGCAACGATTCGCTGAACAGTCCGCGCAGATCGTTGATTGCCACGCGCAGCACATGGTGTTGCCAGGTGTGGCTGCGCAGGAACCAGAAGCCGAAGCGGGTTTCCTCGACGTAGTTGTCGCTCAGGTAATTCATGTGTCGTCCCTTGCACAGAGTTCGGAGATCGTCTTCAAACGACGGCGCGCTTCACTGACGAACGGGTTGCGTTCGTCCCAGGCGTAACCGGCGAGGATCGAGCAGATCATGCGGCGGATTTCCGGGGAGCCTTGCTCGTGGAAAATCACGTCCTGAAAGGTGCCGGCGTACCAGCCTTCGACGTAGCAGCGGAACGTGTCGACCCCGCGTTTCAGCGGCTCGGCGAATTCCCGTTGCCAGTCCACCGTTTCGCCCTGCAACTGTCGATGCAGCACAGCGGCGGCCATGCTCGCCGAACGCATGGCGATGGTCACGCCCGAAGAGAAAACCGGGTCGAGAAATTCCGCCGCGTTACCCAGCAGCGCAAAGCCCGGGCCGTGCAGGGTTTTGACGTTGGCCGCATAGCCGCCGAGAGTGCGCGCCGGGGTGTCCCACACGGCGTTGTTCAGCACCTTGGCCAGGCTCGGGGTTTCGGCGATGAAACCGCGCAGGCAGGCGTCGAGGTCGGCATCGCGACCTGCGAAATGTTCAGCGGCAGCCACCACGCCGACGGAGCAGCGACCGTTGCTGAACGGGATCGACCAGAACCAGATATCGCGGTGCTGCGGGTGGGTGGTGATGAGGATTTTTTCCCGATCGAAACCGGGGTGATCGATGTGGTCCTCGACGTGAGTGAACACGGCCTGGCGAACCGGGAAGTTCGATGGTGCTTCCAAGTCGAGCAGGCGTGACAGCACGCGGCCGTAGCCGCTGGCATCGAGGACAAAATCGGCTTCGACGCGGTACTCGCTGGCGTCTTCGCGGCGCACATTCAACTGCGGTCGCGGACGTTCGAAATCGACGCTGACAATCGCGTCGCCATAGCGGATTTCCGCGCCCTGCAATGCCGCCTGATCGGCCAGCAACTTGTCGAAGTCGGCGCGTTGCACCTGCAGCGTCGTGGGCTTGCCGGCGGTGAAGGTGTCGCCAAAATCGAAGGCGCTGTAGCGCTCGCCCCAGGCGAACGCCGCACCGTTCTTGCGTTGGAAACCGGCGGCATTCACCGCCTCGAGCATGCCGGCCTCTTCGACGAAATCCAGGCAATGGCAGAGCAGGCTTTCACCGATGGAGAACCTCGGGAAATGCTGACGCTCGATCACCAGCACGTCGTGCCCCTTGCGGTTGAGCAATGCGGCGGCGATGGCGCCGGAGGGGCCGGCGCCGATGATCACGACCTGACGGGATTCCATTTCAACGATTGGCACGTGAGCTCCTGGGTACGGCAATAGGGTTCAGTGACGCCCGGTGCAGGCCGATGAAGGCCGGCAACAGCGTCGCGATCAGCCCCATCAGCATCAGCGCAAAGTACAGCGCCGGGCTGATGAGTTGTTGTTGCAACAGCAGGTTGAGAAAAACGATTTCGCTCAAGCCGCGAATATTCAGCAGCACGCTTTCGCGCCAGCGGCTGGCGCCTGCGAATGACGCGCCGGCCCAGCCGAGGCCGAGCCAGTTGCCCAGGATTTTGCTGGCGACCGGCAACAGCAGCAGCGCCGCCCATTGCACGGTACCGAGGCTGGCAAGGGCGCTGTGCACGTCGATCTGGACGATGCCGAAAGTCAGGATCAGCGGAATTGCGACCCACGTCTGCAAGCGGTTCATCCAGTGCGCCGGCAGCGGCAACACCAATGGCACCTTGAGCGCGGCCATGCACAGCAGATAACCGATGCCGAAAATCAGTGCGTTGAGTTTGTAGTGTTCGGCCAGCACCAACAGCGCAAAGAAGCCGAGGCTGTAGGTCAATGGACGGCGGATGCCGAACACCCGCAGCAGCACGGGTACGCAGGCCATCCCCAGCGGCAGCAACAGACTGCTCAGGTGCAGGCTGCCCTGAGCGAGGCCGAACAGGGTCCAGCAGGTCAGGTCGATCAGGATCGCGGTCTGCACCAGACGCCGAGTGGCGGCGGGCGGGTAGTCGATGTGACGCAGGTACAGATACAACACCGGGATCGCAGTGATGGCGAACACCAGACCGATCGCCAGCGAGTTGATCCACGGCTGCGTCGGCAACAGCCAGTACGCCGTCGCCAGACCGCAGGCGAACGGCACGGCGAAACTCGGCAGGGCGATCTTCACGCTCTGACGGTCCAGGCGCAGGTCGATCACGTCACTGAGGATGTGCCCCAGCAACAGGGCGAAGCTCAGGCTGTAGAGGTTTTTCAGCCAGCCCGGCGCGATCAGTTCGGCGCCGTTGAGTTGCCAGCCGGGTTCGATCCAGAAGTACATCAGCAGCGGCAGGCCGAAGCTGGCCAGCAGCAATTGACTGACGATCGGGATCAGCCCGAAATGCCGGCCGACCCGGGTGGCGACGAAGAACAGTGCCAGGGCCATCAGCCAGAAAATCATCACCATCATGCTGCAGGCTCCGTGACGGCAACCGCATGGGCCTGACGCCCGGCCCACGGCGCGAGCATGAAGCTGAACGCCAGACCGAGGCTCACCGACAGACCGAAGTTGCTCACCGCCGGGGTGCTCGACACCGCCAGCAGGCCGAACGACAGCCAGGTGGTGGCGGCCGCGAGCAAGGTGCCGAGCAGGCTGACGGCTGCGCCGCCGACCTGCTCGCGCATGAGGATCGCGTAGTCGACGCTGATCGCCGTCACCAGCAACAGGCCGAACAGGCTGAACAGGGTCAGCGGCTGACCGAGCCAGCCCAGGCTGGCGAGGCTGCACAGCGCAGCGAGCAGCGGCAGGGCGACGATCCGCAGCGCGCCGCCGAGACCGAACGGCAGCATCAGCACCAGCACGATCAATACGCAGGACGCGAGTTTCAGCTCAGCAGCGCTGATCTGGGTCTGGGCGAACACCTTGTTCAGATCGCCGAGCCGGTCCACCAGCATCACGCCGGGCAGATCCAGCGCCTGCACCCGCAACAGCGACGGATTGTTCAGGCCTTGCAGGCTGACCATCGCTGCCACGCCGTCCTCGGTCGGCCCGAGCCACAGCGTACGGTAGGGCTCGCCGAGCGGCCCGGCCAGCGCCGCATCGATGTCTTCGGCGGGCAGCGCCTGCAACTGTTGCAGTTCGGTTTGCAGCGCCGCCAGCGGTACGCCGACTTCCAGCAGCGGCTGCCAGAATTGCGGCAACTTGCTCAGCGCTTCCCGCACCTGTTGCTGTTGAGCCGGCGGGCTGACCAGTTGATTGAGCGCCAGATAACCCTGCAACTTGTCGAGGTTGACCAGTTGATCCAGCCGCTCGCTCAGGGCCGCTTGCCGTTCCAGCAATTGCTGCTGATCGGCGGCGCGCACCAGGAAGAACTGGCTGGTCGGCTGATAGCCGGTAATCCGCGCGATGGTCTGCGCCTCATCGGTCAGGCGTTGCGGCGCACCGACCCACTGGCGGATGTCGTTCCTGCTCTCCAGTTGCAGCAGACCGCCGACGCAGAAGGCGATCAGCAGGGCTAGCAATACCGGCGTTCTGACGTGGTCGAGCAGGTTTTCCCGCAACCGCACCAAGCGCTCGGCCAGTTGCAGCGGCCATTGCGCCGGGCGCAGTTCGACGTTTTTCAGCAGCGCCGGCAACAGGCACACCGCCGACAGGTAGGCGCCGAGCAAACCGGCGGCGGAGAACACGGCGATCTGGGTCAGGGCCGGGAAAGGTGTCCAGGCCAGTGCCAGGTAACCGATGGCGCTGGTGATCAGGCTCAATGTCAGGCCGGACAGGGTCAGGCGCAACGCCGGCCAGCTGTGCCAGGGCTTGAGGCTCCAGCTCTTGGACAGGTAGTGCAGCGGGTAATCCACTGCCACGCCGATCAGGCTGGAGCCGAGCACCAGGGTCATCACATGCATGTGCCCGAACAGCGCGACACAGGCCACTGCGCCGAACAGCATGCCGACCAGCACCGGAATGAACGCCAGCAGCACCCGCCAGCGGCGGAAGGCGAGCAGCAACAGCAAGAGGATGCCGATGGTGGCGCCGCCGCCGACCCAGGTCATTTCCCGGGTCGCCTGCTGCTGACCGTTGGCGGCGTACAGCAGACCGCTGGCGGCCAGCAATTGCACGTCGGCGCGAGCCGCTTGCTCACGGCTGTGTTGCAGCAGGGCGGCGACTTGCAGCGGCTGATTCATGTCGAAGGCACTGCCGGTGGTGCGTGCGCGCAGCAGCACCCAGCTCTTGCCATCGGCGTCGGCGATCAAGGCGCCGCTGCCGATGTCCAGTTGCACCGCGCCATGTTGCGGCTGGCTGTTCTGGATGCGTCCGGTCAGGCCCAGCCAGTCGTCCTGGCTCGGCACCAGACTGAACCCGGTGAAAGGGTCGAACAGCGCCTGTACCCGTTGCTGGATAAAGGCGTCGGGATGTTCGATCAGCAGTTGTCGGTCATCCGCCGAGAGCATCGCCAGCCGTCCTTGCAGCAGTTGCGTGCGCAGGGCCGGCAGATCGGCCTGCAGGTTCCACTGGACCTTTTCGAACAGCCCGCTGGCCTGCCATTGCTCGCCCAGGGTCTGGGCCATGGCGACGGCTTGCTGGCGATCGGCGTGGCCGACCAGCACCAGCATGTCGCGGTTGAGCGGTTCCTGCATGCGTTGTTCGGCGCGCAGTTCGAGGGCGTCCGGGTGGGTGCCGGGCACCAGTTCCATCAGGTTGGCCGACAGCGGCGCACCGTCGCGCCACTGCCAGGCGCCCAGTGCGACAACCGCCAGCAGCAGGATCAGGAACAGCCAGGGCAGCCTGCGTTCACTCGGCAAAGTCATGTTGCTCCGCGTCGCTCAGAGGTTGGCCGGCAGTGCTGTCCTGCATGCGCAGTACGGTGCTGTCGCCCTGGGTTTCCAGCAGTTCGATGGTGTTCACCAAGGTGCCGCCGCTGATGTTGATCTGGTTGAAGACCTGCTTGAGCAGCACCGAGCGCGGGGTAAGGGTCAGTTGCCATTGCTGCGCATCGCCGCTCAGGGCCAGTTCGAAATCCCGTTGCAGACCGCTGCTGTCGCCTTGCAGCACCGCCAGGAACAAGCGGTTCTGCTCGGCCCCGGCGCTCTTGTTCGGCAGCAGTTGCCAGCCGGTGGCATCACGCCGGGCGATGCCCTTGGCGCTGATCCGGTAATCCTGTTGCAGCGGGGTTTTCAGCAGCCACAGCAGGCCGTGGTTTTTGGCAAGGACAAAACTGCCCTTGCTGATCAGCGGCTGGGGCAGGGCGCGCAGGTGCTTTTCCTGGATGAACTGGCCGTGGATCACGTCCGGTTTCGCCAGTTGCTCGCTCAACTGTTGCAGGTCGAAGGCGTTGGCCAGCGACGACAGCGTCAGCAGCGCCAGGGCCCCAAGGGATTTCAACCACACATTCATCGCAGCATCCTTTCCACGGCATCGGTGAAGACTTTCGGCGAGGCCAGTTGCATCTCGCGGCTGCTCATCTCGACGGCGACCTGCACCGAGCTGGCGCGGGTCAGGCGTTCGCCTGTCTGGGCGTCGGTGATCAGATAGTGGATCTTCAGGCGGTTTTCCCACTCCACCAGACTGGCGCGCACGTTCAGCCGCTGACCGAATACCGCGCCGCGCACGTAGCGCAGTTGCAGGTCGATCACCGGCCAGGCATAGCCCGAGTCGACCATCTGGTTGTAGTTGTGGCCGATCTTGTCGAGCAGTGCACAGCGCGCCACTTCCAGGTATTTCACGTAATGGCCGTGCCAGACGACGTGCATGGTGTCGACGTCAAAGAACGGCACGAGGATTTCCGTATCGGCGTGAAGCACTCCGGCACTACGCATGCAGCCTCCAGTGTTGCTCGGCGATGCGTTGCAGGCACAGGCGCAATTCACCTTCCAGGGCACGGTCTTCGATCACCGGCGGGAAGTCCCGGGCCAGTTGTTCGTGCATGGCGGCCAGTGATGGCGGCAGCGGACGCGCGTCTTCATCACGACCACGCAGCCACACGCCTTGATTGGCGGCCAGCAACGTAGCGGCGGCGACCTGTTCGGTCAGCTCCAGCACACGAATGGCGTCGCGGGCGGCGATGGTACCCATGCTCACCTTGTCCTGGTTGTGGCACTCGGTGGAGCGCGAGAACACACTGGCCGGCATGGTGTTTTTCAGCGCTTCGGCAGTCCAGGCACTGGCGCCGATCTGCACAGCCTTGAAGCCGTGGTTGAGCATCGCGCGGTCGGCGCTGGCGCCCGACAGGTTGCTCGGCAAACCGTGGTTGTAACGCTCGTCCACCAGCAGCGCGAGTTGGCGGTCGAGCAGGTCGGCGACGTTGGCCACAAGGTTTTTCAGGCTGTCCATGGCGAACGCGATATGCCCGCCGTAGAAGTGTCCGCCGTGCAGCACGCGCTCGGCTTCGGCGTCGATGATCGGGTTGTCGTTGGCGCTGTTGAGTTCGGTCTCGATGAACGAGCGCAGCCAGTTCAGGCTGTCGGCCAGCACGCCCAGCACATGCGGTGCGCAGCGCAGTGAGTAGCGATCCTGCAAGCGGTGCAGCGGCGCGGTCGGCGCGTCGATTGCCAGATCCTTGCGCAGCCATGCGGCCACCTGCATCTGACCCGGATGCGGCTTGGCGGCGAACAGGCGCTCGTCGAAGTGTTCCGGATTGCCTTGCAGCGCCACCACGTTCAGCGCGGTGATGCGGGTGGCCAGTTGCAGCAGGTAATCGGCGCGGGCGTAAGCCAGGCACGCCAGACCGGTCATCACGGCGGTGCCGTTCATCAGCGCCAGCGCTTCTTTCGGACGCAGCACCAATGGTGTCCAGCCCAGTTCGCGATGCACATCGGCAGCCTGGCGGCGTTCGCCACGGAACATCACTTCACGCTCGCCGGACAGGGTTGCGGCGACGTAAGACAGCGGTGTCAGATCGCCGCTGGCACCCACCGAACCCTCTTCGGGAATCAACGGCAAAATGTCGTGTTCAAGGAAGGCATGCAGGCGTTCCAGCAACTCGATGCGCACCCCGGACACACCGTGGCACAGCGACTGCAGACGCGCCGCCAGCACCGCGCGGGTGGCCTGGGCGTCGAGCAGTTTGCCCAGCCCGCAACCGTGGAACGTGTAGAGATGACGCGGCAGCGCCTCGACGTGATGCAACGGCACCGCAACCACGCAGGAGTCGCCGTAACCGGTGGTCACTCCGTAGATCACGCCTTCCTTGTCCAGCAGCGAATCGAGGAACCGCGCGCCCTTGGCGATGCGTTCGCGATAAGGCGCGTCGCTCTGCAACTGCACGGGCGCCTGACGGTTGGCCAGGGCCAGCACGTCTTCGATGCGCAAAGGGCGTTCGCCGAAGGTGACCGGCTCAGGAGTTGGCGTTGTCATCGGTTTTCCAGAATGGGTAAAAGTTGAACCATTGGCTCGGTGCTTCGAGGCAATAGTGACTCAGGCGTTGCGCATAGCGGGTCGCCCACTGATGAATGACCTGTTCGCGCTCGCGGCGTGACCACACCACGGCGTCGGCGAACGGCTCGAGGGTCAGGCGATAGTGGCCGTCCGGCTGTTTCAAGCACATCAGCAGGTTGACTGGGCATTTCAGCAGGCCGGCCAGCAGCCACGGCCCTTGCGGGAACGGCGCCGGGTGGCCGAGAAAGTCCACGGTCACGCTGCGCCCGCCATGCAGTGGCACGCGGTCGCCGGCAATCGCCAGCCACTCGCCGCGCTCCAGCCGTTCGTGCAGTTGCAGCATGATCACCGGGTCCAGCTCGCTGACCTGAATCAGTCGCAGGTTGGTCGCCCCGGCCTCGCCCAGCAGGCGATTGAATTGCTCGGCGTGCTTGGTGTGCACCAGCACGTTCATGGTGACCTTTTCGCCCAGCTCCGCCAGCGCCCGGCACACTTCGAGGTTGCCCAGATGCGCGCCCACCAGCATTTGCCCGCGACTGCCGCGCAACTGATTGCGCAACAGCGCCGGGTCGATGATTTCGATCTGCTCGATCTTCAGCTTGCCGTTCCACACGTCGAGCTTGTCGAGCAGCGAATCGGCGAATGCCATGAACTGGCGGAATACCCGCCAGCGGGTCGGACGCAATTCGTGGCGACCGCTCCAGTCGGCGAGGCGCTGCTGATACTGCCAGGCACTGCGCCGGGCGGTGCGGCCGAACAGGAAAAAGTACAGGACGATGCCGTACAGCAACGGGCTCAGCAGGCGTCGGCCAAGGACCTTGGCGGCGAACGCGGTGAATTTCATCAGCAGGAAACTGCCGCGCTCTTCGCGGTCGGCCCAGTGCTTCTTGTCGGTCTCGACGGTCATGCGCGCCACCGTCGCCAGAGGATCACGGGCAAGCGCAGCAACATGCCGAAGAACAGGCGCGTGTGCATGCTCGAGATCAGCACGTTGTCGTGGAACAGGCGAAAGTGCGACACGCCGTCCAGCGGGTAATGCACGCTGGTCTGCAACCAGCGCATCGGCTGATTGCGCCAGGCCAGGCGCACCAGAATGTCCGAGTCGAAATCCATGCGCTTGCCGATCCGCGCCGAGTCGATCACGCCCAGCGTCGGTTCCAGCGGATACACCCGGAAGCCGCACATCGAGTCGCGGATCTGCAGCGACAGGGTGTTGATCCACACCATCACGTGGGTCAGATAACGCGCATACAAACGGCCCTTGGGCACGCTGGCGTCGTACAGCGGATAACCACAGACCAGTGACTCGGGGTGGGCGCGGGATTCTTCGATGAACCGCGCGACATCCTGCAAGTCGTGCTGACCGTCGGCATCGACCTGCAAGGCATGGCTGAAACCCAGCCGCGCCGCTTCACGCAGACCGGTCATCACCGCGCCGCCCTTGCCCTGATTGGCAGTGAGGCGCACCAGATAAACCCGCTCGCGCTCGGCCAGCGCGTCCAGCACCGCCGCGCAGGATTTGCTGCTGGCATCGTCCACCAGAATGCACGGCAGATCCTCGGTGAGCAGGGCGTCGACCACCGTGCCGATAGCGGTTTCGTGGTTGTAGACCGGGATCACGGCGCAAGGGTTATGCATCGCCAGCCCCCAGCAGAATCCGCCCGCTGGAGCAGGTGGCGGTTTCGTTGCGGTAGGCGAAATACAACTTGCCGCGTTCCGGATCGAAGCGCAGATGCAACTGGACTTCATCGCCGGGGCGCACCAGTTGCTGGAACTTCAGCACTTCCATGCCGGCGAACGCGCCGGGCAGCTTCAGCAGTTGCCGACCCAGGTTCAGCGCCCATTCGACCTGCACCACGCCGGGTAGCACCGGGGCCTTGGGGAAGTGGCCGCTGAAGTAGGCCAGGTCCGGCGGAACGCTCAATTGCAGGTTCCATTCGCCCTCGGTTTCGGCCTGTTCCAGAATCTCCGGCGCTTTCGGCCGTGGTGCCAGCAGCAAGGCTTCGACGTCGGCCTGAGGCAACTTGCCCTGCGAGGTCAGCGGCAATTGGCGCAGCAGGCGCCAGCGGCGGGGCAGGGCCAGGGCTTCGCAGTGGTCGCCGAGATGACGGCGCAGGGTTTCGGTCAGGCTGCGCCGACCGTGTTCGCGCAGGGCAAACAGGCCCGATTCGCTGAGCACCAGCAGAGCGCCGAGGGACGCGCGATTTTCCTGCACCACGCCCAGACGCGCTTCGGCGACCCAGTCGTGGGCCACCAGCGCCTGTTCAAGCATCGGCAGGGAAATACGTTTTTCTTCGAGTTTGACGATCCGGTCGAGCCGCCCGAGCAATTCAAAGCGGCCATCGGCCTGAATGCGTGCCGCATCGGCGGTGTGTTCGACATGCCCGGCGGGCAGATAAGGCGAAGCGATCAGCAGGGCGCCGTCGTTGTCCTGGCTCAACTCGACACCGGCAAACGGCTGCCACAACGATTCACCCTGACGCCAGGCGATGCCGCCGGTTTCCGAGCTGCCGAGGATTTCCGTCGGCCACTGTCCCAGGCGCTGATGCAGGCTTTGTGCGGCGTCTGCCGGCAGTGCGCCGCCGGACGAAAACACCCGGCGCACGGCGCTGAGTGCCAGCCAGTCGAGGTTGTCGCCCATGCGTTTGAGCAGCGCCGGGCTGGCGACCCAGGCGAAGGCCGGGTGCTCGCGGCTGGCGCGTTGCAGGTCTTCCGGGAAAGCCAGTTGCTTGCGCAGGAACGGACGCCCGGCGCACAGCGGCCACAGCACGCGAAACAGCAAACCGTAAATGTGCTGGGTGGCGACGCTGCCAAGAATGCAGGCCTCGCCGAGATCCGCGCCCCACAGCTGTTCGAGGGCTTCGACTTCGTTGGCCAGTTGCCGCAGGGATTTGTCGATGCGCTTGGGCTCGCCGCTGGAGCCGGAAGTGCACAGGCTCAGGCGGCACTGGTCGAGGTCCAGTTCGGCAGCAGGCAGTGCCGGTTGCAGCAGATCGCTCAGGCGGGCGTCACCGGTCTGATCGGTCAGCCACAGATCGACGTCGTTCGACCAGCGCTGACGGGTCTGCGCTTGCAGGTCCGAAGGCAGCAACACGCTGATGCCGGCACGCCAGGCGCCGAGCAGGGCGACGGCCAGGTCGGCGGCATCTTCCAGATGCACCGCCAGACGTTGTACGCCACGCGCTTGCAGACCGGCGGCCAAGCTCAGGGCCTGTTCGCGCAGTTGTGCGTGATCGAGTGCCGGTGCGCTCGTTACCGCGCGCGCCGGCAGGGCCTTGAGCAACAGCTGCTCAAGTTTTATCCAGTTCATGGGCGACCTCTTACCCGTTGTCGTATCAGCCATTCAATGGCAAACATCAGGCCGATCAATCCGTAGGAGATCAGGCCGGTGTACAACATCCACCAGTTCAGCGGCGCCCACAGTGTCAGCAGGGCGGCGCACAAACCGTTGCAAAAGAAAAACACGCTCCAGGCCACGGTGACCTGGCGGGTGTAACGAATCGCCTTGGGCGGCAGTTGCGGTTCACGCAGGCGCGCCAGACGCTCGACCATCGGCGGGCCGTATTTCAGGCTCAGGCTGAACAGCACCAGCATGAAGCCGCTGATCAGCACCGGGTACCAGCGCAACAGCAAAGGGCTGTCGAACACCGCCAGCAGCAGGCAGAACACGATCGCCACAAAGGCCATCCACAGGCTGCCGGGCTTGCGTTCGCCGGTCAGCGCGCGCGCCAGCCACAGGCCGCCCAGCAGCAGGCCGAACTGCCATGGCGCGAAATGCTCCATGCCGAAATACACCGCAAAGGGATACAGCAGGCCTGCCAGCAGCAGGCCGAGGCCGATCAGTCGGCTCATGCGGCCGGTTGAACCAGACGGTAGACCGCCTCGACCACGTCGCTGACGGTGCGCACCGACTTGAATTCTTCGGCGGCGATTTTCTTGCCGGTCTGGCGCTTGATGTGATCGATCAGGTCGACGGCGTCGATGCTGTCGATTTCCAGATCCTGATACAGGTTGGATTCCAGGCTCACGCGAGCCGGGTCCAGTTCGAACAGCTCGACCAGGGCATCGCGCAGGGTGTTGAAAATGTCGTCACGAGTTTGCATGGTCCGGTCTCAAGCTGCCTGTTTTGCCGTGACGAACGCCGCAAGGCTCGCCACGTTGGAGAAATGGTTACGGGTGTCCTTGGCGTCGGCGTCGATCTTGATGCCGTACTTTTTCTGGATCGCCAGGCCGAGCTCCAGGGCGTCGACGGAGTCCAGGCCCAAGCCTTCGCCGAACAGCGTCTGGTCGTCGCCGATGTCCTCTGGGCTGATGTCTTCGAGGCCCAAGGCGTCGATGATCAGCTCTTTTATGTCACGGTTTAGATCGCTCATCTTCGGCGAGCTCCTTGATAAAGAATTGGTGCAAATAGTCGTTGAGCTTGCGCGAAGCCTGGGGCGGGGGCCCCTGCGCGGCGAAAGTCTGTGGGTCTATATCGGCCCCGACGTGAAAACTGAAGTGCACGCGGCGACTGGGAATGCGATACCAGGGCTCGGCCTTGGTCAGGGTGGTCGGATTGACCTTGATTACCACCGGGGTGAGGATTTTCGCACCGCGCAGCGCGATGGCCGCCGCGCCCCGATGAAAGGCCGGCGCCTGACCCGGCTGGGTGCGGGTGCCTTCGGGAAAAATGATCAGGGTCTGCCCGCTCTGCAACGCGCCGGCGGCGGCGTCGAGCATGTCCATGCTGCCGTCGTTGCTGATGTATTCGGTGCTGCGCAGCGGGCCGCGGGTGAAGGGGTTTTCCCACAGGCTTTTCTTCACCACGCAGTTGGCCCCGCGCACCAGACCGATCAGGAACACTACGTCGATCAGTGAAGGGTGGTTGGCGATGATCATCTGCCCCGGGCGGCCGAGCCGTTCGGCGCCCTGGATGTCGTAGGTCAGCACGCCGGTACGGGCCATGAACCGGACGAAAAACCAGAACAGCCGACTGACGGTCTGGCGTGCGCGCTCGCGATGCGCAATGGCGTCGCCCGGCAGGCAACCGAGCAATGGAAATACCAGCAGGCGCAGGCACAGACCACCGAGCCCGAACAGGGCGAAGCTGGTGGCAGTGGCCAGCAGACGCCAGTAATAGGCGTCGCGGTTTTTTCCGATCACGGGTTGCGTTGCCAGGTCCATAGACGAGTCTTCCAGGCATGTTGGCAATGGGGTTGCTGACCGAGCAGGGTTCGCAGCAGATTCAGTGCGTGGGGCCACTGCGGTTTTGACCGTGCTTGCGGGGCGCTGTTCAGGGTCAGCCGCCAGTCGGTACCGGGGGTGAGCAACAGCCCGACCGCGTAGGGAAACGGTACGTCGTCGATCCACGTCGAATAGGCTTCGGGCGGTTGTTCCTCGGTGATCACCAGCAGCACGGCGGGGGCCCCTTCGTTCAACAACGTCGCCGCTTCGAGCATGCCGTGTTCGAGGCCGTCGCCGGCCGCGGCGAGTGCGGTCATTTCGCTGGTTTCGCCGCGCATGATCGACCACAGGCCGATGATTGCGTTGTGCACCGACAGGCTGAACTGGGTCGGCGACAGCGGCTGTTCGTTGGCCAGATCACTGAGAATTTCAAAGGTGCGCGGGGTTTCGCCGTGCCGGGAGACGAACACCAGCGGCAGATTTTCCCGACCGTCGGCCAGCGGCCAGCCGACACTGAACGCCATCCGCGCCAGACGGCTGAGACGACGGCGCTGCATGGCCGGCAGAAACGAAACATCGGGTGCGGCATCACTGCCTTCGAGCACGACCGGCTGTCGGCTCCAGGCTTGCCAGGCTTCCACACTGTCGAGCCCGGGAGCCCAGGCGCGCCATTGGGCGATGTTGAAGTTGATCACGGACATTTATCCCGCCCCTGCGGGCTGAGTTGACGCGGTTTCGCCAACGTCGCCGCTGAGCTGATTTAGCCTGAAATGGCATGGCGCGTGGCGCCGGGTGGCGCGCATTATCCCGGTGCGACGAGTGTGTAGCAAATGCTGGTTACGTTTTGAACGACGAAATGAACCGAATGGTACGCGGCAAGAGCTGTCACTTGGCCATTATCCAGATTGTCGGGTGTCTGTCTGTCAGGCGAATCCGCAATCAAAGAGTGTCTTTGCGCCGTATTCATTGGGAGATTTGCGCCTGACTTTGTAGTCCGCGTCCATCGAGGTAGCGAACCGGCACCGGGCACCACTACACTCGGTCATTCTTTGATACACGGAGGTTTTGTCATGCGGCGCGTGGTGTTCAATCAGAAAGGTGGCGTGGGCAAATCCAGCATTGCCTGCAATCTGGCGGCAGTGAGCGCCAGCGAGGGTTATCGCACGCTGTTGGTCGACCTCGATGCCCAGGCCAATTCCACTCAGTATCTGACCGGGCTCACGGGAGATGACATTCCGATGGGCATTGCCGACTTCTTCAAGCAGACCCTGTCTTCCGGGCCGTTCTCGAAAAAGAATCAGGCGGATATCTACGAAACGCCGTTCGACAACCTGCACATCATCACCGCCACCGCCGAACTGGCCGACCTGCAGCCCAAGCTCGAGGCCAAACACAAGATCAACAAGCTGCGAAAGCTGCTCGACGAGTTGTCGGAGGATTACGACCGGATCTATCTGGATACGCCGCCGGCGCTGAATTTCTATGCGGTCTCGGCACTGATTGCCGCCGATCGGGTACTGATTCCCTTTGACTGCGACAGCTTCTCGCGTCAGGCCCTCTACGGTCTGATCGCCGAGATCGACGAGTTGAAGGAAGACCACAACGAAGGCCTGGAAGTCGAAGGCATTGTGGTCAACCAGTTCCAGGCCCGGGCCAGCCTGCCGCAGCAAATCCTCGACGAACTGATCGCCGAGGGCCTGCCGGTACTGCCGGTCTACCTCGCCAGTTCAGTGCGCATGCGCGAATCGCATCAGGCCAACACGCCGCTGATCCACCTCGACCCACGGCACAAGCTGACGCAGCAGTTCGTCGAACTGCATAACCTGCTCGAAGACGCCTGAAACCTTGTCAGATGCCCTGGCTGCGCAGCCAGGCCATCAACTGCGGCAACGGGAAGGCCCCACTCTGACGGGCGACTTCCCGGCCGTTGCGGAACAGAATCAGGCTCGGAATCGAACGAATCCCCAACTGCGCCGACAACTGCTGATTGGCCTCGCTGTCCAGCTTGGCCAGCCGGCACTTGCCCGCCAACTGCGCAGCCGCCTGCTCGAACACCGGCGCAAACGACTTGCACGGCCCGCACCAGTCCGCCCAAACGTCCACCAGCAACGGCAGATCGCCCTTGATCTGACTGGCGTAATCGCCTTGCTTGAGTTCGAACGGCTTGTCCAACAGCACCTCGGACTTGCAGCGCCCGCACTTCGGGTGGTCGTTGAGGCGCTCGGCGGGGATGCGGTTGAGGCCGTTGCAGGAGGGGCAGGGGATGAGGAGTGGGTCGGTCATGATCGGGATCCAGTGGAAAGCTGATATCTCCTAGTTGGAGACGTTTGCTCATATTTTCAATCGTGCAGTGTTTGGCTGTGAGCCTAGGCTGAGATGGACCGGTCGAGACCCGTTGGTCTGCTCGGTGATATCGCAACTTGCGATAATTTTGATCTGTGATTAACTCCCCATAGCAGAATGCGATAAGGATGTTGCATGCATGTCATCACTGGAAAACGAATACGAGAAGCGAAGGCCAAATGGCCCAGCGCAGCTACAGCACTGGACCACTGGTTTGAAGTGGCGAAAGGAAGCAAATCGCCAGATTTTGCGGCGCTGAAGGCCTTGTTTCCAGCTGTCGACAAAGTGGGTGACTTTCATGTTTTCGATATTGGCGGTAACAAGCTCAGGTTGATCGCCTATGTCAGATATCGACCTCAAAAGTTGTACATCAGACATGTGTTGGATCATCGCGAATATGACCGCGGTAAATGGAAGGAGGCTAAGGCATGAGTGTTCTGATCAAAAAAGCCGCTGAGCACTGGGAGTTCGTTTCGCCTTTGCTGCGCAAGCCGAAAAGCGAAGACGACTACGACAGGCTCGTTCAAGCCCTTGACGAGCTGCTCGAAATGACGGGCGATGATGAGTCTCATCCTTTAATGAGTCTGGTGGATATCATCGGTGACTGGATTGAAGAATGGGATCGCGTGCATCACCCGACGCCTAAACCGCCCGGTTTTGAAGTACTGGGGTATTTGATGCGTGAGCATGGTTTGACCCAGAGCGATTTGCCGGGTGTGGGCACTCAGTCTGTTGTTTCGGAAATCCTCAGTGGAAAGCGCCAGTTGAATCTGCGGCAGGTCCGCTGGCTGGCCGAGCACTTCAAGCTACCTGTGGACGTGTTTATCTGAAAGGAAACCAGTGTGTTCAGAGTCGTGGCATTTGCACTCTGAGCATGTCGCGCGGCTTTTTCAGGCGGCGCTGTCATCTAGCAGGTTGCCTGACGGGAGGGTGCACGGCTCCAAGACAGGAGACCGTGCGCTTCATGAGGAACAACTGATCTCCAAATGCTTGCCCCACTCCGGCGGCCGTTGCGCGTAACTCTCCATTCCAGACTGTTCCTCGAATGGATTGCTCAACACCGCATGCAATCTGCGCACTTCTGAATAGTCACCCTGCTCGGCAGCATCGATTGCCTTCTGCGCCAGGTAATTGCGCAGGATGTACAGCGGATTCACCGCATGCATTCGCGCACGGCGCTGTTCCTGATCGGCCGCGCCATCGCGTGCGACGCGGGCGACATAGCGCTCGCCCCAGGCATCGAAACCCTTGATATCGACGAAGTCATCGCGCAGGCGGGCGACGGCCTGTTCGGCTGACTCTTCGCCCAGGCGGCGGAAGAACAGCGTGTAATCGACGCCGCTGTTCTGCATCAGTTGCAGCAGTTGTTCCAACAGTTGCTGGTCGTCGTCCTCGGCGGTGGTGAAGCCGAAGCGGCGGCGCATCAGGTCGAGGTAATGGGCCTGGAACAGTGGCAGGTACAGGCCGAGGGTTTCGCGCAGGGCTTCAACGCTGATGAACGGCGTCAGGGCCTGGGCCAGGGCGCTGAGGTTCCATTGGCCGACCGGCACCTGATTGCTGAAGGAGTAGCGGCCCTGATCGTCGGAGTGGTTGCAGATGAAGTTCGCGTCGAAATCGTCGAGGAAGGCGAACGGGCCGAAGTCGAAGGTGATGCCGAGTATCGACATGTTGTCGGTGTTCATCACCCCGTGGCAGAAACCGTAGGCCTGCCACTTGGCGATCAGTTCGGCGTTGCGCTCGACGATTTCGCGGAACATCGCCAGATAAGGTTCCGGCTGTTCCAGACACTCGGGGTAGTGCATCGCCAACACGTGTTCGCCGAGTTGCTTCTGCTGTTCGGGGCGCTTGGTGTAATAGAAGTATTCGAAGTGGCCGAAACGGATGTGGCTCGGCGCCAGGCGCAGCACCATCGCGGCGCGCTCCTGTTTCTCACGCCAGACTGGAGTGTCGGAGCCGATCACGCAGGCGGCGCGTGACGAAGGAATGTTCAGCGCATGCAGCGCTTCGGAGGCGAGAAACTCGCGGATCGACGAACGCAGCACCGCGCGACCGTCGCCCATGCGCGAGAACGGTGTCTGCCCGGCGCCCTTCAGATGCAAGTCCCAGTGCTCGCCGGCTGCGTTGTAGACCTCGCCCAGCAACAGTCCGCGCCCATCGCCCAGTTGCGGGGTGTAGCCGCCGAACTGATGTCCGGAATAGACCATCGCCCGTGGCTCGGCATCGGCCCACAGCTTGTGGCCGCCGAACAGTTCGGCAAATTCCTGTGTGTCGGCCACCGCCGGGTCGAGATCCAGCAGCGCCAGGGCCGCAGGGCTGGCCACCACCAGCCGAGGATTGTCGATCGGTTCGGGCAGCACATGGGCCGAGAACGCATCGCCCAGGCGGGCGAAGCGGTTGTCGAAGGTCAGTTCGTCGAGGGCTTTCAAGGGCCGGCTCCAGCAGAATGTCCGAGCATTCTGCTGGGATTAGCCGGGTTAGTCGAGTTTGGCCGGCGGCGGTTCCTGCAACGGTTTCTGGTCGTCGCTGACCGGCACGATGGTTTTGGTTTCCGGCTCGATCGGCACCATCTTGTATTCCTGGCCGTGTAGGTTCTTCAGGTAAACCTCCATCTGGCGGAACGAGATGTTGATGTGCTGCTTCTTGAACTCGCGGTTGATGAAGCGGTTGACCTCGTCGAGTACCGGGTTGCGGTCGCCGAGATCACGCACATGCATGCGCAGTTCGTGGTCCAGGGTGCTTTCGCCGAAGTTGAGGAAGTACACGTGCGGCTCGGGTTCCTTGAGCACGCGCGGGTTTTCACGGGCGGCCTTGAGCAGCAGTTCCTTGACCAGATCCAGATCCGAACCGTAATCGACGCCCAGTTTCAGGGTCACCCGGGTGATGGTGTCGGTCAGCGACCAGTTGATCAGTTGCCCGGTGATGAACGTCTTGTTCGGGACAATGATGTCCTTGCGGTCGAAGTCGGTGATGGTCGTGGCGCGGATGCGGATCTTGCTCACCGTACCCGAGAGGTTGCCGATGGTGATGGTGTCGCCGATCCGCACCGGGCGTTCGAACAGAATCATGATGCCTGAGATGAAGTTCGCGAAGATCTCCTGCATGCCGAAACCGAGGCCCACCGACAGCGCGGCCACCAGCCATTGCAACTTGTCCCAGCTGACGCCGAGGGTCGACAGGGTCGAGACGAAACCGACCCCGGCGATCACGTACGACAGCAGCGTGGTCGTCGCGTAGGCACTGCCCTGGGCCAGATTGAGTTTCGACAGCACGAACACTTCAAGCAGGCCCGGCAAGTTGCGGGCGAGGGCAAAGGTGATGCCGATGATGATCAGCGCGCCGAGCATGTCGCCGATGCTGATCGGCACCATGCTCATGTTGGCGCCGGTGCCGCTGGTGTATTCGTAGAGGGTGATGTTGTCGAGGTACGAGAATACGGTGATCAGGTCGGCCCAGACCCAGTACAGCGCGGCGATGAAACCGCCGAGCAGTGCGAGGCGGATCAGGCGCAGGGACTGTTCGTTGACCTTTTCGATGTCCAGGGTCGGTTCTTCGATCACCGCTTCGCCGTCGCCGGCTTCCTTGGCTGCCTGACGTTTGGCCAGGGCGCGCTGGTAAGCCAGACGACGTGCCGCGACCGCAAGGCCACGGACGAAGGTGGCTTCGATCACCAGCCAGAACATCAGCAGGTACAACGTGTTGATCAGGCGGTCGCTGAGCTTCAGCGCGGTGTAGTAGTAGCCGAAGCACACGGCGACGAACAGCGCGATGGGCAGCAGGGTGAACATCACGCCCACGGCCTTGCGGAACAGCGAGGCGTTTTCGTGGGTCGGGCTGCTGATCAGCAAGCGGCTGAGCAGCCACGCCATCAGCGCATAGCAGGTCAGCACCACCGGCATGCCCAGCACATCGTCGGCCAGTGCCGCCGGTTGCAGTTCGGCAACCGCCACCACCGCCACCAACGCCATGACCACCAGTCCGAGGCGACGCACCCAGCCTTGCAGGAATTCGACCTGCGGCTTCTCCCAGCGGAAGTGCAATTCGGCCACGCCACCCGGCGCGAGGATCCGATAGGCGGTGTAGAACACCAGCCACGCCTGGGCCATTTGCAGCAGCGCCGCGCCCATGTTCGCGTTCTGCCCGCGGGCGTCGATCTGCAACGCCAGCCCGCACAGGGCCAGGCCCAGCGCCACCGGCATCGCCAGCAGAATATTGATCAGGATCGCCTGCGGCGTGTGCCACTGGCTGTCACGCTTGAAGTGGCCGATGTCCTGGTGAACCTTGTTCAGGCGCGAATAGAGTTGCTTGCGCCGCCACAGCAGCGCGCCGATCAGCAGCGCCAGCGGCAGGAACAACAGCGGTCGCTGGGTCAGGCCGTCGGTCAGTTCGCTGAGGCTTGAGGCCAGCGGCAAGGTGTCGATCTGACGCTTCAGGCGCTCCGGCACGCCGCGCATCCATTCGGTGTCCAGCGGCTTGTTGCTCGGAATCCAGAACATCTGCTCGTCGAGGGTCGCGCGCAGGCTTTGCGCGGTGCTCAGCAGTTGCTTCTGGTTCAGTTGCAGGGTGATCGACTCGTTGAGCATCGCGCTCAGTTCGCGACTCAGTCGTTCCAGCAGATCAACGCGAGTGTTGGCCAGCTCCAGCAGACTCTTGCGAAGTTGTGGCGTGACTTGCTCCGGCGGCTGGGTGGACAGCAGGTTGTCGACGTAAGTCGCCGGATTGCTCAGCTGTTCGCGCTGTTGGTTGATTTCGAACTGGTACAGGCGAATGTCGGCGATCTGGTCCGCCAGATCGCGGTCGACCTTGAGGCGCGGCAGCGCTTGCTTCTGCTTATAGAGAATCTTCGACAGCAGCAGGCTGCCCTTGAGCACGTTGATCTGCTCGTCGAGGGCCGAGTCGCTCTGGGTCACGCTGTCCAGTTGCTGCTTGGTCTGCAGGTTCTGCTGGGTCAGTTCGTTGAGACGGTCGGTGCTTTTGAGCAGGTAGTCGGAGAGCTTGAGGTTGGCCGCGCTTTCCGTGGCGAGCAGGGCGCTGCTGCCGGACTTTTGGGCCTCGATCGACTGCTGCGTCACGGTTTCCTGCGACAGGGTCAAGCGCTTCTGGTTGATCAGGGTTTGCAGTTCCTGGATCTCGCGGTCCAGACGGTCGGATTTTTCCGAAAGCAGGTCATGCTGACTGTTGCCCAGATCCTGCAACTGGTTGTTGCCGGCCAGTTCCTGACGGCGCAGCGGGATCAGCGCATTGAGCGCCGCCAGTTCGGCGTTGAGCAGGTCGCGCTGCTCAGCGCTGACGGTCTTGCCGGCGTCCTTGCCGGTCTTGAGGATGTTGTTGATCTGCTGGATGCGCGTCTGGCTGCTGGAAATCTCGGCCTGGGCGCGCTCGGGACGCGTCTGGGCGGTGATGATCAGGCTGTTGGCGTCGGCCAGGGCTTTTTGCAGATCGCTTTGCTGGGTCGAGCGCTCGGTGAGCATCTGCTCCAGCTGCTGGATGTTTTCCTTGGGGAAGCGCTGCGCCACCGGCACCACGGCGCTGGCCTTGAGGCGGGTCAGTTCGCGCGAATTCTCGATGGTCTGCTTCGGCGCAGTGGCCAACTGCTGCTTGAGGTCGATCAGCTTCTGCTCGTAGTCACGCCGGTTGTTGAGCTGGTTCAGCGTGTTTTGCAGGACCGTCTGCAGGGCCTTCTTGTCGGCCTCGGGCAGTTTGCTGTCGGTGAGCTTGTCCAGGCTGGCCTGCACGGCGTCGCTGGACGGCGGTTCGGCGGCTTGCAGCGGGCCGACGGAAAGACTCAGGCCCAGCAGGGCCGCGAGGAAAAAGGAGCGCAGGGTAGGCATAGAGACCGGTCAAGCAAGTGAGAGTGGACGCAGTTTAGAGGAAGAGTCCGGGGCCCGGGCGACTTCCTTCGGGGAATCTGACGCCCACTTTGGCGATCTTGTTCCCGTCCATGACCGCAACCGTCCAGTGGGTGTTGTTCCATTCCACCTGGTCGCCAACGATTGGCGCACCGCCGACTTTCTGGGCAATGAAGTGGCCCAGGGTCATGTCCGGATCGATGCCTTCGGCGGGCAGGCCGTACAGGGCGGCAACCGCTTTGAGCTGGGCGTCTCCTTCGAGTACGAAGTCGCCGAAGAAGCGCAGATCGAGGCCGCGTTGCGGCGCCTGGCTGAACAGTTTTCCGAGGGCCGGAAGGTTGTGTTCATGGCCGATAACACACAGCAAATCATCGACTTCCAGCACCGTACTACCCGACGGATGGAGCAGTTGCTGGCCGCGAAACAGCGCGGCGATACGGGTGCCTTCGGGCATTTTCAGTTCGCGCAGGGGCGAACCGATGCACCATTTTTCCGCGCCGAGCTTGTAGACGAACAGCTCCCACTCGCTGGTGACGTGGACTTCGAGGGCCGCGCGGGAGATCGGCGCCGGCTCCGGCGGCACCGTCACCTTGAGCAGCTTGGCCACCCACGGCAGGCTCGTGCCCTGCACCAGCAGCGACACCAACACGATAAAGAAGGCGAGGTTGAAGTACAGCTGCGCATTCGGCAGCCCGGCCATCAGCGGGAACACCGCCAGAATGATCGGTACCGCGCCACGCAGGCCGACCCAGGAAATGAAGGCTTTCTCGCGGCCGTGGAAGGCCTTGAATGGCAGCAGGCCGACCAGCACCGACAGTGGCCGAGCGAACAAAATCATCCACAGCGCCAGACCCAGCGCCGGCAGGGCGATCGGCAGCAGATCATGCGGCGTGACCAGCAGCCCCAGCACCAGGAACATGCCGATCTGCGCCAGCCACGCCATGCCGTCGAGCATGTGCAGGATGCCGTGACGACTGCGCACCGGCCGGTTGCCGATCACCAGACCGCACAGGTACACGGCGAGGAAGCCGCTGCCGTGCAGGGCGTTGGTCAGGGCGAACACCACCAGACCGCCGGCGATCACCAGAATCGGATACAGGCCGGCGGCGAGATTGATCCGGTTGACCAGTTGCAGCATCAGCCAGCCACCGCCCAGACCGATCACACCGCCAATGCCGAACTCGCGGATCAGGTGGGTCAACAGGCTCCAGTGCAGGCCGGTCTGGCCGCTGGCGAGCATGTCGATCAGGGTCACGGTGAGGAACACCGCCATCGGGTCGTTGCTGCCGGATTCGATTTCCAGGCTGGCGGTCACCCGTTCGTTCAGGCCCTTGCCACCGAGCAGCGAGAACACCGCCGCGGCGTCCGTGGAACCGACGATGGCGCCGATCAGCAGGCCTTGAATCAGATTGAGGTCGAACAGCCAGGCGGCGGCCATGCCGGTGAGGCCGGTGGTGATAAGAACTCCGACCGTCGCCAGCGACAAGGCCGGCCACAGGGCCACGCGGAAACTGGACACCCGGGTTCGCAAGCCGCCGTCGAGCAGGATCACCGCCAGCGCGAGGTTGCCGACCAGATAGGCCGTCGGGTAGTTATCGAAAATGATGCCGCCGCCATCGACCCCGGCAGTCATGCCGACCGCGAGGATGATCACCAGAATCGGGATGCCGAGACGGGAAGACAGGGAGCTGACAAGAATACTTGCGCCTACCAGCAACGCGCCGATCAAGAACAGGCTGTTGATGGTCGTCGCATTCAAAGGCAGTACTCCAGAAGCGGAAAGACGGGCACAAACTGACCATGCAGTCTGCGTGCCAGCGATTCTAACCTGTTGAAATGTGATGCTGTCAAAAAGCTTTTGCACCAGAGGAGGCGATCGTTCCCACGCTCCGCGTGGGAATGCCTCAATGGACGCTCTGCGTCCGCTTTTGGGACGCGGAGCGTCCCGGGCTGCATTCCCACGCGGAGCGTGGGAACGATCAACCTCTCGATGTGAGAATGATCAAAAGGGGGCTTCTATCTCAGAGGCTAAACCGCCCAACCATATTGTTCAGATCCAGCGCCAATCGCGACAGCTCATTACTCGCCGCACTGGTCTGATTCGCGCCGGTCGCCGATTGCACCGACAGATCGCGGATGTTCACCAGATTGCGATCCACTTCCCGCGCCACTTGCGCCTGCTCTTCAGCGGCGCTGGCGATCACCAGGTTGCGCTCGTTGATTTCAACGATGGCCGTGTTGATGGTGTCCAGCGACAGACCGGCGCCACGGGCGATGTTCAGGGTCGACTCTGCACGCTCGGTGCTGTTGCGCATCGAATCCACGGCGTGTTCGGTGCCGCTCTGGATGCTGCCGATCATGCGCTCGATTTCGCTGGTCGATTGCTGAGTGCGGTGCGCCAGTGCACGGACTTCGTCAGCCACCACGGCAAAACCACGACCGGCTTCACCGGCACGGGCGGCTTCGATGGCGGCGTTGAGCGCGAGCAGGTTGGTCTGGTCAGCCAGGCCACGGATCACGTCCAGCACCTTGCCGATGTCGCGGGATTCGTTGGCCAGATCGCCGATCAGGGTCGCAGTGCTCTGCACGTCGGCGCTCATGCGTTCGATGGCGCTGACGGTTTCCTGCACCAGGTCGCGGCCGTCTCCGGCGGAGGTGGTGGCGTTCTTCGAGGCTTCCGAGGTGCTGACCGCGTTGCGCGCGACTTCTTCCACGGCGCTGGTCATCTCGTTGACCGCGGTGGCAGCCTGTTCGATTTCGTTGTTCTGCTGGGTCAGCCCACGGGCGCTTTCGTCGGTGACGCTGTTCAGCTCTTCGGCGGCGGAGGCCAGTTGGGTGGCCGAGCCGGAAATCCGCTGTAGGGTGTCGCGCAGCTTCGACTGCATCTTGGCCATGGCCGCCAGCAGGCGTCCGGCTTCGTCGGTGCCGTCAACGTGGATTGGCTGGGTCAGGTTGCCTTCGGCGATGGTTTCCGCTGCATCCAGCGCTTTGGCGATCGGCTTGGTGATGCTGCTGGTCAAAAGCCAGGCGAACAGCAAGGTCAGGCCGGTGGCGATCACCAGCAGGGTCACCACCAGATTGAACGACATCGAATACTGATCAGTGGCGCCCTGATTGGTCTCGGCGATCTGTTGGGTGTTGATCTCCAGCAAACGTGCGAGGGCGGTATTCACCGCTTCGGAGTTGGCGAGCAAATCGGTGTTGAGCATCTGCCGCAATTCGTCGACCTGATTGTTGCGCGACAGAGTCTTCATCCGGTCTTCGAGTTGACGGTACTGCGCCAGCAACTGCACGTACTGATCGTAAGCCGCGCGTTCTTGCGGGCCATCGATCAGCGGCTCGTAGGCGCGTTGCGCGTCGGCGATCTGCCGGTTGCGCAAATCGAACAGTTCGATGGTTTTTTGCTGGACGTCTGGCTCTCGGTTGATCAGCAACCGATACGACAGCACGCGCAGGCGCAGGGTCAACTGGGTGAATTCGTCGAGGGCCTTGATCGAAGGCACGCTGGCGGTGGCGATGTCTTCGCCTGCTGCGCGGATCTTGCTCATCTGATTCAGGGCGAACACGCCGAGAATCAGCATCAGGCCGCCGATCAGGGCGAAACCGGTGAACGCCCGGGGGGCGATGTTCATATTGCGAAGGGACATGGAGGCGGATACCAGGGAAGGGCCGCATCCGTGCGGGCTGAGACTGCTGTTGGGTGACTTATCGGTCATACGACTAAAGTCTTGAGGCGGTGTGCGTATTTGTCGCACGGGGCGTCGGGCGACGAAGTGCAGGAACCAGATCGGCAGATCACAGTCTCTAACACTCGCAAGAACGGTCGGCCGCCAGGAAAATCAAGGCCTTGCGCCGGTTTAACCCTGGCGTCAACGATGACTTTTCTTTATCGTACGCGCCCTTTGAAAAAGCCCTGGAAGATCAAAATGTTGGAAGCATCCCTCAGCCAATTGGAACAGCTCGTCAGCGACCTGGTGCAACAGAACCAGACCCTGTCGGAAACCAACCAGACCCTGTCCACGGAACTGGCCCAGGCCAAGGATGAAAACGAAAGCCTGCAACTGAGCCTGATGGAACAGGAAGAAAAGCACGGCGCTACCGCCGCGCGCATCCAGGCCCTGGTTGATCGCGTCAACGCAGGTCCTGTCAGCGCATGAACCATGGCACAGCAGGGGTAAAAGTCATCTCCATCATGGGGGAGGACTATTCGATCAAGGCACCGGCCGGGGAAGAACAGACCCTGCTGGACGCTGCGTTGATGCTCAAGGCCGCACTGGCCGACACCAAGAAGAAATACCCGACCCTGATCGGCGACCGCCTGCTGGTGCTGGCGGCGATGAATCTGTGCTCGCAGCAGATTGAAATGAAGAAGCAGCACCAGCAGGAACTCGAGCGTTACCAAGAGCAAGTCAGCGCCACGGTCGAGACCATCGCCAAGACCATCAATCAGGGTTGATGGGTTGCGCACAACCAAAGAATAAGATTGTCGATTGCGCTGTATACAATCGGCACGGCTGTTGCAGTGTTTCAGCCTCTTATTCTTTGGGGGTGCTCCATGCAGTTCTGGCGTCGCAGTATTCAATGGCAGCTGATCCTCGGTATGGGCACCGCCCTGCTGGTCAGCATTCTGATCGTGGTTGGCATTTATACCCTGGTGGTCAACCGCCTCGCCCAGAGCTATCTGGTCGAACAGGCGCTGCCGTCGAGCATCGAAGCGACGCGCAACGACATCGAACGAATCCTCGTTCAACCCCTCACCGCTGCTAAAGACATCGCCAGTAACACCATGGTCCGCGACTGGCTGGCCAACGGTGAAGACTCCGGCAAAACGGCAGGCTTTGCGCAGTATCTGGAAGGCATCCGCGCCGAACACAAGGCGTTCACTGCGCTGATCATCGGTACTGAATCCAATCACTACATCACCGAAAAAGGCCTGGATCGCACCCTCAGTCGATCCAAGCCGGCCGATGCGTGGTTTTACTCTTTCCTCGACAGCAATCAGCCGCGAACCCTGAACATCGACAACGACGGGGCCACCGGAGAGCTGGCGCTGTTCATCGATTTGAAGGTGGAGCAGGCCGGCAAAGTGGTCGGCGTCGCGGGACTCGGGTTGAGCATGAAAGAGCTGTCGGAGCTGATCCACAACTTCAGCTTCGGGGAGCGAGGCAAGGTCTATCTCGTGCGTTCCGACGGCTTGATCCAGGTCCATCCCGAGGCGCAGTTCAGCGGCAAGCGCACCTTGAGCGAGCAGATCGGCACCTCGGCAGCACAAGCAGTCATGGGCCATAAAGCGGCGAGCAACAGCAGCTTCCAGCGCGACGGCGAAGATTTCCTCGCCTTCAGCCTGCCTTTGCGCGACCTCGGCTGGACCCTGGTGGCCGAAGTGCCACAGTCGCAGATCTACGCCGAAGCCCGCCGGGCGATGTGGATGAGCAGCGGCATCGGTCTGGCGGTGGCGCTGGTTTGCCTGGCGCTGGTGATCTGGCTGGCTCAGGGATTGGTGCGACCGATTCGTCAGGTAACAGCGGCGCTGGTAGCAATCGGTAGCGGTGGTGGAGATTTGACCCATCGGTTAGATTCCAGCCGCGCCGATGAACTGGGCGACCTTGCGCGGGGCTTCAACCGTTTCCTCGACAGCCAGCGCGGGATGATCGGCGAAGTGCTGACCACCAGTGAACGCCTGCGTGTCGCGGTCGGCCAGGTGGCCAGGGTTGTGGATAACACCGCCGAACGCTCCGGTCGCCAGCAGGAAATGACCGACATGGTCGCCACTGCCGTCCACGAAATGGGCCTGACCGTGCAGGAGATCGCCCAGAACGCCGGCAACGCCGCGCTCGCCTCGCAAACCGCCCGCGACGAAGCGATGCAGGCGCGAGAGGTGGTCGGCGGCTCGATTCGCCATATCGAAAGCATGTCCGATGAAATTGGCGTCGCGGCCGGCGCGGTGGGTGAGTTGGCGCATCAGGTGGCGTCGATCGATCAGGTGCTGGCGGTGATTCGCGGGGTGTCCGAGCAGACCAACCTGCTGGCGTTGAACGCTGCCATCGAGGCTGCTCGAGCTGGCGATATGGGGCGTGGTTTTGCAGTGGTGGCCGACGAGGTGCGGACATTGGCGCGCCGGACTCAGGCGTCTACCGACGAGATTCAGCAGATGATCGGCAGCCTCAAGCAGGGGGCGGAGAATGCGGTGTCGTCGATGCGCACCGGGCAGGCCGCGACGGGCACCGGAGTCGAATCGAGCCAGCGTACCGGGGCGTCTTTGACTGCGATTACCGGGCAGGTCGAGCGCATCAGCGACATGAACCATCAGGTGGCGACGGCGACTGAGGAACAGTCGGCGGTGACCGAGGAGATCAACCGCAACGTGCAGGGCATTTCCGATCTGGCCCGGGCGACGGCGGGGGAGGTCCGCGCCTGTCGTGAGGATTGTCAGATGTTGCAGCGGCTGGCGGATGATCTGGCGCGGCAGATGGGTGGGTTCAAGTTGAGCTGACTGATCGTTCCCTGTCGAGGCACCGATCGTTCCCATGCTCCGCGTGGGAATGCCTCCTGTGACGCTCTGCGTCACGATCTCAAAGGGACGCGGAGCGTCCCGGGCTGCATTCCCACGCAGAGCGTGGGAACGATCATTAAGAGGTCAGAACCACGCATCCTGCATTGCCAGACACGTATCATCCCGCGCCTCCAGCAACGCCAGTTCATGCTGGCACCCCGGCACTTCCCACGTCAGGAAATAACGCGCCGCCTGCAACTTGCCCTTATAGAAGTCGGCATCCGCCGCATTCCCTTTGGCCAACCCTTCCTCGGCGCGAATCGCCTGCTCCAGCCAGCGCCAGCCAATCACTGCATGCCCGAACACCTTCAGGTACAGCGCCGAATTCGCCAGACTGCTGTTGACCTTGCCCTGTGCCAGATCGGTCAGCAGGCCGATGGTCACCGTCTGTAGGCGCGCCACCAGTTTCTCCAGTGGCTCACGCAGTGCGGTCAACGATTCGTACGCCACCGCGCGCTCGGCGGTGTCGGCGATCAGGCGGATCAGTTGCTTGAGTCCGGCGCCGCCGTTCTGCGCCAGTTTGCGTCCCAGCAAGTCCAGCGACTGAATGCCGTGGGTGCCTTCGTGGATCGGGTTCAGGCGGTTGTCGCGGTAGTACTGCTCCACCGGGTACTCGCGGGTGTAACCGTGGCCGCCGAGAATCTGGATCGCCAGTTCGTTGGCCTTGAGGCAGAACTCCGATGGCCAGGATTTGACGATCGGGGTCAGCAAATCCAGCAGTTCATGGGCCTGTTTGCGCTCGGTCTCGGTTTCCAGCGTGGTGGTGTCATCGAACAATCGCGCCGCATACAGGCCTAGATCGAACGCACCTTCGACGTAGGATTTCTGCGTCAGCAGCATGCGTCTGACATCGGCGTGCTGAATGATCGCCACCGGCGCCGTCGTCGGATCCTTGCTGTCAGGCACACGGCCTTGTGGCCGTTCGCGAGCGTATTCCAGCGAGTACAGATAACCGGCATAACCAAGCATCACCGCGCCCATGCCGACGCCAATCCGCGCCTCGTTCATCATCTGGAACATGTAGCTCAAACCGTGATGCGGCTTGCCCACCAGATAGCCGACGCACTCGCCGTTATCGCCGAAGTTCAGCGCCGTTGACGTGGTGCCGCGCCAGCCCATCTTGTGGAACAGCCCGGCCAGCAACACGTCATTACGTTTGCCCAGACTGCCGTCATCGTTGACCAGAAACTTGGGCACGATAAACAGCGAAATCCCCTTCACCCCGGCCGGCGCGTCCGGCAGCTTGGCCAGCACCATGTGCACGATGTTTTCCGAGAGCGGGTGATCGCCGCCGGAAATGAAGATCTTGTTGCCCTTGAGGCGATAAGTGCCGTCGGACGCAGGCTCGGCGCGGGTACGAATATCCGACAGCGACGAGCCGGCGTGGGGCTCGGTCAGGGCCATGGTGCCGAAGAAGCGGCCGTCGATCATCGGTTGCAGGAAGCGCTGTTTCTGCTCTTCGGTGCCGAAGCTTTCGATCAGGTTGGCCGCGCCCATGGTCAGGAACGGATAGGAAGTCGACGCCGCGTTGGCCGACTGGAAGTGGGCGAAGCAGGCCTGGGACAACAGTGTAGGAAGTTGCATGCCGCCAGCGTCGAAACTGCGCGCCGCGTTGAGGAATCCAGCCTCGAGGAAGGCATCCACCGCCGGTTTCACCTCGGGAATCAGAATCGCCTGACCGTTCTCGTAGCGCGGTTCGTTCTCGTCGCCCTTGCGGTTATGCGGCGCGAAGTACTTCTCGGCAATGTTGCGCGCTGTACCGATGGCGGCATCGAAGGTTTCGCGGTTGTGCTCGGCAAACCGCTCGCGCCGGGTCAGGCCCTCGGCATCGAGGACTTCGTACAGCTCGAAAGCCAGATTGCGGGAACTGAGCAGCGTCTCGGACATGGCGGCCTACCTTTTTTTGGAATGGGCCGAGTCTAGGCGTGCGAATAAAGCCTGAACAGGAAGATTGATAACGGTGATGGAGAGGCCAAAAAAATGGGCGCCGGTGAGGGCGCCCATTTCTATGTTCCTGTGCTGATCGTTCCCACGCTCTGCGTGGGAATGCCTCAAGGGACGCTCCGCGTTCCAGCCGCGCTGCCAACTTCAAGTCTGACACCGATGGGACGCGGAGCGTCCCGGGCTGCATTCCCACGCGGAGCGTGGGAACGATCTCGCGAGAGTCAGCCGATGGTCATCAGGCTGGCGTTACCGCCTGCTGCCGCGGTGTTGACGCTCAACGCGCGCTCGATCACCAGACGCTCCAGCGCAATGTTGGTCTCGCCCTGGGACAGACCCTGAACCCCAACGATGGCTCCGGCACGCTTGGCGATCTGCTGGCAGACTGCGCGCAACTGGTCGGAGTGGCCGTGATGCAGAACCGCATCGAACACCACGTCGTCCTTGTTCCAGTCGGAAACCAGTTTGATCCGCGCCTGAATTTCCTTCGGCAGGCGTGCGAACAATGCCTTGCTGGTGTCGGATTCCGGCCAGACCGCCGAACCGCCCACCGCCAGTACCGCCGCGAGTTGGGTCAGCAGATCACCTTCGATGTCCGCCAGGCACAGCACGTGCTCGCGCGGCAGGATCGCGTAGCTGTTCTTCTCGCCGGTCGGGCCGGCCAGTACGCGGGTGATACCGCTTTGCGACTGCGCCGCGTACTGCACGCACAGGGTGCTCAGGTCGGCGAACTTATTGCTGTCGGCCCAGGCTTTCAGGGCGGTCAGCGGTTTGCTCATCGCATCGCGCAGACGAACGTCCGGCGCCACGGCAGCGTCACCGCGAGCGAAGGACTGTTCGATGGCATCCGTAGGACGCGTCGACAACAGACGGTACAGGTACAGCGGGCCACCGGCTTTCGGGCCAGTACCCGACAGGCCTTCGCCACCGAACGGTTGGACGCCGACCACGGCACCGACGATGTTGCGGTTGACGTAGACGTTACCGGCGTTGACGTTGTCGATCACCTTGGCGATGGTCTCGTCGATGCGGGTGTGCACGCCGAGGGTCAGGCCGTAACCGGAGGCGTTGATCTGGGCGATCAACTGGTCGATCTCTTTACGCTTGTAGCGCACCACGTGCAGCACCGGGCCGAAGATCTCGCGTTGCAGCTCGTCGAAGCTTTCCAGCTCGATCAGGGTCGGCATGACGAAGGTGCCGCGTTTGACTTCCTCCGTGTCGGCGATGGCCACCTGGTACACGTTGCGACCTTTGTCGCGCATGCCCTGGATGTGCTTCTCGATACCGGCCTTGGCTTCGGCGTCGATCACCGGACCGATGTCCACGGACAGGCGCTCCGGGTTGCCGAGACGGCTTTCAGCCATCGCACCCTTGAGCATTTCGATGACGCGATCAGCGGAATCTTCCTGCAGGCACAGGACGCGCAGGGCCGAGCAACGCTGACCGGCGCTGTCGAAGGCCGACGACACCACGTCGATCACCACCTGTTCGGTCAGTGCCGAAGAGTCGACGATCATCGCGTTCTGGCCGCCAGTTTCGGCGATCAGCGGAATTGGACGGCCCTGGTTGTCGAGGCGGCCGGCGATGTTGCGTTGCAGCAGGCGGGCGACTTCGGTGGAGCCGGTGAACATCACGCCTTTGACGCGCTCATCGCCCACCAGACCGGCGCCGACGGTTTCACCGCGACCCGGCAGCAGTTGCAGCACGCCTTCCGGAATCCCGGCTTCGAGCAGCAGGCGCACGGCTTGTGCGGCGACCAGCGGAGTCTGCTCGGCCGGTTTGGCCAGCACCGGGTTACCGGCGGCCAGTGCGGCGGCAACCTGACCGCTGAAGATCGCCAGCGGGAAGTTCCACGGGCTGATGCACACCACCGGGCCCAGTGGGCGGTGGGCGTCGTTGCTGAAATCGTTGCGTGCCTGCACCGCGTAATAACGCAGGAAGTCGACCGCTTCGCGGACTTCGGCGATGGCGTTGGCGAAGGTCTTGCCGGCTTCGCGGGCCAGCAGGCCCATCAGCGGCTGGATCTCGCCTTCCATCAAGTCAGCGGCACGTTCCAGAATCGCGGCACGTTCGGCGGGCGGGGTGGCCTGCCAGATCGGCGCGGCGTTGAGGGCGCATTGAATGGCGTTGTCGACGTCTTCGACCGTGGCTTCCTGCACGTGGCCGACCACGTCACGCAGATCGGACGGGTTCAGCACCGGTGCCGGCGCTTCGTTGCTGGAGGCGCAACCGAGCATCGGCGCGGCTTTCCAGTTGTTGTGCGCAGTCGCCAGCAGGGCGCAGGACAGTGAGGCCAGACGATGTTCGTTGGCCATGTCGATGCCGGCGGAGTTGGCGCGCTCGGAACCATACAGGTCACGCGGCAGCGGAATGCGCGGGTGCGGCAGGCCGAAACCACCTTCCACGGTTGCCATCTGCTCGATCTGCGCAACTGGATCGGCGACCAGTTCCTGAATCGAAATCGACTGGTCGGCGATGCGGTTGACGAACGAGGTGTTGGCGCCGTTTTCCAGCAGACGACGTACGAGGTACGCCAGCAGGGTTTCGTGGGTGCCGACCGGAGCGTACACACGGCACGGACGGTTCAGCTTGCCTTCGGAAACTTTGCCTACAACCTGCTCGTACAACGGTTCGCCCATGCCGTGCAGGCATTGGAATTCGTACTGGCCCGGGTAATAGTTCTGACCGGCAATGTGATAAATCGCCGACAGGGTGTGGGCGTTGTGCGTGGCGAACTGCGGGTAGATGACTTCCGGCACCGACAGCAGTTTGCGGGCGCAGGCGATGTAGGAAACGTCGGTGTACACCTTGCGGGTGTAGACCGGATAGCCTTCCAGGCCTTCGACCTGGGCACGCTTGATTTCGCTGTCCCAGTACGCGCCTTTCACCAGACGGATCATCAGGCGATGACGGCTGCGGCGAGCCAGGTCGATCACGTAGTCGATCACGTACGGGCAACGCTTCTGGTAGGCCTGGATCACGAAACCGATGCCGTTCCAGCCGGTCAGTTGCGGCTCGAAGCACAGGCGCTCGAGCAGATCCAGCGACAGCTCCAGGCGGTCAGCTTCTTCGGCGTCGATGTTCAGGCCGATGTCGTATTGCTTGGCCAGCAGGGTCAGCGACAGCAGGCGCGGGTACAGCTCGTCCATCACGCGCTCGTACTGGGCACGGCTATAACGCGGGTGCAGGGCCGACAGTTTGATCGAAATGCCCGGGCCTTCATAAATCCCACGGCCGTGGGACGCTTTGCCGATCGAGTGAATGGCTTGTTCGTACGAGGCCAGGTACTTCTGGGCGTCGTGTTCGGTCAGCGCCGCTTCACCAAGCATGTCGTAGGAATAACGGAAGCCCTTGGCTTCGAACTTGCTCGCATTGGCCAGGGCCTCGGCGATGGTTTCGCCGGTGACGAACTGCTCGCCCATCAGGCGCATGGCCATGTCGACGCCCTTGCGGATCATCGGCTCGCCGCTCTTGCCGATGATGCGGCTCAGGGAAGAAGTCAGGCCGGCTTCGTTGTGGGTGGAGACCAGTTTGCCTGTCAGCAGCAGGCCCCAGGTTGCGGCGTTGACGAACAACGACGGGCTGTTGCCCAAGTGCGGCTGCCAGTTGCCGGTGCTGATCTTGTCGCGGATCAGCGCATCGCGAGTGCCTTTGTCCGGGATCCGCAGCAGTGCTTCGGCCAGGCACATCAGCGCCACGCCTTCCTGGGACGACAGGGAAAATTCCTGCAACAGGCCCTGAACAATGCCTGCACGACCGCCGGCACTCTTCTGGTTACGCAGTTTTTCCGCGATGGTTGCGGCGAGTTTGTTGGTAGCTTCGGCCATCGGCGCCGGCAGGCGCGCCTGCTCGATCAGCATCGGCACCACTTCCGGCTCGGGGCGACGGTAAGCGGCGGTGATCGAGGCGCGCAGCACCGATTGCGGCAGGATGCTTTCAGCAAATTCGAGGAAGCATTGGTGCGCGTGATCGGTGTGGACTTCACCTGCGTCGTCGGTGTCCTTGGCGGACAAACCGTTCAGCTCGGTCAGGGTTGCACCACCCTCGAGTTTTTCCAGGTAATTGAAAATTGCCTGCTTGATCAGCCAGTGCGGTGTGCGATCAATCGAGGTTGCGGCGGCCTTCAGGCGCTCGCGGGTCGGGTCGTCAAGTTTGACCCCAAGGGTGGTGGTAGCCATATTTTTATCCTCATAGGTGCCGCAGTTGCGCGACAACAGCTGGCGGCAAGATTAGCCGCGAGCCGAAACAGGTGCAACCGGGTGCAACCCTTTTTTGTCGGAATATTCTGCAGCTCGTCAGGAAATAATTTCTGGTACGAAAGTGCTGCTCTTGCTTGGTGCTTTTGCTTATAGAAAAGCGTTGTCACTGCGTTAAAAGGGAGCAAAAAGCCACTTCCGTAGGATAAATCCGACTGGGTGCAACTAATTCTCAAGAAACTGGTTGCACCTGTTTTGCTTTGTTGCATAGGATTCGCGCCCAAGGTGCAACCGGGGAAACCCGACGCACCGGCCAATGGCTTTCCTGGGGAAACATTGGTCATAAATGCGCGGCCGTGCGAATCGTCTGTCAGGCATCAGTCTGCAAACGGTGCAACCGCCGCCGCTACATAAAAACAAAGCCAGGGCACGTACGTAATGAGCGCAAGCAATCCAACCCTGATCACGTTCGTGATCTACATCGCAGCAATGGTGCTGATCGGCTTCATGGCCTATCGCTCCACCAACAACCTTTCTGACTACATTCTGGGTGGCCGCAGCCTGGGCAGCGTGGTAACGGCATTGTCCGCCGGCGCTTCCGACATGAGCGGCTGGTTGCTGATGGGCCTGCCGGGCGCCATCTACATGTCCGGCCTGTCCGAAAGCTGGATCGCCATCGGCCTGATCGTCGGTGCCTACCTGAACTGGCTGTTCGTCGCCGGCCGTCTGCGTGTTCAAACCGAGCACAACGGCGATGCGCTGACCCTGCCGGACTACTTCTCCAGCCGTTTCGAAGACAAAAGCGGTCTGCTGCGCGTCATTTCGGCGGTGGTGATTCTGGTGTTCTTCACCATTTATTGCGCTTCCGGCATCGTGGCCGGTGCCCGCCTGTTCGAAAGCACCTTCGGTATGTCCTACGAGACCGCGTTGTGGGCCGGTGCTGCGGCGACGATTGCCTACACCTTCGTCGGCGGTTTCCTCGCGGTGAGCTGGACCGATACCGTACAAGCCACCCTGATGATCTTCGCCCTGCTGCTGACGCCGATCATCGTGCTGCTGGCTACCGGCGGCGTCGACACCACGTTCCTGGCCATCGAAGCACAGGACCCGAGCAACTTCGACATGCTCAAAGGCACCACTTTCATCGGCATCATCTCGCTGATGGGTTGGGGTCTGGGCTACTTCGGCCAGCCGCACATCCTTGCGCGCTTCATGGCCGCTGATTCGGTGAAATCGATCGCCAACGCCCGTCGCATCTCCATGACCTGGATGATCCTGTGCCTGGGCGGCACCGTGGCCGTGGGCTTCTTCGGTATCGCCTACTTCTCGGCGCACCCGGAAGTCGCGGGTCCAGTGACCGAGAACCACGAGCGTGTGTTCATCGAACTGGCGAAGCTGCTGTTCAACCCGTGGATCGCCGGTGTACTGCTGTCGGCCATTCTGGCTGCCGTGATGAGCACCCTGAGCTGCCAGTTGCTGGTGTGCTCGAGCGCCCTGACCGAAGACTTCTACAAGGCTTTCCTGCGCAAAAACGCTTCCCAGGTTGAGCTGGTCTGGGTCGGTCGTGCCATGGTGTTGCTGGTTGCACTGATCGCCATCGCGATGGCCGCCAACCCGGATAACCGTGTGCTGGGTCTGGTGTCCTACGCCTGGGCTGGTTTCGGTGCAGCGTTCGGTCCTGTGGTGCTGATCTCGGTGATCTGGAAGAAGATGACCCGTGACGGCGCTCTGGCCGGCATCCTGGTCGGCGCAATCACCGTGATCGTGTGGAAGCATTTCGAGCTGCTGGGTCTGTACGAAATCATCCCGGGCTTCATCTTCGCCAGTCTGGCGATCTACCTGGTCAGCCTGATGGGCCAGCCGAGCGCCGGCATGGTTCAGCGCTTTGAAGCGGCCGAGAAGGATTTCCATCTGAACAAGTGATGGGAATGAGCTGAGGCTCACAAGAAAACGGCCCGCTTCCTGCCAGGAAGCGGGCCGTTTTTTATTGCCTGCGATTTTTCCGAAGGAAAAGTCTGTAGTCGAATGCGCCGATTCTTGAAGGGGAGATCGAAGTTTCAAGTAGGGAAAATCTGATTTTTCAGTCACCCAACCTGCATCCCTTGCCCCTCATGCAGAATCGCCCGCCCTCAATCTGCAGAGAGACATCGGATGTTCGCGCCTGCCAATCAACCGCGTTTCACGTTGACCGTCGAAGGCGCCCAGTTTGACCTCAAAGTCCTTGAGTTCACGGGCAAGGAAGCCATCAGCCAACCCTTCCGCTTTGACCTGGAGCTGGTCAGTGAGCGGCCGGACCTGGATCTGGAAAGCCTGCTGCACTGTCAGGCTTTTCTGAGTTTTGATGAAGACGGTTCCGGTATCCACGGTCAGATCTATCGGGTTGGGCAGGGGGATTCCGGCAAGCGTCTGACCCGCTATCACGTCAGTCTTGTTCCGCGTCTGGCCTATTTGGGTCACCGGATCAATCAGCGAATTTTCCAGCATCAGAGCGTGCCGCAGATCGTGACGCAGATCCTCAAGGATCACGCGATCCTGCGCGATGCCTTTGAATTTCGCCTCGGCAGTGATTACCCGGCGCGTGAATATTGCGTGCAGTACGCCGAGAGCGATCTGGCGTTCATCCAGCGGCTGTGTGCCGAAGTCGGCATTCATTTCCATTTTCAGCACAGTCCCGATGGGCATCTACTCGTATTCGGCGACGATCAAACGGTATTCCCCCGTCTGGCCGAGCCGACGCTGTACCTGCCGGGCAGTGGCATGGCTGCGGCGGCGCCGGCGATCAAGCGCTTCACCGTTCGAGTGGAAACCCGCACCAGTGTGGTCACCCGGCGTGATTACGACTTCACCAAACCCCGGCTGGCGCTGCAAAGTCGCGCCGAAAGCGAGCAGCGCCCGGTGCTGGAGGATTACCACTTTCCCGGCCAGTTCACCGAGCGCGAAACCGGCAAGCAACTGACCCAGCGCACCCTTGAGCGGCATGTCGCCGACTACCGTCAGGCCGAGGGGCGCAGCGATCAATCTGCCTTGGTCAGTGGACATTTCCTGCAATTGACCGAGCATCCGCGCCAGGACTTGAATGACCTCTGGCTGCTGACCGCTATCGAACACCATGGCCGACAGCCGCAAGTGCTGGAGGAATCGGTCACCAGCGACGGTGATGACTTCCAGGGCTACCGTAATACCTTTCTCGCCACGCCGTGGGACGTGTTCTTCCGCCCGCCGATGGGCCCGGAAAAACCACGGATGCTCGGCTATCAACCGGCCGTGGTCACCGGCCCGAAAGACAGTGAAATCCATTGCGACGAGTATGGCCGGGTCAAGGTGCAACTGGCCTGGGATCGCGACGGTGAGCTCAATGAGCATTCCAGCTGCTGGCTGCGGGTCGCCAGCGGCTGGGCCCATGATCGTTATGGCAGCGTGCTGATTCCGCGGGTCGGCATGGAAGTGCTGGTGGGGTTCATCGATTCCGACGCCGACAAACCGCTGGTCATGGGTTGCCTGCCGAACGCAGCGACGCCGGTGCCGCTGGATCTGCCGGCCGACAAGACCCGCAGTATTTTCCGCAGCCAGAGTAGTCCCGGTGGTGGGGGCTACAACGAATTGCGTATCGAAGATCGCAAGGGCGCCGAGGAAATCTACCTGCGCGCCCAGCGAAACTGGACGCAGCATGTGTTGAATGATCAACAGGTTCAGGTGGATAACCAGCGCAGCGTTGTCGTGACCGGTCTGGCGAAACATGAGCTGAAAGCCGATGAGCAGCGCATCACCCACGGCCAGCGCCAGACCGAGGTGAAGCAGGACGATCACCTAACGGTGACCGGCGATCGGCACATCCGCGTGAGCAATCAGGCGATCAACGCCAGTGCTCAATTCCACGTCAGCGCCGGTCAGCAAGTGGTGATCGACGGCGGGGCGAGCGCGACGATTCAGGCGGGCGGGCAGTGGATCAACATCGGCCCCGGCGGGATCTTCAGCAGCGTGCCGATTGTTGTGGGTGGTGCGCCGATGGCGGCGATGAGCGCTGCGCCGACAGTGCCGGGGTTACCGGAGAAGCTGGTGGCGGCCCCGGCTGCGATTCTGACTGCCGCGCAAATCATGAGCCTTAAAGGTGACGCGCCGTTCTGCGAAGAATGCGAGCGCTGCAAGGACGGTGTGTGCCCAACTCCGACTCTGCCCCCGAGTAGCTTGACCGACTCCCCAAAGCCCTCGGCCCGGCCGACGCCTTCCGGCGTTGAGCCGGGCTTTCATATTGTTGAACAGGGAATGTCTCGGGCAGCGCTTGAATCAACGTTGTTCCCGCAGCCGGATCCTGCCGTGCTGGATAAATTCCGCAGTCTTAATCCACAACTCACGCAATACGCAAAACCCGGTCAACTTATTGTCCTGAGTGATCCACGTAATACGCAGTGCACGCGCGAAGAAGCGTTGTTGATGGAGGCGGCGCAGAAGGTTGATGCGGCGCTGACGCCAATGAGTGATGCGGAGGCTGAGTTTATGGTTCGACATCACGGTGAGATTCAGTCGTTTTTATCTCAGGGTTCGACGGCCGTGGGGATCGGCTCGGCGATGTTCAGTAATCATCTGGACAATCTTGGCAAGACGCTGGCAGAGCTGGAGATACTGCATAAGCAAACCTTTGATAAACACGGAAAGCTTCAGGGCGCTGATTTCTTTTCCAAGCGCAAAAAGTTGATGGCGCAGCTGGATGGCAGTCTTAGCCCGCTAGTGCGTAAAACGGCTGGTTTGCCCGATCATCCAAACCTGAAAAAAACGTTGGGTATTTCCAGCCGGAGTCTCGTTCACCATTGGAGCAAGGCTGGTATTGCGGGTGAGATTCCCGGATACGCAACGCATATTCAAGGCGTAAGTAAGGCCAGCAAGGTGATCAAGTTAGGTGGTTGGGTTGGGGTTGGTCTGGGGGCGACGGCTTCGGGGTTAAAGGTCAGGGAGACTTGCCGGCTAGGTACGGAGGAAGCTTGCAGGAAAGTGAAGTTCACCGAGACGGCGAAATTTGCCGGTGCATTTGGGGGAAGCCTCGGTGGTGGTATCGCGGGCTCTCTTGTATGCGTTGGCATTGGCCTGGGTACTGCAGGAACAGGTGGGGTGCTTTGCTCATTGGTTCTGGTCGGGGCTGGAACTTTTGGAGGGGGAGTGGGTGGCGAGATTTTGGGTGAAAAGGTTGGTGAGGTCATTTATGAGGGAGTCGGCACATGACGAAGGCTGATGAAATCTGGTTCGTTTTGACTTTTGGCGGAGTGTTCTTTGGTCTTGCTTTCATATCTGTTGTCGGTCAGGTCTATCTGGCTCTATTCAGAAAGGAGGCGATTTTTCGTTTTCTCAGTAATTCGCAAGGCGTGTCAGTGCGTAAGCCTCTGAGTGGTGGGGTTTTGGGTGCTTATTTCATGTTGGCGTGCATAGGCTCGTACCTGCTCCTGCCATCCCGGGCAATCAAGGGGGGGGCTTTGGATGGGAGTGACTTACTGAATTTTCCGAAGGGTTTGTTGCGTTTGATTCGCTTTGTGTATTTATCGGCATTTGGAAGTTTCGTAGTGATGGTTGTTTTTTTATTGGTTACGAACTTTATGGGGTGGATTGAATGAAATTGAATGACTGGCAGTTATAGGTTTATGAGAGACGATTCTGTTAGAAATTGGCTTCAAACCCACCCCCTTGACAGTGCTGAACAACTCTTCGCCATCTTCTGCAATGCGAGCATCGCCGAGCCGTTCAAAGTTTGGCAACGCTCGAAGTTTGCGTCGGCACCTAGCCCTGTTTGGGCGGATACGATCTATACCGAGTGGGATGCGGTGATGCCCTACGTGGGAATCGTCGACGCGGGCAGTGAGTTTCTGGATTGGGTGGCGACCACGGAGTCTCGCGACTGGGGTTGGCTGGCGGTTTCTTCGGCGGGGCTTGAGGCGGTGGTCGAGCACTTTCGCAGTTTGACCCAGGTGCTGATGCCGGACGGGAAAGCGGTGTTCTTCCGCTTTTGGGATGGGCGGTTTTTGTTGCCGATCCTTGAGTCGTCCGAGGTGGATGCCGGGCAATTGCTGCCGGTTCTCACGCGAGGCTTGATCAACGGTCAGGCCGTCGAGATCGGGGGCAGGGCGCGGGTCTCGGGTCGGGAGTTTCCCTGGTGGTCGGTGCCGGAAAAGCTGCTGGCGCAATTCGGTAGTGATGCCCGAATCAACAATGCCTTGCAGTGGTTGAGCGAGGAACAACCGGCGTTGTTCGAGGCGCTTCCCGCCGATGTCTTGCGCTGCAAGGTTGTCAGGTTTTTTGCGGTTTCAGCGTCGGACGAATCGTCGGCTTCGGCATTGCTGGACTACTTGCGGGACGAGTCAGAGTGAAATTTCCGGGCAAAGGCTTCGGACGTTTCCTGCGAGTTGCGGCGGTTTGCGTGAACTGGTGGGCGAGGTGGTGCGGGGATAGTCTTTGGTTGTCTCCGCAAGTGTGGAGACAGGGCGTAGGAGCCCTGATTTCAGAGCAGTGCATAAGCGTCGTTGCCCGATTTGCGGCAGTCTTCGCTCGACCGTAAGATCTTTTGCGGCGGTTATGCGCGGGCACGCTTCGGCGTGGCTGAGTGCTCTGGTCTCAGTCCTCCTACCCCGCGCATGGCTGCCACCCAATCCTGTAGGAGGGAAACGGTGTGCGCCTCTTTCACTACCAGAGGATTAAACAATGAGCACGCTTCATCCAGATCCACCCTACGAACCCTTCATCCCCCACCCCGACAACCGCCTCATGGCGCTGACCAGCAACTGCAACGACATGCCCACCCTGTTCATCGACACCCACGCCCCGCTCGACATCCTGATGGACGCCGCCAACTACCGCATCCGCGCCGTGATTCAGGTCCTGGAAAACATGTGCATGCGCGGCTCGGTCGAGTGCGACTCGGTCATCCTCAGCGACTTCGCCCAACTCTGCGTAATTCCGCTGCGTGACGGCTGTGATGTCTTGGATGTGATTGGCAAACGCCTACACGCCATACCGTCCTGACTCGATCGTTCCCACGTCGAGGCGTCAAACCGTCTACGTGGGAATGCCTCCAGGGATGCACCGCGTTCCAGGCGTCCACCGCAATTGGGGCTGATACCCCATGGACGCGGAGCGTCACGGGCTGCATTCCCACGCAGAGCGTGGGAACGATCATTAGTGCAGCGGCACGCCACTCAGCTGCGAGCCCCTGACTTGCCGCCCGGTAAAAGGTAAACTTCACGGCCCTCGCAGGAGCAGCCATGAATTATCGTCACGCCTTCCATGCCGGCAATCACGCCGATGTGTTCAAACACCTGACCTTGACCCGCCTCATCGCCCTGATGTCACGCAAGGAGCAGCCGTTTGCCTATCTCGACAGCCATGCCGGCATCGGTCTGTATGACCTGCAGGGCGATCAGGCCAACCGTACCGGCGAGTACCTGGAAGGCATCGCGCGGTTGTGGGATCAGCCGGATCTGCCGGCGCTGACTGCCGACTACATGAAAGTGCTGCACGAGATGAACCCGGATGGCCAGTTGCGTTATTACCCGGGTTCGCCGGAGCTGGCGCGGCGTCTGACTCGTTCCCAGGATCGGGTGATGCTCAACGAGAAGCACCCCGAAGACGGCGTCCTGCTCAAGGACAACATGGCCGGTGATCGTCGGGTCAAAGTGCATCTGGGCGAGGGCTGGCATGTCGCCCGGGCGATGTTGCCGGTGCAGGAGAAACGCGCGGTGATGCTGATTGATCCGCCGTTCGAACAGCTCGATGAAATGCAGCGTTGTGCGGCGTCGATGAAAGAGGCCATCGGCCGGATGCGCCAGACCGTCGCGGCGATCTGGTATCCGGTGAAGGATCAGCGCGCATTGCGTCGTTTCTATCAGGATCTGGCCGGCACCGGTGCGCCGAAGTTGTTGCGGGTCGAGCTGCTGGTGCATCCGCTGGATACGCCGAACAGCCTGAACGGCTCCGGGCTGGCGATTGCCAATCCGCCGTGGGGGCTGGAGGAAGAATTGCGTGAGCTGCTGCCGTGGCTGTCCAGGAAACTTGGGCAGACCCAGGGTGGGTGGCAGATGGACTGGTTGATCGCCGAAAGCTGATCAACCGTCAATGATCGTTCCCACGTCGAGGCGTCGAACCGTCCGCGTGGGAATGCCTCAATGGACGCTCTGCGTCCGCTATTGGGACGCGGAGCGTCCCGGGCTGCATTCCCACGCGGAGCGTGGGAACGATCAGTGGCCGCGATCAGTCGAGGTGGTCAGTTACCCGCCAGACTCGGTGGCATGCAAACGCCCGTGCCGCCAATCCCGCAGTAGCCTTCCGGATTTTTCGCCAGATACTGCTGGTGATAGGCCTCGGCGAAGTAAACGGTCGGCGCCTGTTCAATCTCGGTGCTGATTTCACCCAGACCCGCCTTCGACAATTCCGCCTGATAAACAGCCTTGCTCTTCAACGCCGCCTCCAGTTGCTCCGGATGGGTCGCGTAGATCACCGAACGGTACTGGGTGCCGATGTCATTGCCCTGGCGCATGCCCTGCGTCGGGTTGTGCAGTTCCCAGAACATCGCCAGCAGCTCTTCGTAGCTGACCTTGGCCTTGTCGAACACCACCAGCACCACTTCAGCATGGCCGGTCAGGCCCGAGCAGACTTCTTCGTAGGTCGGGTTTGGCGTGTAACCGCCGGCGTAACCGACCACGGTGCTGACCACGCCTTCGCGCTGCCAGAAGCGGCGCTCGGCACCCCAGAAGCAGCCCAGGCCGAAGATCGCGAAGTCGACGTCCTGAAAGAACGGGCCAAGCAACGGCGTTTCGGTGAAAACAAAGTGTTTTTCAGGCAGGGCCATTGGGGTTTCGCGGCCAGGCAGAGCTTGTTCTTTAGTCGGTAGCACGTTTTTGTTCACCAGAATTTCCGAGCGCAGAACCATGATCGTTCCTCTCAGTCAGGATGGGATGTCTATAAGCTGACCCACAGTGTGCCCAATGATGCCCGGTTAATCACCAGGCAAAATGTGCGGATAGTGTCCTGTGGGTTACAGAGAGAGCGGACCGCGCGGGTAGCGCTTGAGCGCCTGGATCAGCTCGCCGCCCGGAATTGGCCGGTCGAACAGGTAGCCCTGGCCGACGTCGCAGCGGTGCCGGCGCAGGAACGCCAGCTGCTCGGCGGTCTCGATGCCTTCGGCCACGACCTTGAGTTTCAGGTTGTGGGCCATGGCGATCACGGCGGAGGTGATTTCCATGTCGTCCTGGTTGTCCGGGATTTCATGGATGAAGCTGCGATCGATCTTGATGATGTCGATCGGGAATTTTTTCAGGTAGCTGAGCGACGAGTAACCGGTGCCGAAGTCGTCCATGGCCAGGGTCAGGCCCAGACGCTTGAGCTGGTCGAGCTGCAAGTGCGTGTCTTCGGTCGCTTCCAGCAGCAGGCCTTCGGTCAGTTCCAGCTCCAGCAGATTGGCCGGCAGCGCTTCTTCCTTGAGGATGTTGGCGATCGAGGCCACCAGATCCGGGTCGGAGAACTGTTTGGGCGACAGGTTGATCGCCACCTGCAGATTGCCCATGCCCGCAGCGGTCAGCGCTTTGCCCATGCGGCAGGCCTGGCGGGCGATCCACTTGCCGATCGGAATGATCAGACCGGTTTCTTCGGCGACGCTGATGAACTGGTCCGGGCGGATCATGCCGCGCTCCGGGTGATTCCAGCGCAGCAGCGCTTCCATGCCCAGCAGACGACCGCTGCGCAGGCACAGCTTGGGCTGGTAGAACACGTCCAGCTCGTTTTGGGTCAGGGCGCGGCGCAGGTTGTTCTCGACGAACAGCTTATAGCTGGCCTCGGCGTTCAGCGCTTCGGTGAACACCTGCACCTGATGTTTGCCGTTGGCCTTGGCCTTGTGCAGAGCGAGGCCGGCGTTGCGCATCAGGGTCTGCGGGTCGCGGCCGTGCAGTGGCGCGCAGGCCAGGCCCACGGAGCCGGTGACGCTGATCAACTGGTTGTCGACGAACATCGGTTTATCCAGCGTCGCCAGCAATTGGTTGGCGATCTGCTGCCCGGTGGCAAGGTCAGTGTCGTCGAGCAATACCGCGAATTCGTTACTGGCGAACCGCGCCAGACTGCCGCTCGGGCTCAGGCTGTTGCGCAGGCGCCGGGCCAGGCTGATCAACAGTTTGTCGCCGGTCTGGTGGCCGAGGCTATCGTTGATCCGCTTGAAGTTGTCGATGTCCACCAGCAGCAGGCTGATCGGGGTATCGCTATCCCGGGCGAAGCGTTCATCCAGATTGCGGATAAATGCAGGCCGGTTACCGAGGTTGGTCAGGTTGTCGGTATACGCCAGGCGCTCGATGCGCTGCTGCGCCAGCTTGGTCTGGGTGATGTCTTCGTAGATGCCGATGTAATGCGTCAGCTCACGGTTGTCGCCGTAGACCTTGGAGATCGACAGTTGGCCCCAGTAGGGTTCGAGGTTCTTGCGGCGGCTCTTGAATTCGCCTTGCCAGCTGTTGCTCTTGGCCAGCGCCGACGGCGCGTCGAACAGCAGCTCGCTTAAGTTTTCCAGGGCTGGCAACTCCGACAGGCGCTGGCCGTGGACTTCCTCGGTGGTGTACTGGGTGATCGCGGTGAAGCTCGGGTTGACGTACTCGACCACGCCGTCGCAGTTGACCAGCAAGAAGGCGTTGGCACTCTGCTCGACCGCGCGCTGGAACAGGTGCAGGGCGCTGGTGGCGGTACGGCGGTTGTGGTTGTTGATGACCTGGGCGAACTGGTCGGCGAGTTCACCGGCAAAGGCGATTTCGTCGGACTGCCAGGCGCGGGTGACGCCGGTCTGCTCCAGGCACAACACGCCGACCACCTGGCCGTCGACGCGGATGCTGGCGTCGAGCATGGCGTTGACGTCGCGCGGGCGCAGGGCTTCGGCCATTTCCCGGGTACGCGGGTCGCGCATCGCGTTGTGCGCGTCTATGGCGCGGCTGCCGTGCAGGGCTTCCATGTAATCGGGGAAGCCGCTGACGTCGATCACCTCCGGCAGGATGTATTCCTGGGTGGCGCGGTGGTAGGCCGAAATCGGCACCAGCTTCTGGCCTTCGAGGTTCCACAGGCTGGCACAGTCGATTTCGTAGATATCGCAGGCGCAGCGGGTGATCAGCTCGGCAGCTTCCTGCAGGGAGTTCTGGCTGCTGTAGCGCTGGCGGGCCAGCAACAGGATCAGGTCCTGCTGGGCGCGCACCCGCTCCAGATGCTGCAGTTGTTCCTGCTGGGCACGCTGATTGAGCTCAAGGGCGATTTGCAGGCGTGAATTCTGGGTTTCCAGGTCGACTGACGGCAGCGTCGGTGCTTCGTCGAACACGTTGTCGACCGCCAGCAGGTAACCGCGCAGCAAGTGGCGGTTGTGCTGTCTGTAGGCTTCACCGAGTTCGAGAATGCTCAGCGCACCGGCGGCGGTGTGCAGGGTGTAGCGCACCAGATAATGCGGGCTGTGGCCGAGTTGTTGCTGGATCGCGTCGTGCAGTTGATAACGCGCTTCGGGTTCCATCAGGCTGGCATAGGGCGAGCCGACCAGAGCGCAGAGTTCGACGGCGGGCTGGCCGAACTGGCGTTCACAGTTGGGATCGAGAAACAACATGGCCCAACTGGCTTCATTCAAGCGCTCGAAACGCAGCATGCCGAGCCGCGAGGGCACAGGCAACTGCGTCACTACCTCGGCCACCATACGGCTGGCGGCATCGGGTTGGCTCTTCATGAAGGGAACTCGCTTGGAAATTTGCTGAACGCGCCGGGCTCGCGCCCTCTTTACTGTTGCCTGCGGCAAGGTTGCATCATTGCGGCACTGACTGACAAGAGACATGAAGGCCAAGTGCTATAAGAATATGTCGGCTGCAGTGAACATTTCTCCAGCACCCGCCGGAAACTAATGCTACCAAGCGTGAAAATGGCCGTTCCAGAGCCTTCCGGCATCCGGAACGTTCGTACCGCTGGATTTATCGCAACGGAATATCGATGGATTGCAGGTGCCTGCCATCCCGATCGTGATAGTTGACCTGGATTCGCCCGGCTTCAACCACCATGTGCGCGAAGTTGTCCTGGCTGACGACCTCGCTGGTCAGTTCGTGCCGGTATTCGCCTGACTCGGTTTGCGCCAGCGCCTGGTCGAGCGTGAAGGTCGCGGCGGTGGCGTAGGGCAGCAGTTTGCTGTTGCTCAGCGGTGAGGAAACGACCGTGTGCACTTCAAACTCTGGGTCTTCGCTGTGTGTCAGGCGTGCAGTCAGCGAGCCATGCACATCACCGGAAATGAACACGACGTTCCTGATCCGATGCTGGCGGATGGTTTCCAGCAGGCGCAGACGCTGTTCGGGGAAGCCCGCCCAGGCATCATCGCCGTTCATTTTGCGGTCGGGGTAGAACATGACGCTGGTGACCACGAACTTGACCCGCGCCGGGCTATTGATCAACCACTTGCACAGCGCCTGTTCCTGTTCTTCATCGAGGATGCGCCGGTTGTCATTCGACAAGTTGCGGCGAGTTCGACTGTCCGTCACAAACCATTCAATATCGCCATCGGTGAATTGATACCAATAGTGCTTCAGTGTCGTGCGATCAATTGTTCCGCTGGTTGTTGTTGAACAGATCGGACTGTGACTCGCTTGATAAATATCGTAAGTCGCCATTGCATTGCGATAGAGAGTTTCATCGGACTCGTTGGCGTTCATCGGCCAGTTATCTTCTATTTCATGATCATCAAGAATCATGTAAGTCGAAGTCTCCGACATCAGTCGTCGAATATTAGGCAGGGAAAACGCCGCGCGATACTTTGCAATGAACTCGTCATAGTCGCGATCCGGGGCGAACAGGTTCAAGTCGTCGGCGTAGATCTGATCGCCACACATCATGATTGCGCTGATTGCCGGTTGTGCACCCTCGATCAACTGGCTGATGGACGCGAAGATCCGGTCGCCCAGATGCGGGAGCACCGGGACGCCGGCGGTCATGCGCAGGTAACGGCAGGAGCCGAGGATGTAAGCGCGCGGCTGCAAAGGCTGGCTGCTGCGGGTGCGCAGGCGGTAAATCTCCCGTGGCCATTGCAGCGGCAACTCCGCCACGCTGTGGATGGTGTGGACGGGACTCATCGGGCTGAACCAGCCGGTCTGGTATTCGTATTCGGTGTCTGCCTTCAGATGATCGATTACGAATACTTCCGTCATGTCGCGGGTTGAATCAAGTTTGACAAACTGGGCGGGTTGCCATTGTTTCGAATCCAGTGGCCGGTAACGAATGCCGGCAAATACGGACGCATTATGTTGCAGTCCGCCACGAATAAATATCCGCGCCTGATTAGTTGATGTGTGGCCAATGATCGGGCCGACAGTAGGTTTAAGCATGTTCGAATCCATTCGAATAAGTGTTGGTAATTAATAAAGTTTCCCGGTTTGTTGGTGTAACTTCAGTGCGCCAAGGTTAGTTGCCTGGTGCTAAAAAATATCAACATAAAGTGGACTCGAGTCGTGGCCTATATCAGCGCAAGTTGTGGGAAAAGTTCGGGCGACAGTTATTTCAGGCAAAAAAAAGCCCCGCCAAACTGACGGGGTTGAGGTACGAGCGTGTGGCGCTCGAAAACGTGGAACGCAGTCGGCCCTCCGTTGCCGGAGGGCCGAACGCTTTACAGCAGAATGGTGCGGATGTCCGCCAGCAGGTCGCTCAGACGCTTGGTGAAGCGTGCAGCAGCGGCGCCGTTGATCACACGGTGATCGTAAGACAGCGACAGTGGCAGCATCAGTTTCGGCTGGAAGGCTTTGCCGTCCCAGACTGGCTGGATGGTTGCCTTGGAAACACCGAGGATCGCCACTTCCGGCGCGTTGACGATCGGCGTGAAGCCGGTGCCGCCAATGTGACCGAGGCTGGAAATGGTGAAGCAGGCGCCTTGCATCTCGTCCGACGAGAGCTTCTTGGTCCGGGCTTTTTCAGCCAGGGAAGCAGCCTCGGCGGCCAGTTGCAGCAGGCTCTTCTGGTCGACGTTCTTGATGACCGGTACCAGCAGGCCATCCGGGGTGTCGACGGCGAAGCCGATGTTCACGTATTTCTTGCGGATGATAGCCTTGCCGCTTGGTGCCAGCGAGCTGTTGAAGTCCGGCAGTTCCTTGAGCAGGTGTGCGCAGGACTTGAGCAGCAGCGGCAGGATGGTCAGCTTGACGCCGGCCTTCTCTGCGACAGCTTTCTGTGCGGTGCGGAACGCTTCCAGCTCGGTGATATCCGCCGAGTCGAATTGCGTCACGTGCGGCACGTTCAGCCAGCTGCGGTGCAGGTTGGCGGCGCCGACCTGCATCAGGCGGGTCATCGGCACTTCTTCGATTTCGCCGAAACGGCTGAAGTCGACGACCGGAATCGGCGGAATGCCCGCGCCACCGGTTGCGCCAGCGGCAGCGGCCGGTGCTTCCTTGGCCTTCTGCATCATGGCTTTGACGTACGTCTGCACGTCTTCTTTCAGGATGCGACCGTGCGGACCGCTGGCGCCGACAGCGCTCAGCTCGACGCCGAACTCGCGAGCCAGTTGACGCACGGCAGGGCCGGCGTGAACTTTCGCACCAGGCTTGGCTGGAGCAGCAACCGGAGCGGCAGCAGGTGCAGCGGCAGCCGGAGCAGCGGCTGGCGCCGGAGCACTCGGAGCAGCAGCGGCAGCTGGAGCCGGGGCAGCAGCCGGGGCGGCGCCTTTGACTTTCAGCTTGAGGATCAGATCGCCGGTGCCGACTTCGTCGTCCAGCTTGATGGAAACGCTTTCCACCACGCCAGCGGCAGGCGACGGGATTTCCATGCTCGCCTTGTCGGATTCCAGAGTGATCAGCGACTGGTCGGCTTCAACGCTGTCGCCAGCCTTGACCAGCACTTCGATGATCTTGGCCTTGCCGGCCGAACCGATGTCCGGAACGTGGATGTCCTGAACGCTGTCGGCAACCGGTGCAGCTGGCGCGGCGGCAGGTGCTGGAGCAGCAGCGGCCGGAGCAGCAGCCTGAGCCGGAGCGGCCGCAGCAGGGGCGGCAGCACCCGCCACTTCCAGGTCCAGGATCAGGTCGCCGGTGCCGACTTCGTCGTTCAACTTGACGCTGATGGCCTTGACCACGCCAGCGGCAGGCGACGGGATTTCCATGCTCGCCTTGTCGGATTCCAGGGTGATCAGCGACTGATCAGCCTCGACGGTGTCGCCGACCTTGACCTGGATCTCGATGATCTGGGCCTTGCCCGACGAACCGATGTCCGGCACGTGCACTTGCTGAACCGAAGCGGCAGCCGGAGCTGCGGCTGGCGCAGCCGGTGCAGGCGCAGCTTCGGCCTTGGCGGCAGGCGCAGCAGCCGGAGCAGGGGCCGCTTGCGCGGCGCCCTCGACTTCCAGCTCCAGCAGTTCGTCGCCTTCTTTCAGGCGATCGCCCAGCTTCACTTTCAGGCTCTTGATGACGCCGGCTTTCGGGGCCGGCACTTCCATGCTGGCCTTGTCCGATTCCAGAGTCAGGATGCTCTGGTCGGCTTCGATACGGTCGCCGACCTTCACAAACAGTTCGATTACTTCACCTTCACCGCTGCCGATGTCAGGTACGCGAATGAGTTCGCTCACAGAGTTTCTCCTCAGCAGTCCAGTGGGTTGCGTTTTTCCGGGTCGATGCCGAACTTGGTAATGGCCTCGGCCACGACTTTAGGTTCGATATCACCACGGTCAGCCAGTGCTTCCAGGGCTGCCAACACCACGAAATGACGGTCGACTTCGAAGAAATGACGCAGTTTCTTGCGGCTGTCGCTGCGGCCGAAACCGTCGGTGCCCAGGACTTTGAATTCCTTGGACGGTACCCACTGACGGATCTGCTCGGCGAACAGCTTCATGTAGTCGGTCGATGCGATGACCGGACCCTTACGGCCGCTCAGGCATTCTTCGACGTAGCTGCGCTTAGGCTTCTGGCCAGGTTTCAGACGGTTGCTGCGCTCTACGGCCAGGCCGTCGCGACGCAGTTCGTTGAAGCTGGTGACGCTCCACACATCGGCGCCGATGTTGAACTCTTCACGCAGGATCTTCGCCGCTTCACGGACTTCACGCAGGATGGTGCCGGAGCCCATCAGCTGTACGTGGTGCGCCGCATCGCGGGTGTCTTCTTCGAGCAGGTACATGCCTTTCTTGATGCCTTCTTCGGCACCGGCCGGCATGGCTGGCTGCTGGTAGGACTCGTTCATCACGGTGATGTAATAGAAGATGTCCTGTTGCTCTTCGGTCATCTTCTTCATGCCGTCCTGAATGATCACCGCCAGCTCGTAGCCGTAGGTCGGATCGTAGGTGCGGCAGTTCGGGATGGTGGCAGCCAGCAGGTGGCTGTGACCGTCTTCGTGCTGCAGGCCTTCACCGTTCAGGGTGGTACGGCCGGCGGTGCCGCCGATCAGGAAGCCACGGGTACGGCTGTCGCCAGCGGCCCATGCCAGGTCGCCGATACGCTGGAAGCCGAACATCGAGTAGAAGATGTAGAACGGCAGCATTGGCTGGTTGTGGCTGGAGTACGAAGTACCGGCGGCGATGAAGGAGCTCATGGCGCCTGCTTCGTTGATGCCTTCTTCAAGGATCTGACCTTTCTGGTCTTCCTTGTAGAACATCACCTGGTCTTTATCGACTGGCTCGTAGAGCTGGCCGACGGACGAGTAGATGCCCAACTGACGGAACATGCCTTCCATACCGAAGGTACGGGCTTCGTCCGGGATGATCGGAACGATGCGCGGGCCGATTTCCTTGTCCTTGACCAGTTGCGCGAGGATTCGCACGAACGCCATGGTGGTGGAAATTTCACGGTCGCCGGAACCATCGAGGATTGCCTTGAGGGTGTCCAGATCCGGAGTCGGTACGCTGAAGCTCTGGGCGCGACGCTGAGGCACGAAACCGCCCAGTGCGGCACGACGCTCGGCCAGGTAACGGGCTTCGGCGCTGTTTGGCTCCGGCTTGAAGAACGGCAGGTTTTCCAGCTCTTCGTCTTTCACCGGGATGTCGAAGCGGTCGCGGAACAGCTTCAGGCTGTCGACGTCGACTTTCTTGGTGTTGTGCGCGGTGTTCTTCGCTTCGCCCGCACCGGTACCGTAACCCTTGATGGTCTTGGCCAGGATGACGGTCGGTTGTTCTTTGTGGTTGACCGCTTCGTGGTACGCCGCGTAGACCTTGTACGGGTCGTGGCCGCCACGGTTGAGTTTCCAGATCTCGTCGTCGGACAGATCAGCAACCATCGCCTTGAGTTCTGGCGTGTTGAAGAAGTGTTCACGCACGAACGCGCCGTCTTTGGCTTTGTAGTTCTGGTACTCGCCGTCGATGACTTCGTCCATGCGACGTTGCAGGATGCCGTTGACGTCTTTGGCCAGCAGTGGGTCCCAGAAACGGCCCCAGATGACTTTGGTCACGTTCCACTGAGCACCGCGGAACACGCCTTCGAGTTCCTGGATGATCTTGCCGTTGCCGCGAACCGGGCCGTCGAGGCGTTGCAGGTTGCAGTTGATGACGAAGATCAGGTTGTCCAGCTTCTCGCGGCCGGCCAGGGAGATCGCGCCCAGGGATTCCGGCTCGTCGCACTCGCCGTCGCCCAGGAAGCACCAGACTTTCTGTTTGCCCGGCTGGATGAAGCCGCGGTGTTCCAGGTACTTCATGAAGCGTGCCTGGTAGATCGCCTGGATCGGGCCCAGACCCATGGATACGGTCGGGAACTGCCAGAAGTCAGGCATCAGCCAAGGGTGCGGGTAGGACGACAGGCCCTGACCGTCGACTTCCTGGCGGAAGTTGTTCATCTGGTCTTCGGTGATGCGGCCTTCCATGAATGCGCGGGCGTAGACGCCTGGCGAGGTGTGGCCCTGGAAGTAGATCAGGTCGCCGCCGTGTTCGTCGGTCGGGGCCTGGAAGAAGTAGTTGAAGCCGATGTCGTACAGGGTCGCACTGGAAGCGAAGCTGGAGATGTGACCACCCAGGTCAGAATCTTTCAGGTTCGTACGCATTACCATGGCCATCGCGTTCCAGCGTACCAGCGAGCGAATGCGGCGTTCCATGAACAGGTCGCCAGGCATGCGTGCTTCGTGGGTAACGGGGATCGTGTTGCGGTAAGGCGTGGTGATGGCGTAAGGGAGCTGCGAACCGCTGCGGGTTGCCAGTTCACCCATACGGGTCATCAGATAGTGAGCACGGTCTTCGCCTTCTTTGTCGAGAACCGATTCCAGGGCGTCCAGCCATTCCTGGGTTTCGACGGGATCGAGGTCTTGCATGGCTTGCTCCAGGGCGGAAAGGCTTCCAGAATCGGTTGCCTGAGTTTGCGACTGGCCTTGTGGGCAGACGATTTAAAATTCTTGGATTGCCGACAGGTTGTTCCGGCGGCGTGTAGTTTTACTACAAATCATCCGGCATTTCAGCCTCTCGAATGTATAGACGAGTAGTAAAACTACAGATGAAAGGCTTGTGGCCTCCAGCTGCGTTGTGAGAATAATCGTTAAGGTTGGTCTTTAGCCATCCGAAAAAGGTGAAAGTTTGATGCTGGCTGCCAAAGAAAAAGAAATTTCAGCTATTTCTCACTTTTGTTCGACAGTCCTTCGCGTAGCGGTTTTTCATTCATCACTACAAGCGGCCATTTACACGCCGATCAAGGATAGACCATGACCCTGCCCGCGCTTGCCGAACTGCCCGCCATTCTCCTGCCGTTGGTCAGCCGATCGGAGCAGTCGTTCCGTGCGGCCGTCGCACAACTGGAAGACGATCACGGCTTCTCGTCCTGGACGCCGGAACGCTGGGCGCAGTTCGCCCGCGTCAGCGCCGCCAGCGATTTCGTCATTGAACAGAGCGTTCGTGACCCTTTGATGTTGTTGTCGCTGGTGCAGTCCGGCGAACTCGACCGGGCATTCGCTCCCGGTGAGTTGTGCGGGCAGATGGCGGATGCGGTCGCCACCGCGCAGACCGAAGACGAATTGGGCCGCGTCCTGCGCCGTCAGCGCGCCCGGCATCAGGTGCGGATCATCTGGCGCGACCTCAACCGTCAGGCCGATCTGGTGCAGACTTGCCGCGATCTCTCGGACATGGCCGACGCCAGCATCGATCAGGCCTATCAATGGTTGTACCGCCGCCATTGCGAGCAGTTCGGCACGCCGACCGGCCGGCGCAGCGGCGAACCACAGCAAATGGTCATCCTCGGCATGGGCAAGCTCGGCGCGGTCGAGCTGAACCTGTCGTCGGACATCGACCTGATCTTCGCCTACCCCGAGGGCGGCGAAACCGTCGGCGTGAAGCGCCCGCTGGACAACCAGGAATTCTTCATTCGTCTCGGCCAGCGCCTGATCAAGGCCCTCGACCCGATCACCGTCGACGGTTTCGTGTTCCGTGTCGACATGCGTCTGCGCCCGTACGGCTCGTCCGGCGCGCTGGTGCTGAGCTTCAATGCGCTGGAGCAGTATTACCAGGATCAGGGCCGCGACTGGGAACGCTACGCGATGATCAAGTCGCGGGTGGTGGCTGGCGATCAGGTGGCGGGCGAGCAGTTGCAGGAAATGCTGCGGCCGTTCGTGTACCGGCGCTATCTGGACTTCTCGGCGATCGAAGCGCTGCGCACCATGAAGCAGCTGATCCAGCAGGAAGTGCGGCGCAAGGGCATGGCCGACAACATCAAGCTGGGCTCTGGCGGTATCCGTGAAGTCGAGTTCATCGCCCAGGCTTTTCAATTGATTCACGGTGGTCGCGACCTGAGTCTGCAACAGCGCCCTCTATTAAAGGTGTTGAGCACGCTCGAAGGGCAGGGCTATCTGCCGCCAGCGGTCATCAGCGAGCTGCGCGAAGGCTACGAATTCCTGCGTTACACCGAACACGCGATCCAGGCGATTGCCGACCGCCAGACCCAGATGCTCCCGGACAGCGCTCAGGATCAGGCGCGAATCGCGTTCATGCTCGGTTTCGCCGACTGGGAAGCGTTCCACGAGAAGCTGATGTTCTGGCGCGGCCGGGTGGCCTGGCACTTCGCGCAAGTGATCGCCGATCCCGATGAGGACGAGGGCGCCGAGAGTGAAGTGGTGGTCGGCGGAGAATGGCTGCCGCTGTGGGAAGAGGCGCAGGACGAAGAGGCGGCCTGTCGCCAGTTGGAGGAGGGCGGTTTCGCCGACGCGACCAAGGCCTTGAAGGCATTGGCGAGCCTGCGTGCCAGCCCGCAGTTGCGAGCGATGCAGCGTCTGGGGCGCGAACGTCTCGATGCCTTTATTCCGCGCCTGCTGGCTCAGGCGGTGGAGCACGAAAATCCCGATCTGGTGCTGGAGCGGGTGCTGCCGCTGGTCGAGGCGGTGGCCCGGCGTTCGGCTTATCTGGTGTTGCTGACGGAAAACCCCGGCGCGCTGCGGCGTTTGCTGACGCTGTGCGCCGCCAGCCCGTGGATCGCCGAGCAGATCACCCGTTTCCCGCTGCTGCTCGATGAACTGCTCAACGAAGGCCGGCTGTTCAAGCCGCCGCTGGCACCGGAACTGGCTGCCGAATTGCGCGAGCGCCTGACGCGGATCCCGGAGGACGACCTCGAACAACAGATGGAAGCCCTGCGCCATTTCAAACTGGCGCACCGCTTGCGGGTCGCTGCCTCGGAAATCGCCGGCAGCCTGCCATTGATGAAAGTCAGCGATTACCTGACCTGGCTGGCCGAAGCAATTCTTGAGCAAGTGCTGGCCCTGGCCTGGCGCCAGACCGTGGCCAAATACGGCACGCCGCTGCGCACCGATGGCACGCTGTGCGATCCCGGCTTCATCATTGTCGGTTATGGGAAAGTCGGCGGGATCGAGTTGGGGCATGGTTCGGATCTGGATCTGGTGTTCATCCACGATGGCGATCAGCAGGCCGAAACCGATGGCCCGAAACCCATCGATGGCACGCAGTTTTTCACCCGGCTCGGCCAGCGGATCATTCACTTGCTGACGGCGCAGACCAACTCCGGCCAGCTGTACGAAGTGGACATGCGCCTGCGTCCGTCCGGGGCGTCCGGGCTGCTGGTCAGTTCGCTCGGCGCGTTTGCGCGCTATCAGGAAAATGAAGCCTGGACCTGGGAACATCAGGCCCTGGTGCGGGCGCGGGTGCTGGTGGGCAGCCAGGATGTCGGCCAGGCGTTCGAGAGCGTGCGGGCCCAGGTGCTGGGCAAGGCTCGGGATCTGGCGAAACTGCAACAGGAAGTGAGCGAGATGCGCGCCAAGATGCGCGACAACCTCGGGAGCAAGAGCACCGCCGCCGGCACCGGGGCGAATGCCTTCGAGGCCACGGCGCCGTTCGACCTCAAGCAGGACGCCGGAGGTATCGTCGATATTGAATTTATGGTGCAATACGCGGCCCTGGCGTGGTCGCAGACCCACCCGCCGTTGCTGCGCTGGACGGACAATATCCGCATTCTGGAAGAGCTGGAGCACGAAGGGCTGATGCCGGCCGAAGACGCCAGCCTGTTGCGCGAGGCCTACAAGGCCTATCGTTCCGCCGCCCACCGGCAGGCCTTGCAGAAGGACGCCGGGGTGATACCGGGCGATCAGTTCGCGGACGAACGGCGGCAGGTGATGCGGATCTGGCGTGAGCTGGGGCTAAGCTGATTCTCGAGACGGGGAGGCGTGAAGCCTCCCCGGTTCGTTTATGGAAACCACATGAATATTCTGATCGTTGGGCCCAGTTGGGTCGGTGACATGGTGATGGCGCAGACACTGTTTCAGTGTCTCAAGCAGCGCCACCCGCAGTGCGAAATCGACGTGCTGGCCCCGGAGTGGAGCCGGCCGATCCTCGAACGCATGCCCGAAGTGCGCAAGGCCTTGAGCTTCCCGCTCGGCCACGGCGCGCTGGAGCTGGCGACCCGTCGGCGGATCGGCAAATCCCTGGCCGGCCAGTACGACCAGGCGATCCTGCTGCCGAACTCGTTGAAGTCGGCGCTGGTGCCGTTCTTCGCCGGCATCCCGAAACGCACCGGCTGGCGCGGCGAATTCCGCTACGGCCTGCTCAATGACGTGCGCACGCTGGATAAAGAACGTTATCCGCTGATGATCGAGCGTTTCATGGCGCTGGCTTACGAGCCGAACGCCGAGCTGCCAAAACCTTATCCGCGCCCGAGCCTGCAGATCGATCCGGTGACCCGCGAGGCCGCATTGGCCAAGTTCGGCCTGACCCTCGACCGCCCGGTGCTGGTGCTGTGCCCCGGCGCCGAATTCGGTGAAGCCAAACGCTGGCCGTCCGAGCATTACGCCAAGGTCGCCGAGGCGCGCATCCGTGAAGGCTGGCAGGTCTGGCTGTTCGGTTCGAAGAACGATCACGCGGTGGGCGAAGACATTCGCGCGCGGCTGATTCCGGGCCTGCGCGAAGAGTCCGTGAATCTCAGTGGCGGCACTTCGCTGGCCGAGGCCATCGACCTGATGTCCTGCGCCGACTCGGTGGTCTCGAACGATTCCGGTCTGATGCACGTGGCCGCTGCGCTCAATCGCCCGTTGGTGGCGGTCTACGGTTCGACCTCGCCGGGTTTCACCCCGCCGCTGGCCGAGCATGTGGAAATCGTCCGCCTGGGTCTCGATTGCAGCCCTTGCTTCGATCGCACCTGCCGTTTCGGCCATTACAACTGCCTGCGCCAGCTGATGCCGGACGCGGTCAACGATGCCTTGCAGCGTTTGCAGGGCTCTGTGGTCGAGGTCCATTAACTTGCGGGTATTGCTGATCAAGACTTCATCGCTGGGCGACGTGATTCACGCGTTGCCGGCGCTGAGCGACGCCGCCCGGGCGATTCCCGGGATCAAGTTCGACTGGGTGGTGGAAGAAGGCTTCGCCGAGATTCCGACCTGGCACCCGGCTGTAGGCAAAGTGATTCCGGTGGCGATCCGCCGCTGGCGTAAGAATCTCTGGAAAACCATCACCAGCGGCGAATGGAAGCGCTTCAAGCAGTCCGTTCGGGCTAACAAATATGACCTGGTGATCGACGCTCAGGGCCTGCTGAAAAGCGCCTGGCTGACCCGCTATGTCAAAGCCCCGGTGGCCGGTCTCGACAAGGGCTCGGCCCGCGAACCGATCGCCGCGCGCTTTTATGACCGCAAACTGGCGGTGGCCCGTGGGCAGCACGCCGTCGAGCGCGTGCGCCAGTTGTTTGCGATTGCTTTGGGTTACGACTTGCCCAAAGGCCTGGGCGATTACGGCCTCAACGTCGAGCGTCTGGTCGAGTTGCCACGCAAGAATGCCTACGTGGTGTTCCTGCATGGCACCACCTGGGACACCAAGCACTGGCCGGAAGCCTACTGGCGCGAGCTGACCGAACGGGTCGGCTACCTCGGCGTCGGGATCAAACTGCCGTGGGGCAATCCGCTGGAGAAGGCCCGGGCCGAGCGCATCGCCGCCGGTTTCAAACACGCCGAAGTGTTGCCGAAGCTGAACCTGGCCGGGGTCGGCAAGGTATTGGCCGGCGCCCAGGCCTGCGTCGCGGTGGACACCGGCCTCGGTCACCTTGCCGCCGCTTTGGATGTGCCGACGATTTCCCTGTTCGGCCCGACCAATCCGGGCCTGACCGGCGCCTACGGCAAGCTGCAGATTCACCTCGGCAGCGATTTCCCGTGCGCGCCGTGCCTGCAAAAGAAATGTACGTATCAACCGACCGCGCAGGATGCCCGTCAGTTTGACCTGAAACGCGAGTGGCCCCTGTGCTTCACGCGTCTGAATCCCGAGCGTGTTGCCAGCCGACTGAGCACGTTGTTGATGGCTGAGGAGCTGCGCTGATGCAATTGGCTTTTGTCCTGTACAAATATTTCCCGTTCGGCGGTTTGCAGCGCGATTTCATGCGCATCGCCCTCGAATGCCAGAAGCGCGGGCACCAGATCCGCGTCTACACCCTGATCTGGGAAGGCGACGTGCCGCCCGGTTTCGAAGTGCTGGTGGCGCCGGTCAAGGCGTTCTTCAATCACCGCCGCAACGAAAAGCTCAGCGCGTGGATGGAAGCGGACCTGGCCAAGCGCCCGGTGGATCGCCTGATCGGCTTCAACAAGATGCCGGGGCTGGACGTCTACTACGCCGCCGACGGCTGCTTCGAAGACAAGGCGCAGAACCTGCGCCATTCGCTGTATCGCCGCTGGGGCCGCTACCGCCACTTCGCCGAATACGAGCGTGCAGTGTTTGCCAAAGACGCGAAGACCGAAGTGCTGATGATTTCCGAAGTGCAGCAGCCGCTGTTCATCAAGCATTACGACACACCGCTGGAACGCTTCCACCTGCTGCCGCCGGGCATTGCCCAGGATCGTCGACGCCCTGCGGATGCCGACCAGATTCGCGCCGGTTTCCGCGCCGAATTCAATCTGAAGGACGACGAACTGCTGCTGGTGCAGATCGGCTCCGGATTCAAGACCAAGGGCGTCGATCGCAGCCTGAAAGCACTGGCCGCATTGCCCGCCGAGCTGAAGAAACGCACCCGGCTGTTTGTAATCGGCCAGGATGACCCCAAATTGTTCCAGATGCAGAGTGCGACGCTGGGCCTGGGCGACAACGTGACGTTCCTCAAGGGGCGCAGCGATATCCCGCGTTTCCTGCTCGGCGCCGACCTGTTGATCCACCCGGCGTACAACGAAAACACCGGCACGGTGCTGCTTGAAGCGCTGGTCGCCGGGTTGCCGGTGCTGGTCAGCGCGGTCTGCGGTTATGCCCATTACATCGCCGAGGCCGACGCCGGGCGAGTGCTGGACGAGCCGTTCGATCAGGCGCAACTGACGCAATACCTGACTGACATGTTGAACGACGACGCTGCACGGGCGGCCTGGAGCCGCAACGGTCTGGCCTTCGCCGAGACGGCCGACCTCTACAGCATGCCGCAGCACGCGGCCGATGTGATTCTGGCGGAGCACGCTTAAATGAAGTTGATGCTGGCTGAACCGTTCAAGAGCCTGTGGGCCGGACGCGACCCGTTCGCCGAGGTCGAGGGCTTGCAGGGCGAGGTGTACCGCGAGCTGGAAGCCCGCCGGACGTTGCGAACGGAAGTCGACGGCAATGGCTTTTTCGTCAAGATTCACCGCGGTATCGGCTGGGGAGAGATCTTCAAAAACCTGCTGACCGCCAAGCTGCCGGTACTCGGCGCGGGCCAGGAATGGAGAGCCATCCAGCGCTTGCAGGAAGTCGGCGTGCCGACCATGACCGCCGTCGCGTACGGCGAGAAGGGCAGCAACCCGGCGGATCAGCATTCGTTCATCGTCACCGAAGAGCTGGCGCCGACCATCAGTCTTGAAGACTTCAGCATCGACTGGGTCAAGCAACCGCCGGAGCCGAAACTCAAGCGGGCGCTGATCGCCGAGGTCGCGCGCATGACCGGCATGATGCACCGCGCCGGGGTCAACCACCGCGATTGCTACATCTGCCACTTTCTGCTGCACACCGACAAACCGATCACCCCGGAAGACTTCAAACTCTCGGTGATCGACCTGCACCGTGCCCAGACCCGCCCGGCGATCACCCAGCGCTGGCGCAACAAGGACCTGGCGGCACTGTACTTTTCCGCACTGGACATCGGCCTGACCCGCCGCGACAAGCTGCGCTTCCTCAAAGGCTATTTCCAGCAACCGCTGCGCCAGATCCTGGCCGAAGAAGCGCCGTTGCTGAGCTGGCTCGAAGGCAAGGCCAACAAGCTCTACGCACGCAAGCAACGTTACGGGGATGCGCTCTGATGGCGGGTTGGAATCTGGAGCCTGAGTACAGTGAACTTGCGCAGTATTTCGGTAGCCTCGAAGCGGTATTTGCCCTGCAGGGCGAGCGCCTGACCCGCGATCCCTTGTCCGAAGTCATTCGCGTGCAGCTCAACGGCGTCAACTATTACGTCAAGCGCTACAGCGGTGCCGGCAAGGGCCTGCGGCGTTATCTGGGCAAGCCCCGGGTGAAGATGGAATGGCAGAACCTCAAGCGCTTCGCCAAGTGGGGCATTCCCACCGCCGAAGTGGTGGCGTGGGGTCTGGAGCGCAACGGCATGGCTTACGATCGCGGGGCGATGATCACCCGTGAACTGCCGCGCACCGAAGACCTGTCGGCGCTGGCCGAGCGCAACGATCCCAAGCTCAGGGATCGTGCCTGGGTCGACGGCGTCAGCCGGCAACTGGCCGGTTATACGCGTGTCATGCACGACCACCGCTTTACCCATAACGATCTGAAGTGGCGCAACCTGCTGATCGACGATCAGGCGCAGTTGTATCTGATCGACTGCCCGAACGGCGATTTCTGGCGCGGTTTCTGGCTCAAGTACCGGATCACCAAGGATCTGGCCTGTCTCGACAAGGTGGCCAAGTATCACCTGTCGAACACCCAGCGCCTGCGCTTCTACCTGCAATACCGCCAGCGTGACCGGCTGAATGCCGCCGACAAGCAACGGATTCGCCACGTGGTGAGATTTTTCGAGGGACGCGAATGACTGATTTTCTGGCCGCTGAAGACCGTGCGCTGCTGGAACGCCACGGTCTCGGCACGTTCGATGCGCTGTGGTCCAAGCAGCTCGACGCCGTGGATGAGCCCAACACCGATGGCGGCGGCTGGAGCAGCGTGTTTCGTCTGGAGCTGGAGGGGCATGGCTATTACCTCAAGCGCCAGTGCAATTACCTGACCCGCACCCTGCACGCGCCCTTCGGCGAGCCGACGTTCGCCCGGGAATTTCGCAACATCAGTCGTTACAACAAGCTCGGCATCCCGGCGTTGCAGGCGGCGTTCTTCGGTGAGCGCAAGGTCAACGGCGAAGTCCGTGCGATCCTGCTGACCCGGGCGCTGGATGGCTGGGACGATCTCGATTCGCTGTTGCAGCGCTGGTCGGACCTCGATGCCGCGCAGCAATCGGCGATTCTCAAGTCTTGCGGCCTGTTGGCGCGCCATCTCCACAGCATGCGTCAGGTGCACGGCTGCTTCTATCCAAAGCACATTTTCCTGCGCGCCGAGGGCGACGGCTATCAGGCGCAGTTGATCGACCTGGAAAAGACCCGGCCGTTGCTGTTCGGTCTGCGTGACCGGGTCAAGGACTTGGAACCACTGCTGCGCCGAGCGCCGGAGTGGAGTGACGCGCAATTGCGTGAGTTGCTGGCGGCGTATCTCGATCAGCCGACGGGCAGTTCGCTGGTGGATGCCTGGGTCACGCGGCTGACCGCGCGGCGCAGTCGCAAGGAGGCCCGCTGATGCAGCTGTCCGACCTGAAAAATGCCGGGCGCACGCCGAGTCTGCCGCTCACGGTTTCGCTGGCCGATGCGGCGGGCGTTGCCGATTTGCAGTTGCTCAGTCTGTTGCGGGTGTTGCCGGGGCAGCGTTACGTCGGTGCCGGTGTGTGGCGCGGGCGTCCGGTGCTGGCCAAGTTACTGGTCGGCAACAAGGCTGCGCGGCATTTTCAGCGTGAGCTGGAAGGGGTGAAACTGCTCGCTGCTCAGGGCATGACCACGCCGTTGCTGCTGGCTGATGGATTGATGGAGGGCGAGGGTGGCTGGCTGCTGTTCGAGTTCCTCGAAGGTGCCGAAAGCCTGGGCGATGCCTGGAACAAGGTCGAATCCTTGCCGGTGCTGGCCGACGAACAATCGGCGGTGCTGGCCGAAGCGCTTGGTGCCATTGGTCAGTTACACGGCAAAGGTTTGTGGCAGGAAGACCTGCACCTGGACAACCTGTTGCGCCACGGTGGTCAGCTGTACCTGATCGATGGCGCCGGCATCTGTGCAGAAAGTGCCGGCCAGCCATTGTCCCGGCAGAAAGTGCTGGAAAACCTCGGGGTGTTTTTCGCCCAGTTGCCCAAGTCGCTCGAGCCGTTCACCGAAGAATTGCTGGTGTTTTACCTGCTGAGCAACAGTGAACACGCGCTGCCGCTGGAGGCCTTGCAAAAGCAGATCGACAAGGTGCGCGCCTGGCGCTTGAAGGACTTCCTGATCAAGGTCGGTCGTGAATGCACGCTGTTCAGCGTCAAGCGCGGCGCTTTTGGTTTGCGGGCAATTCGCCGCGAGGAAGAGGCCGCGATGCTGCCGGTGCTGGAGCAGGCCGATGCCTTGCTCGATCAGGGCCATCTGTACAAGACCGGCGGCGCGGCCAGTGTCGGCAAGGTCGAGGTTGCCGGGCGTCCTCTGGTGATCAAGCGTTACAACATCAAGAATTTTGCCCATTGGCTCAAGCGCTTCTGGCGTCCAAGCCGCGCCTGGCATTCCTGGCGCGAAGGCAATCGCCTGGCGTTTCTCGGCATTGCCACACCAAAACCGCTGGCAGTGCTGGAAACCCGCTTTCTCTGGCTGCGCAGCAAGGCTTATCTGATCACCGAGTACCTGGCCGGACCGGACATCATCGAGCGTTTTGCGCCGTATGTTGAAAGCGGTGCGGCGCCGGAAGCCGAGTTGCAGGCGCTGGATCAGCTGTTTGCACGGTTGATCGCCGAACGCATCAGCCATGGCGACTTCAAGGGTCATAACCTGTTCTGGCAGGAAGACCGCTGGGCGCTGATCGATCTGGACTCGATGTGCCAGCACGGCTCGGTGAGCAGCTTCGCTCCGGCCTATGCCCGGGATCGTGCGCGGTTCATGCGCAACTGGCCTGAGAGCAGTGCGCTGTATCAGGTAATTGATCAGCGCTTGCCCAGGGATGTAGCGGGCGCTGCGTGATTATTTTCGCCAGCGCGTAAGACGTTTCTGCAGTTGAATTCGGGTAAGGCATGTGGCGACAAATCCTTGTGATTTGTCCTACGGCCTTTCCGGAAGCCATGAACTGCCCCTCGCAAAACCCCGATGCTAGTTTGCCCCGACGTTCCCGGAGGGCAAATCTTGACCATCAAAAACGCTATCACGATCGGCGCATTATCCCTGGCACTGTCCGGCTGCGGCACCGCCGTCACGGTGTTGCAGGACGACGACGGCGCCACGCGCGGCCTGCGCAAACAGAAGACCTACTGTCAGTCGATTCCGCGCATCTACAGCGGGCTTGCCCATGATTTCTGCCTGCTGCACGCGCCGCCCGATCCTACCGGCATTCTGGTACCGGTCGTCCTGCTCGACCTGACCCTGTCCGGTGTGTTCGATACGGCTTTCCTGCCGTACACGATCTATCGCCAGGCGGTGGACGGGAATATCAGTGTTTATTGGCGACCAAGCCGTGGATAGTCCCATGGACAAGGGTTCTGTGGGTTGAACGACATGGGGCAATTCGCGCAGGGTCATTCCCGCCACGTTTACGCTATAATCCCGCCCTTTAGCTGTCTCTCGCCCGGTGCGAGGGCACATCATTTTTCAAGGCGCATCGCGCCTGAATGCAGACTAAAGAGGCTAGACCCCTGTGGCATTGACGATTCTTGGCCTGTCCGGCGCCCTTAGCCATGATCCTTCAGCAGCCTTGTACATCGACGGCAAGCTGGTCGCGGCGGCTGAGGAAGAGCGCTTCGTGCGCGATAAACATGCAAAGAACCGCATGCCCTACGAATCGGCGAAGTTCTGCCTGGAGCAGGCAGGCATCAAACCGTCCGACGTAGACGTGGTCGCGATTCCGTTCGCTCCGATCAGCATTTTCGGCAAGGCCCGCTGGCAGTACGCCAAGCGTTACTGGTACGCCCCGGACCGTGCACTCGACGCGATCCTGATGGGCAACCGTCGCTACAAGCGCTATCGCAACAAGATCGTCTGGTGTCTGGAGCAACTGGGCTTCGATCCGAAGAAAATCAAGATCGAGCCGGTTGAACACCACCTGGCCCACGCTTCCAGCGCCTACCACTGCTCGGGTTTCAAAGAGAAAACCGCGATCCTCGGCATCGACGGCAAGGGCGAGTACGCCACGACCTTCTTCGGTTATGGCGAGAACGGCAAGATCCACAAGATCAAGGAATTCTTCGATCCGGACTCCCTCGGCGGCCTGTACGGTGCGATCACCGAGTTCCTCGGTTTCGACATGCTCGACGGCGAGTTCAAGGTCATGGGCATGGCGCCGTACGGTGACGCCAGCAAATATGATTTCTCGCGCCTGGCTTCGTTCGAGAACGGCGAGCTGGTGATCAACACCGACTACGCCAACGTGATCGGCCTGCGTCGCTATAAAGAGAAGGGCAAGGGTTACTACTTCTCGCCGAAGCTGATCGAGTGGCTGGGTCCGAAGCGCGAAGGCGATATTGCCGACGAGCCGTACATCCATTACGCCGCCAGCATTCAGGCGCTGTTCGAAAAAATCGCGCTGCAGATGATCGACTACTACCTGGGCGACGTGCTCAAGGAAACCGGCAAACTGGCCTATGCCGGTGGCTGTGCGTTGAACGTCAAGCTCAACCAGAAAATCATCGCCCGTGATGACGTCAAGGAACTGTTCGTACAGCCTGCCTCCGGCGATGCCGGCACCGCAGTCGGCGCAGCAGCTTACGTGTCCAACGCCCGTGGCGTGCCGGTCGAGAAGATGGAACACGTCTACCTCGGCCCGTCGTACAGCAACGAAGACGTGATCGCCGCGTGCGCCCGTCACGAGAACAAGCCGACCTGGCGCAAGCTCGACAACATGCCGGAGCAGATCGCCAAAATCATGGTCGATGGCAACCCGGTGGCCTGGTTCCAGGGCCGCATGGAGTTCGGTCCGCGTGCACTGGGCGGTCGTTCGATCATCGGCTGCCCGAGCGTGGCTGGCGTGGCTGACCGCATCAACCACCAGATCAAGTTCCGCGAGCGCTGGAGGCCTTTCTGCCCGTCGATGCTTGACACCGTTGCGCCGCAGATGATCAAGATCGATCACCCGGCACCGTTCATGACCTTCACCTTCGAAGTGGCGGAAGAGTGGAAGACCCGCGTGCCGGAAGTCGTCCACGAAGACGGTACGTCCCGGGCCCAGGTGCTCAAGCGCGAATACAACCCGCGCTACTACGACATGATGAAGGCGCTGGAAGTGCTGACCGGCAACGGCGTGTCCCTGAACACCTCGCTCAACCGCCGCGGTGAACCGATGATCTGCTCGCCGACCGATGCCCTGAACATGTTCTTCGGCTCGGATCTGCAGTACCTGATCATGGAAGACATCCTGGTGGTCAAAGAAGGCGCAAACGCTTATGACACGCTCGGCTGAACGCCATGTGCTGCAGTTCTGTCACGGCTATGACGGGCCGTTCCTCGACTGCGCGCGGCAGTACGCCAGCCTGTTCGCGGGCACCGGTTATCGGGTCACCACGGTCTTTTTGACCGGGGCTGCCGATAGCGAGGTGGCCGCAGCCTGCGCCTCCGATGAAGTGTTGTTCATGGAATACAGCTCCAAGGCCATTCGTGGCCTGAAGCTGGGCGCCATCGGCGATCTGCGCAAGATCGCCGCTTCACGCAATTTCAGTTTCTGCATCGCCCATCGCTTCAAGCCGATCTACATCGCCTTGCTCGGCACTTCGCTGCCGGTGATTGGCGTGCATCACGCGTTTGGCGATTACAAACGCGGCTCGCGCAAACTCTTTGCGCAGATTTTCCGCAAGCGTTTGAGCCTGCTCGGCGTGTCCGATGCAGTGCGCGACGACATGCGCCGTTGCCTGCCGAAATGGCCGGCGGCGCGCATCCAGACCCTCTACAACCGCATCGATGTCTCGGCGTTGCAGATGAGTCAGGTGTCGGCCCGTGAAGCCCGCGAGACCCTCGGTCTGTCAGCGGATGCGTTCATTGTCGGCAACGTCGGTCGTCTGCACCCGGACAAGGATCAGGCCACGCTGCTGCGCGGTTTTGCCGCGGCGCTGCCCGGTCTGCCGGCCAACAGCCAACTGGTGATTCTCGGCAAGGGGCGTCTTGAGGATGAACTCAAGGCGCAGGCCCGTGAACTGGGCGTTGGAGATCGGGTGCTGTTTCTCGGCCAGGTGCCGGACGCGCGTAATTATTTCCGGGCATTCGATGTGTTTGCCTTGAGTTCCGACCACGAACCGTTCGGCATGGTGCTGCTGGAGGCCATGGCCGCCGGCGTGCCGTTGCTGGCCACGGCGTGCGGCGGGGCGAAGGAAGTGGTCGAAGGCGTCGGGATCCTGTTTCCGCTGGGTGACGCCGAGCATCTGGCCCAGGGCCTGAAACATCTGGCCGGTATGGACGAGCAGCAGCGTCGTCAGTGCGCCGAGATGATGTTCGACCGCCTGCGCGAGCGTTTCTCCGACCGCGCCGTACGCGACACCTTCTGGCATTTGCCGCAAGTTACCGATCTGGCACCGAGGGGCTGATGCTCAACCGATTTCAAGGCTGGCGCGAACGTGGCTGGTCGCCCGTTGACGCCTCAACTTATGCACAGGCCTGGCAGCGATTTGGCGGCAGCGTCGCGACTCATCCCATGGTCGTCGAGCGTCTGGCGGATCTGGCCGGCATCCCGGTGCGCTATCTGGCCTGGGAGCAGCAGGGCGAAATCAAAGCCGCGATCCCGACCTGGGGCCGCGACTTGGCCTTGTCCAAGGACGTGCTCAAGCGCAACGGCAAGAAAGGCCTGTTCGACCTGGGCAACGCCGAGCTGATCCTGCCGGCCGCCGCCGATGCTCAGGCCCCGCTGCGCCATCGTGGGCGCTACCTGTCGGCGCTCAACGAAAACCGCTTCAGCGGCCTCAAGTTGCAGACCGAACAACTGGCCATGGCCCGTACCCCCGAAGAACTGTCGAAGAAGTTTCGCTACAACCAGCGCCGTGAACTGCGCCTGCTGGAAGAGGCGGGCGGCGTGGTGCGGCCGGTCAGCGACTTCTCCAGTGCGGAGTTGGCGGCGATCTACTGCGACCTGTTCCAGCGTCGCTGGGGTTTCCCGGCCACTGGCGCGGCACGCATGGCCGAAGTCATCGAACTGTTGCGCGAGCTGTTGATCGGCTCGGTGATCTTCCTCAACGACGCACCGATCGCCATCCAACTGGTGTACCGCGTCGAAGCCCCGGAGTGGATCAGCGTCGAGTACATCAACGGCGGCGTCGACCCCGAAACCCGTGAATTCAGCCCCGGCAGCGTCCTGAGTTTTCTCAATACGCAAAGTGCCTGGGAGCAGGCGCGGGCACTGAACAAGCCGCTGCGCTTTTCCTTCGGTCGCGCCGACCGTGAATACAAGGATCGCTGGTGCAATCCTGTGCCGGTCTTCACCGTATGAGTCAGCCCATGAGCCGCAAACAGCAACTGCTCAAACGTCACCGGCGCAATAAACGCATCGGCCTGCTGATCGCACTGATCGTGTTGATCATCCTCGGCGTGCTGGTGGCCTGGTGGTTGCCGCTGGTGCTGGCGGTGATTGGCTGGATCGCTCACGAAGCGTGGTTCGCCGATCACCTGTTCTATTCGCCGAAAGACGATTACCAATACAGCTTTCCGCCGTTCACTCCGCAGCCAAAAGTGCATTTGAACGGTGAGCAATTGCGCCTCGACGAGGGCGTGATGCTGGTGGACGACGCCACGCTGATCCTCGCCGTGAAGGTCAAAAGCAGCTTCCTGGGACGCTTCTTCGACCCTCGGGTCGAGCTGGCCGGTGGCACAAATCCCGATGTGCAGACGTTCGAGCGCGGCGTCAACGGTCTGCGTTATCTGAACCTCAGTGGACAGGCGCAGGCGCTGTCGCAAGGCCAGTTGCGTCTGCGCGGGCGCTTTTGCCGGGTCTCCGGCGAGCCGGTGCTGTGGGCGCTGGAGCAACCGGACTACCGTCAGCAGCGGGTGATGGTCATCGCCCCTCACGCCGACGATGCCGAACTGGCCGCCTACGGACTGTACAGCCAGGCCAAAGAAGCCTGGATCGTGACCCTGACCGCCGGCGAGATCGAAGCCGAACACTATCAACAGATGGGACTGAACAAGGTCGACGCGGCGCGGCTCAAGGGCCGCTTGCGTGCCTGGGACAGTCTTGCCGTACCGCGCTGGGCCGGGGTGCCGCAGGAGCATTGCGTGCAACTCGGGTATTTTTGCCTGCAATTGGCGGCGATGCAGGCTGCGCCGAATCAACCCGTTGGCTCGCGGGAAGCCGATCTGAGCGACACACGCCTGTTCCGTCAGCTGAATCCGTTTGCCTTGCCCGGCGATGCCGACGGCGCGCCGACCTGGAACAATCTGCTGGCCGACCTGCGTGATGTGCTGTTGCGTGCGCGCCCGGATGTGATCGTGCTGCCGCACCCAACGCTCGATCCGCATCCCGACCATATCTGCGCCCAAGAGGCGGTGCTGGAAGCCTTGCGCGGTCTCGATTACCAACCGACGCTGCTCGGTTACGCCAACCACTTGCACGACAACGACCGTTGGCCGATGGGCGACAGCGGGCAGGGCATTGCCCTGCCGCCGACGTTCGATGCGACCCTCGCGATGCAGCCGCTGTGCCTGCCGCTGTCGATCGAACTGCAGCGGGACAAGGCCATGGCGCTGGGCATGATGCATGACCTGCAGCCACCGGCGCCGTTCAAGCGTCGCCTGCGCCGGCTGTTTCAGCGACTGCTGGCTGGTCGGCGTCCATCGGTCTACGGCGAGAACGAATTTTTCCGCAAAGCGGTCAGACGCCAGGAGTTGTTCTGGGTACTGAAGCAGAGCGAAACAGGCGCGACGGGATCGCACCGGGGAGAGGTATGAGTCAACGCGCAAAGGTGCTGCAGCTGCAGCCCGATTACAACGTCAAATCCCATGATTTCGCCGACCTTGCCGAGCAAATCGTCAAGGCGCTGCCGACCGATCGTTACGAAGTGACCGCCGCCTTCCTGCGCGGTAAACCCGGACCGGGCGAGGCGGTCAGCCGTGCCGACCGTTCGGTGTATTTCGAGTTTTCCGACAAGTCCCTCAAAGGCATGCGCCTGCGGGCGATGTGGCAGCTGTACAAGTTCTGCCGCCGGGAAAAGTTCGACGTGGTGATCTGCAACCGCTTCAAACCGGTGAACATGATGCTGACGCTCAACCGCTGGTTGAAGGTGCCGTTGTGCATCGGTATTTCCCACGGCTTCGGCGAGTACGACCGCTTCTACCGTCGTCGCCAGACTCAGCGCCTGATCGACCGCCACTGGCGTTTCGTCGGCGTTTCGCCGGCGGTCAAACAGTACCTGCTGGACTGCGATTGCGGTTTCACTGATCAGAACACCTACGCGATCACCAATGCCATCGACATCGAGCAGGCCGAGGGTTTGCAGCACAGCCGCGAACGTGCGCGCGAATTGCTGGGGATCGATCCGAAGGTGCGCCTGATCGGTGCGCTGGGGCGGCTGGTGTCGGTCAAGGGCCACACTTACCTGTTGCAGGCCTTCGCCCAACTCAAGGACAAATACCCGAACACCCAGCTGGCCATCATCGGTGCCGGACGCCTGCAGGCGCCTCTGGCCGCCGAGATCGAACAGTTGGGACTGAGCGGCCGGGCGCACCTGCTGGGCTTCAAGGAAAACGCCCTGCAATACGTGCGCGCGTTCGATATCTGGACCATGCCGTCGCTGGCCGAAGGCCTCGGTCTGGCCTTGCTGGAAGGCATGAGCGGGCACCTGCCGGTGATCGCCTCGAACGTGCCGGCCATGCTGCCGCTGATCGAAGGTGCCGGTGGCCTGTCGATCACGCCCAAGGACGTGCCGAGCCTGGTGGCGGCACTGGACACCTACCTCGCGCTGTCGGATGTCGAGCTCAAGGCCAAGGGCGAGCAGGCCTACCGCTATTTGCAGGAACAGCACGACATCGAGGTCTTCCGCCAGGAATACCTGAACCTGATCGACTCCGGCCTGGAGCAGGCCCGCAAGGAACAGCCATGAGCGATACAAGTGCCCTGAGCGGTGCCCAGCCCCTCGTCACCGTCATCATCGCGTCCTACAACCACGGGCCGTACATCGAGGAAAGCATCCTCAGTGTCATCAATCAGACCTACCGGAACATCGAGCTGCTGGTGGTCGACGACGGTTCCAAGGACGACAGCGTCGAGCGCATCAAGGCCCTGCAGGAAAAGCACGGCTTCGATTTTCGTGTGCAGCAGAACCAGGGCCTGACCAATACGCTCAACGGCGCCATCGCGCGGGCCAAAGGCAGCCTGATCGTACCGTTCGGCTCCGACGACATCATGTACCCGGACCGGATCGCCACCCAGGTCGCCTATATGGACGGCAAGCCGGAAGTGGGCATCTGCGCCGGCAACATCGAGCTGATGGACGCCGACGGCAATCTCTATCCGGAAAAGCGTCAGCGCCGGGACGTGCCGTTCCGGCGCCTGGATTTTGATGACATGTTCCTGGAGCGCAAGCCGTATCCGCCGGCGCCGACCCTGATGATCCGGCGTGAGGCGCTGGACAAGGTGGGCGGGTTCGACCCGACGATTCGTCTTGAAGATCTGTACATCGAGCTGAAAGTGACCCGCGCCGGGTACTTCATCGATGGCCTGGAGGTGGTGATGGCGCGCTATCGCAAGCACGCCACCAATTCCTACAAGAACCACCGTTTCATGATCGAAAACATTCTGCGCACCTATGCGCTGTTCAGCGATCATCCGCTGTACGACGAAGTGCGCTACAAGTCGCTCAACTCGATGTTCCTGAAAACCGCCAACCGCGATCGCAAACTGGCGCGGGAGCTGCTGGCGCAGATTCCTTTCAAGGCCTGGAACAAGAAGACCTGGCGCGGTTTGGGCCGGTTGCTGTTCTCGCCGCTGGAAAAGGACTGAGGTCGTTGTCGCTCGCGGTCAGCGAGCGACTTTTTCCGACAGTTTCTTGCTGCCTTTCTGACGCTGGCGAATCCATTGCACCACGTTCCTGCCCGCATTCATGCCGGGTTGCTCGATGTAAAGGAATGTCGCGCTGCTGATCAGAATCAACAGGCACGTGCAGGCAGCCATCAACGGCAGGTAAACCCAGGTCTCACGGGCATCGAGGTCCAGCGCCAGCGGCAGGCGCTGAACCATCAGCCAGAGCACGAAACCATGGAGCAGGTAAGTGCTGTAGCTGATCTCCCCCAGCCAGCGGATGCTGCGCGGTTTCAAGGCGCCGAACAGGGTGTTGCCCGAAGCCACGATCACAAAAAACAGCGACAGCAGAAACAGCGGAGCGGTTTTGAACGCCCGGTTGAACACGGTGAACGCCAATGCCAGCGCCACCAGGGCAATTACGCTGGCCAGCGTCGTGCGGCTCCAGGCCACCAGCTGCGGGCGCCGGACCCAATAGGCGGCGGCAATTCCGCCGAGAAAACTGGCCAGGAAATGCTTCTTGAGCGAATGCTCCCAGCCGACCAACTGGTACAGCGCGTAAATCCCGATCAGGCACAGCACTACTTGCAGCCAGTTGCCGCGATAGACGAATACCAGGGCCGCCAGTGGCAGCGCCAGATAGAAAAACACTTCATAGGCCAGCGTCCAGGTGACGTTGGAGATCAGCATGCCGGTTTGCGGATACTGGTTGACGTCGGGGCGATCGAACGTCAGCCACAGCAGGCCCTGTTTGAACAGCTGTGACACCGGCTCCTTCAGTTGCCAGTCCTGCAGGTAGAACACGGTGACGAACACCGCCAGCATCAATGGCAGATACAGCGGATACAACCGGAACACTCGCGAAATACCGAAGGCCAGCCAGTCGTGCTGACGGCCCTGGGCCAACAGACGACTCCAGAACAGAAAACCGGTAATCATGAAGAACAGGGCCACGCTGCCCTGGCCCAGCATCGAGTAGAAATTGCTCGGCGGAAATTCGAACACGCCCGTGCGCAGAAAGATCCAGGTAATGATCGAGTGATGCACGAATACACCGAATGCCAGATAGCCGCGCAGGCCATCGATGCTGGCATAGCGGCTTTCACCCGAATGCTGCAGATGGCGTGCGATTTTCGGCACGGCCCGCAGCAGCAACGCGGCGGTGACGGTGGCCAGCAGATAGGCGGCCGGCGCAATGAACGGACTGGTCTGAATCATCAATGAACCCGAGCCGGCGTGTTGCCGGCCAGCACTTGCCTGTGCAGATTGTCTACGGCGGATTTCGACGCCGTTACGGCGTACCCCTGGAGCAGCGCTTCGAGGTGATCCTCGAACAGCCAGCGTTTGTCGACGGTGTAGCGTTGCATGTGGCGCAGATTACGCTGGCGCAGTGACAGGCTGAGGGGTGAAGGGTAGATCCGCAGGTCGGCCAGATCGATCAGCCCGAACTCGCCATCCTCCAGCACCAGCACATTGCCCAGATGCAGCGAGCGGAAATACACACCCTGCTCATGCAGGCCGGCCATGAATTTGCCAAAACGCTCCACCAGCGCCTGTCGCACGGCCGGCGCGGTGATTCCCTGCAAGACCTGGCGCAGGGTATGGCCTGGCAGCGGCGTGTAATGTACGGCACTGCTGCCGTCGTCGAGGCGATACAGGTTCAGCACCTGGGGCGTGGGAATGCCCATCCGGCGCAATTGCTCGCTGTTGACGGCAAACCGCTCGGAATACGGATTGAAACTGCCCGAGGTATACCAGCGGCGGCGGCGAAACAGCTTGAGAAAGCTGCCATCGGACAGGCGCAGCACCTTCGGCCCCAGGCCGTCCTCTTCAATCACCTGAGCGTCAGTACTCAGCTGTTGCAGCGCGGATGCCGAAAGCTTCCGGACCGGCATCGTCAAAAGGCGTCGGGCACGCTGATTGATGCTCAGGGCTGCAATCAATGCCAGCGGAATCCACAGCAGGAACCAGTGCTCCTTGGGTCTCGAGATGATCCCGCCACCCTCGGTCAGTCCGGCGCCGATACCGAACACCAGCCAGGTCGAGGCAATGATCAGCAGCGGCTGCACGCGCTGGCGCCAACTGCTCAGCAACCCCCAGGCCTGAAAAAACAGCCAGGGCAGCATGCCGAGGATGCCGACGTAATAAAGCACGCCCAGCGCAAAACTGTGCGGTTCCTGAAAGTTGTAACCGACACCCGGGTCAATCGCCAGTGCTGCGTTGTAGCCGTGGCCGATCCATGGGTGTTCGGCGATTTTTTCCAGGGCTTGCTGCCAGATTTCGAAACGGTAGGAGTCACCGCGTTCGATGATCATCTTCGAGAACAGCACCGACACGGCTGCACCAGCGACCGCCAATGTCCCCAGCAGCACCAGTGAGCGTCGGTTCCAGCAAATCAGGCTCAGCCACAATGCCGCCATGGTCAGCGCCACCAGCGGGGTGCGCGAGCCGGTCCCGATCACGGCCATGAACATGATCAGCATCGCGGGGATGCTGAGCCAGTACAGCCGGCGATTCTTGCAGGTCATGCTCAGGCTGAGCCAGTAGGCGCAGAAAAATCCGAACAGATGGGAGCTGAGCAACGGGTTGTCAAACGCGCCGCCGCCGATCAGGCGCTCGCCGGGTGCAGAGTGGAGCACGAATGGAATCAGGAAAATGATCGTTGCGACCAGGGCCACCAGCGCGGCGCCGAACAGTAATGGCGAAAGAATGTCGCTGCGGTAACGAACCAGCAGGAAACACCCGGCGAACAGCATCAGGGTATGCAGCGGGGGTTTGAACATGCCGCCTATCGGCTCCCCCTGCGGCCCCCAGCAAAGGCTCAGCAGTGCCCAGGCGGCAAACAGCAGCAACGCAATGAATACTGGCTCACGCAGCATTTCCTTGAGTTCCCTGGGGCGCAGGCACAGTGCAATCAGCGTCGGAATGCTGAACAAACCGTAAAACAGCTTGTGATGAATACTGCGACCCGGCAGGAAAAACAGCGCGCACAAGAGCAGGAAGTAGCCGACGGGAAGTATCCACAGGCTGATGAAATCGAAAATTCGATTGGACGTACTGCTGAAGCCGCGAAGTTGCATGCTGAGAGATTCAATCCTGAAGTTGATCGGCCATTTCGATGATGGCTATTTGACGCTGAAAAAGACGCATAACAATAACAGCCTTTGGCCGATTGCCAGAACCCTGAAGAAGCTGTGCTAAAGTCAGCGTCCTTTTTATCGACTTTCGCGTGATATGACCGACTCCAGTCCCGCCGCAAGCCCTTCGAGCTTGAAAATCTACTTCCGCCTGCTCGGCTATGTCCGGCCGTACATCAGTCTGTTCCTGATCAGCATCGTCGGTTTTCTGATTTTTGCCTCGACCCAGCCGATGCTTGGCTACATCCTCAAGTACTTTGTCGACGGCCTGTCCAATCCCGAGGCAGTGCTGTTTCCCACCGTGCCTTACCTGCGCGACCTGCAACTGCTGCAGGCCGTACCGCTGCTGATCATCCTGATCGCCGCCTGGCAGGGGCTGGGATCCTATCTGGGCAACTATTTCCTGGCCAAGGTTTCCCTGGGCCTGGTGCATGACCTGCGGGTACAGCTCTTCAACAACCTGCTGGTCCTGCCCAACCGTTATTTCGACAAGCATAACTCCGGTCACCTGATTTCGCGCATCACCTTCAACGTGACAATGGTCACGGGGGCGGCAACAGATGCGATCAAGGTCGTAATCCGTGAAGGCATGACGGTGATCTTCCTGTTCGCCTCCCTGCTGTTCATGAACTGGAAGCTGACGCTGGTGATGGTTGCGATCCTGCCGCTGATCGCCGTGATGGTGCGCACCGCCAGCAAGAAATTCCGCAAGCAGAGCAAGAAAATCCAGCTGGCCATGGGCGACGTGACCCACGTGGCGTCGGAAACCATCCAGGGCTATCGCGTGGTACGCAGCTTTGGCGGCGAAGCCTACGAGGAAAAGCGCTTCCTCGATGCCAGCCAGGGCAATACCGACAAGCAGCTGCGCATGACCCGCACCGGGGCTATCTACACGCCGCTGCTGCAACTGGTGATCTACAGCGCTATGGCGATCCTGATGTTCCTCGTGCTGTACCTTCGCGGCGACGCCTCGGCCGGTGACATGGTCGCCTACATCACGCTCGCGGGCCTGCTGCCCAAACCGATCCGTCAGTTGTCCGAAGTCAGTTCGACCATCCAGAAAGGCGTGGCCGGGGCCGAAAGCATTTTCGAGCAACTGGACGTCGAGCCGGAAGTCGATACCGGCACGGTCGAGCGCGACTCGGTCAGCGGTCGCCTCGATGTACGCAACCTGAGCTTCACCTATCCGGGCACCGAGCGTCAGGTGCTCGATGACATCAGTTTCTCGGTCGAGCCGGGGCAGATGGTGGCGCTGGTGGGGCGTTCGGGCAGCGGCAAGTCGACCCTGGCCAACCTGATCCCGCGCTTCTATCACCACGACAAGGGCGAGATCCTGATCGACGGTGTGGAAGTCGAGCAATACAAGCTGCTCAATCTGCGTCGCCACATTGCCCAGGTCACCCAGCACGTCACGCTGTTCAGCGACACCGTGGCCAACAATATCGCCTATGGCGATCTGGCAGGGGCACCGCGCGAAGACATCGAAAAAGCAGCGCGTGATGCCTACGCGATGGACTTCATTTCGCAACTGCCCGAAGGCCTGGACACTCAGGTCGGCGAGAACGGCGTGCTGCTTTCCGGCGGCCAGCGCCAGCGTCTGGCGATTGCCCGGGCCTTGCTCAAGAACGCGCCGCTGCTGATTCTCGACGAGGCCACCTCGGCCCTCGACACCGAATCCGAGCGACACATTCAAGCTGCCCTGGATCAAGTGATGAAGGGCCGTACCACGCTGGTGATCGCTCACCGTCTGTCGACCATCGAGAAAGCCGACCTGATTCTGGTCATGGATCAGGGCCGGATCGTCGAGCGCGGCACCCACGACGACCTGCTGGCACAGAACGGCTACTACGCCCGTCTCAATGCCATGGGTCTCGACGCCCCGGCCGAAGACATCGCCTGATCCCCCGGAAAACCCTGTGAGAGCGGGCCTGCTCGCGACAGCGGTGCAACAGTCAACATCAATGTTGAAGGTGCATGCGTCATCGCGAGCAGGCTCGCTCCCACATTCATTTGTATCCAGTCCTTTACCCTTCTTGACCAAACCGGCATAAAACCGGCCGTCGCGCTTGTTAAGGTTCCTGAACGAACTCTGACTTCAATCGAAGGGGCCATCCTCTTCGCGCGGGTGCTGGCATGCTGCAACGTTATCTGTGGAAATTGCTGCCCAAGCCGCAGCGGGCCTTTCTGCTGGGGCGCCTGTCGGTGGTCGACCGGCAAGTGGTGAACAAGTCGATGTCGGCCAGTCTGGCGTTTCCCGCTGCCTTCGAGCAGCGCGACTGTCTGTTTATCCACGTGCCCAAATGCGCCGGCAGCAGCTTGTGTGCGGCGATGTTCGACGGCTGGCGTCCGGGACACTTGCCGTTGTACTGGTACGAAGAGCAATTTCCCGAGCAATATGCCGCCGCCTACAAGTTCGCCTTTGTGCGCGACCCGCTGGAGCGCGCCTATTCGGCTTACGCCTTTTTGCATGGCAACACCTTGAGCGGGCGCGATCACGCCGCTCAGCAGATGGTTCGCCAGTATCGGGATTTTGATGACTTTGTCGCACGCTGGCTGCACCCGGAGACGATCTCGCGGCAACTGCACTTTGCTGCGCAAACCGACTTTCTCACCGATTCACTGGGGCATCTGGCCCTGGACTTCATCGGTTACCAGGAGCATCTTGAGCAGGATTTCAAACAGGTCTGCGAGCGCTTGGGGATGGTGTGTCAGTTGCCGCACGTCAACAGCTCCCGGCAGCGCCAACCGCTGAAGGCGCGGGAGTTCTGCTCGGCGCGAACCCGTCGGCTGGTGCGTCGGGCCTATCAGCGTGACTACGAGTTGCTCGGTTATGAATGAGGCTCTGCGCAGTCTGGCGACACTGCCTGTCATCAGCCCCTATAGCCTTGCGCTGTCTCGCCAGGCGCGAGCCGCGCTCAAGGGGCAGCGGCCGCGTTGCCTGTGGCTGACCGGACTGTCCGGCGCCGGCAAGTCGACCCTGGCCAATTCGCTGGACCTGCACTTGCATCAGTTCGGGCTGCACACATTTCTGCTCGATGGCGACAACGTACGCAACGGATTGTGTCGTGATCTGGGCATGGACGATGCCGGCCGCCGGGAAAACATCCGGCGCATGGCGGAAGTCGCCCGGCTGATGGTTGATGCGGGGCTGATCGTCATCGTCGCGGCGATTTCGCCTTTTCGAGCCGAGCGAGACGCTGCGCGGCAACTGTTTGCCGAGGGCGACTTCATCGAAGTGCATGTGAGCACTTCGCTCAAAGAGTGTGAGCGTCGTGATCCTAAAGGCTTGTATCAGGCCGTACGTCAGGGCCGTATCCAGCATTTCACTGGTATCGACAGCCCTTACGAGGCGCCGTTGGCGGCGGAGTGCCGGATCGACACGCAAGCCCTCGAGTTGAGCGAAGCCTGCGAGCGGTTGGCAACTTTTCTGCTTAAAAAATGAGCAAAAAAGCCAGCTGTTTAATCCTGTTGCAGCCACCGCACAAGCCTTCGCCAACCCTGTGTTAATATCGCGCCCCTGTTCATTTTGTATGTGGGTTGCTCCATGAAGTTGTCCATGCCGCGATTCGATCAAGCCCCTGTCTTGGTGGTCGGCGATGTCATGCTCGACCGTTACTGGCATGGTGGTACCTCACGGATTTCCCCTGAGGCGCCGGTTCCTGTCGTTAAAGTCGAGCAAATCGAAGACCGTCCGGGCGGTGCCGCCAACGTTGCCTTGAACATTGCCGCGCTGGGTGCGCCGGCGTCGCTGGTCGGTGTGACCGGTGACGACGAAGCCGCCGACAGCCTGAGCAACAGCCTCAAGGGTGCGGGCGTGCGAGCCTTGTTTCAACGCATCGCGCACCAGCCGACCATCGTCAAGCTGCGGGTCATGAGCCGGCACCAGCAATTGCTGCGTATCGACTTCGAAGAACCGTTCGCCACCGACGCCCTGGCCCTCGGCGCGCAGGTCGATGATCTGCTCGAAGGCATCAAGGTGCTGGTGCTGTCCGACTACGGCAAAGGTGCCCTGAAAAACCATCAGGCGCTGATCCGGGCCGCTCGTGCCAAAGGCATTCCGGTGCTGGCCGACCCGAAGGGCAAGGATTTCTCGATCTACCGTGGCGCGAGCCTGATCACCCCGAACCTCAGCGAATTCGAAGCCATCGTCGGCGGTTGCGCCGATGAGCACGAGCTGGTGGCCAAGGGCGCGACGCTGATGCATGACCTGGATCTCGGCGCGCTGCTGGTCACCCGTGGCGAACACGGCATGACCCTGCTGCGTCCGGATCATCCGGCCCTGCATCTGCCTGCGCGGGCCCGTGAAGTGTTCGACGTGACCGGTGCCGGCGATACGGTGATTTCTACCTTGGCAGCCGCGATTGCCGCTGGCGAAGAACTGCCGCACGCGGTAGCGCTGGCCAACCTGGCAGCGGGCATCGTGGTCGGCAAGCTGGGTACGGCGGCGATCAGCGCCCCGGAACTGCGTCGCGCCATTCAGCGTGAAGAAGGTTCCGAGCGTGGCGTGCTGGGTCTGGAGCAACTGCTGCTGGCAGTTGCCGATGCCCGGGCGCACAACGAGCGGATCGTGTTCACCAATGGCTGCTTCGACATCCTGCATGCCGGCCACGTGACCTACCTCGAGCAGGCGCGAGCGCAGGGCGATCGGCTGATCGTCGCGATCAACGACGATGCTTCGGTCAGCCGCCTGAAAGGGCCGGGCCGGCCGATCAACAGTGTTGACCGGCGCATGGCGGTTCTCGCCGGTCTCGGCGCGGTGGACTGGGTCATCAGCTTCGCTGAAGGCACCCCGGAAAACCTGCTGCGCGAGGTCAAGCCGGACGTGCTGGTGAAGGGTGGCGATTACGGCATCGATCAAGTGGTCGGCGCCGATATCGTCAAAGCCTATGGCGGCACCGTTAAAGTGCTGGGGCTGGTGGAAAACAGCTCGACCACGGCGATTGTGGAAAAAATCCGCAAGTCCGAGTGATGCAAACATAAAGACCGCGCCTGCGAGGACTCTCCGGAGTTACTCGCAGGCGCGGTCTTTTGCCGTTCAGGAATTCACTTTCTTGCGCGGCACGATCTTCTTCAGCAATTGCCTGGCCTTGCCGCGCAAGCGCGCCAGCCCCGTGTCCTTGGGTGGCGGCGTCAAACCCTGCTGGCGCAGCCAGTCTTTCCAGCGAATCCGCTCATCGCGCACCAGCCAGCCGTCCTGCCGGGCGAAACTTTCCGCCAGATAAAGACCGCGAGTGCCCGCCGGGTACAACTGACCTTTCTTCAGCGTATACAACTCAGGCAGCGGTTCGCCGTCCTGCAACGGCATCAAGTACAGATCGGGGCGCTTGCGGTCGAGCCGGGCGACCAGTTGATCGCCTTCCAGCCGTTCATCGACATGGAACAGGCTGAGGTTCTTGGCTTCCTTGGGCACGTCCAGTCGCAAGTCGTAGATCAATTGCAGGGACGCGGTCGGCAAGTGCACGTAAGCCCTCGGCCGTTCGAGCAGTTGCAGATTGGCGCAGCGCACCGGCCGCGCCGAGCCGGACAGCGGCGTCAGGCGAAAGGGCAGGGCCTCGCGATAATGCAGCGCCGATGAGTACGGCGCCGGCAGCCAGGTGTCGTTGAAACGCCCGCCGAGCCAGCCTTCCGGTGTTTCCAGCAGGCATTCTTCGGCAATCTCCTGGATGGCCGTGTGCAGCGGGATATTCAGTTCATGCGCCGGTACGTAGCCGGAGATCAGTTTGAGCACCACATCACCGCGATCCTGCCGCCGCTGGCGCACCAGCACCCAATAATCGCGATTCTGCCAGTGCAGGGTCAGGCGCACCGAGACGCCGAGGTTGGCCAGCTCCAGCGCAAAGCGCTCGGCATCGGCCACGCTGACCGGCTTGCGCCGCTGCAGGGTCTGGGCGAAATTCAACGGCATGCCCACGCTCTGGTAGGTCAGGCCTTCCGGCGTGGCTTCGACGAACAGCGGCAGCGTCTTGAAGTTGCTCGGGTTCTTTCTGATGAGCGTACGCGGCATGTCGGCTCCTGCTTAAGGCCGCGAGGCGGCGTCAGTGACCACGAAGGACCTGGGCAACGGTCGCAACGTTATGGGCGAGGTGCAGCGGATTGATCGTCCCGACAATGGCACTGGCCACGCCGGGCTGGGCGAACAGCAATTCGAAGCTGGCGCGCACCGGATCCACACCGGGACTCAGGCACACGTGACCGCTGGCCAGGGCCTTCTTCACCAGAATGGCTTTGCCGTGGGCAGCAGCATAGTCAATGACCGCCTTCTCGTTTTGTTCGTTCAGATTGTAGGTGACCATCGCGCAGTCGCCTTGCTCCAGTGCTTTGAGGCCACCGTCGACGGTTTTGCCGGAGAAGCCGAAGCCGCGAATCTTGCCCTCGGCCTTCAGTGCCGCGAGGGTTGCGTAGACTTCGCTGTCGTTGAGAATCGCCAGATCGTTGCCGTCGGAGTGCACCAGCACCAGGTCGATAAAATCGGTTTCAAGACGTTGCAGGCTGCGCTCCACCGACATCCGCGTGTGAGCGGCGCTGAAATCGTGGGTCGATTGGCCGTCGACAAATTCTTCGCCGACCTTGCTGACGATCACCCAGTCCTGACGCTCGCCGCGCAGCAGCGGGCCGAGGCGTTCTTCGCTGCGGCCATAGGCTGGCGCAGTATCGATCAGGTTGATACCCAGCTGGCGCGCCTGCTTGAGCAACATACGCGCGGCGTCGTCGTCGGGGATCTGGAAGCCGTTGGGATATTTCACGCCCTGGTCGCGGCCAAGTTTGACGGTGCCCAGGCCCAGCGGCGAAACCAGCAGGCCTGTGCTGCCCAGCGGGCGATGCAGATCGTGCAGGGTCGGCAGGCTCATGGCAGCAGTTGCTCCCAGACGGGAACGCCCATCGGTGGTTTTGGCAGCTCGGGCAACGGAGCTACGTGGCTTGGCTGGATGCCGTCGCGTTCCAGGGAGGCAATCACCCGGTCAGCGAAGTCCGGGGCCAATGCGAGCTTGGTTGGCCAGCCGACCAGCAGGCGACCTTCTTCGGCGAGGAACGCGTTGTCCGGGCGGGTAAGACCGGTTTGCAGCGGTTCGGCGCGATCGACGCGCAGGGTCGCCCATTGCACGGTGCTCAGGTCGATCCATGGCAACAACTGGCCAAGTTCTTTCTGGGCGGTGGCGATCTGTTCGGCCGGCTCACGGGCCACGCCTTCGGATTCGGCAATGTCGCCGCCCAGATACCAGACCCACTGACCGTCAGCGGCCGGGTGGGTGGTCACGGTGATGCGCGGTTTGGTGCCGCCACCGAGGCAGTGCGCGTACAGCGGCTTCAGGCCCGGGCCCTTGGCGATGATCATGTGCAGCGGCCGGCGTTGCATGGCCGGATGAGTCAGGCCCAAAGCAGTCAGCAGGTCGGCGGTACCGGCACCGGCGCTGAGGACGATGCGCTGGGCACGAATCTCGCGGCCATCGACTTTCAGACCGACCAGCACACCGCTTTCCAGTAACGGCTCGATGCCGTGGCCGGCGAGCAGACCGTCGCCCGACAAATCCGCCAGACGCTGAATCAGGCTTGGCACGTCGATCACCAGTTCGGCGAGACGGTAGACCTTGCCCTTGAAGCGTTTGTCTTGCAGGGCCGGCGGCAGTTGATCGCCCTTGACCTGATCGACCCGGCCACGCACCGCTTTGCTGGCGAAGAAACTGGTCAGATTGCCGGCCAGGGTGCCCGGCGACCAAAGGTAATGGGCTTCGGACAACAGGCGCACGCCGGTCAGGTCCAGTTCGCCGTTGCCGGCCAGGGCTTCACGCCAGCGGCGCGGCATGTCGGCGATGGCTTCCGAGGCACCGGTCAGCGCACCGTGCAGCGCGTACTTGGCGCCGCCGTGGATGATGCCCTGGGACTTCACACTCTGCCCGCCGCCGAGGCTGGCACTTTCCACCAGCACGGTCGAGAAACCCTGGCGACGCAGGCGCGCGTTCAGCCAGAGACCGGCGACACCCGCGCCGACAATCAGCACGTCGGTGGAAATTGGAGATGGCATGCAACGACCTCAAGGCTCAAATAAGCCGCAAGTTTCAAGCTTCAAGCTGCAAGCTGCAACCCGAAGGGGAAAAATCGGCTTGGCTTGGCTTGGCTTGGCTTGCAGCTTGTGGCTTGAAGCCTGTCGCTGCTGTTAATGGCCGGCGGTTTTCGAGAACAGTTGAATCACCACCACGCCGAGCACGATCAGCGCCATTCCGAGCATCGCCGGGATATCTAGCTTCTGCCCGTAGATGAACAGCGCCGCGACACTGACCATCACGATGCCCATGCCGGCCCACACCGCGTAGGCCACACCCACCGGCACGCTGCGTACCACCAGGGTCAGCATCCAGAACGCGATGCCATAACCGACGATGACCAGCAGCAGCGGCAAAGGCGTGCTGAAGCCTTTGACGGCTTTCATCGAAACGGTCGCGATCACTTCGGCACAGATGGCGATGGCCAGGTAGACGTAAGCGTTCATGTTCAAATCCTCGTGTGTAGCATTGCTTTCTGAGGCGGCATTCTAGTGACTCCCCAGATGGGGTAAAGTCATTACCTATCTGTTTAAGAGATGGGTTGGCCTGATGAGCATGCAATGGAATCTGGAGCAGTTGCGGGTGTTTGTCGGCGTTGCCGAGCAGCGCTCGTTTTCCGCCGTGGCGCGTCAGCAGCGCAAGGCGCAGTCGGCGATCAGCAGCGCGATTGCCATGCTCGAGGACGACCTCGGTGTCAGTCTGTTCGAGCGTAGCAGCGGCCGTCAGCCGAGTCTTACCGAAGCGGGGGAGGCGTTGCTGGAGGAGGCGCGTGAAGTGTTACGCCAGTGCGAGCGCCTGAACGGCCGGGCCGTGGCCATGATGCGCGGGCAGGAAGCGCAGCTGCGGGTGGCCCAGGATGAGGCGATGCCCTATCAGGCGCTGGTGGAAAGCTTCGCCGCCCTGGCCGAGCAGTTTCCCAGTCTGGAAGTCCAACTGACCAGCGCCGCCCAAGGTGAGGTTTCACGCAAACTGGTGGAGCGCCGGGCCGATCTCGGGCTGCTGTTCTATCACGATGAAATCCCTGAAGCGCTGGAGCGCCGGGTGCTGGGCAGTGTGGAAATGGTCACGGTCTGCGGCGTCAACCATCCCTTGGCAGCGCAGGCTTACGTCACCTGCCAGCAACTGGCGCAGCATCGGCAGTTGTTGATGTCGACCCAGACCAGCATTTATCCCGGCAACGAACCGGCCAGTCCGCAGGTATGGCGCGCTGACAGTTTCTACGTGATGGCCGAATGGCTGGTGCGTGACCTCGGCTGGGCCTGGCTGCCGCGCCACGTGGTGCAGTACTCGGCGTATCAGGGCCTGATGGTGGAACTGGACAGCGAATGGACGCCGCCGGCGCTGGTGGTGGAACTGGTCTGGCGCCGTGATGAACCGCTTGGACCGGCGGCGCGCTGGCTGGCGGAGCGATTTGCCATACACCTGCGGGCGATCGGCGGCAAAAGCCGATAAACTCCGCCGCCATGAATAGAACTCTCTACACCGCGCTGTTTTACCTGGGGCTGCCATTGGTGGCGATTCGGCTGTGGCTGCGTTCGCGCAAGGCGCCGGCGTATGCCAAGCGGATTGGCGAACGTTTCTCCTATGGCCTGCCGACCTTGCAGCCCGGAGGTATCTGGGTTCACGCCGTCTCGGTGGGCGAAAGCATCGCCGCCGCGCCGATGATCCGCGCACTGCTGCAACGTTATCCACAGCTGCCGATCACCGTGACCTGCATGACGCCGACCGGGTCGGAACGCATTCACGCAATGTTCGCCAACGAGCCGCGCATCCAGCATTGCTACCTGCCTTACGACTTGCCCTGCGCGGCGGCGCGTTTTCTGGATCGCGTGCAGCCGAAACTGGCGGTGATCATGGAAACCGAACTGTGGCCGAACCACATTCATCAATGCGCCAAACGCGGGATTCCGGTGGCGCTGGCCAACGGACGCCTGTCCGAGCGTTCGGCCAAAGGCTATGGCCGGTTCAACAAACTGACCGCGCCGATGCTCGCCGAGATGAGCCTGTTCGCCGTGCAGACCGAGGCCGAAGCCCAGCGCTTCCGTGATCTCGGTGCGCGTGCGGAGACAGTTGAAGTCACCGGCTCGATCAAGTTCGACCTGACCGTCGACCCGCAACTGCTGCAACGCGCCGCTGAACTGCGCGGCCAATGGCAGGCGCTGGAACGGCCGGTATGGATCGCCACCAGCACCCATGAAGGCGAAGACGAAGTGGTGCTGAATGCCCATCGCCGTTTGCTGGCCAACCATCCCGATGCACTGCTGATTCTGGTGCCGCGTCACCCCGAGCGTTTCAATTCGGTGTTCGAATTGTGCCAGCGTGAAGGCTTTGCCACGGTGCGTCGTTCGACCGGCGCGAGCGTCGATGCGCAGACTTCGGTGCTGCTCGGCGACACCATGGGCGAATTGCTGTTTCTCTATGCCCTGGCCGACAGCGCGTTCGTCGGCGGCAGTCTGGTAGCCAACGGCGGGCACAATCTGCTGGAGCCGGCAGCGCTGGCGAAACCGGTGATCAGCGGCCCTCACCTGTTCAACTTCCTCGACATCGCCGCGCAACTGCGCAGCGCCGGGGCGTTGGCCGAGGTGGATGATGCCGAAGGTCTGGCGATAGAAGTGCAGCGTCTGTTCGAACTGCCGCGCGACGCACAGCGCATGGCCGATGCCGGGCTGAGCGTGATGCGCCGCAATCAGGGCGCGTTGCAGCGCTTGCTCGATGGCCTGGGAAGGTTGATCGACCGCGCATAAAAAAACGCAGCCTCGGGGCTGCGTTTTTTGTTTAAGGCCGGGCCTTGAGCTGGGCTTCCGCAGCCTTGGCCAGATCCGGCGGCAGGAAATCCTTGTCCGGGTTGTAGTCGGCTTTCAGATAACGCGTCAGATCCTGCAAATCACCCGGGTTCAACGTCCCCGCCGCCTGCTTCAGGCGCAGGTTGTCGAGGATGTAGTCGTAGCGAGTGTTGTTGTAGTTGCGCACCGAGGTGTAGAGCTGACGCTGGGCGTCGAGCACATCGACGATGTTGCGCGTCCCCACCTGGTAACCGATTTCCGTGGCTTCCACCGCGCTCTGGTTGGAAATGATCGACTGGCGGCGCGCCTGCACCTGCTCGACGTCGGTGTTCACCGCGCGGTGCAGGTTGCGGGTGTTCTCCACCACTTGCCGGCGCAGGCCTTCACGCTGCTGTTCGGTCTGGTCCAGCCGTGAGTAGGACTCGCGCACCTGGGAGCTGGTCAATCCGCCACTGTAGATCGGAATGTTCAGTTGCAGGCCCACGGTGCTCTGCTCGACATTGCCACTGTATGGCGTACCAAACGCGTTCGGGTTGGAGAAGCCGAGGGCGTCGTTGTCGCCTTTTTCGTATTTGGCCACCGCGTCGAGGGTCGGTAGGTGGCCGGCCTTGTGCTGTTTCAGGGTCTGTTCGGCGGAACTGACCGCGTAGTTGCTGGCCAGCAGATTGAGGTTCTGTTTCGCGGCGGTATCGACCCAGGCCTTGGCGTCGTTCGGCGCCGGCGGCAGGATCGGCAACGTGTGGACGATGCCCTGGATCGAGTTGTACTGGCGGTTGGTCAGGGTGATCAGCGCTTGGAACGCATCATCGACCTGACGCTGGGCGACGATCCGGTTGGCCCGCGCGGTGTCGTAGCTGGCTTGCGATTGCAGCACGTCGGTCTTGTCCGACAGACCCACATCGAAGCGCTCGTTGGACTGGTCGAGCTGGCGCTTGAACGCGGCTTCCTCGGCCTTGGTCGAGGCCAGGTTGTCCTGGCTGCGCAGCACGTTGAAGTAGCTTTCGGCGGTTTGCAGGATCAGGTTCTGCTCGGTGGCCGAGAGTTGCAGCGCGGCCTGCTCATTGACGTCCTTGGCGGCCTGGTACTGGAACCAGCGATCGGCGCGGAACAGCGGTTGCGCCAGCGTCGCCTGATAGGAGTGCGCGCTGCGATTGGCGATGGCCGAGGGCTGGTCGATCGAGGTGCGCACATTGGCGACTTCAGCGCCGCCCGACAGGTTCGGCAGCAGCCCGGCGCGGGCCTGGGGCACCACTTCTTTCTGCGCACCGTACTGGGCGCGGGCGGCGGCCAGGTCGGCGTTGTTGTCGACGGCTTCCTGATAAACGCTGACCAGATCGGTCCTGGTCGATAAAGGCGCTTCTGCTGCCCAGGCCGTTGCGGTGGACGCACAAGACACGGCGACAGCCAGTGAGAGTTTGCGCAGCATGAGGCGATCCCTAGCATGAATATTATGGAAATAATCCGGGCGCCAAAGGTAAGGCGCGGCCCATGCAGCGTCAAGGCGCAGCATGGCGTAGCGAGTGTAGTAGCGCCGGCGGCAGGCAACAATCTGCCAATTGCGCCATTCATCATGGTGTTTGCCACGGTGTTGGCGTTCTTTGCCGGTTGTGTCTAGACTGGCCGGGTTCTTGTCGGGGTGCCTTGCTATGAGGCTGAGATCGAATAATTTCGGATCCCGTTGAACCTGATCAGGTTAGCGCCTGCGTAGGGAACAAGATTTCTCGTCACCCGGCGAGTCCTCTTGTGCTTCGTCCGGGATATTGTTCGACAATCGAACGCTCGACGACGATGCACAGCACCAGTCCTGGTGCGTCCGTGCCTTTCAGGTTCTGCTCCGACAATCCACTGCCTGGATGCTGTCTGGAGAGCCCGTGATGACTACAAAATCTAAAAATGCGATCAACCTGAGTGACTCGGCCAAGGTCGACGAGCAGTCGGTTCAACCGTTCACCCGTTCGCAAAAAGTCTACGTTCAGGGCTCCCGCCCGGACATCCGCGTGCCGATGCGCGAAATCACCCTCGATGTGACCCCGACCGACTTCGGCGGCGAAATCAACGCGCCGGTCACCGTCTACGACACCTCCGGCCCGTACACCGATCCGAACGTGGTGATCGACGTGCGCAAAGGTCTGGGCGACGTGCGTTCGGCGTGGATCGACGACCGTGGCGACACCGAGCGCCTGCCAGGCCTGAGCTCGAATTTCGGTCAGGAGCGTCTGGCCGATCCTGAGCTGACCAAACTGCGTTTCGCCCACGTCAACAACCCGCGCCGCGCCAAGGCCGGGGCCAACGTCAGCCAGATGCACTACGCGCGCAAAGGCATCATCACCGCCGAGATGGAATACGTCGCCATCCGCGAAAACATGAAGCTGCAAGAAGCCCGCGCTGCCGGCCTGTTGAAACAGCAGCACGCCGGCCACAGCTTCGGTGCGAGCATTCCGAAAGAAATCACCCCTGAGTTCGTGCGCGAAGAAATTGCCCGTGGTCGCGCAATCATTCCGGCCAACATCAACCACGTCGAACTCGAGCCGATGATCATTGGCCGCAACTTCCTGGTGAAGATCAACGGCAACATCGGCAACAGCGCGCTGGGTTCGTCCATCGAAGAAGAAGTGGCGAAACTGACCTGGGGCATTCGCTGGGGTTCGGACACGGTGATGGACTTGTCCACCGGCAAGCACATCCACGAAACCCGCGAGTGGATCATCCGTAACTCGCCGGTTCCGATCGGCACCGTGCCGATTTATCAGGCGCTGGAAAAAGTGAATGGCGTCGCCGAAGACCTGACCTGGGAGCTGTTCCGCGACACGCTGATCGAGCAGGCGGAGCAGGGCGTCGACTACTTCACCATCCACGCCGGCGTGTTGCTGCGCTACGTGCCGCTGACCGCCAAACGTGTGACCGGCATTGTGTCCCGTGGCGGTTCGATCATGGCCAAGTGGTGCCTGGCGCACCACAAAGAGAACTTCCTCTACACCCACTTCGACGAAATCTGCGAAATCATGAAGGCCTACGACGTCAGCTTCTCGCTGGGCGACGGTCTGCGTCCGGGCTCGATTGCCGACGCCAACGACGAAGCGCAATTCGGCGAACTGGAAACCCTCGGCGAGCTGACCAAGATCGCCTGGAAGCACGACGTGCAATGCATGATCGAAGGCCCCGGCCACGTGCCGATGCAGTTGATCAAGGAGAACATGGACAAGCAGCTGGAGTGCTGCGACGAGGCGCCGTTCTACACCCTCGGCCCGCTGACCACCGACATTGCGCCGGGCTACGACCACATCACCTCCGGTATCGGTGCGGCGATGATCGGCTGGTTCGGTTGCGCGATGCTCTGCTACGTGACGCCGAAGGAACACTTGGGCCTGCCAAACAAGGATGACGTGAAGACCGGGATCATCACCTACAAGATCGCGGCCCATGCGGCGGATTTGGCCAAGGGGCACCCGGGCGCGCAGATCCGCGACAACGCCTTGAGCAAGGCGCGTTTCGAATTCCGCTGGGAAGACCAGTTCAACCTCGGTCTGGACCCGGACACCGCCCGTTCGTATCACGATGAAACCCTGCCGAAGGATTCGGCGAAGGTCGCGCATTTCTGTTCGATGTGCGGGCCGAAATTCTGCTCGATGAAGATCACTCAGGAAGTCCGCGAATACGCGGCCAACCAGCGGATCGACGCGGTCGACGTGGACGTCGCCCGGGGCCTGGCGGAACAGGCCGAGCGGTTCAAGAAGGAAGGCAGTCAGCTGTACAAGAAAGTCTAGCCACGAGCGGCAAGCTACAAGCTACAAGAGGAGAAGCAGTCCGCATATCGCTTCTGACTTGTAGCTTGCAGCTTGCAGCTTTTTTTCTGCTTCTCTGTGAGAAACGTCCTTGAGCATTCAACCCGGTACTTATTCCCCCGACCTCGCCGTGCCCGCCAACCAGCGTGTGTTCGGCGGTCGCGATCTGTTTTCCCTGTGGTTTTCCCTCGGCATCGGCCTGATGGTGTTGCAGACCGGCGCGTTGCTGGCGCCGGGGCTGGGCCTGTCGGGATCGCTGCTGGCGATTTTCCTCGGCACCCTGGTCGGCGTCCTGTTGCTGGCTGCCGTCGGCGTGATCGGCAGCGACACCGGCCTGTCGTCGATGGCTGCGCTGAAACTCAGCCTCGGCAGCAAAGGCGCGAGCCTGCCGGCGCTGCTCAACCTGCTGCAACTGATCGGTTGGGGTTCGTTCGAAATCATCGTCATGCGCGATGCGGCCAGCCTGCTCGGCACCCGTGCGTTCAGCGAAGGTTCGCTTTGGGCCAGTCCGATGCTGTGGACGCTGTGCTTCGGCGCATTGGCGACATTGCTCGCGGTCAGCGGGCCGTTGACGTTCGTGCGCAAGATTCTGCGCAAGTGGGGCATCTGGCTGATTCTGGCCGCGTGCATCTGGCTGACCTGGAACCTGTTCGCCAAGGCTGACCTCGCCGCCTTGTGGGCACAGGCCGGGGATGGCTCGATGCCGCTCGCCGTGGGCTTCGACATCGCCATCGCGATGCCGCTGTCGTGGCTGCCGCTGATTGCCGACTACTCGCGTTTCGGCAAGAAGGCGAAGAACGTGTTCGGTGGTACGGCGATCGGTTTCTTCATCGGCAACTTCTGGCTGATGAGCCTCGGCGTGGCCTACACGCTGGCATTCGCGCCGAGCGGTGAAGTCAACGCGCTGCTGCTGGCACTGGCCGGCGCCGGTCTGGGGATTCCGCTGTTGCTGATTCTGCTGGACGAGTCGGAGAACGCTTTCGCCGACATTCACTCGGCAGCGGTTTCCAGTGGGATTCTGTTGCGTCTGAAAGTCGAGCATCTGGCGCTGGCCATCGGGGTGATCTGCACCCTGATCGCCTTGCTCGCGCCGTTGGCGCAGTACCAGAACTTCCTGTTGCTGATCGGCTCGGTGTTCGCACCGCTGTTCGGCGTGGTGCTGGTGGATCACTTCATCCTGCGCAAGCGCAGTGCTCAGGTGGCATCGGCCGCGTTGCGCTGGCCGGCGCTATTGGCCTGGCTGGGTGGCATCAGCACCTATCACTTGTTGGCCAATCTGTATCCGGATGTCGGCGCGACCCTGCCGGCGCTGGTGCTGGCAGGGCTGCTGCAACTGGTGCTCGGCCGGGCTTTCAGTTACGGCCGGGAAACAGCTCGGGCTTGAGAATGCCGTTCAGGCGCGGGTAAGGGATCTTCAGTTCGACGTGGCCCAGCGCATAAGGCGCGATGGTGGTCACGTCGTACTTGAGGATCACGCCGCCGTAGGTCAGCGCCACGTTCGGGGTTTTGACGAACGGCCAGCTCTTCACGAATTCCGGTTCCTGATCGAGCTTGGTGCTGATCAGCCAGCTGTTGTGCGCCACTTGCGCCGCTTTCCAAAATGCCTCTTCCTGACCCGGCAGCAGCATGTCCGCCAAGGTCAGCACCTTGTGTTGCTGACGCGAATAGTTGATGAAACCGCGTCCCGGCGTACCGTGGGCACCGCCGGTGTCCAAATAGCTCGAGGTTTCGATGATCACCAGACCGTCATGCTGCTCGCGTACTTTCGCCTGCAAATAGCTGCTGTTGCGCGGGCCGGCGTTGGCCAGGAACTGCTCGCGATACGCTGCCAGCGTCGGCGCCACCGGGGCGTTCGGTGCGGTGCGGGTCATTTGCAGCAGGCGTTTTTCGATGATGCCGTCCAGCGCCGGTTCTGCCGGGAAGCGCAACGTATCGATGTTTACCAACGGACAGTCCTGGTTGGAACAACCGGGTTTCAGCGTTTCCGAGGCGTCGCGGGTGGTTTCCAGCGGCGTGCGCAGGTTGGGCTGGAACAGGCTGGCGCAGGCGCCCAGGGTCAGGGCGATGGCGGCCACGGAGGCAATTTTGAAAAGCGACATGGGCGTCCTTTCTGAAGCAGGGGAAGGCAAAAAGTTACCGCTTCGACTCTCAACGAAGCGGTCAGTTCGCCACTAAGCTAATTAGAGTGGGTTTCGCCTCCACCGTCCATCCCGCTGACAGCAAAGGGGCTGCATCAAACGTCACCGGCGCGTTAGGATGGCGCGAAGTCGAGGTCGCAGGTAAGGCGCCTCGTATTGGATTTGCAGTAAAGAGGATGCTCATGACCGATTTTGCCAAAGCCATTCCGACCGCCGTCGATATCGTGCGACGCGAGCAGTGCTACAAGGGCTTCTACAAGCTCGACCGTCTGCACTTGCGCCACGAACTGTTCGCCGGTGGCATGAGCCGCGAAATCAATCGTGAAGTGTTCGTGCGCCACGATGCGGTGTGCATGCTGCCCTACGATCCGCAGCGCGATGAAGTGGTGCTGATCGAGCAGTTTCGCGTCGGGGCTCTGGGCAAGGCGGACAACCCGTGGCTGGTGGAACTGGTCGCCGGTCTGATCGACAAGGACGAACAGCCGGAAGAAGTTGCTCACCGCGAGGCGCAGGAGGAAGCTGGGCTGGACATCAAAGCCCTGTGGCCGATGACCAAATACTTTCCATCGCCGGGCGGCAGCAACGAATTTGTGCATCTGTATCTGGGGCGTTGCAGCACCGAAGGCGCAGGCGGCCTGCATGGGCTGGAGGAAGAAGCCGAAGATATTCGCGTCACGGTCTGGGCCTTTGAAGATGCCTTGCAGGCCGTACGTGACGGACGGATTGCCAATGCGGCGAGCATCATCGCCTTGCAGTGGCTGGCGCTCAATCGCGCCGAAGTGAGGGGGCTATGGTCGTAAACAAGTTGCGCGATCGCTACCGCGTCGACCTCGCAGGGCTGCAAGCCGCCTGCGAGGCGAACTACGCGCGCCTGATGCGACTCTTGCCGGACATGCGCAGCGACCCCGAAGCGCGGCGCATCGCGGTAACCCAGGGCGACCAGATGCTCGGCGTGCTGACTCTGGAAGTGCTGCAGGCCTGTCCGTACACCACGACTCTGCAGGTGCGTCAGGAACACAGCCTGCCATGGCTGCCGGTGCCGCAACTGGAGGTGCAGGTCTATCACGACGCGCGTATGGCCGAGGTGATCAGTGCCGAGCATGCGCGACGCTTTCGCGGCGTCTATCCTTACCCGAATGCGGCCATGCACCAGCCGGACGAAAAAGCCCAGCTCAATCTGTTCCTGGGTGAATGGCTGAGTCATTGTCTGGCGTGCGGACACGAATACGCGGCAGTCCGATAACCAGCGCAAGTTGTGAACTGCGTCCGGTTCGCCGGTTTCTCTTTGTGGTGTCCCCCCGCATAATTGCCGCACCTATCCAGTCCCGCGATCCCGGGGGAGAACGCCTTGCCGAGCGTATCGACTTTGACCACCGCCGACACGGCGTTGCTGGTGCAACTCTCTGACAGCCATCTGTTCGCCGAGGCGGAAGGAACGCTGCTGGGCATGAACACCCGTGAGAGTCTGCAAAAAGTCATCGAGCTGGTGCTCGAGCAGCAACCGCGGATCGACCTGATCGTGGCCAGCGGCGACCTGTCCCAGGACGGTACGCTGGAGTCCTATCAGCTGTTTCGCCAAATGACGGCACAGCTCGATGCCCCCGCCCGCTGGATCCCCGGCAACCACGACGAACCGCAAATCATGGCGCAGGCGACGGTGAAGAGTGCATTGCTGGAGTCTGTGGTGGATGTCGGCAACTGGCGTGTGACCCTGCTCGATTCGGCGGTGCCCGGATCGGTGCCGGGGTATTTGCAGGATGACCAACTGCAATTGCTCGCCCGCTCCCTGAGTGAAGCGCCGGATCGCCATCATCTGGTGTGCTTTCACCATCATCCTGTGTCGATCGGTTGCGCCTGGATGGAGCCGATCGGCTTGCGCAATCCGGAAGCGTTTTTCGACGTGCTCGACCGTTTCCCGCAGGCCCGCGCCGTACTGTGGGGACATGTCCATCAGGAAATCGACCGCGAACGCAACGGCGTAAGGCTGATTGCCTCGCCGTCGACCTGCATTCAGTTCGAGCCAGGCAGTGAAGATTTCAAGGTCGGCGAGCAGGCACCGGGGTATCGCTGGTTGCGCTTGTTGCCGGATGGGCGGCTGGAGACCGGCGTGGAGCGTGTCACCGGTTTTGATTTTCAGGTGGATTACGGCTCCAACGGTTACTGATTGACGGATGCAGCGCTGATTTCCTCGGGTGCTGGCCCAACATCCCCTGACTCCCTGTAAACTCCGCTTTCTTCAGCCGACGCCCAGGGAGCTCAAATGTCCGGTTCGATTCTCTATATCCATGGTTTCAACAGCGCGCCGGCCTCGAAAAAGGCCTGTCAGCTGGTCGAGGTGATGGAGCGGCTGGGTTTGAGCGACCAACTGCGTGTGCCGGCGCTGCATCACCACCCACGCGAAGCCATCGGTCAGCTGGAACAGGCAATCGCCGAACTCGGCCGGCCATTGCTGGTGGGAAGCTCGCTCGGCGGCTACTATGCGACTCACCTGGCCGAGCGCCATGGCCTGAAAGCCCTGCTGGTCAACCCGGCCGTCAGCCCGCACCGGATGTTCGACGGACACCTGGGCACCCAGAAAAACCTGTACACCGACGAAACCTGGGAGCTGACCCACGACCACGTGACGGCCCTGGCCGAGCTGGAAGTGCCGGCGCCGCAGGATCCGCAGCGATATCAGGTATGGTTGCAGACCGGGGATGAAACGCTGGATTATCGCCTTGCCCAGCAGTATTACCGGGCCTGTGCCTTGCGCATTCAGGCCGGCGGCGACCACAGTTTCCAGGGATTTGTTACACGATTGCCGGCATTGCTCGGCTTTGCCGGGATTGGCGCCGATACCTATCAGGCAATCGATTTCACCGCACTGTGAAGTCTTGCCCCATTTTCATTGAATCACTGACGACGAGACCCTATGGCCACTCCCAGCGCTAGCTCCTATAACGCCGACGCCATCGAAGTCCTCTCGGGCCTCGACCCGGTGCGCAAGCGCCCCGGCATGTACACCGACACCAGTCGGCCGAACCACCTCGCCCAGGAAGTCATCGACAACAGTGTCGACGAAGCCCTGGCCGGCCACGCCAAATCGATCCAGGTCATCCTCCACGCCGACCACTCGCTGGAAGTCTGCGACGACGGCCGTGGCATGCCGGTTGACATCCACCCGGAAGAGGGTGTTTCGGGCGTTGAACTGATCCTCACCAAGCTCCATGCGGGCGGCAAGTTTTCCAACAAGAACTACCAGTTCTCCGGCGGTCTGCACGGGGTGGGTATTTCCGTGGTAAACGCCTTGTCGACCCAGGTGCGGGTGCGGGTCAAGCGTGACGGCAACGAATATGAAATGACCTTTGCCGACGGCTTCAAGGCCACCGATCTGCAAGTGATCGGCACCGTCGGCAAGCGCAATACCGGGACCAGCGTGTACTTCGCGCCGGACCCGAAATACTTCGACTCGCCGAAATTCTCCATCAGCCGCCTCAAGCATGTGCTCAAGGCCAAGGCCGTTCTGTGCCCAGGGCTGCTGATCAGTTTCGAAGACAAAGGCACCGGCGAAAAGGTCGAGTGGCATTACGAGGATGGCTTGCGCTCCTATCTGGTGGATGCGGTCAGCGAATTCGAGCGTCTGCCGGATGCGCCGTTCTGCGGCAACCTGGCCGGCACCAAGGAAGCGGTCGAGTGGGCCCTGCTTTGGCTGCCGGAAGGCGGCACTTCGGTCACCGAAAGCTACGTCAACCTGATCCCGACGGAGCAGGGCGGTACCCACGTCAACGGTCTGCGTCAGGGTCTGCTCGACGCGATGCGCGAGTTCTGCGAATTCCGCAGCCTGCTGCCGCGCGGCGTGAAGCTGGCACCGGAAGACGTTTGGGAGCGCATCGCTTTCGTTCTGTCGATGAAGATGCAGGAACCGCAATTCTCCGGTCAGACCAAGGAACGTCTGTCGTCCCGTGAAGCGGCGGCGTTTGTCTCCGGCGTGGTCAAGGATGCGTTCAGCCTGTGGCTCAACGCCAACCCGGAAACCGGTCTGGCCCTGGCGGAACTGGCGATCAGCAACGCTGGCCGGCGCCTGAAAGCCAGCAAGAAAGTCGAACGCAAGCGCATCACCCAGGGCCCGGCATTGCCGGGCAAACTGGCCGATTGCGCCGGGCAGGACCCGATGCGTTCCGAGCTGTTCCTGGTGGAAGGTGATTCCGCCGGCGGTTCGGCCAAGCAGGCGCGAGACAAGGAATTCCAGGCGATCCTGCCGTTGCGCGGCAAGATCCTCAACACCTGGGAAGTCGACGGCAGCGAAGTGCTGGCCAGCCAGGAAGTGCACAACATCGCCGTGGCCATCGGTGTCGATCCGGGCGCCGAGGACATGAGCCAGCTGCGCTACGGCAAGATCTGCATCCTCGCCGACGCCGACTCCGACGGTCTGCACATCGCAACCTTGCTCTGCGCCTTGTTCGTCCAGCATTTCCGCCCACTGGTGGATGCCGGTCATGTCTACGTGGCAATGCCGCCGCTGTACCGCATCGATCTGGGTAAAGAAATCTACTACGCCCTCGACGAAGCCGAGCGCGACGGGATCCTCGACCGTCTGGTGGCTGAGAAGAAGCGCGGCAAGCCGCAGGTCACCCGATTCAAAGGCCTGGGTGAAATGAACCCGCCGCAACTGCGCGAAACCACCATGGACCCGAACACCCGGCGCCTGGTGCAGTTGACCCTCGGGGACGACTTCGCCCAGACCTCGGAAATGATGGACATGCTGCTGGCGAAGAAACGTGCCGGCGACCGCAAGACCTGGCTCGAATCCAAGGGCAACCTCGCCGAGGTTCTGGCCTGATGCGGTTTGGCTGGGCCTTGGCGGGTGCGTTGCTGCTGGGTTCGATGACGGTGTCGGCAGAGCCTGTGCAAGAATTGCGCGTGCTCGCCGAACACCCGGTCGAAGGCATGCGCGGCGGCAACCTGTCGGGGCTGGCCTTGTGCGGCAATGACCTGTGGACCGTTTCGGACCGCGACGATGATCAGATCTACCGTCTCGATATCCGCGACCGGGTCTGGCAGGCTACGGCCGTACGCATCGATCCGCCGAAAGTGCCGGACAGCGGCTTGCCGTGGGGCATCAGTTCGCGCACCTGGGCGGCGTCGTTCATTCGGGGCGGGGATCTGGATTTCGAAGGCATCAGCTGTGACAGCGCAGGCAACCGCTACATCGTCAGCGAGGCCCACGCGGCCGTGCTGCAAGTGCCGCCGCAGGGGCCGTCGTCGTGGCTGAAAATCTCGCCGATGATGGTTCGCGAGGCGCGGGCCAGCGGCATGCTGCTGCAATTCAACGCGTTATTCGAAGGGCTGGCGATCAACCCGGCGGGCGATCAGATGTGGCTGGCTGCCGAGCGGCAAAGTCGCGGTTTGTTGCTGATCAAACGCCAGCAGACGGTGTGGGATTGTGACGGTCGCTGCGTGCTGCTCAGTGAAGGCGGCATGGAAATGCAACCGCCGCAGTTCCCGAAAGCCCGTCCGGTCAATCGGGATTTTTCCGATATCTCCCTGTTCAACGGCAAGCTGTTTACCCTTGAGCGCAACGCGTACCAGATCTGTCGTCGCGATGCGCAGACGGCCAGGGTCGAGCTCTGCTGGTCGTATGCGGCCGAGCTGTTGCAGGCCAATCGGCGTTATTCACAGAACTTCGGCCTGGAAGAGGCGCTGGTGGTCGATGCTCAAGGCGCCTGGATCGGCGTCGACAACAATTTCGGCCCTCGCGCCGACGGCGAGGTTCGCCCGATCATCTGGCGTTTCGCCGCGCCTGAGGGTGGCTGGAGCGCCAAGCCGTGAGCCAGCAACCGCCGGGCAAGCGCGCCGGTCGGGTGCTGATGATTCTGGCGTGGTGCGCGGCGCTGTTTCTGGCCACGCGGTTTTTCAGCCAGTGGGAAGAACGCCAGCGTAATCCCAATGTGGAAGTGGCTTCGCAGCAGGGCAACGGCTTTATCGAAGTGAAATTGATCGGCAACGCCCAGGGACATTTTGTCGCCAGCGGCCTGATCAACGGTCGGCCGGTGGAGTTCATGCTCGACACCGGCGCGACCGATGTGGCAATCCCTGCCGAGGTGGCGAAAGACCTCAGGCTGGAAGAAGGTTTCGGTGTGACGCTGAGCACGGCCAATGGCCTCAGCCAGGGCTATCGCACCCGTATCGACCGCCTGCAACTGGGCGACATCGTGTTGCGGGATGTCCGCGCACTGGTGGCGCCCGGCCTGCATGGCGATCAGGTGCTGCTCGGCATGAGCGCCCTGAACAAACTTGAATTTACCCAGCGCGGTGGCACCATGCTGCTGCGCCAGACAACGAACCGATGAGGCCCGCATGAGCGACTCCCTTGATCTCAGCCTGGACGGTGTAGAACGCCGCTCGCTGGCTGACTTCACCGAAAATGCCTACCTCAACTACTCCATGTACGTAATCATGGACCGCGCCCTGCCGCATATCGGCGACGGCCTGAAACCGGTACAGCGGCGTATCGTCTACGCCATGAGCGAGCTGGGGCTGGACGCCGATTCCAAGCACAAGAAGTCGGCGCGTACCGTCGGCGACGTGCTCGGCAAGTTCCACCCGCACGGCGACTCGGCGTGCTACGAAGCGATGGTGCTGATGGCCCAGCCGTTCAGCTATCGCTACACGCTGGTGGACGGCCAGGGCAACTGGGGTGCGCCGGACGATCCGAAGTCCTTCGCCGCCATGCGTTACACCGAGGCGCGGCTGTCGCGTTACTCCGAAGTGCTGCTCAGCGAGCTGGGGCAGGGCACCGCAGACTGGGGCCCGAACTTCGACGGCACCCTGCAGGAACCGCTGGTGTTGCCGGCACGTTTGCCGAACATCCTGCTCAACGGCACCACCGGGATCGCCGTGGGCATGGCCACCGACGTGCCGCCGCACAACCTGCGCGAAGTCGCCACCGCCTGCGTGCGCCTGCTCGATGAGCCGAAAGCCACGGTCGAACAGCTCTGCGAACACATTCAGGGCCCGGACTACCCGACCGAAGCGGAAATCATCACCCCGCGCGCCGACCTGCTGAAAATGTACGAAACCGGCAAGGGCTCGGTGCGCATGCGCGCCGTTTACCACGTCGAGGACGGCGACATCATCGTCACCGCGCTGCCGCACCAGGTCTCCGGGGCCAAGGTGCTGGAACAGATCGCCGCGCTGATGCAGGCCAAACCATCGAAAGCCCCGCAGATCGCCGACCTGCGTGATGAATCCGACCACGAAAACCCGTGCCGCATCGTGATCATCCCGGTCAACAGCCGTGTCGATCACGAAGCGCTGATGCAGCACCTGTTCGCCAGCACCGAGCTGGAGTCGACCTACCGGGTCAACGTCAACATCATCGGTCTGGACGGCAAGCCGCAGCTGAAAAACCTCCGTGCGTTGCTGGTGGAGTGGCTGGAATTCCGCGTGCTGACCGTGCGTCGCCGCTTGCAATTTCGCCTCGACAAGGTCGAGCGTCGCCTGCACCTGTTGGACGGTTTGCTGATTGCCTACCTCAACCTGGATGAAGTGATCCACATCATCCGTACCGAGGAGCATCCGAAAGCCAAACTGATCGAGCGTTTTGCCCTCAGCGAAATCCAGGCCGACTACATCCTCGACACCCGTCTGCGTCAGTTGGCGCGACTGGAAGAGATGAAGCTGCGCGACGAGCAGGACGAACTGCTCAAGGAACAGGCCAAGCTGCAAGCCCTGCTGGGCAGCGAAGCCAAGTTGAAGAAACTTGTGCGCAGCGAACTGTTGAAAGATGCCGAAACCTACGGCGATGACCGTCGGTCGCCAATCGTCGAGCGCGCCGAAGCCAAGGCGCTGACCGAGCACGATCTGCTGCCGAACGAGAAAGTCACCGTCGTGCTGTCGGAAAAAGGCTGGATCCGTTCGGCGAAGGGCCACGATATCGACGCCACCGGCCTGTCGTACAAGGCCGGCGACGGCTTCAAGACTTCGGCGGCGGGGCGTTCGAACCAGTCGGCCGTGGTCATCGACTCCACGGGCCGCAGTTACTCGCTGGCCACCCACACCCTGCCATCGGCACGGGGCCAGGGTGAGCCGTTGACCGGCCGTCTGACGCCGCCGCCGGGCGCAACGTTCGAGTGTGTGCTGATGCCTGAGGAGGACTCGCTGTACGTGATCGCCTCCGACGCCGGTTACGGTTTTGTGGTGAAAGGTGAAGACCTGCAGGCCAAGAACAAGGCCGGCAAGGCCCTGTTGAGCCTGCCGAACAACGCCAAGGTGATCGCGCCGCGTCCGGTTGCCGATCGCGAACACAACTGGCTGGCCTCGGTGACGACCGAGGGTCGCCTGCTGATCTTCAAGATCAGCGATCTGCCACAATTAGGGAAGGGCAAAGGCAACAAGATCATCGGTATTTCCGGTGAGCGTGTGGCCAGTCGCGAAGAATATGTCACGGACATCGCCGTTCTTCCGGAAGGCGCCACCTTGGTGCTGCAGGCCGGAAAACGCACCTTGTCGCTGAAGGCCGATGACCTCGAGCACTACAAAGGTGAGCGTGGTCGCCGTGGTAACAAACTGCCACGTGGCTTCCAGCGAGTGGATGCGCTGCTCGTCGAAAACCTCAATTAGGCGTCCTAGACGCTCCGATCTACGATTTAACCCGTAGATCGGCGCTTTGGCGCTGGAGTCGGAACGCATATTCACGGATGATATGGCCTTTCCAAGCGCCGGCGTGGCCGAGCGTTATTCATATTTATTGAGTATTTTCACTGTGGTCAGCCTTGTGGCGGCCACCTGGACGGGATGATGACTTCTCTGCGCCCCCTTATTTTCCTGCTCGCCGGCGTTCTTGGTCTGGCGGGTTGCAGCGTTCACCAGCCGGTGTCGCTGTATCAGCTGGACAGCGGAAGTCCGGCCCAGCCTGCGCAAAGCGCGGGCATGGCAGTTTTGCTGGGCCCTGTGATCGTTGCCGATTACCTGCAACGGGAAACCCTGTTGCAGCGTCAGCCGGACGGCAGCCTGCAGGCCTCGACCGATGGTCGCTGGGCCGGTAGCCTTTCATCGGACATCGATCAGTTGCTGTTGCGTCAGGTTGCCGGGCATCTGGACAGTCAGCGCGTGGTGCTGGCGCCAGCGACCCTGGGCTTCACCCCGGATGTGCAGGTGCTGTTGACCATCACTCGTCTGGATTCCGGTGCCAAGCAACCGGCGATTCTGGACGCGCAATGGCGCCTGATCGACCGCCGTGGCCAGGTGCGTGACAACCGCATCGTCCATCTGCAGGAGCAACATGCCGGTACCACCGCCGCGCAGGTGCAGGCGCAGGGCGTGTTGTTGCAGCGTCTGGCCGAGCAACTGTCGGTAGCGCTCAAACCGTTGGCCAATCAGCCACCGGTCGCCGAGGCGCCACGCAAGTCGGCACCGAAACCGGCAGCGCCGGCGGCGGAAGCCGAGAAACAGCCGAAGATACCGATGGCTTCGCCGATTCGTACGGATATGGAAGTGTTTCGCTTCTAAGGCTGGAACGAGTCAGAACAGAGCCCGCCTTGTGCGGGCTTTGTTGTGTCTAGAGCTGTGAAAAGTCAAAGGCCCCTCACCCCCGCCCTCTCCCGGAGGGAGAGGGGGCCGACCGAGGTGTCTGGCGTTATCCATCGACCTGAAAGATCTTGGCGATTATGGATTTGGCGCAGTGCGGTCTTACGATTGTGGATTCGGCACGGCACGTTCAGGTCGGTGTAGATACCCAATATTCTCCTATCAGTCCCCTCTACCTCTGGGAGAGGGCTAGGGTGAGGGGGCTCCAAAGCCTGGCGCAATCACGAAAACGCCACGCACAAAAAAGCCCGCAGACAATCACTCATCTGCGGGCTTCTTCGCATCAAGGGCAAGGCCTCAGGCCCGGCGCTCATGCATCCGCGCCAGTTGCCGCTCAAGCATCGACGGATAAGGCTCCATCAACCGCTCCACGCAGCAAGCCCCCTCAGGGCTGGCAATCGGCCGGATTCGTGCGCGCTGGCGAATCAGCGCGTCGTCACCGATCTTGCGCTCCACCAGCAGCAGGTTGCGGCTGTGTTGCGACAGGGCCAGGGCGTCCTGGGCGGAATCGGTCAGCAACAGGTCGATCTGGCTCAGGCCGAACAGTTCGTCACCCAGCGTCAAGCCCAACTGCAATTGCAGGGTGATGCCGCTGTCGGCGACTTCGATCTGCAACTGGTGGCCCAGCGCCCGCAGCAGCTCGCCGCAGCAGATGGCGTTGGTCAGGTAATCGTCGCCGCTGTCTTCAGTGTGGAACAGCATCAGGGTGCTGCCGTCGTTCAGGGTTTCGATTTCGCCCTGGTACAACGAAGCAGCCTGCTCCAGACAGTCGCGATAGCGATCCTGCAACTCTTCCAGTCGTGCCCGCGGCAAGCGGCGCAGTTGTTCCTGCGAGCCCAATTGCACCGCCAGCACCGCCGTGTGTTGCGGCACGCTCGGGGTCGGTCGGCGCACGGCCGGTTGCGCGGTATCGCTCAGCGATTCGTCACGCAGATCGGCGAACGGGTCTTCGTCATCGTCGTCTTCAACGGTGCTGACCACATGGCGTGGCGCAGGCTTCTGCGCAGCCATCGGGCGGCTTTCGTCGAAACTCGGATCACGCAGGTTGCGCACTTCGAATTCCGGCTCGTCGTCCTCGAACTCGGGTTCCGGTTCCGGCTCCGGTTCGGCCGGCTCCGGGGCGTAGTTGGCGTGCAACTGGCGGGCAAGATCGCCGATCTCGTCCTGACGCTCGATACCCGGCGTGTATTCGTCGATCCGGCGCAGCCACACGCGCAATTGCAGCAGCGGCGTGGAGATGTGCCGGCCCAGACGCAGGCTCAGGGCCAGGGACAGTGCCAGCAGGATTGCACTCAGGATGCCCATGCTTTGCAGGCTGATGGTCATCGGCTGCTGGAACTGATCCATGTCCAGGCTGATGCGCAGTTGTCCGGCGGTCACGTCCTGGAAGGTGATCTTGCTCTCGTACATGCCCTCGGCTTCGCCCAGCAGGCCGTGCTTGGGCCGCTGACCGGACTCGGCGAGGATGCGGTTGTCCACACTGTAGATGGCGGCGTGGGCCACCAGTTTGTTCTTGGTCAGGTTGTTGAGCAGCACGTTGAGGCTGAGGATGTCGTTGGACACCAGCAGTTCGGTGGCAGAGGTGGCGGTCTGCGTAGTCAGGCTTTCGCCCAGCGCATCGGCCTGCTCGTGCATGGCCTGCTTGAACTGCAGGCCCATCACGCAGGCATAGATCACCAGGGCCAGGGCGACCAGGATCACGTTATGGCTGGCAATGCGCAATGCAATCGGTACACGGCGGTGGCGCAGTGCACGGAAGATCAGCAGAAAGAAGTTATCGGTTTTAACTGGCGTGGGCCGGTTCACTGAGCTCGGCTCTTTTGTCCGTGAAGTTGACGCGCAGTATAGCGACAGGCCCTAGACCGGCAAAGCGCTGGCGGTGCCCGATGGTCACTGAAAGTGGGTAGAATGCGTTTTTTTTCCAGTTGCGGGGGTGCGCGTTGCGCGAAATCGTCCTGATTAACATCACGGGAGTCGACCGTCCGGGTCTGACGGCGGCCATTACCGGTGTTCTGGCCCAGGGTGGTGTGAATATCCTCGACATCGGTCAGGCGGTGATCCACGACATGCTGTCGTTCGGCATCCTCGTGGAAATTCCCGACTCCGAGCAAGGCAAGTCGGTGCTCAAGGACATCCTGTTCAAGGGTTATGAGCTCGACCAGCAGGTGCGTTTCACCCCGGTGTCCGAAGAGGATTACCAGCAATGGGTGGGCAATCAGGGCAAGAAGCGCCACATCGTTACCCTGCTGACCCGCAAGGTCACCGCCGGCCAGTTGCAGGCTGTGAGCTCGATCACCGCCAAATACGGCCTGAACATCGACCATATCGACCGTCTGTCGGGTCGCATGCCGCTGGACACCCCGGCTGACAAGGGCAAGGGCTGCATCGAGTTCTCCGTACGAGGCGAAGCGGCCGATCCGCAGGCCCTGCGCGCCGAGTTCCTCAGCGTGGCTCAGGAGCTGAACGTCGACATCGCCTTCCAGGAAGATTCGCTGTTCCGTCGCAACCGTCGTCTGGCGGTGTTCGACATGGACTCGACCCTGATCGAAGCCGAAGTCATCGACGAACTGGCCAAAGCCGCCGGCGTCGGCGACCAGGTTTCGCAAATCACCGAGCGGGCAATGGCCGGCGAGCTGGATTTTCGCGCCAGCTTCAAAGAGCGTCTGGCACTGCTCAAGGGCCTGGATGTCAGTGTGCTCGATTCGATCGGCGCCTCGCTGCGCCTGACCGAGGGCGCCGAAACCCTGTTTGCCGAACTCAAGCGCCTGGGCTACAAGACCGCGATTCTGTCGGGCGGCTTCACCTACTTCGCCAAGCAATTGCAGGCCAAACTCGGTATCGACTACGTGTTCGCCAACGAACTGGAAGTGGTCGACGGCAAGTGCACCGGCGTGGCAATCGAGCCGATCGTCGATGCCCAGCGCAAGGCCGATCTGCTGAAGCAGCTGGCTGAAAAAGAAGGTTTGCGTCTGGAGCAGACCATCGCCGTGGGCGACGGCGCCAACGACCTGCCGATGCTGGCGATTGCCGGTCTGGGCGTGGCGTTCCGCGCCAAGCCGCTGGTCAAGCAGTCGGCGAAGCAGGCGATCTCGACCCTGGGGTTGGATGGCGTGCTGTACCTGCTGGGCTTCCGCGATCGCGACGGACAGCTCTGAAAGCTCTGTCGCCTGAGCTGGCCCCTTCACGAGCAAGCCCGCTCCCACAGTGGAATGCATTTCAAATGTGGGAGCGGGCTTGCTCGCGAAAGGGGCGCCCAGGATTATCCGATTCCACTCAAAGGGATTTCCACAACGAGTCGAAATCCTCCTCGCTCCCGCCATTCTGCGCGGCCTCCAGCGAGCGATAGGCAAACTGATTGAAACTGTGAGTGCTTGCCACCCGCCGGTCCAGCCCGGCGCGATGCTCTTCACCCTGGGTATTGATCAGCACTTTATTGCCTTCCTGAAACGGCAGCCGTGGCGCCAGTAACGTCGCCGGCAAGTCGATCGCACTGATTTCCGGCAATAACAACCCTCGCAGGTAATGGCTGTGATCATCCCGGGTGCGCACCAGCTGCAAGCCGCAGGGCTGAGCGTGGGGCGCCACCAGTTCGATGCCCATTTGCGTACCGGCGCCGCGCACCTGGCGGATCCAGCGCACCACGGCAATGCTCCAGCCCTGATTGAGGCTGTCCTGAATCCCGACCATTTCCCCGGCCTGCAATTCGGCAGGTACTTCTTTTGGCCAGGCCAGGCAATAACCGCCGGGGCTGTGGTTGATGACGGGCAAGGCATAGGTCGGATAATGCGGCGGGCTGTCGGTGCCGCTTTCGTCGTCGGCCAGCGGTTCGTAGCGGATTTCCTCGTAGGGCAGCAATTCCTCGGACGTACCCTGTGGCGCGGCATCGAACGCCTGGCTCCAGCTGTCCTTTTCCCCCTGAACCACCGCGCGGCTGAAATTCGCCGCACGGGCGCCGGGGTGCTTGAGCAATTCGCTGAAAGTGCGTTCGCCGCCGAGGTAGAAGTGCAGGGCGCTCATGCCGACGCACACGGTCAGGTTGCCCTGGCCGACGGTGCGCTGAAAGCTGCGCTCGGCGGTTTCGCCCCAGGCCGCGTGCAGGTGTTGCAGGGTGTCGAGGGTCAGGCCGGCCGGCACGGGCAGCGGCGTCGTTGTGTCCTGATGCTGAAGGTGCGCCTCGATGGCATTCACCAGCGGTTGCGGATCAAAACCGAGCAACCCTGCCTGTTGCTCGCTGCGAAACTGCGAGCGGTAACGCGGGCCGGCGTCGATGTCTGCCGAGACCGCGAACAAGCCCGCGCCCGGATTGGCGGGCTGCAGTTTCAGCCACGCGCTCCACGGTTCCATTACTTGGGCCAGGCGCGCGATCTGATTCTGTCGCAACTGATTGCAGCGGGCACTGCCCAGCAACAGGGCCGCGAGGTAGGTCTGTTCGACACTCAACTCGCCGGTCAGACTGGCGAGGTCGTCGCGTACCCGGCGATGCTGAAGTTGCAGCTCGCAGGCGCAGCGAAACAATTGATGCAGTTCGAACCACAGCTGTTCCGGCGCCGGGCTGTACAACTGCGTGGCGCGAACCAGTTGCCCTTTCAGCGCGTGGGCCGCCCGCTGCAACGCTTCGCTCACCAGGGCTGCGCGATCCCGGGAGTACTTGGGCGCGATCCGCAGAATGATGTGTTTGTAACCGATGGCCAGCTGACTTTGCAGGGCCTGGCACAGATTGCTGATCTTGCGTGAGCGCTCATCGAGCATGATCGCCTGATGCAGAAAATGCCGTTCCAGGTGCTGGCAGACGAAATACACCTCAGGCCGCAACAGCTCAAGCAAATGCAAGCGGTTGTCGCTGGGGGTCAGCAGTTGATTGAGTTCGTTGAGGCCTTGATACAGCAGGCGCGCGGTTTCGCCGATGTTGGCCTTGGGCAGGTCGGCGATCCAGCGTTTGAGGTCGCGCGGGGTGGCTTCACAGAAGGACAGGCGCAACTGCGTGGGCGTCGGGGCGCTCAGTGGTGGTCGGGATCGTGGCTCACTCATGCCGTGACAAGCTCCGGCGGCGAATAGGGCAATGCCCAAAACTCTAGCAGTTGTGGTCTGTTTCGCAGGTGTTTGTCAGGGTTTTTTACCGTTGGTCTACTGGCCTGGTGCCATTCCCGCAGGCGCTACTAGTCTCTCAGACGTGCGATCGGAAACGCACGGTTGCACGGCCTGCCGTCAACGTCGGGGCAGGTCTCCCGAAACTTCAAGGAGATGAGGTTCATGTCTAAATACGCAGTGGCAAATCAATGGGGCGGTAGTTCGGCACCTTGGCATCCGGGTGGAACCTGGGTGCTGGGCGCGCGGGACAACCAGAACGTCGTCGCGATCGAGATCAAGTCCGGCGACGGTGGCAAAACCTTTACCGGCACCATGACCTACGCCGGTGAAGGCCCTATTGGCTTCAAGGCTCAGCGCACTGGCCAGAACCAGTACAACGTCGAGAATCAGTGGGGTGGCAACGATGCCCCCTGGCATCCAGGTGGCAAGTGGGTGATCGGCGGGCGGGATAACCAGAACGTTATCGCGTTGAGCGTCACGTCGAGTGACGGCGGGAAAAACCTCAGTGGCACCAATACCTACGCCAACGAAGGGCCGATCGGCTTCCGTGGGCAGATAGAGTAACGGCGCCACCCAGGTCGAATCCGCCCCTTCGCAGACGTGCGAAAGGGCGGATCAACCGGTTCAGGCGTTCGACATTGCCAAGGCCTGACCCATCTGTACCGGCGAGCCGGCCTTCAGTTCTTCAACCCACTTCACCTGATCCGGCCCGAACAGCACGATCGCGGTCGAACCCAGTTTGAAGCGCCCCAGTTCCGCACCTTTTTCCAGATGGATCGGCGCACGGGCGGCTTCGTCGTAACGGAAGGTTTTCAGTTCGCGCTTCGGCGGCGTGACCAGACCGGCCCACACGGTTTCGATCGATGCCACGATCATCGCGCCCACCAGCACCACGGCCATTGGCCCGCGCTCGGTGTCGAAGATGCACGCTACGCGCTCGTTACGGGCGAACAGTTCCGGAACGTTTTCCGCGGTGGTCTGGTTGACCGAGAAGATCCGGCCCGGAATGTAGACCATTTCGCGCAGGGTGCCGGCCAGCGGCATGTGCACGCGGTGGTAGTCCTTCGGCGACAGGTAAACAGTCGCGAATTCACCGCCCATGAACGGCGCCGCATTCGCCGCATCGCCGCCCAGCAGTTCCAGCACGCTGAAGCTGTGGCCCTTGGCCTGGAAGATGCGGCCGTGTTCGATCGGGCCGAGCTGGCTGATCGCACCGTCGGCCGGGCTGAGGATCGCGCCCGGGGTCTGGTCCAGCGGACGTGCGCCGTCTTTCAGGGCACGGGTGAAGAAGGCGTTGAAGTGCTCGTAAGCGGTGACGTCTTCAACCAGTGCCTGCGACATGTCCACTTGATAACGCTTGGCGAACCAGGTGGTGAAGGCATTCTTGAACCAGCGCACGCGGCACTCTGCGACGCAGCCGGCCAGGCGCGACAGCAGGTGATGAGGCAGCAGGTACTGGCTGATGATAAACAAACGCTCTTTCATGACTGTCCTTAAAAATCCTTAAAGCTCGACGGGGGTGTCGGGGTGGTTGCCCCATTCGCCCCAGGAACCGGCGTAGCCCTTGACCCGCGGATAACCGAGGGCCTTGGCCACCAGATAAGTGAAACCGGACCGGTGATGGGTCTGGCAGTGGGTAATGATTTCTTTGTCTTTGGTGATCCCGAGGCTTTCCAGGATCTGCGGCATGTCGGTGCGGATGCGCAACTGGCGCGCCTGATCCATGCCCGCCGTCCATTCGAAATTGACCGCGCCGGGGATGTGCCCGCCCTTGGCTGCCAGGACCTTCTCGCCGGAATACTCCAGCGGCCCGCGAGCGTCCCAGATTGCCAGGTCGGCGGCGCCGAGACGGCTTTGCAGGTATTCGCGGGTGGCGGTCGGTTCCTCGTGCAGGGTCAGGGCAACCGGGCCACCCGCCGCCGGAGGAATCTGGATCGACATCGGCGAACCTTCCGCCAGCCACGCCGGCAGTCCGCCGTCGAGGTAGTGATACTTGTCGTGGCCGATCACGTCGAGCAGCCAGATGAAGCGCCCGGCCCAGCCGCCGCCTTCGTCGTCATAGACCACGTAGACCGCATCTTTGCGATGACCCAGCTCACCGAACAGTTCTTCGAGTTTTTCTTTGCTCGGCAACAGGCCCGGAGCCGGCGCCTGACCCAGCTGGGTGCGTTTCGGATCAACAAAACGTGCGCCGGGAATGTGTCCCTCGGCGTAGCGGGCGGCACTGGTCAGATCCACCAGAATCAGATCGCGGGATTCGAGGCGCGGCAGCAGGTCGCTCGGCTCGATCACCAGGGCCAGGCCAGAGAAATCAGACATGTGAGGTCTCCAGAGCACAAAGGGGAAGGATTGTAGCTGTCATTGGCCGCGCTGGCTAAAACTGTGCAGGGCTTTCTCGATGCACTGCGCGGTTTTGCCGAAAGCCTGCACAGTGATGTCGGCGAACGGCCCGCCACCCTGGTCGGCGACCACGATCATGATCACCCGGCCGTTGTTCACCAGCGAGCGCAGGAACAGGTGTTCGCCACGAAACAGCGCGCGCAGCGAGGGCGGCAGCAGGGCGGAAAACTGGGCGTTGTTGTCCGGGGTGATCCGCACTTGCGCCTGCTGCGTGAGCAAGCGTTGCAGCACCGAACTCTGGCTGACGACGAAATTCAGCGCAGCGGCTTCCTTCGGCAACCCCGAGGTTTGATGGACGCGCAGATTGGCGTGGCTGCGGTCGGCCATCAGGATCATCACCCGGCGCATGCCACTGGCGACCAGCGCATCGCGGGCGGCGACGGTCAGGCTCATGGCGTTGGTGAAGCGGCTTGGCACGGCCAGCAGCTCGGCGCATTGCCGGCGCCACTGGCTCAGGTCGTCAGCGGACGGCGCCGCAGCCGGCAGCATTCCGGCGGGCAGGCGACGGGTGCCCCACGGCCACAGCAGCGAAACCGCCGGGTGCCAGAGGTCGGGCATGAAATGATGACGAGCGCTGACGGCGGCCTGCTGGTGCAACTGTTGTTGTACCTCGTCCATCGAGATTTGCAGGTAGAGGCTGGTCAGGTACTGCCAGCGCTCACTGTGCGGACTGTCCCAGGCCTGTTGCGCCGAGAGTGCCAGACCGTTGGCCAGCAGTACGGTATTGGCCGGTTGATTGAGCCAGCGACGCAGGGTCGGGTCGTCGTCGAGGCGATTTTGCTGGCGCAGCGGATGATCGACGTCGCGGGCAATGCGCAGGACTTTGACCAGTTCGCGCTGCTCGGTCAGCAGCAGCCGATAACCTTGCTGCACCCAGACCGGCAGACGCCAAGCTTCGACCAGCGCTTCGCCGATTTTCAGCAGGCGCACACCGAACAGCTGCTTTTCCACGACTCGCGCTGATTCGCCCTTGTGGATAACCCGTACTTCCCACTCTTCAAGCAATTTGGGAAAGGTCAGCGCCAATGGCCACAGCGGCGACAGAAACAACAGGCTGCCCCAATGAATGTCCTGCCACAGTCGCGCCAGGCGACTGGCGAAAAAACCGTTGGCCTGTTGCGTGGCGTGCTGGCTGATCATCTGCAATTGGCGCAAGGCTTGGGGAATTTGCGCGGCAGGTTCGGCGGGCAGGCGAGCCAGCAGTTCTTCGGTACGGCCAAGGCCGAGGCGATTGATCGCCACTTCGAGGTTTTCCGCCGGCGCGCTCATGTTGCCGTGGGTGTGGCGGTTGGCTTCGCGGATGATGCTCAGGGCCAGCGCCGGGCTGTCCTGCATCAGGTCGGCGATGTCGCGCAACGAGCTGCGGTCATCGCGAATCGCCCGGCAGACCCGGTCATGGGCGTCTTGCGGCACCGGCAGGCGAACGCTGTCGAGCAGCTTCACCCAACCATCGAGTGTGGTCGGTTTCACGTGTGGGACGTTCGTTTCATTAGCCATGTCTGGACGAGATCTTCACTGACTGTAGACGCGCCCGGCATGGGCTAAATTGGCTTTTCGCCTGAACTGGCTATAGTCTGGCGCAGTTTTGCCGATAAGTAGAAGAAGAGATTTTTTAACTTCCGAATATGACCTTGAACCCGACTTAAACAAGTACCTTTCTACCTATGGCTAAAATTATCGGCATCATCGTCGTATTCGCGAGCGTGCTCGGCGGATACGTGCTCTCCCACGGCAAGATTGCCGCCCTGATCCAGCCCTTCGAGGTGATGATCATCGGTGGTGCTGCACTCGGTGCATTCCTCCAGGCCAACCCCGGCTACATGACGATGCACGTGCTCAAGAAATCCCTGAGCATGTTCAGTTCGCGTTTCAGCCACACGTTCTATCTGGAAGTGCTGGGCCTGATCTACGAGATCCTCAACAAGAGCCGCCGCGAAGGCATGATGGCCATCGAGGGCGACATCGAAGATGCCGCCGCGAGCCCGATCTTCGCCAAGTACCCGGCGGTACTGAAAGACGAGCGCATGACCGCGTTCATCTGCGACTACCTGCGCATCATGTCGTCCGGCAACATGGCTCCCCACGAGCTGGAAGGCCTGTTCGACATGGAACTGTACAGCCTGAAGGAAGACCTCGAGCATCCGTCCCACGCGGTGAACGGCATTGCCGACGCCATGCCGGGTTTCGGTATCGTTGCGGCGGTACTGGGTATCGTGGTGACCATGGCCTCCCTGGGTGAAGGCGATCAGAAATCCATCGGTCTGCACGTAGGTGCGGCACTCGTGGGTACCTTCTTCGGTATTCTCGCGGCGTACGGTTTCTTCGGCCCGCTGGCGCACTCCCTGGCCCACGATGCCAAGGAAGAGCTGAACGTTTACGAAGCCATCAAGGCCTCGCTGGTGGCTTCGGCTTCCGGCATGCCGCCATCGCTGGCTGTCGAGTTCGGTCGCAAGGTTCTGTACCCGGCTCACCGTCCAAGCTTTGCCGAGCTGGAACAAGCCGTTCGCGGTCGCTAAGTCATGGAAAATAACCAGCCGATAATCATCAAGCGCGTCAAGCGCATCGCCGGCGGGCATCACGGCGGGGCGTGGAAGATCGCCTTCGCCGACTTCGCGACGGCGATGATGGCGTTCTTCCTGGTGTTGTGGCTGCTGTCCACCGCGACCCCGGAACAGAAGATCGCCATCGCCGGTTACTTCAAGGACCCGGTCGGTTTCTCCGAGAGCGGCACGCCGTACATCATCGACCTGGGCGGTACGCCGACCCTGGCGCCGGAAAACACCCTCAACCCTGAAGTGAAGTCGCAACCGCAACCGGACAAGGTCACGGTCGACACCGAACAGGTTGAAGGCATGGCCGAACAGGTCGAGAAGGAACGCCTGGAACTGCTGCTGCAAGAACTGCAGAACAAGGTCGACGAGAACCCGCAACTGCAGAAGTTCAAGGACCAGATCCTCTTCGAGATCACGCCGAACGGCTTGCGCATCCAGATCATGGACGCCGAGAACCGGCCGATGTTCGACTCAGGTTCCGCACGGCTGAAGCCGTACTTCGAAGACATCCTGCTGGCCATGGCCGACACGATCAAAGCGGTGCCGAACAAGATCAGTATCAGCGGCCACACCGATGCCAAGCCTTATGTAGGCAATGGCGACTTCGGCAACTGGGAGCTTTCGGCCAACCGTGCCAACGCCGCCCGGCGTGCGCTGGTGGCGGGCAGTTATCCGGACTCGCAAGTGGCGCGTGTGGTGGGTTACGCCTCGTCGGCACTGTTCGACAAGGAGAACCCGTTCAACCCGGTCAACCGCCGCATCGACATCGTGGTACTGACCAAGAAAGCCCAGGCAGCCATCGAAGGTGCGCAAGGTGCCGACCCGTCGAAACCGGCAGATCAAGGCCAGAACGGCGCCGCGCCGGCCACCCCGGTCGACCCGAACGCCTTGCCGGCGGATCAGCAACCGGTACCGGCCCACGAGTTGCGCGAACGGCTGAACCTGTTCGACGACCCGCTGCCGAAACCGACCGAGCCGGGCGCAGCGGCACCAGCACCGGCGCCTGCACCGGCCCCCGCGCCGAAACAGTGACCCACAAAAAAGCCGCGAGATGATCGCGGCTTTTTTGTGTCTGGTTACTTGAAAGTCTAGTAACCGTTTTCCGGCAGGCTGGCGATGATCGAGCGGTAGCTGTTCATTCGCTGCTGCTGCACGCGGCCGTCTTCCAGCGCCTTGAGCAGTGCGCATCCCGGTTCGCGATCGTGCTTGCAGTCGCGGAAGCGGCAGGTGCCGAGCAGGTCGTTGAACTCGATGAAACCGGCTTCGACGTCGGCGCGGCTGACGTGGCCGAGGCCGAATTCGCGGATGCCCGGGGAGTCGATCAGCTCACCGCCACCGGGGAAGTGGAACAGGCGCGCGGTGGTTGTGGTGTGCGTGCCCTGGCCGGACAGCTCGGACAGCGGGCCGACGCGGGTTTCGACTTCCGGCAGCAGACTGTTGACCAGCGACGACTTGCCGACACCGGACTGGCCGACGAACACGCTGATGCGTCCGTCGAGCTGCTTTTGCAATTGCTCCATACCGTTGCCGTGGTGCGCCGAGACTTCCAGCACCGGATAACCCAGCGTGCGGTAGACCGCCAGCAGGGCATTCAGCGCCGGGGCGTTCTGCTCGTCGATCAGGTCGAATTTGTTCAGCAGCAGTAGCGGGCGGATGCCGGCGTGTTCGGCGGCGACCAGATAACGGTCGATCAGGTTGGCATGGGGTTCGGGCAGCGGGGCGAAGACGATGACGATCATGTCGACGTTGGCGGCCACCGGCTTGAGCTGGCCACGGCTGTCCGGACGGCACAGCTCGGTGGTGCGCGGCAGTTGCGCGACGATCACGCCGATGCCCTGGTTGCCGGCGCGCCATACGACCCGGTCGCCCGTCACCAGCGCCGGCAGGTTGGCCCGCAGGTGGCAGCGGAAGACCTGGCCGGCCAGCTCACCGTCAACGGCCTCGACCTCGACCTGCACACCGAAGTGGGCGATCACCAGGCCGTGCTGTTCCGGGCCGAGGTCGCCGCCTTCGAGCGCCTCGACAGCCGAGGACTCGCGTTTGGCGGCGCGGGCGGCGCGCTCGCCCTGAATCTTTTCGATGCGCCAGTTTTGACGACGATTGAGTTGGCGTTTGGCCATGGGTGTTCCGTCTGAAGAATGCAGCGATTAGGTAAAACGGCCGCGAGTTTAGCACGCCCGGCAGGCTGCCTAGGCTAAACTGCGCAGCATTGCTCAGGAGCCGAAATATGCAAAACCCGCAGAATCTGATCTGGATCGACCTGGAAATGACCGGTCTCGATCCGGAAAACGACGTGATCATCGAAATGGCCACCATCGTTACCGACAGTGACCTGAACACCCTGGCCGAAGGCCCGGTGATCGCCATCCACCACAGCGACGAAGTCCTCGCTCGCATGGATGAGTGGAACACCCGCACTCACGGCAACTCCGGCCTGACCCAGCGCGTGCGTGAAAGCCGCGTGAGCATGGCCGAGGCTGAAGCCGAAACCATCGCCTTCCTGGAAAAGTGGGTGCCGAAGGGCAAGTCGCCGATCTGTGGCAACAGCATCTGCCAGGATCGTCGCTTCCTTTATACCCACATGAAGTCGCTGGAAAGCTACTTCCACTACCGCAACCTCGACGTGTCCACGCTCAAGGAATTGGCCGCGCGCTGGGCGCCGGACGTGCGTGACAGCTTCAAGAAAGGCAGCACTCACCTGGCGCTGGACGACATCCGCGAATCCATTGCCGAGCTGCAGCATTACCGTAAGCATTTCATCAAGTTCTGAGATCGGCACCTACGCCGGGGTGCCCTCTTTTGGTGCCTCGGTGAAGTGAGTAGACTGCGCGCCTTCCTGCCAGGATCGCCACCATGTTGCTGATGCTCTATCTCGTCGCCATTACTGCCGAAGCCATGACCGGCGCCCTGTCTGCGGGCCGTCGCGGCATGGACTGGTTCGGCGTGGTGCTGATTGCCTGCGTCACCGCGTTGGGTGGCGGTTCGGTGCGCGACGTGTTGCTCGGGCACTACCCGCTGACCTGGGTCAAACATCCGGAATATCTGGTACTGACCACGATTGCGGCGATGATCACCGTGTTTACCGCACGCTGGATGCGTCACCTGCGCTCGCTGTTTCTGGTGCTCGACGCGGTCGGTCTGGTGGCATTCACCCTGATCGGCTGCATGACCGCCCTGGAAATGGGCCACGGCATGCTGGTGGCTTCGGTCAGCGGTGTGATCACGGGTGTGTTCGGCGGCATCCTGCGCGATATCTTCTGCAACGACATCCCGCTGATCTTCCGCCGCGAACTTTATGCGAGTGTCTCGTTCGCTGCAGCGTGGTGCTACATGCTCTGTCTGTTCCTCAACGTGCCGAGCGAGCAGGCGATTCTGATCACGTTGTTCGGTGGCTTTCTACTGCGGCTGTTGGCGATTCGCTTCCATTGGGAAATGCCGAAGTTCGTCTATAACGACGCGCCTTGACGGTCGGCGTGCTGTTTCAAAGCCCATTCCACATGTTCTCGCACCAGCTCTGACGGGTATTCGCGCCGTGCCTTGAGCGCTTCCAGCACTGGAATGCTCGATGGCGCATTACCCAGCCCCACCGCCAGATTGCGCAGCCAGCGCTCGTAACCGGCCCGACGCAGCGGCGAACCCTCGGTGCTGCTGAGGAATTTGTCTTCATCCCACATAAACAGTTCGGCCAGTTCTGCGTTGTCCAGATTGTGCCGTGGCTTGAAATCGCTTTCGCCGGACGGGCGGGCGAAGCGGTTCCACGGGCAGCAGATCTGGCAATCGTCGCAGCCGAACACACGGTTACCGATCAGCGGTCGCAGATCTTCGGGGATGGCGTTCTTCAGTTCGATGGTCAGGTAGGAAATGCAGCGTCGCGCGTCCAGCACGTACGGGCCTACGAAAGCGTTGGTCGGGCAGATGTCGAGGCATGCGGTGCATCGGCCGCAATGTTCGGTGCTATGCGGTTCATCCACCGGCAACGGCAGATCGACGAACAGTTCAGCGAGAAAGAAATAACTGCCGGCCTTGCGATTGAGCACCAGAGTGTTTTTGCCGATCCAGCCCAGCCCGGCCTGCTCGGCGATGGCTTTTTCCAGCACCGGGGCGCTGTCGACGAAGGCTCGGAAACCGAACGGGCCGATTTCGGACTGAATCCTGTCCGCCAGTTGTTGAACGCGTTTACGGATCAACTTGTGATAATCGCGGCCCAAGGCGTAACGCGAGATGTAGGCTTTTTCCGGTTTGCCCAGCAATTGCGCCATTTGTGTGTCGCCCGGCAGGTAGTCCATGCGCAGCGACACCAAACGCAGGGTGCCCGGCACCAGTTCTTCAGGGTGCGAGCGTTTGCTGCCATGGGCGCCCATGTACTCCATTTCGCCGTGGTAGCCGGCCTCGAGCCAGCGTTGCAGGTGCTGCTCATGCTCGGCCAGGTCCAGACCGCTGATGCCGACTTGCTGGAAGCCCAACTCGCGGCCCCAGTCCTTGATGGATTGGGCGAGGGCGGGAAGATCGGTGGTGATGGCGGACATGAGGCGAGAGAAACCGGAGCTGAGGTGCGTATAATTCTGCCAGACATCGGAGCCCGAAGACGCATGCCGCACACTAAAGATCAATTACCCGACGTGCTGTACCGTGCCGCGCAAGTGCGCGAACTCGATGCACGGCTGATCGCCGCCGGCACGCCGGGCTTCGAATTGATGCAGCGTGCCGCCCATGCCACGTGGCGCGCGCTGGTGCGCCAATGGCCGGCCGCGAATGAAATGATGGTGCTGGCCGGACACGGCAACAACGCCGGCGATGGTTATCTGGTGGCGGCGCTGGCCCATCGGGCGGGTTGGCAGGTTCAGGTGCTGGCTGTCGGTGAGCCGCAGCGTTTGAAGGGCGATGCCGCTGTGGCGCACGCCGAAGCTGTGGCCGAGGGTGTATCGATTGCCCCATGGGATCTGTCCTGTGAGTTGCGCGGCATCGTCGTTGACGCGTTGCTGGGCACCGGCCTGAGCGGCGAGGTGCGTGAGCCTTATGCCGCTGCGATTGCGTCGATCAATGCCAGCGGGCTGCCAGTGGTGGCGGTCGATATCCCTTCCGGATTATGCGCCGACACCGGCCATGCGCTGGGTGAAGCGGTGCACGCCGACCTCACCGTGACTTTTATCGGGCTGAAACTCGGGCTGTTCACGGGCGAGGCGGTGGATCATGTCGGCGAACTGCTGTTTAACGACCTGCAGGTCACGGCCGAAAATTTCAGTGACATTTCTGCCGTCGCTCAACGGCTCAACGCGATTAACCTGCCGCGTCCGGCTGCCCGTGCGCCGGCTGCCCACAAGGGGCGTTTCGGCCATGTGCTGCTGATCGGCGGCGATCACGGCTTTGGCGGGGCGATCCTGCTGAGCACCGAAAGCGCGTTGCGCAGTGGTGCCGGGATGGTCTCGGTCGCGACTCGCCCGGAACATGTGCCGGCGGCGCTGAGCCGGGTACCGGAAGCCATGGCGCTGGGCACTTCTTCGGCCAATCAACTGATGGGGCTGCTGGACAAGGTGTCCGTGCTGGTGGTCGGGCCGGGGCTTGGGCAGGCCAGTTGGGGGCGAGCGCTGTTGTCGGCCGCTGCCAATGCAGCGCTGCCTCAAGTATGGGACGCGGATGCGCTGAACCTGCTGGCCTCGGATTTTGTCAGTTTGCCCAGGGATTGCGTGATCACGCCGCATCCGGGGGAAGCGGCGCGTTTATTGGGGATCAGTACCGCCGAAGTGCAGGCTGATCGTCCGGCGGCCACGCTGGCGTTGAGCAAAAAATATACAGCGGTGGTGGTGCTCAAAGGCGCGGGCAGTCTGATCGCTCATCCCGATGGTCGTCTGGCGCTGTGTCATCAAGGCCATCCGGCGATGGCCACTGCCGGGCTCGGCGATGTGCTGGCGGGCCTGATCGGCGCACTGCTGGCCCAGGGCATGGACGGTTTTGACGCCGCGAGTCTGGCAGTCTGGCTGCACGCCAACGCCGGTCTGCAACAAGGTAAATTCGGCCGTGGGCTGGCGGCCAGTGATCTGATTCCAGCCATTCGTCAGTTGTTGGAGGAGCATGCACCGTGTCTGAAGTAACCCTGTACCTGGCCGATGAACAGGCCATGAGCGACTTTGGCGCACGCATCGCCCGTATCACCCAGGGCCATGGCCTGATCTTTCTCGAAGGCAATCTCGGGATGGGCAAAACCACGCTGTCGCGGGGCATCATTCGCGGTCTGGGGCACGTGGGGGCGGTGAAAAGTCCGACCTTCACCCTGGTCGAGCCCTACGAGATCGGTGACGTTCGCGCGTTTCACTTCGACCTGTATCGTCTGGTCGATCCGGAGGAACTGGAGTTTCTCGGCATCCGCGACTATTTCGAAGACGACGCCCTGTGCCTGATCGAATGGCCCGATAAAGGTGCAGGCTTTTTGCCAAAGCCTGACCTGACCATTACCATTAGCCCGCAAGACAGCGGACGTTCGCTGACCATTTTATCCCAGGGCTCGCGCGGCGAGGCCTGGTGTGCCGCTTTGGCATTGGAAACCAATTGAATGATGGGGTTAGGTATGCGCTTTCGCGCGTTGGTGGCTGCCGCTGGACTGATGTTGATGGCAGTAACCGTCAACGCTGTGGCCGAGACGAAGGTCAACAGCGTGCGCCTGTGGCGGGCGCCGGACAACACGCGACTGGTGTTTGACCTGACAGGCCCGGTGCAGCACAGCGTCTTCACGCTGACCGCGCCGGATCGTCTGGTGATCGACATCAACGGCGCCACCCTCGGCGCGCCGCTGAATGTGCAGACCGCCAACACGCCGATCACCGCCATGCGCTCGGCCCAGCGTACGCCGACCGACCTGCGGGTGGTCATCGACCTGAAAAAAGCGGTCACTCCGAAAAGCTTCTCGCTGGCGCCGAACGCCCAGTATGGCAACCGTCTGGTGGTCGACCTGTTCGACAACCCGGCTGACGCCGCACCGCCGCCTGCACCTGCGCCGTCGGTCGCGACCGTTCCTGCAGTGCCTGTCACACCGGCGGAACCTGCGATCAAGCTGCCACCGGCCCCGGCCGGCAAGCGCGACATCATTGTGGTGATCGATGCCGGTCACGGTGGCGAAGACCCTGGAGCGTCGGGTTCGCGCGGCCAGCGTGAGAAGGACGTGGTGTTGCAGATCGCCCGTGAGCTGCAGCGTCAGGTCAACGGCATGAAAGGCTTCCGCGCCGAACTCACCCGTACCGGCGACTACTTCATCCCGTTGCGCGGTCGTACCGAGATTGCCCGCAAGAAGGGCGCCGACCTGTTCGTCTCGATCCACGCCGACGCTGCGCCGTCTGCGGCCGCGTTCGGTGCGTCGGTGTTTGCCCTGTCTGATCGTGGAGCCACCTCGGAAACCGCCCGTTGGCTGGCCGACAGCGAAAACCGTTCCGACCTGATCGGCGGTGCCGGCAACGTCAGCCTCGACGACAAGGACCGGATGCTGGCCGGCGTTCTGCTCGACCTGTCGATGACCGCCTCGCTGACCTCCAGCCTCAACGTCGGCCAGAAGGTCCTGACCAACATTGGCCGGGTCACCCCGCTGCACAAGCAGCGCGTGGAACAGGCCGGATTCATGGTGCTGAAATCGCCGGACATCCCGTCGATCCTGGTGGAAACCGGCTTCATCTCCAACGCCAACGAAGCGAGCAAACTCTCGGCAGCGAGCCACCAGCAGGCGCTGGCGCGCTCGATCAGCAGCGGCGTGCGCCAGTTCTTCCAGCAGAATCCGCCACCGGGCACTTACATCGCCTGGCTGCGTGATTCGGGCAAGATCGCTCAGGGACCGCGTGATCACCGGGTAGGTCCGGGTGAGACCGTGGCGATGATTGCCGTGCGGTATCAGATTTCGCCGGCCACACTGCGTAGTGCCAACAATCTGAAAAGCGATGATCTGAAAGTCGGTCAGCACCTGACCATTCCCGGCACCGAACTGGCGTCCAAAGAATGAACCAGGTCCTGAACGCTGCCCGCATTGAACTGCTCAGCCCGCGGCTGGCGAACCAGATCGCCGCCGGTGAGGTAGTCGAACGCCCGGCCTCGGTGATCAAGGAGCTGCTGGAAAACAGCCTCGACTCCGGCGCCAAGCGTATCGACGTCGATGTCGAGCAGGGCGGCGTCAAACTGCTGCGAGTGCGTGACGACGGCAGCGGCATTTCCGCTGATGACCTGCCGCTGGCCCTGGCCCGTCACGCCACCAGCAAGATCCGTAACCTGGAAGACCTCGAACAGGTGATGAGCCTGGGTTTCCGGGGTGAGGCTTTGGCTTCGATCAGCTCCGTGGCGCGTCTGACCCTGACCTCGCGTACCCGCGACGCCGATCAGGCCTGGCAGGTCGAGACCGAAGGCCGCGACATGGCGCCCCGCGTGCAGCCGGCGGCGCATCCGGTCGGCACCTCGGTGGAGGTCCGTGACCTGTTCTTCAACACCCCGGCACGGCGCAAATTTCTCAAGACCGAAAAAACTGAATTCGATCACCTGCAGGAAGTGATCAAGCGTCTGGCGCTGGCGCGTTTCGACGTGGCTTTCCATTTGCGCCACAACGGCAAGACCATCCTCAGCCTGCACGAAGCCCACGATGATGCGGCCCGCGCCCGGCGTGTGGCGGCGATCTGCGGTTCGGGCTTCCTCGAGCAGGCGCTGCCGATCGAGATCGAACGCAATGGCCTGCATTTGTGGGGCTGGGTCGGTCTGCCGACCTTCAACCGCAGTCAGGCGGACTTGCAGTATTTCTTCGTCAACGGCCGTGCGGTGCGCGACAAACTGGTGGCCCACGCGGTGCGTCAGGCTTATCGCGATGTGCTGTTCAATGGCCGGCATCCGACGTTCGCACTGTTTTTCGAGGTCGATCCGGCAGCGGTCGACGTCAACGTGCACCCGACCAAACACGAAGTGCGCTTCCGTGACGGACGCATGGTGCATGACTTCCTGTATGGCACCTTGCACCGTGCCCTCGGCGATGTGCGGCCGGAAGATCAGCTTGCCGGTTCGGTCACCACCGCGATTGTCCGGCCGACCGGCCTTGAAGCTGGTGAATTCGGGCCGCAGGGCGAAATGCGTCTGGCGGCCAACGCGTTGCTGGAGCAGCCGCAGGCGCAACCGGCGTTCAATACCTCGTCGGGTGCCAGCGCTGGCGGCGCTTATCAGTATCAATACACGCCGCGTCCGCAATCCGCCGTGCCGGCCGCCGAGGCTCAGGCCGCGTATCGCGAGTTTTTTGCGCCGCTGCCTGAAGCGAATGCCAACGCGCTGCCGGCCGGTCAGGAAGACATTCCGCCGCTGGGCTACGCGCTTGCGCAGCTCAAGGGCATCTATATTCTGTCCGAGAACGCCCAGGGCCTGGTTTTGGTGGACATGCACGCCGCTCACGAGCGGATCATGTACGAGCGTCTGAAGATCGCCATGGCCAGCGAAGGCCTGAGCGGCCAGCCGCTGCTGGTGCCGGAATCGCTGGCGGTCAGTCAGCGCGAGGCCGATTGCGCCGAAGAACATGCGGCATGGTTCCAGCGCCTCGGTTTTGAATTGCAGCGCCTTGGCCCGGAAACCCTGGCCATCCGGCAGATCCCGGCCCTGCTCAAGCAGGCTGAAGCCAACCGTCTGGTGGGCGATGTCCTGTCGGACTTGATGGAATACGGTACCAGCGACCGGATCCAGGCACATTTGAACGAACTGCTCGGCACCATGGCCTGCCACGGCGCGATCCGCGCCAACCGCCGCCTGGCCCTGCCGGAAATGAACGGCCTGCTGCGTGACATGGAAAACACTGAACGCAGCGGTCAATGCAACCATGGCCGACCGACCTGGACCCAACTGGGCCTGGACGATCTGGACAAACTGTTCCTGCGCGGTCGTTGATGAGCCAGCTTCCTCCAGCGATTTTCCTGATGGGCCCGACCGCTGCGGGCAAGACCGACCTGGCCATCGAGCTGACCAAGGTGCTGCCGTGCGAGCTGATCAGCGTCGATTCGGCGCTGGTCTATCGCGGCATGGACATCGGCACCGCCAAGCCTTCCAAAGAACTGCTGGCCGAATTCCCTCATCGACTGATCGACATTCTCGATCCGGCCGAAGCCTATTCGGCAGCGGATTTCCGTCGTGATGCGCTGGAGGCCATGGCCGAGATCACCGCACGTGGAAAAATTCCGCTGCTGGTGGGCGGCACGATGCTCTATTACAAGGCTTTGATCGAAGGTCTGGCGGACATGCCGGCGGCCGATCCCGAGGTTCGCGCGCAGATTGAAGAAGAGGCTGCACGCCTTGGCTGGCAAGCCCTGCACGAGCAACTGGCGGTCATCGATCCCGAGTCGGCGGCACGCATCCATCCGAACGATCCACAACGACTGAGTCGTGCGCTGGAAGTTTACCGGGTCAGCGGTCAGAGCATGACTTCGCTGCGCCTGCAACAATCTGCGCAAAGTGCTGAAGCGGCCGCATCGGGACTGCAACAATTGCCCTATACTGTCGCGAACCTGGCGATTGCACCAACTAATCGCCAGGTACTGCACGAGCGCATTAAACAAAGATTCACAAGTATGCTGGAACAGGGATTCATCGACGAGGTCGTAGCCCTGCGTAATAGAAGTGACCTGCATGCCGGGTTGCCGTCTATACGTGCGGTAGGCTACCGCCAGGTCTGGGACTTCCTGGATGGCAAGCTGACGTCGGCCGAGATGCAGGAGCGGGGCATCATCGCCACGCGCCAATTGGCCAAACGCCAGTTCACCTGGCTGCGCAGCTGGAAAGATTTACACTGGCTCGACAGTCTGGATTGCGACAATCTGCCACGCGCCTTGAAATACCTTGGGACGATCTCCATATTGAGCTGAGTCCTTGCAATTGCCGTCTATCCTTGGGGGTGTGGCGGCAAAAGCCATCTGTTTACCTATTTTTTATATTGAATCCTTAAAGGAGTGCGGCACATGTCAAAAGGGCATTCGCTACAAGACCCTTACTTGAATACTTTACGTAAAGAGAAAGTGGGGGTTTCCATCTACCTGGTGAACGGGATCAAACTGCAAGGCACGATCGAGTCGTTCGACCAGTTCGTTATCCTGCTGAAGAACACCGTCAGCCAGATGGTTTACAAACACGCTATCTCTACAGTCGTGCCGGTTCGTCCAATTCGTCTGCCAAGCGCAACCGAATCCGAAGCAGGTGACGCTGAGCCAGGTAACGCCTGATAGGAGTCTCCTTTGTTCTTTGAGCGCCACGGTGGTGGTGAACGAGTCATCCTCGTTCACTTGGATGGACAGGACCCTGAGGCGCGCGAAGATCCGCAGGAGTTTCAGGAACTGGCAAATTCGGCTGGCGCCGAGACCGTTGCGTTTTTTAACGTGCCGCGTCATCGGCCAACCGCCAAATACCTGATTGGCAGCGGCAAGGTCGAGGAACTGCGCGACCTGGTTCACGCCGAAGAAGCCGATCTGGTGATCTTCAATCACGTCCTCACGCCCAGTCAGGAACGTAACCTCGAACGTGTTTTCGAGTGTCGCGTGATCGACCGTACCGGTCTGATTCTCGATATTTTCGCCCAACGCGCCCGTACCCATGAGGGCAAGCTCCAGGTAGAGCTGGCCCAGCTTGACCACATGAGCACCCGGCTGGTCCGCGGTTGGACTCACCTTGAGCGTCAGGGTGGCGGTATCGGCATGCGCGGCCCGGGTGAAACCCAGCTCGAAACCGACCGGCGACTGCTGCGGGTACGCCTGCGCCAGATCAAGGGCCGACTGGAAAAAGTGCGCAGCCAGCGCGAACAGTCGCGTCGCGGCCGCTCGCGTGCGGATATCCCTACCGTGTCTCTGGTGGGATATACCAACGCCGGTAAATCCACGCTGTTCAATAACGTGACCAAGTCCGACGTGTACGCTGCTGACCAGCTGTTCGCCACGCTCGACCCGACCCTGCGCCGTCTGGATCTGGACGACCTGGGGCCGATTGTCCTGGCCGACACCGTGGGTTTCATTCGCCATTTGCCGCACAAACTGGTCGAGGCATTTCGGTCTACGCTCGAAGAGTCGAGCAACTCCGACCTGCTGTTGCACGTGATCGATGCGGCCGAACCGGATCGCATGTTGCAGATCGAGCAGGTGATGGTGGTACTGGGCGAGATCGGTGCCCAGGACTTGCCGATCCTCGAGGTCTATAACAAACTCGATTTGCTTGAAGGCGTTGAGCCACAAATCCAGCGCGATGAAAACGGCAAGCCCCAGCGGGTCTGGTTGTCAGCCCGTGATGGCACCGGTCTGGAATTGCTTGAGCAAGCCATTGCCGAATTGCTCGGCAGCGATTTGTTCGTGGGTACCTTGCGTTTGCCTCAGCGGTTTGCGCGTCTGCGTGCACAGTTTTTCGAGTTGGGCGCGGTGCAGAAAGAAGAATACGACGAAGAAGGTGTCAGCTTGCTGGCCGTTCGATTGCCACGCTCGGAGCTCAATCGACTGGTCAGTCGTGAAGGCGTTGTGCCGACGGAGTTCATCGAGCAACACACTTTGCAATAAAAGCCTGACAAAGCGGTTGTGCCGCAACGGCAGGCATTCTGTAGCATTGGTCGGCGCGCCGTGGGTGCGTCTTTGCTTTATCAGATGGAGAGCGCTATGGCTTGGAATGAGCCGGGTGGCAACTCGAACAATCAGGATCCTTGGGGTGGCAAGCGTCGCAACAACGGCGACCGCAAGGGGCCGCCGGATCTCGACGAGGCCTTCCGAAAGCTGCAGGAAAGCCTGAACGGGTTGTTCGGTGGTGGAAAAAAACGCGGTGATGACGGTGGTGGCTCGGGCAAGAGCGGTGGCTTCGGCGGCCTGCTCGGCATCGGCCTGGTCGTGCTGGCGGCCGTCTGGCTGTACAGCGCGGTGTACGTCGTGGACGAGCAGGAGCAGGCCGTGGTGCTGCGCTTCGGCAAGTACTACGAGACTGTCGGTCCCGGCCTGAACATCTACTTCCCGCCGATCGACAAGAAGTACATGGAGAACGTCACGCGTGAGCGTGCCTACACCAAGCAGGGCCAGATGCTGACCGAAGACGAGAACATCGTCGAAGTGCCGCTGACCGTGCAGTACAAGATCAGCAACCTGCAGGACTTCGTGCTGAACGTCGACCAGCCGGAAATCAGCCTGCAACATGCGACCGACAGTGCGCTGCGCCATGTGGTGGGCTCCACTGCAATGGACCAGGTGCTGACCGAAGGTCGTGAGCTGATGGCCAGCGAGATCAAGGAGCGTCTGCAACGTTTCCTCGATACCTATCGCACCGGTATCACCGTCACCCAGGTCAACGTACAGAGCGCAGCGGCACCGCGTGAAGTGCAGGAAGCCTTCGATGACGTGATCCGCGCCCGTGAAGACGAGCAGCGTTCGCGCAACCAGGCTGAAACCTACGCCAACGGCGTGGTGCCGGAAGCCCGTGGTCAGGCCCAGCGTATCCTTGAAGATGCCAACGGTTACCGTGACGAAACGGTCTCGCGCGCCAAGGGTGAGGCAGATCGTTTCACCAAACTGGTTGCCGAGTATCGCAAGGCGCCCGAGGTCACTCGCCAGCGTCTGTACCTGGACACCATGCAGGAAGTCTTCAGCAGCACCAGCAAGGTGCTCGTGACCGGCAACAAAAACGGCCAGAGCAACCTGCTTTACCTGCCGCTGGACAAAATGATTCAGAACAGTTCGGGCAGTAATGCACCGGTCACCGGTTCGGCTGCCGCCAGCAACAACACGGACGTCACGCCGCATGTCACTGACGTGCCGCAGTCGCGCACAAGGGAGACCCGCTGATGAGCAATAAATCGCTGATCGCCCTGATCGTTGGCGTTGTTGTGGTATTGGTTGGCTGGAACTGCTTCTACATCGTCGCTCAGACCGAGCGCGCGGTGTTGCTGCAATTCGGTCGCGTGGTTCAGGCTGATGTTCAGCCAGGTCTGCATGTGAAGGTTCCTTACGTTAACCAGGTGCGTAAATTCGACGCACGTCTGATGACGCTGGATGCGCCGACACAGCGTTTCCTGACGCTGGAAAAGAAAGCCGTGATGGTCGATGCCTACGCCAAGTGGCGCGTGAAAGATGCCGAGCGCTTCTACACCGCAACCTCCGGCCTCAAGCAGATCGCCGACGAGCGTCTGTCCCGTCGTCTGGAATCGGGTCTGCGTGACCAGTTCGGCAAGCGCACCCTGCACGAAGTGGTCTCGGGTGAGCGCGATGCACTCATGGCTGACATCACCGCATCGCTGAACAAGATGGCGGAAAAGGAGCTGGGTATCGAAGTGGTTGATGTCCGGGTCAAGGCCATCGATCTGCCGAAAGAAGTGAACCGCAGCGTGTTCGAACGTATGAGCACCGAGCGTGAGCGTGAAGCTCGCGAGCACCGCGCCAAGGGTAACGAGCTGGCCGAAGGCATCCGTGCCGACGCCGATCGTCAACGCCGTGTGTTGCTGGCTGAAGCCTATCGTGAATCCGAAGAGATTCGCGGTGACGGTGATGCCCAGGCCGCTGCGATCTACTCCAAGGCCTACGGCCAGGATCAGGAATTCTACGGTTTCTACCGTAGCCTGCGTGCCTACCGTGAAAGCTTCGCGAACAAATCCGACGTCCTGGTCCTCGACCCAAGCAGCGACTTCTTCCGTTACCTGGAAAAGTCCAAGCCTTGATACGACGTTGACCTGAATCATTCCGCCCGGCGGCTAAAACCTCGGGCGGGGTGATCCTTTGGGAAAACGTGTGTATGATGCGGCAGCCGGGAAATTCCCGGCTTTTTTGCGTCTGCACGTTTGATTGCTGTTTTTGTTGCAGAGGATCGGGTTGAATGGCCCGACAGTTTTTCGAGGAAAGTGATGGGCGAAGCCGGTAACAGGCCTTTCGCCGCGTCGTCCATGCGCGTGCGTTTTGAACGTACCGGTCATTTTCTGCTTCACTCAAGGCTCGCCCTCGGGCTGGCCGCCCGGATCTAAGGGGAATGGCGTAATGGCAACGGTAGACCGCTGGCTGCTGCCAGATGGCATCGAAGAAGTACTGCCACCGGAAGCGGCGCGCATTGAAGTCGCGCGTCGTCAGGTGTTGGATCTGTTCCAGAGCTGGGGTTACGAGTTTGTCGTGACTCCCCATATCGAGTACCTGGAATCCCTGCTGACCGGCGCGGGCCAGGACCTGGATCTGCGTACCTTCAAGGTCATCGACCCGCAATCGGGCCGGCAGATGGGTTTCCGTGCCGACATCACGCCGCAAGTGGCGCGCATCGATGCGCACACCCTGCGGCGCGAAGGCCCGAGCCGTCTGTGCTACGCCGGCAGCGTGCTGCATGCACAGCCGCGTGCCTTGTCGTCCTCGCGCAGCCCGATCCAGCTGGGCGCCGAGTTGTACGGCGATGCCAGCCCGAGCAGCGACGTCGAAGTCATCAGCCTGATGCTGGCCATGTTGCAACTGGCCGATGTGCCGGACGTGCACATGGACCTCGGGCATGTCGGCATCTATCGCGGTCTGGCCCAGGCGGCTGGCCTGTCGGGTGAAGTCGAGCAGCAGTTGTTCGATGCGTTGCAACGCAAGGCCATCGACGAGGTCATTACCCTGACCGAAGGCCTGCCGGCCGATCTGTCCGGCATGCTGCGTGCGCTGGTCGACCTGTGCGGCGGCCGTGAGGTGCTGAGCGCTGCCCGCGAGCGTCTGGCCAATGCGCCGGCACCGGTACTGGCGGCGCTGGAAGATTTGCTGGCGATCGCCGAGCGTCTGTCGGTGCGCTTCCCGGAGCTGCCGCTGTACTTCGACCTCGGCGAGCTTCGCGGTTATCACTACCACACCGGTGTGGTGTTCGCGGTGTTCGTGCCAGGTGTTGGCCAGTCCATCGCCCAGGGCGGTCGCTACGACGACATCGGCGCCGACTTCGGTCGCGCCCGTCCGGCTACGGGCTTCTCCACCGATTTGAAAACCCTGGTGACCCTGGGGCGTGCTGAGATCGAGCTACCGTCTGGCGGTATCTGGATGCCTGACAGTACGGATGCGGCACTCTGGCAGCAGGTTTGCCAGTTGCGCAGTGAGGGTCAGCGTGTCGTTCAGGCGTTGCCTGGACAACCTTTGGCCGCCGCCCGTGATGCGGACTGCGACCGGCAATTGATCCAGCAGAACGGGCTTTGGCAAGTATCGCCACTGGCTTCTTGAGTTTTCCTGCCGGCTGACGCCGGCACCAAGTTTGCGCGAATGAGGACAAGTGTTATGGGTAAGAATGTCGTAGTCCTGGGCACCCAATGGGGTGATGAGGGCAAAGGCAAGATCGTTGATCTGCTGACCGAACATGCTGCCGCCGTAGTGCGCTACCAGGGTGGCCACAACGCCGGTCACACTCTGGTGATCGACGGTGAAAAAACCGTCTTGCACCTGATCCCGTCGGGCGTGCTGCGCGAAGGCGTGCAGTGCCTGATCGGCAACGGCGTGGTGGTTGCACCTGACGCCCTGCTGCGCGAGATCACCAAGCTGGAAGAGAAAGGCGTACCGGTGCGCGAGCGCCTGCGCATCAGCCCTTCCTGCCCGCTGATCCTGTCCTTCCACGTGGCGCTGGACCAGGCCCGTGAAAAGGCCCGCGGCGAGCTGAAGATCGGTACGACCGGTCGCGGCATCGGCCCGGCTTACGAAGACAAGGTTGCACGTCGCGGTCTGCGTGTCGGCGACCTGCTCAACATGCCGCGCTTTGAAGACAAGCTGCGTGAGCTGGTGGACTACCACAACTTCATGCTGGTCGGTTACTACAAAGAGGCTGCCATCGAGTACGAAAAGACTCTGGCCGAGTGCAAGGAATACGCCGAGCTGCTCAAGCCGCTGATGCTGGACGTGACTGCCGAGCTGCACGACCTGCGTCGCGCCGGCAAAGACATCATGTTCGAAGGCGCCCAGGGTTCGTTGCTCGACATCGACCACGGCACCTACCCGTACGTGACCAGCTCCAACACCACCGCGGGTGGCGTGGCGACCGGTTCGGGCGTTGGTCCGATGTTCCTGGACTACATCCTGGGCATCACCAAGGCTTACACCACTCGCGTAGGTTCGGGCCCATTCCCGACCGAGCTGTTCGACGAAGTCGGTGCGCACCTGGCCAAGCAAGGTCACGAATTCGGCGCTACCACCGGCCGTGCCCGTCGTTGCGGCTGGTTTGACGCCGTTATCCTGCGTCGCGCTATCGATGTGAACAGCATCTCGGGCATCTGCCTGACCAAGCTGGACGTACTCGACGGTCTGGAAACCATCAACATCTGCACCGGCTACAAGGATGCACAAGGCAACGCCGTTGCTCCGACTGACGCTGACAGCTACGTGGGCCTGCAGCCTGTGTACGAAGAAGTGCCAGGCTGGAGCGAGTCGACCGTGGGTGCCAAGACCCTGGAGGAGCTGCCGGCTAACGCTCGTGCCTACATCAAACGCGTTGAAGAGTTGATCGGCGCGCCGATCGACATTATTTCGACGGGGCCGGACCGAAACGAAACTATCGTTCTGCGTCATCCGTTCGCTTGATAAGTCGTTGATGTAAAAAACAAAGGCCCCTTCATCGGGGCCTTTGTCGTTTATGCCTGTTGGACGGCATGACCTTTGCTGTGATTCTGTCTACAAGAGTGCCATCAAATTAATGGCGTCAGACGTAGAGGGATTCAAAGTGTCAGCCGTTCTCTCACTGTTACAAAGCCGTCTGTTGCGGCCCGTGTTCGTTACCCTTGGTATCGCTCTTTTGGTGCAAGTGCTGGTGGCCGTCGCCCTGACGCGGAGCACCGTGACCGCGCTGGAAGCCGATCTCGGCACTCGCCTGGGCGCCGATAGCCAGAAGTTGTCCGGAGAGCTGGAGCAGGCCGGGCGCGAAGTCACGTCGAGTCTCGACAACCTCTCCTCGAGTACCCGTCAGCGTCTTACCGCCGGTCTTTCCTCGCGTCTGAAGGAGGAGCAGTCGCAGCTGCGTGCGACGTTGGAAAAAGACCTGAAGGATTCGGCCAATGACATGGCTCAGTTGCTGGCCTCCGTGGCGCCCCGTGCCATGTGGGACAGCGACGTACCGACCCTTTCCGAATTCGCCCGCCGGGCCCAGCGTAATCCCAACGTGCTGTTCGTGGTGTATGACGACGCCACCGGCCAGCATCTGACTCGCTACCTCAACCGCGAAAACCCGATCAACAAGGCCCTTTTGGAAAAGGGTCAGGGCGAGCGGGCGCTGGATAAAGTGCTGGATGCGGCGAAGAACGATCCGTCGGTCTACTACCTTGAAGCTTCGATCAATCCCAATGGCGTGGAAATCGGCAAGGTGCTGATGGGTGTCTCGACTGCTTCGGTCGAAACCGATCTGGCAGCGCTCGATCAGCGCTTCACAGCGTTGATTGCCAGCAGCGATCAACTGGTTGGCGACAGCCTCAAAGGCGCCGCTGCCGACAGCGCCACCGCCATGCGTGCGCGCCTGCAATCGGCGCAATCCACGGCTGCCGAAATGAAGGCCAACACCACCAGTACCGTACAGGACGCAGCAGCAACTCTGCGCTGGCGTATCGGTATGGGCCTGGCGCTGGTCGGTGCCGGGGTGCTGTTGCTGCTGGCGGTGGTGCTCGGTCATCGGGTCGTCAATCGCCTGAAAATGCTCAACGCCGCCATGGATGACCTGGCCGCAGGCGAGGGTGATCTGACCAAGCGCGTGCAGATCAACAGCAAGGACGAAATCGGCGACATGGCTTCGGCGGTCAACCGCTTTGTGGACAAGTTGCAGCCGATCGTGCGCGAGGCCGGGGATGTGGCTCAGCGCACCGGTGTGGAAATCGGCGCCATGACCCTGCGCAACGCCGGGGCCGACGCAGCGGCCGGGATGCAGCGTGATGAAGTGGCCGAAAGTCTGCGGGCGCTGTCGCAAATGGCCGATGAGGCTCAGTCGGAAAGCCATGCGATGCAGGCGGCGTTGAAGCAGGTGGTCGATATTCGTCAGGCCACTGACGAGAACACTCGCACCTCGGCCAAGGTCGGCAGCCTGATCGAGGCGCTGGCGGGGCAGGTCGACACCGGGGCGAAAGTCATCGAGCGGCTGGCGCAGCAGAGCGAACAGATCGAAGTGGTGCTGACCGTGATTCACGGCATCGCCGAGCAGACCAACCTGCTGGCGCTCAACGCCGCTATTGAGGCGGCCCGTGCTGGCGAGACCGGCCGCGGGTTTGCGGTGGTGGCGGATGAAGTCCGGGCGTTGGCGAGCAAGACCCAAAGCTCCACCGGAGACATTCAAGCGCACATCGTGGCCCTGCAGCAGGGCGCCCGTGAAGCGGTCGAGGCGATCGGTCAGGCCGGGCGTCAGGCCAGCGAAGGTTTGCTGGTGCTGCGTGACAGTGCGCGGTTGCAGCAATCGGTGCAGGCGTCGGTCGAGCAGGTGCATGCGGCGATTGGCCTGGCGACTCAGGCAGCGGCGCATCAGGCGCAAGGCGCGCAGGCTGTGCGGGGGCGCGTCGAAACGATTCATGCCCAGGCCGAGAAGGCCGCACAGGCGGTCGTCGAGACTACGGCCAGCGGCAAGGTGCTGGATGGTCTGGCGGCGCAACTCAAGGCCAGTCTGGGGCAGTTCCGAGCTTGATGTTGCGGGCAAAAAAATCGCAGCTTCGGCTGCGATTTTTTTATCGGCTCAAATACATCCGGGTTGTCAGCAGGTAGACGGGCAATCCCGACACCACAATCAACAACGCCGCATAAGGCGCCGCCGCTGCGAACTCGACATTTGCGGTATGCGCCCAGACTTCAGTCGCCAATGTGTTGAGCCCGGTCGGACTCAGCAGCAATGTAGCCGTCAGTTCTTTCATGGCATCCAGAAACACCAGCGCAAACGCTGCGCCCAGTGCCGGGAAGATGATCGGCAGGGTCACCCGGCAGAACGCCGTGAACGAAGAGGCGCCGAGGGTGCGGGCGGCTTCTTCGAGTTGCGGGGCAGCCTTGTTCAACGCCGTGCGGATCGGCGCCTGAGCCAGCGGCAGAAACAGCAGTGCATACGCAATCAGCAATAGCGCGGAAGTCTGGTACAGCGCCGGCACGTAATGCAGGGCGAAATACACCAGCGTCAACGCGATTACCAATCCCGGCAGGGCGTGCAGCAGATAGGGCAGGCGTTCGGCCCAGATCGCCAGTTGGCCCTTGTAGCGCACCACCAGCAATCCGACCGGCACTGCCAGCACCAGACACAATCCAGCGCCACCCAGCGATAGCGCCAATGAAGACAGCAAGGCTTCAGTGATCGCCGCAACCGGGAATGCCGCTGACGATCCCACGGCGAGCCAGTAGGCCAGCATGCCCAGCGGAATCCCGCTGCCGACAATCGCCAGCATCAGGCAATACAGCTGACCGGCAATCGCCCAAGGGCCCAGTCGCACTTGTTCAGCTCGACGCGCCGCACCCTGGCCGGTACGTACATGTCGTCCCTTGCCGCGCACCCGCAACTCCAGCCACAACAGCATCAGGCACAGCGCCAGCAACACTGCCGACAGCATCGCCGCGTTGGCATTGCTGAATTCCAGTTCGAATTGCTGATAGATCGCAGTGGTGAAGGTTTGCAGGCCAATGATCGACAGTGCGCCGAACTCCACGAGCATGTGCAATGCGATCAGCAACGAGCCGGCCAGCAGCGAAGGCCAGAGCAGCGGCAGGGTGACGCGGAAAAACACGCCCCAGCGATTCTGTCCCAGGGTGCGAGCGGACTCCTCAAGAGAAGGATCAAGATTGCGCAGCGTGGCGGCTACCGGTAGGAAGATCAGCGGGTACTTCGACAGGCTCATCACCAGGATCGCCCCGCCGAGTCCTTCGAACTGTGCGCTGAGCGAAACCCAGGTAAAGCTGCTGACGAATGCCGGCACCGCGAACGGCAGGCAAAGAATCACGCCCCACAGCCGTCGCCCCGGCAAGTTGCTGCGCTCCAGCAGCCACGCCAGCGACAGACCGATCACGCCACAGGTCACGGTCACGCCAACCATCAGCGCCAGCGTGTTGCGCAGCAGGCCGAACACATAGGGGCGCCACAGCAAGTGCAGCGCTTCGGTCCAGCCCGCCTGCCAGGCCTTGAGCCCGACGTAGGCCAGCGGCAACAGGCTCATGACCACCAGCAACAACACCGGCAGCACCAGCCAGATCGACGGCCGCTTGCGCCTTGGCACGTAGCCCCCGCGTGTAGCGGGGGCGGATAACGATGCGGTCATCAGTTCAGGCCAACTTCACGTTCCAGCTCCAGCGCTTCTTCGGCGTTGCCCAGATCGGCCGGCGTGACGTCCGGCGCTTCCAGTTCGCTGAACGGCTTGAGGCCGCGATCCGATTCCATGCCTTTGTGCAGCGGGTATTCGGCGGTGGTCTGGGTGATCACGCGCTGGCCTTCTTCGCTGGCCATGTAGGCGAGAAATTGCTGGGCTTCTTTTGGGTGTTTGCTGGATTTCAGCACGGCTGCGCTGGAAACGGTGATCAGGCCGCCAACGTCGCCGCCGGTGAAGTAATGCAGTTTCGAATCAAGCTGGCCTTTTTCCCGTTGCAGGGCGAACCAGTAATAGTTGTTCACCAGCACGGTGGCGACTTCGCCGTTTTCCACAGCCTTGAGGGCGACCATGTTGTTGCTGTAGGTCTTGCCGAAGGCACGCAGACCGGTCAGCCATTCTTCGGCGGCTTCGCGACCGTGCTTTTTGATGATGGCCACGGCCTGTTCCTGGAACGCGCCGCTGGTCGGGACGAAGCCGACCTTGCCTTGCCACTGCGGATCGGCGAAATCCAGCACCGATTTGGGCAGATCTTTTTCGTCGATCAGTTTCGGGTTGAAGGCCACCACGCGAACCCGGGCGGTGACGCCGATCCAGGTGCCGTTGCCGGCGACGTATTTTTTCGGCAGAACGGCCAGGGTCGCATCGTCAGCCTTGGCCAGCAGGCCTTGCTCGCCGAGGTTGTTCAGCGGCGGGGATTCTTCGGTGTAGATGACGTCGGCAGGTGAGCGGTCGCCTTCTTCGATGATCTGGCTGGCGAGCTGGTTGCTGCTACCCTTGCGGACATTGACGTGAATGCCGGTCTTGGCTTCGAAGGCTTTGGCGATCGCGTCGCCGACTTCCTTGTGTTGACCGTTGTAGAGCGTCAGGGAAACCGTGTCGGCAGCCTGGGTGAGGGGAGTGGCGAGTGCCAGGCCGAGCAGGGTGAAGGTCAAGCCGCGGCGCAGGGTATTTCGAAACATCATTCGCAGGGTTCCTCACTGTCGCATTGCAAAAACTTGCAACAATGATAAACGATATTGTTTCTCAAGTGCGCCTTGCGGGGAGGGGGTGGGTCTGATAGGCGTTGGGATTCAGGTTTTCCAAACCCCGGAAACGCAAAAACCCGCTTTCGCGGGTTTTTGTGAGATTCAAGATCGTGATCTTGAATTTGAATTGGTGCCCAGAAGAAGACTCGAACTTCCACGACCGTAAGGTCACCAGCACCTGAAGCTGGCGTGTCTACCAATTTCACCATCTGGGCTTCATCTTCAGCGTCGCCGCTGTTGATGTGGCGCACTATACGGAGCGCCTTTTGATCTGTAAACCCCTGATTTGATTTTAATAAATCATTTTCAGAAAAATGCGGGGCGCAGAATGCGAAAAACCCGCTTTCGCGGGTTTTTGTGTGAGTCTTGAAACTGATCTAGTCTCAAACTCGAAATTGGTGCCCAGGAGAAGACTCGAACTTCCACGACCGTAAGGTCACCAGCACCTGAAGCTGGCGTGTCTACCAATTTCACCACCTGGGCATCTCGTCAACGTGTGTACGTCGTCGATGGCGCGCACTATACGGAGCGACTTTTTAACTGTAAACCCCTGCCGGCAAAAAAAATGATTTTTTTTACCAGCGGTGTTCAAAACGGCTTTCGAACGTCGATAGAGGGCTTTAGAAAGGCCTTTATAGTCTGAAATTTCCCGTTTGATGGCGCCTATGCCAAACTAACCCGCATATAGACAAGGTGAAAACTCTCTAATGGCCGATTGGCAGTCCCTCGATCCCGAGGCCGCTCGTGAAGCGGAAAAATATGAAAACCCTATTCCCAGCCGCGAACTGATCCTTCAGCACCTTGCTGATCGAGGTTCGCCTGCTGCCCGCGAGCAACTGGTCGAAGAGTTTGGTCTGACCACAGAAGACCAGATAGAAGCCCTGCGCCGCCGCCTGCGCGCCATGGAGCGCGATGCTCAACTGATCTATACCCGCCGCGGCACGTATGCACCGGTCGACAAGCTCGACCTGATCCTCGGTCGCATCAGTGGTCACCGCGACGGCTTCGGCTTCCTGGTGCCGGATGACGGCTCCGACGACCTGTTCATGAGCCCGGCGCAAATGCGTCTGGTGTTCGACGGCGACCGTGCCCTGGCGCGTGTTTCCGGCCTGGACCGTCGCGGTCGTCGCGAAGGCGTGATCGTCGAAGTGGTGTCCCGTGCCCACGAAAGCATCGTCGGCCGCTACTTCGAAGAAGGCGGTATCGGCTTCGTCGTCGCGGACAACCCGAAGATCCAGCAGGAAGTCCTTGTGACGCCGGGCCGCAACGCCAACGCCCAGATCGGTCAGTTCGTCGAGGTGAAAATCACCCACTGGCCGACTCCGCGCTTCCAGCCGCAAGGCGACGTGATCGAAGTCGTCGGCAACTACATGGCGCCGGGCATGGAAATCGATGTCGCCCTGCGCACCTACGACATTCCGCACGTCTGGCCTGAAGCCGTTCTGAAGGAAGCCGGCAAACTCAAGCCGGAAGTCGAAGAAAAAGACAAAGAGAAGCGCGTCGACCTGCGTCATCTGCCGTTCGTCACCATTGACGGCGAAGATGCCCGCGACTTTGACGACGCGGTCTACTGCGAAGCCAAGCCAGGCAAGCTGCGCCTGTTCTCCGGCGGCTGGAAGTTGTACGTGGCGATTGCAGACGTTTCCAGCTATGTGAAGATCGGTTCGGCTCTGGATAACGAAGCCCAGGTGCGCGGCAACTCGGTGTACTTCCCCGAGCGCGTGGTGCCGATGCTCCCGGAGCAGCTCTCCAACGGCCTGTGCTCGCTGAACCCGCACGTCGATCGTCTGGCCATGGTTTGCGAGATGACCATCTCCAAGTCCGGCGAAATGACCGACTACTGCTTCTATGAAGCGGTGATCCATTCCCACGCCCGTCTGACCTATAACAAGGTCAGTGCGATGCTGGAAACGCCGAAGGCGACCGAAGGGCGCAAGCTTCGCGGTGAATACACCGACGTCCTGCCGCACCTCAAGCAACTCTACGCGCTGTACAAGGTATTGCTGGCTGCCCGTCATGTGCGTGGCGCGATCGATTTCGAAACGCAAGAAACCCGGATCATCTTCGGTTCCGAGCGCAAGATTGCCGAAATCCGTCCGACCACCCGTAACGACGCGCACAAGCTGATCGAGGAATGCATGCTGGCGGCCAACGTGGCCACCGCTGAGTTCCTGAAAAAGCACGAAATCCCTGCGCTGTACCGCGTCCACGACGGCCCGCCACCGGAGCGTCTGGAAAAGCTGCGCGCGTTCCTCGGCGAACTCGGCCTGTCCCTGCACAAAGGCAAGGATGGTCCGTCGCCGAAGGACTATCAGGCACTGTTGGCCAGCATCAAGGATCGTCCGGATTTCCACCTGATCCAGACCGTGATGCTGCGCTCCCTGAGCCAGGCGGTGTACAGCGCCCAGAACGAAGGCCACTTCGGCCTGAATTACGAAGCCTATACCCACTTCACCTCGCCGATCCGTCGTTACCCGGACCTGCTCACGCACCGGGCGATCCGCAGCGTGATCCATTCGAAACAGGACACCCCGCACGTTCGCCGTGCCGGTGCGATGACCATTCCGAAGGCGCGCATCTATCCGTACGACGAAGCAGCGCTGGAGCAACTCGGCGAGCAGTGCTCGATGAGCGAGCGCCGTGCCGACGAAGCGACCCGCGACGTGGTGAACTGGCTCAAGTGCGAGTTCATGAAAGACCGCGTGGGCGAATCGTTCCCGGGCGTGATCACTGCCGTGACCGGTTTCGGGCTGTTCGTCGAACTGACCGATATTTACGTCGAAGGTCTGGTGCATGTTACGGCGTTGCCGGGTGACTACTACCACTTCGACCCTGTGCACCACCGCCTGGCGGGCGAGCGCACCGGTCGCAGCTTCCGTCTTGGCGATACCGTTGAGGTGCGGGTGATGCGCGTCGATCTCGACGAGCGCAAGATCGACTTCGAGATGGCTGAAAAAACCATCAGCGCGCCGATCGGCCGCAAAAAGCGTGGCACCGAGACGACCGCTCCTGCAGCGAAGGTTGTGGAAGAGAAGGCTCCGGCAAAATCCGCCAGCCGTCGCCCGGCCAAGGAAAAAGCCGTCGAGGCTTATCGTCCGAGCGATGCCGTGGCGAAAAACGCCGAACTGCGCAAAAGCCGTGAAATGAAGAAGGCCTTGCTGGCCGACGCCAAAAACGGTGGTAAAGCGGCGTCCGGGGGAAAGACCGGACGGTCGGTGCCTGACAAGGCTTCCGGCGGCAAGCCAGCCAAACCGAGCAAACACCGTAAAGGCCCGCCGAAAGCGGGTTCCGCTCCAGCCAAAAGTGGCGGGGCGCGTAAACCGAAGGCGAAGTCATGAGTCAGTTGGAAAAAATCTACGGCGTTCACGCGGTAGAAGCGTTGCTGCGTCACCACCCTAAACGCGTCAAGCAGATCTGGCTGGCCGAGAGTCGCAACGATCCGCGGGTGCAGACGCTGATCGAGCTGGCCAACGAAAACCGGGTCCAGATCGGTCAGGCCGAGCGCCGCGAAATGGACGCCTGGGTCGAAGGCGTGCACCAGGGCGTGGTGGCGGACGTCAGTCCGAGCCAGGTCTGGGGCGAGGCGATGCTGGACGAGCTGCTCGATCGCACCGAAGGCGCGCCGCTGTTGCTGGTGCTCGACGGCGTGACCGACCCGCACAACCTCGGCGCCTGCCTGCGTTCGGCGGATGCCGCCGGTGCGCTGGCGGTCATCGTGCCAAAAGACAAGTCGGCCACCCTGACCCCTGTGGTGCGTAAAGTGGCTTGCGGCGCGGCGGAGGTGATTCCTCTGGTGGCGGTGACCAACCTTGCGCGCACCCTGGAAAAGCTTCAGCAGCGCGGGTTGTGGATTGTCGGCACGGCGGGTGAGGCCGAAGTCAGCATCTATGACCAGGATCTGACTGGTCCGACCATCCTGATCATGGGTGCCGAAGGCAAAGGCATGCGTCGTCTGACTCGTGAACATTGCGATTATCTGGTGCACCTGCCGATGGCCGGTAGCGTCAGCAGTCTCAACGTGTCGGTTGCGACAGGTGTGTGTCTGTTCGAAGCCCAGCGTCAGCGCGGTGCCAAGGCCAAGGCGGCTAAAAAGGCTTAAGCCTCACGGCGTCATAAATGTGGGAGCGAGCCTGCTCGCGAAGCGGAGTTACATTCAGCATCATTGTTGGATGTTAAGCCGCCATCGCGAGCAGGCTCGCTCCCACAGTGTTTTCTGGTGTGGCAGAAAGTGTGACTGTTCAAATAATCACCAATTGCCTTGCACCTCTTCAGTCCCTTCTCTACAATTGCGCCCCTTGCTGTGGCGGCAGGCATGCATGTGCCCCGCGCCAGCAAGTCCATAAGTGTCATTCACTCCTTGTCTGACCGTTTTTGAGCGGCAGGCTACAACCCGTAAGGAGCATTCATGCGTCATTACGAAATCATCTTTCTGGTCCACCCTGACCAGAGCGAGCAAGTCGGCGGCATGGTTGAGCGTTACACCAAGCTGATCGAAGAAGACGGCGGCAAAATCCACCGTCTGGAAGACTGGGGCCGTCGTCAACTGGCCTACGCAATCAACAATGTTCACAAGGCTCACTACGTGATGCTGAACGTTGAGTGCACTGGCAAGGCTCTGGCCGAGCTGGAAGACAACTTCCGCTACAACGATGCTGTGATCCGTAACCTGGTCATCCGTCGCGACGAAGCCGTTACCGGCCAGTCCGAGATGCTCAAGGCTGAAGAAAACCGCAGTGAGCGCCGTGAGCGTCGCGAACGTCCTGAGCACGATGGCAGCGCCGATGGCGATGACAGCGATAGCGACAGCGACAACAGCGATAACGCTGACGAGTAATCCACGGACCTTTTAAGGAGCCTATCAAATGGCACGTTTCTTCCGTCGTCGTAAATTCTGCCGCTTCACCGCTGAAGACGTGAAGGAGATCGATTACAAAGATCTCAACACTCTGAAAGCCTACGTATCCGAGACCGGCAAAATCGTTCCAAGCCGCATCACCGGTACCAAAGCTCGTTATCAGCGTCAGCTGGCCACCGCTATCAAGCGCGCCCGCTTCCTGGCCCTGCTGGCCTACACCGACAGCCACGGCCGCTGAGACCGGGCAGTCGACAAGTAGCAAAGGATTGAATGCATGCGTGCCTTAGCTGAGTTCATCATGCGCGGCCGTATGCAGGCCACTCTCGTAGTGGCCGGGTGTGCAACATTGCCGTTGTTGTATTGGTTGGGTGCTGCCGCCGGGAGCCTGGTGCTTCTGCGGCGCGGATTGACCGACGCCCTGGGCGTCGTGTCGCTGGGACTGCTGCCGGCATTGATCTGGTGGTTGTATGCCGATGACCCACGGGCACTTCTGGTGCTGCTGGGGTCTTCGGGGCTTGCGCTGGTGTTGCGCGCAAGCGAGTCCTGGGTCCGTACGCTGCTGGTCAGCGTAGCCATGGGGCTGGTGTTTTCAGTGGTGCTCGGGGCGGCGTTCGCGCCCCAGATCGAGATGCTGGCGCAGGCCTTGGTAAAGGTCATGCCCGCGCTTCTCGGTGATGCCTACCAACAATTGTCGGTAGACGAGCAGGCGCGTTTCGCGTCGCTGATCGCACCGGTCCTGACCGGCCTGATTGCGGCCTTGTTGCAGATCGTCAGCGTGCTGAGCCTGATTGTCGGGCGTTATTGGCAGGCGTTGTTGTACAACCCGGGTGGTTTTGGTCGCGAGTTTCGCGCCATCCGGATCCCGCTGGGACCGGCGATGTTGCTGCTGGCGTTGATGCTTCTGGGCCCGAATCTCGGTGCACAGATGGCCATGTTGACGCCGTTGTGCAGTGTGCCGCTGGTGTTCGCCGGGCTGGCCCTGATTCACGGGCTGGTGGCGCAAAGGCGACTGGCCGGTTTCTGGCTGGTGGGGTTGTACGTGACGCTGTTGCTGTTCATGCAGCTGATCTATCCGTTGCTCGTGGTTCTGGCCATTGTCGACAGCCTGATTGATTTTCGCGGTCGGGTGTCGAAAGACACCGATAACGCGAACGGTGAAGGTTAAAAGTTAAGAGGATTTCCACATGCAACTGATCCTTCTGGAAAAAATCGCCAACCTGGGCAACCTGGGCGACAAAGTAAACGTTAAGGCCGGTTACGGCCGTAACTACCTGCTGCCTTTCGGCAAAGCCACCGCTGCGACCGCTGCCAACCTGGCTGCGTTCGAAGAGCGTCGCGCTGAGCTGGAAAAAGCCGCCGCAGACCGTAAAGCATCGGCTGAAAGCCGTGCTGCCCAACTGGCCGAGCTGGAAGTGACCATCACTGCCACCGCTGGCGACGAAGGCAAGCTGTTCGGTTCGATCGGTACTCACGACATCGCTGACGCACTGACCGCCTCCGGCGTTGAAGTTGCGAAAAGCGAAGTTCGTCTGCCGAACGGCACCATCCGCAACGTGGGTGAATTCGACGTGGCCGTGCACCTGCACGCCGAAGTTGAAGCCACCGTGCGCGTTGTCGTGGTAGCAGCTTAAGCAACACCCTGATCGACTGGCGGCTTGTCCGTCAGACGGTTAACATCGGGCACGATCCTGTTTACAGGTCGTGCCCTTTGTCTTTCTGCACTCCTGCTTTTCCTGATTAAAAAGTGGCCATGAACGAAATCTCCGCTCCCGAGCAATACGATCTGCAAACTGCCGCGCTGAAGGTGCCGCCGCATTCCATCGAGGCCGAACAGGCTGTACTCGGTGGTCTGATGCTGGACAACAACGCCTGGGAACGCGTGCTCGATCAAGTCTCCGACGGCGATTTCTACCGACATGACCACCGTCTGATTTTCCGTGCGATCGCCAAACTGGCCGATCAGAACTTGCCGATCGATGTCGTGACCCTTGCCGAGCAACTGGACAAGGAAGGTCAGACTTCGCAGGTCGGCGGCCTCGGTTACCTTGGCGAACTGGCGAAAAACACGCCGTCCGTCGCCAACATCAAGGCTTATGCGCAGATCGTCCGCCAACGTGCGACGTTGCGTCAGTTGATCGGTATCAGCACCGAAATTGCCGACAGCGCCTTCAATCCCGAAGGTCGCACTGCCGAGGAAATCCTCGACGAAGCCGAGCGGCAGATCTTCGCGATTGCCGAAGCCCGGCCGAAAACCGGCGGCCCGGTAGGTGTGAATGACCTGTTGACCAAGGCCATCGACCGCATCGATACCCTGTTCAACACCGCCGATTCGATCACCGGCCTGTCCACCGGCTACACCGACCTCGACGAAAAGACCAGCGGCCTGCAACCGGCCGACTTGATCATCGTCGCCGGCCGTCCTTCGATGGGTAAGACGACTTTCGCGATGAACCTGGTGGAAAACGCCGTGTTGCGCAGCGACAAGGTCGTGCTGGTGTACTCCCTCGAGATGCCAGGCGAATCGCTGATCATGCGTATGCTGTCGTCCCTCGGCCGTATCGACCAGACCAAGGTGCGTTCCGGCCAGTTGGAAGATGACGACTGGCCGCGCCTGACCTCGGCAGTCAACCTGCTCAACGACCGCAAGCTGTTCATCGATGACACCGCCGGCATCAGCCCGTCGGAGATGCGCGCCCGGACCCGGCGTCTGGTGCGCGAGCACGGCGACATCGGCCTGATCATGATCGACTACCTGCAGCTGATGCAGATCCCGGGTTCCAGCGGCGACAACCGGACCAACGAGATTTCCGAGATCTCCCGATCCTTGAAAGCCCTGGCCAAGGAATTCAACTGCCCGGTAGTCGCCCTGTCGCAGCTCAACCGTTCCCTGGAACAACGTCCCAACAAGCGCCCGGTGAACTCCGACTTGCGGGAATCCGGAGCGATCGAGCAGGACGCCGACGTGATCATGTTCGTGTACCGGGACGAGGTGTATCACCCGGAAACCGAGCACAAGGGCATCGCCGAGATCATCATCGGCAAGCAGCGGAACGGCCCGATCGGCTTCATCCGCCTGGCGTTCATCGGCAAATACACCCGTTTCGAGAACCTTGCCCCGGGTAGCTATAACTTCGACGATGACGAGTAAGGACTAAGCGTTTCAACCGACTGCATCAGCCGGTTGAAACGGATGCTTCCGACAATCGTTGCTACAGGTCGGCTGAATTGTCAGAGAAGGGCGGTCCTATTTCGCCAGTTCAAATATTTTTCGTGCCGTTTTGCCGTCGAACGATTCACGCCAGATCGGGATGTGCGGCAAGCCGGCCTGCTCATCCTGGCGCTGGGACGATGCGCCCCGTCTGGCCTGATCAAGCTTTTTGAGATGGGCACCCTTGACCGTGAAGTTCAGCGCGACGCTGTTCTTCCTGTCGTAGTGAAAATGGGCTTCCCACAAAGGTGAACCGTCGGATCGATCAGTGATGGAATAAACGTCCAGAAATGATTTGTTCTGGCCTTTGCCTACCGGCTGGCGATCAACAGTCCTGGTCGCGCCGAGCTCCGCGTGATCCAGCAGATAGTTCAGGCGCAGTATGTCCAGCACGTCCCGATCTTTGTACATCCGTATCAGGATCTTCTGTCCTTCGGCGGTCAATAAATTGCCAGCGTTTCGCAGACGACCGACCAGCCCCGTGATCTCGCGGTCCTCGGTTCCCTTGCTGTGGTGTTCAAGCAAACGTGCCTGCTCGTTGAGTCGGTCCGCCTCGGTACCCAGAAACTCGATGATTTCCGTCGGGTTGGTTTTTCCGGTTTCCTTGGCTCTTGCTTCGTCCTGATGAGTTTTGACTTCGGCCAACAAGCGGTTCGCTTCGCCAAGCAGCTGTAGCCTGGTCGTTGCGGCAATCGGCGGGCGTACGGGCAACCATTCACCTTCGCGTTTTTCGTATCGCTGAGGCAGATTGTTCGGGTGGAAAGGATCAGGCACCTTGAGGGTGACGTTGCCGTCGGGGGCAATTTCCTGTTCTCCCACCAGTACCTTGTAGGTGCCGCGCTGGCGGGTTCGAAATATTTTCCTTGGAGGAGGGGGAGGCGCGGCCTCTGCATGGACCGGTTGTGCAGGAACAAAATCGAAATCGATCTCCTGATCAAGACGGGGAAGCTCGGTATTGCGGTCAAAGGTGGCAAAGATCTCGGTCAGCGTGCTCTCGATTCTCTTCTCGAACAAATCGGTCAGCGCGATGATTTCTCTGAGGTGAGCAGTGTTTTCAGGCGTCTCGGAGGCCACTTGCGCTTCAAAACGGATCTTCTCTGCCTTGATCTGATCGAGGGCCAACAGCAGCGCGGGCGGTTGCTCTCGCCTGGGCACATTTTCCAGGTCTTCGCTGAACAGGCGGGCAGCCCGCGCCGATTGCATACCTGTGCCGGCAGGGTTTTCGGGGTTGTTCGCAAACAGGTACAGGTAGGCTATCAGCTTGTTGCAATTGACCTCGTCGGCTCCGTGAACGCTGCGGTTCATGTCGTCCAGTTCAACTGATCGCCTCGGTGCAACTTGTTTGATCTGATCCACCACCGTTTGACGGATGTCGAGCAGCTTGAGCTTCCTGTTGTAATGCCCAATGAGTTTCCTGTAACTATCGAGGTTGTAGGCCTGTACGCTGGGCTTGATTCGCAAATCCATTATTTGCAGGAGGCTGTTCAGGGCCACCACTCTGTCCATCCGGATTTTCTGCAAGCTCTGTGTGGTGAATCTTTCTTTGATTTGATGCTTCCAGTCCTCGTGGTCGATGAACCTTTTTGCAAAGTCATCATGCAGTCGGGTGTGCTTGAACAGGAGCAATTCAAGTTCGGCAAAGCTCAAGGTACGTTCGGCACTTCCAACGGGGAGGGCAAAAGCCTTTACCCAGAGAGCATTGGCGACATCGGTTGACTGGTTGATTGCTGCGTGAGCCGCCTCGAAGGGTTCCCATCCCACATGTTGGACCTGGGGTATCTGAACTCCCCGACGACGGTGCATTCCTCCCTTCAGACCCACGGATACTGCAAACCAGGCGTTCGCCTCGCCGCGGGAAATCGCCAGGGTTTCACCGGGCCGACTCGCGTTGTAGATATTTGTATCGTCGTTTGCCACGGGATCCGTGGGTTTGACAATGCGCCAGACCTTCTGTTGAGGAGAGGATGCATCGATATCCTGCATGACTTGATAGGCCTGATTTTCAATGACGACGTAACGCTTGCCTTCGAACGCGTATATCCCGTTGTCATCCGCCACCGCGTCAGTGAAGTCCAGAGAGGTACGGAAGTCTTCCAGGCGACGGCTGCTCAGACTGAAGGTCATCGACTCCGGATCGAGCATCGGGTACCAGAGCCTGCTGTCGGGGTCTTGCAGAAGCAGCGGGCCGGACGGGACTCGCTCACTGCTCAGCCTGGCGCGGTACAGGCCGCTCTCGCTGTCCAGGCCGACCAGAAAGATGCTGCCGTCGAGCATGTCGACAAACTGCCGTCCTTTGAACCACCTGAATCCCTGGGCATCGGGCTGAGGCAACTGGACATCAGACGCGATCCGGTATTCCTCCAGAGAGGGCCGCGTCGCTGGCATGTTTTGCGTTGTGTAAGGTATTTCGCTGATGTTCACTTGCGGCGCGGGTGCGATGGCATCCAGATCGATATCCGCCTGCGTTCTGCCCGACCCGCCGAGGCGTTCGCGATGATGGATCACCGGCGAGGAGAACCGAGTCGGATCGGCTCCGGGAAGCGACTCGTTTGCTCGGCGTGAAGGAGGTGTATGTACTTCTACGGTAGTGTTGCCCTTGGAGGGCGGTTTTACTGGCATGGGGTGTTCATCCTTGAATACTTGATTCAGTCGTCGGCGTCATTGCCTTGTTTGGCTGCGAACCCGAAACGTGCGAATCATCGGGAGCAGCGGGTTGGTCCAGCTCCTGACGGGTCAGGGTCTGCATCAATGTCGCTTCATCTATTGCCAGTTGTCCTTGCAGATCATCGCTTTTCGCCTGGTATTGCTCCATGGTCAGTTGTTTGGCTTCGAGGCTTTCATGCAGCTCGGCGAGTCGGGCCTGATAAGGCTCGCGCTGCTCTTCGAATTGCTGTCGATACTTGCTCGTCAGGTAGTCTTTCCAGAATTCGCGTGAAAGCAGAGCCTGGCGTTCCGCAGGCGAGTTATCCAGGTCAATCACGGCTTTATAAACCCCGCTCAGCATTTCGCGGGTAACGCGACCCATCCCGATGAAACTGACGTTTTCTGGCTGGCCCGGAAGTTCAAGGGAGTCCTTGAGCCCGAATCGATAGGCCAGTCTGATTTCGACCTCTTCCTGCAAACGCAGGACGTGCGGTCGTTTTTCCTCCTCGGAAACCTGCGGATCCCTGACGATTGCTTCGCTGCGCTGAATATCTTCCGCAGCGAGTCTGTCGACTTCCTGCAAACGGAGCAGACGGCGCGACAAATGCACCAGTTGCGGGCCCAGCGCGTGATCCCCGGCTTGTTTGCGGGCGCTGTAGACCATGGTCAGAACCTCGAGATTGCCAAAGGAGAAGGCCGCTCGATCGCAGCAGGCCGGTTCGCCGGCACGATCGAAAAGATCCCGACGCAATTGATCCGATTCAGCGCTGTTTTCACTGATCGAATCCAGAACGTTCCAGACCCTGCGCTGCAAATCCGGGTGTGCGACCGGGCCGGCGTTCAGGCGTTGCAACACGGTGAAGAAAGCTTGCGCCCCCTGTTGGCTGATCAATCTTTGCCACTGTTCCCGTTTCAGCGCAACCTGCTGTGCAGGCATGCCTTGAGTCCAGCGCAAGAGCCCGTCCGAAGGTGAATGCGCTGACGGAAGTGCGTTTCTGAGAAGAGTGTTTTCCAGGAATGCTTGTGTATTCAGCGACGGCTGGGCGCGAGTTATCGAGAGCAAGCGACTCAAGTCACCCGAGACCAGTCTCTGAGCAGCGACACGGTCGCGGAAACGCTGGATGCGCTCCAGGGAGACTTCTGACAGCGGGTTGCCACTCACGTCGGTCACACTGTTTACTCGAAGCTGCTGGAGCAGCAGTGCATCGGGAGGGTCGATGATTGCGTCCGGAATTGTCGTGATCCGATTGTCGTACAGCAGGATGTCTTCCAGCGCCGGTTGTGCCGATAGCCCGGGCGGCCAGGTATCAATGCTGGTGTTGCCCAGGTTCAGCGAGCGCATATCCGTGATTGCGCTGAAGTCCGGAGTGATGCCCAGTGGATTATCGTTGAGCATCAATGCTCGCAGCGTTACGCGTTCGGAGAGTATGCGAGCTGTTTCCGGCGTCAGCGTGATCCGATTGTTTTGCAGGGACAGCCGCGTCATGGCATGCATTTGTCCGATCGCGGCAGGAAGCTCGCGTAACTGGTTGTTCGACATGTCCAGCCAGCGGACATGCTGAAACCTCGCCAGGAAACCATCCGGGGAAACGCTCAGGTTCATGCCGCTCAGTTTCAGTGAACCGACATGACTGAAATCAACGTCGTTCAGATCCGGTACGCTGTCCAGGCGTAAACCGTTCAGTTTCAGTTCCAGGCCTATGGGCGTTCCATCGGCGGCGTACTTTTGCGGTGTTTCACGTCTCCAGCAAGCGAGTATTCGTGTTTTCGCCCTGTAACGATCGCCCAGTCTGTCGGGATCGAGTTGCATCTGGTTTGCCCGCACGTAGCGCTGCCGGGAACCGCCACCGGAAAACGACCAGGCATTCAACTGACTTTCCAGGGTCTGAAACTCTCGTTCGAGCCGTGTAATTGTGGCTTCCGTATCCGGCCCCAGGCCGCTCAGGAATTCTCGGGCCTCGTGGATGCTTTTATGGGGGTGGATGTTCTGAAGTCGCTTTACCAACGGGCTGGGAAGAATGAAGGCATCTTTGACGGTGTAGATCTCGTTGATGGGATATCGATTCGAGGCGAGCTCCCAGAAGCGGTCGAAATGCTGCCAGTAGCCCTCGGAGAACTGATTGCCGTCCAGCAGTGTGACGGCATTGATCCGGACTTGGGTGAGCCCTTGTTCACCGCTTGGGTCGAGCAGCTCGGGCGGGACCTCGCGCAATCGGTTGGAGCGCAGGTCGATCTGGTCCATTTCGGTTTGAGTCCGTAATCCCGCTGGCCACTGATCGATTCCTGTATGGCTGAGATTGAGATTTCTCAGCTCGGACATGTTGCTGAAGTCAGGTGTCATGCCCAGGGGGTTACCCGACAGATCAAGTTGCTTGAGCCTGACCATGCTGCCGAGTGCTTGCGCACCTTTTTGATCCAGCACAATCCGGTTGGAGTGCAGATCGAGCATGGTCAGTTCGGGCATCGCGCGGATCGAGTCAGGAACTGCGGTGAGCCCCGATTCGACAATGCTCAGGCGGGTAAGTCGTGGGAAATGTGTCAGAAAGTCATCGCCGGTGCCTGGCCAGGCTATGCCTTTGATTTTCAAAACCTCGATATGCCCAAAACTCACCTTCAGGGGCGGAAGTGCTCCTCCTCCGCCCTCCGGCAGCCAGAGAATCGTGCCTGATTCTCGGCGCCAGCAACGCAGGATGTGATCGTTTACACGAACTGCCCAGTGCTTGTGGGCCTGTGAAGCCTCGGCGGTTTGCTGGATCCAGGCCACCAGATCCTCTTTCAGAGTCGCTAATTCGGCCTCCAGTCGTTTCAGTCCACCTTCGACATCCTTTCCCAGTGAATCCATGGCGGCTCTGAGCCCCGGCTCATCAAGGGCCGGGTAAAGCTTGCGAAGACGCCCCAGATGCGTTTGCAGGAACCGGCCGAGCGCGGCGTTCAGTTGAGCGCCGGACGGATTGCCTGAGGTGTTTCCCCGTCCCGGAAACATCCCCCCTGCGCCGCCGACGACCAGTCCGCTCCAGCCGATCCGCTCATCATAGAAAACAGCTTCCGACCTGCCCGGGCGCGTGGCGACATATCGGTTGTGCTCGTCCCGGGCCACCGCATCCTGGGGCCGGACGATGCGCATCACCTGAAGGTTCGGCGAGGATGCCTCCACATCATGCATGGCCTGATAAGCCTGATTGTCGATGACCAGGTAGAGCTTGCCTTCGAAACGATGCAATCCATCGCTGTCAGGCACCTGGTTAGAAAAGTCCAGAGAGGTACGGAAGTCTTCCAGGCGACGGCTGCTCAGACTGAAGGTCATCGACTCCAGATCGACCATCGGGTACCAGAGCCTGCTGTCGGGGTCTTGCAGAAGCAGCGGGCCGGACGGGACTCGCTCACTGCTCAGCCTGGCGCGGTACAGGCCGCTTTCGCTGTCCAGGCCGACCAGAAAGATGCTGCCGTCGAGCATGTCGACAAACTGCCGTCCCTTGAACCACCTGAATCCCTGGGCATCGGGCTGAGGCAACTGGACATCAGACGCGATCCGGTATTCCTCCAGAGAGGGCCGCGTCGCTGGCATGTTTTGCGTTGTGGAAGGTATTTCGCTGATGTTCACTTGCGGCGCAGGGGTGATGGCATCCAGATCAATATCCGCCTGCGTTTTGCCCGACCCGCCGAGGCGTTCGCGATGGTGGATCACCGGCGAGGAGAACCGAGTCGGATCGGCTCCGGGAAGCGACTCGTTTGCTCGGCGTGAAGGAGGTGTATGTACGTCTACGGTAGTGTTGCCCCTGGAGGGCGGTTTTACTGGCATGGTTATTCATCCTTGAATCATGGTTGCATCAGCTCCCTTGGTCGGAGTGATGCGCATTGGCGGCTATTGCCGAACCGGTGTCCCGGCGGCCGGTTCGCTTGCGCAGTCGAACAGCTTTTGCGCAACTTTCGGGCTGATGTATTCGCGCCAGATGGGCTGGTGGGCAAGGCCCGCCTGCTCCTGGCGTTGCTGAAATGCGCTGCCCGCTCCGGCCTGGGCGAGTGTTTTCATGTGTGCTCCCCTGACCGTGTAATCCAGCGCCGGGCGATCCTGTCGGTCGTAATGGAAGTGGGCCTCCCATAGCGGGGTATTGGCGGAGCGGTCATTGATCGAATAGACGTCGAGAAATGATTTGTCCTTGCCCTTGCCCAGCTGCTTGCGGGCAACGATCTTGATGACATTGAGCTGCGAATGTTCGAGCAGGTAGTTCAGTCGCAACACGTCCAGTACTGCCTTCTCCTTGTACATGCGGACCATGATGTCGCGTCCCGCTGTACTGAGCGAATCACCGGCTGCTTTCAGGCGAGCGATGACGCTGGCGGCCTGCGCATCGCTGGCAATACCCTCGATGCTCTCCAGACGGCTGGCCAATCCGTGAAGCTCGTCGGCGCTTTCGTCCAGTGATTCCCGAATACTGGTCGGATTGGACTTGCGGCTTTCCATCGCCAGCCCCTCGTCCAGCAATTCATCGACCCTGTCCAGCAGATGAGTCGCCTGACCTAGCAGTTGGGGCGTGGGGGCCGCTGGGGGCGTGGAGCGCATGGGGTGCCATTCGCCCTGTCTTTTCTCGTAGCGTTGAGGCGGATCTTCCGGTTTGAACGGGTCTGGAACGTCAATGGTGACGCTACCGTCCGGATCGACTTGCCTGACCCCTACCAGCACCCGATAAGTCCCATGCTGGCGGGTCCGGAAGATCTTGCGCGGGGCGCTCGGGGTGGCAGTCGGAACGGACTGCTGCGGCACGAAGTCCAGGTCGATGTCCTGATCGGGTGCGGGCCATTCGGTGTTGCTGTCGACCCTGGCGTAGATATCGTTCAACTGGGCGTCGATCCTTGACTCGAATGTTCCTAGTATGGACATCGCTTCGTGCAGGTAGGGTGTCTTCGTGGTGGGCAAAGCCGGCAACAGATCTTCGAAACGGCCTTTTTCCAGTCTGATTTCATCGAGTGCCAATTGCAGGACAACTGGCCGGGACTGTCCGGAAACGTTGTGCAGCTCTTCTACAAACAGGTTGACGGCCATGTAGCTGCGCATTCCGAACGGCGGCGGGATGTTCGGGTCATCGGCGAGCAGGCGCAGGCAGAGGTTGTATCGGGCGCAGTTGATCTGATCAACGCCGGGTATTCCCCGGTTGAGCTCTTCGATTTCGGATGCGGCGCTGCGGGACACCTTGCGTACCTGATCCATCACGGCCTGGCGGTCATCGAGGACCCGCAGTTTTTTGTTCATGTGAGCGAGGTTGCCTTTCAGCGAATCAACCGTCATCAGTGCAACCGAGGGATAAACCCGGCGATCCATGATGGCGAGCAGTTTGTTTAAATAGTCGACCCTGGCCAGCTGTTGCTCATGCAGCTCGGTTTTGTAGACGCCGCCGGCTTTCATCATGACCAGCCAGTCCTTGTTGTCGATGAGTGACTGGACGAACTCGGTCTGAAGGCGGATATGTTTGAGGGTGTGGACTTCAAGTCCGATCAGCTCCGCTCTTTCGAGGTCGCTGCCTTCCGGCAAATGTTTGGCGACGTCCCAGAGTTCATTGAAGCGCGCGTCCGAGGCTTGCAGCGCAGCAAAGGCTTCCCTGATGGGCTCGTACCGCTGCAGCAAATGCGCAATGTTGGCTCGGGCAGTGGCGGTCCGGGGCATTCCACCCAGAAGGCCGGAGCGGCTCGAAACCCAGCCGTGATCGGCGTCTCGAACAATGCCCAGGGTTTCACCGGCACGGCTTGGGCGATAAACGTTCTCGGTGTCGTGGGCGACCGGATCCTTCGAATTGACGATGCGCCAGACCTTCCTGGCGGGAGAGGAAGCGTCGATGTCGCGCATGACCTGATAGGCATGCCCTTCAATGACCGCGTATCGCTTGCCTTCAAAACCGTGCAGTCCGTCGCTGTCTGGCGATGCACCGGCGAAATCCAGGGGGGTGCGAAAGCCTTCCAGACGTTTTTGTGGCAATGGGTAACCGATCAGGTCGGCGTCGTCGGGCGAAAACCAGCGCAGGCTGAATGGATCCTGCAGCAGGATCGGCCCGGAAGGTTTCAATTCGCCGGGCAGTTTGGCGCGGAACAACCCGTTGTCAGGGTCCTGGCCCACATGCAGGACGTGGCCATCCTCGGTATTGACGAAAAGTCGACCTTTCAGCTGGATGAGACCCTGATCGTCGGGATCCGGCAGCGAGCCGCCAGGACGGATGCGATAGTCCGCCAATGAAAGCGGCACTGGAATCACCGGTATTGCCGAATTCGGGATTTCGCTGACAGTCAACGGCGGTGCCGGTGTTATTGCATCCAGGTCACCGACGGTCGGCAATCTGGCCGGTTTCTGGTCGGGAACGGGAGGTTGGTTGATCGGGGGCAATCGCGAGGCAGTGTCACTCCTGAAGAGAGGGTCTTTGACCGGGCGCGAGGGCGGAGCATTTACTTCAGCGGTAGTAATCCCCCTTGGAGGCGGTTTTACGGGCATGTCTTTTCATCCTTGAATACTGATTCAGTTGTCGGCGTCATTGCCTTGTTTTGCTGCGAACCCGAAAGGTGCGACACATCGGGAGCGCACCGGGAGCGGGAAACGGCAATTGGAGAAACCGACCACGGTCGTCGGAATTGGTCAAAATTTGTGCTATATTCCGCGCCCGCGAAATTCAATGAAAGCCAACACCGGTTATCGACATGCAAGCAGCCAAGCCGTTATTTGACTATCCAAAATATTGGGCCGAATGTTTCGGGCCAGCGCCGTTCCTGCCCATGAGCAGGGAGGAGATGGATCAGCTTGGCTGGGATTCCTGCGACATCATCATTGTTACGGGGGATGCCTACGTCGATCACCCGTCGTTCGGCATGGCGATCATCGGCCGGCTGCTGGAGTCCCAAGGCTTCCGCGTCGGGATCATCGCGCAGCCCAACTGGCAGTCCAAAGACGACTTCATGAAGCTCGGCGAGCCGAACCTGTTCTTTGGCGTCGCGGCCGGCAACATGGATTCGATGATCAACCGCTACACCGCGGACAAGAAAATCCGTTCCGACGACGCCTACACCCCGGGTGGCATGGCGGGCAAACGTCCGGACCGCGCGAGCCTGGTCTACAGCCAGCGCTGCAAGGAAGCCTACAAGCACGTGCCGATCGTGCTGGGCGGCATTGAAGCCTCCCTGCGCCGCATCGCCCACTACGATTACTGGCAGGATCGCGTGCGCAACTCGATCCTGATCGACGCCAGCGCCGACATCCTGCTGTACGGCAACGCCGAGCGGGCGATTGTCGAAGTCGCCCAGCGTCTGTCCTACGGGCACAAGATCGAAGACATCACCGATGTGCGCGGCACCGCGTTCATCCGTCGCGACACGCCGGCGGGCTGGTACGAAGTCGATTCCACGCGCATCGACCGTCCGGGCAAGATCGACAAGATCATCAACCCGTACGTCAACACCCAGGACACTCAGGCTTGCGCGATCGAGCAGGAAAAGGGACCGGTTGAAGACCCGCAGGAAGCCAAGGTCGTGCAGATCCTGGCCAGCCCGAAAATGACCCGCGACAAGACCGTGATCCGCCTGCCGTCGATGGAAAAGGTGCGTAACGATCCGGTCCTGTACGCCCACGCCAACCGCGTGCTGCACCTGGAAACCAACCCGGGCAACGCCCGTGCGCTGGTGCAGAAGCATGGCGAGATCGACGTCTGGTTCAACCCGCCGCCGATTCCGATGACCACTGAAGAAATGGACTACGTGTTCGGCATGCCTTACGCACGTGTTCCGCACCCTGCGTACGGCAAGGAAAAAATCCCTGCCTACGACATGATCCGTTTCTCGGTGAACATCATGCGTGGCTGCTTCGGCGGCTGCACCTTCTGCTCGATCACCGAGCACGAAGGCCGGATCATCCAGAACCGTTCCGAAGAGTCGATCATTCGCGAAATCGAAGAGATCCGCGACAAGGTGCCGGGCTTCACCGGCGTCATTTCCGACCTCGGCGGCCCGACCGCGAACATGTACCGCATCGCCTGCAAGAGCCCGGAAATCGAATCCGCATGCCGCAAGCCGTCCTGCGTGTTCCCGGGCATCTGCCCGAACCTGAACACCGACCACTCGTCGCTGATTCAGCTGTACCGCAGCGCCCGTGCGTTGCCGGGGGTGAAGAAGATCCTGATCGCCTCCGGCCTGCGTTACGACCTTGCGGTCGAGTCGCCGGAATACGTCAAGGAGCTGGTGACCCACCACGTCGGTGGTTACCTGAAGATCGCCCCGGAACACACCGAGGAAGGTCCGCTCAACCAGATGATGAAACCGGGGATCGGCACCTACGATCGCTTCAAGCGCATGTTCGAGAAGTACACCAAGGAGGCGGGGAAAGAGCAGTACCTGATCCCGTACTTCATCGCCGCGCACCCGGGCACCACCGACGAAGACATGATGAACCTGGCCCTGTGGCTCAAGGGCAACGGCTTCCGTGCCGACCAGGTGCAGGCGTTCTATCCGTCGCCGATGGCCACCGCCACCGCGATGTACCACTCGGGGAAGAACCCGCTGCGCAAGGTCACCTACAAGAGCGACGGCGTGACCATCGTCAAGAGCGAAGAGCAGCGCCGTCTGCACAAGGCGTTCCTGCGTTATCACGACCCGAAGGGCTGGCCGATGCTGCGTGAAGCGCTGACCCGCATGGGTCGCGCCGACCTGATCGGGCCGGGCAAGAACCAGTTGATCCCGCTGCACCAGCCGGCCACCGACAGCTACCAGAGTGCCCGTCGCAAGAACTCGACGCCGGCCGGCAGCCACAAGGTCGCGAAAGAGAAGACCACCAAGATCCTCACCCAGCACACCGGCCTGCCACCGCGCGCCAGCGACGGCGGCAATCCGTGGGACAAGCGTGAACAGGCCAAGGCCGCGGCATTCGCCCGCAACCAGCAGGCCGCCAAGGAGCGCAAGGAAGCCGCGAAAGGCAAAGGGCCGAAACCGGCACGCAAGCCGGTCGTACCGCGCTGAAACGCACTTGAGCCAAAACAGAACGCCAACCTTCGGGTTGGCGTTTTGCTGATCGTTCCCACGTCGAGGCGTCGAGCCGTCTGCGTGGGAATGCCTCTAGGGACGCTCCGCGTCCAGTGACGCAGAGCGTCACGGGCTGCATTCCCACGCAGGAGCGTGGGAACGATCACGGGAGAGGGTCAGGGGAAGGGGCTCTTCGCAACATTTGCGTGCAACTGTGCCAAACCATTTCACCGCATCGCCCGATTTTGGTGCTGTACTGCCCTAAGCATTCCGGGAAAGCGCCCAAGCCTCTGCATGGCATAAGTCTTGCGCGCTTTCGAATACGCTTGGGCTCGCAGGAGGCACGCCGTGTCGATTCATGTCGCATTGCATCACGTCACGCATTACCGCTACGACCGCGCTGTCGAACTCGGCCCGCAGATCGTGCGTCTGCGTCCGGCTGCCCACAGCCGTACGCGGATTCTGTCTTATTCACTGAAAGTCTCGCCCGAGCAGCACTTCATCAACTGGCAGCAGGACCCTCAGGGCAACTACCTCGCACGGCTGGTGTTCCCCGAGAAAACCGCCGAACTGCGGATCGAGGTCGATCTGCTGGCCGAGATGGCGGTGTTCAACCCGTTCGACTTTTTCCTCGAACCCTACGCCGAGAAAATCCCCTTCGCCTACGCCGCCGATGAACGCAAGGAACTGGCGCCGTACCTCGAAACCCTGCCGCTGACGCCGAAATTCAAGGCCTATCTGGACGCCATCGACCGCACGCCGCTGCCGGCCGTGGATTTCCTGGTGGCGCTCAACCAGCGTCTGAGCGAAGACATCAATTACCTGATTCGCATGGAGCCGGGTGTGCAGACCCCGGAACACACCCTCGAACACGCCTCCGGCTCCTGTCGGGATTCGGCGTGGCTGCTGGTGCAACTGCTGCGCAACCTCGGGCTGGCGGCGCGTTTTGTCTCCGGTTACCTGATTCAACTGACCGCCGACGTGAAAAGCCTCGACGGCCCGTCCGGCACCGAAGTGGACTTTACTGACCTGCACGCGTGGTGCGAGGTGTATCTGCCCGGCGCCGGCTGGATCGGTCTCGATGCGACGTCGGGGTTGTTCGCCGGTGAAGGGCATATCCCGCTGGCCTGCAGTCCCGATCCGTCCTCGGCGGCGCCGATCAGTGGGCTGGTGGAGCCTTGCGAATGCGAGTTCAGCCACGAAATGTCCGTGGAGCGGATCTGGGAAGCGCCGCGGGTCACCAAGCCCTACACCGATGAGCAATGGCTGGCGATCCAGGCGCTGGGCCGGCAGATCGATGCCGACCTGCTGGAAGGCGATGTGCGCCTGACCATGGGCGGCGAACCCACCTTCGTGTCCATCGACGACCCCGACGGCGCCGAGTGGAACACCGCCGCGCTGGGTCCGGACAAGCGCCGGCTCTCCGCCGAACTGTTCCGGCGCATGCGCAAACATTACGCGCCCAAGGGGCTGGTGCATTTCGGTCAGGGCAAGTGGTATCCCGGCGAGCAACTGCCGCGCTGGTCATTGAATTGCTACTGGCGCCGCGACGGTGTACCGATCTGGCACAACAGCGCGCTGATTGCCGACGAGCAGCAGGATTACGGCGCTACGGGTGAGCTGGCCGGGCGCTTTCTGGCGAGTGTCGCCGAACGCTTGAAGCTGCCGACACGCTTCGTGTTCCCGGCCTACGAAGACAACTTCTATTACCTCTGGCGCGAGGGCGCCTTGCCGAGCAACGTCAGCGCCGAAGACTCGCGTCTGGAGGAGCCACTGGAACGTGCGCGGCTGCGCAAGGTGTTCAGTCAGGGGCTGGACAAGGTTATCGGCCAGGTGTTGCCGCTGGCGCGCACCGCCAAGGGCGATCAATGGCAGAGCGGGCGCTGGTATCTGCGCGATGAACATTGTCGGCTGGTGCCGGGGGATTCACCGCTGGGCTATCGCCTGCCGCTGGGCTCGCAGCCCTGGGTGAAGGCAGCGGAGTATCCGTTCATTCATCCGAACGACCCGAACCAGGATTTCCCCGAGCTGCCCGAAACCTCGCAGCTCAACGACCACCGTGAGCCGGCTCCGGCAGACGAGCGTGTACCGAAGATCGATGAGTCCGCCGACTGGCTGACCCGCACCGCCTTGTGCGCCGAGGCCCGGGAAGGCCGGTTGTACCTGTTCATGCCGCCGCTGGAGCGGGTCGAGGATTATCTGGAACTGGTCGCGGCCATCGAAGCCACCGCCGAAGAGCTGCATTGTCCGGTGTTGCTCGAAGGCTACGAGCCGCCGAGCGATCCGCGCCTGAGCAATTTCCGCATCACCCCGGATCCCGGCGTGATTGAGGTCAACGTGCAGCCGTCGGCGACGTGGGACGAGTTGGTCGAACGCACCGAGTTTCTGTACGAAGAAGCGCGCCAGACCCGACTGTCCACCGAGAAATTCATGGTCGACGGGCGGCACACCGGCACCGGCGGCGGTAACCATTTCGTGCTCGGCGGCGCGACGCCGGGCGATTCACCGTTTCTGCGCCGTCCGGACCTGCTGCGTAGCCTGATCAGTTACTGGCACAACCATCCTTCATTGTCGTACCTGTTTTCCGGTCTGTTCATCGGCCCGACCTCTCAGGCGCCGCGGGTCGACGAAGCGCGCAACGACGCGCTGTATGAACTGGAAATCGCTTTCGCACAAATGCCGGCGCCGGGAGAGGAATGCCCGCCGTGGCTGGTCGATCGCCTGTTGCGCAATCTGCTGATCGACGTCACCGGCAACACCCACCGCGCCGAGTTCTGCATCGACAAGCTGTATTCACCGGACGGCGCCACCGGGCGCCTCGGGTTGCTGGAGTTGCGTGGTTTCGAGATGCCACCCCATGCGCGCATGAGCCTGGCGCAGCAGCTGTTGTTGCGAGCGCTGGTGGCGCGGTTCTGGCGCGAGCCCTATGCGCCGCCGAAACTGGCGCGCTGGGGTACGGAGCTGCACGACCGCTTCATGTTGCCGCACTTCATCGAGCAGGACTTCGCCGACGTCATCGTCGAACTCAACAATGCCGGTTACCCCCTGCGCGCTGAATGGTTCGCGGCGCACCTTGAGTTCCGTTTTCCCAAGGTCGGCGATTACGCCGTCAACGGTATCGAGCTGGAATTGCGCCAGGCCCTTGAACCCTGGCACGTGCTGGGCGAGGAGGGCGCGGCGGGCGGCACGGTGCGCTACGTTGACTCATCGCTGGAGCGTTTGCAGGTCAAGCTTGCGGGGCTGCCGCCGCAGCGCTATCTGCTGACCTGCAATGGCATCCCGGTGCCGCTGCAACCGACCGGACGGGTTGGCGAGTTTGTCGCCGGCGTGCGTTTCCGCGCCTGGCAACCGGCCAATTGCCTGCAACCGACGATCCCGGTGCATGCGCCGCTGGTGTTCGACTTGCTCGATACCTGGATGCAGCGCTCGCTGGGCGGTTGCCAGTACCACGTCGCGCATCCCGGCGGGCGCAATTACGAAACGCTGCCGGTCAACGCCAACGAAGCAGAGAGCCGGCGTATGGCGCGGTTCTTCCGCATCGGACACACGCCGGGGAAACTTCCGATACCTAACCTGACAATCTCCGACGAGCTACCGATGACTCTCGATTTACGACGTTTTTGATTCGTACACGACCCCCGGATTTTTCGTATATCCGGGCGTCATGTGCCTGCGTTAGTCTGACCGTTCCTTGCCGGCTGCCGAGCTTTCCATGCCTGACCTGCTTGACCGCTACCCGCTGACGGCGGGCACCTATCACGAACTGCTCGACGACAGCGGAGCGGTGCGCCCGCACTGGCGGCGGCTGGTCGACCAATTGCAGCGCAGCACCCCGGCGCAACTGGTGCAGCGTCAGGCGTTGCTGACTCGGCAGATTCAGGAAAACGGCGTTACCTACAACGTCTATGCCGACCCAAAGGGAGCGGACCGTCCGTGGGAACTGGATCTGCTGCCCCACGTGATCGCCGCTGACGAGTGGCAACAGCTGTCCGCCGGAATCGCCCAGCGCGCGCGGCTGCTCAATGCGGTGCTGGCAGATCTGTACGGCCCGCAGCGGTTGATCCGCGAAGGCTTACTGCCGGCGGAGCTGGTGTTCGGCCACAACAACTTTCTCTGGCCCTGTCAGGGCATTGCGCCGCCGGACGGTGCCTTTCTGCATCTGTATGCCGTGGATCTGGCGCGCACGCCGGACGGGCGCTGGTGGGTGACGGCGGATCGTACCCAGGCGCCATCCGGCGCCGGTTATGCGCTGGAAAACCGCACCATCGTGTCCCGTGCCTTCCCCGAGTTGTACCGGGATCTGAAAGTGCAGCATCTGGCCGGCTTCTTCCGCACCTTGCAGGAAACCCTGGCCCGTCAGGCACCCTGCGACGATGACGCGCCGCTGGTGGTGTTGCTGACCCCGGGGCGCTTCAACGAGAGCTATTTCGAACATCTTTATCTGGCCCGCCAACTCGGTTATCCGCTGGTGGAGGGCGGTGACCTGACGGTACGTGATGCCACGGTCTACCTGAAAACCCTCAGCGGCCTGCGCCGGGTGCACGCGATCCTGCGTCGGCTCGACGATGATTTCTGCGATCCGCTGGAATTGCGCACGGATTCGGCGCTCGGCGTTCCGGGATTGCTGGAGGCGGTGCGTCAGGGCCGGGTGCTGGTGGCCAACGCGCTGGGCAGCGGCGTGCTGGAGTCGCCGGGGCTGCTCGGTTTCCTGCCGAAGATCAATCAGTACCTGTTCGGCGAAGAGCTGATTCTGCCGTCCATTGCCACGTGGTGGTGCGGCGAAGCGCCAGTGTTGGCCCAGGCCCTGGAGAAACTGCCGGAGCTGTTGATCAAACCGGCGTTCCCGTCGCAAAGCTTCGCTCCGGTTTTTGGCCGGGATCTGAGCGAAAAACAGCGTGAAAGTCTCGCTGCGCGCATGCAGGCACGCCCTTATGCGTATGTTGCGCAAGAACTCGCCCAGTTGTCCCAGGCGCCGATCTGGCAGCCCGAGGACGGGCAACTGCAGCCCCGGGCAATCGGCATGCGCATGTACGCGGTGGCCAGTCACGATGGTTATCGGGTGCTGCCCGGTGGCCTGACCCGGGTCGCGGCCGAAGCCGATGCCGAAGTGGTGTCGATGCAGCGCGGTGGTGCGAGCAAGGACACCTGGGTGCTGGGGGATCGGCCGCCAAGCGGTGAACAGTGGAAAGCCCAGCGCAATATCGGCGTGCCTGATCTGGTGCGACGCGATCCGTACCTGCCGTCGCGGGTGGTGGAAAACCTGTTCTGGTTCGGCCGTTACTGCGAGCGTTGCGACGACAGCGCGCGGCTGCTGCGGATCATGCTCGCGCGCTACGTCGACGGCGATGACCCGCAAGCCTTGCAGGCCGCTGTGGATCTGGGCGAGCGGCTGATGCTGCTGCCGGATGAAGGTGAGCTGCCAGAGCGTTTGCTTGCGGCACTGCTCGGCGAGGACTGGTCGTTCAGTTTGCGTTCCAACCTGCAACGCTTGCAGTGGGCGGCTTCGCAAGTGCGCGGTAAGTTGTCCCGGGAAAACTGGCAGGCGCTGGTGGAGCTGCAACGTGAGGCTGCGGAACTGGACACCGACGAACCGGACTTCGGCGAGTTGCTGGATTTTCTCAACCGGCTGGTGATGTCGCTGGCGGCGCTGTCCGGGTTTGCCCTCGACGACATGACCCGTGACGAAGGGTGGCGCTTCCTGATGATCGGCCGGCGGATCGAGCGCCTGCAATTTCTCAGCGGCAGTCTCGCGGGTTTCTTGCGTGGCGCCGGGGCGTTCGATCAGGCCGGGCTTGAGTGGTTGCTGGAACTGGGCAACAGCAGCATCACCTATCGCTCGCGTTATCTGGCGGTGGCGCAGTTGATTCCGGTGCTCGACCTGTTGCTGCTGGATGAGCAGAACCCCCATGCGGTGCTGTTCCAGTTGAAGCTGGTGACCCGCACCCTCAAGCGGCTGAATGATGACTTCGGTGTGCCGAGGGAGGCAGGATTGCCGCCGCTGGTCGAGCGTCTGGCGCGTTTCGACCTGAGCTGTCTGGAGAATCCTCTGTTTGGCGAGTCCAGCGTGCGCTCGGCCCTCGATGGTCTGGCGGATCTGCTGCAGGAGATCGCCGACGCCAGCAGTCAGGTCTCGGACCGTCTGGCCCTGCGCCATTTCGCCCATGTCGATGATGTCAGCCAGCGTACGGTGTCCGTCTGATGAGCGCCCATTACCAGATCTTTCACGACACCTGCTATCGCTACGACAGCCCGGTGTCCCTGGCCCAGCAACTGGCGCATCTGTGGCCGCGCGAATGCGACTGGCAGCGCTGCACCGAGCAGCAATTGCTGATCAGCCCGGAGCCGACCACTCGCCGTGACGAGCAGGATGTCTTCGGCAATCCGCTGACCCGCCTGGCCTTCGAACGGCCCCACGATGAATTGCAGGTCAACGCACGGCTGACGGTCGAAGTGCTGGCGCGGCCCGTGGTGGATTTCCAGCAGTCACCAGCCTGGGAATTGACCCGCAATGCGCTGACCTACAGCAGCCAGCCGCTGTCCGCCTCGTTGCTGGAAGCCTGTCGCTACCGATTTCAGTCGCCCTACGTGCATCTCAAACGCAGCTTCGTCGAGTTCTCGGAGAGCTGTTTCCCGGCCGGCAGACCGTTGATGCTGGGTGTGCAGGCCTTGATGCAGAAGATCTTCAGCGAATTCACCTTTGATGCCGAAGCGACCCAAGTCGCCACTCCTCTGGTGGAGGTGCTGGAGCGGCGGCGCGGGGTCTGTCAGGACTTCGCGCACCTGATGCTCGCCTGTGTGCGATCACGGGGATTGGCGGCGCGTTACGTCAGCGGCTACCTGCTGACCCAGCCGCCACCGGGGCAGCCACGGTTGATCGGCGCCGATGCATCCCATGCCTGGGTCTCGGTGTTTTGCCCGGTGCTGGGCTGGGTGGATTTTGATCCGACAAACAATGTGCAGCCGGCACTGGAGCACATCACCCTGGCCTGGGGCCGGGATTTTTCCGATGTCTCGCCGTTGCGCGGGGTGATTCTGGGGGGAGGGAGCCATGATCCGGAGGTGCGGGTCACGGTGATGCCACTGGAATAACGGAGTTCAGAAATGTGGCCCGCTCCTTAATGGTTCTGTGTTGTAACGGCTGATGAGGGATTTCCAATGTTTCCGGTTTCAATCAAAGGTGTTCTGCAAAACCCGGAAGGTAAGGTTGTGCTGATGCTCAACGAGCGTGACGAATGGGAATTACCCGGGGGACGGATTGAGTTGGGTGAAACGGCGCAGGAATGTCTGGCTCGGGAAATTGCAGAAGAGCTGGACGTGAACGTGGCAGTGAGGACGCCGGTGGACTCCTACCTGTTTGAAGTCATCCCGGGCAAGCATGTCTTTATCTCGACCTATCGCTGCCAGCTGCTGGGCGAGTTCAAGCCGACCATCAGTCACGAGCACAAGAAGATTGGCCTGTTCGACCCGGCACAACTGCCGGTTAACCTGCCGGGGGGCTATCGCGAGTCGATTGCCAAAGCGCTGGGTCTGTAAGGGCCGGCGGTGAAGCCGCCAGCCCCGTCACGGATCAATGGAGCCTGATTCGATCATCAAGCCCGATGTGGCTCAGGCGTCGGGCGCCGGGTCTTTCGGTGTCTCAACATCATCATCTTCAGTCGCCACTTCACCGTCAGGGTTCAGTGCCGCTTCTTCAGCCATCTGTTTCTTGCGCTGAAGCTTTTCCTCTTTCTTCTGTTCCTTGGCCAGGTCACGTTGACGTTTGGCGAAGGAGTAATTGGGTTTGGCCATGGGCGATCCTCTGGGGTCGAAGGTGAGGTTGAGCGGCGCGTATTCTGCCCTGTATCGGTGCCCGGCGGTTAACCGGGTTTCTGGTCGACCCATTTTGGGGTGACGGTGGGCTTCCAGTTGTCGAGGGCTTCGAGCAGCGTTTGCGGCGATTCACTCACTTGCAGCATGTCACGGTGCGGCGCGCGAACGAAGCCTTCGCCGACGATGTGATCGAGAAATGCAGTGAGTTTGCTGTAGAAACCGTTCACCTCGAGCAGGCCCAGTGGCTTGCCGTGATAGCCGAGCTGGCCCCAGGTCCAGACTTCGAACAGCTCCTCCAGGGTGCCAAGGCCACCTGGCAGGGCAATGAACGCATCGCTGAGTTCGGCCATCCGCGCCTTGCGCGCGTGCATGCCGTCGACCACTTCCAGACGCGTCAGGCTCTTGTGACCGATTTCCTTGTCCATCAGGCTCTGCGGGATGATGCCGATCACTTCGCCACCGGCCGCCAGCGCGGCGTCGGCGACAATCCCCATCAGGCCGACGGCGCCACCGCCGTAGACCAGCGTCAGCTTACGCTCGGCAATAGCTGTGCCGAGGGCAATGGCGGCTTCGGTGTACGCCGGGGTGGTGCCGGCGTTGGCACCGCAAAATACACAAACGGATGTGAGAGACATGCCTTCCTCCTGGGTCAATCGGTCACAGGGTAATGGCTGGCACGCCTTGATCCAAGGGCTAGACTTCGCGTTTCGGGGTTTCACAGGTGCCGCTGGCGCCACAGGCGTAAGCAGCGAGCAGACTGCACAACAGGCTGTTGAAGGACATGACGGATGCTCCAGATGAGTGTTGAGCCCTGAAGATACGACCCGGCCATACGTCTGGCTGTTAGATTGTTTCGATGAGTGTCATAGCCTGAAAGTTGTATACAATTTTTGACTCAAGTCATAGGAACTTGCGAAGATTTCAGGCAGTCTTCCAACCATTCGTGTTTTGTTAACCCTGCCTTGGAGATTCACCATGTTTTCCAAAGTTGTTGCGGTATCCCTGCTGGCGCTGGCCAGCAGCCAATTGATGGCTGCCGAGTGCAAAACCACCGTTGATTCCACCGACCAGATGTCCTTCAACACCAAGGCCATCGAAATCGACAAGAGCTGCAAGACCTTCACCGTCGAGCTGACCCACTCCGGCAGCCTGCCGAAGAACGTCATGGGCCATAACCTGGTGATCAGCAAAGAAGCCGACATGCAGCCGATCGCCACCGACGGCCTGGCCGCCGGCATCGACAAGAACTACCTCAAGGACGGTGACGAGCGCGTCATCGCTCACACCAAGATCATCGGCGCCAAGGAAACCGATTCGGTGACCTTCGACGTGTCCAAGCTCAAGGTTGATGAGAAGTACGGCTTCTTCTGCTCGTTCCCGGGCCACATCTCGATGATGAAAGGCACCGTGACCCTGAAGTAAGCAACACAAGGTCAAAAAAAGCGTCCGGAAGGACGCTTTTTTTATGCCTCGGAATCAAGGCGCAAACGGCATGACCCGCTTGTGATGAGTCTTTTTGTAGGTGTTGACGATGATGTCGAACGCCTCCTGACGCACCGGCTCGCCATGCAGGAAAGCGTCGATTTCGGCGTAGGTCACACCGTGGGACGCCTCGTCCGGTTTGCCCGGCGACAGGTCCTCCAGATCCGCGGTCGGCACTTTTTCCACCAGCGATTCCGGTGCGCCGAAGCTGCGGGCGATGGCCCGGACCTGGTTTTTCACCAGACCGCTGAGCGGGGCCAGGTCGCAGGCGCCGTCACCGAACTTGGTGAAGAATCCCATCACCGCTTCCGCCGCGTGGTCGGTGCCGATCACCAAGCCATGGGCCGCGCCGGCGATGGTGTACTGGGCGACCATGCGCATCCGCGCCTTGGTGTTGCCGAGCACGAAATCCATCGACACCGCGTGCTTGCCTTCGAAGGCTGCGACTTCGCTGGCCAGGGATTTGACCGCCGGGCCGATGTTGACGGTGTGGCGCTCGTCCGGGGCGATGAAGTCCACCGAGGCCTGGGCATCGTGTTCATCGAACTGCACGTCGTACGGCAGGCGCACGGCGATGAACTTGTAGGCCTCGTCACCGGTGCGCTCGCGCAGCTCTCGCATGGCGCGCTGGGCCAAAAGGCCGGCAGTCAGCGAATCGACGCCGCCGCTGATGCCCAGCACCAGGGTCTTGAGTCCGGAACTGGTCAGGCAATCCTGGATGAAGGTGATGCGGCGGGCGACTTCCGCTTCGAGGGCCTGGTGATCGGCGAACGGCGGCTGAACGTTGAGCTGTTCAGCAATCTCACGCTGTACGGCTTGCATGAATTCACTCCTTGCTGGAAAGGCTGGAAACGGCAGGAACCTGGAAAACGTGTCGCAAGTAGGCGACGAAATTCGGGTCTTTGCAGTGGGTCTTGCCCGGCTCGTCGGAGATCTTCGCCACCGGTTGGCCGTTGCAGGCGGTCATTTTAAGCACGATGCTCATCGGTTCGACATCCGGAATGTCACAGGTCAGGTTGGTGCCGATGCCGAAGCTGACGTTGATCCGGCCGCGCAGGGCCCGGAAGATCTCCAGCGACTTGGGCAGGGTCAGGCTGTCGGAGAACACCAACGTCTTGCTCATAGGGTCGATGCCGAGCTTGTGATAGTGGGCGATGCATTTTTCGCCCCACTGCACCGGATCCCCGGAATCATGGCGCAAACCGTCGAACAGCTTGGCAAAGAACAGATCGAAGTCGCCGAGGAACGCGTCGGTGGTGATGCAGTCGGTCAGGGCGATCCCCAGCAGGCCGCGATACTCGCGAACCCAGCAATCGAGGGCGGCGATCTGGCTGTCGATCAGTCGCGGGCCGAGTTGCTGGTGGGCCATGATCCATTCGTGGGCCATGGTGCCCAGCGGTTTCATGTCCAGCTCGCGGGACAGGTGCACGTTGCTGGTGCCGACGAAACGCCCGGGGAAATCGTGCTTGAGCACGTTCACCACTTCTTCCTGCACACGGTAGGAAAACCGCCGGCGCGTGCCGAAATCGGCGACCTGCAGCTGCGACAACTCTTCGGCCGAGGCATTGGCGGTCAGCCAGTCGAACTTGCGATACAGCTGTTCGCGGGCCTGTTCCAGCAGCGTTTCACGGTAGCGATAGCGGTTGCGCACTTCGCTGACGATCGCCAGCAGCGGCACTTCAAACAGAATCACGTGCAGCCACGGCCCGCGCAGGCGGATGAACAACTCGCCGTTCTCGATGCCGGTGTGCAGGTAGCGCAGGTTGAAACGGAACAGACCGAGGAACCGCAGGAAATCCGGCTTGAGGAACGAGATGCGCTCCAGGAAACTCAACTGATCGGCGCTCAGGCTCAACTCGGCCAGACGCTCGACCTGGAAGCGGATCTCCGCCAAATAAGGGCGCAGATCCTCACTGTTACGGCAACGGAACTCCCATTCGACTTCGACGTTGGGGTAGTTGTGCAGCACCGCCTGCATCATCGTCAGTTTGTAGAAGTCGGTGTCGAGCAGGTTCTGCACGATGCGATCGGCAAACACACTCTCGCTCATAACGGGGTCTCCAGGCGGGCCGCGCGTTGGCGCGGTATCAATCAATGGCGCTAGTGGCGCATATCCTGGATGAAGATTGCTAGCGATTTTTTGTTCGGTGGCCTGCTTTTGTTTTTGACGGCTTTTGCTTTTTTTTTCCTGCAGCCGCTTTTTGTTCGGGATACACATCGAGGGAGGCTTGAATGACCAGCTCAAGTCGTTCCCAACTTTTTATGTACTCTGCGAGACGCGAATGCCTAGGGATGAGGTTGGTTTCAACCGCTTTGATCATTGCTGCCCTGAGCATTGCATAGGTTGCTTTCTCAGCCATGAGTGAAGTCTCCCTTGAAGGAAACCTGGTCGAGTGTGTCAACGCCATCTTGAAGTAATACATAAACGGGAAGTATCAGTCGGTACAGATCTGAGTCATTGATGTCCTTGATGGTTACGGATGTCAGGGTCTCCAGAAGGCTGACAGCAGCGCGGATTCTGAAGCAGGCATCTTCGAACAGCTGGCCGGGTGCGGAGTGTGTATCTATCAAGTAAGTTGGACTGTTGGTCGCATTGGCTTTAAGTGGGAAATAACGATTCATCGGGGGCGTCCTGATAATTGTTTTTGGCTTAATGAGTAGAAGAGTTTTTTCTTCTTCAAGTCGATTTGATGAGGTTCTTATATATTGGTTTGCTGAGCCATTGCGGGGTCGAATGGCTCAGCACTCGGCTTAATTGTTTAAACTGATCATGTAGTTACTTCGTTGGTTACCGATGACGAACTGCGATTTATTGTTTGTAGTTTTCTTGGTCGCGGCGGCCAGGCCAATGGGTCGAGATCAAGATCAAGAAACTTGCTGGAGTCGAAAATGGGCGTCTTGATTCCGATACGACGCTGCTCGTCGTAATCTCGCAAGATCCGAAGACAAACTTTAAACAGCAGTGCCATGGCTACAAGGTTGACCAGCGCCAGCAACGTCATGGTGATGTCGGCGAAAGCAAGCACGGTCGAAAGATCCTCTACCGCCCCCCATAACACCAAAACCAATACCAGCGATCGGTAGAAGAACAGCGTTTTTCGAGGCTCGCCAAACATGAACCGAAGGCTGTTTTCCCCGAGGTAATAGTTGTAGAGCATCGCCGTGAAGACGAACAGCGCCAGCACCACACTGATGAACATTCGCCCCCATTCACCGACCACGGCTGCCAACGAGTTTTGTGCCAACGCAACACCGTCGCCCTCAAATCCAGGCGCGTAGAAACCCGAAAGCAAAATGAGTAATGCCGTGCACGTACAAATCACGAACGTGTCGATGAATACGCTGAATGCCTGCACCACGCCCTGTGCCACGGGATGGTCGGTTTTCGCCACGGCAGCAACATTGGGAGCGCTGCCCAGCCCCGCTTCATTGGAAAACACACCGCGTCTCACACCCATGACTATTGCGCTGCCGACCAATCCACCAAAGGCCTGATCCAGACCGAACGCGCTTTGGATGATAGTCATCAGCATTGGTGGAACCTGATCGAACTGCAGCACGATCACGTAACTCGTCACGCCGACGTAAGCGAGAACCTTCAACGGCACCAACAAGTCGGCTACGGCAGCTATTCGTTTTATCCCACCCATAAAAACTGCCCCGAGCAGCAGGGACATTGTGAGTCCTGACCACATGGGCGCCAGACCGAAAGCGTCTTTCAGCGAATGTGAGACTGCATGCGATTCGAGACCATTGATTGCAAATCCAAACGTCACTAGCAGTAGAAGCGCTGCAATTGTTCCGAGCCAGCGTTTGTCCAGACCGTGCTCGATGTACCAAGAGGGGCCGCCTCGAAACAGGCCATTCCCATCGCTACGTTTGTAGAGTTGGCCCAGTGTGCATTCGAAGAAGCTACTCGACATGCCGAGCAAGGCTGTCATCCACATCCAGAACACGGCGCCGGGTCCTCCCATGCTCACTGCAATCCCTACCCCGACGATGTTGCCCGTGCCCACCCGCCCGGCGAGGCTGAGGGTCAATGCCTGAAGCGAACTCAGATGGCGACTGCCGCTGCGCCAACTGCCCTGTAAAACGGTAAACATGTGCAGGAAATATCTGAACTGGACAAACCTTGATCGGATGGTGAAATAGCTACCCAGTCCAAGGACTACAGGGATCAAAACCTTTCCCGAAAGAAAGTCGTTGATGATGTCTAGCATTCAAAGCTCCTTGCTATTGAAAGTGCTGGCGTTTTTTATTAGCTGGTCAAGTCCTGAAACCTTTCAGGGCTCGTAATATCCAGCCATATTTCGCAGGCCGCAATTTCGCAAGTTGCTTAAAAGTGATGCGAGTTGCTGCTATGGTTGCGTCTTCTAAAACTGTTTCAAGGATATTTATGTGGGAGTTTCTTCCAGCTAACTTAAGACTTCTGTGCAGTCACTACAGATCTGTCGCGGAAGTCTGTAGGAAGATTCGAATTAATCGCGGGCAATTCAATAAGTATCTGTGTGGGAATAGTGTACCTACAGCTTTCAACTTGAAAAGAATCTGCGATTTTTTTGGGGTCGAGGCGTTTGAAATAGCCCTTCCGACAGAGCAATTCATCACACTGATCGGCATGAGGTCTAGGAAACCCGGCACAGTCGAAGAACAAACTGCACCGCAGAGAATGCTTGGACACCTGCGTCAACACTCCTCGCCGGAGCTCAAGGCGCACACTGGTTACTACTATGAGTACTATCACGCTATGACGGAGCCTGGCTCGATTCTGTGCTCGCTGGTGCACGTCTGTGAAGATGGATCAGACATCGTCTATGAGCGAAACGAGTGCTTACAGATTGCGGGTGCCGAAGGTGAGTTTGAAAGGTATCGATACATCGGGTTCGCTTACTACCTCAGAGATCGCCTGTTTCTTATCGACTACGAGTCACTGACCTCGAACGAGATCAGCCAAACTATTCTCATACCAAGCTTCAAAAGCTGCATCACACGGCTCAACGGTCTGAAAATGGGTGTGTCCGCCGCTGACCATCGGGCTCCGGCTTGTTCGCGAGTCGTTTGGGAGTATCTGGGGCAGGAAATCAATCGGATCGATGCTTATCGCCGGGTGCGACTTTATGACGTTGATGATCCGGTTATCGATGACGACCTGCGCGCGCGACTCACTCAAACCAAGTTTGTTGATGGCCTGTTTGTAATTGCGTGACGATTCGCCGAGCCGGCGCAATACAACGCGTTTTCACTCAGGTCAGTCGGCATTAGTACTATCGATCTGCTCCAGCATCCACTTCACGAAATCCCGCACCTTGGGCACTTCTGCCGCGTGTTCCGGATAGGCCAGGTAATAGGCGTCGGTGCTGGGCATCGCATGCTGCCAGGGAATGACCAGTTTGCCGTCGGCCAACTCCTCTTCCACCAGAAACCTCGGCAGCAGGGCGACGCCGCAACCGACCTGCGCGGCGCGGATGCACATATAAAAGGTTTCGAAGCGCGGGCCGTGGTAGCTGTGTTCGGTCTGATAGCCCTGGCTGTCGAACCAGTCGTGCCACGCTTGCGGGCGCGAAGCATTCTGCAGCAGGACCAGATCGGTGAGTTGCGTTGGATCAGTCAACGGAATGTCCGGCAGGCTACTCGGCGCGCAGACCGGTACCAGTTCTTCGCCGAACAGCTTCAGGCATTCGGTGCCGGGGCGTGAACCCTGGCCGAAATAGAACGCCAGGTCGCTGCGCCCTTGCAGCAAGTCATCGGCCTCCTGCTCGTTGCACAGGTCCAGATGGATCGACGGATGACGCAGACGCCAGCCCTTGAGGCGCGGCACCAGCCAGCGAGCGCCGAAGGTCGAGGGCGTGGAGACCCGCAGGACTTCGGTTTCGCCGCCGTAGGAACGCAGGTAATGGGTCGACATCTCGACCTGGGTCAGGATTTTTCTGACTTCCACCAGATACAGATCGCCGGCCGGGGTCATCTGCAAACGGCGGCGCACCCGGCGAAACAACAAGTGCTGTAACAATTCTTCGAGCTGCGCCACCTGCTTGCTGACGGCGCTCTGGGTCAGGTTCAGTTCCTCGGCGGCCCGGGTGAAACTCAGGTGCCGGGTCACGGCCTCGAAGCACTGCAACGCGGTGATCGACGGCAAGTGGCGTTTGTTCAGCATGGGCGATCCTTTTCTTGTCTTTCTGCGCAGCATGAATAAACGGAATGATATCTCGCGTAAAGGTCGTTTGTTGCACAGCCTTCCTGACGCTACAACTAAAGGTCTGCCCGGTCGTGAAAACGCGCCCGCACACATTCAGTTTTTTGCTTGAGGAGTGACCCATGGTTGCCGCATTGCTTGATCGTCTAGGTGTGAACCCGGCCCTGTACCAGAACGGCAAAGTGCCGGTGCATTCGCCCATCGACGGCAGCCGCATCGGCGCCGTGAACTGGGAAGGCCCGGCCGAAGTCGAGCAGCACATCAGTCGCGCAGATCATGCGTTCGAACATTGGCGCAAGGTGCCGGCCCCGCGTCGTGGCGAACTGGTGCGTCAGTTCGGCGAAGTGCTGCGTGAATACAAGACCGAACTCGGTGAGCTGGTGTCCTGGGAAGCGGGCAAGATCACCCAGGAAGGCCTCGGTGAAGTGCAGGAGATGATCGACATCTGCGATTTCGCCGTCGGCCTGTCCCGCCAGTTGTACGGCTTGACCATCGCCTCCGAGCGTCCGGGCCACCACATGCGTGAAACCTGGCACCCGCTGGGCGTGGTCGGCGTGATCAGTGCGTTCAACTTCCCGGTCGCGGTGTGGGCATGGAACACCACGCTGGCGCTGGTCTGCGGAAACCCGGTGGTATGGAAGCCGTCGGAGAAAACCCCGCTGACCGCGCTGGCCTGTCAGGCGCTGTTCGAGCGCGTACTGAAGAACTTCAGCGATGCCCCGGCGCACCTGAGCCAGGTGATCATCGGCGGCCGCGATGCCGGCGAAGCGCTGGTGGATGACCCGCGTGTCGCGCTGATCAGCGCCACCGGTAGCACCCGCATGGGCCGCGAAGTGGCGCCGAAAGTTGCCGCACGCTTCGCTCGCAGCATTCTCGAACTGGGCGGCAACAACGCGATGATCCTCGGCCCGAGCGCCGATCTGGACATGGCCGTGCGCGCTATCCTGTTCAGCGCCGTCGGCACCGCCGGTCAGCGTTGCACTACCTTGCGTCGCCTGATTGCCCATGAGTCGGTGAAGGAAGAAATCGTCACCCGCCTCAAAGCCGCGTACTCCAAGGTCCGTATCGGTCACCCGCTGGAAGGTAACCTGATCGGCCCGCTGATCGACAAGCACAGCTTCGAAAACATGCAGGACGCGCTGGAGCAGGCGCTGAGCGAGGGCGGCCGGGTGTTCGGCGGCAAGCGCCAGCTCGAAGATCAATTCCCGAATGCCTATTACGTGTCGCCGGCCATCGTTGAAATGCCGGAGCAGAGCGACGTGGTGTGCAGCGAGACTTTCGCACCGATCCTGTACGTGGTCGGTTACAGCGATTTCGAAGAGGCGCTGCGCCTGAACAATGCCGTGCCGCAAGGGTTGTCGTCGTGCATCTTCACCACCGATGTGCGCGAGGCCGAGAAATTCATGTCGGCGGTCGGCAGCGACTGCGGCATCGCCAACGTCAACATCGGCCCGAGCGGCGCGGAAATCGGCGGCGCGTTCGGCGGTGAGAAAGAAACGGGCGGCGGTCGTGAGTCGGGCTCGGATGCGTGGCGCGCGTACATGCGTCGGCAGACCAATACCGTGAACTACTCGCTGGAATTGCCGCTGGCGCAGGGCATTACCTTCGACTGACAGTTTTCTCAAAGCTATTGATCGTTCCCACGCTCTGCGTGGGAATGCTGCACCGAACGCTCCGCGTTCGCTTTCGGGACGCAGAGCGTCCCTGACTGCGTTCCCACGCAGAGCGTGGGAACGATCTCTTAGGTGTGTTTGGCAGGTTTCTGTTGGAGTCTGGCAATGCCGTTACGCGAAGAATGTCTGTGGGAAAAGCTTACGCCGCAACGCCCGGATAACACGGCGCTCAGGGGCGAGGTCAAGGTTGATGTCTGCGTGATCGGCGCCGGGTTTACCGGGCTGTCGGCGGCGCTGCATCTGCTGGAGAAAGGCAAAAGTGTCTGCGTGCTCGAAGCCCATCGCGCCGGGCATGGCGGCTCCGGGCGCAACGTCGGGCTGGTCAACGCCGGGATGTGGATTCCACCGGACGAGATCGAGGCGGGATTCGGCGAGGCGGTCGGCAGTCAGCTCAACCGCATGCTCGGTGCGGCGCCGGCGCTGGTGTTCAGCCTTGTGGATAAATACAACATCGATTGCCAGTTGCGCCGCGAAGGCACCCTGCACATGGCGCACAACGCCAAGGGTGAGGCTGATCTGCGCAGTCGCGAAGAACAGTGGAAACGCCGCGGTGCACCGGTCGAACTGTTGACCGGCAAGGCCTGTGAACAGGCGACCGGCACGCAGAAGATTGCCGCCGCGTTGCTAGACCGGCGCGCCGGTACGCTCAATCCGATGGCCTACGTTACCGGCCTGGCCAACGCTGTCATCAGCCTTGGCGGGCAGATGTTCGATCACTCGCCGGTCGCGCGTCTTGAACGGCAAGGGCAGAAATGGTCGGTGCAGACCGAGCAGGGTTCGGTGCTGGCCGAACAAGTGGTGATCGCCTCCAACGCCTACACCGAAGGCGACTGGACCGAACTCAAGCGCAATTTCTTCCCCGGTTACTACTATCAGGTCGCTTCGGTGCCGCTCACCGAAGACGCTGCCCAGGAAATTCTCCCGGGCGGGCAGGGCTCGTGGGATACCCGCCAGGTGCTGAGCAGCATCCGCCGCGACAAGGACGGGCGTTTGTTGCTGGGCAGCCTCGGCAACGGCAATCAGAAACCGACCTGGTTCCTCAAGGCCTGGGCCGACCGGGTGCAGCAGCATTACTTCCCCAATCTGAAACCCGTGGAGTGGGAATGCACCTGGACCGGGCGCATCGCGTTCACCCCTGATCATTTGATGCGCCTGTTCGAACCGGCGCCGGGACTGGTGGCCGTCACCGGTTACAACGGCCGTGGGGTGACTACCGGCACCGTGGTCGGCAAGGCCTTCGCCGATTACCTGTGTAACGGAAATCCTCAGGCATTGCCGATTCCCTTCGCACCGATGCAGCCGCTGGCAGGGGTGGGTTTGCGCAGTTGTCTGTACGAGGCCGGGTTCTCGCTGTATCACGCGGGCCAGTGCCTGCGGATCGTCATCTGAGTGTTGAAATATGTTGCCGGAAGCGGCGCTTTTCGATGTAGCGACTAGCCTGTAATGGTGCGGGTTGTAGCAGTCCCGCACCAGCAGTGTGCAGTTCGGTGACGCGGGCTGTTACAGGCTGGTTGCACGTCGTTTGGCGCCGCGGTTGCAATGATGGCGCGTGCGGGTTGCGCCTGAAAAAACAAATGGTTTCACCTTCCGCGGTTTAGACGGTTGCACGCCCAATGAAAATGGGAACGAAACAGTCGAAATAACAAGAAAGCAGCGACTTTTTGAAGAATAAAAAACCGATGGCACGGCCCTTGCTCTGAGCATTCAAGTGAAGTCGCAGTGCCAACTAAAAAAAACCTTGGAGCACCACCTCATGTCCCAGACGTTTTACAAGAAAGGCTTTCTGGCCCTCGCAGTGGCTACTGCGCTGGGTGTTTCTGCGTTTGCACAAGCTGATGTGAAAATCGGTGTGGCGGGTCCGATGACGGGCGCCAACGCGGCATTTGGCGAGCAATACATGAAAGGGGCACAAGCGGCGGCCGACGCGGTCAACGCGGCGGGCGGCGTCAACGGGGAGAAGATCGTCCTGGTCAAGGGCGATGACGCTTGCGAGCCGAAACAGGCGGTGACGGTCGCCAAGGATCTCACCAACCAGAAAGTCGCCGGTGTGGTCGGCCACTTCTGCTCGTCCTCGACCATTCCTGCGTCCGAGATCTACGACGAAGCCGGCATCATCGCCATCACGCCGGGCTCCACCAACCCGCAAGTGACCGAGCGCGGCCTGAGCGCCATGTTCCGTATGTGCGGCCGTGACGACCAGCAAGGCATCGTCGCCGGCGACTACATCGTCGACGTGCTCAAGGGCAAGAAAGTCGTCGTGCTGCACGACAAGGACACCTACGGTCAGGGCCTGGCCGACGCGACCAAGGCTCAGCTGGAAAAACGCGGCGTGAAGCCAGTGTTGTACGAAGGCCTGACCCGTGGCGAGAAAGACTTCAGCACCATCGTCACCAAGATCCGTGGCGCCGGCGCCGATGTCGTCTACTTCGGTGGCTTGCACCCGGAAGCCGGCCCGCTGGTTCGCCAACTGCGTGAACAAGGCCTGAAAGACGTCAAGTTCATGTCAGATGACGGCATCGTGACCGACGAACTGGTGACCACTGCCGGTGGCCCGCAATTCGTCGACGGCGTGCTGATGACCTTCGGTGCCGACCCACGCCTGCTGCCAGACAGCAAGACCGTGGTAGATGCATTCCGCAAGGCTGGCACCGAGCCTGAAGGCTACACCCTGTACGCCTATGCATCGGTTCAGGCCCTGGCCGCCGCCTTCAACGGCGCCAAGTCGAACAAGGGCGAGGAGGCCGCTGCCTGGCTGAAGAAAAACCCGGTCAAGACCGTCATGGGCGAGAAGACCTGGGACTCCAAAGGCGACCTGAAGGTCTCCGACTACGTGGTCTACCAGTGGGACAAGGACGGCAAATATCACCAGCTGGAAAAACAGAAATAACGGCACCTGATCAACCGGAAGCCACATTCCCTGTGGGAGCGGGCTTGCCCGCGATGACGGCCTGACAGTCGACAACTTTGTTGAATGTTCTACCGCTATCGCTGGCAAGCCAGCTCCCACAAGGGGGCTGCGGTTTCCTGTCTGACATTGCTCCGACGTAAATCTGTATTTTTCCTAGAAGAACCGCGCGCCTCAGGGTGTGCAGGTTCTCACTGCGTGAGATTGCGTTATGGATGGTATTTTCCTGCAGCAACTGGTCAACGGCCTGACCCTCGGGTCGGTCTATGGCCTGATCGCCATCGGCTACACAATGGTCTACGGCATCATCGGCATGATCAACTTCGCCCACGGCGAGGTTTACATGATTTCTGCTTACCTGGCGGCAATCAGTCTGGCTCTGCTGGCTTACTTCGGTATTGAATCCTTCCCGCTGCTGATGCTCGGCACCCTGGTATTCACCATCGTGATCACGGCGGTGTATGGCTGGGTCATCGAGCGAGTCGCTTACAAACCCCTGCGCAACTCCACCCGACTGGCACCGTTGATCAGCGCCATCGGCATCTCTCTGATTCTGCAGAACTACGCACAGATCGCCCAAGGCGCCAAACAACAGGGCGTTCCCACCCTGCTGACCGGTGCATGGCGTGTCGAAGTCGGTACCGGCTTCGTGCAACTGACCTACACCAAAGTCTTCATCCTGGTGGCCGCATTCGTCGGCATGGGCCTGCTGACCTACGTCATCAAGTACACCAAGCTCGGGCGCATGTGCCGTGCGACCCAGCAGGACCGCAAGATGGCTTCGATCCTCGGCATCAACACCGACCGGGTGATTTCTTACGTGTTCATCATCGGTGCGGCCATGGCGGCGTTGGCCGGCGTGCTGATCACCATGAACTACGGCACCTTCGACTTCTATGCCGGCTTCATCATCGGCATCAAGGCATTTACCGCGGCAGTACTGGGCGGGATCGGTTCGCTGCCTGGCGCCATGCTCGGCGGGATCATCCTCGGGATCTCCGAGTCGCTGTTCTCGGGCCTGGTCAACTCCGACTACAAAGACGTGTTCAGCTTCTCGCTGCTCGTACTTGTTCTGGTCTTCCGGCCTCAGGGCCTGCTGGGCCGTCCTCTTGTGTCGAAGGTGTAAGCGATGTCTTCAACCACTACAAAATCCATTGATGTCAAAAAAAGCCTGGTTGAGGCGATTCTCGCCGGTCTGATCGCCCTGATTGTGTTCGGGCCGATCGTCGGCGTCGTACTCGACGGCTACAGCTTCAACCTCGAACCGACCCGCGTGGCATGGATCATTGCCATCGTCATGGCCGGCCGCTTTGCCCTCAGTCTGTTCCTGCAAACCCCGAAAGGCCTGCGCATTCTCGACGGATTCGAGAGCACCGGTTCCGGCGTACATGTGCTGGCCCCGGACTACAAATCGCGCCTGCGCTGGATCATCCCGCTGATGATCGCCATCGCCGTGGCGTTGCCGTTCTTCTCCAACTCCTACCTGCTGGGCGTGGTCATCCTTGGTTTGATCTACGTGCTGCTGGGGCTGGGACTGAACATCGTGGTAGGCCTGGCCGGCCTGCTCGACCTGGGTTACGTGGCGTTCTACGCCATCGGCGCCTATGGTCTGGCGCTCGGGTATCAGTACCTCGGCCTGGGCTTCTGGACCGTGCTGCCACTGGCGGCGATCACTGCTGGCCTTGCCGGTTGCATCCTCGGTTTCCCGGTGCTGCGTCTGCACGGCGACTACCTGGCGATCGTGACCCTGGGCTTCGGTGAAATCATTCGTCTGGTGCTCAACAACTGGCTGTCCCTGACCGGCGGCCCGAACGGTATGCCGGCGCCACTGCCGACCTTCTTCGGTCTGGAGTTCGGCAAGCGGGCGAAGGATGGCGGGGTGCCGTTCCACGAGTTCTTCGGCATCGCCTACAACCCGGACGTGAAGTACTACTTCATCTATGCGGTGCTGTTCCTGGTGGTACTGGCCGTGCTGTACATCAAGCATCGCCTGGTGAAGATGCCGGTCGGCCGCGCCTGGGAAGCCCTGCGTGAAGACGAGATCGCCTGCCGCTCGATGGGCCTCAACCACGTGCTGGTCAAGCTCTCGGCGTTCACCATCGGTGCGTCGACGGCAGGTCTGGCGGGTGTGTTCTTCGCCACCTATCAAGGTTTCGTCAACCCGACCTCGTTCACCTTCTTCGAATCGGCGCTGATCCTCGCCATCGTTGTGCTCGGTGGCATGGGCTCGACCATCGGTGTGGTGATTGCAGCGTTCGTGCTGACGGTTGCTCCGGAACTGCTGCGCGGCTTCGCCGAATACCGCGTGCTGCTGTTCGGGATCCTGATGGTGTTGATGATGATCTGGCGACCTCGCGGGCTGATCCGCATCAGCCGTACCGGGGTCACTCCACGCAAAGGTGCCATTCACTATGAGAGGACTGCGCCATGAGTGAAGTCGTACTCTCTGTTGAAAAACTGATGATGCATTTCGGTGGCATCAAGGCCTTGAGCGATGTCAGCCTGAAGGTCAAACGCAACTCGATCTTCGCCCTGATCGGCCCCAACGGCGCCGGCAAGACCACGGTGTTCAACTGCCTGACCGGGTTCTACAAGGCCTCCGGCGGCAAGATCGAACTCAACGTGCGCGGCCGGCAGACCAACGTCATCCAGCTGCTGGGCGAGTCGTTCAAACCGACCGACTTCGTCTCGCCGAAAAACTTTGCCAGCCGTCTGTATTACAAGATGTTCGGCGGCACCCACCTGGTGAACCGCGCGGGCCTGGCCCGGACGTTCCAGAACATTCGCCTGTTCAAGGAAATGTCGGTGCTGGAGAACCTGCTGGTGGCCCAGCACATGTGGGTCAACCGCAACATGCTGGCCGGCATCCTCAACACCAAGGGCTATCGCAAGGCCGAAAGTGATGCGCTGGACTGCGCGTTCTACTGGCTGGAAGTGGTGGATCTGGTGGACTGCGCCAACCGTCTGGCCGGTGAGCTTTCCTACGGCCAGCAACGGCGTCTGGAGATCGCCCGGGCCATGTGCACGCGGCCGCAGATCATCTGCCTCGACGAACCGGCCGCCGGCCTCAACCCTCAGGAAACCGAAGCGCTGAGCGCGATGATCCGGCTGCTGCGCGACGAGCACGATCTGACCGTGGTGCTGATCGAACACGACATGGGCATGGTAATGAGCATTTCCGATCACATCGTGGTGCTGGACCACGGCATCGTCATCGCCGAGGGCGGACCGGATGCCATTCGTAACGATCCGAAAGTGATCGCCGCTTACCTGGGCGCCGATGAAGAGGAAGTCGTATGACGCAACCCATCCTCGAACTCAAGGATCTGGACGTGTTCTACGGCCCGATCCAGGCCCTCAAAGGCGTTTCGCTGCAGATCAACGAAGGGGAAACCGTCAGCCTGATCGGCTCCAACGGTGCCGGCAAATCCACGCTGCTGATGTCGATCTTCGGCCAGCCTCGGGCGGCGGGCGGGCAGATCCTGTATCAGGGCGTGGACATTACCCACAAGTCATCGCACTACATCGCCTCCAACGGCATCGCGCAATCGCCGGAAGGGCGGCGGGTGTTCCCCGACATGACCGTCGAGGAAAACCTGCTGATGGGCACCATTCCGATCGGCGACAAGTTCGCCAAGGAAGACATGCAGCGCATGTTCGAGCTGTTCCCGCGGCTCGAGGAGCGCCGTAATCAGCGGGCCATGACCATGTCCGGCGGCGAGCAGCAGATGCTCGCCATCGCCCGGGCGTTGATGAGCCGGCCCAAGCTGTTGCTGCTGGATGAGCCGAGCCTGGGGCTGGCGCCGATCGTGGTCAAACAGATCTTCGCCACCCTGCGGGAACTGGCGAAGACCGGCATGACCATTTTCCTCGTCGAACAGAACGCCAACCATGCGTTGAAGCTGTCCGACCGGGCATACGTGATGGTCAATGGCGAGATCCGCCTGACGGGAACCGGCCAGGAACTGCTGGTGAACGAGGAGGTGCGTAACGCTTACCTCGGCGGTCACTGATCGTTTGAAGTTGTCCACAAGCCCCGATGCGTGAGTGTCGGGGCTTTTTTGCGCCCGACTGTTCACCGAAGACAGACACGTTCGGGAAATTGTGGAAAACAAAATCGCCAACCTGCCAAAGCGCGACATATAGACGCTGCAAATGGCTGTTTTTCCACAGTTTTGACTTGTCCCCGTTTGCTGTGGAGCTGGCTGTGAATAACGTGGGTGTAGCTCGCTGAAAGCCTTTTAAACCGTGGCTTGCAGAGGTGTGATTGTTTTTTGATCAGTATGTTTTTGCTGAGGGGAAGGCCTGTTTGTCAACCTTTTTATAGGGGTACAAAAAGGTGCAGATCGTTGTGGTTAATCCTGTGGATAAGTCTGTGATTAAACTCTGGAAAGACTCGGCTGAGGGCCGTAATTGCTGGCCTCGCGCAATCATGGGCATGACCGGCCGGTCGTGCAAAATGCCCTGCCCGGCACAACTGGTTGTTCAGGGTCAAGCAAAAAACTTTCTGAATCGCTCGCAAAGCCTTGTGTGGCGCGGCTTTGCGCTTTTCCACTTGCCCCCGGAAACTGTGGAAGGGCTTGTGGATAACGTGCGTGCACATGGCTCCAGGCCACGGCGCATATGGCGTAGCGGCCATTGATCAATTAATGAGCAGGATTCGGTGGTTGCCGGTTAAAGCAGGGCCGGGCATGCTGCCCGCTGATTTTCTATTCCAATGGCTGCCCCGGCGGCCGAAGCAAGGAGAACACGATGTCCAACACCCTGTTTATCACCGGCGCGACCTCCGGTTTTGGTGAAGCCTGTGCCCGTCGTTTTGCCGAGGCCGGCTGGAAACTGGTGCTGACCGGTCGTCGTGAAGAACGCCTCAACGCGCTGTGCGCCGAACTGTCGAAGCAAACCGAAGTGCATGGCCTGGTGCTGGACGTGCGTGATCGCAAGGCGATGGAGGAGGCGATTGCCAACCTGCCGCCATCGTTCGCCAAACTGCGTGGCCTGATCAACAACGCCGGGCTGGCGCTGGGCGTGGACCCTGCGCCGAAGTGCGACCTCGACGACTGGGACACCATGGTCGACACCAACGTCAAAGGCCTGATGTACAGCACTCGCCTGTTGCTGCCTCGGCTGATCGCCCACGGTCGTGGCGCCGGCATCATCAACCTCGGCTCCATCGCCGGTAACTATCCGTACCCGGGCAGCCACGTTTATGGCGCGACCAAGGCCTTCGTCAAACAGTTCTCGCTGAACCTGCGCTGCGACCTGCAGGGCACCGGTGTGCGCGTCAGCAACATCGAGCCGGGCCTGTGCGAGAGCGAGTTCTCGCTGGTGCGTTTCGCCGGCGATCAGGCGCGTTACGACGCCACCTACGCCGGTGCCGAGCCGATCCAGCCGCAGGACATCGCCGAGACCATCTTCTGGGTGCTGAACGCGCCGGCGCACATCAACATCAACAGCCTGGAGCTGATGCCGGTGAGCCAGACCTGGGCCGGTTTTGCCATCGAGCGTAACAAGGCTTGATACGATTTTGCCCCCTTCGCCAGTCTGCTGGCGAAGAGGGCAAATCGGCCAAATTCTGGCAGTAAGGTAGACTCACTCCTCAGCAACCCCACCGCACCCTGCGGTTTTCAAGGTTTTCGAGGAGTCAAAGTGAGTAACCGAGGTGAGCAGTCGCTGCTCAAACAATCGACCATCCTGATGTTGGCCGTGTCGATCGCCGGGATCGTCACCGGTTTTGTTTCGGGTTCCCAGTCCATCCTGTTCGATGGCTTTTTTTCGCTGATTGCCACCTTCATCAAAGTCCTGATGCTGATCACCGCGAAGCTGATCGCCAAGCAAAGCAACCAGCGCTTCCAGTTCGGCTTCTGGCACCTGGAGCCGATGGTGCTGCTGATCGAGGGCAGTTTCCTGTTGCTGATCGCGATCTACGCGTTTCTCAACGGTGTGTTCGGCATCATCAATGGCGGTCGTGAGATCGAACTGGGGCTGGTGATCATCTACGCGGCGGTGTTCACCGTTGTCGAGTTCGCCTACTTCTTCTATGTGCGCCACCGCAATCGCACGCTCAAGTCGAGCCTGATCCAGTTCGACAACATCAGTTGGCTGGTGGACGCGATGCTGTCGGTGGGCCTGCTGATCAGTTTCCTCGCGGCGCTGTTGCTCCAGTCCCAGGGTTACGGCGAGTGGGCGAAATTTGTCGACCCGCTGATCCTGATCGTGCTGGCCCTGACCATGCTGCCGCCGGCCTTCAAGATCCTCGGCCCGGCGCTGCGGGACGTGCTCGGCATTGCGCCGGACACGCTGGACGATCAGGTGCGTCAGGTGATGGACGCGGCCAAGGCCGAGCATGGTTTCGACGACTACGTGTCCTACGTGCAGAAGCACGGGCGGGCGCGGTTTATCGAGATTCATGTGGTGTTGCCAGCAGACTACCGGCTGCAGAGCGTCGGTCAGCTGGACGTGCTACGTGAGGAGATTTCCGCGAAGCTGGGCAAACCGGATGCGGCGCGCTGGCTGACCATCAGCTTCACTGGCGACCGGAAGTGGATTGCCTGATGTTTGCGGCGAGGGAGCCTGCTCCCTCGCCACAGCTGTCAGCTCAGATAGACGGCAATGCCGCGATAGCAGGTCGCCAGGTGATACGGCGTGGTCGACGGCATGTCCTTGCGGCTGACCTCGCCCTGATCGTCACGGCATTCGTGCCAGCCGCCGGCGTGCAGGAAGCGCTGTTGCAGCGCCTGCAACTGGCGCAGCACCGCGCTTTCACTGCCCGGACGCAAGGTCAGGGCGCGCAGGTACTCGGCCTGGGCCCAGATGCGCTGGGTCGAATCCTTCCCGTGTCCTTGCGGATCAAGCATGGCCAGCACCGCACCGGTGTCGGCCTCGACGCCCTGTTGTTCGGTGAAGGCAAACGCACGATCCAGTGCCGCGTGCAGCTTCGACCCGCGCAGCAGCGGTGAGGATTCGAGCAGGAAATACCATTCGAACTGATGCCCCGGCTCAAACCAGTTATCCACAGCACCCAGCGGTTTTTCCATCAGCACGCCCTGTTGCGGTTCGATGAAGCGCTTGTGCATGGCTGTGCATAACTCGCTCAGCGCCTGCTGGGTCTGGGGATCTTCGCGCACGGCCAGCGTGGCCAGGAAGGCCTCGGCCAAGTGCATCAGCGGGTTTTGCAGCGGGCCGGTTTCCAGCGTGATCCAGTCGCGATCAAGGCAGGCTTCGTAGAGGCCGTCACCCGTTGCGAAGCGCCGGCCGATCACTTCCAGCGCGGCGTTGAGCGTCGATTCCACCAAGGGCTCGCGGGATTTTTCCCAGTAGTGGGCGCAGGCAAACAGGATAAAGGCGTGGGTGTAGAGGTCCTTGCGCTGATCCAGCGGTTTGCCCTGCGGATCGATGCTGTAGAACCAGCCGCCGTGCTCGGCATCGTGGAAGTGCCGTTGCAGGGAACGGAACAGTGCAGCCGCGCGGATTTCGGCGTTATCCACAACCCCGATCAGGCTGGAAAACAGGTACAGCTGCCGTGCGCAGGCCATGGCCCGATAGCGCTGCGGTGGCAGCGGCTGATGTGCGCCGTCCAGCGCCTCGTAAGGCAACGCCATGTCGGCGTTCCAGCCCGGTCCTTGCCAGAGGGGCACGATCACGTTCAGAAAGTGCTGTTGCACTTCGCCGAACAGGGCGGTCAGTTCAGGCAGGGAGGTGGAGCGGGAAGCGTGGGGCATGGGCGGACGTCGTCACGGCAGGGGCGATTGCGCGACATGGTAGCAGAGAGTGGCGATCGATCGTTCCCGCGCCATGCGCGGGAACGATCAGAGGTGCAGTTCAGCCGGCCAGCAACCACGCGCCCGTCACCGCCGAAGCGGCTCCGGCCAGTCGAACCAGCGGCGCGGCCGCCTGAGGCAGAAAACGCACGACCGCATAACCCGCCGCATGCAGCGCAGCCGTCGCGACCACGAACCCTGCGGCATACGCCCAAGGGCTCGACATGTCCGGCAACTCGAGGCCGTGAGCCACGCCGTGGAACAGCGCAAACAGCGCCGTCGCCGCCACCGCCATCACCAGTGGCGGGCGCACCGCCAGCGCCACCGCCAGACCCAGCGCCAGCACCGAGGCGGCAATCCCGCTTTCCAGCGCCGGCAATTCCAGCCCTTCAAAGCCGAGCAGGCCACCGATCAGCATGGTGCCGACAAAGGTGCATGGCAGCGCCCAGCGTGCGGCGCCTTGCTGCTGCGCGGCCCACAGGCCGACGGCCAGCATTGCCAGCAAATGGTCGAGACCGCCGATCGGGTGGCTGATGCCGGCCACCAGGCCAGAGTCGCCGTGGCCAGGGTGGGCGAAGGCCAGGGCCGGAGTCAGCAGCAGCGCGACAGCGCCGAGAATGCGTTTGAGTGTCATGGATAAGCTTCCTTGTTGATCAGTGAATCAGGCTGCGGTCAGCAGGCCCTGGCGTTCGATGAAGGCGATGATGTCTTCCAGGCCCTGACCGGTTTTCTGGTTGCTGAACACGAACGGCTTGCCGTTGCGCATGCGTTGGGTGTCGCTGTTCATCATCTCCAGCGAGGCGCCGACCAGCGGCGCAAGGTCGATCTTGTTGATCACCAGCAGGTCGGATTTGCAAATGCCGGGCCCGCCCTTGCGCGGCAGTTTGTCGCCGGCCGACACGTCGATCACGTAGATGGTCAGGTCGGACAGTTCCGGGCTGAAGGTCGCGGACAGGTTGTCGCCGCCGGACTCCACCAGAATCAGGTCCAGCCCGGGAAAGCGGCGGTTCAGTTGATCCACCGCTTCGAGGTTGATCGAGGCGTCCTCACGAATGGCGGTGTGCGGGCAGCCACCGGTTTCCACGCCGATGATGCGTTCCGGCGCCAGCGCTTCGTTGCGCACCAGAAAGTCGGCGTCTTCGCGGGTATAGATGTCGTTCGTGACTACAGCCAGGTTGTAGCGCTCGCGCAGGGCCAGGCACAGGGCCAGGGTCAACGCGGTCTTGCCGGAACCGACCGGGCCGCCGATGCCGACGCGCAGGGGTTGTGTGTTCATGTGATTCTCCAGATAAAAGGCCCTAGGAACGGAACAGGCGGCTGTACTGGCGCTCATGGGCCATGCACGCCAGGGACAGACCGAACGCGGCGCTGCCGAGGTGTTCGGGGTTGATTCGGGTGGCGTCCTGCTGCGCCTGTTGCAGCAGCGGCAGCAGTTCGCTGGTCAGGCGCTGGGCGGCTTGCTGGCCCAGCGGCAAGGTTTTCATCAGCACCGCGAGCTGGTTTTCCAGCCAGCTCCACAGCCACGCGGCGAGGGCGTCCTGCGGGCTGATCTGCCAGGCGCGAGCCGCCAAGGCCCAGCACAGGGCCAGGTGCGGCTCGGCGCAATGTTCGAGAAAGTCCCGCGCTGGCTGATCGAGCTCGGGCAAGCCGTTGAGCAATTGCTGCAACGAGTAGCCCATCTGCCGGCTCTCCAGATGCAGCTCACGGGTTTCGCGGCTGGCGCGATGGCTTTCGCAGAGCTTGCGCAATTCATCCCAGTGTTCGTCCGCCGCGGCCTGGCAATGGGCGAGCAACATGGGCGCCTCGAACCGCGCGAGGTTGAGCAGCAATTGATCGCTGATCCAGCGGCGGGCGCTGTCCGGGCTGTCGACGCGGCCGTTATCCACCGCCATTTCCAGGCCCTGGGAATAGCTGTAGCCGCCAATCGGCAATTGCGGACTGGCCAGGCGCAGCAGCGCCCAGGCCGGGTTCACAAACGGACGCCGAACTGATGGAGTTTCGGCGCGTAGTTGAAGTCTTCGTCGCCGTGCCGCGAATGATGATGGCCGCCACCGTAGGCGCCGTGTTCCGGCTGGAACGGGGCTTCGATCGATTCCACGGCGGCGCCGAGCTGTTCGAGCATCGCCTTGAGCACGTAATCGTCAAGCAGCCGCAGCCAGCCGTCACCGACTTGCAGCGCAACATGGCGGTTGCCCAGATGATAGGCGGCGCGGGTCAGTTCGAAAGCATTGGCGCAGGTGACGTGCAGCAATTGTTCGGGGCGGGCGCAGACCCGGACGATCCGGCCATCTTCGGCTTGCAGGCACTCACCGTCATACAGCGGCGGCTGACCGCGCTCCAGAAACAGTCCGACGTCCTCGCCTTCGGCACTGAAACAGCGCAAGCGGCTTTTGCTCCTGGCTTCGAAGGTCAGGTGCAACTCGGCGGCCCAGACGGGTTGAGGGTCGATTCTGCGATGAATCACCAGCATCGGAAAGCTTCCAGCAGTGGACAATGCTCAGGCTAGAGCAAGGGGCTTGCCAATCGGACGAGATGTAGGAAAACCCTGTCGGAGCGTAGTGGATGTTTCAAGATGTTGCAGGATTGTGAGATGTTTTGGTGCATGAAGTTTTTTACATGCACCAATTTGCGGCGCAAAAAAAATCGCAGCTCAAGGCTGCGATTTTTTGCTTTCTCACTCGGTACTGCCGAGCCCTTGCCAGTGCTTCAGCCCGATGAAGATAAAGCGCAACTGCTGGGTGATCTTCGCCTGGGGCGTCAGATGCTCCGGCAGGGCTTCGGCCGGCGGGTCGATGATGTCCGGCAGGGTGGCGAACACCGATTTGACGATCAGGTCGGCCATCACGCTCAGGCCATCGCGATTCAGATGCTGAAGCTTGGGCATCAGGGCCAGGTCCGCCGCCAGGTCGGAGCTGATGTCTTCACGCAAGCGGCCGATGGCCTGACGCACCGGCAACGATCCGCCGTACTGCTCGCGGGCCAAAAACAGGAATTGCGAACGGTTGGCGCTGACCACATCGAGAAAGATTCGCACCGACGCATCGATGATGCCGCCCATGACAAATTCGTTGTGGCGTACCAGGCGGATGGTTTCGCGGAAGGTCTGGCCGACTTCACTGACCAGCACCAGGCCGAGTTCGTCCATGTCGGCGAAATGCCGGTAGAAACCGGTGGGCACGATGCCGGCGGTTTTCGTCACTTCACGCAGGCTCAGGCTGCCGAATCCTCGGCCGCTTTCCATCAGGTGGCGGGCAGCGTCCATCAGGGCGTTGCGGGTCTGTTGTTTCTGTTCGGCGCGGGGCAGCATCGCAAGGGAGTGTTCTTAGGCAAGACAAGCGCCGCACTCTAGCAAATCGGCTTTGTCGGCGTCGAACGGCAGGGGGGATGAAAGCGGGAAATCGCGACTTCTTTATACAGGCTGCTGAAAAGTCAAAAGCCCAATCCGGGGATTGGGCTTTTTTTCCAGGCCGCCATGGGCTTAGCTCAAAGCGCTGTTGCGTTCGATCACACGGTCACCACCACCTTCGGCCAGAGTTTGACCTTGTGGAGTGCGGTCACCACCGTCCGATGCCAGGGTCTGGCCTTGGGGAGTGCGGTCGCCGCCGTCAGAAGCCAGAGTCTGACCTTGTGGGGTACGGTCGCCGCCGTCAGATGCCAGGGTTTGACCTTGTGGAGTGCGATCCGAACCGTCTTGAACCAGACCTTTCTCTTCCAGACGATCGCGGCCGCCTTCAGCTACGGTTTGACCTTGTGGGGTTTTGTCATAGCCATCTTGAACCAGGCCTTTTTCTTCCAGACGGTTACGACCGTTTTCAGCCAGGGTCTGGCCTTGTGGAGTGCGGTCGGAGCCATCAGCAGCAACGGTCTGGCTGAACACCGAGTGGCTGGTTTTGACTTGCGGAGTCGCTTGATCGGCAGCTGGCAGAGCGAAAGCGGTGCTGGCCAGCATCGAGAGGGTAAGACTGAACAGAAGTTGGCGTTTCATGATGGGTTGCTCCTTGGGAGGGCGATAAAGTGGGTACGAAGCTAATGCTACTCTCGATAAGTCGATATAAAAGTTCATAAACACAATGGTAATAATCAACAGAATTGATTGTTCGCTTGGGAGGCTCTAGCTCGGGCGTTTCAGGTGGGCGGTTTTGCACTGCGGTGGGTATTTTCCACCCACTTGCGCCCCGCAAATGTGCGGGGGCGGTAACGCCAATTCGACCGATCAGTCAGAATGACAACCGTTTTTTCCCCTCGCTGGGGCTTTGGATTAAACCTGCGGGCTGTTTGTCAGTCACAGATTTCATGAGGGCCATCATGGCCTGCCGTTTCAGCTGCGTCGTGCCAATGGATGCAGTCGTCTTCAGGAGCTTTGTGCATGACGCGCACCCGTAAAATCTTCGCCTGGACCTTCGCCACCCTTGTGCTGCTTCTGGCGGTGCTGGTGTTGGTCATCGTGTTTTTCGACTGGAACCGGATCAAGCCGCCGCTCAATGCCAAAGTCTCGGAAGAATTGCACCGACCGTTCGCCATCAACGGCAACCTGTCGGTGGTCTGGCGGCGCGAAATCGACGAGGGCGGCTGGCGCGCCTGGGTGCCGTGGCCGCATGTGGTGGCCGAAGACCTGACGCTGGGCAATCCGGACTGGTCGAAACAGCCGCAGATGGTCACCCTCAAACGGGTCGAGCTGCGCATTTCACCGCTGGCCTTGCTGGCGCAACGGGTGACGATCCCGCGGATCGACCTGACTGAGCCGAACGCACAATTGCAGCGCCTGGCCGACGGTCGCGCCAACTGGACCTTCAAGTTCGATCCCAAGGACCCGAACGCCGAGCCCTCGAACTGGGTGGTCGACATCGGCGCCATCGGTTTCGACAAGGGCCACGTCACCCTGGATGACCAGACCCTCAGGACCAACCTCGACTTGCTGATCGATCCGCTGGGCAAGCCGATTCCGTTCAGCGATATCGTCGGTGACAAAGCCGCGAAAACCGCACAGGACAAGGGCGGCGCACCGCAGGATTACGCCTTCGGCCTGAAAGTCACCGGCCAGTACCACGGCCAGAAACTCGCCGGCCAGGGCAAGATCGGCGGTCTGCTGGCGCTGCAGGATGCGAGCAAACCGTTCCCGTTGCAGGCCCAGGCGAAGATCGGCGATACCAGCGTCGAACTCGCCGGCACCCTGACCGATCCGCTGAATCTCGGCGCCCTCGACCTGCGCCTGAAACTGGCGGGCGCCAGCCTCGGCAATCTGTATCCGCTGACCGGCGTGACCCTGCCGGACACCCCGCCTTATGCCACCGACGGCCACTTGATCGCCAAGCTGCATGAGCCGGGCGGCGCGCAGTTCCGCTACGAACAGTTCAACGGCAAGATCGGCAGCAGCGACATCCATGGCGATCTGGCCTACGTCGCCAGCCAGCCACGGCCCAAGCTGAGTGGCGCGCTGCTGTCCAATCAATTGCTGTTCGCTGACCTCGCGCCGCTGATCGGTGCCGACTCCAATGCCAAGCAGAAGGCCCGTGGCGGCGAGAGCAAGCAGCCGGCGGACAAGGTGTTGCCGGTGGAAGAATTCAAGACCGAGCGCTGGCGCGACATGGACGCCGACGTCGAATTCACCGGCAAACGCATCGTCCACAGCGAAGAACTGCCGTTCACCGACCTCTATACCCACCTGAAACTCAACGACGGCGAACTGAGTCTGGAGCCACTGCGCTTCGGCGTGGCCGGCGGCAATCTCGACGCGCAGATTCGTCTCAACGGTCGTACCGAGCCACTGGAAGGCCGGGCCAAATTGACCGCGCGCAAGTTCAAGCTCAAACAGCTGTTCCCGACCTTCGAACCGATGAAGACCAGTTTCGGTGAACTCAACGGCGATGCCGACATTGCCGGTCGCGGCAACTCGGTGGCGAAGCTGTTGGGCGGTGCCAACGGCAACCTGAAGATGCTGATCAACGACGGCGCGATCAGTCGCGAGTTGATGGAGCTGGCAGGCCTGAACGTCGGCAACTACGTGGTCGGCAAGATCTTTGGCGACAAGGAAGTGAAGATCAACTGCGCGGCGGCGGACTTCGACATCAAGACTGGCCTGGCGAGCACGCGGCTGTTTGTGTTCGATACCGAGAACGCAATCATCTACATCGATGGCACGGCGAACATGGCCACCGAGCAACTGGACCTGACGGTGACCCCGGAATCCAAGGGCTGGCGTCTGATTTCCCTGCGTTCGCCGTTGTATGTACGCGGCAAGTTCATCAAGCCGGATGCCGGGGTGAAAGCGGTGCCGTTGATGTTGCGCGGGGCGGGGATGGTGGCGTTGGGCGTGATCGCCGCGCCGGCGGCGGGGCTGCTGGCGCTGGTGGCGCCGAGCGGCGGCGAGCCGAATCAGTGCGCGCCGTTGCTGGAGCAGATGAAGGCGGGCAAGGCACCGGTGACCGTCAAACCCACCAAGTAATCGCAGCAACCCGATCGTTCCCATGTCGAACCGTCTGCGTGGGAACGCCGTCATGGACGCTCTTGGGACGCGGAGCGTTCCGGGATGCATTCCCACGCAGAGCGTGGGAACGATCGGTCAGCGGGGGTAGCGGGGATTAGAGGTCTTTCAGTATGTCGGCCATGTCATCGGCATGCTCTTCTTCCTGAGCCAGGATGTCTTCGAAGATCCGGCGGGTGGTCGGGTCCTTTTCACCGATGTACTGGATGATCTCGCGGTAGCTGTCGATGGCGATCCGCTCGGCCACCAGGTCCTCGTAGACCATTTCCTTCAAGGTGTTGCCGGCCACGTATTGCGCGTGGGACATCTTCGACAGCAGGTCAGGGTTGAACTCGGGCTCGCCGCCCAGTTGCACAATGCGTTCGGCGAGACGGTCGGCGTGTTCGGCTTCCTGGGTGGCATGTTCCAGGAACTCGTTGGCGGCGACGTTGGCTTTCAGGCCGTTGGCCATGAAGTAGTGGCGCTTGTAGCGCAAGACGCAGACAAGTTCAGTGGCCAGCGACTCGTTGAGCAGGCGCAGCACTTCTTCGCGGTTGGCGCTGTAGCTTTCGGTCACCGCGCCATTTTCCACGTGCTGGCGTGCGCGCTCGCGCAGGGTTTGAACATCAGACAAATGCAGATCACTCATTTCAGTCTCCTGGAGGCTAATCCGATTGGCGTCACGTTCTGCTGACGTGATCGTTACCTGGTTGTGAGTGATGAACGCGGCAAAAAGTTTTGTCGGATTCAGCGCGGGGCATGTCCCGAAAGCAATGCTTCCTCGCGCAGCCAGGCAAAAAACGCCTTAACCGGCGGGTGCCGCTCGCGGCCCGGTACGCAAAGTGCGCTGTATCCGGCGCCGTCGACCTGCACTTCACCCTTGTACGGCACCAGCAGACCACTGGCGACGCTCTGCGACACCAGAATGTTGCTCGCCAGCACCAGCCCCTGTCCGGCAATGGCCGCTTGCAGGGCGTAATGCTCTTCGTCGTATTCGCGGACGGCCGGGTGCTGATTCAGCCAGTTCTCGCCCGACTGCGCGCACCAGGCCTCCCAGCCGTGGGCGTAGAGCTTCGAATTGTGCCAATGCACGCTGATCAGCGCCGGGGTGCGACGGGCGGCCAGCGCCACCTGTTCCGGCGAGCCGTACACGCCGAACGATTCATCGAACAGGCACAACCCGTAGAGGTTCGGGTAATCGTCGAGGCTGTAGCGCAATACCAGGTCGACACTGGCGTCCTGATGCAGATCGATCACTTCGCAATGCGTATCCAGGCGCACATTGATGTTCGGGTGCCTGGCGTAAAACCGCCCCAGTCGCGGCACCAGCCATAGCGCAGCAAACGCGGCGGTGGTCGACAGCGTCAGGCTGCTGCCGCTGCGTTGCGGGCGCAGGGTGTCGACGCTTTGCGCCACTTCCAGAAACGCGCCGTGCAGGCTGCGAAACAGCCGCTCGCCGCCCTCGGTCAGGCGCACCTGACGCGGCAGGCGTTCGAACAGCGCCACGCCGAGCCAGTCCTCCAGCGAGCGGATCTGATGGGAAATCGCCGTGGGCGTCACCGCCAGTTCTTCGGCGGCCGCCTTGAAACTCAACAGGCGCGAGGCGGATTCGAACGCGCGCAGGGCGGTCAGGGGTAAGGCAGCAAACATGGAAACTCCACGGATGAGATCAATTCATCCTGACTGATTTTTGCTCATTTGAGGCGATGAGGTGATGCCTGCAATCTGGCGCCACACCGTCACTCAAGTCTAGTCCCAAGGAGATTCAGATGAGCAAGATTCTTGTGATCCATGCCAGCCCTCGCGGTGAGCGTTCCCATTCGCGGCGTCTGGCGGAAACCTTTCTCAGCGCCTGGCAAGTCCGTCATCCACAGGCTCAAGTTTCTCGCCGGGAAGTCGGGCGTGCGTTGATTCCGGCGGTGAATGAAGCGTTTGTCGCGGCGGCGTTCTACCCGGAACCCGAGGCTCGGCCGCTGACGATGCAAGCCGATCTGGCGCTCAGCGATCAACTGGTGGGCGAGCTGTTCGATCACGACCTGCTGCTGATTTCCACGCCGATGTACAACTTCAACGTGCCCAGCGGCCTCAAGGCCTGGGTCGATCAGATCGTGCGGTTGGGCCTGACGTTCGACCACACCCTGGACAACGGCATCGCCCAATACACGCCGCTGTTGCACGGCAAGAAGGCGCTGATCGTCACCAGTCGCGGCGGTTTCGGGTTCGGCCCGGGCGGTGAGCTGGAGGCGTTGAACCACGCCGATCCTTGGTTGCGCACCGCGCTTGGCTTCATCGGCATCAACGATGTCACGGTGGTCGCCGCCGAGGGCGAGGAATCCGCCGAGCGCACCTTCGCGGTGTCGGTGGCCGAGGCCGAGCAGCGCTTGCTCGACCTGGCCCGGGAGTTCTAGGTGGCCTGGCTGTTTCTGCTGATCGCGGCCGGGTTCGAGGTCACATTCGCCATGGGCATGAAGTACGCCGAGGGTTTCACCCGGCTCTGGCCGTCGCTGATCACCGTGGTCGCGGCGGTGGGCGGGATTTATTTCCTGACCCTGGCGATGCGCGAGTTGCCGGTGAGCATCGCCTATCCGATCTGGACCGCCATCGGCTCGCTCGGCACGGTGTTTCTCGGTTTCGCCCTGCTGGGCGAGAGTCTGACGCTGGTGAAGTTGCTGTCGGTGGGGCTGATTGTGGCGGGGGTGGTGGGGCTGAAGTAGGCTGGTCTTGGAGTTGTCATCATCGAGGAGGATGCTTGGCGGGCGTTTTGCACGCCTTGCATCCACTCACCGACCACAAGGATGTTTGCCCATGTCGCAAGATTCGGCCACACGTTACCCACTGGTGCTGGTGCCGGGAATGCTCGGTTTCATCCGTCTGGTGCTGTACCCCTACTGGTACGGGATCATCAAAGCGTTGCGCCGGGGTGGGGCGACGGTGATTGCGGTGCAGGTGTCGCCGCTCAATTCCACCGAAGTGCGCGGCGAGCAGTTGCTGACGCGCATCGATGAAATCCTGCGCGAGACCGGCGCGGCCAAGGTCAATCTGTTCGGCCATAGCCAGGGCTCGCTGACGGCGCGTTACGCGGCGGCCAAGCGTCCGGATCTGGTGGCGTCGGTGACGTCGGTGGCCGGCCCCAATCACGGTTCGGAACTGGCCGACTATCTGGCGAAACATTATCCGGCGGACAGCGCCAAAGGGCGCATTCTGGAAGCGCTGTTACGTTTTGTCGGCTGGCTGATGGCGCTGCTGGAAACCGGCTACCACGGGCCGAAACTGCCGGTGGATATCCATGCCTCGCACAACTCGCTGACCACCGAAGGCGTGGCGCTGTTCAATCAGCGTTATCCACAGGGCCTGCCTGATACATGGGGCGGGCAGGGACCGGAAGAGGTCAACGGCGTGCGTTATTACTCGTGGTCCGGCACCTTGCAGCCGGGCAAGACCGACCGTGGTGGCAACCTGTTCGACGGCACCAACCGCAGTTGCCGGTTGTTCGCCAAAACCTTCGTGCGCGAGCCGGGGCAGTGCGACGGCATGGTCGGCCGCTACAGCTCGCACTTGGGCACGGTCATCGGCGATGACTACCCGATGGATCACTTCGACATCGTCAACCAGTCGCTGGGACTGGTCGGCAAAGGCGCGGACCCGGTGCGGCTGTTCGTCGAGCATGCGGCGCGGTTGAAAGCCGCCGGGGTCTAGGCGGCGCTCGGGGTGCGGGAGCGACCGAGGACGGTGGTCCAACGCTCGGAAAGAATCACCCCGCCCAGCGTCAGCAAACCACCGACCAGGTGATACATCGCCAGTTGTTCCTTCAATACCACCGCAGCAATCAGCGCGGTGATCAACGGCAGCAGGTTGAAGAACAGCGTGGTCCGGCTCGGGCCCAGACGCTGCACGGCCTGCATCCACGCCAGCGGCGCGAGCATCGAGGCCAGCAGGCACGCATACAGCACCAGCGGAATGTTCTGCAGGGTCAGGCCGGTTTTCGGCGACACGGCGTACAGCGGAAACAGCACCACCACCGCCACCAGCACCTGCAAATACAGCAACACCAGCGGCGGCAGGCGCAGCTGCCATTTTTTCAGCAGGGTGCTGTAAATCGCATAGGCGAGGGTGGCGACCAGCATCATCGCGTCACCCAGGTTCACCCCGTGTTGCAGCAGTGCGCCGAGGCTGCCGGACGACACCACCACCAGCACACCGGCGAACGACAGCACCGCACCGACCAGCGCACCGGCGGTCAGGCGCTGGCCGAGGCTGATGATCGCCATGGCCAGCGACATCAGCGGCATCAGCGACAGGATGATGCCCATGTTGGTGGCGCTGGTCAGGGTCGCGGCGAAGTAGGCCAGGCTCTGGTAGACCGCCATGCCGAGTACACCGAGGATGAAGATTTTGCCCAGGTTCGGGCGAATCTGCGGCCAGTGCGCGATCACCTTCTTGAGCATGAACGGGGTAAACAGCAGGCCGGCGAGCAGCCAGCGGTAAAAGCCGATCTCGGCGGGAAAGATCGCACCGACCGCGAGCTTGTTGATCACGGTGTTGCCGGCCCAGATGAAAATCGCCAGCAGGGGAAACGCGTATTGCATGGGAGGAGAAACCAGTACGTTGATGAACGGCGATTATCCCCTGTCTGGATGCAGGCCTATACTGCGAACCGGACAACCCGCCCCTGATTCCGGACAGCATGAACAGTAAACACATCGATCTGCTGGATTTCAGCGAACTGCCGTCGGCAGTGTATTTCCGCTATGCCGATTTCAATGCCCACGAATACGCCGCGCCGCATCGCCATCCGTGGGGCACGTTGGAATACGCGGCCCACGGCGTGCTGCATATGGATGTCGATGGCAGCCGCTTCATGTCGCCGCCGCAATACGCGGTGTGGGTGCCGCCGCAGGTCGAGCACAGTTTCTACAGTCATCAACCGGTCAACTATCGGGCGGTGTGCCTGGCGCCGGAGGTCTGTTCCGATTTGCCGGCGCAGGCCTGCACTCTCGCGATCAGCGACATTCGGCGATCCTCAAGGACTTCGCTGCCCGCGATGTGAAGATCCCCGCGTTCGAAGCCGACCAGCGCCTGGCCCAGGTGTTGGTGGATCAACTGCGCCAGGCGCCGGTGCACCAATGCTATTTGCCTTACGCCAGCAGCCCCGGTTTGCTGACCATTCTCGAAACCCTGCAGGCCGAGCCCGGCAACAATCAGCCGCTGGCGCACTGGGCGGCGCATGTGCATGTCAGCGAGCGCACCCTGGCCCGGCAATTCGTCCGGGAGCTGGGGATGAGTTTCGGCGAGTGGCGTCAGCGCCTGCGGTATCTCGCGGCCATCGAGGCGCTGGAAAGTGCGCGCAGTGTGCAGGAAATCGCCTTCGATCTCGGCTACAGCAGCGGTTCGGCCTTCATCGCCATGTTTGCCCGGCAGGCCGGATGTACCCCGGAGCAGTATCGGCGCAGCCATCTTGAGGCCAGGAAGGTGTAACAAGCTTTGACTACACTCCAGCAGAGGCCACCTCCATCGAGGCGGCGCCAAGGAGAAAACTCCATGAAGATGTTGCGTGTCCCTTTGTTGATGATCGGTCTGCTGCTGTGCTCCCAGGGTTTCGCCGCCACGGCGCAACAGAACAAGATGACCACCTGCAACGCCGACGCCACGGCCAAGAGCCTCAAGGGCGACGAGCGCAAAGCCTTCATGAGCACCTGCCTCAAGGCAGCCCCAGCGGCCAACGACGCCAAGGCTCTGACCCCGCAGCAGGAAAAGATGAAAACCTGTAATGCCGATGCCAAGACCAAGGCGCTGACGGGTGATGCGCGCAAGACGTTCATGAGTGATTGCCTGAAGAAAAAATAAAGCGGGTTTGAGTGGTGACTGGCAGATGTGTCCGGCTTGGGATCCAGGCCCTCACCCTAACCCTCTCCCAGAGGGAGAGGGGACCGATTGGCTGGTTTTTGCGCCGACCTGAACGTGCGGCGCTGAATCCGGAATCGACCAGGTCTTTCAGGTTACGGGAGTTCTCTAAATCTACTCGGTCAGTTCCCTCTCCCTACGGGCGGTCCGACGTTTCGGGAGGGCTAGGGTGAGGGGTGGTTCTCAAGCCGAGCCCCAAACCTACAAACACCGCATATCCCTAGTGCTCCCCAAGGATCGCTGGCAGACTGCCAATCCTTTTACGCCGTTCGTTTTGAGGCTGTATGCCAACGTTTTCTGAGCGTCATGTTGTGTTCTGGGTCAGTTGCATCATCATTTTCGGCGGTCTGTTGCTGGTGTTGCCATTGCGTTTGCTGCCCAGTCTGCTGGCCGGGTTGCTGGTGTTTGAACTGGTCAACATGCTCACCCCGCAACTGCAACGGCTGATCGAAGGCCGGCGTGCGCGGTGGCTGGCGGTGGCGCTGCTGGGCACGCTGGTGGTGAGTGTGCTGACGCTGATCTTCGCTGGCGCCATCAGTTTCCTGCTGCACGAGGCGGAAAACCCTGGCGCTTCCCTCGACAAATTCATGGGCGTGGTCGACCGTGCGCGGGGGCAGTTGCCGCCGTTTATCGACGCCTACCTGCCGGCCAGCGCTGCCGAATTCCGGGTGGCCATCGGTGAATGGGCGAGCAAGCATTTGTCCGAACTGCAACTGGTGGGCAAGGACGCGGCGCACATGTTCGTGACCTTGCTGATCGGCATGGTGCTGGGCGCGATCATCGCCTTGCAGCGTGTGCCGGACGTCACCAAGCGCAAGCCGCTGGCGGCCGCCCTGTTCGACCGTCTGCACCTGCTGGTCCAGGCGTTTCGCAACATCGTGTTCGCGCAGATCAAGATTTCCCTGCTCAACACCTTCTTCACCGGGATCTTCCTGGCCGTGGTTCTGCCGTTGTTCGGGATCAAGCTGCCGCTGACCAAGACCCTGATCGTGCTGACCTTCCTGCTCGGTCTGCTGCCGGTGATCGGCAATCTGATGTCGAACACGCTGATCACCATCGTCGGCCTGTCGCTGTCGATCTGGGTGGCCATTGCGGCGCTGGGTTACCTGATCTTTATCCACAAGCTCGAATACTTTCTCAACGCGCGCATCGTCGGCGGGCAGATCAGTGCCAAGTCCTGGGAGTTGCTGCTGGCAATGCTGGTGTTCGAGGCCGCGTTCGGCCTGCCGGGGGTGGTGGCGGGGCCGATTTATTACGCGTATCTGAAGAGTGAGCTGAAGCTGGGCGGGATGGTTTAAAAGCAGCTGCGAGTTTTGAGCTGCAAGCCGCAAGAAAAAGGCAAGAGCGGTGGTCGCTCTTGCCTTTGCTTTTACTTGTAGCTTGAAGCTTGCAACTTGAGGCTGGCGTTAAACGCCGTAGCGCTTCATGGCTTCAATCGCCAGACCGCTACCAATGCTGCCGAAGATGTTGCCTTCAACATGCCGCGCGTTCGGCAGCATCGCCGAGACGCTGTTGCGCAGTGCCGGGATGCCGCTGGAACCACCGGTGAAGAACACCGTATCGACCTGACCCACCGCCACATTGGCGTCGGCCAGCAACTGGGTGACGCTGCCGCGCACGCGCTCGAGCTGCGACTCGATGGCCGACTCGAACAGCGCCCGGGTCAATTCAACGCTCAGGCCCGACTCGATGCGATCCAGCGGCACATGACGGCTGTCGTTATGGGTCAGGTGGATCTTGGTTTCCTCCACTTCCATCGCCAGCCAGTGCCCGGCGCGCTGTTCGATCAGCTTGAACAGACGGTCGATGCCGCCGGTGTCCTCGATGTCGTAACGCATGCTGCTCAGAGCCAGGGTCGATTTCTGCGAGTACACCGAGTTGATGGTGTGCCAGGTCGCGAGGTTCATGTGGTGGCTGGTCGGCATGAACGCGCCGCTTTTCATGCGGCTGCCGTAGCCGAACAGCGGCATCAGGCCTTGCAGGCTCAACTGTTTGTCGAAGTCGGTCCCGCCGATGTGCACGCCGCCGGTGGCGAGGATGTCGTCGTGGCGGTTATCCACACCACGACGCTCGGGCGACAGGCGCACCAGCGAGAAGTCCGACGTACCACCGCCGATGTCGACGATCAGTACCAGTTCTTCTTTTTCGATGGTCGACTCATAGTCGAACGCTGCGGCAATCGGTTCGTACTGGAACGAAACGTCCTTGAAGCCGAGCTTGCGTGCCACTTCCACCAGGGTGTCTTCGGCTTCCTGGTCGGCCAGCGGATCGTCGTCGACGAAGAACACCGGACGGCCCAGCACCACTTGCTCGAACTCACGACCAGCGGCGGCTTCGGCGCGGCTCTTGAGCTGGCCGATGAACAGCCCGAGCAAGTCCTTGAACGGCATCGCGGTGCCGAGGACGCTGGTGTCGTGTTTGATCAGCTTGGAACCCAGCAGGCTCTTGAGCGAGCGCATCAGCCGGCCTTCGTAGCCTTCCAGGTACTCGTGCAGCGCCAGACGGCCGTATACCGGACGGCGCTCTTCGATATTGAAAAAGACCACCGACGGCAGGGTGATCTTGTCGTCTTCCAGCGCGATCATCGTTTCCATGCCGGGGCGCAGCCAGCCGACGGTGGAGTTGGACGTGCCGAAGTCGATGCCGCAGGCACGGGCTGGAGAGGCGTCTTTCATGGTCTTTCGGTTCCGGTCAAAAAAACGGCCGCGCAGTGTATGTCAGTGCGCGACATATTCGAAGGCCGGTCATCTGCTATTTCACGACTAAGCTTGCTTGAAACTCGGCGCTTTGCCCCAAACTTGCTGGCATGGGCCGGCAGACATACCGGCGGTCGCAAGAACCGCCGTCCACTGCCGATAAACTTCTGCTGCGCCACCCGGTCACAACCTTGAGATCGGTCAACCCGGCACGCGCGAATAGGCGCATGCTGGCATCGGCGCGAAATCGATAACGGATGGTGATTCCTTCGATGGACTTCAAAGACTATTACAAGATACTCGGCGTGGAGCCGACGGCTGACGACAAGGCAATCAAGGCTGCCTATCGCAAGCTCGCGCGCAAATACCACCCCGATGTCAGCAAGGAAAAGGACGCCGAGGCCAAGTTCAAGGACGCCTCGGAAGCCTATGAAGCGCTGAAAAGCGCCGACAAGCGCGCCGAATACGACGAACTGCGTCGTTATGGCCAGCACGGTCAGCCGTTTCAGGGCCCGCCGGGCTGGCAAAGCCGTGGCGGCAGTGGCGACACCGGCGACTTCTCGGACTTCTTCAGTTCGATCTTCGGCAATCGCGGCCCCGGTTTCGGTGGCGGCGCTGGCCGGCAATCCCGCAGCGCCGGACGGCGAGGGCAAGACGTGGAACTGGAACTGCCGATCTTTCTGGAAGAGACGCTTTCGAACGAATCGAAAAAGATCAGCTTCCAGGTGCCGCAATACAACGGTTCGGGCCAGCACGTCAGCAACACCAGCAAGAGCCTGAACGTGAAGATCCCGGCCGGTGTGGCCGACGGCGAGCGCATCCGCCTCAAGGGCCAGGGCGCACCGGGCATCGGTGGCGGCGCCAATGGCGATCTGTACCTGACCATCCGTTTCGCGCCACACCCGAAATTCGACGTTGAAGGCGAAAATCTGATCATCACCTTGCCGCTCGCTCCCTGGGAGCTGGCGCTGGGCGCCGAAGTGGCCGTGCCGACCCTGACCGGCAAGATCAACCTCAAGGTCCCGGCCGGCAGCCAGAACGGCCAGCGCATGCGTGCCAAGGGCCACGGTCTGCAGAACAAGGCGGGCGAGCGGGGTTATCTGTTCGTCCAGCTAAAGGCCGTGATGCCCAAAGCCAACGGCGATGACGTCAAGGCGCTGTGGCAGGAACTGGCGAAGAAGGCCGCCTTCAACCCGCGCGAGAACTTCTGATACTGACGACGGAGTAGCCCATCATGAGCAGCCCCCTGATCGTTCAACTGGACATGGCAGAATTCTGTGAGGCGGCCGACCTGTCGGACGTCTACGTGATCGAAATCGTCGAACACGGCATCCTCGAACCTCAGGGCACCCAGCCCAGGGAATGGCGCTTCACCGACTACGAACTGACCCTGGCCAAACGCGCCGCCAAGCTGCGGCGCGACCTGGAGCTGGAATGGGAAGGCGTCGCCCTGGCGCTGGACCTGCTGGAAGAAGTGCAGGAGTTGCGATCCGAGAACCGCATGCTCCGTCAGCGTCTGGCGCGGCTGGTGGTCGAGTAGCGTTTCAAACCTGTCTGGGCAGCGTCACGCTGAACAGCGTACCGTCGGCTTCGCTTGAACTGACTTCGATCGCCCCGCCGTGGGCGGTCACCACTTCCTTGATGATGAACAGGCCCAGACCGAGGCTGGTCGACGGCTGGCCGAGTTCTTCGTCGGCACTGCGCACCAATGGATCGAAAATCGTGCCGATGGCTTCTGCGGGAATGGGGTTGCCGCAGTTGTGCACGGTCAGCAGCACGTGCCTGGCTTCTCCCTTCAACGTCACGATCACTTCGCGCGGATCAGACCCATGCTGCAAGGCATTGCCGATCAGATTCTGCAGCAGTTGATCGATCCGTCCGGCGTCCCAGTTGCCACGGGTGTCACCCTCGGTTTTCAGTGTCGGATCACTTTCCGGATTACCGGCGCAGGCTTCGGCGATGGCCGCGCGGGCCGCGTCGGCCAGGTCCATCGGCGCCGGTTCGATCGGCAGGCTCTTGCCCAGGCGGCTGCGCACCAGTTCCAGCAGGTCGCTGACCATCGCCGCCATGTGCCGCGAACCCTGCTTGATGTTGAGGGCGCACTGAAGGGCATCGTCCTGTAACGCGGTCTTGCGCATCAGCAGTTCGATCGACATGGTCACCGCTTGCAAAGGCGCGCGCAGGTCATGGCCGAGTATCGCGAGAAAAATGTCCCGGGAATGATCGACCTGCTCGGCGTAGGCAGCCGTCGATTCGGCCAGGGCTTCATCAATGGCTTCGTTGAAACGGATCATGTCCTGGAAGTACGCCATGTCCGGCGATTCCAGACTGTCGACCCAGAGGCGGATCACACAGGCGCGCAAATGGCGGAACTCGGACGTCATCTGCACAAGGTCGAAGCCCACTGTGTGGCGCAACTCACCGTGGCTGGCACCGGCCTCGTCCAGGCTCGGGGTCTTCTCCGGGCCTTCGCCCTTGGCTTTGGCGATCTGCTCGCTGGCGGTCTGTGCGGTGTCCATGTCGCGGGCGGCGGCCAGCAGAATCTCTCTGGCATGATCGCGCAGCGCTGCCCTGTCCATGGTCTCGGCTGCCGGGGTGATGGTCCTGGCGAACTGTTCCCACTCCTCGACGATGCGATCTGCATGTTGCCGGATAAATTCGGATAAACGCATGTCCGGGTTCCTGGAAATTCAAGGCGGGGCGTTCGAATATTAGTCTCTTTGCGCGGGAATGAAAGCGCCGCTCGGGCTTGTAATTTCCACTGACAAGACGCTGTGTTGCGAGATTTATGTACCGCAGTCGCAAATTGTCGTCATGGTCTGCTTTTGCTCCATTTCAAGGAGCGAAACCATGTCCGAATTGCCTGTCGCCCCACCTTCGCCGGACACCGCAGCAACGCCGCGGGTGCCGGTCGTGACGCAAAGCCTGCACGCTGATTTTCTTGAGCAGTCCAGCCCGCAGTGGTTGATCAATGCATCGCCAAACCAGCGCGAGGCCCTGAAAAATGCCGATTCCGCCACGCCGGACTGGTATCGACGTGCATCCCGCGATCAACGCAAGGCTGTAGGGGATGCCGTAACCGCCAGCCTTGCCGCCCAGACATCCCTGGATAAGGCCATGTCGACCTTCCAGGACATCGACAGTTTCGCCGCGCCGCTGCTCACCAAGGCCCTCAAGGACCGGTTCAACGTGACGCTGGACGTCAACAAGACCTGGCTGGTGCTGAACAAACCGGTGGAGGTGGGGATTTTTGCCATCGACATCGGCTTCTTCGAAGTCTTGAAACTGCCTTTGCTGCAAGCGGCGCTGCACAACTTCGAAGACCGTGAATGTAAAAGTGGCGCCTTCCATGAAACGTCGGGATTTCGCAGTGAAACCCCGACACCCGGCACGCTTGCGCCATTGAGCACACCGCTGACGGTCGAGCAGTTCACTAGTCTGTGCCGTTCCCTGGACATCGGTGCGAAGTATCAGGCTTACCTCAAGGATTTCCTGCACCCCCGGGACGCGGTGGCCGAACAGGTGCTGCGCGACAAATTCATCGACGCGCATAAAAGCGCTCTGCACGCGGCGGCCGAACTGGCGTTGGTCAAAGGTGATATCGGACACGAGGACTACGCTTCGATTCGTTCGATCCTGAACGGTGAACTGGCGCCGCGCCAGGGCCATCGGCAGATCTGGTTTCGCGATCTGGGCCTGATGGGCCGCCGCATGACCGGCTGCGTGATGTTCACGATCTGCGAGAAATATCGTTCCAGTGACGACTCGATCCTGTACATCCCGGGCGATCCCTACCATCCGCTCAAACGCTACAAGGGGCGGGAAATCGCAGCGATGTTCAAGCAGCGGTTCACCGCATCCGACGCCACTCAGGCTCATCCTGCAGAACCCAATAGCTACCAACGGTTTTTCAGCCAGTTCGTCGCGTATGCCGACCGACCGCACTACTTCGGCCAATTCACCGACGACACACCGGACCGTACGCTCACACAAAGGGTGGCGCCCTACGGATCGCTGCTCAACGAACTGCTCAAGGCGCTCAACCCGATCAACGCGGCGCTGACCGGAGTTCGCGAATTACCGCCCGCACCGCCGGTCGCACAGGTGCCGAACACCGATCCCTATCTGAACCCGGTTGCCCTTCCCCGCAAGGGAGGCGGGCTCTGGCCGGACAATATCGACCTGTGGCGTTACCAGTTCGAGCAGCATCGCGACCGTTTGCTCGCCGATGCCCGCAGCCACGCGGTGCCTACGGCGGATGTCGACGCCAGGGTGCGTTCGGAAAAACTCGCCGCGTTGTTGAACATCGGCATGCTGGTGCTGATGGGCGTCTCGATGTTCGTGCCGGTGCTGGGTGAAGTGATGATGGTGGTGATGGCCGCGCAACTGCTCGAAGAAACCCTTGAATGCGCCAACGAGTGGAGTGAAGGTGATCGCAAGGCCGCCAAGGCCCATCTGATCGATGTCGCGCAAAACATTGCGTTGATTGCCTTGATGGCGGGTGCCGGGAAAGGCCTCGCTCGGCTGACTGCCGCCAGATCGACACCGGTCATCGAGAACCTGCACCAGGTGGAAATGCCCGACGGTACGACCCGCTTGTGGAAGCCTGGTCTGAATGGCTACGAAAGTCCGGTCGCACTGCAAACGAATGTTGCACCGAATGCGCTGGGGCAGTACGCGGCGGGAGAAAAAAACTACATCCGCCTCGACGGCAAAACCTATCAGCAGACTTACGATGAGTCGCGCAAAGCCTGGCGCATTCAGCATCCGGACGATTCGCAAGCCTATCAGCCGCTCCTGACGCACAACGGCGCCGGCGCCTGGCGACATACCCTGGAGCGCCCGCAGGACTGGGACCGGTTGACGCTGTTGCGGCGCATCGGCCACAGCACTGACGCGTTTGCTGACGAGCAATTATTGGCGATGGCCGATGTCGCCGGTATCAGCGACAACGCGTTGCGCAAGATGCACCTGGACAACGCTTTGCCGCCGCCGGAACTGGCGCACGCCATGCAATTGTTCAACGCCGAGCGCGATGCCGGATTGATTGTCGAACAGGCCACAGGGAAGCAGGCGGTGGACAGTCGATTCATGCACCTGTTGCCGCTGCTTCCCGACATGCCCCGCTGGCCATTCGGGCGCCAGCTGCAGATCTACGACAGTTCTGATCTCTCGGGGCGTGCCATCCGTTACGGGACGCAGCGCGGCGGCAAGGCGCCGATCCGGGTCAGCCGGGCCGAAGTGCTGAACGGTGCGTTGCCGACCCGAATACTCGCGACGCTGGACGAGGCGGAGACGGTTCATCTGTTGGGTGGCGAGCCCGCGCGCGTTCGGGCAGCAAGGGCGAAGGAGTTGTCCATTCAGATTGCCGATTTTGCCAGCGCGCAACAGCCCGCGCTGTTCGACCGTCTTCTCAAGGGGATCGAGCCTGTCGATTCCCGGGCGGCAAAGCTGCAACGAGTGATTCCGGGGCTGAGCGATCGTGCGGCGATGGCCGCGGTGGGCCACGCCAATGCCGCAGAACTGGTACGTCTGGACAGCGCAGCGCCGGTTCCGTTGCACGTGCAGGAGCTCGGTCGCTGGTATGGCCAGGCAGAGCGCCTGAACCGGGGACTGGCCGGGTTGCGCAGTGAAACCATGGCCTCGCCTGACAGCCGCCATCTGGCCTTGCAGACGCTGGGCCGCTTGCCAGGCTGGTCCGATGACCTGCGTCTGGAAATACGTGAAGGCAGTATCAACGGTCCGATGCTGGATGCCATCGGCAGCGAAACGGCCAGCACACGCAAGTATCTGGTCAAGTACGCAGATGCCTGGCAGGCGGCCAATGAGCGTGGCGAACCGCTCAACAGTATTCCCCATCGGGGCGACAACTTTTACGCCTCGCTGATGCACGCCTTGCCCGATCAGGCGCGTCATGCATTGGGGCTGCCGAATGTCGGGCAGAGCGTCGATCTGCAAGCTGCGATCATCGAACGGGCGTTCACCGAGCGCAGTGAATCGGCCCGGATTCTGCGTGCACGCAGCGCCGAACAACCATGGTTCAAGCCGCCGCAACGCATTGCTTCCAAACTGCTTGGCTATCCCGCCAGCGGTGATGGGCCAGGGCCCAGTCCGGCGTTGACGGCTCATGTCCAGAGCGTCTACCCGCAGTTGACCGACGTGCAGGCTCGCGGCTTCATTCTTGAACAATGGCGTCTGGGCAAGAGCGATCAGCAGATCTTTCATTTGCTCAACAACCGGTTGAGCGAGTGGCGAGAGCTGGAAACAACCCTTGAGCAATGGCTGACGTCGCAGAACCTGCGTCTGCGCACGACCCCTGACGAGTTCGTCAGCGTGGTGCAGAACATCAAGGAGTGCTGGCGAAATGCGCCGTTGGCCGAACATGATCCGCTGGCGGCTCGCCTGACGTTGATCGGTGAAGTGCCGCTGCCGTCATTGACCGCAGACTTTACGCATGTCAGAGAGCTGACGCTGCACGCGCCGGTGGTCAGCGATACGCTTTCGGCGTTTCCCAATGTCGAGAAACTGTCCCTGACCTCGAGCATTGCGGAGTTCGACAAAGTGCTCGCGACGTTGAAGACGCTGCGCCAGATGACCCGCCTGAAACTCTCCACACCGATTACCGGACAGGTGGCGTCGCGACTTCGGGAGCTGACCCGGCTTGAAGAGCTGGAGCTGCGCTGTACCTCCGGGGGCATGAGCCCGGTGGTGCCCATGACCCTCGACGTCGGCGGCATGCGTCAATTGCGCAGGCTCGAACTCGGCAGTCCGCAAATGCACCAATGGCCGAGAGGAGTTCTGGAGTTGCCTCGACTGGAGCGCCTGAACCTGCGATCGACCGCGATCGAAACCCTGCCAATGGAGATCTATGAAGGCCATCAACGATTGTTGTCCGGGCTGTCACTGGACTGGTCGAAGTTCCCGCGCCGGGTATTCAAGCCGATCTACGAATTCGTTCGGAGTCAGCCTCGGCACCTCATCGATCTGGACGAAATGGTCGCAGACTATTGTCGCGGTGAGCTCAAGCGTTTTGTCGGCATGGAAAGGAGTCTTCTGGATGTCTTGAATACGGGGTTCAAGGCGCAATGGACGGATGTCGGCAGCCGGTTCGCCGCGATCGAAACCTTGAGCGAGCAGTTCAGTGAACTCGACCGGCTTGAGGAGTGGATCGGTTCCGATCCAACGGCTTCCAATGGTGGTGCTGCACGCGCGGAGGTGGCCGAGGCGCTGAAAGCCAGTTGGCGCAGCGGGTTGTTCCAGCGCTACGGCGCGCGCACCGAAAGCGTGTTCTACAACTTGTATGTCAGCCTGCCCAATGACGCCACGGTGCTGGATATTCCAGGCTCGCCGCTGGACAGCCTGCCGACGCTCTCGGCTGACGGGTTCAACCATGTCAGAAGTCTGCAGCTGCCCGGATTGCAGGCCCCGGTCGAGCAGTTGCGCCGTTTCATTCGGACCTTTCGCGGGGTCGATACCCTCGATCTGAGCCATTGTGGCCTGGCGGAACTGCCGATCGATTCAAGCGATCTGCCGGCACTCGAAACCCTGAACCTGCATGGCAACCCGCTGAGCAGTATTGACGTGCGCGGTATGAATCGCCTGAAGGCCCTGGACCTGAGTGCAACGGCCCTGCGCGAATGGCCGGTGGGGGCGGAGTTGCTGCCGGACCTGACCTGGCTGGATCTCAGCGACAGCCGGTTGACCTCGTTGCCGCAGGTGTTGCTGGGGCGTGATGACTTGTTGCTCGATACCAGCCTCGCCGGGACCCCGCTGAATGCGCAGGCCGAAGTGGCGCTGGCAACCGCGCGTCAGCGTATCGAAGACGCCAGAGGCCTGTTGCCGGGGTCGTTGCAACGCTTTGCACTGGAGGAGCCGCGCCATCGTACGCCGCCCGCCGAAAGTGGCTCGGTGATCGCCCGGCGGTTGCTGCCGCTTGCGCCGAGTCCGGCAGACGTGGGGCCCGGCGGGTGGGGCTCGCGCATCCAGCGCCTGTGCCCGTCGTTCGAAGAGGCGCAGACACAGCAGACGATTGAGCGAATGCGGGGCGCAGGGCTGACCGAGGTGCAGATCGGTGCACGCATCAATGCATGGGAGCAGGCATTCGAGGCGCTGACGCGGCGGCTGAACGATTGGCTGTTCACCCATGAAACCCGAGGCATGGATTGGGTCGTGTCGTCGCGCACCCGCCAGCTCGCCGCCCGGCGCATCATGGAATGCTGGCGTGAAAGTACCGTCGACTGGAATGGCGTGTCTGACCGAGAACTCAACCTTGACGGTCTGCAGGTGGGCGACCTGCCCGCACTGGACCAAACATTCGCGGCGGTGGGCACCCTGAACCTCTCGGGAGTCAAGCTCACCACCAATGGCTCCAATGCTTTCCTTCGGGCCTTCACACAATTGCGCAGGCTCAATCTGAGCGGCAATCACTTGCCGGCTATCCCTGAGCCTGTCGGGCACATGCTGCAACTGGAACGACTGGAACTGTCGCTCACCGGTCTCGTGGATTCCGAAGCGCTGGATCAAACGCTCGAGGGCCTGCCGCAACTGCGGTGGCTGGATCTCAGCCATAACGGCCTGCGTACCCTGCGCGTTGACCGTCTGCAGCGACTGGAACGGCTGGACCTGCGTGACAACCTGCTGACTGTGTGGCCGGAGGGGCTGCTGCGAGCCCCGCGTTTGCAGGCGGTCGACTTGAGCAGCAATGAAATAACCTCGATTCCGTCCGGGTTGTATGACGGCACCCATGCTGCACTGATTGCCGGCAGCAATCTGTCGGATAACTTCGAAATCTCGCAGCAAAGCCTGATCCGTCTGCGTGAATACGCCGATGCCCATGGACGTGACGATGTGCTGGGTCTGACGTATGCCGAGATCGATCGAATGATCGATGACATGGGCAGCACCACCGAGAGTGAGGGTGAAGACACGGGAAGCGAAAGTGATCTGGAACCGGATGAAGTGGTGCCGACACTCGCCGAAAGTGTCCTCGAACTGCAAGCGACGCCGTGGATTGAAAACCTTCCGCAAGAGGATGCCGTACGCTGTCGGGCCATGTGGCAGCGGCTGGCAGCGGAGCCTGATAACGGAGCGTTCTTCCATCTGCTTTCGCGGATGCCGGACACCGAGGAGTTCCGGGTGTTTCGCGCTGATCTGACACGCCGGGTGTGGGAGGTTGTCGAGGCGGCCAATAACAGTCAGGAACTGCGCGATACGCTGTTTTCCATGGCCACCACGCACACGACCTGCGTCGATGGACGCACCCTGGCGTTCAGTGAAATCGAGGTCAAGGTGTTCGAGTACAACGCCTTGCGCTACCTGCCTCCGGGCCTGGCGGTCAAGGGGCGTGCCTTGCTCGACCTGTCGCGTCAGCTGTTCCGCCTGGGCGAGGTGGAAAAGCTGGCCGCGCGCAGCATGGGCCGTGATGCGGATCCTGCGGAAGTGCGCTTGCAGTATCGGATCGGCCTGACCTCCGGCTGGCAGGATGGCCTGCAATTGCCGGGGCAACCCGGCCATATGCGCTTCGCCCGACCGCTCAGAGGGGAGGAGCTGGCGACCGCGCGTGATGCGGTCGTGAAGGCGGAAAAAGGCGAGCGTTTCTATGAAGAACTGATCAGCCGCGATTACTGGGTGCAGTACTTGAACGAGAAGTACCCGGACGAACTCGGCGCGCTCAGGCGCAGCGCAGATGAAAAGCTGCAACGCCTTGAGGATCAATATGACGACGTGACCAGCACGGCTTACCAGGAGGCGGTACAGATGCTTGAAGTTGAACGCAGCATTGAGCGCAATCAGCAACTGATTGCCCTGTCGCGCCTGGAAACCGGTGAGCCGGTGGTGGTCGCGCTCGACGACGAGCAGCCCGGCCCTTCCCGTTATTTGATGGACACCTCAATCCGCTGAGGCGCCGCCAGCCCCGGTCGTCGAACGCTTCGACGACCGGGTCCTTGTCTCAGAACAGAAAGTAACGCTGCGCCATCGGCAGGGTTTCGGCCGGTTCACACCAGAGCAACACGCCGTCGGCCTTGACCTGATAGGTCTGCGGGTCGACGTCGATGTTCGGCAGGTAATCGTTGTGGATCAGGTCGGTTTTCTGCACGTCGCGGCAACCTTTGACCACCGCGATTTTCTTCTTCAGGCCCAACGCTTCGGGCAGTCCCGACGCCTGCGCCGCCTGGCTGATGAAGGTCAGGCTGGTGGCGTGCAGCGAGCCACCGTAGCTGGCGAACATCGGGCGGTAGTGCACCGGTTGCGGGGTCGGGATCGAGGCGTTGGCGTCACCCATCAGGCTCGCGGCGATGGCGCCGCCCTTGAGGATCAACGTTGGCTTCACGCCGAAAAATGCCGGACGCCAGAGCACCAGATCGGCCCATTTGCCGACTTCCACCGAACCCACTTCATGGCTGATGCCATGGGTGATTGCCGGGTTGATCGTGTACTTGGCGATGTAGCGTTTGGCGCGGAAGTTGTCGTTGCCTTCGCCGTCCTGAGGCAGCGGGCCGCGCTGCTTTTTCATCTTGTCGGCAGTCTGCCAGGTGCGCGTGATGACTTCGCCGACGCGGCCCATGGCCTGGCTGTCGGAGCTGATCATCGAGAACGCGCCGAGGTCATGCAGGATGTCTTCGGCGGCAATCGTTTCGCGGCGGATGCGGCTTTCTGCGAACGCCACGTCCTCGGCGATGCTGGGGTCGAGGTGGTGGCAGACCATCAGCATGTCGAGGTGTTCGTCGATGGTGTTGCGGGTGAACGGCCGGGTCGGGTTGGTCGAGCTCGGCAGCACGTTGGCGAAACCGCAGGCCTTGATGATGTCCGGCGCATGGCCGCCACCGGCACCTTCGGTGTGGTAAGTGTGGATGGTGCGACCCTTGAACGCGCCGAGGGTGGTTTCGACGAAACCGGACTCGTTGAGGGTGTCAGTGTGGATCGCCACCTGCACGTCGTACTGGTCGGCGACGCTCAGGCAGTTGTCGATGCTCGCCGGGGTGGTGCCCCAGTCTTCATGCAGCTTGAGGCCGATGGCGCCGGCCTTGACCTGTTCGATCAGAGGCTCCGGCAGGCTGGCGTTGCCCTTGCCGGTGAGGCCGATGTTCATCGGGAACGCATCCGCTGCCTGAAGCATTCGCGCCAGGTGCCACGGCCCCGAAGTGCAGGTCGTGGCATTGGTGCCGGTGGCCGGCCCCGTGCCGCCGCCGATCATGGTGGTGACGCCGCTCATCAGCGCTTCTTCGATCTGCTGCGGGCAGATGAAGTGGATGTGGGTGTCGATGCCGCCGGCGGTGAGGATCATGCCTTCGCCGGCAATCACTTCGCTGCTGGCGCCGATGGCGATGGTCACGCCGGGCTGCACGTCCGGGTTGCCGGCCTTGCCGATGGCAGCGATGCGTCCGTCCTTGAGGCCGACGTCAGCCTTGACGATGCCCCAGTGGTCGATGATCAGCGCGTTGGTAATGACGGTGTCGACCACTTCGGCCGCCAGCAACTGGCTCTGGCCCTGGCCGTCGCGGATCACTTTGCCGCCGCCGAATTTCACTTCTTCGCCGTAGGTGGTGAAGTCCTGTTCGACCTCGATCCACAGCTCGGTGTCGGCCAGGCGCACCTTGTCGCCGACGGTGGGGCCGAACATGTCGGCGTAGGCTTGACGGCTTAGTTTCATTTCCTCGTTCCTCGGAACTGAGCTGCAAGCTTCAAGCTGCGAGCTTCAAGTAAAAGCAAAAGTGTGAGCGCCACGAAACTGCCTTTTACTTGCAGCTCGCGGCTTGCAGCTCTGAGCTGCTTTCAGAGGTCACCCATGACCCGCCCGGCAAACCCGAACACCCGCCGGTGCCCGGCGTAATCCACCAGTTCCACCTCGCGGCTCTGCCCCGGCTCGAAGCGCACGGCGGTGCCCGCCGGAATGTTCAGGCGCATGCCACGGCTGGCGTCGCGGTCGAAAGTCAGGGCATCGTTGGTCTCGAAAAAATGGTAGTGCGAGCCGACCTGGATCGGCCGGTCTCCGCTGTTCGCCACTTTCAGGCTGACGGTGCGGCGACCGACATTGAGTTCGATATCGCCGGGATGGATCCGGTATTCGCCGGGAATCATCAGTTCGCTCCTTGCAGGACTTTGTAATAGAGGGCCGTCGGGCGATAGGTGCCGTTCGGGTCGCAGGCGTAATCGGGAATTTCCCCGGCGCGGGTGTAGCCCAGAGCCTTGTAGAAATCTTCGGCGGGGGAGCCGGCCTCGGTATCGAGGTAAAGCATGCCGCGCTTGTACTGACGCGCGGTCTGTTCCAGCGCTTGCATCAACTGCTGGCCGAGGCCGCGCCGCCGGGCGTGTTCACGCACCAGCAGTTTCTGCACCTCGGCACGGTTCAGGCCGTTGGCTTTCTGGCACAGGCTCAACTGGACGCTGGCCTGCACCTGTTCGTCCTTGACCACCACCCACAGCAACACGTTGCCCTTGTTCAGGTTGTCCTGCACATCGTCGAAATAGGCGCGGGCCTGCGTGGCATCAAGGTCGGCCATGAAGCCGACGCTGGCGCCATACCCCACGGCGTCGAGCAGCAGGTCGATCAGGCCCTGACGATAGTGCGCAAAACTTTCAGCGTTGACGCGTCGCAGTTGGGCGGGGTTCATCGGTGTCACTCCTTGTTGGCGGTCGGCGGCTCCGCGCCAGGATTGAGGGTCAGTTGCATGAAGGTCAGATCGAGCCAGCGGCCGAACTTGGTACCGACTTGCGGCATCTGCCCGGTGGTGATGAAACCGGCGCGCTCGTGCAGGCGGATCGACGCGGCGTTGCCGCTTTCGATGGCGGCGACCATGACGTGCTTGTCGCAGGTTTTCGCGCGTTCGATCAGCGCGGTCATCAGTTGCGGGCCGAGGCCGTTGCCGCGCTGGTCGCTGCGCACGTAGACCGAGTGCTCGACGGTGTGGCGGAAACCATCGAACGGCCGCCAGTCACCGAACGAAGCGTAGCCGAGGGTGGTGTTGTCGGCGTCGACGATCACCAGTATCGGATAACCCTGAGCCTGACGGGCGCTGAACCAGGCCTGACGGTTGCCGAGGTCGATGGCGGACTCATTCCAGATCGCCGTGGTGTTGAGCACGGCGTCGTTGTAGATGTCGCGGATCGCCGGCAGGTCGGCGTGCAGGGCATCGCGGATGGTGTAGGTCATGGCACGGCCTCAGACGATCGGTTGGTGGACGGTGACCAGTTTGGTGCCGTCGGGAAACGTCGCCTCGACCTGGATCTCCGGGATCATTTCCGGGATGCCTTCCATCACCTGATCGCGGGTCAGCAGGGTGGTGCCGTAGTGCATCAGCTCGGCCACGGTCTGGCCGTCACGGGCGCCTTCGAGCAGCGCCGCCGAGATGTAGGCCATGGCTTCCGGGTAGTTGAGCTTCACGCCACGGGCCAGTCGCCGCTCGGCAACGAGGCCGGCAGTGAAGATCAGCAGCTTGTCTTTTTCGCGTGGGGTCAGGTCCATCGTTTGAAATCCATTGTCGGCAGTTGAAGAAAATCAGGTGTTCCAGATTCGGGGGGGCAGGGCTTCGCGGCCGAGCAGCGCAGGTCTGAGCAATCGCCAGAGATCGATCAGCCAGGCCCGCGCCAGCAACGCTTCGCTGGCCAGGCAACGGGCGACCAAAAGACCGGGCAACTGCGTCAGATCTCCGCGCACGTCGTGGCCCAGCGAGCGGCAGCGCTCCAGCAGTTCGGCATCGATTTCGCCGGTGACCAGCAACGTCGCAAACACCGGATTGCCATCCAGCCCGATCGGCGAATCGAGCAAGCCGTCATCGCCGACGATGCGCTGGCGCTCATGCCACAACAACCGGCCATCACGGCGAATATCCAGATGTGCCTGGAAATGCCCGAGGTCGAAACGCTCGCCACTGGCCGGCCGCCCGAGGGCTACCACGTCCCAGTAGAACAGCCGCGCATCGCCTTCAAGCTCAATCGAGGTCGAGAGTTCCGCCTGGGCGGCGCTGTAGACGATGGTCTCCTGAGGTAGCCATTCCAGTGTCGCGCCATCGGCGACATGCAGGTTCAGCGACTGATAAGCGGGCCCCGCCGCGCGATACCACTTGGCCGCGCCGGGGCTGGTGATCTGTGCCCAGGCGCCCTGTTCGACGCGGGCGCTGATGTCCAGTCGGTCACCGCCGGCAATCCCGCCCGGCGGGTGGACGATGATGTGCTGGCAGACCTCGGGCCCTTCGGCGTATAGGTGCTTTTGCACCCGCAACGGGCCGAGGTGCCGGCGGCGGGTCGGCCGCGTGCAATCGCCGAAGCGGGCGTAGGCCAGCTCCAGCTCGGCGTGCCAGCTCGGGGTAAACAGGGCAGTCGCAACAGGTAAGTTCATGTTTTCTGATTATCGTTAGGACGCTACAGATTAGACCGTAACCTCAAATAGTCACCAGCCCGCGCACACCTTCGGCTTCCATATTTTCGCCACGGCCCTGCTGCACGATCTCGCCCCGGGACATCACCAGGTATTGATCGGCCAGTTCGGCGGCGAAATCGTAGAACTGCTCTACCAGCAGAATCGCCATGTCGCCACGGGCGGCAAGTTTCTTGATCACCGCGCCGATTTCCTTGATCACCGACGGCTGGATGCCTTCGGTGGGCTCGTCGAGGATCAGCAGACGCGGACGGCTGGCCAGTGCGCGGCCAATCGCAAGCTGCTGTTGCTGTCCGCCGGACAGGTCGCCGCCGCGCCGCTGTTTCATTTGCAGCAGCACCGGGAACAGCTCGTAGATGAACGCCGGCACCTCTTTGGCTTCGCTGCCGGGAAAACGCGACAGCCCCATCAGCAGGTTCTCTTCCACGGTCAGCCGGCCGAAAATCTCCCGGCCCTGCGGCACGTAGGCAATCCCCGCGTGCACCCGTTGATGCGGCTTGAACGTGGTGATCGGTTGGCCTTCCCAGTTCACCGCGCCTTCCTTGGCCGGCAGCAGGCCCATCAGGCATTTGAGCAGCGTGGTCTTGCCCACACCGTTACGCCCGAGCAGGCAGGTCACTTCGCCGACCTTCACGTCAAAGCTCAGGCCGCGCAGGATGTGGCTACCGCCGTAGTACTGGTGCAGCTTGTCGACTTGCAGCATGTTCAATTCTCCCCGGTGATCGTTCCCACGCTGTGCGTGGGAATGCATCCCGTGACGCTCCGCGTCACATAACGGCGGACGCGGAGCGTCCATGGCGGCATTCCCACGCGGACGGTTCGACGCCTCGACGTGGGAACGATCTGGTGTTGGGTGTTTGTTCGCAGGTTAACGGCCGAGGTAAACCTCGATCACGCGCTCGTTGTCCTGCACCTGTTCCAGCGATCCCTCGGCCAGCACGCTGCCCTGATGCAACACCGTGACGTGGTCGGCAATCGAGCCGACGAAGCCCATGTCGTGTTCCACCACCATCAGCGAATGCTTGCCTGCCAGCGACTTGAACAGCTCGGCGGTGAACTCGGTTTCGGCGTCGGTCATGCCGGCCACCGGTTCATCGAGCAGCAGCAATTGCGGGTCCTGCATCAGCAACATGCCGATTTCCAGAAACTGTTTCTGTCCGTGGGACAGCAGCCCCGCCGGGCGATTGACCGAGTTGGTCAGGCGAATGGTGTCGAGCACTTCGCTGATCCGGTCTTTCTGCTCGCCGCTCAACTTCGCCCGCAGGCTGGCCCACACCGACTTGTCGGTTTTCTGCGCCAGCTCCAGGTTCTCGAACACGCTCAATGCTTCGAACACCGTCGGTTTCTGGAACTTGCGACCGATCCCGGCCTGGGCGATCTGCACTTCGCTCATCTGGGTCAGGTCGAGGGTTTCACCGAACCACGCCTTGCCGTGGCTCGGCCGGGTCTTGCCGGTGATCACGTCCATCAGCGTGGTTTTGCCCGCGCCGTTGGGGCCGATGACGCAGCGCAGTTCGCCGACGCCGATGTACAGGTTCAGATTGTTCAGCGCGCGGAAGCCGTCGAAGCTGACGCTGATGTCTTCCAGAGTCAGGATCGTGCCGTGGCGGGTGTCGAGGCCCGGACCGACGCGTTGCCCGAGGCCGATCGAGTCGCGGCTGGTGCCTTCGTCCTTGTTGGGCTCCACCGGGAAAAAGGCCGGTTCCAGCATGAATTCAGCGCTTGCCGTGACTCTCATGATTCACCTCGTTTCTTCAGCAGACCGATCACACCCTTGGGCAGGTACAACGTCACGACGATGAACAGCGCGCCGAGGAAGAACAGCCAGTATTCGGGGAAGGCCACGGTGAACCAGCTCTTCATGCCGTTGACCACGCCGGCGCCGAGCAGCGGGCCGATCAGGGTGCCGCGCCCGCCAAGGGCCACCCACACGGCGGCTTCGATCGAGTTGGTCGGCGACATTTCGCTCGGGTTGATGATCCCAACCTGCGGCACGTACAACGCACCGGCCAGACCACACAACACCGCGCTCAAGACCCAGACGAACAGCTTGAAACCGCGCGGATCGTAGCCGCAGAACATCAGGCGATTTTCCGCATCGCGCAACGCGGTCAGCACCCGGCCGAACTTGCTGCGGGCCAGCCGCCAGCCGATGAACAGGCTCGCCACCAGCAACAGAACAGTGGCTAGAAACAGCACCGCGCGAGTGCCGGGTTCGGTGATGCCGAAGCCGAGAATCGTGCGGAAATTGGTGAAGCCGTTGTTGCCGCCGAAGCCGGTCTCGTTGCGGAAAAACAGCAGCATCCCGGCGAAGGTCAGGGCCTGGGTCATGATCGAGAAATACACGCCCTTGATCCGCGAGCGGAAGGCGAAGAAACCGAACACCAGCGCCAGCAGACCCGGCGCCAACACCACCAGGCACATCGCCCAAAGGAAGTTGCCGGTGCCGCTCCAGTACCACGGCAACTCGGTCCACGACAGGAAGGTCATGAACGCCGGCAGACCATCACCGGCGGCCTGACGCATCAGGTACATGCCCATCGCATAACCGCCGAGTGCAAAGAACAGACCGTGGCCCAGAGACAGGAGACCGGCGTAACCCCAGACCAGATCCAGTGCCAGGGCGACGATGGCGTAGCAGAGAATCTTGCCCACCAGAGTCAGCGTGTAGGCCGAAACATGCAGCGCGCTGTCTGCCGGTAACAGTGACAGCAGCGGCAGGGCGATCAGCAACGCGAGAACCACCGCGCCGATGGCGAGCGTGACTTTCGGGCCGGCCTTTTGTGTGGCCGTGACTAGTAGAGGCTGGTTCATCAGTCGATCACCCGTCCTTTCAGTGCGAAGAGGCCTTGCGGACGTTTCTGGATGAACAGAATGATCAGCGCGAGGATCAGGATCTTGCCGAGCACCGCACCGATCTGCGGTTCGAGAATCTTGTTGGCGATGCCCAGGCCGAATGCGGCGAACACGCTGCCGGCCAGTTGCCCGACGCCGCCGAGCACCACCACCAGGAACGAGTCGATGATGTAGCTCTGGCCGAGGTCCGGGCCGACGTTGCCGATCTGGCTCAGGGCCACGCCACCGAGCCCGGCGATGCCCGAGCCGAGGCCGAAGGCGAGCATGTCGACGCGCCCGGTGGGCACGCCGCAGCAGGCGGCCATGTTGCGGTTCTGGGTGACGGCACGCACGTTCAGACCGAGGCGGGTCTTGTTCAGCAGCAGCCAGGTCAGCACCACCACGAACAATGCAAAGGCAATGATCACGATGCGGTTGTACGGCAGCACCAGATTCGGCAACACCTGAACCCCGCCGGACAGCCAAGCGGGGTTCGCCACTTCCACGTTCTGCGCACCGAACACCAGACGCACCAGCTGAATCAGCATCAGGCTGATGCCCCAGGTGGCGAGCAGGGTTTCCAGTGGGCGACCGTAGAGGTGACGAATCACCGTGCGCTCCAGGGCCATGCCGATGGCGGCGGTGACGAAGAACGCCACCGGCAGCGCGATCAGCGGATAGAACTCGATGGCATTCGGCGCGTAGCGCTGGAACATCAACTGCACGACGTAGGTCGAGTAGGCGCCGAGCATCAGCATCTCGCCGTGGGCCATGTTGATTACACCGAGCAGACCGAAGGTGATCGCCAGGCCGAGCGCGGCAAGCAGCAGAATCGAACCGAGGGACATGCCACTGAACGCCTGGCCGAGCAGTTCGCCAACCAGCAGTTTGCGCTTGACCTGGGCGAGGCTGGTTTCGGCGGCGGTGCGCACGTTGGCATCGGTTTCGACGCCGGGTTCGAGCAGGCCTTCAAGGCGGGTACGGGCCAGCGGGTCGCCGGTTTCACCGAGCAGACGCACTGCCGCGAGGCGCACCGCCGGGTCGGTGTCGACCAGTTGCAGATTGGCCAGCGCCAGGCTCAGGGCGGCGTGGACGCTTTCATCGGTTTCGCCAGCCAGTTGCCGGTCGAGGAATTTCAGCTGCGCCGGTTTGGCGCTTTTCTGCAATTGCTGCGCGGCAGTCAGACGGGTTTTGGCGTCGGCGGCGAGCAATTGGTGGCTGGCCAGTGCGGTGTCGATCAGACCCCGCAGGCGGTTGTTCAGGCGCAGGGTCTTGGGTTGGCCGTCGACGGTCAACTCGCCTTGTTGCAGGGCGTTGATCAGTTCGACACGCGCCGGATCGGGCTGCGCGGCCCAGGCTTCCAGCAGTTTGGCCTGTTGCGTCGGGTTGGCGGCGACGAAGTCTTCGGCGTCGCCTGCATGGGTGGCCATCGGCAGCAAAAGTGCGACGGCCAGGATCAAACGGATAAGGGCAGTGAGCATATGAAATGGCCTTGCGTAGTGATCGTTCCCACGCTCCGCGTGGGAATGCAGCCCGGGACGCTCCGCGTCCCAAAAGCGGACGCAGAGCGTCCATTGAGGCATTCCCACGCAGACGGTTCGACACGTCGACGTGGGAACGATCAGGTTGAGCGGGTTAACTCAGTTGCTCTTCACCGCATACTCCGGCTTCTTGTCGTTACCCGGAATGAACGGGCTCCACGGCTGCGCACGGATCGGCCCTTCGGTCTGCCACACCACGTTGAACTGACCATCGCTCTGGATTTCGCCGATCATCACCGGTTTGTGCAGGTGGTGATTGGTCTTGTCCATGGTCAGGGTGTAACCGGACGGCGCGGCAAAGGTCTGGCCGCCGAGGGCTTCGCGGACCTTGTCGACGTCGGTCGATTTGGCTTTCTCCGCCGCCTGCGCCCACATGTGGATGCCGACGTAAGTGGCTTCCATCGGGTCGTTGGTCACGGCCTTGTCGGCGCCCGGCAGGTTGTGTTTCTTCGCGTAGGCTTTCCAGTCATCGACGAACTTCTTGTTCACTGGGTTCTCCACCGACTCGAAGTAGTTCCATGCCGCGAGGTTGCCCACCAGCGGCTTGGTGTCGATGCCGCGCAGTTCTTCTTCGCCTACCGAGAACGCCACCACCGGTACGTCGGTGGCCTTCAGGCCCTGGTTGGCCAACTCTTTGTAGAACGGCACGTTGGAGTCGCCGTTGACGGTCGAGATCACAGCGGTCTTGCCGCCGGCCGAGAATTTTTTGATGTTGGCGACGATGGTTTGATAGTCGCTGTGGCCGAACGGGGTGTAGACCTCTTCGATGTCTTTGTCCGCGACGCCTTTGGAATGCAGGAACGAACGCAGGATCTTGTTGGTGGTGCGCGGGTAGACGTAGTCGGTGCCGAGCAGGAAGTAGCGCTTGGCGCTGCCGCCTTCTACACTCATCAGGTATTCAACCGCCGGGATCGCTTGCTGGTTCGGCGCGGCGCCGGTGTAGAACACGTTCGGCGACATCTCTTCGCCTTCGTATTGCACCGGGTAGAACAGCAGGCCGTTGAGCTCTTCGAACACCGGCAGCACCGATTTGCGCGACACCGAGGTCCAGCAACCGAACACCACCGCAACCTTGTCCTGGGTCAGCAACTGCCGGCCCTTTTCCGCGAACAGCGGCCAGTTCGACGCCGGGTCGACCACCACCGGTTCCAGCATCTTGCCGTTCACCCCGCCCTTGGCGTTGATCTCGTCGATGGTCATCAACGCCATGTCCTTGAGCGATGTTTCGGAGATCGCCATGGTGCCGGACAACGAATGCAGAATCCCGACCTTGATGGTCTCGGCGGCCTGTACGGTCCAGGTCATGCCCATCGCGGCAATGGATGCCGTGAGTGTGAAAGCCTTGATCAAACTGCGACGCTTCATTGTGCGATCTCCATGAACGTTAAAGTTTTTTATGGTTGGCAGATGCGAACGACTGAAGGCTGTTTTGCAAGGGCTGTGCCCAAGCGGGGAATGACGGTGTCCCGAGGGGGATGCCCCAGGCGGGAGGCGCAAGCTGCACCAAAAACAGGCAGGTGAGCATCGTGAGTGCGAAGTGTCTGCGCACAAATGGTGCTGCTCTCTTGTGCGAGTGCGGTACAGATGGATACATAAACGATAAACATGTACTGCGGATCGAAGCGCGGCTGCGCCAACACTCATTCATTCGATATGTCGATTCTTAACCGCAGGATTTGATCATGAATGAAGTACCTGGCCGGACCGGCCGCGCAGCAAGTGCCTTTGGGAAGCCCCGCCTGCCGCGGTTGAGCCCGGCTTTTGTGACGGAAGAAGATGCCGCTTACTGGGCTCACACGCAGATTCCAGTCAAGCCGGACAGGGAATATGGCAGCGTAATCATGCTCAGGCCGGATGGCCTGTTTGTCGCTACAGAACCGGTATCTGGCAGTGTCGACCGTTTTGATTTCGGCACCATTATCGAAGTCGACGCGAGGGGAAGTTACGTACAGCCGCAAGGTTATCGATGTGTTGCAAATCTGCATAACCATGCACCCCTTTATAAGGAGGTACGCAACGCCAATCCCGGGGTGGATGAATTCCACCTGAGGCTGTTCATCAATTTTTTTTCCTATCTGGACTTTGTGGCTGATGTTGCAGCGCGAGGTTTTTTTCCCAGCGCTTACCTGTCCGGGCCCGATGGCGTTCTGCTTAAATATTCGCCCAGCGGTTCGAAAGAAGAGTGGAGTTACTCCCTTTGGCGCCAGGCCGGTTCGCCGCCCGGCAATCCGGTGGGGACATATGACATCGTCAGTACCATCAACAAGTTTGCTGCCGTAGGTGATCTGAGGGTCATTGTTTCGAATGCAGACTGGGGCTACTCCGTCGGTCGCGTGCCGTCTGACTGGAAAGCCGGGAAGGCTTTTTCCGGAGGAGAGGTGACGGAGTTGCCGCTCATGACCCGCGTTTGCGCCAATGCAGAACGCGCTGTTCTTGCCGCGCTCAAGTTCAGGGATGCCAAGACCAGCGGGCTCGTACTTCGAAGCCATTCGGGCAAACACTATGTAGCGACTCATGCAAGGCCCGCCGGATTGGCGGCATGGGATCCGCACAGGTTGTTTCCTGCCGGGAGCGACGGTCAACCGAGGTTACCCCGCGGCTATGTGCTGGAGGGCTTTTACTATGGCTCTCGCCCGGACCCTGGAATGTTTCCTCCCACTCAACACTGGCTCTACGAGAATTTTTTCACGCCGCAGGAAATGGCCCTTGCCATTGCTTGCAACACCCGGTGGCAACAGTTGTCTGCGCCGGGCCAGTCACTGTCGCTGTACATGCTGGCATTGGATGCCTCGATGCTGAAATACACCTTCAGTGGCAGTCGGATCGAAGCAGGAATGAGTGTCGAGAGCTCTGACGGGACGATTCACGACGCAGGCCTGCAGGCCAGACTTCGTAACGGGGCGCTACTTCCCCGTGAATACGTTTCGGTAGTCATGCTGGCCGGGCGTCTGCAGGTGTTGCGCGGAAGCGCACTATGGGCGCGACTCGGTTTGGTGGATGACGACTGGAAACCATTCGCAAACTTTCCCTGGCCGGTGCTGAGCCAGGAGTTTTTAACCGCCGATGATGCCGTTCGATATGCCCACGAGCAGATTGACCCGCGGCGTGACCGGCAATATGCGGGTTATGTCCTGCAACGCGACAATCGTCGTTTTGTGGTGACCGAACCGCTTGAAGGTGACATCGCCACGCTCAGCCGAGGCGACTTGTATCCCAAGGATAACAAGGGGCGTCCGGTTCTTCCCGATAGCCATCTGCTGCATGCCCGTTACGTGTCCCATGTGGCACTTTCAGAACTCGACTCCGTCGATGTCGCCTCAGTTCCAGGAACGTCGCAGGACACTCCCGGCAACCCTATCGATAGCGATGCCCGCCCCGTTGTACCGAGCCATTTGCCCTTTGAGGGGGAGCCGATGGACCACCCGACAGATGCCCAGCCAGCAAAGTGGACACGAAACAGTTTCGCCATGAGCCTGCAAATGGTCAGTGTCGACGAAAGCAGGCAGGTTTTCATGGAGGATATCCCTCTCTATGTTTCTGCGGGGCAGGATGGTCTTGTCAGGTTCGAACCCTCTACCACGCAGGATGCCAGGGATTTTCAACAACGTCTGGGCACCACCGGGAATCCGGGTCCCCTGGCGAAAGCGCTGGAAACCAGAGCCATCCTGCCGGAAGCGTTCATTCGATTGCAGGCATCAGCCGGTCGGTTGACTGTCTTGCTCGACAGTGACCTGTGGGGGCCGAGAGGCGACATAACGCCTGCCTGGCGTTCGCCCGATGTACCCCAGGCATGGAAACGCCCCGGGACCGTCGCCTTCGGCGCAGTGTGTGCGTCCGCAGATGACGCCAGCGTGTATCGATATGCCCGTGAAGCACGTTTGTATGACACTGAGCGGGCGTGGTTCGGCTTTATCCTCAAACACGTGGATCGTGAGGAGTACGTCGCCACGGAGTTGTTTCCCGTCGATGAGCACAAAGACAACGTCTTCCAGCTGGCAAGCATGTTCGCCTGGCGAAGTGGAGCGCCGTGGTTCCAGTTCCCGGAGGGCTTCGGTCGCCACGCATTGTTTTATTCGCGTCAGCGGGTGAAACATCCGTCGAGCCGCTCTCTTTCCTGGCTGGCGCAGTACTTCATCCCGCCGCAAGACCTTTCCCTTGCGACTTACGATCCCAATCGCCGTCCAGTGGTGGATCCGATCCAGGGGGCTTTGTATATGTCGACGCAGGACGGCGCCTTGCTGAGGTATGAGCGCAGCGACGCCAGTCGACTGTTCAAAAGTAGTGATCCCGAACTCAGTCTGGCTGCAATCAACCAGAAGCTGGCGCGACGCAGGATGCTCCCCGAAGAGTTTGTCCGGCTCGTTGCCAACAGCGGCGAACTCTATGTCCTGCGCACGAGTGCGTGTTGGGACAGGGCAGGGAGGGTCAATACAACCTGGAAACCCAGGATGAATCTTGAGCGCCGCTGGCTCAGTCCGGTATTTCAAAGCCCTGACGATGCGGTGGTCTATATGCGATCCCTCATAACCGGTTCGGCGATCAAGCCCTTTGGTGGCCTGATTCTGAAAAGGTCCGATGGCCTGTATATGGCTACTGCGCCGCTTGAGGTCTCGCGGGAGGACTTCGATATCGCGGAGATTTACCCGGACCAAAGCGAGAAGACCGGATTGTTTCCCTCTGGCTGCCGGGTCATGGCGCGCTACCGATCACGTGTTGCCAGGGGCATGCCGGTTTTGTTGTCGTCGGTCGAAAAACAGGTTTACTTGAACATGTTGTCGGTCGACACGCTGTATACGGCGTTCACCAGAGCCTCGCCGACCGCACTCGATGAGTACCTGTTGAGCCCTGACGGTTCGGTGATCTGCTACCGGTCCGGGCTCCTCGACCGCATTCGCGCCGGTGTGGCCAATGTGCTGACAGACTACAAGGGATTGCCTGCCGATCTGGATGGAAAAAAAATCAGACAGTTCATCCACACGGGTGAATTGAAGCCCGGTGTCTGGATCGATTCCCTGGCCAAGGCAGGCAATTTGCGGGTCATTGTCGGCGGTGACCTGTGGGGGCTTCCTCGTCTGGTGATGCGTTGGGTTCCGTTTTCCACCGATCTGCTCCCCCCGTCGGACTATCACAAGGCCGCGAGTGACCCGGTGTGCAGTCCTTTGTTTATCCAGGCGGACGACGCTGCCCGATACACCCATGAATCAGAGGCAAGCAGACGTGACCAGACCTTTGGATTCATTCTGCGCTCAGGGGATGGCTCGTTCATTGCCACTCTGCCAATCGAGGTACAACGCTCGTCGCTGGCACTGGATCGGGTATTTGTACAAGGACGGTTGCTCGCAGGATTTTCTCTGGAGGCCGTTTATATTCGTGCAGCCTATCCACCCATAGGCGCGCGGGATGATGACATCAGGCATTTCTTTATTTCACCGAACGATATGTACCACGCACGCGTGCAGGCCTTTACCTACCAGGGTTACAAAAGCATTTACATATCCTGTACCGACGGCGCGCTATTGAAACTGACGCTTGATGCTTTTGAGCCTGGGGTGTTTTACGACAGACACGGACAGATCGAACTACGGCCCAACATGTTTGCATCGGCGGATCAGGCTGCGCAGGATGAGCGTGACATCGCCAAGGGGACTTTCATTTTTTCCGATTACGTTCGACGCATGTCCCGAGCCGGTAAGCTGGAAGTCATTGAAACCAGTGCGCACTGGTCGCGTCATGGTTCGGTGGGCGATGACTGGCGGCCACGGATGGTCGATGTGTCTGTCGATGAGAGATGGCGAGCCAACCCTGCGCCGGCACTGGGGCCTGTTTTTCAGCATGCCGACGATGCTGCCCTCCATGCGTGCGAACGTATGGACGACGAACCTGACACCGAAAACGGATACGAAGGCGCAATCCTTGCGAAGGCCGGGGCCGATCGGCATGTCCCGCTGGAGCCTGTTGCTTATTCCGCCTATGAACAAAGTCCGCTGGTGCGAATATTTCGTACCGCCAGGGACGCCGACACCAGTTGGACTCATCCGGTACCGAGTTTTCCTGATGGCTACAAGCTTGTGGCGGCTCATCAGTTTCATTTGTCGGCCAACACGACGCTTGTGCCTGACCCTGATGCGGTACACGCGAATTTCGCCTCGCCGGATCAGGTTCATGCGCATACCCATGAACTGAAAAACAAGGGTTTTGCGATACGGGATTACTACTATTCGACCCCCGACGGAGCACTGCTCAAATACACGCCGGTCTATTCGGATGCCGAGCGGCATCTGCTGTTGACGAAGCCGGTGGTGTTTGAAAAGGGTCGATGGGTCAGCAAGCTGAGTCCCGGCCAGTTCATTTCAAAGCTGGTGGAACTGGGCGAGTTCAGGGTGCTGGTGCCCGGACATTACTGGAAGCAGACGGGAGGTATGGGAACCGGTTGGAAAACCTTACGCCAACAGCCAATGAACCCGGGAGTTGTCCGGCCCAGAGACGAACTCTGATGCTCTGCACCCGTTGACGCGGTGAATGCGTCGCCGCGCGCTTGCAGAGTCAGCGGCGGCGCATCAGAGCGATGAAGAACAGTCCGCCGAGGGCCGCAGTGGCAACACCGATGGGCAGGTCTTCGGGGGCGATCAGTGTGCGGGCGGCGACGTCCACCCATACGAGGAAAACGCTGCCGAGCAACACGCACACCGGCAGCAGACGCCGATGCTCGGCACCGATCATGCGCCGGGCAATGTGCGGCACCATCAGCCCGACAAAACCGATGGAGCCACTGATCGACACCAGCACTCCGGTCATCAGCGAAGCGATCACGAACACCCGCAGACGCACAGCCCGGGCATTCAGGCCGAGGGTGACGGCGGTCTGCTCGCCGGCCATCAAGGCGTTCAGCGGGCGGGCCATGCCGATCAGCAGAAGCAAGCCGAGCAACACGCTGAGCGCCGGCACCGCCAACAACTCCCAGCGCGCCAGACCGAGGCCGCCGAGCATCCAGAACATCACCGCTGAACTGGCGCGGTGATCGCCCATGAACAACAGCAGGTTGGCGATCGCCATCATCACGAACGACACCGCGACGCCGCACAGCAGCAGGCGATCACTGTCCAGCCGACCCTGCCGGTTGGCGATGCCCAGCACCAGAAACATGCTCGACAACGCGCCGATGAACGCCGCAATCGGCAAGGTCAGCAGGCCGACGATTTCGCCGACGTGCAGCACCACGATCACCGCGCCGAGGGTGGCGCCGGAGGTGACGCCGAGCAGGTGCGGATCGGCCAGCGGATTGCGCGTCACTGCCTGCAGCACCGCGCCGATCAACGCCAGACCGGCGCCCACCAATGCACCGAGCAACATACGCGGCACGCGGATCAGCCAGACGATGTGTTCCTGGCCGGCGCTCCAGTCCGGCACGCCGAGGCCGAACAGTTTATGCAGCAGAATCCGCCACACCACGTCCACCGGCACCCGCGCCGGGCCGAAACCCAGCGACACCACGCACGACACCAGCAGCACGGCACCGAGGGCGATCAGCAGCAGCGCATAGCGACGATCGATCATTCGCCGTGGAAACCTTTGGCCAGGGTTTCCACCGCCAGCACGTTGTCGATCCCCGGCGTGGCCTGCACGTAAGGGATGACGATGAAGCGCTGGTTCTTGATCGCGTCCACCGATTGCAGCGCCTTGTTCTTCAGCAGGAATTCAATCTTCTGCTCGGCGGTGATTTCGCTGTAGTCGACGATGACGATCACCTGTGGATTACGCTCCACCACGGTTTCCCAGTTGACCCGGGTCCAGCTCGCTTCGACGTCATCGAGAACGTTGCGCCCGCCGGCGGCGTCGATCAGCGCTTGCGGCATGCCGAGGCGGCCGGAGGTCATGGCGCGGTCTTCGCCGCTGTCGTACAGGAACACCCGTGGTTTCTCGGCGGGCAGGTCTTTGCGAACGGCGGCGACCTGACTTTGCATGTCGGCGATCAGCGCGTTGGCGCGATCCTGCACGTCGAAAATCTTTCCGAGGTTGCGCAGGTCGTTGTAAGTGTCGTCCAGCGTGGCGGCCGGGCGCTTCATCACGAAGGCGCAGGACTCGGTCAGTTCATACACATTGATGCCCAGCGGTTGCAGGGTCTGCGGCGTGAGATCGCCGCCGACGCGCATGCCGTAATCCCAGCCGGCGAAGAAGAAATCGACGTTGGCGTTGAGCAACGTTTCCACCGACGGGTACTTGGCCGCCAGCTCCGGCAAACCGTCGAGCAGGCTCTGCATTTCAGGCGTCACCGACTTCCAGCCACTGACGCCGCTGTAGCCGGCCATCTTCGACTTGAGGCCGAGGGCTAGCATCATCTGGGTCATGTTGATGTCGTGGCTGACCGCGTGTTTCGGTGCCTCCTTGAAGGTCACTTCGCGGTTGCAGCTCTGGATGGTCAGCGGGTACTGGGTGGCTTCGGCGAAGGCGTGGGTGGTGCCCAGCAGCAGAGCGAGGCAAAGCAGGGAGCGCACAGTCATGGTCGGGTTATCCAGGTGATTCGCGGGTAGCCGTGGAGGGGGTGTGGATCGATCAATGCTTCGACGCCGAACACGTCGCGCAGCAATTCAACAGTGAGGACTTCTTGCGGCGTGCCGCTGGCTACGATGCGACCGTGGTTGATCACATACAAACGGTCGCAGAACGCGGCGGCGAGGTTCAGGTCATGGATGCTCGCCAGCGTGCCGATCTGCAAACGCTTGACCAGTTGCAGCAGCTCCAGCTGATAGCGCGGATCGAGGTGGTTGGTCGGCTCGTCGAGGATCAGCAGTTGCGGTTGCTGGGTCAGGGCCCGGGCGAGAATCACGCGCTGTTTTTCACCGCCGGACAGCGTGGCGAACGCGTGATCTTCGAAGCCGTCGAGGCCGACGGATTTGAGGGCCTGGGTGGCGAGCTGGCGGTCTTCCAGCGTGTCGCCGTCGAACAGGCCCTTGTGCGGCGTGCGGCCCATGGCGACCACTTCTTCGACGGTCAGGCCGAAGGCGTCGGGGAATTCCTGCAGCACCACGGCGATGCGTTGCGCACACCAGCGTGAGGATTGCTTCCAGACGTTATGGTGGTCGAGTTTGACCTCACCGGTTTCCGGCTGACTGAAGCGGTAGGCGCAGCGCAACAGGCTGGTCTTGCCGCTGCCGTTGGGCCCGATCAGCCCGACGAACTCACCGGCGGCCACTTGCAGCGAGGCGTCACGCAGCTGGAACTGGTGATGACAGTGGCCGTGGCCCAAAGGTGTCCAGGCGAGATCGGTGAGGGACAGTGAGGTCATTTCGTTCCTGTTCTAGAAGGTGTAGTCAGCCGTGACAAAGAACGAACGAGGCTCACCCAGAATCCACTGCTGGCCCTCATTGTATTGGCTTTGCGCATACGTTCGGTCAAACAGATTGTTCACCTGCAACCCCAGCGTGGTGTTGCGCAGGGCTTTCCACGACAGCGTTGCATCGACCACGGTGTAGCTCGGCAGCTCGTTGCGGTTGGCCATGTCGGCGTAGCGCGCATCGACATAACGCACGCCGGCGCCGGCCTTCAGGTCATCGGTCAGCGCCTTGCTCAGCCACAGATTGGCAGTGCGGCGTGGCACGTCCACCGGGCGATTGCCGTTGCGCGACACGGGCACGCCGTCGACCACTTCTTCAAAATCGTCGTACTTGGCTTTGACGATGGCGGCGTTGGCTTGCAGTTGCCAGGCGTGCGGCAGTTGCAGATCGAGGCTGGCTTCCAGGCCGTTCGACGATTGTTGGCCGACCTGCTGCTTGAGCGTCGGGTTACCCGGATCGTCGGTCAGCAGCTTCTTCTTCACGATGCGATACGCCGCCAGCGTGAACTCACCGCGCTGATCCCAGAACAGTTGCTTCAGACCGATCTCGGTTTGCCGCGCGGTGGATAGATCATATTGCTGCTGACTCGGGCTCAGGGAAATCAGACCGCCGATGCCATCGTTGCTGGTGGCGACCTGGCCGTAGAACGAGGTGTCCTGCGTCAGCGCGAACACCAGGCCGGCCTTCCAGTTGTTGCCGGTCAGGGTCTTGTCGCTCTGGCTGCCGTCGACCAGGTTGTTGCGATCCACGTGTACGTAGTCGCGGCGCACACCGGTTACCAACGACCAGCGTTCGCTCAGTTGCGTGCGGTTTTCGGCGAACACCGACATCTGTCTGGTGGTGCTGTCGAACTGATCGCGATACGGATCGGCGCTCTCGAAATAACCGGTTTGCGGGTGATACCGATCCAGCGGCTGGCCATTCGGCAATACGTCGTTGAACGGCGAGTTGCTGTCGAGCTGGAAGCGAATACGGTTGTAGTCGACGCCGGTCACGGTCTGGCTGTCGAGGCCAAACAGCGAATGTTTGAAGGTGAAGGTCTGGCGGTCGCCGACCTGTTCCTGTTTGTGGCCGATACCAAAGTAGCCACTGCGGCTGAGTTGCTGGCTGCCGGTGTCGAAGTTGTAGTTCTCTGCGTTCTGCCAGCGGCGCTGGGCCTTGAGGTAGTACAGCTCGTTGCTGGCGCTGACCGCATCGTTGATCTGCCAATCCGTGGTCAGGCGCGTCCATTGATCGTTGTAGTGCTGCTTGTCGTCGCGCACGTTGTAGTTCTTGTTGCGCAGGCTGTCTTGCAACTGGCCGTTGATCAGTGGCGTACCGAAGTAGTTTTGCGGGCGCTGATCGCCGTAATCGTGGGCGAGGGTGAAGGTCAGATCGTCGGTCGCCTGCCAGCGCAGGGCGGCGCTGATGAAGTCGCTGGATGAATCACCGCGATCGACCCAGCCGTTGCTGCGCAGGCGGTTGAGATTGAGGCGGTAGCTCAGGGTATCGGTCAGCGAGCCGCCGCTGTCGAACGCCTGTTGCTGGCGGTCGAGCGAGCCGTAGCCGACCCGCACATGGTTTTCGATTTCGCCTTCGAACGGCTTCTTCGGAATCACGTTGACCACCGCGCCCGTTGCACCTTCGCCGTACAGCACCGAGGCCGGGCCGCGCAGCACATCGACGCGCTCCACCGACCAGGTGTCGACCGGGAACGTCACCGTGCCCATGCCGGTGTACATGCGGTTGCCGTCATACAACTGCATCACCGAACTCTGCCCGGTAAATCCCCGGGCCTGCAACGAAGTGCCGCCATCGCCCGGCGTGCCGGTGCGGCTGATGCCGGTGCTGCGCGACACCGCGTCCTGCACGCTGCGGTCGCCACGGGCGCGGACCTGTTCGCCGCTCAGGCTTTCGACACTGGCCGGGGTTTCCATCGCACTGAGGTTCAGGCGCGAGCCGGCGCTGGTCGGCGTGGTCAGGCTGACGGTCTGGTCGTCATTGGCCGGGGCGGTGATGGTGCCGGTGGGCAGCGTCAGCGGGGCGTTGTCGGCGTGGGCGCTGTTGTTCAGGGCGAACAGACAGAGGCTGGACAAGAGGTACTTGTTCATCGGGGCGGTGAATCACTTCTTCAAAAGAAAAGCCCGCCGGCTCATGACAATGCATGGCCGCGGGCAGAGCAGCAAATTTGCGTTATACAGTAACACTAAAAAATGCCGGAGTTTAAGCCCCGGCAGTTTAAAGATCTGTCTAAACCGCGCATCTCGCCTGTTTCATGATGAAGTTGAGGCAGATTCAGTTTGCCGGCCCAGACGCGACAACAGCAGCCGATCCAGCAACCACACCACCACCAGCGAAGCCCCCACCAGCGGAAACACCACCGCCAGCACCAGCATGATCGCCACGCCGGTTTTCCACTTCGGCAGATCGTGGCGCAGCGGCGGCACGCCGAATTTGCCCTGGGGCCGACGCTTCCACCAGATCACCACACCGCTGACGGCGCTGAGCAGAATCATCAGGCAGATCAGCAACACGATGATCTGGTTGAAGGTGCCGAACATCTTGCCTTCGTGGAGCATCACGCCGATCTCGGTAGCCCGGGCAACAGCGCCATATTGCTCGAAGCGCACATCGGCGAGGACTTTGCCGCTGTACTGATCGATGTGCAGGGTCGCGTCGTTGCGTGGGTCGTCGGCGAACACGGCGATGGTGAACACGCCGGTGGCGGTGGTCGGCATTGTGATGCTGTAGCCCGGCTCGACCTTGCGCTCGATCGCGATGTTCTGCACGTCCTGCAGGCGGATGGTCGGCGCGGCGGGGCCGTGTTGCATGCCGCCGTGGGCCATGTGTTCGGCATGGTCGCCGGACATCGGCATCGGGGTGTTTTCCATCGCCCAGGGTACGGTCTGGCGCGCGGCGTTGTTGAGGCTGCCGGCCTCGACGTCGGAGGTCGGCACGTTGTCCCACATCGCCGCCGGGAACACGTTCCACACCTGGGCGTATTGCTTGCCCCAGAAGCCGGTCCAGGTCATGCCGCTGAGCAGCATCACCAGCAGCAATGCCGCGCCCCAGAATCCGGTAACGGCATGCAGGTCACGCCACAGCACGCGGCCGCGACTGCTCAGGCGTGGCCACAGAATCCCCGCGGCCTGACCTCGCGGCCACCACAGGAAAACCCCGGACACCACCAGCACCACGCCCCAGCCGGCGGCCATTTCGATCAGTCGGTCACCGACGGTGCCGATCATCAGTTCGCCATGGATCGCCCGGGCGATGGCTTGCAGGTTCTGCCTGGCATCCTGCTCGCCGAGGATGTCGCCGTGGTACGGATCGACGAACACGTTCAGCTCATGGCCGGCATTGACCACGACAAACTGCGCGCTGCGCTCGGCATTCACCGGCGGCAGGTACTGGGTGACCTGGCCCTGTGGATAAGCGCTTTTGACCTTTTGCAGCAAGTCGTCGGCCGGCACCGTGTGATGCCCGGCCGGGACGTTCAGCAGGCTGCTGTACATCAGCGAATCGAGCTGCGGCTTGAACAGGTAAATGATGCCGGTCAGGGCCAGCATCACCATGAATGGGGCGACGAACAATCCGGCATAAAAATGCCAACGCCAGGCCAGGTTGTAGAAATTCGGTTTGGGCTGTTTCATCACGTGTGCTCCGCTTGGCTTGGATCTTCTCGTTGTCTGTTGCCGCCCGCTCCCTGAAGGGAGAGAGCGCCCTAGAGGGTTAGAAACTCATGTCCACCTTGGTCCAGAGCGTACGCCCCGGTTCATTGATCGCTTGCGGGTCGTTGGCCGGGTAGCCGAACCCGGCGTTGCCCGCCAGGTTCAGGTGTTCGGCGTAAGCCTTGCCGAACAGGTTGTCGACGCCGGTACTGACCTTCCAGTGTTTGTTGATCCGGTAGGCACCGTTGAGCGAGAACACGCCGAAGCCTGAACTCTTGTCGTAATCCTTGCCGACCACGTTGCCCTTGTTCTGGTCGATACGGTTTTGCGCGGCGACCACCCTCCACAGTGCGCCGGCGCTCCAGTTGTCTTCGCTGTAGGTCAGGCCGAAGCGCGCATCCAGCGGCGGCATCTGCGGCAGGGCCTTGCCGTCGCTGCTGTTCTTGCCCCAGGCGTAGGCCAGGGTCGCATCGGCTTTCCAGTTGTCGGTGAGTTTGTAAGCGGCACCGAGTTCACCGCCCATGATCCGCGCGTCGATGTTCTCGGCGCGGGAAGTGCTCATGCCCATCATCGTCGGGGTGTAGTCGAACAGGATGTAGTCGCGCACCACGCCGATGTAGCCCGAGGCCCACGCTTCGAGGTCGGCGTCCTTGTAGTTCACGCCGAAGTCGAGCTGAGTGGTCTTTTCCGGCTTGATCGAATCGAACGCATTGACCGAGCCGGCCGGGCCGGACTTGGGCGAAAACAGCTCCCAGTAATCCGGGAACCGCTGCGCGTGGCCGAGGCCGGCGTAGAGCGTGGTCGGGCTGTCGGCCAGGTCGTGCTCGAAACGGATGAAACCACTCGGCAGGGTGTCGGCGCGGGTATCGCCAGCGGTCGGGTTCGGCCGGGACATCATTCCCGAGCCGGTGGTCTGGCGATAATCCCTGGCCGAGGCACGGTCGACCCGGGCGCCGGTAATCAGTCGGTCGCGATCGTCGGCGTACCAGGTCATTTCGCTGAACACGCCGTAGTTATGGAAGTCGGCGTCCTTGGTGAACGGCTGATCCTTGTAGGTATCGATGCCCATGCCGCTGCGCTGCCGGTGTTCATTGGTTTGCGCGTCGAGGCCGGTGATCAGCTGGATATCGGCCCAGCGCCAGGTCGCCTTGATCCGCGCGCCGAGGGTACGGCGGTCGACGTTGGACGCCATCGGTCCCGCCATCATCCCGGTGCCGGACGGCGTGCGCAGGGTGTAGTTGTCCATCACGTGGTCGGCGTAGTTGTAGTAGACCTGCGCTTCGAGCTTCTCCAGCACGTCGCTGATGTTGGATTTCTCAAAACGCAGACCGAGGCTTTCACGCAGGAATTGCGAGCCGTCCATGCCGCGCCCGGCATAGCGTGCTTCGCCGTCGCCCTTGCCGGCGGTGAGTTCGATCAGGGTGTCGGCATCCGGGGTCCAACCCAGCGCCACGTCGCCGTTCCACTTGTCATAGCGCGAGGCAACGCTGTCGTTGTTGCCGTCGCGGTAGTCGTCGGAATGCGCGGTGTTGCCGATCACCCGCACATAGCCGAGCGAGCCGCCGGCCGCTGCATCGACGACTTTGTCGAAGCGTCCGTGGGAGCCGGCCAGCACGCTGGCGTTCACCCGGGTGCCGAGCTCGCCGAAGCTTTCCGGTTCACGGTCGAACAGGATCGTGCCGGCCGACGCGCCCGGTCCGTAGAGCACGGTTTGCGGGCCTTTGATCACGGTGAGTTTGTCGTAGGTCTCGGGCGAGATGTACGAGGTCGGCGCGTCCATCCGGCCGGGGCAGGCGCCGAGCATCATGCTGCCGTTGGTGAGGATGTTCAGGCGCGAACCGAACATGCCGCGCAATACCGGATCACCGTTGGTGCCGCCGTTGCGCACCAGGGCGAAGCCGGGAATGGTCTTCAGGTAGTCGCCGCCGTCGCTGGCCGGCACCGGTTGGCGCGGGTCTTTCGGGTTGGTGACGATGGTCAGCGGCGAGCTCGGGGCGATGGCGGTGATCACCGTCGGGCTCAGCTCATCAGCGTGGCCGGCATGTTCGTCGGCGTGGACCAGCGGGGACAGCAGGACGCCGCAAAGGACGGCGGTAGCGTGCCTGAAACGAACGCGGGATTCGTTCAGAGCAAAGGACGCCGGGGCAGAACCCGGGCGTGGCACAGCAGAAAACCTGGACATGACAATTTCCATCAAACAGTCGTAAACGACACGGCCGGCAGCCTGAAGCTGTCTTCTCAACCGTGTGCAATCAGCGGTGGGTGTTTACGCTGCGACGGGCGGGGCGCGGGTGCGGGCGCCGGGGAAAAAGGTCTGCCGGGCATGGCCCAGACGCGGGGAGGGTGGGGTGAAGGTGTTGACCAGTGGAATGCTGAAGGTGGCGAAGCTGCCGCCGCCGGTCAGCGCCGGGCAGTTGAACAGCAGGCTGCAATAACCGCATTTTTCCCATAGCACATGGTGCGAGGATTGCGGCGGACAGTGTTCGGCGGTGGGTTGCGCGGTGTGCCCGGAGTGATCCATCCCCGCCATGTCCATCGACATGTCCATGCTCATCGGCATGGAGGTCGAGGCGTGCTGATCCATCGGCATCGACTGGGAAATCAGCGGGCCGATGAAAATCATCAACATGGCGAACAGGGCGATCCAGCTGCCGCGGGTCAGGTGTTCAGTCTGACGGCGTTGCAGGGAGGTCCTGGCGCTCAGGGGGCGCATGGGCGGAGTCTGCCGGAACGGTTACTGGGCGTGCGCGTGGGCTTGCGTGGCTTCCGGTGGCTTCTTCTGCACGGCAACTTCGACAGTCACGTCACCGGCCTTTTCGAAGTGCAGGGTCAGCGGGAAGCGCTTGCCGTCGGTCAACAGACTGCGGTCGGTCGGATTCATCAGCATCACGTGATAGGCCATCGGCGCGAAGGTCACGTTTCCACCGGCCGGGATGGCCACGTTCGGCACCTGTTGCATCTTCATCAGATCACCCTGCATCACGTGCTCGTGCAATTCGGCCGTCGGGGCGATGGGCGAGTCGACACTGAGCAGACGGTCAGCTGTCTTGCCGGCGTTGTGAATGATGAAATACGCGGCAACGGTCGGCGCGTTCGGCGGCAGTTCCTGCGACCACGGGTGGGCGATTTCCAGCTCGCTGGCCTTGTATTCGTGGGCATGGGCGAAGCACGCAGGCAGCAACAGCGCAGCGATGACGATGAGTTTGTTCAACATGGCAGTTCTCCAGAACGATTTGAAACGCAGGTCAAATGCGGGAACAAATCAGACCAGAGGAGAGGCGCGGGGATTGAGGCTCGGCCATTGCTGGCGCGGTGTCGGAGTTTGCAGCAAGGCGGGGGCCACGCTGCGATTGCTTTCGTATTGAGCGAAATACAGCTGCGGCGAATGCCCCGGCAACGCCACCACCGGCGCCGATCCGGAACAGCACCAGCAATGCTGCATGGTCGAATGATTGTCACCACTCTGCGGCGCTTTCTGATCGAGGCTGCCGATGTCGATCGCCACCATCTTCGTCCCGCTGCCGGTGCAGAAACTGCTCCACAGCAACTGCTCGGCCGGCGTTTGCGCCGCCTGCGCCATCGCTCCCGTCAACGGCATGGCGAGCATGTTGAACAGCACTGCAAAGCAGGCGATCCAGGCAAATGCGAGCCGGTGTCGGTTCATGGGACAGATCCGTAGGGTGGGCGATCAGGCGCGGCTATTTAGCCTGATCAGGGCCGATAAGTAAAAAAGCGTCGTGCGGTTTGGTGTCGCAGCGCTCTTTCAAGAGAGTGTAGCGGCTCGAATTTGCATTGCATGGGACTTGCATCAACAACTGAAGCTATCGCGAGAGGAAAAAGCTCCGTCCCGATCAAGGTTTTTCAAGAGCCGAGATGACGTCATCAACCGTCGCAAATTCCCGATCGACCCTCGCCAACACCGGCCGCTTCAACACCATCACCGGCACCCCAAGCTCCCGCGCCACGTCCAGTTTCGGCTCGGTGGCGGTGCTGCCGCTGTTCTTGCTGATCAGCACGTCGATCTGCCGCCGCTCGAACAACGCCCGTTCATCCTCCAGCAGAAACGGTCCACGGGCGCCGATGACTTCGCAGCGTTCGTTGCCGGGGTAGGCGTCGAGGGCGCGCAGGGTCCAGAACTGGTGCACAGGGATTTCGTCGAGGTGTTGCAGCGGTTCGCGGCCAAGGGTGAACAGGGGGCGGCGGAAGGGTTCGAGGGCGGTGATCAGTTCGGCCCAGTCGGCGACTTCGCGCCAGTCATCGCCCGGTTGCGGTTGCCACGCGGGGCGGCGCAGGGCCCAGCAGGGGATGCCGGTGAGTTGCGCGGCGGTGGCGGCGTTCCGGCTGATTTGCGCGGCGTACGGATGGGTCGCGTCGAGCAAAAGTGTGATGCCTTCAGCGCGAATGAACTGCGCCAGACCTTCGGCGCCACCGTAGCCGCCGACGCGCACCTGACACGTCAGATCGGTCGGCACCCGGCCGACGCCGGCCAGGCTGTAGATGTGCTCCGGTCCCAACGTGCGCCCGATGGCCAGCGCTTCAGTCACGCCGCCGAGCAACAAGATTCGCTTCATACAAAGGCTCCCGCATGGCCAACGATGCCGCCCTGACGATCAATCGCAAACACCTCGACCTGCACCTGTGCCGGCACCACGCTACGGGCGAATTCCAAAGCATGGCGGCAGACTTCATCGCCCAGCGCAACGCCCGCCGCACTGGCCATCGCCAATGCCTGCTGACTGGTGTTCGCCCCGCGAATGGCTTGCTGCAAATCGTCGTCGGCACCAATCGCCGCCGCCCATTCGGCCAGTTGCGGCAGGTCGATGCTCGAATGACGCGAGTGCAGGTCCATGTGCCCGGCCGCCAGTTTGCTGATCTTTCCGAAGCCGCCGCACAGGCTGAGTTTATCCACAGGCACTTTGCGCAGGTGCTTGAGCACGGCGCCGACGAAGTCGCCCATTTCGATCAGGGCGATTTCCGGCAGGTTGTAGACCTGGCGCATGGTGTCTTCACTGGCGTTGCCGGTGCAGGCGGCGATGTGCAGGTAGCCGTTGGTTTTCGCCACGTCGATGCCTTGATGGATCGAGGCAATGTACGCCGCACAGGAAAACGGCCGGACGATGCCGCTGGTGCCGAGGATCGACAGGCCGCCGAGAATGCCCAGACGCGGGTTCATGGTTTTCAGCGCCAGGGCTTCGCCGCCCTCGACATTGACCGTCACCTCGAAGCCGCCGCGATAGCCGGTTTCTTCGGCCAGCAAAGTCAGGTGATCGCTGATCATCTTGCGCGGCACCGGGTTGATCGCCGGTTCGCCGACGCCCAGCACCAGCCCCGGCCGAGTGACGGTGCCGACGCCTTTGCCGGCAATGAAGCGGATTCCCGGCTCGGCCATCAGCCGCACTCGCGAATAAAGCAGGGCGCCGTGAGTCACGTCCGGATCATCGCCCGCATCCTTGATGGTTCCGGCTTCGGCGCCGTCTTCGGTCAGCCGGCAGAACTCCAGACGCATCTGCACCTGCTTGCCCTTGGGCAACACGATCTGCACGGCATCCGCCACCACGCCGCCGAGCAGCAGACGGGCAGCGGCGAGGCTGGTGGCCGTGGCACAGCTGCCGGTAGTCAGGCCGCTGCGCAGGGGCGCGGGTTGTTCGGCGGTTTCGTCACGCATCGAGGGGTTTGACCAGATCGAGCAGGGTAATCGGCAGGGCCTGGCGCCAGGTGTCGAACTCGCCCAGCGGCTGGGCTTGAGCGATGTGGATGCGGGTCAGCTCGCCGCCGTGGCGTTCGCGCCAGCTCATCAAGGTCATTTCACTTTGCAGGGTCACGGCGTTGGCCACCAGTCGGCCGCCGGGTTTGAGGTGTTCCCAGCAGGTGTCGAGCACCCCTTCGCGGGTCACGCCGCCGCCGATGAAAATCGCATCCGGTCGTTCCAGCCCGGCGAGCGCCTGCGGGGCGCTGCCGCGAATCAGTTGCAGGCCAGGAACGCCCAACGCATCGCGGTTGTGTTCGATCAATTGCTGGCGACCGTCGTCAGCCTCGATGGCCAGTGCGCGGCAGCTCGGGTGAGCGCGCATCCACTCGATGCCGATCGAACCGCTGCCGGCGCCGACGTCCCACAGCAGTTCGCCCGGGGTCGGGGCGAGACGGGCGAGGGTGATGGCGCGCACGTCGCGCTTGGTCAGTTGGCCGTCGTGCTCGAAGGCCGAGTCCGGCAGGCCGGCGAGACGCGACAGGCGTGGTGTCTGCGGATCGGCCAGGCACTCGATGGCGATCACGTTGAGGTCGGCAATGAGCGGATCGTTCCAGTCGTTGGCGGTGCTGTCGATCCGGCGTTCGGCGCTGCCGCCCAGATGCTCCAGGACGCTCAGGCGACTGGCGCCGAATCCGCGTTCACGCAGCAACGTGGCAACCGCCGCCGGGCTCTGGCCGTCATTGCTCAGCAGCAACAGGCGCACGCCGCTGAACAGTTGCGCATTGAGGGCGGCAAGAGGGCGGGCCACCAGCGATAACACGCTGACGTCCTGCAACGGCCAGCCCAGTCGGGCGGCCGCCAGCGAGCATGAGGATGGCGATGGCAAAATCAGCATTTCGGCCCCCGGCACCTGCCGCGCCAGACTTGCGCCAACGCCGTAGAACATCGGATCACCGCTGGCCAGCACGCACACGGCTTCACCGCGACGCTCGAGAATCGGGGCCAGGGAGAACGGGCTCGGCCACAACTGGCGCTCGCCACGGATGCACACCGGCAACAGCTCCAGTTGACGCTGACCGCCGATGATCCGCGAAGCGCCCATCAAGGCGCGCCGGGCATTCTTGCCCAGGCCCTTGAAGCCGTCTTCACCGATTCCTACTACTGTCAGCCAGGGTGACATCTGTAGCCCTCAAAAAAGTGTCCGCAAACGCGCCGTTCCGACGGGCAGACTTTTCATGCCGTCGGACAAAGCAGGCATAATACCGCGCCTTCGCCCGCGAAGCGCCTTTCCCACAGAGCTGCCAGCCCTTGAACGAACGTCCGATGTCCAACGCCATACGCCCCTCGGCCTGCCCGGGGTTGCTGCGTATCGTCCAGGCGCTGGATGGCGGTATCTGCCGGATCAAGCTCGATGGCGGTTCGATCACCGCCGATCAGGCCGATGCGGTGGCCAATGCCGCCGAGGGGTTTGCCGGCGGGGCGATCGAGGCGACCAATCGGGGCAATCTGCAGATACGCGGGATTGGCGAGCAGTCCGCCGCGCTGATCGACAGCCTGCTGGCCGCCGGTCTCGGGCCGCGAACCGCAGCGGGCGACGATGTGCGCAACCTGATGCTCAGCCCCGCCGCCGGCATTGACCGACAGATGCGCTTCGATACCCGTCCATTGGCCGGGCAGATCCTCGAGACCCTGCAAAGCCATCCGCGCTTCCATGAGTTGAGCCCCAAGTTCGCCGTGCAACTGGATGGCGGTGAAGCGCTGGCGATGCTCGAACATCCCCATGATCTGTGGTTGTCGGCATTCGAAGATCGCGGCGACACGCTGCTGGCGTTCGGCCTGGCGGGTTGTCCGACGGATCGACCGCTGGCGGCTGTGGCGCTTGCGCACGGACATGCGCTAGTGGTCGCGGTGCTGGAGTTGTTCCTCGAACTGGCCCGTCCGGAGCAGACGCGAATGCGCCATCTGCTGGATGAATGCCCGGCGCCGGTTTTCCTGGAAAAGCTCGGTCAGCGGATCAATCTGAAGTCAGCCGCTGATTGGCAGCGCGAAGCCGGACCGGAAGGTTTGCACCTCGGCATCCATCCTCAGCCATCGGCTGGTCAGGTCTATGTCGGTGCCGCACCGGCGCTCGGCCGCCTTGATCCGGACATGCTGCGTGGTGCCGCGCAACTGGCCAGAACCTTCGGTGATGGCATCCTGCGTTTCACCCCTTGGCAGAGTCTGTTGTTGCCCGATGTGCGGGAAGCCGATGCGGTTCAAGTGCTCGACGAATTGAGCAAGCTGAACCTGCTGACCCATGTCGAAGATCCCTTGGCGCAACTGATCGCCTGCACCGGCTCCAAAGGCTGCGGCAAAGGCCTGGCCGACACCAAACACGATGCCCGCCGGCTGGCGACGCTGTTGCCACATGCCGTGGATGTGCACCTGTCCGGCTGCCCTCGCTCTTGCGCCGCCGCGCATCGGGCTGTGGTGACTTTGCTGGCAGTCGGCCCCGGTCATTACGACCTCTATTTTCGCGATGCAGCGCTGCCCGGTTTCGGCGCGCTGCACGCTCACAACCTTACTATCGAAGCGGCGGCGAAATTGCTCGCCGCCCGCTCACGGAGCCCCCTTGATGCTTGATTACATCCGCGACGGTCAGGAGATCTATCGCAACTCCTTCGCGATCATTCGCAGCGAGGCCAACCTGGCTCGCATCCCGGCCGACCTGGAAAAACTCGCCGTGCGGGTGATCCACGCCTGCGGCATGGTCGAGGCCATCGACGGGCTGCAATTCTCCGAAGGCGCCGGCAAGGCCGGGCGCGATGCGCTGGCCGCCGGTGCGCCGATCCTGTGCGATGCGCGGATGGTTTCCGAGGGCGTGACCCGTGCGCGCCTGCCGGCCAACAACCAAGTGATCTGCACCCTGCGCGATGACAGCGTGCCGGAGCTGGCGCGTGAGTTGGGCAACACCCGCTCCGCTGCCGCGCTGGAACTGTGGCGTCCGCATCTGGAAGGCAGCGTGGTGGTGATCGGCAACGCGCCGACAGCGCTGTTCTATCTGCTGGAAATGCTCGACGCCGGCGCCCCGAAACCGGCGCTGATCCTCGGCTTCCCGGTGGGCTTCGTCGGCGCTGCCGAATCCAAGGCCGAACTGGCCGCCAACAGCCGAGGCGTGCCGTTCGTGATCATGCAGGGCCGCCTCGGCGGCAGCGCCATGGCCGCCGCTGCGGTCAATGCCCTCGCCACGGAGATCGAATGATGCAGGCTAAAGGACGTTTGATTGGCCTGGGCGTCGGCCCCGGTGATCCGGAACTGATTACCGTCAAGGCCCTGCGCCTGCTGCGCGAGTCGCCAGTGGTGGCGTACTTCGTGGCCAAGGGCAAGAAGGGCAACGCCTTCGGCATCATCGAAGCGCACCTGCAGGACGCGCAGAACCTGCTGCCGCTGGTGTACCCGGTGACCACCGAAGTGCTGCCGGCGCCGCTGTCCTACGAGCAGGTGATCAGCGACTTCTACGATGACGCCGCCGAGGAAGTGGCCGCGCATCTCGAGGCCGGTCGCGACGTGGCGGTGATCTGCGAGGGTGATCCGTTCTTCTACGGCTCCTACATGTACCTGCACGATCGTCTCGCCGGCCGCTATGAAGCCGAAGTGGTGCCGGGCGTCTGCTCGATGCTCGGCGGCGCTTCGGTGCTGGGCGCACCGCTGGTGTATCGCAATCAGAGCCTGTCGGTGCTGTCCGGCGTGCTGCCTCACGATGAACTCAAGCGCCGTCTGGCCGATGCCGACGCTGCGGTGATCATGAAGCTGGGGCGCAACTTTCCAAAAGTGCGCGACGTGTTGGCAGAGCTGGGCCTGGCCGAGCGTGCGCTGTATGTCGAGCGGGCGACCATGGCCAACCAGAAAATCGTGCCACTGGATGAGGTCGAGCCGATGTCGTCGCCGTACTTCTCGCTGATCATTGTGCCCGGCGAACGGTGGCAAGGCTGATGACTCATTCCACACCGGCCATCGTCATTCTCGGCCAGGGCGCGCTGGCCACGGCCCGTCGCCTTCAGCAGGTCTATCCGGGCGCAAAGATTCACGGGCTCAATGGGCGCGTCGAAGGCGCCGACCTGACTTACAGCGAGTTCGGCGCAACCCTGCGCGAGCTGTATCAACAGGACACGCCGATCATTGCCCTGTGCGCGGCAGGCATTGTCATCCGCACGCTGGCGCCGCTGTTGCTGGAGAAAGGCGCCGAACCACCGGTGCTCGCCGTGGCGGAAGACGGCAGCGCCGTGGTGCCGCTGCTCGGTGGCCTGGGCGGGGTGAATGTCATGGCCCGCGAGATTGCGGCTGCACTTGAAGTGGCAGCGGCGATCACCACCAGCGGCGAGTTGCGTTTCGGCACTTGCCTGCTCAATCCTCCCGGCGGTTATGCCCTTGGCGATCTGGAGCAGGGCAAACGCTTCGTGTCCGATCTGCTCGCCGGCCACAGCGTGCGCATCGACGGTGCCGCGCCGTGGCTTGAGCAGGCGCAACTGCCGGAAGATCCACAGGCGCAGCGCTCGATTCATGTGGGCAGCGATGCCCGCGCGGCGAGCGCCAGTGAGTTGCTGATTTATCCACGCAGTGTGGCGGTGGCGGTCGCTGCCGATGTGGCCGGTCTGCCGGATGCGATTCGCGATGCGTTGCAGCAGGCCGGTGTAGCGATTCAATCGCTGGCCTGTCTGGTGGCGGCTGATACTCAGATGGCCAGTCCGGCGTTGCGTGAAGCCGCGCTTGAACTGGCTGTGCCGTTGCGCTTTGTGGCGCCGGTGAGTGACATCGGTGAGCTGGTTCGCGATGCAGTCCCCGACGCTCGAATCATCACAACATCCCGCGACATTGCCATCGCCGTGGCCGAACAGCCGCTGGATGTTTCGCAGGTCGGCCGTCCACGCGGACGTCTGGCCGTCATCGGCCTCGGCCCGGGCGCGGCAGAGCTGATGGTGCCGGCGGTGAAAGCCGAACTGGCCCGCGCCACCGATGTTCTGGGTTATGAAACCTACGTGCGCATGGCCGGCCCGTTCCGCGACGATCAGGTGCAGCATTGCACCGACAACCGCGAAGAAATGCAGCGTGCCCGTCACGCCTTCAGGCTGGCCGCTCAGGGGCGTTCGGTGATTGTGGTTTCGTCCGGCGATCCGGGCGTGTTCGCCATGGCGGCGGCGGTGCTCGAAGCGTTGCACGAGTCGACGGATCCGGCGTGGCACAGCGTCGATCTGGAAATCCTGCCGGGTGTATCCGCTTCACTTGCTACCGCTGCTCAGGCCGGTGCACCCCTGGGCCACGACTTCTGCGTGATGTCGCTGTCGGACAACCTCAAACCGTGGTCGATCATCGAAAAACGTCTGGATCTGGCCGCCGAAGCGGATCTGGCATTGGCGTTCTACAACCCGATCTCCCGTGCCCGTCCCTGGCAGTTGGGGCGCGCGCTGGAAATTGTCGCGCAACACCGTGTGCCGCAAACACCGGTGGTGCTGGGCCGTGATATTGGTCGTCCGGGGCAGACGCTGCGGGTGACGACCCTTGGCGCATTGACACCGGAGCAGGTGGACATGCGTACGATGGTGCTGATTGGTTCGTCCACCACCTGCACCTTCCCTCGTACCGAGGGCGGAGGGTGGGTGTATACGCCGCGTTGGTATGGTGAGAAGCCGGTCAGTTGATCACGGTGTGGTTGCCAGTTGTTGCAGCCGCTTATAGATATAAATAACAGGGCCTCGAATAAAAGTTCGCGGCCCTGTCTGTTTTTGTCTGGGTTGCAGGTGTTCGTACTTGATGATTGTTAAATTTTCTCTATGGGTGTTGTTGGATATTTCTGTAGAAATTCTTTGAATGGCTTCCTGTTTGTTTGTGAGATTTTTTTGTACTAGTTTTCCGTTCTGAAGTTGTGAGGGTTGATTTTTATTTGCCATGAGCTGGATATTTCTGGCGAGGTTTTTCTGTGTTCGATGGTTTTTTTGTGCAGGTCATTGAATATTTCAAGGAAGGTTGTTTATGCAGGATTCGAAAGTTAAAGCTGCAAGTGTTGGATATTTGGATTTTGTCAATTTGTTCAAGTTGAGTGATCTTGAACAAGCACTGCTGCCGTACAAAAACACCCGGCAATATGATGTTGCCATTCGTTATTATTTTGCCTGCAGCGCTTTGCTTGAATCATCGCGGCTGCGAAATCCGCTGGCGCTGTTCAAACAGGCTCTGGAGGATCTGGAGGATCTGGAAAAGCACCGCGTGCGCCGCGAAACGGAGCAAGAGGAGGCAAACCATTCCGATTCGGATTCGCCCCTGACACTTTCACAAATAAAAGAAAAGCTTGCAAACTTTCAGTCTAATATTCTTTCCAGTGTCGAGAAAGTTAATGCACCGGCGACGCAAGTGCCGAAGATTTTGCACTTTGTGTGGTTGGGTGGAGGCATTGGCGAGATTCAACGCGATTACATTAATCTCTGGAAGCAAGTACTGGTCGGGCAGGGGTATAAAATCAATCTCTGGTATGACAGTGATGCAATGCTTGTCCATCAGACTACTCGCCTTATTGTCGAAGCCGCCAAAGTGCATGCAATGCAGCATGGTGGAGTTGACAGCACCACGGAAGAGAGGCTCGGAGAGGCATATGTAACTCGAGCCATTGTTCTGAAACAGCAAATGTTTGCTCATGTCAATGAGGCCGTTGAAAGCGGTATGTCTGCCGACACTGCCAGGGTGCAATTGTTGAGCAAAGCGTATGGTCAGCAGGAAAAGGATCTGCAATCTCTTAAAGAGCGCAATTTGCAGAGCCTGCAGGCGGTGGCAGGTGGCGATTTGCAGTTGCGCGATTTGGCCGGCGCCTCGCAACCTATGCAATTGCAAGACATTTACGATCGGGAAATGCGCTTGCGCGGCAATCTGGCCGCCGGTTCCGATGTTGTGCGGCTAGAGGTACTGGAGCCAGAAGGCGGAATATATTCGGACGTCGACAATCTTCCGCCGTTGTTGAAGGTGTTGGGGGGGGTGGATATCAGCAAGCTCGGCACGAATGCCGAGCTTGGCATCACTCAACTGCTGTTGGATCACAACCCACACTGGATGCCCGGACGTCAGGCATTGCGCAGTCGTTACAAGAATTATGGCCACTACATCCCCGAGGAACATCGTGCAGCGCTGGAGTCTTTTGCCAAAAGCGCGCCGGATTTGAGTCAAGTCTTCCAGGCACCGAGCGACCTGTTGGCACGCCCCTACATGCTGCGTGCCGTGGCTGAAATGGGTTCAGTGACCAACGCTTATCTGATGGCTCATCCGGGTGCGCCGATGCTGCAGTCAGTGAAGGAGTGCCTGGGCTTTAACTATGCAGTGATCGACTCGGTAGACATGGCCGCAGCGGCCAAAGGTTCAGCACCAGGAGACACCGATGCCAACTACGAGCTGGCGATTGTCGAGATCGAGCGCCGACTCGGGCCTTTAAGCGCATTGCCTAACATGCAAGAGTCGGCAATGTATCGGTTGGCGGTCTCTATCGCCGAGTATCACAGCGACGGTATCCGTCCGAAAAAAGAGGTAACGATTTTCCTGACCGGTCCAGGGGCTATGCGCCGGGGTATGCAGGACTATGAGCGGGCTCATTTCACGCCCAGTGAGGCCGCCGCTTTACATAATGAGGTGGGCATCGAACCGGGAGGTGTGGTCACTCGTTCGAGCGAGGAGGAACAGGATCACTCCTGGAAAGACAACGAAAGCGATCTCGATCAGTGGGTAAAAAATGAAAAACAACGTTGGCATGACGGCCAATACAAAACCCGCTATGCAGGCGACATCGACGAGTTGCTGAAACACACGACCCTCGAATTCGAGCTGGGCTGGCCAGTTATCGAGGGGCGTCATGTGCTCAATACCGACTTGTTGCAACGCATGGCCGAGCGCCTTGGACAGTCTTTTTCCAAGGCGATGATGAGCTGCCAGGACGGCAAGGTTGTGTTCGCCGACAGGCTGCCGCTCAACTTCGAGCATCGTCAGGCCATCCGCAATCAGGACATTCGCCTCCGGCCCCCCGCATCCTTGAGCACTCAGTCTACTCAGGGGCTCGCGCTGGATGAACTGTTGATCGGTCTTGGCAAGGGGACCTGGCAGCTTGCGCACCTCAGTCCGTTGCAGCGTTTGACGATAGGCGCTTTGCTGGGAGCCGAATCGCTGGATGATCAAAGTTTTTCTGCACTGAGCGGTGCAATGGACAATTTGACCAACAGCCTGAGTGAGCGTGGGACGTCCGGGCGCTATGCGGCGATCGAACAGCAACTCTATCGGCGCCTGGCGCCAGCCTTTGTAACGGCCATGGCGAGTGTCGACGATGGCTTTTCGTTGCTTTCGGTCAATGCGCTGAGTCTGAAGAAGGACGCGTTGGCCAAGGCTGTGACGCTGGCCGACTGGGGGCGTCAGGTGGCACAGATCCAACGGCTGGCCATTCAGGAACATCGCGAACAGGTCCAGTTGAAGGTGGAGCAGGTGCTCGATCAGTTCGACGCTGGCACCGTAAAACTGGTGCCTCAGGATTTGTTGATGCACGGGCCGGGTGACAGGGCTGCGGGGCGCTGTTTTCCACTGGCATTGGCGATGAGTGCTGCCCTCACCCAGGGCGAGGGCTCGACCCGACAATTGCGCGAGCGGTTTTACCTGGCGGTGCTGCAGCCGGAGCACTCAGATTCGAGGGCCTTTCTGGGGGCGCTGGAGGAATTGCGTGGGGTGAAAGTCGCAGAGGTGGGCACGGCGCTCGGGCGGGTCGATATGGACAGGGTGGTCGCTACCCTCGAGGAGTCCGCCGGTACCCGAACCCTGATGCTCAACTCGGACAACCACTCGATGCTGGTGGCGCGGAGTTTCAACGGTGTGGCACACATTTACCACTTCTACGATCCGAACTTCGGCCTGTTCGAATTTGACAACCAGGTGACCTTCAAAACGGCCCTGAATCGGTTTTTCAGGCTCGCAGGCATAGCCCGTCATTACGCGCTGTACGGGAAACCAGACCGACCGTTGTTCGATCTGATCGATGTGCAGGGTGAGAAAGTTGCCGATGTGGACCTGTCTAATGGCACCAAGGTGAATCAGTTGTTCAAGGATGAGCCGTTGCCGGACAAGCCATTCAGATCCGTCCGCCAGCGGCTGAACAGTGCTCACGGCCAATCTCTGGTGGAAAATCCGCGCCTGGGCAAAGCTTTGCTGTCTGCGGACAATGACTGGTGGGCCGAGCAGATTGCCGACGTCACTTCACGCTTGCAGGAGGGCCATGACTCGGTGTCGCCTCTGGTGCCGTTGTTCGACTCGCTGGAAGTGACGTCAGAGGGCAGCTATCGGGTGAGTATGATTGATCCGAAAAGTGGCGAGGTGGTCGCCACGGTCCTCAGCCAGGATGATCGCCTGCTGCGGATCAGGAACTATCTGACGGAACTGTTCTCGGCGCTCGGTGGCAAACGTAGGGTGGACATCGGGGCAGACGCCACCGAGGCTGCGGCAGTACATACGCTGAATGCCGGTTTTGCGGTGCAGGCGTTGATGAGTGCATTGCGCGGGCGCGAAGGCGCAGACCGCACAATGACCACTGCTGTGCAGTGGCACGCCTACGTCAATTACGCGCAACTGGTGCATGGCAACGCAGTTGATGTGGCAGGTCTGATCAGCCTGGTGCAAGCCGCGTTGCGCGATGAAAAACTGATCGCCCGCACCAGTGCAAAGGTGGTCGGCGAAGCTCTCGAGCCATTGAGCGGCAGCACCTTCGGTACCGTGGCCGGACATGTGGCCAACGAGGGTATCGGTGCCGTGCTGGGCCTGGCCAATGTCGGATTCGATATTTATCAGGTGGCGACGGCCCGCAACGATGTCGAAACGGTTACCTATTCTACTCAGTTGGCCTTTGACGCCAGCAGCCTGGCCCTGACCGGTGCGGGACTGGGTGCCGCACTTGCCGGAGCAGGAACGGCGGCAGCGGTGCTGGGGGGCGCGGGGGTGATCCTGGGTGGCCTGGCGGTGGGCGTGGCGGCGCTGGCGCAGAACTTCGCAACAATCGCCGAAGAAGCGAAAGCGGTCGGACTGTTTTTTGCGGAGCTTGAGGACGCTCATCACGGGGCTGGATATCGCTACAGCGGCGAGCAAGGTGCCTGGTTGCCACGACCGTCTCTGATTTTCAATGCAGTGGATCTGGGCACCGGAAAGCTCTCGCTCGACAGCACCCGCCTGTATCCATTGCGCGATCATTTCGGCGTGCCGGAATTCGAGGTCGACTACTCACGAGCCATTCATCTGAGCAATGAACTGGGCTACCCGACCGAAATGAAGTTCGCACCACCGGCCGGGCAAGCCATTGTCCTGCCGTGTACGCCAATGACCTGCTACCGATACGAGTATCAGATCCTGCCATTTGCATCGCAGCGCCACGACAAGGGCTTTGATATTGCCCGGCGTCTGGAAAAGAAAAAAGCGGACGGTCAGTGGCTCTTTCTTTTTTCGTTCTATTCGTTTCCCAGCCACTACATCGTCCATCGGATGTATCCCGATTACCGGCCGACCCAGATCAGCGTCACACTCGACGCCCAGGCGCGAAAGTTGATCGTGCCGGTGATTCCGAAAACCTGGCATGAGCAGATCAGCTACCGGATTCAGGGTGGAGGAAACACATGCACACTGGTGCTCAACCCTGGTGTCAACGTCGAGCTGACGTCATTGGGTAATCAGAAGGACCGCTGGATCATTGCCGCACCGTGGGCCGTCGAGAAGGATATTGTGTTCGGCAGCGACGGGCAGTTCAGTATCAAGGGTTGCCAGTTCAAGGTCACGGCGGTCAACACGCCGGAAATATCCCTGATGATCGAAAATGGCCGACTCTTCAGAATCGCAGGCACCAAACAGCTTGAGTTGCAATTGCTCGAGGAGCAGGCGCCCAAAGGGCTGGACGACCAGATCCTGCAGGATCATCTGCATGCGCTGGCGCGGGCTCATCGACTGGCGTTGCGCTATACACCGATCCACGACTACCTGATTCCATTCGAGAACATCGAAGCACCCCGTTATACCAATGCCTGGTACGACGCCGCGGAGGATCGGATTCTGTATATCCGCAACGATGAGTTCTTCAGCGAAGACAAACAGTTGTCGCTGGTGACTGGCGACACGGTGTTCTTCCATGATCCGAATGAATACGACATTTGCCAGGTCGATGCCGACACAGGGCTGCTCAGCCACCGCTATCGCTTGATGTTCCGGTTCGAGGGTCTCAGCACAATTCGCAGTGTGGAGGCCGATGAACAGGGGGTTGTCCATGTGGTGCAGGAGTATGCCCGTCAGGACGGCACAATCGAGCGCCTGAACTATCTGATCCACAAGGGTGAACTGTGGCTGAGCTCGATCACCCGTGGACTCGAGCCGACTTTCGAGGCCTTGCTCGATGACCGAAAGGCTTTGACTGACTGGGCGCCGTTGCTCGGTGATTGGGTGGAACACAAACCGGTTCTGACTGACAGAGGGTTTGCCACGGTCGACTGGCAGCTCGCGTCTTACGTTTCGATTTGCTGGAAGATTGAAGAGAACGCCCGGGACATGGCTTGGGTTCGCACCCGCGACAATCTGATCATACGCCCGGTACCGCGCCGTCACCGTGACCGCGGATGGCCGGACTCGATCCAGAATCTGAAGGAATTGATGTTGCTGCCGCTGGCCGATGACAGCGATGTATTTGTCATCTACGACCGCCGATTCCAGAAGTTGTGTCGGGTTCAGTTGACCATGACGCAGGGACAGGGACAGGGCCAATGGTCGCACGATTGGGTGCAGCCCGAGCGCCTGAAGCAGGTGACGGCTGAGCACAACGGTTATCAGGCACGGACCGAGGACGGATTGTCGTTCGAAATCGGCACTGACGGTAACGTGCGTTTTGCGGGTCTGGCCGAGCCATGGCTCAAGGGGCGCAGGCATTGGTGGCTGGCGCTCGAAGCCGTAGCCCGGCAGCACGCTGTCGAGCAATTCTCGATTGTCGGGGTTGCCAACGCTACCGGCGATGCGCGGTTGCATGCCTGGTACGTGGATAACCGGGTGTTGTTGTGTGACGCGCCACAGACGCAGATTCGGTTGCTCGGTATGACGCCGGACAATCAGTCGGCATGGTTGTTCGAACCCGAGGGGGGCGAGATCTGGCGCCAGACCTTTATCGATACGCAGCAACTTGAGCAGGCGTTCGCAGAGGGGACGCAATTGTTGCACGCCCGGATGCTGCCCAGGCCGGAGCGCCAATGGACGGCGTGGCGATTTACCGACGTGCGGATTGTCGGTGCTGGCCTTTTGGGCACAACGCAGGAAGGGGTGGTGCTGCAACTGCAGTACCTGGAGCCACCATTGATCAGCGGAGTACAGCACGATTGGCTGGCAGCTCATGGCGAGCATTTGATCAGCGACCTGCAGGCCTTGCTGGAAACCGAAGACCACCGCCCGTTCATTTCGCTCGCGACCCAGGATGCCAGTTTGCAGTGGTATATCGCTGACAGTGCGCGGGTGATCCGGATCCCTGCCGTGGATCTCCCGGTGGATTTCGAGCTGCTGGGCGCCCGACGGCATACCGATCTGGTGTTGCATGAGCCGCTGGAGCGAGTCGTTCAGGGCTATCCGAGCATGCGCCAGATCAAACCACTGGATTATGTCGAGCGCACGGGCGACGTGCTGGTACTCGAAGGGCAGGTGGATGCGTACGATCCTCTGCCGCTGATTCCGGACGACGTGCGTACGCTCGTCCTGCGGGTGGGGCGTGGCTCGATGAAATGGGTACTGGCCGAGGCGCTCATGCGCAAACTCGACTCATTGGTGGTTGACTGTCGTTATCCGCTGGGTGTCCGCCCGCAGGTCATGAGCCGCTTGATCCTGACGCTGGACGATCCACAGAGGCTGGAGGTGGCGATAGTCGAGGATCATCTGATTGTGATCGACCCGGACAGTGGACATTGTGTGTTGGTACGCCATGCGGATGCGCAGGATCTGGCTTTGCGTGGTGATGCCGTGCTGGAGGTCACAGGCCTGCGTCCGTGCCAGGTGTCGACACTGGTGCGCTGGCTCAAGGCGCGCAAGGATGGAGGCGATAGTGTGACGCTGAAAGGCTTGATCGATCAGGCAAGCAAGAAAACCGTCGAGCCTGTCGGTTGATGGATTGGGAGCACTGACGAAAAAAGACCGCCGACGTTACCGTCGGCGGTCTTTTCGTTTCAGGGTTCAAGGCACCAGATAGCCTTTGACCCCGGTAAAAATGATCTGCGCTGCCAGTGCGCACACGAACAGCCCCATCAGGCGGCTGACGATCTGCAAACCCTGATCGCCGAGAATGCGTTCGATGCGGTTTGACAGGTACAACACCACGCCAACCGTGAAGCTGGCGAGGGCGATGCTCATGATCGCAAACAGCTTGTCGTCCCAGTGCGGCTGGCTGACGCCCATCACCAATAGCGCACCGATGGTGCCGGGGCCGACGGTCAGTGGGATGGTCAGCGGAACGATCGTCACGTCCTGCTGCACGTTGTCGGTCTGCACGGCCGACTTGCCCTGCGCCATGCCCAGCGCCGAAATGAACAGCACACTGCCGGCACCGATTCGGAAGGCATCCACCGTGATGCCGAACACATCGAAAATCACCCGCCCGAACAGATACAGCAACACGCTCGAGACCAGCGTGGCAACCGCCACTTTCCAGGCCAGGCGGCGTTGTTCCTTGCGCGAATAACCGCGGGTCAGGCTGATGAAGCAGGACAACACGAAGAACGGGCTGTAGAGCACCAGCATCTTCAGGTAAACACTGAATAACACGTGGAGCATGGCGCGGGCTCGCTGGCGGGGAAAGTCGGGGGAGTCTAACAGGCGCTATCGTGTCTGTCGGCTCACGACGGTTGCGTCGTCGCACGGTTCTGCTGATCACGCTGGGCTACCCAGTGTTCGATCAGCTCTCGCAGTTGCGACAGCTCCACCGGTTTGGCCATGTGCCCGTCCATCCCGGCCTGGCGCGCGCGCTCCTTGTGTTCGGCGAGGATGTGCGCGGTCAGCGCCACGATCGGCGTGCGGATGCGCTGATTGCCGACTTCCCAGGCCCGCAGTTGCTGGGTGGCGGAGAAGCCGTCGAGGATCGGCATTTCGCAGTCCATCAACACGAGGTCGTAGCGCTGGGCTTTCATCGCCTGCAAGGCTTCTTCGCCATTGCTGGCGGTATCCGGTTGCAGATTGAGTTTGCCGAGCATGCCGCGGATGACCTTGGTGGAAATCGTGTTGTCTTCGGCCACCAGAATGCGGAAGTCGCTCGGCACCTTGACCGGCGCTGCGGGGCTGGCCGGCTGCGGCTGGAACACCACCTGGCCACGGTTGCGCTGGTTGAGCTCGTCGGCGAGCGTGGTCTTGAGCGTGTAGCCGGCCACCGGTTTGGCGAGGATGCGCTTGATCCCCGAATTGCGCGCAATGATCTTGCTTGGCGCATTGCTGATGCCGGTGAGCATGATCAGCAGGATGTCGTGGTTCAGGCTCGGGTCTTCCTTGATCTTGGCGGCCAGTTGCATGCCGGTCATGCCGGGCATGTTCTGGTCCAGCAGAACCACGTCGAAATAGTCGCGCAGGTGCGCCTTGGTGCGCAGCAGGGCCAGCGCTTCCTTGCCCGACGGCACGGCGCTGACGTTCAGGCCCCAGGCGCTGCATTGCTGCACCAGCACTTTGCGGCAGGTGTCGTTGTCGTCGACCACCAGCACGCGTGCGCCTTGCAGCGGGCTGTCGAGGTCCGAGGTCGGGTGCTCCAGGCGATCCGGGTCCAGCGGCAGGGTCAGCCACAACGTACTGCCCTGGCTGGCGCCGCTCTTGATGCCGAACTCGCCCTGCATCAGACGGATCAATTGGCGGGCGATCACCAGCCCGAGGTTGCCGCCCAGACGGTTGGCCGACAGGAAATGCTTGCTGTGCAACTCGGCGTGCATCAGCGCGTCGCGCTCTTCCTGATCCATCGGCTGGCCGCTGTCCTGCACGGCAATGCGCAGGCGTGGGCCGGCGCTGCGTTCGTCGAGGGCGACCACCACCAGCACTTCGCCTTCCTCGGTTTTCTTCAGGGCGTTTTCCAGCAGGCTCAGCAGTGTCTGGCGCAGGCGCGTCGGATCACCACTGATGACCCGTGGCACTTGCGGCTGGATGAAACTGATCAGCTCGACGTTCTGCTGTTCGGCCTTGGCGCGGTAGATGCTCAGGCAATCGTCGATCAGCGCGTTGAGGTCGAACTGCACATCGTCCAGTTCGATCTGCCCGGACTCGAGCCGCGAGATGTCGAGGATCTCGTTGATCAGGGTCAGCAATTCGTTGCCGGCGCTGTGGATGGTCTGCACGTAGTCGCGTTGCTTGACCGACAGCGGCGTGCCGAGCAGCAGTTCGGTCATGCCCAGTACGCCGTTCATCGGCGTGCGGATTTCGTGGCTGATCTTGGCCAGGAATTCGGCCTTGGCATTGATCTCGGCGTTGCTCGCGGCGAGGTCGCGGCTGATGCTGAAGCGGCTTTCGGTGATGCTGCGCTGACGTTCGCCGAGGGCGATGCTCATCAGCAGGCCACTGATGCAGATGAAACCCATCAGGGTCATGATCAGGCCTTGCGGCGCCACCAGGGTCAGCCCCAGCAAGGCCGGGAGGATGATCAGCGTGCCGATGTTGAACACCACCATCGCCGCGACGAACAGCCGGGCAGGGCGGTAGCCTTTCTGCCAGTGATAGGAACCCACCAGCAACATGCTCAGGCCGGCCAGGGCGACGAGTGCATAGGTAATGATGTTCAGCGGCAGGGTGTTGACGAACAACAGCAACAGGCTGCAGATCACGATGAACAGAATGTCGCCGATCAGCAGCTTGTTCAGCGGATGCGGGCCGAGCGGGGCGAAAAAGCGGTAGGCGAACATCAGGCCGGCCGGTGCGGTCAGCAGCAGGGCCAGGTAGGCGCCGGGGGTCTGGATCGCGTGCCAGTTCGGCAGCCACGGACCGGCGAGGTTGAGCAGCAGCAACAGGCTCAGGCCCAGCAGCACTTCACAGATGGCCAGCCACAGGCTGCTGCGCGAGCGGGTGTAGGCGTAGCGGATCAGGTTGTGCAGGATCAGCATTGCAAGGCAGCCGAACAGCAGGCCGTAGATCAGCGTCTGGTTGTGATTGGCCGCGGCCATCACTGCCGATTGCAGGGTGATGTACGGGCGCAACTGGTGATCGGAGACCAGTCGCAGGTAGACGTCGAGGGGTTTGTCGCTTTGCGGCAGCGGCAGCATGAAATCGCTGCTGGGCAGCGGTCGTTCCACCTGGGGCTGGGTGGTGCCGGTGTCGCGCTGCTCGATCAGGCGATCGCCGTCGAGGACATACAGATTGAGGTGCGACAGGTCGGGGGCGAAGATCCGCAGCACTTGTTCGTGCTTGCCGGGCGCCAGCCTGAAGCGCAGCCACAAGGCGCCATCGGGTTCGGCCGCGGTGAGGCGGTCAAGCTCGATAGGGCTGAATTGATTGGTGTAGCGGGCGGAGCGGATGTCGCTCAGCTGGAGGTTGCCCTGATCGTCAAGCAATACCGACCAGCCACTGCCTTGCGCGGCCTGGGCCGGGAGCATGCAGAGCAAGGTCAACAGCGTGACGGTGAAACCTATGGCAATCCTGAGCCAGCGCACGGCGAAATCCCTTCGTAGGTTGATGCCAGAATATAACGATGCGCAGCGTCGGAACAGTCCGGCAAGGGCGATGAGCCCTTGCCGGAAACACAGCGTAGCTTATTACTGAGACTCACCGCGTTCACGGGCAATGGCGCGGTAGCCAATGTCGGTGCGGTAGAAGCAGCCTTCCCAGTCGATGGCCTTGGCCAGTTTGTAGGCCTGCTCCTGGGCGGCGCCGACGCTGGCGCCCATGGCGGTGGCGCACAGCACCCGACCGCCGGCCGTCACGACGTTGCCGTCCTTGAGCGCAGTACCGGCGTGGAAGACCTTGCCTTCCAGTGCGGCGGCGGCGTCCAGACCGTTGATCGGCGCGCCCTTGGCGTAGTCGCCCGGGTAACCGCCGGCGGCCAGCACGATGCCGACGCTCGGACGTGGATCCCACTGCGCTTCAACCTTGTCCAGCGCCTGAGCCAGGGCGGCTTCGACCAACAATACCAGGCTCGATTGCAGACGCAGCATCACCGGTTGGGTTTCCGGGTCGCCGAAGCGGCAGTTGAACTCGATGACCTTCGGATTGCCGGCCTTGTCGATCATCAGACCGGCGTACAGGAAACCGGTGTAGACGTTGCCTTCGTCGGCCATGCCGCGCACGGTCGGCCAGATCACCTGGTCCATCACGCGCTGGTGCACGTCGGCGGTGACCACCGGTGCAGGGGAGTAAGCACCCATGCCGCCGGTGTTCGGACCGCTGTCGCCGTCGCCGACGCGTTTGTGGTCCTGGCTGGTGGCCATCGGCAGAACGTTCTTGCCGTCGACCATGACGATGAAGCTGGCTTCTTCGCCGTCGAGGAATTCTTCGATGACAACGCGTGAACCGGCGTCGCCAAAGGAATTGCCGGCGAGCATGTCGCGCACGGCGTCTTCGGCTTCGGCCAGGGTCATGGCAACAATCACGCCTTTACCGGCGGCCAGGCCGTCGGCCTTGATCACGATCGGTGCGCCTTTTTCACGCAGATAAGCCAGGGCCGGCTCGATCTCGGTGAAGTTCTGGTAGTCGGCGGTCGGGATCTTGTGGCGTGCCAGGAAATCCTTGGTGAAGGCTTTCGAGCCTTCCAGCTGCGCGGCGCCGGCGGTCGGACCGAAGCAGTTCAGGCCACGGGAGCGGAACAGGTCGACGACGCCGGCCACCAATGGCACTTCCGGACCGACGATAGTCAGGGAAACGTTTTTCTCGGCGAAGTCAGCGAGCTGCTCGAGGGCCAGCACATCGATGGCGACGTTCTCGCACTTGGCTTCAATCGCGGTGCCGGCGTTGCCCGGTGCGACGAAAACCTTCTGCACTCGCGGATCCTGAGCCACTTTCCAGGCCAGGGCGTGTTCGCGGCCACCGCTGCCAATGATCAAAACATTCAAAGAGAGACTCCTTCGGAGAAAGCTGCAAGCTACAAGCTGCAAGCAAGAGCGAGTGTGTGACTCTCGATTACAGCTTATGGCTCTGAATTAATGAGGCTGCAACTGCAAGAAGGAGCGATACCTGACTGCTCTTTCTTGCAGCTTGCAGCTTGAGGCTTGTAGCTGCCGTGTATCAGTGACGGAAATGGCGCATGCCTGTAAAGACCATAGCGATACCGGCTTCGTCAGCAGCAGCAATCACTTCAGCATCACGCATCGAGCCACCCGGCTGGATCACTGCCGTGATACCGACCTTGGCCGCGTTGTCCAGACCGTCGCGGAACGGGAAGAATGCATCGGATGCCATTACCGAACCGGCCACTTGCAGACCAGCGTGCTCAGCCTTGATTGCGGCGATACGCGCCGAGTTCACGCGGCTCATCTGGCCGGCGCCGACACCGATGGTCTGACGGTTCTTGGCGTAGACGATGGCATTGGATTTGACGAATTTGGCCACTTTCCAGGCGAAGATCAGGTCGTGGACTTCCTGTTCGGTCGGGGCGCGTTTGGTCACCACTTTCAGGTCGTCGGCGCCGATCATGCCGATGTCGCGGCTCTGTACCAGCAGGCCGCCGTTGACGCGCTTGTAGTCCCAGGCCGGAACGCGATCGGCCGACCACTCGCCGCAGGCCAGCAGGCGTACGTTGGCTTTGGCAGCAACGACGGCGCGGGCTTCTTCGCTGACGCTTGGTGCGATGATCACTTCAACGAACTGACGCTCGACGATCGCCTTGGCGGTCTCGGCATCCAGTTCACGGTTGAAGGCGATGATGCCGCCGAACGCCGATTCGGTGTCAGTGGCGTAGGCCAGTTCGTAGGCCTGACGGATGCCGCCTTCGGCGTCCGGGCTCACGGCCACGCCGCACGGGTTGGCGTGCTTGACGATCACGCAGGCCGGTTTGACGAAGCTCTTCACGCATTCCAGCGCGGCGTCGGTGTCGGCCACGTTGTTGTACGACAGTTCCTTGCCTTGCAACTGGGTGGCGGTGGCGATGCCGACTTCGGCAGGCTTGGCTTCAACGTAGAACGCCGCGCTCTGGTGCGGGTTCTCGCCGTAACGCATTTCCTGAGCCTTGATGAACTGGCTGTTGAAGGTGCGCGGGAATTCGCTGCGACCTTCAGTGCTCAGGGTTTCGGCAGCCTGGTTCACGGTGCCCATGTAGTTGGCGATCATGCCGTCGTAGGCGGCGGTGTGTTCGAACGCCTTGAGCATCAGGTCGAAACGCTGAGCGTAGGTCAGGCCACCGGCCTTGAGGTTTTCCAGGACGGTGGCGTAGTCGCTGGCATTCACCACGATGGCCACGTCTTTGTGGTTTTTCGCCGCCGAACGGACCATGGTCGGGCCGCCGATGTCGATGTTCTCGATGGCGGTCGGCAGGTCGCAGCCCGGCTTGCTGATGGTGGCTTCGAACGGGTACAGGTTGACCGCCACCAGATCGATCGGCTTGATGCCGTGCTCGTTCATGATCGCGTCGTCGATACCGCGACGACCGAGGATCCCACCGTGGATTTTCGGGTGCAGGGTTTTCACCCGACCGTCCATCATCTCTGCGAAACCGGTGTAATCCGCGACTTCCACTGCGGCCACGCCGTTGTCCTGCAGCAGTTTGAAGGTCCCGCCGGTGGAAAGGATTTCCACGCCCAGGGCTTCCAGCTCCCTGGCGAATTCGAGGATCCCGGTCTTGTCGGAAACACTGATCAAGGCGCGGCGGATCGGCAGGCGGGTAGTCTGGTCGGTCATCTCAATTTCCATCAAAAGCAAGGGAAGTCAGCAAAAAAGGCGACCGGTTTTACGCGGGCGCCTTTCTGGTTTGATTGAATGCTTACAGCAGATCGTACTGCTTGAGTTTCTTGCGCAGCGTGCCGCGGTTCAGTCCGAGCAGCTCGCTGGCCTTGGTCTGGTTGCCCTTGACGTAGTTCATCACGCTTTCGAGCAGGGGAGCCTCGACTTCGGAGAGCACCAGGTTGTACACGTCCGTGACGGACGCGCCCTCAAGGTGGGCGAAATAATTGTGCAGCGCCTTCTCGACACTCCCGCGAAGGGTCTGGCCTTCTTCGCTCGGGGTATTGAGGTGCTGTTTCAAATTCACGTTGTCGCTCACGGGTGTTGTTCCACTCACTAAAGTCTCGGTCATCATCGTCATGCGGCCACCCCTTCTCCGTCCCCTGTCAGGCTCTTGTAACGTTCGGCGAAGAACTCCCGAACGTTGGCGCATTGTGTTTCCGTACCATCCAAACGATTGAAGTGGGCGCGAAATTCCCTGGCGCCCGGCAAGGTTGCGAGATACCAGCCCACATGCTTGCGGGCAATTCGCACACCCATCACGTCCCCATAGAAGGCGTGAAGGGCGGCCAGATGCTCAAGCAGAATGCGTTCCACCTCGATCAGCTCCGGCGCCGGCAGTTTTTCGCCGGTACGCAGGAAGTGTTCGATCTCGCGAAAAATCCATGGCCGCCCCTGGGCAGCCCGGCCGATCAACAGGCCATCGGCACCGGTCGCGTCGAGCACGTAGCGGGCCTTTTCCGGCGATACGATGTCGCCGTTGGCAAAGACCGGAATCGACACCGCCTGCTTGATCGCGGCAATGGTGTCGTACTCGGCTTCGCCGGTGTACAGGTCGGCGCGGGTGCGGCCATGCACCGCCAGCGCCGTGATCCCGGCCTGTTCGGCGATCTTCGCCACGGTCAGGCCGTTCTTGTTGTCGCGATCCCATCCAGTGCGGATCTTCAGGGTCACCGGCACATCAACCGCCGCCACGACGGCATGCAGGATCTCGGTAACCAGTGCCTCATCCTTCAACAGCGCGGAGCCGGCGGCCTTGTTGCAGACCTTCTTCGCCGGGCAACCCATGTTGATATCAATAATCTGTGCGCCCAGCTCGACGTTGGCCCGGGCCGCATCCGCCAGCATCTGCGCATCGCCACCGGCGATCTGCACCGAGCGTGGCTCGGGATCACCTTCGTGGATCATGCGCATGCGCGACTTGCGGGTGTTCCACAGGCTCATGTCACTGGTGACCATTTCCGAGACTACAAGCCCTGCGCCCAGACGCTTGCACAGCTGACGAAAGGGCTGGTCGGTGACACCCGCCATCGGGGCGAGGATCAAGCCGTTCTGCAATGTATATGGGCCGATGCGTACCGCCGACATAGGACTTCCCTGAAGTGGGGCCGGATCATGAGAGTTCGAAAAAGGGTTGGCATGATACCCGCTCTCGATGACTGGATAAAGGCTGAATTGAACAAAATCTGAACAGTTATTCTGTTATTACCGCCGGTTTGGTTGTGCGGTGTGCAGTCAGAAAATTGCCGTCAATCCGGGAGCGGTGAAGCGCTTCACTCGGGTGAGTGGAAACTCAGGCTGTAGTTCACCGCTTTCGGGCCTGGGTCAAGGATGTCCAGAGCGATATGGATCGGGGTCTGCGGCGGCATTTCCGCCATGCCTTCGAGGTCGCCGTTGAGGTATTCGCCGGGTTTGAAGCGACGACTGGCGATCAGGTGACCGTTGAGGTCAGCGAAGCGCAGCTCCAGCAGCGGAAACGGCTGCGAGAACGGCGCGCGGTTATAAATGATCGCGTCCACCACCAGCGCACCGCTGAATTCCGGGTGGCTGCGCACCACCAGGTTGCTGCTCTTGATCTTGGCGATATCGACCTTGGACGGCACCGTGCAGCCGACTTGCGGGCAGAGTTGCTGGAACCACGGCCGGTATTGATCCTGGCGCGCCAGTTCGTCGAAGTGATAGGCGATGTATTGTCCGCCCAGGCCGGCGGCGGCCAGCACGATGAGCAACAGCCAGAGCAGGCGACGGCCCCAGGGCGAGCGGCGTTTTTGCCAGTCCAGTTGCAGCGGATCATCGGTCAGATCCTGCAAGGCTTCGGCGCGAGCACTGGACTCGACACGTTCGCGTTTTTTGCGCGCAGGTTCGATCAGTGGCAGTTCGTCGTCGACGTCATCGCTGGCTGACAGACGTTCGCGGCGGGCATTCGGGTCGATCGGATCGTGCAAGCGCAGTTGCGGGATCGGCGGTTCGTCGTCGAGATCCACCGGCTCCAGCGACAGCGAGGGTTCGGTGCGTTCCGGTCGGACGGGTTCAGGCTCGACGGCGTCGGGTTCATCTTCGACTTCGGGGGAGCGCTCATCTGCCGGTTCGCTGAACAGGCTGTCCGGCCACGACGTATCTTCCGGTTCGTGGCTGTCGCGGCGGGCGCTCAGGGCGTCCTCGCGTGGGCGGCCAAGCTCGGTGGTCGGCTGGATTTCCCGTTGCTCGAGGCGGGCCAGTTCTTCGTCCAGATCCAGGCTGTCCAGATCCAGCTCGGCGGCGCTCCATTGCTTCTGGCTGATGGCACGCGGCTCGGGCGTTTCGACGATGGCCGGTGCGTCGACGGGCGCCGGCTCGCTGATTAACGGCGCCACCGGCGTGACCGCTTCCTTGCCTGCGTGTTGCTCCAGCAGTTGCTTGGCGGCATTGAACACTTGCAGGCAGGAGCCGCAACGAACCACCCCGCGGGCCACGCTCAACTGAGCATGGCTGACGCGGAAACTGGTTTGGCAATGCGGGCACTGGGTGACGAAGCTGTCGGTCATGCGGCGATCCGGATTGAGCAGGCGGTCATTCTAGCGCCGACGGCCGGTGATGCGCACCCAGCCATCGCGATTGGCGATCGGGTCGAGATCGAAGTCCTGCGCGTAGGCGGCAGCGACTTCGTCGCCTTGTTCGGCGAGGATCCCGGACAGTGCCAGGCGCCCGCCGGACTTGACCAGACCGGACAGTTGCGGCGCCAGGGAAACCAGCGGACCGGCCAGAATGTTGGCCACCAGTACGTCGGCTTTGACCTGCGGCAGGTCTTCCGGCAGGTACAGCGGGAACAGTTCGTCCGCGATGTTGTTGCGCCCGGCGTTGTCGCGGGAGGCTTCGAGTGCCTGCACGTCAATGTCGGTGCCGACCGCTTCTTTCGCGCCGAGCAGCAGGGCGGCAATCGCCAGAATCCCCGAGCCGCAGCCGAAATCCAGCACGTTGCAGTCTTTCAGGTCCTGGCCGTCCAGCCATTCCAGGCACAGGGCGGTGGTCGGGTGGGTACCGGTACCGAACGCCAGGCCCGGGTCCAGCAGCAGGTTGACCGCGTCCGGCTCCGGTGCGGCGTGCCAGCTCGGCACGATCCACAGGCGCTGGCCGAAGCGCATCGGCTGGAAACCATCCATCCAGCTGCGTTCCCAGTCCTGGTCTTCGATCACTTCGCTGTGGTGCTCGGGCAGCGGGCTGCCGGTCAGCAGTTCCAGGTGGGCCAGTACCGGGGCGGCTTCGGTGCCGCCCTCGAACAGGGCCAGCAGGTGGGTGTGCGCCCACAGCGGGGTGGTATTGAGTTCCGGTTCGAAGATCGGCTGATCTTCGGCGTCCATGAAGGTCACCGAAACGGCGCCCACTTCAAGGAAAGCGTCTTCGTAGGTTTCGGCTTGTTCCGGGCTGATGGCGAGTCTTACTTGCAGCCAAGGCATGGCGGGCACCTGTGAAAAAGATTGATTGCAGCCTAGCGGCCTGCGAGAAGCGCGCAAGTTTACGCGAGCGCGACGGTTTTGTGGGAGCGGGGAATGTGTGAGCAGATGAAACCTTCGGAAACAACAAAGCCGCCCGAAGGCGGCCTTGTCTGGTGCGGGCTGAAGCTTAGTGCTTCTCGCCAGCCAGCTTGTGCTCGAGGTAGTGAATGTTCACGCCCCCTTTGCAGAAGCCTTCGTCACGGGTCAGATCACGGTGCAGCGGGATGTTGGTCTTGATCCCGTCGACCACGATTTCGTCCAGGGCATTGCGCATGCGGGCCATGGCTTCGTCGCGGGTCGCGCCGTAAGTGATCAGCTTGCCGATCAGCGAGTCGTAGTTCGGCGGAACGGCATAACCGCTGTACAGGTGCGAATCGACGCGAACGCCGTTGCCGCCTGGTGCGTGGAAATGCTTGACCGTACCCGGGCTCGGCATGAAGGTTTTCGGGTCTTCGGCGTTGATCCGGCATTCCAGCGAGTGACCGCGGATCACCACATCATCCTGGGTATACGACAGCTTGTTGCCAGCGGCGATGCTGAGCATCTCCTTGACGATGTCGATACCGGTGACCATTTCCGAAACCGGGTGCTCCACCTGAACACGGGTGTTCATTTCGATGAAGTAGAAACGACCGTTCTCGTACAGGAACTCGAAGGTGCCGGCGCCACGGTAGCCGATGTCGATGCACGCCTTGACGCAGCGAGCCAGGACTTCCTTGCGCGCGTTCTCGTCGATGCCCGGTGCCGGCGCTTCCTCGAGAACCTTCTGGTGACGGCGTTGCAGCGAGCAATCGCGGTCGCCCAGATGGATGGCATTGCCCTGGCCGTCGGACAGAACCTGCACTTCGACGTGACGCGGGTTGGTCAGGAATTTTTCCAGATAGACCATCGGGTTGCCGAACGCCGCGCCAGCTTCGGAGCGGGTCAGTTTCGCCGAGGCGATCAGGTCTTCTTCCTTGTGCACCACGCGCATGCCGCGACCACCACCGCCGCCGGCGGCCTTGATGATCACCGGATAGCCGACTTCACGACCGATGCGCAGCGCCGTTTCCTCGTCTTCCGGCAGCGGGCCGTCGGAACCTGGAACGGTTGGCACGCCCGCTTCGATCATCGCGTGCTTGGCCGATACCTTGTCGCCCATCAGGCGAATGGTTTCGGCTTTCGGACCGATGAAGGCGAAGCCGGAGTTCTCGACCTGCTCGGCAAAGTCGGCGTTTTCCGCGAGGAAACCGTAGCCTGGGTGAATGGCGGTAGCGCCAGTCACTTCAGCGGCCGCAATGATTGCCGGGATGTGCAGGTAGGAGTGCGCGGCAGAAGCCGGGCCGATGCAGACGGATTCGTCTGCCAGACCCAGGTGCATCAGCTCTTTGTCGGCCTTGGAGTAAACGGCGACGGTCTTGATGCCCATCTCTTTGCAGGCACGCAGAATCCGCAGGGCGATCTCACCGCGGTTAGCGATCAGAACTTTTTCCAACTTCGCAGTCATCAAAGGCTCTCCGCAGTTCAAACGATGGTGAACAGCGGTTGGTCGTACTCAACCGGCTGGCCGTCTTCGACGAGGATGGACTCGATCACACCGCTGGTTTCAGCTTCGATGTGGTTCATCATCTTCATGGCTTCGACGATGCACAGGGTGTCGCCTTTCTTCACGGTCTGGCCGACTTCAACGAAGGACGGCGAGGTTGGCGAAGATTTGCGATAGAAGGTGCCGACCATCGGCGAACGGGCAACGGTGCCGTTCAGCGCTGGAGCAGCAGCGGCAGCTGGAGCTGCGGCAGCAGCAACCGGAGCGGCAGCGGCGGCAGGTGCAGCGGCCGGAGCCTGCATCGGAGCCGGAGCGTAGTACTGCTGCGCCGGGGTCTTGCTGTGACGGCTGATGCGTACGGACTCTTCGCCTTCCTTGATCTCGAGCTCGTCGATGCCGGACTCTTCCAGCAATTCGATCAGTTTCTTAACTTTACGGATATCCATGAATCATCAACTCCCAAGGGTCGGTCAGGGGCGTTTAGCTTGGTGTTCAAGCTGCTCTAGTGCAGCCTCCAGGGCCAGTCGATAACCGCTGGCGCCAAGGCCGCAGATCACTCCTACCGCTACGTCGGAGAAGTAGGAGTGATGGCGGAAAGGTTCGCGTTTGTGCACGTTGGACAAATGCACTTCGATGAATGGGATGCTCACTCCCAGCAGCGCGTCACGTAATGCGACACTTGTGTGTGTAAATGCTGCCGGGTTGATCAGAATGAAGTCCACGCCCTCGCCGCGTGCGGCGTGGATGCGATCGATCAATTCGTACTCGGCGTTGCTTTGCAGATACAGCAGATGATGGCCGGCTTCACGGGCGCGGCGTTCCAGATCCTGATTGATCTGCGCCAGGGTGGTCGACCCGTAGGTCCCGGGTTCCCGGGTGCCGAGCAGGTTCAGGTTGGGGCCGTGCAGCACCAGTAGCGTTGCCATCTGCGTGTTCCTTGTTATGGGTGAGCCTTCGTCAGAACCCGGCGACTATGCCGCAAAGACTTTGTGACTGTCCAGTTCTCTGCAATAGCCAGCACGATGTCCGATGTTTGCGCAAAATATGTGACTGACTGATTAAATCCGGTCATTCACTTTAGCGACACGTTCGGCGAAGTCGCCGGCGTTGATCTCACCGATCACCCGCACATCGCGACGTTCCACCCCGTCCTGGCCGAAGAACATCAGCGCCGGTGGGCCGAACAGGCTGTAGCGGTCGAGCAGGGTGCGCTGCTCGGCATTGCTCGCGGTGATATCGAAGCGGATCAGCCGATAGCCCTTGAGCCGATCCACGACTGTCGCGTCATTGAGTACTTCGTGTTCGATGACTTTGCAGCTGATGCACCAGTCGGCGTACCAGTCGAGCAGCAGCGGGGTGCCGGCGGTTTTCGCTTCGAGCAGCACCCGATCCAGTTCCGCCGGGGTGATGACGGTCTGCCACGAGCCGCTGTTTTGCGCGGTCGAGCCGCTGTCGGCGAGGCGTGCCGGGGCTATTGGATTCAGCGGGTCGGTCTGCCCGCTGAACGCGCCGTACCAGCAGGCCAGCGCATAAAACAGCAGGAACAGGCCCAGCAACTGGCCGAGGCGTTTGCGCGGCGGTTTGTAGACGAATTCCAGAGCGCCGAGGAACAGACCGACGCCGCCGGCCAGCAAGCCGATCAGCAGCAACGTGATTTGCCCCGGCAACACCCGGCTGAGCAAACCGATGGCCAGCCCGAGCAGCAACACGCCGATGCCGTTCTTCACGTACATCATCCACGGCCCGCTTTTCGGCAGCCACGCCGCGCCACCGGTAGCCACCAACAGCAGCGGCGCGCCCATGCCCAGGCCGAGCATGAACAGCTTCAGGCCGCCGCCCAGCGCGTCGCCGCTGGCGCTTATATAAAGCAGCGCGCCGGCCAGCGGTGCGGAAACGCACGGCGATACCAGCAAACTCGACACCACACCCAACACCGCCGCGCCCCACAGCGAGCCGCCTTCAGTGCGCCCGGCGATCCGGTCGAGGCGGCTGCTGATGAAGTGCGGCAGTTTCAGCTCGAATACGCCGAACATCGCCAGCGCGAACACCGCAAAGAACATCGCGAACGGCACCAGCACCCACGCCGATTGCAGCCGTGCCTGCAGATTCAGTTGCGCGCCGAACAGCCCCATCAAGGCCCCCAGCAGCGCGAAGCACGCGGCCATCGGCAGCACATAAGCCAGGGACAGATTGAAGCCACGCAAACCGCCGACCTGCCCGCGCAACACCACACCGGACAGGATCGGCAGCATCGGCAATACACAAGGCGTGAAGGTCAGGCCCAGGCCCGCCAGGAAAAACAGCGCCAGATCACGCCAGTCCCAGCCTGCTACCGGCGCGGACGCACCACTTGGCGCTGCGTTGCCCTCGATGCTCAGGCGTTCGGTTTCCGGTGGATAGCACAAGCCCTTGTCGGCACAGCCCTGATAGGTGACGGCCAGCGTGAACGCTCGGGAATCATTGCGCGGCAGTTCTACATCGAGAATGCCGTGGTAGACCTCGACGTCGCCGAAATACTCGTCGTGTTTCTGTTCGCCTTGCGGCAGTTGTGCGGCGCCGAGTTTCACCTCTGCAGGCTCGGCACGAAACTGGAAGCGATGCCGGTAGAGGTAATAGCCTTCGGAGGCGACGAAGCGCAGTTTGACCGATTGCGGTGTGCTCTCGACCAGGCTCAGTTGAAAGGCTTCGCGCACCGGCAGGAAATCCGCGCTGTTGTTGACTGAGCCCAGCGTGGCGCTGGGTTTGCTGTCGAACAGACCGGCGGCGCCGGCCGGCAGGGCGAAGACGAAAAACAGCAGGCAGAGCAGACGGCGCATGACAATCTCGCGAATCAAAGGTGCGGGAATGATAGCGGACTTGGCCCTGCGCTGTGTGTCACACGCGGAACGCCTGCACAGCGGTGTGCAACTGGCCGCCCAGCAACAGCAGGTTCTCGCCTTGCTCGCGACCCTGGCCAATACGCAGCAGATTGTCCCCGCCCAATTGGTGAATCCGCTCGCTGTGATCGCGGATCTCGCTGACCGCGCCGCTCTGTTGCGCGGTGATCTCGGCAATGCGGATCGCAGTGTCGGAGATGGTCTGGATCGCGCCGACAATCCTGTCCAGCGCACCATCCGCCGATTGCGCCTGATTGGCGGTGGCCTCGGCATGTTCGACCTGGGCGCGCATGCCCTCGACCGATTGTCTCGCTGCAGTTTGCAGGCCGGCGATCAGGGTCTGGATTTCGGCGGTGGCGCCGGCGGTGCGTTGCGCCAGCGAGCGCACTTCCTCGGCCACCACGGCAAACCCACGGCCCATTTCCCCGGCGCGGGCGGCTTCGATCGCCGCGTTGAGCGCCAGCAGGTTGGTCTGGTCGGCAATCGAACGGATCACCGTCAGCACGCCGCCGATGGTCGCCGACTCTTCGGCCAAGTGTTCGATCATTTGCGCATTGCCCTGCACTTCGCCAACCAGCGCGTGCAGGCCGGTGAGGCTTTGGCCAATCACTTGTTGTCCGTGTTCGACCGCCAGCCCGGCATGACGGCTGGCGTCGGCGGCCTGCCGTGCATCGCCGGCCACCTGCTGGATGGTCGCTTCCAGTTCGCCGAGGGAATCACGGATCAGCGCGGTATCGCCGGCCTGATGTTCGGCACCGCTGTGCAAGTCATTGCTCAGCTCGGCGAGGGTGCGGCTGCTGCCGGCCACTTGCTCGGCATTGCCGCGAATGGTCCCGACCAGATCCACCAGATAGGCACGCAGGCGGTTGAGCGAGGCTTCGATGTCGTGCAGTTCGCGGTTGGTCTTGCCCAGATGAATGTCGCGACTAAAGTCGCCTTCGGCCCAGGTCGACAGCGCCGGGGCAAGGTTGGTCAAAGTGCGGGCCAGGCGCCGCTGCAGAGTATCGATCAGCAGTGCGATCAGCAGAATCAGACCGATCATCACGCCTTGCATCAGCCGTACTTCGCCCTGGATCTGCCCGTGCTGGGCGCGTACCACCGGTTCGAGGCCGGCGATGGCTTGTTGCACGGCGGCGATTTTCTGGTGGGTTGCGGTGCTCAGGTCGGTGCGTTTCTGGATCTGCTCGCGGGTGCGTGCGAGCTCCGCCGGGTAACGGCCGAGCAAACTGTTGAGTTCGCGTTTGAGACCGACGCCGGCGTCTTCGGCGGCGGCTTTTTCGGTGCTTTCGATGCCCATCAGCGCGGCGAAGTCGTCGCTGCCGGACTCACTGCTGGCGACCACGCCGAGCAAGGGCAGGGCATCGATCGTCTGGGCCTGGGCGCGGATGTTGCTGACTTCGCGCTCGACATCGGCGGCCAGTTCACTGCGTCCGCTGCTGACCAGCTTGTCCCGGGCCAGCGACAGTTTGCCCAGATGTTGAGAGGCAATCAGCAGGGGTGTCAGGTAGGTCGCGTTGCCGCCGGCGTAGGTGCTGAGTTGGTCGAGACTGGCGCTCAATTCGCGTTCGGCCTGCAACAGCAGGGCCTGCGGATCGCCGGCCAGTTTGCCGGCGGCCAGCAGGTCGGTCTTGCTGAATTCATCGAGGCCGGTGAGGCTCGGGCGCAAGGTGTCGGCCAGCGCGGGCGGCAGCTCGTCGAGTTCTTTCTGCAACTGATCGATGGCCTGGCTGGCGCTGCTCAGGCGCAGGGCGTCGCCGCTGGTGAGGTAATCCCCGACGTTGCGTGCCACGTCATTCTGAAATTGCTGCGACAGCCCCAGGTAACGCTCCATCAACAGATACGGGCGCTCCAGTGCTTTTTGCGACCACCACAGCGTGGCGCCGAGGGCCACGCAGACGGCGACCAGCAACAGGGTATTGAGATTGGTGAGCAACTTCAGGCGCATGACGGCTACCAACGGCAGAATGGTAAGCGCCTGAATTTATTGCGGTTCTGTTACAGGGTTATGACCGATTGGGGCGATTCCGATGAAAAAGTGGCACTTTGCTTTGAGTCGCGAGCAGTCTGCACCCGATTGCGTCCTTCGCCCTTGGCGCGGTACAGCGCCTCGTCGGCCTGGCTGGCCATCATCAAGCTGTCGGAGTCGTCGTGCATCTCCACCACGCCGGCGCTGAAGGTGCACCACAGATCCTGCGGCTGGGCCGGATAGTGAATCTCGGCAAAGCGCTGACGGATTTCGTCTAACACTTTGTGCGCCGCTTCTATATCGGTGTCGGGCATGACGATGGCGAATTCTTCGCCGCCGTAACGGCCGATGAAGTCGGTCTTGCGCAGACGCTGCTTGAGGAACAGCGCCAGGCTCTTGATCACCCGGTCGCCCATGGGGTGGCCGTGGCTGTCGTTGACCCGTTTGAAGTGGTCGATGTCGAGCATCGCAAAGCTCAACGGCTTGTTCTCGCGGCGGGCGCGGAACGAGCAGTCTTCGAGCAATTGCAGAATGTGCGTGTGGTTGTACAGGCCGGTGAGGCTGTCGCGGACCATCCGTGCCTTCAGGTTGCGCGCGCGGGCGGCGCGGTTGCGCACGGTGGTGATCAGATGGCGCGGCTTGATCGGCTTGGTCAGGAAGTCGTCGCCACCTTCGCTCATGGCGTCGAGCTGTTTGTCCAGATCGTCCTCGGCCGACAGATAAATGATCGGCACGCTCACATAACGGTCGTTGTGGCGGATGACCTTGGCCAACTCGGTGCCGGTGCAGGCGGGCATGTACATGTCGAGGATGATCAGGTCCGGCTGGAAGTCCGCCAGCTCGGCCATCGCCTGGATCGGTTCGATCAGGGTGCGGGTGACGATCCCGGCGCTGTTGAGCAGGCGTTCGGTGTGCAGGGCCTGGGCGCGGGAGTCGTCGATGATCAACACTTTATAGGGTTCGTACTGGGCGACGCAGGTCAGGACTTCGATCTTCTCCAGCAGGCTCGACGCTTCGAGGGTGCCGGTGAGAAATTCCTGGCCACCGGCGCGCACCGCCGCGAGGCGGGTCGGGGTGTCGGTTTCGTGCAGGCTGAAGAACAGCAGCGGCAGCGGTTCTTCCAGACCTTGCTGGGCTTCGGCGGCGAGTTTCAGGCCGACGCCGGCACCGCTGAAATCCACGTCCATGACAATCGCGGCCGGCAGGCGCTCGACCATCGAGGAGCGAAACGCCGACACACTGTCCAGCGCCTGAGCGCTCAGACCGAAAAACTCCAGCTGCTTGGCCAGCCGCTCGGCGCGGTCGTGATCCTGCAGCATCACGTAGATCGGTTTGCGCAGGGGCGGCAGGAAGGTCTGATCAAGCTGATCGCCATGGCGCAGGCCAGTGCGCGACAAGCGCTGCATCAGGCGGTTGAGATCGGTGATCAGGCCGCTGCTCAGGCGTCCGCGATTGGCGTCCACCGCTTCCAGCGACTGGCTGATGTGGCGGGCCAGCTGCGTATGTTCGGGCTGTTCGAAACGCTCGGCAAAACGCAGCAGGCGCAAATTGGCCTCGCTCAGTTCGGCGAGATCGGCAGTGGACCACTCACTGCGTTGCAGGCGCTGCCATATCTCAAGAATCTGACGTGCCTGATGAATTACCCGCTGGGCAAAGTGGTGCTTGAGGCGCTCACGGCTGGGGTCTTCTGGCTCGGTCATATCCTGACTACTAGTTAGGGTGCATGCTGAGATCGACTGGTGGCTCTATGCTAGCACCTCTTTTCCCTTACATGAGTGTCGTACGTCAATAATCTGCGGTACGGCATCATTCAGTTTCTGACTGCCGGGTTTCAATTTGAACCTGATTGTCGGAGAAGTCCCCATCTACCGGGCATTTGCCAATCTGCGCAACCATGAATTTACTGGAGCGCGGGGAAGGGATGGCAGGGTCTTTGTGCTGTCCCGTTGCGGGTATCGGCAGCGCAATGGCGATGAATTCGCTATCGGGGAATCCCTTAGGGCGGTCTGTCCCGGCCTTGTGTCGGGTGGCGAGGCAGCGCCTGTCAATATTGACGGGTGCCCGGTCGAGGCACGTTGTTGTATGGTTGTGGTCGAACCGTTGAACCCAAGATTGAAAGGATATCGCCATGCTGGACTGGAAGAACCGCGCGGGCAGCGCGCCTGAACGTGCCGCCGAGCCCAAGTCGGCCGCCCGCAGCTATGTCGGCGGGCTGTTGTTCAGCCGGGCGCTGGCCACGCTGGTTGCCATTTACCTGTTGGTGACCATTGGCCTGGGTTGGTACTGGAGCCAGGAGCCGGCATTGTTTCCCGTGGCGCAGAACGCTCAGGTTGCCGCCGAGAAAGAGGGCAAGCAGATGGTGGTCGGCTACACCACCGTCGAAACCCTGAAAACCGTTGCCGGCACTTTGCTCGACAAGCCAGGTGGCTACATTTCCAACGACCGTTTCCCGCCTGGCCTGTGGATGGACAACATGCCGAGCTGGGAATACGGCGTGCTGGTGCAGGTCCGCGACCTGACCCGCGCCCTGCGCAAGGACTTCGCCCGCTCGCAGTCGCAGTCGGCTGAAGACGCCGACCTGGCCAAGGCCGAGCCGCGCTTCAACTTCGACAACAAGAGCTGGATCCTGCCGTCGAGCGAGTCGGAATATCAGGAAGGCATCAACTCCCTGAGCCGTTATCAGGCGCGCCTGTCCGACCCGACCCAGAAAAACGCGCTGTTCTACGCCCGCGCTGACAACCTGAACAACTGGCTGGGTGATGTCGGCACCCGTCTCGGGTCGCTGTCGCAACGCTTGTCGGCCAGCGTTGGCCGGGTCAAGCTCAACACCGCGCTGAAAACCGAAGTGCCGGCGGTGGGTGAAGTGCCGCAGGTCGATGAGGAAGTTGTCGAGACCCCATGGATGCAGATCGACAACGTGTTCTACGAAGCCCGTGGCCAGGCCTGGGCGCTGTCGCACTTGCTGCGCGCGATCGAAGTCGATTTCGCCGACGTGCTGGCGAAGAAGAACGCGACCGTCAGCGTGCGTCAGATCATCCGCGAACTGGAAGCCTCCCAGGAGCCGATCTGGAGCCCGATGATCCTCAATGGCAGCGGTTTCGGTGTGCTGGCCAACCACTCGCTGGTCATGGCCAACTACATTTCCCGGGCCAACGCCGCCGTGATCGATTTGCGTCAACTGCTCAATCAGGGCTGAGTCATGGACGAAAGCGCCAGAGAGGCGGCCCACCGCGCCGCCTCGGATGCCGAACAGATCGCCTGGGTAGACGAGCAGGACAACCTGCTCGGCGCCCTGGTGCGTTCTGACCTGCGAGAACGCGGACTGATCGGCCGTGGTACCTACATCATGCTGTTCAACTCCGCCGGTGAACTCTGCGTGCATCGGCGCACGTTGAGCAAAGCCATTTATCCCGGTTACTGGGACGTGGCGGCGGGCGGCATGGTGCAGGCAGACGAGACCTACGCCGAGTCGGCGGCCCGTGAGCTGGAAGAAGAGCTGGGCGTGAGTGGCGTAGAGCTGACGGCCCACGACCATTTCTACTTCGAAGACACCGGCAATCGCCTGTGGTGTTCGGCGTTTTCGGCAGTGTGGGATGGCCCGTTGATCCTGCAGCCGGAAGAGGTGCTCGAAGCGCGTTTCATTCCGGTCGAACAGGTCATGCAGGAAATCCGGCAAAAGCCTTATTGCCCGGACTCTCTGGCAGCCTTGAAACGTTATCTGAAGGCTCAGCAAAGCAACGTCGCAAAGAACACATAAATTGGCGCCGATTGGCACTTAGCAATCGGCGTTTTTGCCGTTACACTGCGCGACCTTTTCAAGCTGCACCGGCCTGCTTTTATTGAAGAACCGGTGCAGTAGCGCTGCCCCTGCCTGAGTGGGGCTTCGCGGTCGATAGCCTTGCCCAAGGCTGCGATCAGTCTTTGTCCTCCCGAGAGGATTGCCGGTGGCCAAAAAAGCCGCATCCTTCGCCGCCCTGGGCGGCCTGGTATTTTCCACCGACGCAGGTCGTCATTGCCCGGAATGCAGCAAGCCGGTGGACGCCTGTATCTGCAAGCAAACCGTGATCCCCGCCGGCGACGGCATTGCCCGTGTGCGCCGCGAGAGCAAGGGGCGTGGCGGCAAAACGGTGACCACTATCACCGGCGTGCCTCTGGCCGAAGACGCACTCAAGGAGCTGGCGACAACGTTGAAGAAGCGTTGCGGCACCGGCGGTGCGTTGAAAGACGGGATCATCGAGATCCAGGGCGACCATGTCGAGCTGCTCCTGGCCGAGTTGGTCAAGCACGGCTTCAAAGCGAAGAAGTCCGGCGGCTAGCAGCCTCTGTGAAACCCACCGGCGGCTTGATTCAGCTCCAGAGTCCCTGGGCCTGACGTCGTTTCCATGGTTTTCACAGAGCCTGTTCATGACCGGTTTCTAAACTCAACGCTGTCAGCGCGGTCTACCGCCGCGCTGACGAACCGTCATTTTCATTCTTTAGACTGCGCCGGCCTGCGATCAGGCGACGCACTATGACTTCTTTATAGGGGACTTCGATGTCCGTACGACGCACACGCAAAGACGATGGCAGCCAATGGACAGTTGCGGACAGCCGCAGTGTTTACGGGATTCGCCATTGGGGGGCCGGGTATTTCGCGATCAATGACGCCGGTCGCGTCGAAGTTCGTCCGAACGGCCCGAGCAGCTCGCCTATCGATCTGTTCGAACAAGTCGACCAGCTGCGCAAGAGTGGCTTGTCCCTGCCGCTGCTGGTGCGTTTTCCCGACATCCTGCAAGACCGCGTCCGTCAGCTGACCGGCGCTTTCGATGCGAACATCGAGCGTCTGGAATACCAGAGCAAATACACCGCGCTGTACCCGATCAAGGTCAACCAGCAGGAAGCGGTGATCGAGAACATCATCGCCACCCAGAACGTTTCCATCGGTCTGGAAGCCGGCTCCAAGCCCGAGCTGCTGGCGGTGCTGGCGCTGGCGCCGAAGGGCGGCACCATCGTCTGCAACGGTTACAAGGACCGCGAGTTCATCCGTCTGGCGCTGATGGGCCAGAAGCTCGGCCACAACGTGTTCATTGTGATCGAGAAAGAATCCGAAGTCGGTCTGGTGATCGAAGAAGCCGCCTCGCTCAAGGTCAAGCCACAGGTTGGCCTGCGCGTGCGTTTGTCGTCCCTGGCGTCGTCGAAGTGGGCAGACACCGGTGGCGAAAAATCCAAGTTCGGTCTGTCGGCGGCGCAACTGTTGTCGGTAGTCGAGCGCTTCCGCGCGGCGGGCCTGGATCAGGGCATCCGCCTGCTGCACTTCCACATGGGTTCGCAGATCGCCAACCTCGCTGACTACCAGCACGGCTTCAAGGAGGCGATCCGTTACTACGGCGAGCTGCGCAATCTGGGCCTGCCAGTCGATCACATCGACGTCGGTGGTGGCCTGGGTGTGGACTACGACGGTACCCACTCGCGCAACGCCAGTTCGATCAACTACGACATGGACGACTACGCCGGTGTCGTGGTCGGCATGCTCAAGGAGTTCTGCGATGCGCAGGCCCTGCCGCATCCGCACATCTTCTCCGAAAGCGGTCGTTCGCTGACCGCGCACCACGCGATGCTGGTGGTGCAGGTCACCGACGTCGAGAAACACAACGACGAAATCCCGCTGATCGAGAACAAGGAAGCACTGCCGGAAACCGTGCAGTGGCTGGTTGACCTGCTAGGCCCGACCGACATCGAAATGGTCACCGAAACCTACTGGCGCGCCACCCACTATATGAGCGACGTGGCCGCCCAGTACGCCGACGGCAAACTGACCCTGGCCGAGAAAGCCCTGGCTGAACAGTGCTACTTCGCGGTGTGCCGTCGCCTGCACAACTCGCTGAAAGCGCGTCAGCGTTCCCACCGTCAGGTGCTGGACGAACTCAACGACAAGCTGGCCGACAAGTACATCTGCAACTTCTCGGTGTTCCAGAGCCTGCCGGACACCTGGGCGATCGATCAGGTACTGCCGATCATCCCGCTGCACCGTCTCGACGAAGAACCGCTGCGTCGCGCCGTCCTGCAAGACCTGACCTGCGACTCCGACGGCAAGATCAACCAGTACGTCGACGAGCAGAGCATCGAGACCAGCCTGCCGGTGCACGCGCTGAACGAAGGTGAAGACTACCTGCTGGGGGTGTTCCTGGTCGGTGCCTATCAGGAAATCCTGGGCGACATGCACAACCTGTTCGGTGACACCGACTCGGTGAACATCTACCAGAACGCCGATGGCAGCGTGTACCACGCCGGTATTGAAACCCACGACACCATCGAAGACATGCTGCGTTATGTGCACCTGTCGCCGGAAGAACTGATGACTCACTACCGCGACAAGTGCGCCAGTGCCCGCATCAGCGCCAGCGAGCGCACTCAGTTCCTCGATGCGTTGCGCCTGGGTCTGACCCGCTCTTCCTACCTGTCTTCCTGAGGCCAGGTTCCGCTTTCATCTGGTTGTCTGAAATTGTTCCGCCCACCGTGGACGTTTCAGATAACCGGGTGAGACGCTTCTTTTTCTCTTCGCGAAACGGCCTGCTTCCAGGCCAGCAAAGTGACGTCGTCTGCTTTTCGCGTAGGTCATTTCCGAATTTGTAGTTCGGCCCTCTACTCGGCCATGGGTCTCGGCGAGAATCCCCGCCCGCCCCCCTGTAGAGAATCCCCCCATGTTCGATCCAGCCGACGAGCCGTCGTTTCGTCTCGATGTAGCGGGCCTGTCCGACTCGCTTGAAGTCTTGGCATTTACGGGTTGCGAAGCCATCAGCGAGCCTTTTGCGTTCGAAGTCGATGTGCTGGTCGATGATCCGCACCTGGACCTGGCCGGACTGATGTATCGATCGGCGCACCTGTGTTTCGGGCCTTGTGGCAATGGTGTTCACGGACAGTTGCACAGCCTTGTCCAGCATGAGCAAGGACGCGGCGCCCGGTTGTGCCGGGCGCGGCTGGGGCCGCGGTTGAGCTGTCTGGGCCTGCGCTACAGCCAACGCATCTTCAGTGACCGCTCGGTACCGCAGATTCTTGATCAGGTACTCAGAGAGCACGGCATCAGTGGCAACTGGCGCCGGTTCGATCTGCAAGGTGTGTATCCGCCCCGGACATTCTGCACCCAGTACGGCGAGTCGGATCTGCAACTGGTGCAACGGTTGTGTGGGCAGGCACGCATTCACTATCACTTCGAACATGGGAGCCGGGGGCATTGCCTGGTGTTCGGGGATGACCCGGCCCTACTGCCACGCGCCGGAAACCTGCGATGCGAGAGCGAGGATGGAGAGCCGTCGCCGACAGTGAGCCGCTGGCAACTGGGCGAACATGTGCGGCTGAACGCAGAATGCTCGCGGCGCACACGTACGGCGCAGGGGCATTCCGATTCGCCAACCCTGCGCAGTGGTCACTGGTTGACGATTTCCGGCCAGCCCCTGGCAGACGTCAATGCGCACTGGCTGGTGAGCCGAATCGAGCATCGGGCCGATCAGTCACTCGAGCCGCCCTACAGCAACAGGATTTTTGCCGCTGACCAGTTGTCGGTGCCCAAGTCATCCATTGACCACCAGGGGGCGCGCATGTGCAGCCCGCAGCGTGCGTGGGTAGTGTCGGTCGAGGAAGAGCAACCTGATGCCGTGCGGCCGGTGGCCGTTCAGTTCGACTGGCTTTATCAGGGCGAAGGTGCCCGCCCCAGCCACTGCTGGTTGCCGCTGGCTCCGGCGTTGGCCGATACGCCGATGGCATCATTCAAGGACGGGATAGAGGTGGTGGTGAGCTTTCTGGAAGGTGACCCTGAACAGCCCGTGATCAGCGGCGTCTTGCAGGTCCCGGCTCTCGCCGAAGTCGTTGAGGATGACGCGCAGTCACCTCTGCCCGAGCGCCTGGATATCGTCGGCGTGCCTCAATGGTTGAAAGCGGCCGAGCCTTTGTTGTTGCTGTGCCTGATACCGGGGGGCGGCAGTTATCGCCATTGCGCGGCGTCACTGTGCAGCTGTCGATTGGTCGCCGGGCTCAAAACGAGCGACGGAAGATGAGCGTCGCGGCCCCCGGGCAACATGCGCAGTGGTTGTTGCTGGACATCGCACAGGCACCCCAGGCAGTGAAGGTGTTACGCCAGGGATTCTCCAGTGTGCACAGCCTGCAGCTGTTTGACGGTACCGAGTTTCAACCGGTCAGTGAGCAAGGCCCATGGCTGATCGACCTGCGTGATTGCCCGGCGCTATCGGCGCTCTGCCACACCGATCCCATGACCTGGCAAGGGCTGCTGCTGGGCAGCGAGGTCTCGGCGCAGACACTGCGCGAACACTTGCAGCGGATGCTGACCGTGTCCATCGGCCTCAATCACCGGGCGCTGCTCAATTTCTACAATCGGCAGACCGCCAGTTACTTTTTCGATGCCTGCGATGCCCGGCAACTGAGCTGCTGGCTCGGGCCGATCGGATGGCTGCGCTGGTTCGGCGGCACGTGGGCCGATCTGGCTGCTGGCAGTCAGGGCTGGCAGCAACTACGCAATCCGGGACTGGCCGTGGAGCCCCTGCGCATCGAGCAAAGCCTGACCCGTCAACAGCGAGAACGATTGCATCGTTGCCTGCTGGATCAGCATGTCTGGCGCTGGAGTCAGGCGACGGGAAACAACTTTCGGCTGATATCAGCCTTTCAGGAACAAGGTCTGGCGCTGGGCTTCAGCGAGCAGACGCTGCTGGACGACTGGTTGTGGCTGCGTTTGCTGCATCCGCGTGCCGAGCTGATGCCGCTGCCGCAAGGTTTGACTCCGCGAGAACGACTCGAACTGTTGCGTCGGCGCTGGCTGAACGATCCGTCATGAAGCATCGCTTCAGTGAGCGGCACCGTTGAACCAGCCATCGGTGCGTCGCAGCCACCACGCCAGTCCCCCGAGAGTCAGGCTGCGCAGCACCATGAACAACAGGAACGAAATCCACAGGCCGTGATTGCCCAGACCTTGCAGCGCCCAAGCGACAGGCAGCAGCAGGATCACGGTCGCCAGCATGCCGTTGCGCATTTCCCGGGCGCGGGTGGCGCCGATGAACAGGCCGTCGAGCAAGTAGCTCCAGACCGCGATCAACGGCAGCACGGCCAGGTAGGGCAGGTAAATGAACGCGGTTTCGCGCACGCTCTGGATGTCGGTCTGCATTTCGATGAACAGGTGGCCGGCCAACAGAAACAGCGCGGCAAAGCCCAGGCTCGCCAGCAACGACCAGCCGCCGGCAACCACCAGCGAACGGCGCAGGGCCAGACGATCACGGGCGCCGATGGCGTGGCCGCACAGGGCTTCGACGGCGTGGGCCATTCCGTCCAGTGCGTGGGCGGTCAGCAGCAGGCCGTTGAGCAGCAGCGCATTGGCCGCGACCGTGGCATCGCCGAGTCGCGCGCCCTGCACGGTGATCAGGAAAAACACCGATTGCAGAGCCAGGCTGCGGATGAAAATGTCGCGGTTGACCGCCAGCAGCGGACGCCAGCTCTGCCAGACTTTCAGAGCAGCCCAGGCGATGTGACCGGGATAGGCGCGCAAGGCTCTCCGAGTCATCCACAGGCCGAGCAGGGCGCCGCTCCATTCGGCGATTACCGATGCGCGGGCCGAACCGACCACGCCCCAGTCCAGGCCGATGACGAACCACAGGTTGAGCACGATGTTGATCAGGTTGGTGCTCAGCAGAATCGCCAGCGGCGCCCGGGCGTTCTGGGTGCCGAGGAACCAGCCGACCAGCGCATAACTGGCCAGCGCCGCCGGCAGCCCGAACAGGCGGGTGTGGAAGAAGTCACGGGTCAGCTGATCCAGCTCCGCCGACGGTTGCATGAAGTGCAGCGCGACCCCGCTCAGTGGTACGCCCAGCGCTCCGAGCAGCAGCGCCAGCCCCATCGCCAGCAGCAGGCCTTGAAGCAATATCTGCCGCAAGGCCGCGCCGTCGCTGCGCCCGGCGGCCTGGGCGGCGAAACCGGTGGTGCCCATGCGCAGAAAACCCATGGCCCAGGCCAGAAAGGTGTACAGGCTGGCGCCAACCGCCACAGCGCCCAGTTGATGAGCGTGGGGCAGGTGACCGATGACGGTGCTGTCGACCAGCGCCACCAGCGGCACGGAAATGTTGGAGAGGATCATGGGGGCGGCGAGGGCCCAGACCCGGTGATGGGTCGGGCGGTCGCGCCAGTCGGCGATCAGGTTGGACATGCGGGCTCCTTAAGGAGCGGCATTGTAACGGGAGGCGTCAGTGAATGATCCAGCTCAGCAGCCACAATCCCAGCAGCAACCAGATGATCCCGGCGATGATCGAGGCATTCATGAATGCGCGGATCGCCGACCACAACAGCATCAGGCCGACGATCAGCGCGATGATGCTGATGATCGACGTGTCCATGCCCAGCGCCTTCGACAGCCCGTCGACAAAGTTGCCCCCGGCGTTGCCCAGCAGATTGAACAGGCCGCTGAGGCCATCGACGATGAAGCGGATGATCGAGCCGAGCGCCTGGCCCAGCCATTCGAAAAAGCTTTCTACCTGCATGTCTGTTTCCTGATGAAAGAGCTGAGCCTTGGGCCGCAGCGGGTGCGGTCGAGTTCCCTGCAAGCATAGAGGGTTTTAACGGGCGACTGGCGCTTGCCTTCGCTCGGCATCCCCCCGAAGCTATACGCCTTCAGGAGAGCCCGATGAACCTTGTTGAACTGACCGAACGCCTGCACGCCATTCGCGACCGCAATGACTGGCGGCAATTTCACAGCCCGAAAAACCTGGCCATGGCCGCCAGCGTGGAAATGTCCGAACTGGTGGAAATCTTCCAGTGGCTGACCGAAGACCAGTCCCGCCAATTGCCGGCGGACAAACTCGCCCACGCCGGGCAGGAAGTCGGTGACATCGTCCTTTATCTGTTGCTGCTGTGCAGCGAACTGGGGCTGGACATGAATGAAGTGGTGCGCAGCAAACTCGCCGACAGCGAACGGCGGTTCAGCTGATGAGCGACCGTCATTTCGATCAGTTGGCGACCCGCTTCGCCGAAAAAATCTACGGCGGTGCCAAAGGCGCGATCCGCCTCGCGGTGCTGCAGGCCGACCTCGCCGAAGCCCTGCCGGATCGTCCGTTGCGGGTGCTGGACATCGGTGGCGGCCTGGGCCACATGTCGCTGTGGCTGGCCGAGCGCGGGCACCAGGTGACCTTCACCGAGCCGGCCGAGCCGATGCTCGAAGGCGCCCGCCAGCGCTTTGCCGAAGCCGGGCAAAGCGCGACGTTCATTCAGGCGCCCTGGCAGGAACTGCTCGGCCAGCTCACTGAACCCTACGATCTGGTGCTGTGCCATGCGGTGCTGGAATGGCTGGCCGAACCCCACGCGATCCTGCCGGTGCTGCATCAGTTGACCAAGCCCGGCGGCTGGCTGTCGCTGGCGTTCTACAACCGCGATGCGCTGATTTACCGGAACCTGCTCAAAGGCCATTTCAAGAAAATGCGCAAGAACGACATGGCCGGCGAAAAGCAGAGCCTGACCCCGCAGCAGCCACTCGATCCACGGGAACTGGCGACGCAACTCGCCGGGTTGTGGCAGGTCGAAACCCAGAGCGGGGTGCGGGTTTTCCACGATTACATGCCGATGGAATTCCAGGCCCGCGCCGAGTTGATTGATTTGCTCGAGATGGAGCTCGCCCACCGTCGTCACCCAAGCTTCGCCGGGCTTGGGCGCTACTTGCACTGGATCTGCCGGCCGATCTGATCGGAGCGAGAAATGAAAGGTCATTCAGGGTTACTGCTGATCTGTCTGGGGTTGGCCGCCTGCCAGGGCAGCAACCCTTATGTGGCGCAGTCGCGACCGTTGCCGCCGGCCCCACCGCAAGCGGCGACCACCTTCGACCGCAGCGCTTATCCCGCGCCCCCTCGTGACTACGGGCGCTATCGCAGCTGGGCATGGCTCAACGGTCAACTCCCACCGGGCACGGCCTGGGCGGATTCGGCCCAAGTGGCCGAGGCCGTCAGCAGTGCGCTGGACCAGCGCGGCCTGCGCCCGCTGCATGACAATCGCCCGGCCGACCTGCTGGTCAGCGCCAACCTGAGCCTGGAAACCCGCCTGCGTCAGGTGCAGGACGATTACGGTTACTACGGCGGCGGATACGGCGGTTATGACCGTTACGGCCGCGGTTACGGGATGTACAACACGGTGCCGATCGTTCGGACCTATCAGGAACAGGTCGTGGTGGTGCGGGTCGATCTGTTCGACGCCGGCAGTGGTCAGCCGGTCTGGAGCGCCAGCGCCGAAACCGGCACCCAGGGCACGCAAAGTGATCGCACCGATGCGATTCGGGAGGCTGTCGAAAAGGCCATGTCGGCGTATCCTCCCGGTTAGCCTTCTGCAAATGAAGGCGCCCTCAGGTTCATGTCTTCCACCGGAGAAAAACCATGTTCCGCCGTCTTGTTTTACTGGCCGTGGCCGCACTGCTCAGTGCCTGCGCCTCGAACCAGGTCAATCATGATTTCGACGCCAGCCGCGACTTTGCCGCTTACCGCAGCTGGAGCTGGAAAGACCCCGCCCTGCAATACCGCCCCGACGATCCACGGATCAAGAGTGATCTGACCGAACAACGCATCCGCCAGGCCGTCGCCGACCAACTGGATCAGCGGGGCCTGCGCCCGGCCGCCTCGGGCGCCCGAGGTGATTTGAATGTGCAGACCTACCTGATCGTCGAGGACCGCCAGCAACAGGTGACCACCAACTACGGCGGCGGTTGGGGTGGCCCGTGGAACGGTTACTGGGGCGCACCGATGTACAACGAAACCCGCAACATCACCTACAAGGTGGCGACCATTCAGGTCGATCTGCTCGATGGCAAGGACGGCAAACTGGTGTGGCGCGGCAGCGACGAGCAAATACTCAGCCGCACGCCGAACCCGGCGGATCGCAGCAATGCCATCCGTGAAACCGTGGCGCGGATTCTGTCCAACTATCCACCGCGTTGAGTCTATTGAAAAAGTACGGGAGCCAAATGGCTCCCGTTTTTTATGGGCGGGTGAAAATGGCGCGTTGCCAGCAGTGTTGCCTGCGCCTGTCTACACTCATACCCATCCATGGAGGTTGCGCCCGGCCGTGCGCCGGCAAAGGAGTGCGCCATGTCGCGTCATTCGCAGTGCAGGGGGCCAGCCCGGCAGCGGGGAGCCATCGGCCTGATGGCGGCCGCCACCCTCAGCCTGGCGCTGGTCCTGATGCTGCTGGTCGTGGACAGCGGCCGCTTGTACATGGAACAACGCAAACTGCAGCGCCTGGTGGACACCGCCGCCCTCGAAGCCGTCAGCCGTGGCGGCAATTGCCTGCCGGGGCTCACCGCCGCCAGTTACGCCGGGCAAAGCGCGACACGCAACGGGTTTGTCGCCAATGCCAACAACGTGCTCGTAATCGATTGCGGAAAGTTGGCGACAGCCGCCACCGGTCTGCGCACTTTTACGGTGGACGCCACGCAATCAGAGGCGGTCAAGGTCGCGGCCAACCGTACCGTCACCACCAGTTTCGCCGGCGGTGTGCAGGCGTTGTTCAGTGGCACACCCGTCAGTCTCAACACCGTGCTTTACGCTTCGGCGGTGGCGGCCAAACCCAAGCCGACCGTCGCTCAGTTGAACATCCGCAGTAACCTGACCAGCATCAGCACCGCGCAATCGAACATCCTCAATCCACTGTTTTCCGGGCTGCTTGGCGGTAACGTCAACCTGACGGCCCTGGGCTGGGAAAGCCTGCTCAACACTGACATCAACCTGCTTGGCTACCTGAATCAACTGGCGATCAACCTCAATGTGGCCGCCGGCAATTACACCCAGTTGCTCAATACCCAGGCCACGGTGACGCAACTGATCCAGGCCGCGATTACGGCGGTCCAGCTCAACGGCGCCACCGCTGAAGTGATTACCGCGCTGGGCCAACTGCAAGTGGCGGCGATCAATGCCGCGCCGGTCAAGCTCGGCGACATCCTGCAATTGCAGACCGGCACCACGGCCGCCGGGCTGGATGCCAATCTGCAGTTGCTGCAACTGGTCCAGGGGGTGATTCAACTGGCCAACAGCAAAAGTGCGGTGGCCGCGACCCTGCCGATCAGCGTGCTGGGGCTGGCGAATGTCACGGTGCGGGTCAAAGTCATCGAGCCGCCGCAGTTTTCCGCCATTGGCGATCCGGCACTGGCCAGGGCCAATCCCACCGGGCCGAACCGGATTTATGTGCGCACCGCGCAGATTCGCACGCTGCTTTCGGTAAATCTGCCGGTGTTGTCCGGGGTGACCGGGTTGGCCAATGCGGTACTCGGACTGGTTGGCACGCTGACACCGACCCTCAATGCACTGTTGAGCCTCAATCTGGTCGCCACACTGAATTCTGCCGGCTGCCTGCTCGGTGCCGGTTGTGAGCAACTGGACCCGAAGCTGTTGCCCTCGCCGCAGATCGACATCAGCCTGGACGCCGGTGGTGCCGTCAGTTATGTCACCGATTACAGTTGTCCGACCGGCAACGCCGGCACCAAAAGCCTGACGGCCCGCACCATTACCTCGATTGCCGATCTCAAACTGGGCAAGATCGACCCGACCAACGCCTTCTCTTCTGCCGCCCAACCCACCGTTACACCCTTGCCGCTGGTGGATCTGGGTACGGTGACCTGCCACAAGATTCTGGGGATCGGCAGCTGTGACCCGAGTACTCATGTGCCATATGGCGCCGGCGGCATTGCGATCATGGTCAACACCAGCGTGGCGCAGAACACCCAGAACCTGGTGTTTTCCAGCGGTAATCCGTTCGCCACACCGCCCAACCTGAAACTGCCGCCAAGTGTGATTGCTGCCGCGCCCTCAACCAACATAGTCAACAGCCTGGCAACCACCCTCGCCGGGATCAATCTGATCGTCTACAAACCCCAAGGCAGCAACCCGCTGGGGGCGATTGTCACCGGCGTCGCCAGCCTGATCAGTGATGTCACGACGATCCTGCAACCGGTGATCACCAATCTGGTGAGTCCGCTGCTGGATCCGCTGCTGAACAATTTGCTTAAGGGGCTGGGGATCAACCTGATGGATGTGGATGTCGGCGCCAACATGACCTGTGGCCAGACCGGCAAGGCCTATCTGGTGATCTAGTCGTCAGGGGCGATCGGCAGTTCGATGCAGAACCGTGCACCGTCCGCCGAGTTGCGCACACTGAGGTGGCCGCCCATGTTCTCGATGATCCCGAAACTCACCGACAACCCCAGGCCGGTGCCGACACCTATCGGTTTGGTGGTGAAGAACGGTTCGAAAATCCGCTCCAGCAAACGCGGGTCGATACCGCCGCCGTTGTCTTCGACCCACAGTCGCACGTTCTGCTCGTCGCGTTCGGCGTAGATCGAAATCCACGGCTTGAATGCTGAATCGGACTCGCGTTTGCCCAGCAGCGCATCCCGGGCGTTGACCATCAGGTTGATCAACACCTGTTCAAGCTGATCGACATACCCGCGCACCTGAACCTCGAATGCGGTTTCACTGATGCGCAGATCCACGCCTTTGCCGCGCATGCCTTCGGCCAGCAGCGACAGCGTGCCTTCGATGGCGCTGGCCGGGTTGAACAGCTGCTGCTCGATCTCGGAGCGGCGACCGAACACCCGCATGTGGTCCACCACTTTCGCGGCGCGCTGCACCTGGGCGTCGATGCGATTGAGTTTGTCGGTCAGGTAATCGATCTGCGCATCGCCGTTGCTCAGGCGCTTCCGTACGTTGACGATGGCCATGCGCATCACGTTCAGCGGCTGATTGATTTCGTGGGCCAGGCCGGTGGCCATTTCGCCAAGGGTGGCCATTTTTGCGCTTTGCGTGAGTTGCTGTTGTGAACGGCGGACTTCGGTGTTGTCACGGCCCACCGCCTGTACTTCGATCAGTTTGCCGTGCTCATCGAACACGCCGCGATCCGACCACACCCACCATGCATGCTCGCGCCCCGGTAATTGCAGGTTGATTTCGGCGGTGCTGACGGGGGATTGCGGAGTCAGCTGAGCCAGGCGCTCAACGAAGGCCGCGCGCTGAACGTCGGACATCCAGCTGCCCAGATCGACCCCGGCCAGGGCTTCGGGGGCGCATTCCAGATAGGTCGCCAGCGGCCGGTTGCCGAACGTCAGGATCAGATCCGGGCGGTAGCGGCAGATCATCGCCGGCGAGTCCTCCACCAGAATCCGGTAGCGTTCCTCACTCTGTCTGACCTGCTCGGCGGCCAGCGTCGCTTCGGTGACGTCCAGCCACAAGCCGACAGCTTCCACCGGCAGGCCGAGGTCGTTGCGCAACAGCCGGGCTTCGTCGAGCAGCCAGTGGTAATCGCCGCGACTGTCGCGCATGCGATAGCGGGCGCGCACCGAACCTTCGCGCAGCAGTTGCCGGGTTCGCTCGAAATACAGGGCGCGGTCTTCCGGATGAATCCGCTCTGCCAGCGCACTGGCGTCACAGTCCTCCAGGCTCCAGCCCAGCAACGGTTGCAGGCTGGCGCTGAAAAACGCTGGCAGCAAGGCGCCTTCGGCGTAGTGCTGGACATAAATCACCGCCGGCGAACTGGCGATCAGGTTGTCCAGCCGCGCATGGGCCGCAGCGGCCAGTTGCTGCTGGTTCTTGATGTCGCTGATGTCGAGCATGAAACCCACCAGCCGCCGGTGCTCGCCGGTGCCGGTGACCTGACCCTGAAGGCGATACCACGCTGGCGTCTGGCTGGCATCGCGAGGTTGCAGGCGCACGCACAGGTCGAGGATTTCCCCTTGCATCTGCAGGGCTTGCAGGCGGCTGCGGACTTCTTCGCGGTCGGCGGGATGGATCAGGCTCAGCCAGGCCTCGAGCGTCAGCGTCGAGCTGACCTGTTGCAGGATGGCGGCCAGCGTCGGGGCCAGTTGAATCTGCTCGCTATGGCTGATTTCCCACCAGCCTGTGCCAAGCATTGTCTGCAACGACTCCAGCCGTTCCAGTTGCACTTGATGCTGCTGCTCGCGTAAACGACCGAGCAGGGGCCCGGCCAGGGCGCCCGCCAGCATCAGCCAGTCGCGATCGGCCAGATACGGCGCGGTCTTGTCCACCGCGTAAAAACCGCAGAGCAGCCACGCCATCACGCCCCGATCATCGCTGTAGGGCACGGCAAAACCTTCGGCATTGCCGAACAGGCCCTGGACCCTTGAGTGTTCGTACTGGCCGTAGTGCGCACCCAGGCGCTGCGGGCCGGTGCCATTGAGGCTGTCGAGTGGCGTGCCCAGACGCTGGCCGTCATGCCACAGCGCCGGGGCGTCATGGGCGTGGAACTGCTGATGGATCTGCCAGCCCTGTTCCTGCTCATCGAGCAGGGCGAGTGCCAGGCACGGGATCTGCCAGCGCTGGGCGATCACCTGCAATTGTTCGCTGACGAGCATCGGCAACCGTCCCAGGCTGCAGCTGCGCACCTGTTTGCTGATCTGCTCGGCGAGCATGTGGCACGCCTCGCGCTGATGGGCTTGCTGGCGTTCGGACAACAGGTCGGCAATGTCGATCAGTTGCAGCAGCCAGCCATCGCCCAGCGGCTGGACCCAGCCGCGCAGGTGCAAGGTCTGGTCGCCAAGGCCGGGGAAATCCAGATCCAGCAGTTGGCCTTGCCAGTCTTGCGGGCGGCCCTCGATCGCCAGCGTGCAGTGCGCCAGCAGGTAGTCGTGCAACGGCAACGGTTTGTCGCGGGGCGTCTGTTGCGCCAGCAGCAGGCGCAGCGGGCCGGCCATTTGCAACACGCCGCCGTCGCTGTCGAGGTGGATGTGCAGGCCCGTCAACGGGGTCCCGAGCACGTCCGGCAAATCGCTGGCGACCATACTTCGCTTGAGCAGGCGGCCGAGCAGGTTGTCACCCGGAGTCAAAATTTCAGGCTCGAAATGGCGGTCAGGTTGGCGGGCAGGCTGGGGACAGCGCCGACGCCCGGCAACACCAGAAAGGGGATGACCTGATTGAGCTTGCTCACCGGGTAATTGACGCTGACGGTGAGCGTGCCCTGGGCCGGGTCGTAGACCGTTGACGTGTCCGTGCCGACCACCACGTTCAGCGACGACGGCAGCGCCGACAATTGCTGGGTCAACGCGGCATTCGCAGTGCTGACCAGCACGCTTGCATAGTTGGGAACCGCGGGATCGACCGCCACGGCGCGGCGGATGGCTTCGGCGGTGACCTGGTTGAACGTCTGCATCAGCACGAACGGCAAGCTGTAGCTGACGAGGCCATAAAACACCGCGAAAAAGATCACGAACACCAAGGCGAATTCAATCGCCACCGCGCCTTTTTGCGCCTTCCGAGAGCCGGTTTTCATCCGTGCGTCTACCCTGACAGTCACTGCGTAGTATCAGCATAGAATCATTCAGCAAAAACGGACGGTTTTTACCGGATGCAAAGCCTTGTCCTTCTGATCTGGTTGACCGCGTGCGCGGCTCAGGATGCCCGGCAACGACGAATTGCCAACGTTTTGACGCTGGGCGTCGGGACTCTCGCGCTGGTCTATCTGCTGTTTTTCGGTACCACCTGGATGGGCGCCGAAGCCGGGCAGGGAGGCTGGGCCTGTGTCGTGGCCCTGGCATTCACGTTGCCCGGGTATTTCATGGGCCGAATGGGCGCCGGTGATGTGAAACTAATGACAGCTCTTGGTCTTGCGACGGACGGCGTCTCGCTGCTCGGGATTTTTATCGGCGCCGGTGCGGCGAGCCTGATCTGGATTCTGCTTGCGCCAAGAGTCTGGCTGCATATGAGTCAAGGGCTTAGGCACCGACTTCGGTATATGGCGCCATCCGTGTCAAAAAAGCTGCCATTTGCGCCGTTTGTGCTGATCGGATTTGTGCTTGCACTACCTTGGATCCATTAGTCGCCAAGCGCCACTAGTCTTATGTACATAGTCGGAAAGTGGGTCTACCTTCAAAATAACGAGTTATACAGCCAGCGGCTGACAGTACAGGAATGGTCAGTTTTTGGCCCGGGCATGGAGTGGCACGTGAACAAGCTTACATCTGCGGTAAAAGTCATCGTTGTCGATGATCAGCCTCTGATCGTCGAAGAACTCTGTGAATTTCTCGAGAGCAGCGGCTACCGCTGTGTGCCGTGCGAGTCCAGCAAAGAGGCGATCGAGCGTTTTACGGGCGACACTGCTATCGGTCTGGTGCTGTGCGATCTGCATATGCCGGACATGGACGGCATTCAACTGGTGCAGGAACTGCAACGGCTGGCCGGCAAACACCGGGCGTTCGAAGCCATCATGCTCACCGGCCGCGCCGACAAGCAGGACGTGATCAAGGCCTTGCGCGCCGGGATTGCCGACTACTACCAGAAACCGGTCAATCTGGATGAATTGCTCGAAGGCCTGCAACGCCAGGAAGCGGTGCTGCAGGAGCGGCAGAAAACCCTGCAACTGGGCCATCTGAATCAAAAACTTCAGGACCTGTCGTCGTCCATCGATGATCTTTATCAGGATCTGGACAAGGTGCGTCGCGCGCCGGCGCCCGTCAGTGATGAGGCGCACCGTGAGGCCGGTGAGCTGGAAATCCCGTCGATCTTCAATCAGCTGTCGCCACGGCAACTGGACGTGGCGCGCCTGGTGGGCAAGGGACAGACCAATTATCAGATTGCCTGTGAGCTCGGCATCACCGAAAACACCGTAAAACTTTACGTTTCGCAGGTGTTGCGCCTGACCCACATGCACAACCGCACGCAGTTGGCGCTGGCCTTGTCTCCGAGTTCGGCGGCCTTGCGGCAGCGGGTTACGGCGCACTGATTGTTGTCCCCGGCGGCCCTTGGGCCGACCGGGACAGACGCCATGGTGTCTCCCCGAATCAGTTATTTGTCTCGATCTTGCCCCCGGCATCCGGGTCGTAGAAATCGGGGATTTCATATTTGTACTTCTTCAACCAGCGCTGCATCGCCAGCTCACGCTCGGTGGCCGTGGCCGCCTGCGGATCGGGGGACGCGGCCTTGTTGCGGCTTTGCAGCAACAGCCAGCCTTCGGTTTCCTGCTGCTGGGCCGAGGCCGGGCCGGCGTCGATGGCCAGCGCGCCGAGCGGCAGACTCAACAGGCTCAGGCAACACAGGGTCTTGAACGTGTTCATGGCATCTCCTTGAGGCTCACTTGATCGCCGGTTGCGGATCAATCGCCACCGCGACCTGATTGCCAGCGACGGGTCTGGCTCTGACCGGCGACTTGAGTTTCTCCGCACGCTCCTGGGCATCGCTGAACTGCTCCGGGGTCAGGTGCGCGCGGCTGACCACTTCGGCGGCTTGCTGCCAGTTGTTCTGGTAGAGCAGCAGGGTCACCAGATTCAGCGTCGCCAACTGATTGTTCTGCTTCAGCTCGATGGCGGTCAGGAACTCGAAACGAGCGTCCTCGAGCCGCAGCTGATTGAGGTACACCACGCCCAGATCATTGCGGATGTTTTCATTGGTCGGCGCCAGCCGCGCCGCCCGTTGCAGGTGGGCCTGCGCCTGGCCGTTGTCACCACGGGCGGCGTACAACTGGCCCAGGCCATGTTCGGCGTCGGCGTTCAGGCATGTGCCCAGCAGACTGCGATACAACGGCTCGGCTTCACTGCGTCCCAGCAGGCGATAGACCTTGGCCTTGCGCAGCCGCACCTCGACGAGGTTGTCGGGCAGACCCTGCAGATTGGCCAGGCTGGCGTGCAGCTTGCCGTCGCTGACCAGATCATCGGCGAGGTTCAGCGACAGCTCCTGTTCGGAGCTCAACTTGCTGCAGCTGGCCGGCGCCAGCATCGTCGTCCACGGTGCCTGACCGTCGGTTGCGCAACCGCCGAGCAGCAACAGGCTAGCCATGACCATCAGTGCTTTCATCAATCGCTCTCCATCGCCATCGCCATTGTCATTTTCATTGTCAGGACGCAAACGCCCGGGTGATTGCGGTAAAACCGGGTCCCGCCAAAACGATCAGCAAGGCCGGGAACAGCAACAGCATCATGACCACCGACATCTTCGCCGACATCTTCGAGATGTATTCCTGCAAGCGTGTCAGGCGTCGGTCATCCAGCAGTTGCTTGAGCGTCAGCAACGATTTCATCGCGCCGCCGCCCTGTTGAATCAGTTGTTGCAGGATCACGCAGGTGTCGGTGAACTCATCCACCGCCAGCATCGCGGCCGCCTTGTTCAACTCTTGTCCGAGTTCCAGGCCCGAGTCGACACGGGCCAGGATCAGACGCAGTTCGCCGGTCAGTTCCGGCAGCAGTTTTTGCCCCTCGCTGCTGAGTACACGCAGGGCCTGCTCGACGGCCATGCCGGACTCGAACAGGATTCGCAGCAGGGGAATGAACGTCGACACTTCCACCGCAATGATTTTCTGCCGCCGGGCAGCGGCGTACGCCAGCAGGCGCTTGGGTAGCAGGTAGCCGACACCGGTGGCGATCATCGGGACCAGCCAACCGTTGGGGGCGAGGGGGAAAAACACTTCTTTCAGAAACACGCCCAGCCCCAGTGTCAGCAGCGGCGTGCCAATCTGGCAGGCGGCAAACAGCGAACGCTCGCTGGCCCGGCGCCAGCCGAGCCGGCTGAGCAGGGTCTGGGTTTCACTGTCGATGCTTACAGAGCGCTGGCCGAACCGGCTGCTGCCCAGTGCCCGCAGCCAGTTGCCGAAACGGTTCTCGCGCACCAGGTGGCCCTGCAGACGCTGGTTGACCTGACGCACTCGACGCCGCTCGGTCAGCAGGTGGTTGCCGACCAGCAACAACGCCCCGAGCAACAGCATGAGACTGGCCAGCATCAGCATGTCAGACACTCCTCAGCATGCGCCACAGCGCCAGGCAACCGGAGACCTGCAACACCACCGCGACAATCAGCATGGTTCGACCGCCCGAGTCGTTCCACATGCCGAGCATGTAGCCGGGATTGGTCAGCATGAAGTAAGTGACGAGAATCACCGGCAGCGATCCGAGTACCCACGCGGTCATCCGCGTTTCGCCGGTCAGCGCGCGCAATTGCCGGGCACCCTGGTCACGTTCGCGAATCAGTTTGATCAGGTTCTCCAGCAACTCGCTGGCATTGCCGCCGTAGCGATGGTTGACCTTCAGGCCCAGGGCGAACATGCGCAGTTCGTCCTGCTCGTAGAGCTCGGCGAAATCGCTGACCGCGTCCGGCAGATTCACCCCCAACTGCACGTTGCGCTGCACCCGGCCCATCGCGGCTTTCAGCGGGTCCTCACTGGCCTCGATACCGCCCATCACTGCATCGCTCAGGGTCCGGCCGGACTTGAGGCTGCGCACGGTGTGGTCGAGCAACTGCGGTAACTGTTCGATCATCCGATTGAGCCGGCGTCGATACAGCCAGGCGATGTACAAGCGCAAAATCAGCGGCGGCGCCAGTATCAGCACCAACAGACCGATCCAGTCGGCCAGCAGATAACCCAGCATCATGGCCACGACCCACAACGACAGCCAAAGCCCGAATCGCTCGCTCGGCCGGCCAAGGCCTGCCCGCAGGAACATCCGCTCCAGACCGGTCCACGAGTTTTTTTCGGCCGTTGCTTGCGGTTGTCCGACGGCGAGGCGAGAGAGCACCCGTTCGTTGGCAGTCTTGCGCACGCCCTGCAGGAACAGGCGAATCGACAACCCCAACAGCAGCAGACAGAGGGCGATCAGAATAACCGGTCCGATCATGACGAAGGCTCCATGCGTTCAGCCCAGACTCGACTCGTGCCGCAACTTGTCGCCGGCCGGGTTGACCGCTTCGCGCAGGAAGCCGAAACCGGTGCGTCGATCCAGACGGAACAGGGTGTTGGTGACGTACACGTCTTCACGCACGCCGACCACTTCCACCACTTCACTGACACAGCGGCGACCGTCGGGCATGCGGGTCAACTGAATGATCACGTCGAGTGCTGCGCAGATCATCTGCCGCAGGGTGCGTTCGGCCACCGTGCGGCCGGTCAGGCCGACCAGGGTTTCCAGGCGCAGCAACGCATCCTGGGCGTTGTTGGCGTGGACCGTGCTCATCGAGCCGTCGTGACCGGTGTTCATCGCCGTCAACACGTCGAGCACTTCGACGCCGCGGATTTCGCCGAGAATGATCCGGTCCGGGCGCATCCGCAGGGCGTTGCGGATCAGGTCGCTGGCCTTGACCTCGCCATGGCCCTCGGCATTCGGCGGCCGGGTTTCCAGACGCACCACGTGAGGGTGGCCGAGTTGCAGTTCGGCAACGTCTTCGATGGTCACCAGCCGTTCGTGGGGGTTGATCAATTGGCTGAGAATGTTCAGCAGCGTGGTCTTGCCGGTGCCCGTGCCGCCGCTGATCAGGATATTGCAGCGCTTGCCCACGGCCTCCTGGAAACACTCGAAAATCGGCAGGTCGATGGTCTGCATCGCGATCAGGTCGCTGCTCTTGAGCATGTCCTTGCGGAATTTCCGAATCGACAGGCAGGGACCGTCGAGGGCGATCGGCGGGATGATCGCGTTGACCCGGCTGCCGTCGGGCAGGCGCGCATCGACCATCGGCGAAGACTCGTCCAGCCGCCGACCGAGCGGCGCGAGAATGCGCTGCATGACCCGTTCGACGTGGTGTGCATCGATAAAGCGCAGATCACTCTGATGCAGTACCCCGTCACGCTCGACGAACACCCGATGCGGGCCGTTGACCAGGATTTCGGTGACGGCGCTGTCGCGCAGCAAGACTTCCAGCGGACCGAAGCCGGTCAGCTCATCGACGATTTCTTCCCCCAGCCGCTCCATCTCGTAACGGGAAATCGCCAGGTGCAGACGGGCGATGTATTCGGCGACCTTGTCGGTGACAAATTGCGCCAGCAACTGCCGCGAGCCTTCCAGCAGGTTTTTCCCGGACTCCTCGATGGCATCGATGATGTAGCGATGCAGGACCAGTTTCAGGCCTTCGTGGTCAACATTGCCCGACTGGCCTCGCGCCGGCGCACCGAAGAGTTTTTCCGGGCTCATGAGGTGCCTCGCAGCCGGTCGAACCAGGTGACCTTGGGTTTGGCCAGACCTTCGGAGCGCTTGGCCAGCCGTTCGCCGAGTACCCGCAGGCTCTGGGTGAGTTTTTCCCTGGGCGCCAGTTCAAACAGGCTGACGCCCTGGTTCTTCGCGTTCATGCGCAGCTCCGGGCTCAAGGCAAGTACCGCGATCACTTCCAGGTTGAAAGTCTTGCCGAGTGTGTCCGCATCTGGCGCAACGTTGCTCAGATAGCGGTCGACCAACAGCCGTCCGTGATCGAGCTTCATGCCTTTTTCCCGCCACAGATTGAACACCGCCAGATTGCGTCGGCAATCGAGCACGCTCTGGTCGGTGTACCAGATCAGCTTGTCGCAATGGCTGACAAAGGTCCGCAGGGCCTCGCTGTCAGGCTGGCCGGTGAGGTTCACGACGATGTGCTGGAAGTGCTGGCGCAAGGCGCTGAGCAACATGAACAGCTCGGCGGCGCTGGTGCTTTCCAGGGGGGCGTCATTGTCGGCGTAGGCCAGAATCCGCAGCCCCGCTTCGGCACTGGTGAACGCACTGTCGATCAGCGTGGCGTCGAGCCTGCGCAGGTGACGCAAGGCATCGCCGAAGTGGAACGAGCTCTCCAGCCCCAACAGCGCCAGGCTGTCGCCACGGGGCAGCCCGAGGTCCAGCAGCAGCGTCTGCTGCCCGCTCTTTTGCACCACCAGTGCCATATGGTTGGCCAGTAGCGCGCCGTCGGAACTGCTCTGTACGCCGTACAACACCGTCAGGCCGCCCAGTTGCGCGTTGTGGGTCACCGGCGGCAGGCGTTTGCTCAAGCGGCGCACCAGCCCGGCCACTTCACTGGAGCGCGAGCCATAGGCGACGAAATCCCGGGCCCCGGCGCGCATCGCATTGAGTACAAGCTGATTGTCCATGCCGTCGCCGAGGGCAACGATCGCCAGCATCGGCTTGGCCTCCAGCGCGCCTTCGATCAGCGCGCTCTGGGCCACCACGTGTTCCCGGTCGAGGCCGACGAACACCAGGCTGGCGAAGGTGACGTCCACCAGCGCGAGCAATTCGTCGAGGCTGCCGCCACCGGCACTGACCACCTGGCCCAACGGCGCAAGCGCGCTTTGCAGCCACTCCAGGTCGGTGTTGTTGCGGGTGATGGCGAGGAAGGTCTGACTCAGGCTCTGGCTCATTGGGACAACCCGCTGCGCTTGTCGAAGTTACCGTTTTCCAGGAAAAACATGCGGTAGAAATTCGGGTCGTAGTTGCGCAGTTTTTCACCCGGCAACGACGGCAGTTGCGCCTCCGCCGAGAGCGGACGCACCAGGTGCGGGGTGACGATCATCAGCAGCTCTCGCTCTTCGCGCTTGATCTGCGAGCTCTTGAAAAAAGCCCCAAGCACCGGGATATCGCCCAGCCCGGGAAACTTGTCGACCTGGGAACTGTTGCTGGTACTGATCAAACCGCTGATGACAAAACTCTCACCATCGGCGAGAGAAATGCTGGTGTCGGTGCGGCGGATGGTCAGGGCCGGCACGGTGGTGCCGGCGATGTTCACCGCGTTGCTGAGGTCCAGTTCGCTGACTTCCGGCGCCACTTTCAGGGCGATGCGATCGTGGCTGATGATGGTGGGCGTCAGGGTCAGGCGGATGCCGAACTCCTTGTATTCGATCGACACGTTGTCGCTGCCGGAGCTGGGCACCGGAATCGGAATCTGCCCGCCTGCGAGGAAACTCGCACTCTGCCCGTTGAGGGCCACCAGGCTTGGCCGCGCCAGGGTATAGGCGAAGCCGCTGCCCTCGAGGGCATTGATGATCGCCATGGTCTTGCCGCCGATCCACGAGAAGTTGAACAGCGAGTTGTCCACCGGCAGTCGCGGTTGCGGGACGCCGTCGATGGGCGGCAAGGTGCCGGGGGAACCGAACAGGAAATTACCGCGGGTGCCGATCAGCGAAGCCGAGGCCTGCTTGAGCTTGGTGCGGCTGACTTCGACAAAACGAATGTCGGTCTGCACCTGGGACGGCAACAGCGCATCATCCGACGGCAGCGCACCGGTGTTGGTGAGGGCCGAGGTGGCGGCGCCCTTGACGAACACCATGCTCTGGCGCGGCTCGCTGGAGCAGCCGGTCCAGACCATCAGACTGGTAGCGCCCGGCGCCACGGCGGTAAGCAGAAACGATGAGTTGCCATTGGCATGCACGTCGGCGATTTTCGGATCGCCGATGGCCAGGCGCGTGATCGCCACCGGTGATTGCATGTCCTGCTGCCAGCCTTCGTTGATTTCGATCACTGGCGGCAAGCGCCCGAGGGCCGCGCAGTTGCCGGTGGCCGCCTGCGCGGCATTGATTGACAGTCCCATCAGCAGCATGGCCCGGAGCACGGGATTGACGATCGGCCAGGAACGACTCTGCATGCACTTGGATCCTTGCTCAGTCATGGGTTTTGTGGGTTGGTCTGATTGCCGCGAATCACTTCCACCGCGTGCCGTATCGCACCGCTGTGGTCGCTGCCGGGCGCGGTTTTCGGCGCGGTCCCCAGCGCCAACTGAGTGAACTGGAAGAGCTGGCTGTTGGCGGCCACCAGTTTGTCCGGCGCCTGACGTTCGCCGGCCCAATACCTGGCCAGGCGCTGTTCTTCGCTGCTGCGCACGGCCAGGCGCAACGTCCCGACCTGGGTGGCGAGCATCATTCGACTCAACAACTGTTCAGGCACCGCCAGCACCACGGTGCGCGCGGTGAGCCGGCGCTGGTCCTGTTTGATCTTGTCGTCGGCACTCATGGCGGGAGCGGACGGTTGACCGTCGTTGGTCAGGCCGTATTGTTCGCCGACACCGAGCACGCGCATGGCCGGCACCACAATTTGCGCCGACTGCTGCGGGTTGCTGGCGTCCTGGCGCAGGAACAACAGCACGTCGACGTAATCCCCGGGGATCAACTGCCCGGCCGCGCCGATCACTTCATCAACTGACACGGCCAGCGCGCGCTCATCTTTGTGGATCATGCGCGCCAGTGTGCCGCCGGCCTCGAAGCTTTCTTCGTTGAGCCAGGTGCCGGCGCTCAGGTGACGCCACGGAGTGCGACCCACTGCCTGCTCGATGGTGCCGAGGCTGCCGGCGGGGGCGCTGCGCAGTTTTTCAACGGCCAGATCGGCGGCAGTGAGGGGGGTGAAGGGCGGGACGTCACGCACCAGGACCACGACCGGCTGGCGGGTCTGGTCTTCGGCGGCAGCGACGGTTTTTTCGACGGTGACCACCGTCGGCGCGGGGGCCTCGGCAACCGGAGCAGGTTGCCGGCTGAGCACCAGCCCCCAATATCCGACAACGATGGCCCCCAGTAAAAGCGCCGCTGCAAGGCCAATGGTCACACGACTGTTCATGACGGCTCTCCCTTTCCTGCTGCACTACCAGCCCGCACTTCCTACCAAGGGAACATCGCAATCAGGCAGCTATGAACATCCAACTATTTCGCTATTTCCACGCTAGCTGAAACAAGCCAAAACGCCATTAGTGACAGACAAATAACCCACGAAAGTATGGGTGTTGGCCAATCAGCAGTCGAAATGCCGAGTTTGACGAAACGACTAATCCTTTATGACTAATCCGTTCTTACAGTTGTTGGGTGGGGGTTTGTTGACAATGCTCAAATGGCACGGCGAACGCTTTGTCGCTGCTGTGACATCGGCGCCAGGAGCGCAAAGGAGTGGGCATATGTTTCGAATGATCGTTGATTATTTAATGGCCAGAGCTTTGCTGCTCTACAAACATGAAGACGGTGCGTCGGCAATTGAATACGCCATCGTCGTGGCCATGGTCGCCGTGGTGGTGGTCGTTTTCGTCACTCCGCTGGGTGATCGGATGCTGGCGATCTTCAACAACGTTCTGGTGTCACTGGGCGGCACGACGCAAACCCGGCCAACGCCATAAGCCACAGCATGGTTGCGCCAGCACCTTGCTGATGTCGGGCTACACTCGATCTACCATTCAGCTTTCAGGTACTGCCCATGAACGTGTCTTCTTCCTCACGCCAACAGTTGCTTCTGGTTGACGACGAAGAGGACGCGTTGCTGGAGCTGGCGGAGTTGCTGGAAGGCGAAGGCTTCGTCTGTCATACCGCCACCTCGGTCAAACTCGCCCTGCATCACCTGACCCGCCATCCCGATATCGCTCTGGTAATCACCGATCTGCGCATGCCGGAGGAAAGCGGCATGTCGCTGATCAAGCGCCTGCGCGAGCACACCTCGCGCCAGCATCTCCCGGTGATCGTGACGTCGGGGCACGCGGACATGGAGGATGTGAGCGACATGCTGCGGTTGCAGGTGCTCGACCTGTTCCGCAAGCCGATCTATCACGTGCGGCTGCTGGAGACCCTGGACAATCTGTTTCCCAAGCCAAAGGTCAATGTCTCCTGAGTGCTCATGCAGCTTCTACTTCGAATACGCCGATCTTGAAATTGACGCCATTCGTTTGACATTTTGATGGTGTCGAAATGATGGCTCATGTACATTCCCCGCGCCCAAACCGGACGACCTGGTGGGTTCGGTAGGGATGCCTGAGTGAATTCGATACCCCTGCTGAAACTGTTTTTCATGTTTTGGAAGGGAATCTCGTTTGAATACTGATCGTTTGCGCCACTCGCTTCTGGCGTTGTCCATCGCTGTGGCTTCGCTGCACGCCTGCGTTGTTTCCGCTGCCGGTGCCAGTCTGAGTTATGACCTGAGCGGTGGGCCATTGAACAGCAATCTGCAGAACTACGGTCTTGTCGATCTGAACGGCAACGGGATCATTACTCCCGGCTCGCCGTCGACCTTGACCTACGGCGCCCAGTTCATGGGGCTGGCGGCTGACCAGTTGCGCAATAACGGCACTATCCGGATTGACGGGGCCAATCATGGCATCGGTATCAATCTGGGAGCCGCCGGTGCGACGCCAACCACTGTCGCCTACAGTGTGATCAACAAGGGTTCCATTATTGTTCACGGCCTGGCGGGGTCCGGCAGCTCAACCGGTCTTTCCGACATCGGCAGCACATTCAACGGCTCGCTTTCCAACGACGGGCTGATCGATGTCAGTGGGGCGACTGCCGGCGGCGTGATGTTGGTACATACCCAGCTGGCTGGAGTCACCAACAACGGCACAATCAATGTTGCCGGCCCTGATGCATTGGGTCTGTTTCTCGACGGTGCCACTCTCAAAAGCATCGTGAACAACACGGGCACCATTCGCGCCACCGGAGCAAACGCCGAAGCCGTCACTTTCGAAGGCGTTAACTTCAATACTTCGGCGGGGACGGGTGGTTTCAATCTGTTCAACTCCGGGACGATCTACGGCGAGTCGATTGGTGTGCATGTCAGCGGTCAGGCTCTCAATGCGTTGCCGTTTACCATTTATCAACTGACCGGTTCGATCGAGGGTGGGACGTCGGCAATCCAGGTCGATGACGGCGAAAGCTATTTCGACTTTTTTGGCGGTACGGTCAAAGGGGATCTGATCGGTCTGTCCGGCGTGATCATCGACGGCGATGCTGTTTTCGACGGTTCGACCATCAAATCCGGTTACGTGACCATCGAGGACGGGACGCTGACGCTGGTGAAACCACACACCACGATCATCGGTGACTTCGATATGGAAGAGTCCGACTCGGTGCTGGAAATGTACCTGGGCAATGACACCAATCCGGCGTTGCCGGTATTGAAGGTCACGGGCACTACCGATATCGCGCCGGGTGCGACGTTGCGTCTTTTGGCGCGCTCCAGTGATTTCCGTGTGACACAGGGTGGTACGAAGTACACCCTGATCAGCTCGGGCAGTCTAATCGGCGGCAATAACCTCACCGTGACCTCTTCCTCTGCTTTGCTGGATGTGAAGAGTTTTGGGGTTGTGGGCAGCGACATCACGTCAGTGGTGACCAACAAGTCCGAAGAGGTGTTGGCGCAAAACACCCTTGTGGCGGGTGGCAGTCGCAATGCCGCAACGGTTGTGGGCCGCGTGTCGAGTCTGTTGTCGCGGCTCGATGAGCAGGATCCGGTGTTCCAGGCGTTCGCCAACGCCAGCACCGATGCGCAATTGGCGCGGTTGTCCGAAACCCTCAGCCCGGATGTCAGCCGTGGGGTGCTTCACGCGGCCACCAACAGTCAGACGCTGGTGTCGGGCGTCATCAATGATCGCTCCAGCCGTGCCCGTACCAGTGGCGCTGCCACGGACAAAGGTGTCTGGCTGCAAGCCTTGAGCAGCGACGCCAACCAGGATGAGCGTCGTGGTGTCAGTGGTTACGATGCCGACAGCCACGGCATCGCCGTGGGTGCCGATGGCCAGTTGAATGCTGATCTGGCGGTCGGTCTGGCGTACAGCTACCTCGACACCGATGTGAAATCCGATCGTGGCAACAAGACCCAGGTCACCGGCCATGCGCTGACCCTGTACGGCAACTGGACGCACGACAACTGGTTCGTTGATTCGTCGCTGATGTATGGCTGGAACGACAACGAGTCGCGCCGCTACATCGCCGGTACCCGCGCCAAGGGTGATTACGACAGCAACGTATTCGGCGTCAGCGCGCTGGCCGGGTACACCGTGCGCCTGATGCCGGATGTGGTGCTGGAGCCGCAGGTCGGGGCGCGTTACGCCAATGTGGGCATGGACAGCTATCGCGAGAAGGGCAGTTCGGCTTCGCTGAATGTCGGCAGTCAGCGCTATGAGGTGGGCGAGATGGGTGTCGGCGCGCGTCTGGCGGCGGCATTCGATGTGGGCACCGGCAGCCTCGAACCCGAAGCGAAGCTGATAGCCTGGCACGACGTCATTGGCGACAAGACCGGCACCACGTCGTCGTTCGTGCTGGGCGGCGATTCGTTCACCAGCCGTGGCACCACCCCGGTTCGTGACAGTTATGAACTGGGTCTGGGCGCCAACTATCGGATGGGCGCGTGGAGCGTCGGCGGGTCTTACAACTACGTGACCGCCAGCGGTTTTGACGCTGACGGTTTCACGGCGAAAGTCCGCTACGCCTTCTGATTCAGCGGTCGGTCGTGCTACAGCTGATAACTGAAGCTGATGCTGTAACGTGGCCGGCGATTGAACGTATCCAGCGCTTCATCCGACATCGCCTTGGCGGCTTCCAGGGCGATGTTGTAGTACTTCGCATCGCCGAATCTCAGGCCGAGCGCCGCCGATGACAGGTTATTGGCCTGTACCGGCAATTCATTGAACCAGCTGCGCGAGCGATCGAGCACGAAGTACGGTTGCAGGATGCGCACCCAATTGCCGTCGCGGTTGAAGCTGTAGTTGATTTCGTAAGCCACGCCCCAGCCCTTGTCGCCGGACGCCTGATCATCGGGATAACCACGGCCGAAATTCTGCCCGCCGAACACCGCACGCTCACTGTCGGGCAGGGTGTCGTCGCTCCAGTACAACGCGGCTGACAGTACGCCTTGCCAGTTATCAAAGAACTTGTCGCTCTGCACCCCCGACAGACGCACCCTGAAAAAATCGAGGTCGATGGCGCTGTTGTTGGTGTGCGCGCCCAGGCTGTCGAAGCCCTGGTACACGCCGCCGCTGAGAATACGCAGTTGCCGGGCATCGGCCTTGCGCCAGTCGCTTTCGAAGGCGAGGGCGCGGATGTCGGTGCGTTCTTCGACGCTCAGCGGGTAGCCGATCACGTTGTAGCGGGTCTTGTCATTGACGGCGTACAGGCGTGATCCGGCAGTCAGCAGTTCATCCGAGGCGGCAATCAGCGGCAAGGTGAAACCGAGCGAATAACGGTCGTTTTCGCGGTGTGGCTTGAGTTCCAGTCCGTTGTTCAACAGCACATTGGTGCCGGGATCGGCCCGGTAGCGCGAGGCCGACAGGCTCAGTTGCGCGCCTTCGTCGTTGATGAACTGGTTGTAGTCCAGCCGGTAGTAATGCTCGTGATCATCTCCCGGTGGAAACAGGCCGCTGAGGCTCAACTGTTCGCCCATCGAGGTTTGTGAATTGCTGCTGACGCCGAGCAATGCCTGGGTGCCGTTGCGGTTGTCTTCGGTGGTGCTCAGGGTGCTGGTGAACGGTTTGCGGCTGGCTTGGGCCACCAGCGTGGTTGCACCGTCGGTGGTGCCGGGCGGCGGCACCTGGGCCTGGATCGTCACGCCGGGAATGCGGGTCATCAGTGTGGTGTAGCGCTCGAACGTCTTGCGCGTCAGCGGGCGTTCGGCCTGGAGCTTGGCGGCCAATCGGTCGAGCAGGGCTTTGACCCGCCCGACGTCGCCCGCGATCTGCACGTCCCGCACGTAGCCTTCCACCAGCACGACGCGCGCCACGCCGTCGTCGAAGGTCTGTTGTGGCAGGAAGGCGTATGACAGCAGATAACCGTCCTGCTGGTAGCGACGGGTGATGTTGCGGGTGGCTTCGATCAGGTCGGCGAGGCTGCTCTCGCGGCCGATCAGCGGTTTGTAGATTTCGGCCAGTTCGTTCAGCGGGTAGAGCGTGCCGCCTTCGATCTGCACAGTCCTGAGGTTAATCTTTGTGCCCATCAGCAACGGCTGGGCGGCCGTGGCACCGGGCTCCGGCACTTGCAGCGGCGCCGCGTTCGGCCGGTAGGCGTCGGCGGGCAGGTTCGGCACCGGCAGGTTGCGGATGGTTTCGTTGCTGTTGAGAAAACTGGGCAGGGTGTCGGCGAGGGCGGTGGAACTGAGACTGAGAAACAGCAGGGATGCCATAACGCGCATAGGACACTCCATGTTCAAACCCCAGCACCGGGCGGGTTTTCTCCTAAGAAAAAAGCGGAAGACTCGTGGGAATCTTCCGCCCTCAACCAAGCGTAGGCGCTGTAGGTTCGGCCGTCGAATCGGCCAGGTGCAAATCAGCGATTGTTCCCTCCCAACGCGCCGGTCAGGCCGCCGAGGACGCCACCCAGTCCGCCGCCAGTCCCGGTGGCAGTGCCACCGTTGACCAGTCCGCCGACCGCAGTGACGGTGTTGCCCACCGTGGTGACAGTGTTGCCGACCGCCGCCACGACCGGGTTGCTGTTGGTGCCGGCGATCGCGTTGCCCAGATTGCCGACGGCGCCGCCAACCTGGCTGGTGAGACCCGCGACCGGAGTGCCGAGCCCGGTGGTGGCGCCGACGTTCTGGGTCAGGCTGGTGACCGCGGTGGTGACTGGCGCAAGTCCGGCACCCACGTTGTTGCCCAGGGTTGCCAGGGGAGTGGTCGGGCTGGTGATCGGCGAGCCCGAACCGCCGAGCACGGTGTTGAGCGAGGCCACGGTGTTGCCGGCCGCTGCCAGAACACCACCCGGTGCGGCGAGGCTGCCATTGCCGCTGCTCAAGCCGGCGCCGACGTTCACGACTGCGCCGCCGACGGTTTGCAGCAGGCCATTGCTGCCCAGACCGCCACCGACGCCCGTTCCCGAACCGGTGCCGTTGTCTACCAGCCCGCCGGCCTTGCCGACCGCAGTGCCGACATTGCTCAGGGCACCGCCGACGGTGTTGGTCAGGGCGTTGCCGTTGCCGGCGACAGTGACCTTGTCACCCACGCCGTCAACCGTGCTGCCGACCTTCTGGACCAAACCGTTCAACGGCGCGCCCAGCCCTGTAGCCGTACCGAGTTTGTCCGTGGTGCTTTCGACCATGGCAATCACCGGCACCAGTTTGCTGCCGACTTCTTTGGTAACCGAGCCGAGTGGGCCGGTGGTGGTGGCGGTGCTGAGGGTGTCGCCGAGCATGGTGACCTTTTCGCCGACCCCGTTGAGCACTGGGGCGACCTTGGTTACCACACCGCCAACCACGGGGACGCTGCCCGTGGCAGTGGCCAGTTTGCCGCTCAGGTCGGACACGCCGTTACCCACATCCTGCACCACGCCGCCGACCGCCGAAGCGGTGACGCCCAGACCATTGTCGGTGGTCGCCAGTTTGCCGATGCCGTTGGCTACGCCGTCACCCAGCGTGGTCACTACGTTGCCGGCAGTCCGGGCCGCGCTTTGCACCACGCCGCCAACGACAGGCACGCCGCTCAGGGAATCACCGACCTGGCCGACACCATCGCCGACGCCGCTGACGGTATTGCCGACGTCCTGCACCAGGGTGGTGGTAACCAGAGGTGTCGGTGTACTCGGGTTGGTTGGGTTGGTCGGATCCGTCGGGTCGGTGGGATTGGTCGGATTGGTCGGATCCGTTGTCCCTCCCGTTCCACCAGTACCGCCAGTGCCGCCAGTGCCCGCGGTGTCTCCGGCTCCACCCGTGCCACCAGTACCTGCAGTCGAGCTGTCGGGGGAAGAACTGCCGGAACTGCTGTGATGACCGCCGCCGCCACTGCTGCAACCGGCCAGACCGAGGGAGAGAATGAGGGCCAGTGCCGTTGCCGATTTGCACCACGCCGCCTGAGCTTTCATCTGAGTTTTCATGAGCGTTATTCCTTGCACCTGTCACAACGTTTGTTGTTTTCGATGGCCCGCCGATTCTGTTGCCGGCAGTGCCTTCGTCCGTTGTGCTCATATCAGTCGCAAGGCCGGATCCACGCCATTCTCAAGTTGGTATTAACGCCTTTATGCAGGGGGCTGCGAATGCCGCCTAACGACTAATACCGAGGATATAGGCGCGCAAAAAAAAGCCTTGAAAATCAAGGCTGGGTTTCGGCGAGGGATGTTTGTGCGGCGCGGGAAAACTTAAGTGATATATACACAATTGAGCAGGTTTTCCCGGCCTCGATGTCAGGCTACCGGCTGCCAGTTGCCCACCATGTGCTCCAGATCCCCGGCGCCGATCAGGCGTAACTCACCGCTGGAACCGGCAGCGCTGGCGAACAGGCTCACCTCGCTCGGCAGGCGCACCGGTTTGCGAAAGTGCACGGTGACCTCAAGGTTGGCCTTGGGCAGATGATCTGCCAGAGCTGCCAGTGTGCGGGCCTCGTTCCATAACCCGTGGGCGATGGCCGTGGGGAAACCGAACAGCTTGGCACTGGCGGCACTCAGGTGGATCGGGTTGTAGTCGCCGGAGACTTTCGCGTACTGCCGGCCGATGTCCGCCGGGGCCTTCCATTGCGCCACTTGCATCAGCGGCAGCGCCGGCTCCCAGGCCTGTTCGACCGGTTCGCCTTCAAGCTTCACGCCGCGACAGAGCATTTGGCTTTCGGCTTCCCACAACGGGCCGAGTTGATCGTCGAGGGTGGTCAGCAGATCGAAGGTCGCGCCTTTGGGATGGGGTTGCAGGTTATGCACCCGGACGCTGACTTGCGCACGACTGATCCCGCCCATCGGCCGCAATACGCGGATGCGATTGCTCAGATGAATCAGCCCCAGCAGCGGGAACGGAAAGTCTTTGGCCGTCAGCAATTGCATCTGCAGCGCGAACGCGAGGATATGCGGATAGGTCGGCGGCAGCAGGCCGTCATCGGCGAAACCGCAGACCTTGCGATACGCCGCCAGACGTTTGCCAGCCACCTCGACGGCGCAGCGCAAACCGCTGTCGGGCAGGGTGGTGCCGGTGATTTTGCGTCGGGTCGCCGCCCGGGCATACAGCCCCGGCAGGCTCGGTTCCTGGTGCAGCGTTTGCCATTCGATGCTCATGTTCAGGCCCCCAGAACGCTTTGGCCGCACACCCGCAGCGCTTGCCCGGTGAACGCGCCGGTGCCCGGCTGGGCCAGCCAGGCCACGGCTTCGGCGACGTCCTGCGGCAGGCCGCCCTGGCCCAGCGAACTCATGCGCCGCCCGGCTTCACGCAGGCCGAACGGGATGTGCGCGGTCATCTGGGTCTCGATGAACCCCGGCGCCACGGCGTTGATGCTGATACCGCGTTCCAGCAGGGTCGGCGCCCAGGCCTGGGCCAGTCCGATCAGCCCGGCTTTGCTTGCCGCGTAGTTGGTCTGCCCGCGATTGCCGGCGATGCCGCTGATCGAGGCCAGCAGAATGACCCGGGCGTTATCGCGCAGAGTGCCGCTGTCGAGCAGGGCTTTGGTCAGCACTTGCGGTGCGTTGAGGTTGACCGCCAACACCGCGTCCCAGAATTCCGGCGTCATGTTGGCCAGGGTCTTGTCACGGGTGATGCCGGCGTTGTGCACCAGAATGTCGAGGCCGTCCGGCAGCTGTTCGATCAGTTGCGCGGCAGCATCTTCGGCGCAGATGTCGAGGGTGATGGCGCGCCCGCCGAGACGTGCGGCGAGGGCTTCGAGATCGGTCTTGGCCGGCGGCACGTCGAGCAGGATCACTTCGGCGCCGTCCCTGGCCAGGGTTTCGGCGATGGAGGCGCCGATGCCGCGCGCCGCGCCGGTAACCAGTGCTATACGTCCGGCCAACGGGCGCGTCCAGTCGGTGACCTGGGTGGCGCAGGCCGTCAGACGGATCACTTGCCCGGAGACGAACGCGCTTTTCGGCGAGAGGAAAAACCGCAGCGGCCCTTCGAGCTGATCCTCAGCACCTTCGCCGACGTAGATCAGTTGCAGCGTGCCACCGCTGCGCAGTTCCTTGGCCAGCGAGCGAGAGAAGCCTTCAAGCGCTCGCTGTGCGCTGGCGGCAAACGGTTCACGCAAGGTTTCCGGGGCGCGGCCGAGAATCACCAGGTGCGCGCTGGTGTTGAGGTTTTTCATCAACGGCTGGAAGAACTCGCGCAGCTGCTTGAGCTGGTCGGTGTGCTGCAAATCGCTGGCGTCGAACACCACGGCCTTGAGTTTCGGGCCATGGCCGGGAATCCATTGGGTGGCGCTCGCCGGCTGGTCGCCGTAGCGGTAGATCGCGTCGGTCAGGCGATTGGCGAAGGTGCTGACCCGCTCGGCCAGCGGACCACCGCCGATCAGCAGCGCACCGTCCACCGGCCGCAGGCGCCCGGCCTGCCAGCGTTCCAGCCGCACCGGCGACGGCAGGCCCAGGGCTCCGACCAGACGGTGGCCGATGGACGAGTTGGCGAAGTCGATATAGCGGTCAGACATGGAACGCTCTCCAGAAGATGGGGTTCAAAGTGTGGACTGCGAAGGGCAATCAATCGTTCGATCCACGCAATAAGGCCTACGCTAGAACACTGAGGTTTAGCAGGTCTTGCAGATAAATGCGGACCTTGTGGGAGCGAGCCTGCTCGCGAAGGCGTCGTCAGCTTCAACATCCTGGCGCCTGACAGTCAGCCATCGCGAGCAGGCTCGCTCCCACAGGGATCGTTTTTCAATTCAGAATTTCACAAGGAGTTTTTCATGAGTCAGCTGCGCCGCGTCGCGATCATTGGTGGCAACCGCATTCCGTTCGCCCGTTCCAACGGGCCGTATGCCACCGCCAGCAATCAGGTGATGCTCACCGCCGCCCTCGAAGGCCTGATCGAACGCTACAACCTGCACGGCCAGCGCATCGGCGAAGTGGTCGCGGGGGCGGTGCTGAAATTGTCACGGGATATGAACCTGACCCGCGAATGCGTGCTCGGTTCGCGGTTGTCGCCGGCGACCCCGGCCTACGACATTCAGCAGGCCTGCGGCACCGGCCTGGAAGCGGCGTTGCTGGTGGCAAACAAGATCGCCCTTGGCCAGATCGACTGCGGCATTGCCGGCGGCGTCGACACCACATCGGACGCGCCGATCAGCGTCAGCGAAGGCCTGCGCAAGATCCTTCTGCAAGCCAACCGCGCCAAGACCACCGGCGACAAGCTCAAGACCTTTCTGCAATTGCGCCCTAAACACCTGATCCCCGAATTCCCGCGCAACGGCGAACCGCGCACCGGTCTGTCGATGGGCGAGCACTGCGAACTGATGGCGCAGACCTGGAACATCCCCCGCGAAGAACAGGATCAACTGGCCTTCGAAAGCCACCACAAACTGGCGGCGTCCTACAGCGAAGGCTGGCACAACGACCTGATGACCCCATTCCTCGGCTTGACCCGCGACAACAACCTGCGCCCGGACCTGACCCTGGAAAAACTCGCGACCCTGAAACCGGCCTTCGAGAAAAGCGCCAAGGGTACGCTGACCGCCGGCAACTCGACGCCGCTGACCGATGGCGCGTCGGTGGTGCTGTTGGGCAGCGAGGAGTGGGCCAAGGAACGTGGTCTGCCGATACTTGCGTATCTGCGCGACGGCGAAGCGGCGGCGGTGGATTTCGTCAACGGTGCCGAAGGACTTTTGATGGCGCCGGTGTACGCGGTGCCACGCTTGCTGGCGCGCAATGGTTTGACCTTGCAGGACTTCGACTACTACGAAATCCACGAGGCCTTTGCCGCGCAAGTGTTGTGCACGTTGAAGGCCTGGGAGGATCCGGAATACTGCAAGACCCGGCTCGGGCTGGACGCGCCGCTGGGCTCGATTGATCGCAGCCGCCTGAACGTCAAGGGCAGCTCGCTGGCGGCGGGGCATCCGTTTGCCGCGACGGGCGGGAGGATTGTGGCGAACCTGGCGAAGTTGCTGGATGCGGCGGGGCAGGGGCGGGGGTTGATTTCGATT